>CAVUBJ010000001.1:0-14151 GCA_963739805.1 uncultured Trueperaceae bacterium
CGGAGGACGTTGAACAGCTGGGGCAGCTCGTCCAGGCTGAGTCTTCGGAGCACGCGCCCGGCGCGGGTGACGCGCGGATCCGAGGTGAGCTTGTGGAAGCGGGCGTATTCGTGCCGCAAGCGCGCGTCGGTCTCCAGCAGCTCCCCCAGGCGCTGCTCGGCGTCGACGTGCATGGTTCGGAACTTGAGGCAGGCGAAGGGCCGGCCTCCCTCGCCGATCCGGTGGCTGGCATGCAGTCCCGCACCGCGACTGTCCGCCCGCACCCACAGGTACAGCGCGAGGAGCACGGGGCTGGCGAGCGCCAGGAGCATGACGCTTCCGGCGATGTCCCAGGCGCGCTTCACGGCGCGGTTGGCGGAGTTGTACAGGCCGATGCGCACCTCGAGCGCCAGCATGCCGTCGATGCTGCTGGCGAAGACATCCTCCGAGGGCAACCCGGCGAGGTCGGGTACGAACTGGACGCGGTCGAACGCGGGGCTACGACGGTCGAGCATGGTCTGAAGGCGGCTCGCGGCGAGCGTTGGGATGGCCACGATGGCGTGGCGCACGCCGTGACGCTCGGCGTACGCGTCGGCGGACGCCAATGGGCCAACCACCGGCAGGCCGCACACGTGGCCGCCCTGCAACGCCGGGTCGTCGTCGAAGAAGGCCACGGGGTGGAGACCGTCGAGTGGTGTGCGCTGGAGCGCCCGCGCCATGCGGGAGCCGGTGTCGCCGGCGCCCAGTACGATGACGTCCCGGCCCCAGGCCTTGGCGGCCCACAGCAGGCGCTTGGCGAGGGCGCGGCCGAACGGGGAGACGATCACCCCCACGGCGAGCAACATGGCCAGCGTCGGGCCCGACACCGCGACGCTCGAGGGCAACACCAGACGCACCGCGGCCACCAGCAGAACGGAGACCGTGACGGCTCCCACGTGCTTGCGCAGCTCCTGGGCGGGCGTCAGGCCGTAGCCAGGATAGAGGCCCTCGCGCCAGGCCATGAGCGGCCAGAGCAGCAGGAGATAGGCGGCGCCGGGCGACAGCGACACGCCGGGAGGCTGCCCCAGCAGGCGCTCGCCCAGCCACATGGCGGCGCGCAGGCCGGCGAACGCCGCGGCCGTGTCGGCAGCGGCGAGCACGATGCGCACGATCGCCTGGCGCGGGCCGTCGCCCCAACGGCGGCGTGCTCCCGGGGCTGCGCTCTGCCAGCCGGCGACCGCCGCCAGCGGGTAGAGCACACCTCCGTAGAGCAGGGTGTTGTCGAAGATATTGGCGACCAGCACGCCGGCGATGGCGACGAGCAGCGGCAGGTCGCGCCGCGCGACGGCCGAGAACGACAGGCCCGCGATCAACAGCACGGCGGCGAGCGCGCCGCCGACCCCGCGCTCGAAGAGCTGCTGCAGCAGGAAGCTGTGCGCATGGCTCGGCACCTCGTGCAGGCGGTCGCTGTCCACGGTATGGGCCCGCACGTAGTCGGCGAACGCGCCCCGCCCCCAGCCGCTCCACGGCCGCTGCAGGAATCCCTGCCAGGCCGCCCGCCAGTACGGCAGCCGGGCGGCGGCGAGCCCGAGGCCACGCGTGGCCACGCCCGCCTGGTAGGGGACGACGGCCTCGCCCGAGGTCAGCATGAACCCCGCGAAGGTGGCCTCGCTGCCCGCGCCCTCCCGCTGATCTGGTGCCAGGCCCAGCCACCACGTCAACGGCCCGGTGCCGCCGTACGCGAAGCTCACCGCGACCCGGTGCCAGCCGCCGGACACCGGCGTGTCCGTGACGGAGAGCACGCGGCCCGCGCCCGTCGCGTGGGCGCTCCAGGACCCGTTCTCGAGCACCGCCGAGAGGACGAAACGGTCCCCCCGCCCCTCGCCCCACCCCTGGATGCCGGGCCGGGACCCCGTCGGCTCGGGCGCGATGAAGGCGCTCACGGTGTAGCGCTCGCCCGGGAGCAGCCGGATGGGCTGTTGCAGGCGCCGCCAGGACTCCGGCTGGGCCTTCGCCACCGTGAATTGCATCAGGCGGTCGTCCCCGACCATGCCCGAGCGCGTAGAGACGCGCACGCCGAGCGGATCCCACCAGTCTCCGGAGGGGTACTCGGTGCCCTGGAGCAGGTTGGGGGAGCCCTGCGACGTGGCGAGGTCGACGAGGAAACCGACCCGGCCCCACCCGAGCATCGGCCCCAGGCCACCCGCGATCGCCAGCATCACCACCAGGACTCCGACCTCCACCACGCGGCCGAGGCGGCGGCCGCCCGGGCCCACGATCATCAGGCCGACGGCGACGATCACCCATGCCATGGCCGCGTCACGGCTGCCTGCCACGAGGATGCCGAGAGCGGCGATCCCGAGGCTCGCCACGCGCAGGCGGTGATCGGGAGCGAGAGCTGCGATGAGCGCACCCAGGACCAGCACGGTCTGCCCGTACAGCGCCGCCGGGGCGTTCCACACGATGGCCTGGGCGAGGGTCTTGGCGGCATCGAAGTGGACGGCCTGGATGCCGGCGAGACCCCCGAGCACCATCACCCCGAAGCCCACCAGCAAACCCGCCGCCAACGGGGCGCGCACGCCGCGCAACAGGCCGCTGCCGTGGAGCTCCCGGAAAGCGACGTACACCAGCCACGGGCCCAGCACCTGGGCGGCGCCGAAGGCCGCCCCGGCGAGACCTCCCGTGATGCCGAGCGGCACGGCCGCCGCGACGGCCGTCGCCAGCCACAGCAGGTCCCCGCGGTTCGGTGCCCAGCGGTGCCCGAAGAACAGCAGCACGGCGACGAACGGCATGTAGGCCGGCATCAGCGTGAACCCCACGCCCAGGGCGAAGGCCAGTGGATTGGAGAGCGTTCCCGTCATGCCGTGCCCGTCTCCCGCAGAATGTCGTGCAGGGCTCCCCGATTGTACGGCATGCCGCGGCCCGCGCGGGGCGGCGCGACGGGCCGCCGTGGCCGACCGGCCGGCGCCGCGCTCATCTTCTGCGCTGCGGCGCCGCGGGCATCGTCCGGCGCCGTCCCACACGCCCCGGGCGGGGGCTCGGCGCCCTCACCCGCCGCCGGCTTCGGCGCGGCCGGCGGTCGTGCCGCTTCGGGCCCGCTCCAGGACCGCCTCGTACTGCCGCAGCACGGCCCCCCACTCGAACGCCTCACGATGGCGCAGGAGGCTCGATGCGGCCATGCTTCCCAGGGCGCCGTAATCGTCGAGCAGTGCGTCGAGGCGCGCCCGGCACGACGCCTCGTCGGCGAAGTAGGCGTTGGACCCGCCGGCGACCCAGCGATTGAAGCGGTTGTCGTGTGCCAGGACGGCGTTCCCCGCACCGAGCGCCTCGACCAGGGAGGGGTTGGTGCCCCCCACCGTGTGCCCGTGGATGTAGAGCCGCGCATGGTAGCGCAACGCCTGCACGGTGGGCCCGTCGTAGATGGCTCCGGGGAAGGTGACCTCGGGGCCCGCGGCGTCGACCACCGCGCGATGGTAGGCCGACCGCTGGACGTCGAACGCCCCGAGGACGACCAAGCGGTAGCCGCGTGGGCGAGCGGAGTAGGCGTGGACGACTTCCAGCACGAGGTTCTCCGGTTCGGGACGTCCCACCATCAGGGCGTAGCGGCCCGGGCGCACACCGACCCCTTCGAGGAGGGCCGGATCGGCGTCTTCGACGCGGTCCGCTCCGTACGGGATGGTCGTGATGGATCGCGTCCGGCCGTCGCGCTCGAGGTGGCGGCGGATCTCCGGATGGTCGGCGATCAGATGGTGGGACACGGCGGCTCCGGCCCACTCGTTGAGGCGCAGCCAGGCGCGCGCCGCGGGGGACCACTTCTGCCGCTGCCATTCGATCCCGTCCATGTTCATCACCGTTGGGCGCCGTGCCAGACGGAGCAGTACGTCGAGGACGGCGGTGTTGTACCCCAGCACCAGCGCCACGCCGGGGCGCGTGGCCGCGTGGGCGGTGGACAGGGCGTCGAACCACACCGTGCCCCCCGCACCGGACGCCGGCACCGGAACCACGACCCGCCGGATGCCCCGCCACGGCTCCTGCCGCATGCGCCCGCCGCCGAGCTCCTGGCAATACACGGAGACGTCCCATCCGCGCGTGACGAGGTACAGGGAGAGCTGTTCGGCGAAGGTCTCGAAGCCACCGTGGCGGGCCGGCACGCCACGCGTGCCCAGGATGGCGAGGCTGCGCGGCGTCACCATGTCAGGGGCGCGCGGCGCCGGAATCCGCCGCAGCGCCGTGGCCGTGGCTGGCTCGGCGCCACAGCAGGCCGCTGGCGAGGGCCAGGGGGTACACCACGTGGGCGCTCCATAGGGTGTAGTCGAACATGTTCGCCGCCACCACGGCAAGGACAGCGGGGAGCATGGCGGGCGCCGCCACGAGCAGGCCCACGAGCAGCGCCACCAGCACCAGGGCCCCCGGAGCGCCGTAGGCGTACAGGGCCTGGAGGATCATGTTGTGGGCGTGGGCGATGTCGGCTCGGGCGCCGTCGCCACTGTGCCGGAAGAAGGCCGTGAAGGAAGCGCTTCCATGGCCGAGCCAGGGGGCCTGGAGGAACCCCTGCCAGGCCGCGGCGAAGACCGGGAGCCTGCGCTGCGCGGAGCCCTGCGCCTGCTGCGAGATGCGCGTGGCGGCTGTGGTGGGCGCGTAGGGCGTGGCGCGTGCCCCGACCTCGAGCTGGAGCGCGCGCGCCTCGACCTCGCCGCCCGCCGCCGCCGCCTGGTTCGGCGTCACGCCGATCGGCAACCGAACGGGGGCGTCCGACGCGTTGCGAAACGTCACGACGACGCGGACCCAGCCGTCACCGAGGGTCTCGACGGAATGGCGGACGAGCGTCAATGCCCCCCCGGCCTCGAAATGCCAGCCGCCGGGGGTGCGCCTCGCGGCGAGCACGTCGGGCGGTCCGCCGTCGTGCGCGGCCCAGCCCAACAGACCGGGCATGCCCTCGCGGAGCGTCGTGAGGAGCTCCGCGCTCAGCGTGTAAACGACGCGGGGGTCGAGCACGACGGCCTGCATCACGCGCCGCCCGCTGCCGCTGCCGAGCTTGCGGACGGTCCAGCTCGCGGCTGCCTCGGGCCCGCTTTCGGCTGCGTGCCTGCGCACATCGACGCCGGCGTCGGTCCATGCCGCCGACGTGAGGTCCTCGCTGTCGCGGATCAGGTTGACCGTGGTCCCGCCCGTGGGGCCGCCGCCCACGAGCGCGAACAGCGCACCGAAGCGGGCGCCGAGCGGGGTCAGCGATCCCAGCGCCAGGGCCACGAGGAGCAGCGTGCCGATTCCGAGCGCCGTGCGGCGCCGCACGCGCCCGGCGGCCAGGTTCGTGGCGAGGAGGGTCAGCAGTCCCAGGCCGAGCCCGACGACCGCCGCCCTGCTCCCGGCGAGCGTCACCACCAGGGACACCGGGATCAGCGCCCACCAGCGCCAGCGCGGCATGCCGGGCGCGCTCAGCACGAACAGGCCCGGAACCAGGACCGCAGCGGCCCACAGGTTGGGGTGGACCGACCATCCCATCGCGCGCACGGGCCCGCCGGGGCCGACCGCAGCGGTGGGCGCTCCGGGACCGAGTAGGGGGGCGGGGAACCAGGCGGGTTGCGCGACCGTCCATCCCAGGGCCTGGGCCACGCTCACGGCCGCCATCAGGGCCAGGCCCGCCACGACGGCGCCGGCCACGGTGCGTCGGCGATGGCGTGCCGGCGCAGCGAGTGCCGCGCCGGCGGCGAAGAGCCAGGGTACCGCCAGTACCTGGGAGGCGCGCAGCGCCTCGGCCGGGCCGTGCAGCGCGCCGAGCAACGACCAGGCGACGGCCGCGGACCAGAGCCAGACCCCCGCACGGCGGCTCGAGCCCAGCCCCCAACGCACCAGCAGGATCGCTCCGACGGCGCCCGGCAGCAGCGTCATCGCCGCGGCCCCCGCCGCCCACAGCACGCCCGCGGGTGGCATCAGGGCCGCCCCACCGCTCCCGTGCGGCGGGAAGGAGGCCGGCGCTCAGGCATACCCGAGGGCCTCCAGGGTGGCCTCGAAGGCGGGCACCAACACCGGATCGAGCCGGACCCCTCGCTTGGGTGGCGCGGGGCGGAGCGTGCGCTCGGCGTATGCCTCCACGACCGGGTCGGCGGGCCGACCCAGGAACGCCAGGATCTCCGCCAGCGTGGTGCGCGGGCTTCCGACCAGGTCCTCGTAGCGCACGAGGAGCGACTGGTCCGGGTGGAGGGCCGCCGTGCGGCGTGCCTGCTGCATCGTCAGGATCCACTCGACGGCGGCGCGGTCGACGTGGCCCGTGAGCCCCGCGATCTTCGGAGCCAGCCCGGCGAGCAAGGGTTCCGACGGCACGAGTTCCTGCGTCATCAGGCGCCACTTGCGGCCGTCGCGTCCCCACCAGTCGTGGACCTCGCCGCCGACGTCCCGGCCGAGGCGCTCGGACCAGTGCTCGATGGACTCGATGGTGTCGCGACCGTGGCGCACGAGGAGGAGCAGCCGGGCGTCCGGGAACAGGGCGCGGACGAACGGCACGCGGAACATCAACTCGGGGTACTTGTCGAGCACCTGACGGGTTCCCGTGACGGCCAGGTAGTAGCCGTAGATCCTCCGGGCGGCCTGCCTCCGTTCGATGGTGGCGTCCGCCTCGGTGAGGCGGTAGCGCCCCGGCCCGCGGGTGTAACTGCCGATCACGTCCTCCTCGGCGTGGATGACGTGCCACAGGGCCTTGGGTTCGTTGAGGAAGGCGATGTCCCGGTGCATCGACAACAGCTTGCCGAGGATCGTCGTGCCGCTGCGCCCGGTGCCCAGGATGAAGGCCGGTCGCTGCACGGCGCGGAGCTGCGGTGCGTGCGCGGCGGCGCGCAGGTGCCCCAACACGAGTGGGTTGATCCAGCGCCCTCGCGTCGTCAGCGGCCGCCCCTCGAAGAGGGCGTAGCTCACGAGGCGCCGCACCCCTTGCAGCGGGCGGGTGCGCAGGTACGTGCGATCGAGCTGGGCGATCACGAGGGCGCTCGCGACCGCGTCGCGCCCAGGCGCCGCCGCACGGACGCGAGGATGTTGCGGCTGCGGTGGAGGTTGAGGAGCATCGCCAGGCCCGTCTTGATGGGCCAGGTCAGGGTGTAAAGGAGTGCCTCGATGCGGACCACGGGGTCCACCGGACCCCCGGCGGAGGTGGGCTCGTACCCGAAGCCCGCCATGCCCGCGGCCGTGACCGCCTCGCACAGGGCGATCTCGGAGCGGCGCAGGCCCCCACGCCGCCAGCGCCCCACGGCCGCGGTGTCGAACCCCGCGGCGCGGCCGTCGGCGGCGCTGGAGGAGCCCACCGTCGGCACCGCGAGCATCGCCTCGTCCGGCTCGAGCCGGAGGAACTCGGCCACGGTGGCCACCGTGTCGCGGGGCGAGGCGATGAGGTCCTCGAAGCGCACCGTGAGCACCCTAGGGTGGTCCCGGAGCGCTGCCTGGCCGGCGACCGCGGCGTTCCACAGGAGGCTGATCGTTCGCGGGTGGTAGTTCAGCCAGGCGCGGAGCGCCTCCCGGCGCGGGATGTTGCGCGCGCCGAGCGCGCGCCGCCGCCACTTCCCCTTCTGCGATAGCAGCACGTCCCTTGGGTCGCGCACCATGGAGACGATGCGCGCCCGCGGGTAGAGCGCCAGCAGCTCGCGCGCGTAGTGCACGTTTCGCGGCGTCTGCTCACAGGCCACCGAGGCCCCGTGGAGACCGGCCTCGTAGCGCGTGGTGGCCTCGAAGACGGCGGCAGGCGTCCACGGCGCTGGCCGCTCGCCGAGGGCCGCCGACGCCTCCGCGAGGTAGCGATCGATCCTCCGTGCCTCGAAGTGGCCGTCGCGCTGCGCCGACAACAGCCAGGCCGCCTCGCGGCGGGCGCGCTCCGGCGCCAGCGCGTCGGAGGCACGGGGCAGCGTCCAGCGGCCCTCGAAATAGTGCAGCTCGTGAAAGGCGAACACGTCCGGGTGGTTGGACAGCACGCGGCTCATCAGTGTCGTGCCGCTGCGGCTGTTGCCCACGACGAACACCAGCGGCGTCGTGCCGCGAAGCGCCTCAGGCACCGGGCGTTCCCCCCCTCGGGGGCTCCCCGCCGAGTACCTCGGCGTAGAGCTCGAGCAGGCGTGCGAGGTGCACCTCGGGCGCGAAGGAGCGCTCCACCTTGCGCCTGCCGGCGCGTCCGAGCGCGGTCGCCCGCGCGGGATCCTCGATCATCGCGCGCAGCTGCGCGCGCAGTTCGTCCGCGTCGCCCGGTCGGAACAGGGTCCCGTCGACCCCCGGCTCCACCAGCTCCGTCAGGCCGCCGATGCGGCTGGCGACCACGGGGCGCGCGTACGCCATCGCCTCGATCACCGTGAGGCCGAAGGGCTCGAGCCACTCCGACGGCACCACCACGGCACGCGCACCGCGGATGACGTCGGCCAGCGCCGCACCGGTCTCGAAGCCGAGGAGCTCCACGTGACGCAGCGCGTCCGAGGTGAGCGCCTGCCGGATCTCGCCCTCCGCGCCGCCGCTCCCCACGATCTTGACGGGGAAGTTCAGGCCGCGGACCGCCTCCAACAGGGTGGGGAGCCCCTTGATGCGCTCGAGCCGGCCGAAGTACAGCAGGTAGTCGCCGTCCCCCTGCGCGGGCCGCTTGCCCTCGAGGGTGACGAAGTTGTGGATGGTGCGGATGCGATCGGCCGGGAGTCCGTGCTGGACCATCTTCGCGCGCTGGAAGTCGCTGATGGCGATGAAGCGGTCCACGGCTCGCACGTCGCCGAGCCAGCGCGTCAGGTAGGCCTCGGCCACGCTGAGCGAGGTGCGGGCGAGCGAGCCGCGGTTGCAGCGCCTCGGCAGGGCGCGGTAGAAGGACCTGCCCTGACACGCCTCGCACACGCGACCGCCGGAGACCAGCGTGTACACGGGGCAGATCGGCTTGTACTCGTGCAGGGTGCGGACGATGGGCACCCCGGCGCGACGCAGCGGCTCCAGGATCGACGCGGTGAGCTTGCCGTAGGTGATGTGCAGGTGGGCCAGGGCCACGGGCTGCTCGCGCAGCAGCCGTGCGACGGAGCGCCGTGCGGGCCGCGAGTAGAGGTAGCGTGCGATGTCCATCGGCCCGGGATGGTCGAAATCGGCGGCCTCGGGGAAGTAGCGCTCCCACGCCGAGGGCACGTTGCGGGGGTCGCGTGCGGCGAAGGGGATGACGGCGTAGCCCCGAGCCTCCAGCAAGGCGATGGTGTCGAACACCATCCGATCGGACCCGCCGGCGAGGTAGAGCCGCTGCGTGGCCTGGACGATCGCCGGCACACGGGCGCTCACGCCGTCTGCGCCCCACTCGGAATCGCGTTGGCGCCGTGCTCCCGGGCCACGGGGGGGAGTTCCGCCGCCGCCACCAGCCCGAGGAGCAACCAGAATGCGAACGCGAAGGGCTCCAGCACGAGGGCACGTTCCACGAACATCAAGGGCAGCAGCACCACCGCCTGCGACGCGGCCGCGACGGCGACGACGCGCCGCGCGGCCGGCGCCGCGGCGCGTGCGGCGCGCAGCGCCCGCAGCAACAGCCGCAACAGGCCCCAGAGGAGCAGGGCGACGCCCAGGGGGCCCACGTACAGGGCCAGCGCCGCCCAGTAGACGTCGCGATAGGACGGATACGCCTCGAGCCGCGCGAGCGAGGGATCCCGCGCCACGGCGAGCCGGACCGCGCGTCCCGCGTCGAGGCCGTAGCCGATGGCGCTGCCGCCGCCGGCGAAGTGGCGGGCGCTCTGGGCCAGGATCCACAGGCGCGAGGTCTGTGCGGAGTTCTGCCAGTACGTCGGCGTGGTCAGTTGCGCGAAGAGGATGGCCGGGTCGATATCGCGTTGGCGCGCCTCCCGGGTCCGGAAGCTGGCGGCCTCCCGGATGGTCGAGGCCTCCATGCTGACGAAGACGGCCGCGAAGCCGATGGCCGCCACCAAGGATACGGCGAGGGCGGCCCGAAGGTACCTGCCGGCGACCACGGGCACGACGAGAAGCAGGCCCAGCGCGACCAGGAACAGCGACCGCTTCAGCGTGACGAAGGTGCCCGCCAGCAAGACCACGAGCGCGAGGGCGGCGGCCAGGCGGCCGGGGCGCCCGGCGCCGCCGCGCGTCGACAGCACGCCCAGCAGGAGCGCCAGCGGCGCCATCAGCTCCAACCCCAGCAGGGTGGGCTGTGCGAAGGTGCCGAAGGCGGCGCCGATGCGGGGGTTGGTGGACGCCCCCACGGCACGCGCGAGGGCGGGGCCGGACGGGATGAAGGGCGTGATCGCGGCCGGCCCCACGCGGGCCTGCACCAGGGCCAGCACCGCCTCGACCAGCGCCACGGCCACCACCACCCCCAGGACCCTGCGCAGCCGGCGCCGCGACGGCCGGAGTTGCGCCACCGCGTAGAACACCAGCACGCCGCGGAGCAGGGGGCCGATGTTCTCCGCGGCCGCCAGGGCGCCGCCGCCCGCCATGGCCGTGGAGAGGGCGGCGACGAGGGCGAACAGGGCCAGCGGCAGGTCGAGTGCGGTGCGCCGCAGGCGGCCCGTGGCCAGGGCACGGCCACCCACCGCCACCGCGAACAGCGCCAGCAACGCCAGGTCCCCGACGGCGGAGAACAGCGGGTACGCCCGCGGCGGGGCGGACGAGAGCCGGAACAGCGGCACCTCGGCCGGGATCCACAGCGCCAGGAAGACCAGCAGGCCGAAGCTCAGGCGCTCGCCGGCGCCCCGCACCGAGGCCGCGGCGGCCGGGTTTCCCCGCGCCACCGTCACTGCGGTGCGCCCGCCGGCACGAGGCCGTGGAGTCGGCGCAGGGCGCCCCGTTCGAGGGTCGAGAAGGGCCGCAGGTAAGCCTCCAGCGCGCCGGCGTCGATCCCCTCGGCCGTCTCCCACAGGCGCCAACCCTTTCCCGCCAGGCGCCAGGCGTAGACGCGCAGCGACGGATGGCGCGCGCGCAGGGCCGATCCCAGCGCGAGGAGCTTGCGGCCGCGGACGGCGCCCCGGGTCAGGCGCAGCCGGGAGCGGTTGTTCCCGTGCACGAGCACGGAGGCGAGCGGCTCGTCGAGGTGCACGCCGGGCGCGAACGCCAGGGCGATGGTCTTGAGGTAGTTGTCGGAGATGGCCACGTCCCGGCTCTCCGGCATCGGCATGAAGGGGGCGAGGAATGAGCGCCGGAAGCACAGCCCCGAGGTCGCCGGTGCCGCGAACGGGGACCAGCCGGCGCGGATCCAGGTGCGAAGGTCGTGGACGCCGCTGCGGTGGTGGGGTGCGGTGCGCAGCGTGGTCCCGTCGCGCCCGTCGACGTAGCGCAGGGTGTGGAAGCACCAGCCGGCCCGCGGCTCGGAGCGCAGCGCCTCCGACACGCAGCCGGCCTTCTCGGGCTCGAAGGCGTCGTCGGCGTCGAGGAAGCACACGGTGTCGCCGCGGCTGGCCTCGAAGCCGGCGTTGAAGGCGCCGGCCTGGCCGCGGTTCTCCTGGGCGATCAGCGTCACGCGCCCATCGTAGGCGGCAAGGACGTCCAGCGAGGCGTCCGTGGAGCCGTCGTCCACCACCACGACCTCGACCCCCGTCGCGGACTGGCCCAGGGCGCTGTCCACGGCGCCGGCCACGAAGCGGCCGTAGTCGTGGTTGGTGATGATCACGCTCAGCGTGGGCCTCATGGTCCGGAGCCCCGCTCGAGCCAGGCACCGAGGTCGCGTCCGATCAGGTCCTGGAGCTCGCGCACCTCGTCGTCGAGCGCCTGGTGAAGCCACGCCCTCGCGGCGTCCGGGAGCGGCGGCTTGCGCAGGTCCCGCTGATGCATCGGCATCAGCACGTCGTGCTTGATGCGCGCCCGCATGCCGCTCGGGAGCAGGGCCTTGGCCAGGCGCACGGCGGTCGGGTTCTTCTGTGCCCGGTAGAGCCGGCGCAGAGCCCCGCTGCGGTGCAGGCCCGAGACGTTGCGTTGCCGTCCGACGTCGGGCTCGAAGGCGTCGTCCGCCCCGATGAAGCGATACATGTCGCGGACCGTGCCGAGGGGGTCGCGGCGCAGATCGTCGTAGAGGTAGACGCGCAGCTGCTCACGGTCGAAGACCCGGAGGTAGCGCTTGAGCTGGGTCGCGTAGCGCCCGCCGTCGGCGTAGCGCCACAGCAGGCCCCAGTTCTCCGCGATCCGGCGCGGCTCGGCGCGGAGGGCCTCGACGAAGTCCTCGATGGGCTCCTGATCGTCGCGCCGCTTGTGGAGGTACGCGGAGTACGCGCGCGACACGGGATCCCTGAGGATGCACAGCAGCCGTACCGATGGCACGCGACGGTGGATGCGCTCGGCCGTCCCGGGCACGTAGAGGTACTGGGTCGAGGCCTCGCCGGAGGCCTGCGAAGGGTCCGCGCCCTCGAACAGCGCCTGGTACTCTGGCCAGCCGGTGATCGCGATGCGGCGCATCGGGTCCGACACCCCGGGTGGGGTCGTGAAGTGGACCTCCTCGCCCTCGAAGGCGAAGAAGTGCGGTTCCTTGCGAGGGCTGGCGAACACCCCGGGGTGTTGGCCCAGCTGGTCGAACACGGCGCTGGTGCCGGCCTTGGCGGCACCGATGATCAGGAAGGTCGGGTGGTTCACGCTCGGGCCTCGTCCCCACCGGCATCGCTACGGAGGTGCCTCGCCCTCATCGGGGCCTCCAGGTGCGCGAGAAGACGGTCATGTTCACGCCCAGCCGTCGCCACGCGACGATAGCAAGGATAGCGTTCCAGCACCCCATCGTGACGGCGGTGGAGAACGCCGCGCCGCCCGCGCCGAAGCGCGGGATGAGCGCGAGGTTCAACCCGACGTTGGCGAGCACCGTCGCCACGCTCACCCAGGCCGTCGCCCTCTGGTTCCCCGTCATGTTCAGGGCGAGCGCCGCGGGCCCGACGGACACGTTCATCAGCTGCCCCGCCAGCAGGATGGGCAAGAACGAGCGGGCCTGGCGGAACTCCGGCCCGAACAGGCCCAGGATGGGCCCCCCGAAGAGGTACAGCAGCAACGAGAACGCCACGGCGGGCCAGAAGGCGAGGTGCAACATGCGGCGCGCGGTACGCGCGAACTCGTCCCCCGCACCGTCCGCATGGGCCCTGGACAACAACGTCGCCCCGATGGTGTTGGCGGCGGCCTGACTGAGCGCCACGAGGGCCGCGAGCCGCGCCGCAGCGAAGTACAGGCCGACCTGGGTGTTGTCCCCCAACAGGCCCAGCATGAGCGTGTCGGTGCGCGCGAACACGATCGAGATGGCGGTGGTCAACAGCAACGGGAGGGCGACGGACAGCCAGGCGCCCGGCCGTGACGCGCGCACGCCCCGCAGCCCGCCCGGCGGCAGGCCGCCCAGCACGCTGCGCCACTGCACGAGCGCGATCGCGCCGCACGCCAGCACGAACATGACCACGGCGTCGCCCGCGTCCAGCGGACGGCCGAGCGCCCACCAGGCGACGGCCAGCACGGACAGGCCGGCGAAGCGGAGCAGGCCCTTGGGGGCGGTGGCCCAGAACACCCCACCCAGCGTGCGGCTGACGGCGCCCTGCAGGTCGGTGATGGCGAGTACCGGTATCGCGGCCATGGCGATCATGACCTCTCTGGGGGCGCCCGCAGCCGCGGCCGCGAGCGCCGCAATTCCGGCCACGACCACCCCCAGGCCGAGCACGAAGAGCCACGCGAAGCGCAGCAGGCCTCGGTAGCTCGGCATCTCCCCGCGGGCCGTGAAGGTGGGCAGGAGCTGCAGCAGCGACGGGGGAAGGCCGGCCGTGCTGGGCACGGCCAGGAGCACGGCCCAGGAGGTCGCGAAGGCGTAGGCTCCGTAGCCGCTGGCACCCATCACCCGTGCCAGGAAGGTATTGGCCAGGTAGCTCACCGCCAGGCCCACGACGGTGATCGAGAAGGCGCCGCTGGTCAGCCGGGCGAGACCGCGGAGCGACGGCGACGCGTTCATGCTCGCGGCGCGGGAGGGTCCCCCGCGTGGCCCGAAGCGCGCATGCGCCTCACCACGCCCCGTCGGGGCCGAGCCCGCACACGCGACCGATGAGCTGCACCGCAGTCACTGTACCGCGCCCGATCATGGGCCGGCAGGCGCGTGCACCACGCGAGCGAAGGCGAGAATGGGGGGGTGGCCCGACCGGCGCGGGGCCCCCGGCTGCGGCGCCCGTGGTTCAGCCCGCCACGATGCCGCGGCGCCGCAGCTCGCCCAGGAGCGCGGTGACGCACCCGTCGACGTCCACCGAGCCCGTGTCGAGG
>CAVUBJ010000002.1:0-13583 GCA_963739805.1 uncultured Trueperaceae bacterium
TCCCGGCCGGCATGCTGCTCAATGCCATGATCAACTGAGACCCACGGGACGCTTCCCTCCAGCAGGGCAACGGGCGCGCGATGCATCGCGCGCCCGTTGCCCTGCTGGAGGGGGCTCCCGTCGCCCCCCGGTGACCGCTGGATGCATCGCGGGCCGGCCGTCGAGTAGACTCTTCGCAATGCCTGCCGGGAGCCAAAGCATGCACGCCGCCGCGCCGGGCGGGGCCGCACCGCAGGCCGGGCACGGCGCGACGTGATCGCTCCCGGGCGAACCGGAGACGCCTCGCATCCCGCCATGAACGCCAACGGCACGACCCCGACCCCACACGGGCGGACCGACGCCGACGCCCACGACCGCGCCGATGCGCCGCCGCTGGTGAGCGTCGTCGTGCCGGTGCACGACGACGCCGAGCACCTGCGTGGCTGCCTAGCGGCGCTGCGGCGTCAGGTCGTGCCCGCCGCGCAGGTCGAGATCCTGGTAGCGGACGATGCCTCGAGCGACGCGCCGGAGCACGTGTGCGCCGAGTTCGGCGCCCGCTGCCTGCGCCGCCCGCGGGGCGGCTCCTACGCGGCGCGCAACGCGGCCCTGCGCGAGGCGCGCGGCGCCGTGCTGGCGTTCACCGACGCGGATTGCAGGCCCGACGCGCACTGGCTCGAGCGCGGCCTGGCACGCCTCGAGCAGGACCCGGCCATCGGCGTCCTGGCCGGTCCCGTACGCCTGTTCTGCGCCGACCCTCAGGCCCCCACGGTGGCCGAGCGCTACGAGCTCGCCACCGCCTTCCCGCAACGCGCGTACGCCGAGGAGGGCCACTGGGGGGCCACCGCCAACCTCTTCGTGCGCCGCGCCGTCTTCGAGCGGGTCGGCGGCTTCGACGACACCCTCCGCTCCGGCGGCGACAAGGAGTGGGGCCAGCGCGCGTACCGCAACGGCGTGCGGGTCGCGTTCGTGGCCGACGCCGTGGTGGACCACCCGGCGCGCTCCACGACCGACGCCCTGACCCTCAAGGAGCGGCGGGTCGCCGACGGGCTCGTCGCCCTGGCGCGGCGGGCCGAGGCGCCGCGCCGCGCGCGCCTCCGGCGCCTCGCGACGACGGTGCGTGACGGCCTGCGCCAGGCCATCGAGCTGGCGCGCCGACCGGACGTCCCCCGCGGCCAACGCCTCCCGTTGGTACTGTTGCACCTGCGCCTGCGCGGCCTCCGCGTGCTGCGCCTGGTGCGAGGATGACCGTGCCGACCGTCCTCTTCCCCTTCACCGACACCACCATCGGAGGCTCCTACGTCTCCTCCTCGCTCATCGTGCGGGGCCTGGTCCGCGACGGCCGCGTCCAGCCCATGGTGTGCATGCACCAGGACGGCGCCAACGCGTCGCTGTTCCAGCAGCCCGGCGTCCAGCTGGTGGACCTTCCCATCGCCGCGACCCGCCTCCAGCGCGCACGACAGAAGCGCTTCCGTAGCCAGATCGCATTCCGTATCCAGGTGTACCTGGTGGCGTTGCGCACCCTGCGGCGCGTCCGGCCCGATCTGGTGCACATCAACGACGACCGCACCATGTTGACCTTCGGCAGCGCCGCGCGCACCCTCGGCATCCCCGTCGTGTGGCACGTGCGGCAGCAGCGTCGTGCGCCCTTCGACTTCCTCTTCAGACGGCTCGCCTCGAGGGCCATCTTCATCGCCGCGGCCGCCCGGGAGCGCTTCGCCAGCGCGCCGCTGCGGCGTGGCACCGTCATCCTCAACGGCACGGACACCGACGCGTTCCACCCGCCTCGGGACCGCGCGGAGGCCAAGGCGGCCCTCGGCTTCCCGCCGGACGCGCGCCTGCTGGGCTTCGTCGGCCGCCTCACAAGAGAGAAGCGCCCCGAGTGGTCGCTGCGTGCCGCCGTGGAGCTGGCCCGCGAGGATCCGCGCCTCCAGCTGCTGGTGGTGGGCGAGGCCAAGAAGGCGACGTACCGCGACGGGCTCGCGTCGCAGGTACCCGAGGACCTGCGCGACCGCGTCCACTTCCTCGGCGTGCGCCACGACGTCCCCGCCATCATGCGGGCCCTGGACGTGCTCAGCGTGCCGTCGGCGGAGGAGCCCTTCGGCCTGGTGGTGATCGAGGCGATGGCCTCCGGCGCCGCCGTCGTGGCCACGCGCGCCGGCGGCATCCCCGAGATCATCGAGGACGGGCGCACCGGCCTGCTGGTCGGCACCGAGGACTTCGCGTCGTTCCGTGACGGCATCGCGCGGCTGCTGCGGGACTCCGAGCAGCGCGAGCGGCTCACCGTCGAGGGCCTGGAGGCCGTCCGGCGGCGGTTCGCCATCGAGCGCGTGGTGGACTCGGTCATCACCGTCTACCAGGAGCTGTTGCCGAGCCGCGCCACGGCGTCGCAGCAGCTGAGGGAGGGATGACCACGTCCGCCGCCACGTCCCCCGGCACGTCCGCCACCACGTCCGCGACGCCGATCGTCGCCTCCGCTGGGACCGCGCACGCCGGACACGCGTCGGAGGGGCCGCCCGCGCACCTCGCCTTCCTGCTGCCCGACCTCGACGAGGGCGGCGCCGAGCGGGTCACGGCCACCCTCGCCGCCGGGCTGGCGCGCCGCGGCCACCGCGTCGACGTGGTGCTGTTCCGCGCCGGCGGCAGCTACCTCGACACGCTACCGGAGAGCGTGCGGGTGGTGGACCTGGGGACGGGCCGGGCGCTGTGGAGCGTCCCGGCCGTACGCCGCTACCTGCGAAGGGAGCGCCCCGACGCGCTCGTCTCCGCGCTCCAGACCGCCAACCTCGTGGCGCTGCTGGCCCACCGCGGCGGCCGCAGCGCGACACGGCTGATCGTCACCCTCCACAACACCTACTCGCTCAAGATGCAGCGCACCCGCGACCCGCGCGGCCGCCTGCTCAACCGCTTCATGGCGCGTGCCGTGCGCCGGGCGGACGCCATCGTGGCCGTGTCGGACGGAGTGGCGGAGGACTACGCGCGCTCCGCCGGGCTGCCCCGAGCCTCCATCCGCACCATCTACAACCCCGTGGTGCACCCCGGCCTGCTCGAGCAGGCGGCCGAGGGCGTCGATCACCCTTTCTTCGCCGCCGGGCAGCCGCCCGTGCTGGTGGCCGCCGGCCGCCTGGTGCCGCAGAAGGACTTCGACACCTTGCTGCACGCATTCGCAGAGGTCCGGGCGCGCCGCCCCGCGCGCCTGCTGGTGCTCGGTGAGGGGTCGGGGCGCCACGCGCTCGAGGCGCTCGCCCGCTCCCTCGGGGTGGAGGCGGACGTGGACCTGCCCGGTTTCGAGCGCAACCCGCACCGCTTCACCGCGCGCGCGGCCGCCTTCGTGCTGTCCTCGCGCTGGGAGGGGCTCCCCACCGCACTGATCGAGGCCATGGCGCTCGGCACGCCCGTGGTGTCGACCGACTGCCCCAGTGGACCGCGCGAGATCCTCGGGGCGGACTCGCCGTGGCTGGTGCCGGTGGGCGACCCCGAGGCCCTGGCGGGCGCCATCGTGGCGGCGCTCGATGCCCCTCCGGCCGCGTCGGCCGATGAGATCCGTCGTCGCTTCGGCCTGGACCGCGCCCTCGACGACTACCTGAGCCTCGCGACGCAGACCGTGCCGGGGGGCCCGGCGTGACCGGCGTCGCGTACGCCGCCGTGCTGGTGTTCGTGTTCCTGCTGCCGTGGGAGCGCAACGTCTCCCTGCCGCTGGTGGCCACCCTGGCGACCCCCGCAGGGGCGATCGCCATCGCCCTGACCATGCTGGCGACGGCGCGCAGCAGCGGCCTGCGGCTGCGTCGCCCGCCGCTGTTGCTCCTGGTGATGCTGCTGCTCACCCTGTGGTCGTTCATGACGTACTTCTGGAGCGTGTACCCGAGCGGCACCCTGGTGCGCTCGATGACCTACGCGCAGCTCACCCTGATGGTGTGGATGCTGTGGCAGATCGGGCGCGAGCGGGGCCGCCGCCTGGGCATCTTTCAGGCCTACGTCCTCGGCGGCCACGCCGCCAACGTGATGGTGCTGGTGGCGTTCGTGCGGGGCGTGTCCGACCGCGTCAGCGTGAACGGCACGCGCTACTCCATCGGCTCCGGCGATCCCAACTACCTGGCCTCCGCCATCGCGCTCGGCATCCCGCTCGCGTGGTACCTCTTCACCCACGGCCGCGGCCGTTGGATGCGCTGGATCAACCTGCTGTACATCCCGTCCAGCCTGACGGTCATCGGCCTGGCGGCCTCACGCGGGGGCATGCTGACGGCGCTGACGGCGCTGCTGGTGATCCCCGCGATGCTCTTCGAGCTGCGCGTGTGGCAGCGCATCGGCATCGTGCTGGCGCTCGCCGCGCTGCTGCCCCTGGCGGTCTCGTACGTGCCGCAGCAGAACGTCGAGCGTTTGCTCGGGACCACCACCAGCGTGGCGCAGGGCGACATCTCGGGGCGCTACAAGATCTGGTCGGCGGGGCTGGAGTACCTCGACGGCAACCTCCACACCCTTGTCATCGGCGTGGGCACGCTGGGGTTCCGCTACGCCGTGGCACCCATCCTGGGCGAGGTGGTGGCACCCCACAACAGCTTCCTGTCGGTGCTGGTGGACAACGGTCTGGTCGGCTTCGGCCTGTTCATGACCGCGCTGCTGGTGGCCATGCTGCCCTATCTGCGGGCACCGCCGGGGGAGCGGAACTTCGGGCTGGTGCTGTGGGGGGCGTTGATGGTCGCGTTGCTGCCGCTCAACTGGGAGCAGCAGAAGACGCTCTGGTTCGTGCTCGCGCTGCTGACCCTCGGCCGGGCGGTGGTGCTCACGGAGAGCGCCCCAGACCCGGTACCGCGACCCGTGTCGGGCACGACGGGCGCAATGGGCACGACGGGCGCAACGGGCGAGGAGAGCGCGAGGGGCGACCTCGAGGCACCCGCGACCCGCCCGGGAGGGACCGCGACGAGGAGAGGGCCCGCGACGCGGCCGGGCTGAGGGGCGGGCCCGCGACGCGGCCGGGCGCACCGGGGGCTCGGGGCCCCGGCGGGTAAGGCGGGGGCCCCCTTGAACGCCCGGGCCGCCACCGGACCGCCACCGTGTGACGGTCGCACCCGGGGCGCGCCGGCCCCGAAGTCTAATGGGTGTCGGAGAGCACCGCCCGCGGCGCGCCCGCGGGCGCGCCGTCGTGGCCGCTCCCGGAGTGCACCGTGCCCATCGACATCCACTACGTGACCATGGCCTTCCCCTACCCCGGGGAGCCGTTCGCGGCCAGCGACGTGCGCGCGCTGCTGCGCGAGGGGGCCCGCGTGAGCGTGCACGCCCTGCGTCCGCGGCACCCCCAGACGGACGATCTGGTGGTGCAGCACGACCTTCAGGGGGCCCGGCTGGGGCACAACGGGGCCCGCGCCAGCCTGCGAGGGCTGGCGCACGGCCTGCGCCATCCGCGGCGCCTGCTGCACGCCGCCGCCCTGTTGAGGCGCGCCGGCACCTCGCCCCGAGAGGCCCTCAAGACCGCCGCCCTGCTGCCCCGCTGCCTCGACATCCTGGCGGACATCGAGGCCCAGGCCCCGGACGTGGTGCACCTGTTCTGGGGGCACTATCCGGCGCTGGTGGGGGCGCTGGTGCAGCGCTTCGTGCCGGACGTCCCCGTGTCGGTGTTCCTCGGAGCCTACGACCTCGAACGGCACTACCCCGAGACCGCCCCCGTGGCCCGCAGCGCCGACGCCGTCTGGACCCACGCCAACGCGAACGTGCCGGAGCTCGAGGCACTGGGCGTGCCGGCGGATCGCATCCACGTGGCCTACCGCGGCATCGACCTCGGGGCCGTACCCACGCCCGGCCGCAAGGTCGCGGGCCGCATCGTCACCGCGGGCCGGCTCATCCCCAGCAAGGGGATGGACCGCGTGCTCGAGGCCTTCGCGGAGGTGCTGCGGCACCACCCCGGGGCCACCCTCGACGTCCTCGGCGACGGGCCCGAGCGCGCCGCGCTGGGCGCCCAGGCGTCGCGGCTCGGGTTGGAGCCTCGGGTGCGCTTCCTGGGGCACCGCCCCCACGCCGAGGTGATGCGCGCGCTGGACGAGGCCGAGGTGTTCCTCTTCCTCTCCCACAAGCCCTCGGAGCGCCTACCCAACGTCGTGAAGGAGGCGATGGCCTGCGGCTGCGCCTGCGTGTCCTCGCCGACGCCCGGCATGGACGAGCTGGTGCGCGGACCCGGCGAGGGCGTGGTGCTCCCCGCCGCGGAGGCCGCCGCCGCGGCCGAGGCCGTGACGCGGCTGCTGGCCGAGCCCGAGCGGCGCGCGGCGATGGGCAGCGCCGCCCGCGAACGCATCACACGCGACTTCGACGGAGGCGCTACCATGCGTCGATACCTGGCCACGTGGGGCACCCTCGCCGGCCGCCCGCGGAGCGCCACGCTCCCCCGCTCCTCGACCTCGGAGGCGACGCCGACCCCATGAAGATCGTGTACCTGCACCAGTACTTCAACACCCCCGCCATGACTGGCGGGACCCGCTCGTACGAGATGGCGCGCCGGCTGGTCGCCGCGGGCCACGATGTCCACGTGATCACCAGCGACCGCTCGCCGACCGCCGGCGGCGGCTGGTACCGGACCGAGGTGGAGGGCATCGACGTCCACTGGCTGCCGGTCCGCTACGACAACGCCATGGGCTACGCGCAGCGCATCCGGGCCTTCACCGCCTACGCCCTGCGGGCCGGCCCGCGCGCCGCCCGACTGGGGGGGGACCTGGTCTTCGCCACCAGCACGCCGCTGACCGTGGCACTGCCCGGCGTGTACGCCTCCAAGCGCCTGCGGGTGCCGATGGTGTTCGAGGTGCGCGACCTGTGGCCCGACGTGCCGATCGCCATCGGCGCCATCCGCGGGCCCGTGGCCACCGGCCTGGCGCGGCGCCTCGAGAGATTCGCCTACCGCAACAGCGCACGCATCGTGGCGCTGTCGCCCGGCATGAAGGAGGGCGTGGTGCGCACCGGCTATCCGGCCGCGCGGGTGCACGTCATCCCCAACATCTCCAACCTCGAGCTGTTCGATCCCGCGCGCCAGGACGCGGCCGGCTTCCGCGCCCGCTTCCCGTGGCTCGGCGAGCGCCCGCTGGTGCTCTACGCGGGCACGCTCGGCAAGGCCAACGGCGTGGGGTACCTGGCGCGCGTCGCCGCGGCCGCGCTGGAGCGCGATCCCGAGGTGCGGTTCCTGGTCATCGGCAGCGGCAAGGAGGAGTCCCTCGTCCGCGACGAGGCGGCGCGGCTGGGGGTGCTGGAGCGCAATTTCTTCATGCTCGAGCGGCTCGCCAAGCAGGATGTGCCCGCGGCCTTCGCGGCCGCCACCGTCACCACCTCGCTGTTCATCGGCCTCCCGTCGCTGTGGCACAACTCGGCGAACAAGTTCTTCGACGGCCTGGCCTCGGGGACGCCGGTCGCCATCAATTACGGTGGCTGGCAGGCGGAGCTGCTGCGGGAAACGGGGGCCGGATTGCAGCTCGACGGGGCGGACCCCTCCGCCGCGGCCGACACCCTGATCGCCGCCGCGCGGGACCCGGCGTACACCGCGCGCGCGGGCGCCGCGGCGCGCCGACTGGCCGGCGAGCGCTTCGAGGCCGACCGCCTCGCCGCCCAGCTCGAGCGGGTCCTGGTCGAGGCGCGGGGCGCCCCCTCCCCGTCGTCGGGCTCCGCCGGGCTCGGGACCACCACGGGGAGCGCCGCATGAGGACCGCGCGGGCCGTCATCAAGCGCACGCTCGACGTGTCGCTCAGCGCCCTCGCCCTGCTGTTGCTGAGCCCCGTGCTGATCGTCGTCGCGGTGCTGGTGGCCCGCCGGCTCGGCCGCCCGGTCCTGTTCAGCCAGCCGCGTCCCGGCCTGCACGGCCGCATCTTCACGCTCTACAAGTTCCGCACCATGTCCGACGCGCGCGACGAGCGCGGCGAGCTGCTCCCGAATGAGCGGCGCATGACGCGCTTCGGCGACATGCTGCGCTCCACCAGCATCGACGAGCTACCCGAGCTGCTCAATGTGCTCCGCGGGGACATGAGCCTGGTGGGTCCCCGGCCGTTGATGGTGGCCTACCTCGAGCGCTACGACGCCTTCCAGGCGCGCCGCCACGAGGTGCGCCCCGGCATCACGGGGTGGGCGCAGGTCAACGGCCGCAACGCCCTCACGTGGCCCGAGAAATTCGCGCTGGACGTCTGGTACGTCGACCACCACAGCCTCTGGCTGGATGTCCTGACGCTCTGGAAGACGGTGTCGGCGGTGGTCTCGCGGCAGGGGATCTCGCACGAGGGGGACGTCGCCATGCCGCCGTTCCTCGGCAACCCGCCCGAGGGGAGCGTGGAGGCCGAGCGCGCCGCGCCGCCCGCGGCCGGCGGCGCGACCGGCGCTGGAGGGGCGGTCAGCTCGCGAGCGTGAGACGCTCGAGCCCCGGCCCGTAGATCAGCTCACGGTAGAGATCCACCGTCCGGGCGTCCGTGACGGCGGCGTCGAAGCGCGACGCCACCCGAGCCCGCCCGGCCGCCCCCATCTCGACGCCCCGCCGCGGGTCCGCCAGCAGCGTCCGCAGCGCGCCGGCGAGAGCGTCGACGTCGCGCTCGCCCACCAGCAGGCCGCACACGCCGTCCTCCACCAGCTCCGGGATGCCCGCGTGGCGCGTCGCCACGACCGGCAGGCCCACGGCCATCGCCTCCATCAGCGTGGTGGGGATCCCCTCCTCATCGCCGTCGCGCCCGGTGACGCTGGGCGCCGCGAAGAGGTGGGCCTGTGCCAGCAGCGCCATCACCTCCTCCTGCGTCCGCGCCCCCAGGAACGTCACCTGACCGGACAGCCCGAGCCGTTCGCAGCTCTCCTCGAGCTCGCCGCGCAGCGGTCCGTCGCCCACCAGCGACACGCGGAACTCGACCCCGCTGCCCGCGACGCGGGCCAGCGCCTCCAGGGTCGGACCGAACCCCTTCTTCTCCACCAGGCGCCCCACCATGACCACGTGCGGCACCTCGCGATCGGCGCGCACCGGAGCGCGGTAGGGCGTGGCCGCGACGTGGATGCCCGAGTGCAGGACCTCGACCCGCTGCGGCGGCGCGCCGAGGGCGACGAGCCGGTCGGCGAAGTAGCGGCTTACCGGCAGCCAGCGGTCGACCATGTCCATAGCGCCGTCGTACATCGCGGGATTCCGGCGCAGGTAGCGCGAGATGTCGGCGCCGCGGATCGACACCACCAGGCGGGTCGTCTCGGGCACCGCGCCGATCCGCCTCAGGGCCACCA
The DNA here is from genome assembly GCA_963739805.1 of uncultured Trueperaceae bacterium. Lineage (GTDB taxonomy): Bacteria > Deinococcota > Deinococci > Deinococcales > Trueperaceae > CAVUBJ01. Next base: position 9,190 of record CAVUBJ010000002.1, read on the forward strand.
TCAACGGCACCAGGGTGCCGAACTGCACGTGCAGGATGTCCACCTCCGGCCGGCTCAACACTCCCGCAGCGGCGTACAGCAGGCTGAGGTTGAGCGCCCGGCGCCGGTAGTGCAGCACGTCCAGCGCGCGCACCAGTGGCGCCCGGTCGCGGGCCCCGCGCAGCAGCGAGGGGACGCGCAGCACCCGCTCGAACTTCGAGACCGGCATGTTGAGGTAGCGCGTGCGCTGCAGCAGCCCGAGCTCGGCGATGCCGGGCTGCTGCAGCTCGCCGGGGATCCCCGTGCGCCGCGCGAAGACGACGGCCTCCTCGCCGGCGAGCATGGCGGCCCGCACGGCGTTGATGACGAAGGTCTCCGACACCTTCGGGAATCGGTTGACGAGGAACCCGACGCGCACGCCCAACCCCCCTACGCGGCCTCGCGGCCTGTCGAAGCGAGCCGCCGGCGGTGGGCCGCGCCGCGGCGCAGCGACCGCAGGCGGTCTCGGAGTTTCCACAGCAGGTAGCGCCATGGCCCGTAGCGGTACCCGAACGCGCGGTAGGCGTACGCCGCCCAACGCATGCGCTCCAGGGGGCCGCCCATGGTGTCGACGCGCGCCATGCTCTTGCGCGCCAGGTGGGCGCGCACGCTGCCCCGCAGCGCCGGCGTGATGCCGGGCAGCTCGCGCTCGATGAGCCCGTCGAGGTGGACGGCGTCGTCGATCCAGGCACGGATCGCCGCACCGCTGCCACGCTGCTCGGCGTGGCGGCGGAAGCCGGCCTCGATGCGCGGCACGCACACGCGCCCGTGTCGAAGCATCACCGTGAGGGTGGCCGCGACGTCGTCGTAGAGGTTGCCCGGCGAGGCGAAGCCCCCGCTGCGGCGCAGGAAGGCCGTGTTGTACATGGTGCTGCAGAGATAGAGCGGCACCTCCCCCTCGAGCCAGCGGAGCACGAAGTTGGCGTCGTCGATACGCGACCGCGGGGTCAGCCGCTCCTTGAGCGTGCGCCCGTCGGCGTCGAGGATGCGCGTTCCGGTGAGCACCACGCCCACGTCGCGGCGCCCCCCGAGCGCCTCCACGCAACGTTCGACCATGTCGGGCTCGAGCACGTCGTCGTCGTGGAGCAGCACGAAGTACTCGCCGCTGGCAGCCTCTAGGCAGGCGTTGAAGTTACCGTTGGCGCCGAGGTTCCGCGGCTGGCGCAGGTAGCGCACGCGCGGGTCGGGCACCGAGCGCACCAGCGACTCCGTGTCGTCGGTGGAGTGGTTGTCCGACACCAGGATCTCGAGGTGGGGGTAGGTCTGGGCGGCCGCGCTCTCGAGCGCCTCGCGCAGGTAGCCGCCGGCGCGGTTGTAGGTGGCGAGGGCCACGGTGACGGTGATGGGATCCATCAGTCCGCCCCCCCGGCGCCCGCCGCGCCGCTCGGCGCGGCCACGCGCGGCCGCTCGCTCCCGGCCGCGGGGGCCCCGGCGGAGCTCCAGCGCCCGGTGGTGGGATCCCAGCGTCGCACCACCCGTGCCGGCACGCCGACCGCCACGCTCCCCTCCGGGACGTCCTGCGTGACCACGCTGTTGGCACCCACGACGCAATACGGGCCGATGGTGACGCCGGGCATCACCACCACGTTCTGACCGATCCAGCTCCCGCGCCCGATGCGCACCGGCACCGGATCCGTCATCCCCTGGTACTTGTAGGGCACGTCGCCCCGCACGGAGGCGTGGGTGGCGTCGGAGACGAAGACGTTGCCCGCGAACATGACGTCGTCCTCGACGGTGACGCGCGCGAACGCGGCGATCTGGAGCGAGGCGGTGGCCGTCACGCGCTCGCCGAGCACCAGCTCGGGCGTGAAGGTCTGGCGCAGGTGCTGCCCCGAGGGGTGCGCCAGCCACCGCCCGGGGTAGGCCCGCGAGACCTTGAGCACCGTGCCGGGGCCGAAGCGCGATCCCTCACCGACGTGGATGAGATGGGGGTTGTCGATCTCGAAGGGCCACCGGAAGGTGACGTCCCGCGGCCGGTTGGCGAAGACGGGCAGCGAGCGCGCGCCGATCTTGTCCCGGAGCGCGAGGACACGCGCCCCGAGGGCGATCAGGCTCCGGTTGACGATCCGCCTCCACACGGCCAACTCCTCGCTCTACTCGGCCGGGGGCCGCGTTGCCGCCCCACGAGCGGTCGGGCCCCGAACTCGGGCCGCGGACGCAAACGACCGACGATGCGGATGTCCACGGGTCCGTGCCGATTATCGCAGAGGCGCTCTTACAGTTCTATGACGCGGGCGCCGCGCGGCTCGCCGGGCCCCGGCGAGCGCGGCACGGTCCCCCTTGCGGGCCGCGACGTCGACCGCCGGCACTGGCGAGGCCCGCCCCCCGGCGGCCCGCGCCCGCACCACTCAGCGCCCCCCGGTGAGCGCGTAGACCAGGCCGGCGGCGTAGACCAGCTCATGGTCCTGCTCGGCCGCCTGGCGCATCGCCTCGAGGATGCGGCCGCTGTCGTCGAAGCGCGCGAAGGGCATGAAGGGCCCGAAGAAGTTGCTACTGAAGCGCACGCCGTCGATGGCGTCCTCGGAGCGGCGGATGCCCGCCAGCGACCGCCCCCCGCCCACGTCCGGCGCGAGCAAGCCGAGGTGCTCGAAGGGCTCGCGGTTGAGCATCAGGTAGGCCACGGTGTTGGCGAACGGGCGCAGGAAGCTCGCATCGAACGGGCGCAGGCCCAGGGTGCCGAGCTCCACCAGCATCGGCATGGTGTAGCGCGCGTAGTTGGTCTCGGCCATGGCGTAGGGGCGGGAGAACCCATGGTCGTAGACGTACGCCGGCCCGCCGGGCGTGGGTACACGCTTGAAGTGCCGCGCCATGCGCACGGCCAGCCGGTCGGCCTGCCTGGCGTCGTCGCGGAAGCCGATGCGCCCCAGGTAGTAGAGGTAGCGCAGCATCCCCACCTGCGGGTGGGTGAGGAAGTGCTCGACGAACGGGAAGCCCGAGGCGATACCGCTGCGGTGACGCCACTTGGCCTCGTAGTCGTGCTTGAGGTAATCGACCCAGAACGTGAAGCGCTCGTTGTAGTCCACGCCGGAGGGGCTCGGGCGGAACCTGTTGAGGTAGTACGCGTAGGTCACCGCGGCGACCATGCCGTGCGCCAGCATGTCGTCCAGTGCGATGGTGTCGTTGCCGTAGAAGCGGCTGTCCTCCTGCGCCTTGCGCAGGTACAGCCAGCCGAGATAGCCGTCCGTCCGGCCGTCGAGCCACGCGTCCCGGAGTTGCGATCGCGCGCGCTGCATGGCCTGATCGACGAGGTCGAGGATCCGCATGTCGCCGGTCTGCGAGAAGGCCAGCAGCAGCGAGGTGATCTCGAGGTTCATCGAGCGCGCCACCTCGTAGAGGTTGCCGCTGGAGGCGTACTCGAGCAGCTTCGTGCCCCCGTTGCGCGCGTCGAAGATGGCCTGCAGCCACGGCCGTGCGTCCGCGGGCAGATCACCGGGCGTGAAGGACGGGTCGCCGGCCCAGGGGTTGGCGTCGTGGCGGGGGGCGAGGGCCTGCAGGTTGGCGGGCAACGGCAGCACCGTCCCGCCATCTGGATCGGCCACCGCGCGCGTCAGCACCTGGTAGGGCACCTGGGTGCTGCGCGTGCTCCAGGTGGCGGCCGCGGCGCGCACGGCCCCGGCGGCGACCGGCACGTCCACCGGCGCCCCCGCCCGAGCCGCGCCAACGTCGCACGCCCAGCCGCCGTCCCCCTGCCTGCAGCGCGGGTCGTCGAGCCGCAGACCGTCGCCGCTCAGGTAGACGGTCACGTCGAGGACGCTGCCGTCCGGGGCGAACCGGACGCGGTCGGGCGCGCTCACCAGGGTGGCGCGCACCATCCCCGTCACGCCTGGGGCGCAGGCGGGCAACGCGGCCAGCAATCCCACGGCGAGCAGCGCGAGGAGCGCAGGCCGGCGCCACCGGGCGGACGTCTCGGGGGAGCGGGGCGAGGACATGTGGAGCCCACCATACCCAGGGCTACCCGCTCGGTCGGTGAGCGCCGACGACGGTCACCGCGGCCACCCGCCGCCGGGCCCTATCATGGCGGCGTCGCCGGGCCCCGGCCGGGGCCCGGCACTGTCGTCGTGCCGGCGTCATGCCGGGAGCGTGCGCCGTTGCCGGGCCGGTGAGCGCGCATCGCGGCGGGGGCTCGAGCCCCCGTCGCCGAGCTACCCTGTGGAGCGATGCCACGAGGTGCCCGCCCGGGCGCCGCCGCGAGACTCGACCGGATGAGGCAACCGTGACCGAAGCGCAGCAAGCCACACCCACGACTGGCCTCGGCTCTCCCACAGGAGCCGACGGGGGCGAGAGCGCCAGCCTGTTGCAGGCCGCGCGCGGCATGGTGGAGCTGATGAGTCCGCGGGAGGCGCGCAGGCTCCTGCTCCTGCTGCCGGCGGTGACCT
>CAVUBJ010000003.1:0-399673 GCA_963739805.1 uncultured Trueperaceae bacterium
GCGCTACTCGACCAGCAGCGTGTAGCTCGCGGTCGTCCCGTCCAACTGATTGAACACGTCGATGAACCACGGACCCGGCGTCGGGTTGGGGATCACGAAGCGCGCGCTGGCCGCCTCGGCGTCGTCGAGGTAGTCCCAGTTGCCGTCGTCGCGGTAGCTGTCGATCTCGGCCCCGAACTTCGCGGCCAGGTCGAGGTCGCCGTCGGCGCTCATCTCGATGACGAGCTGCGGCGTGCCGGCCGGGACGTTCACGCGGTAGGTGTGGTACTCCGCGCCGTCCGGGTCGGCGGTGATGCTGCCCGAGGCGATGCCGCCCAGGCGCAGGTCGCCGACGATGCAGTTGAGGCAGTCCGCCACCAGCGCGCCCGCGCCCCCACCGCTGCCGGACGCGGCCGGGTTGGACGCCGGGGTGGACGCCGAACTCGAGCCCCCCGCCGGCGGGGTGGTGTGCGTGACCGTCGATCCCCCGCTCCCCGCCCGCGCCACCGTCGGCACGTTCGGTCCCACCAGCGCCCACGCCAGCCCGATGGGGCGCACGTAGGCCTGCTCCTCGGTGTCGAGGTCGCCGTAGCTCACGGTGCGCCCCGCCGTCGGCACGCCGATGAGGGTGCCCGTGGCGTCGAACGCCGCGCCGCCGGAGTTGCCGTGGGCGATCTTGGCGTCGGTCTTGATCCACTGCTTGCCGCCGCTCTCGAAGTCCTCGCCCAGCCACCCGGACATCAGGCCGAAGGTGAAGGTGATGGTGGCGCCCGAGATGCCCGGGTAGCCGACGATGGTGAGCCCGTCGCCGGGGATCAGCCGGTTGGAGTCGCCCACCTCCACGTACGGGAAGGTCGTGCCGTCGGCAACGGGCGTCTCGTCGGGGTACTGCTCGATCTTCAGCACCGCCAGGTCGTAGGTCGGGTCGCCGGCCACGTAACGCGCCCAGTAGCTGAACTCGGGCGGCTGGTCGGTGAAGGCCGGGTCGGTCGTGAGGATGGCGTGCCACTGGTAGTGCGTCCGTTGGTCGGTCTCGCCGATGACGTGGAAGTTGGTGAGGATGTAGCCGTCGGGGCTGATGATGGTCCCCGAGCCGGACCAGTCCACGACCTCGCCCGCCTCGACGTCGTAGGGGATGATCTGCACGATGGCGCCGACGATGCGCAGCCGCACGTCGCGCGGCAGCGCCTGGGCCAGCGCCGGTGACACGGAAGCGAGCGACAGCACCACCAGGGCCATCGCGGTGAACGCGAAGCGAGGGACACGCATGACACGACCTCCAGCACGACTCTAGCCGCCGGCAGCAGGCGTCGGCTACGGCAAATATCTCATCGGGAGCCGCTGCGGCGCGCGCCGTGACCCCGCCGGCCGGGGCATCGGCACGACGCCGGCCGACGGCTGAGGGTGACGTTTGTCATCCGCGCGGCCTGACGGAGTGCACTGCCGCGCCCCCGGGTCGGGCGCGCACACTGGGCAACGTGAAGGAGGAGGACCCCATGACCCACGCCCCCACGCCCACCGAGCCGCGCGCCGACCGCGACGGCCGCGCCACTCCCCCCGCCCCCGTCGCCACGCTCCGCGGCGTCCACAAGCACTACGGCGCCGTGCGCGCCCTGGACGGCGTCGACCTCGACGTCCGGCCCGGCGAGGTGCTCGCGCTGCTCGGCCCCAACGGCGCCGGCAAGACCACCAGCGTGAGCCTGCTGCTCGGCCTGCTGCGCCCCACCCGGGGCGAGGTGCGCCTCTTCGGCGGGGACCCGCAGAGCGCCGCGGCCAAGGTGCGCGTCGGCGCCATGCTGCAGATCTCCGGCGTGCCCGCCACGCTCAAGGTGCGCGAGCACCTCGAGCTGTTCGCCAGCTACTACCCCGCCGCCTTGCCGCTCGACGAGGTGCTCGCCCTGGCCGAGCTCGAGGAGGTCGCCGACCGCCCCTACGGCAAGCTCTCGGGCGGCCAGAAGCAGCGCCTGCACTTCGCGCTGGCGCTGGTGGGCAACCCGGACCTGCTGTTCCTCGACGAGCCCACCACCGGCCTCGACGTGGGGGCGCGCCGCAGCTTCTGGCAGGGCATCCGCCGCTTCATCGGCAGCGGACGCACAGTGGTGCTCACCACCCACTACCTCGAGGAGGCCGACGCGCTCGCCGACCGCATCGTGGTCATCGATCACGGCCGCGTCATCGCCGAGGGCACGCCCTCCGAGATCAAGAGCCGCACCGCCGGCCGCCGCATCCGCGCCGTCACCAGCCTGCCCGAGGAGGCCGTGCGGGCACTCCCCGGCGTGCGCAGCGTGCGACGCAACGGCGTCGCGCTGGACGTGCTCGCCACCCAGGCCGAGCCGGTCGTGCTCGAGCTCCTCACCCGCGACCCCGAGCTGCGCGATCTGGAGGTCGGCGGTACCGGCCTCGAGGACGCCTTCCTCGCCCTCACCCAGGACCCCGAGCGCGCCCGCGCCGAGGCGGCCTGAGCGCTCCCCGGAGGAGACCCACCATGACTTCCCAGATGGCCACCGCACGCACCACCCCATCCGCCGCGCCGCGCCGCAACCTCGCACGCATCTACGGTCTCGAGGCCAAGTACGAGTTCCTCAAGCTGCTGCGCCTGCCGGCCTACAGCGTCGCCACCCTGGCGTTCCCGCTGATGTTCTACCTGATCTTCGGCTCCACCTTCGGGCGCCTCACCACCCAGGGGATCTCGGTGTCGCTCTACATGCTCGCCACCTACGGCGCCATGGGCGTCATCAACGCCGCCGTGTTCGGCTTCGGTGTCGGCGTCGCCAGCGAGCGCGCGCAGGGCTGGATGCTGCTCAAGCGCGTCTCCCCCATGCCGCCCCTGGCGCTGTTCGTGGCCAAGATCGCGATGGCGGCCGTGTTCGGCTTGCTGGTCGTGCTCACCCTGTCCGCCGCCGGCTACCTCATCCAGGGCGTCGCGCTCCCGCTCGGCACCTGGCTGGCGCTCACCGGCACCCTGGTGGCCGGCGTGCTCCCCTTCGCCGCGCTGGGCCTGGCCTTCGGCTACGCCCTCGGCCCCAACTCGGCCCCCACCGTGCTCAACCTCGTCAACCTCCCTATGGGATTCCTGTCGGGCCTCTACATCCCCATCGAACAGCTGCCCACCTTCGTCCAGGCCATCGCGCCGTACCTGCCGGCCTACCACTTCGCTCAGCTGGCGCTCGGTGTGGCCGGAGCGCAGCCGATCGGCAGCGTCCTCACCCACCTGCTGGTGATGCTGGGCTTCACGGTGGCCTTCCTGGCCGTGGCCGTGTGGGCCTACCGGCGCGACGAGGGACGGACCTACGGGTGAGCCGCGGCGCGGCCACCACACCACGCTCCGGGGCCCGCGCATCGCGCGGCGCCCCGGCGCCCACGGCCCCGCGCGGCGCCCGGGCACCCGGGCCGACGCCCGCCCCAGCAGCACCCACGCCCCGGAGCGCCGCCCCGGCACCGGTCCGGTCGCCCGGCGCTCCCAGGGCCGCCCGACACGCCACCGCCACGCCCCCACACGCCGCGCACGGGCGGCGGGGCGTCGGCGCCGAGTAGGATACGGGCGATGACGGACCGGCCCCCGCACGAGGAAGCCGCGGGCACGCCCCGCGAGCGGCCGTCCGCGCCTGACGGCGGCGCCCCAGCACCAGCCCACGCCCCCGGGGATCACGCCGCGTCACCCGACACCGGCGCGCCGCGGCGCCGCATGCTGCCGAGCGCCGTGTACCTGATCTACCTCGTCTTCCTGGTCTTCGAACCGATCTTCGACCCCACCACCACCATGCTCGACTGGCTGCTGATCGTGCCCATCGTGGCGGCGTTCGTGCCCGTCTACGTGTGGACCTTCCGGCGCATCCACCGGGCCCCGTACGTGTACAGCCGCGAGCGCCGCCGCCTCGGGGGCGTCGCCGGCATCCTGGGGATGCTGCTCCTGGGGTTGGTGGTCACGCCGCTCAACAGCGGGGCCGCGTCGTTCTTCATCTACGCGGCCGCGGCGGCGGGACAGGTGCGCCCCCGCAGGCGCGCGTTCCGCCTGCTGGCCGGCGTGCTGGTGTGCGTGGTGGTGGCCGCGGTGCTCTCCCCCGTCGGCTTCCCCTACGTGCTGGCGGCGTTCGCGCCGGTCGTCATCTTCGCGCCCATCCTGGGCGTCACGGCGGTGTTCGAGCGCGACCGCGCCGAGTCCAACGCGCGCCTGGCGATGGCGCAGGACGAGATCGAGCGCCTCGCCGCCATCGCCGAGCGCGAGCGCATCGCGCGCGACCTCCACGACCTGCTGGGACACACCCTCTCCACCATCACGCTCAAGTCCGAGCTGGCCGCGCGCCTCTCCGAGCAGGATCCGGCCCGGGCGGGGCGCGAGATGCGCGACGTGGAGCGCATCTCGCGCGAGGCGCTGGCGCAGGTGCGGGAGGCGGTGCGCGGCTTTCGAAGCCGCGGCCTGGCCGGGGAGGTGGCCGGCGCCAAGCTGGCGCTCGAGGCCGCCGGCGTCCGCTACGACTACTACCTCGAGACGCTCACGCTGCCGCCCGCCCACGAGGGGGTCCTGGCGCTCGCGCTGCGCGAGGCCGTCACCAACGTGGTGCGGCACGCCGGGGCCGGGCACTGCGTGGTGCGCCTCGAGCGCGACGGCGCCGCCGCCGTGCTGGAGGTCCGCGACGACGGGGTGGGTGGCGCCGACCCGGACGGCAACGGCCTGTCGAGCATGCGCGCGCGGCTGCAGACCGTCGGCGGCGGCATGAACATCGAGCACCTCCATCCGGGCACGGCGCTCTACCTCACGGTGCCGCTCGCCCGCCCCGGCCGGGCCCCGCGGGCCGCGGGGACCGAGGGGGCCGGCCGACGCGGTGCCGAGGACCGCGACGCGGCCGGCGGGGCCGCCAGGGCGGACGCGGCGGGGACGGAGGCCGGCGCCTGATGCGCGTGCTGCTGGCCGAGGACCAGGGGATGGTGCTCGGCGCGCTGGCGGCGCTGCTGGAGCTCGAGCCCGACATCACCGTCGTGGGGCAGGCGCGCGACGGCGACGAGGCCCTCGCCATGGTGCGCGAACTCGGCCCCGACGTGCTCGTCACCGACATCGAGATGCCCGGCCTCACGGGCCTGGAGCTGGCGGCGGAGGTCCAGCGCGGCCCGGGGAGCACCCGCGTGGTCATCCTCACCACCTTCGCGCGCGCGGGCTACCTGCGGCGCGCGCTGGAGGCGGGCGCCAGCGGCTACCTGCTCAAGGACGCCCCGTCGGCCGACCTGGCCGACGCGCTGCGGCGCGTGCACGCCGGCGGGCGCGCCATCGACCCCGAGCTGGCGGCGGAGGCGTGGAGCGAGCCGGACCCGCTGACCGACCGCGAGCGCCAGGTGCTGCGCCTGGCCGGCCAGGGCGCGGCGGGCGCCGAGATCGCGGACCGCCTGGGCCTCTCGCAGGGCACCGTGCGCAACTACCTCTCCGAGGCCATCAGCAAGCTCGGCGCCGCCAACCGCGTCGAGGCCGCGCGCATCGCGCGCGAGAAGGGCTGGTTGTAGGGCCCGCGCGCGTCCGCCCCACCACCGGCGCGCCTCGCCCCACCGCGGGGCCGGCGCGTCCGGTACGCTGGAAGCGACACCGGCGGCGCGTCCGGACCGAGGCCCAGCCCCGCGCCGGCCCGGGGAAGGAGCGACATGGAGCTCTCGCTGGTCGCCATCGACACCCCCGAATCCGTCAACATCGTGCTGGGGCAGAGCCACTTCATCAAGACGGTGGAGGACCTGCACGAGGCCCTCGTGACGGCCGTCCCCGGCATCCGCTTCGGGTTGGCGTTCTGCGAGGCCTCGGGCGCGCGGCTGCTGCGCCTCAGCGGCACCGACGAGGCCATGACAGAACTCGCCGGCCGCAACGCCGAGGCCATCGGCGCGGGGCACAGCTTCCTGGTGTGCCTGGCGGACGGCTTCTTCCCCGTCAACGTGCTCAACGCCATCAAGGCGGTTCCGGAGGTGTGCCGCATCTTCTGCGCCACGGCCAACCCTACGCAGGTGGTGGTGGTCGAGAGCGAGCAGGGGCGTGGCATCCTCGGCGTCATCGACGGCGGCTCGCCCCTGGGCGTGGAGGGCGAGGAGGACGTGGCCTGGCGCAAGGGCCTGCTGCGCCAGATCGGCTACAAGCTCTGAGCGCGCGGCGCGCCGCAACCGGAACGCGCCGAACCGCGCCCCCGAACGGAGACCCCATGAAGCTCGGCATCCTCTCCGACATCCACGACCACGTCTGGAACCTGCGCGCCGCACTCGCCAACCTGCAGCACGTCGACGCCCTGCTGGTGGCGGGCGACCTGTGCTCCCCCTTCGTGCTGCCGATCCTGGCCGAGGGCTTCGGCCGCGGGCGCATCCACGTGGTGTTCGGCAACAACGACGGCGACCGCTTCCGCATGGCGAGGGTGGCCGGCGCATGGGACCACCTCGAGCTCCACGGCGAGGCGTTCGAGGGCCCCTTCGCCGGGCGGTCGCTGGTGATGAACCACTTCCCGGCGCTGGCCGGCCCCATGGACGACGGCCGCTACGACGTCATCGTCTACGGGCACGACCACCGCTACCACGTCGGCCGCGAGGCCGGCCGCGGCTGGCGCCTCAACCCCGGCACCCTGCTGGGCTACGACCCGTTGGCGGGCGCCGACGTGCCCCCCACCTTCCTCGTCCTCGACCTGGAGGCCGACCGCGTGGACGGCTTCGCGCTCGAGGCCGACGGGGGCGGCTCGTTGCGGGCCGTGCCCTTCGGGGGCTAGGCTGATCGATCGGGCGGCGGGCCCAGCCAGGGCCGGCGCCCACGGGAGGACAGCCATGGCGGATCTGCGTCTCGTGTTGGTCCTGGTGTTGGCCGGTGTGCCGGGCATCGCGATCGCCATCCCCGGCACCCTCGATGCGTTGCGCACGCAGATCGAGCGCGGCGCGCAGGACAGGGGCCGCACGCCACCGGGACGCGCCACCCTGATCGCGGTCGCGTCGCTGCAGTCGCTGCTGCTCCTCGCACTCGCGGCGCTCCTCGGGACCGTGACGCACGGCCGCGTGGGGCTCACGGCGCCGTTGTTCGAGGCGCTGGCGCACGGCGGCGCCGTCCTCCCCGCACTCGCGCCGCAGGTGCTCCCCGGGCTCGGCCTGGGGGCGTTGGGTGCGGTGCCGTTCCTGGCCGTGTACCTGTGGTGGGTGCGCCCCAACCTCGACGCGCCGACGCGCGAGGCGTGGGACCGCCTACGCTTGGGCCTCGGCATCGGCTCGCGCGTCCTCTACGGCGGCGTGGTGGAGGAGATCCTGAGCCGCTGGGGCATCACCACGCTGCTGGCCTACCTGCTGACGCTGCTCCTGGGCGCACCGACCCCCGCCGTGATCGCTCTCGCCATCGTGCTCGGCGGGATCGCCTTCGGGCTGCTGCACGCGCCGTCCTACCTGGCGGCCGGCTGCAGGCCCTCGGCGCTGTTCTTCACGGCGATGATCGGCCTCAACCTGTGGGCCTCGCTGGTGTTCGGGGGCCTCTACTGGCAGGTGGGGCTGCTGTCGGCGATGCTCGCCCACGCGACGTTCCACCTGCTGTGGTGGCCCTTCGACCGCGCGCTCGCGCGGCGGGCCACCCTGAACGGCCCGACCCCGTTTGGCGCCAGCCCGGACGCCAACCCCGCGCCCCCCACCTCGGCGTAGCGCCACGAGGGCGCGGCCGCCGCGGAGTGAGGACTCCGTACGGCGGCCGCGCCGGTGACGTGTGTCGCGGCGGCCCTGCCGGCCGCGCGCCGAGCCTCAGCGCGTCCGGTCGACCGTGATCTGCCCCAGCCCGCCGTCGATGCGCAGGTCCACGCGGTCGGTGGCGCTCTCGTAGCCGGGCGAGGTGTAGGTGTCGCCGTTCTTGTTGAAATCCCCGCTGACGTTGACCCGCCCGATGCCGGTGTTCACCACCACGCGGGCGGCCATGGACTGCGGGATGCTCACGTGGGTCTCGCCCACGCCAGCCTTGAAGGTCGCCTCGAGGCGCCCCTGGGAGGGGAGCGTCGCGCGAACCTCGCCCACGCCGGAGTCCACCCGCAGGTCCGAGATCCGCAGGTCCTTCAGGTCGAGCTGGGCCTGCCCCACCCCGGTGGAGATGTCGAGCGTCATGGGCACGGCGTCGTTGAAGCCGAGGTCCCACACCCGCCGATCGCCCCCGAACACGCGCACACTTGGGCGTTGCTCGCTGCGCAGGCGCAGCACCGCGGTGCCGCCGCTGCGGTAGTAGTCGTCGACCAGCGTCTCGCCGCGCGCGGTGTTGACGGTACCGCGCACCAGCGCGCTCCCCCCGCCCAGCGAGCCGATGCGGAGCGTGCTCACGCCCGTCTCGATGCTCACCTGGGCATCCCGCGCGCTGTCCAGCGCGTGCTCCACCACGTGGTTCTCCGCCCCGGCCGAGGAGCCGAAGCCGGTACCGCCGCGGTCCGCCGCGTACAGCAGGCCGCCGGCCACCAGCGCACCGATGACGACGGCCGTGCGGTAGCGCCCCCGGGTCAGCATGTCCACCCCGATCGCGAGCAGCGCCACGGGCCAGAGGTTCAGCACATTGCCGATCGAGCTCCAGCTCATCCAGTTGAGGTTGCCGAGCAGGACGAGCACGCCGATGGCGATGAGGATGATGGGGAGTAGGTCGCCGCGCCTTCTGTTGGGTCGTTCTTCTTGGGCCATGGTTGGGTCCCTCCTGCCACCAAGGTAGCGCCTGCGGCGGCCCGCGGCACCCGACTTTGGTCGGAGGGGCGGGCACGCCCGGCTCCACCCTTCGTCGGAGGTGGCCGGCCGCGCGCACCCGATAGCATGGCGGTGAGCGGTGCGCCGCGCGCCAAGGCGCCGGTGCGGGAAGGGAAGGACATCATGGCGAACGAGACGAAGCGCTTCGAGGTCAACGGCTTCGACGCGATCGAGTTGCGCTGGTTCGGCGACCTCGTGGTCACGCAGGGCGACAGCGAGAGCCTCGAGGTGGAGGGCGACGCCGAGTTGCTGGAGAAGGTCAACGCCCACGTCGACGGCGGCACACTGATCCTGGAGCTGGGCGAGGACTGGCTCGAGCGCCTCTTCGGCGGCCTCCGCTTCCTCGGCCGCAGCCCCCTGGTGTACCGCGTGAACGTGACCGACCTGCGCCGCGTGGCCGTGTCGGGGCGCGGCACGCTGAGCATGCCGTCGCTACAGACCGACACGTTGGCGCTGGCGATCAGCGGTCAGGGCGAGATGCGCATCGACGCGCTGACCACAAAGGAGCTGACGGTGCGCATCAGCGGCCGCGGCGAGCTCGCCCTGCGGGGCCGCGCCGAAGACATGCGCATCGACATCGCTGGCTCCGGCGACGTGGAGCTGCCCGGGCTCGAGACCGAGCGCACGCGCGTCCGCATCAGCGGCCACGGCGAGGCCGAGATCAACGTGCGCGACGACCTCGACGTGGGGATCTCGGGCTACGGCCGGGTGCGCTACCACGGCGAGCCCAAGATCAAGCAGTCCATCGCCGGCGCCGGCCGGGTGGAGCGCGCCACCGACTGACGCGCGACCGCCCGGCACCCCCCACAACAGGACGCGGAGGGCGCCCGCCGGCCGGCGGGCGCCCTCATGCGTGCCGGGCACCCCGGCGCGGGAGGCGATGCACCCCGGCCCCGGGGCCGAACGCCGCTCGCCGCCGCCGCAGCCCGCCCGGGCGCGGGACCGGCGGCGCGGCTCGATGGGTCGTGACGGGTCAGCCGGTGGTCACCGGTCAGTCGGTGGTCACGGGGTAGCCCGCGGCCTCCCAGGCCAGGATGCCGCCCTTGACGTTGCGGATGTCACGCTTGCCCGCCTTGACGAGGATCTCCGAGGCCTGCTGCGAGCGGTTGCCGGAGCGGCAGTAGACGTACACGGGCTGGTCGGCCGGCACCTCGTCGAGGCGCGAGGGGAGCTGCGACAGCGGCAGCAGGGTGGCTCCCTCGACGTGCCCGTCGGCGTACTCGTACGGCTCGCGCACGTCGAGCACGATGCGGTTGGGCTCGTTGGCGTTGGCGAGGTCCTGCACGCTGACGTTCTTGTAGCTCGCGCCGCAGGCGCTCAACAGCAGCGTCAGGGCGAGCAGGGCGGCCGCCGGCAGGGCGCGGCGGGCGAGCGCGTTCCGGGCGGCGCCGGCGAAGGCTGTGCGGGATCGTGCGGTCGGGTTCATGCGGTTCCTCCGGTGGGGGTCTCGGGCGGGCCGGCGGGGCGCGCGCGGGCGGATGCCGGGTCGGCGGCGGGTTCGGGGTGTGGGTCGGCGGGCGCGGCGTGTGACTCGGCGCGCTCGGCGTGTGACCCGCGGGGCGCGGCGTGTGACTCCGCGGCGGCGGTGGCACCGGGCTCGGCGCTTTCGGCGCCGTGGGCGCCGGCGGCCGGCTCCGGGTGTGGGTCGGCGGCGGCGCCCGCGGCGCCCTCCGGCTCGAGCACCGCGCCGATCGCCTCGAGGGCGTGCGGCACGCTCAGGTGCTGCACCCGATCGGCGTGACGCGCGCGCGTGCCGGCGCGCTCCAGCAGGTCGCGCACCGGCCCCTTGACGCCGGCCAGGTGCAGCGCGATCCCCTGCCCGCCCCACTCCACCATCAGGCGCTCCAGGGTGTGGATGGCCACGGCGTCGACGTCGTTGACGGCGGAGCAGTCGAGCACCACCGCCCGCACGGGCTCGCTCGAGGCGGCGCCGCGGGCGGCCACGGCGCGCTCCAGCCAGCTCTGCAGGAACGCCATGTTGGCGAAGTACAGCGACGCGTCCGGGCGCGCGATGACCACCCCGCGGTAGCGCCGGGCGCGGTCGAAGCGCTCGAGGTTGCGGTACACGCCCTCTGGTGCGAGCCACCCCACCTCGGCGACGTGCGGATAGGCGCTGCGGAAGATGAACACCAGGAGCGAGAACGCCACCCCCGAGAGGATGCCGGCCTCGATGCCCACGAACAGCGTCACCAGCGCCGTGAGCACCAGCGTGATCCCGTCGGTCGGGCGCACGCGGAACAGCAGCAGCGGCTCGCGCAGGTCGATGAGGCCCAGCACGGCCACGAACACGATGGCGCCGAGCACGGCGCGCGGCAGGTGGGTGAACAGCGGCGTGAGCAGCAGCAACGTGGCGATGAGCAGCGCCGCCCGCACCACCGAGGCGAGCTGGGTGCGCGCGCCGGACTGGTAGTTGACCGCCGAGCGACCGAAGCCGCCGCCGATGGGGTAGCCGCGCACCAGGCCCGATACGATGCCCGCCAGGCCGAGGCCGACCAGCTCGCGGTTGGCGTCCACGGCGTAGTTCTCGCGCGCCGCGATGGAGCGGGCGACGGCGATGGACTCCATGAAGCCCACGAAGGCGATGGCCAGCGCGGCCGGCACGAGCGAGAGGATGGTGGCCGGGTCCAGCGGCGGCAGCGCGGGCCTGGGCAGGCCGCCCGGCACCGGCCCCACCACCGCCACGCCGCGCGCCTCGAGCCCCCCGAGCCCCACCAGCACGGTGCCGAGCACCACCACCACCAGCGGCCCGGGCAGCGCGCGGATGCCCAGGCGCTTGAGGGCGAACAGCACGACTACGCTACCGGCGCCGATCGCCAGGGTCAGGGCGTGGGTGCGCGGCAGCGCCGCGCCGATGCCCGCCAGCAGCCCCACCAGCCCCTCGCCGGCGTCGACGCGGATGCCCAGCAGGTAGGTGAGCTGGTTGACGGCGATGATCAATGCGGCGGCCGAGGTGAAGCCGCTGATGACGGCGCGCGAGAGGAAGTTGGTGACGAAGCCGAAGCGCGCCAGCCCGAGCACCACCTGCAGCAGGCCGGCCATGATCGCCAGCAGCGCGGCCAGGGCGATGTACTCGCCGGTTCCGGTGGGAGCCAGGCGCGCGACCGCGGCCAGCGTGAGCAGCGAGGTGAGCGCCGAGGGACCCACCGCGAGCTGGCGCGAGGAGCCGAACAGCACGTACGCCAGCACCGGCACGGCCGAGGCGTAGAGCCCGGCCACCGGCGGCATGCCGGCCAGCATGGCGTAGGCCATCCCCTGCGGCACCAGCATGACCGCCACCACGACGCCGGCCGTCAGGTCGCCGGGCAGATCGGCGCGGCGGTAGCGCCGGATCCACCCCCAGGCGGGGATCCAGCGTTCGATGCGGGTCGGGGTGGGTCCGGTCATGGCTCGGGGCACTCGGTCACGTCCGCGCGGCGGCACCGGCCGGTGCCGCGCCCGCTTCGGCGGGGGTGGTGCGGGCGCTCACGACCGACGACGGCAGGGCGCGCTCAGGATCCGCCGCTCGGGACCTCCGCGGCAGTGCGAGTCGTGGCGCCCGGGCGCTCGACCTCGTTGCCCTGCGCCACCCACAGGTAGGTGCCGCCGACGAGGTTGGCCACCTTCTCGAAGCCGGCCCGGCCGGTGAGGTACTCGGCCGCCATGCCGGAGCGGTTGCCGCTGGCGCACACGAGCACGAGCGGTTCGCGCAGCTCCTCGATGCGGCCGATGAGCTCGTCGAGCGGGATGTTCACGGCGCCCGGCACGTGGCCGGCGCCGAACTCCCAGGTCTCGCGGACGTCCACGATCTGGGCGCCGTCGTCGGTCCAGGCGGCGACGTCCTTCGGGTAGATCTCGTCGAACATGTCGATCTCCGATCTCTGGTGGGGCACGGAAGCGGGCCTCAGGGCCCGGGTCCGGGGGGGACGGGTGCGCGGGCGGCTAGCGGCGGCCCGGCGCGTTCGCCGCGCGTGGGGCGGCCCCCCGGCGCGGTAGCGGCGCGAGGGGCGGCGCGGCGTGGGTCGCTCAGGCCAAGGCGCCGACCGCCTCGGGCGCACGGGCGTCGGTGGCGGGCGCGTCGGCCGGTCCCGTCTCCGGGGACTGGCCTCGCGCGGCGCGGTGGGCCGCCCAGGCGGCGTAGCTGCCCTCGAGCTCGACCACGTTGTCGAAGCCCTGTTCGCGCAGCAGGCTGGCCACGACGGCGGAGCGGCCGCCGCTCTGGCAGTGCAGCACCAGGGTGCCGTCGCGCGGCAGCTCGCCGAGGTGCCACGGCACCCGCCCGGCATGGAGCTGGCGCGCGCCGGGCAGGTGGCCCGCCACGAACTCGCCCTTCGTGCGCACGTCCAGCACGGTGGCGTCCTTTGCGCCCTCGAGCTCCTCGGGGCTCATCAGGGGCAGCGGGCGCAGCTCGAGCCCCTCCAGCGAGGGGAGGTAGCCCACGACGTCGTCGACGCCCACGTAGCTCAGCCGGTCGCGCAACGCGGCGGCCCGCTCCTCGTCGGCCGCGAGCAGCACCAGCGGCGGCGCGTCGCGCTCGGGGTCGAGGATGTAGGACGCGTAGGTGGCGAAGCTGCGGCCGCCCGGGATGGCCAGCGCCCCGGGCACGGCGCCGGGCCACTGCTCGGCCTCGGGGCGGGTGTCGACGAAGCGCAGCGTGCCCTCGTCGAGGCCGCGGCGCACCTCCGCGGCGCGGTAGCGGCGCAGCCCCGGCCGGCGGCCGAGCAGGGCGGGCCCCTGCCTGTTCTGGCGCTTCATGCGGCCGAAGTACAGCGGCGCGTCGGGCTGCCCCTCGAGCAGCGCGTCGACGAAGCCCTGCTCGTCGCCCCGCTCGAGGTGGTCGCGCCACCACGCCGTCAGGCGCTCGTACCCGACGGTGCTGCTGGCGACGGCGCCGAGCGCCTTGCCGCAGGCGCTGCCCGCGCCGTGGCCGGGCCACACCTGGACGTGATCGGGCAGCGTCAGGAAGACGTCGCGCAGGCTGGCGAAGAGCCTCCGGGCCCCCTCGAAGCGGGTGTCCACGCCGCCGGCGGCCTCGTCGAGGAGGTCCGGCCGGCCGACGTCGCCGACGAACACGAAGTCCCCGCTCAGCAGGTAGCCGGGTTGGTCGGTGAGCCCGCCGTCGGTGACCAGGAAGGAGAGGTGCTCGGGGGTGTGCCCCGGGGTGTGCAGGGCCTGCAGCCTCACGTTGCCGAGCGTGATGGTGTCGCCGTGGCGCAACCGCTCGCCGCGGAAGGCGTACTTCCAGTCGGCGTCGCCCTCGTCGGAGAGGTAGAGGGTGGCGCCGGCCGCCACCGCCAGCTCACGGGAGCCCGACAGGTAGTCGGCGTGGATGTGCGTCTCCGTGACGGCGACGATCTTCAGGCCCTGCGCCTCGGCCTCGTCCAGGTATGCCTGGATGTCGCGGCGCGGGTCCACCACGATGGCCTCGCCGCTGGCCTGGCACCCGAGGAGGTAGCTCCCCTGGGCCAGGTCCGGGTCGTAGAAGTGCTTGAAGAACATCCGGCTCCTTTCAAAGCGCCCGGGCGCGGGGCTCCTGCGGCGCGGGTGCGGTCGGGACATCTGTCCCTAGGCAAGTGCCCCAAGGCTAGTACCCGGAGGGGATATCGTCAACGCGTCGTGGACATCGGTATGCGTTCCGCGCAACCTAAAAGCACAGATCGAAGCGATCGTCGCGGACGGACGCCCACGGTGACGCGTCGCGATCGCGTGAGCGGCGCGACCGAGCCACCGAAGGGGCGCCGGGGAGGCCCCGGCGCGTCGCACGTGCGGCCTTGTCGAACGCGTGAGGAACGGCGCTCGAACCCAGGGGGTCGGAGGTCGCGCGCCAGAGATGCACGTAGCGCATACCATCGGTGCATACTGGAGGCATGCACGGCCGCTCCCGCCCCGCCGCCCAGACCGCGCCACCGGCCGACGCCACCGGCCTGCTCACGCTGCTGGCCGTGGCGGAGGCGGGGAGCGAGCGCGCGGCCGCGCGCGTGCTCGGCATCAGCCAATCCGCCGTCAGCCGCCGCCTGGCCGCGCTGCAGGCCGGCAGCCCGGCGCGCCTCACGCGGCACGCCGCCGGCGGTACGCGGCTCACGCCGCAGGGCACGGCGCTGCTGCCGCACGCCCGGGCGCTGCGCGCGGCGCTGGAGGGCGCCGGGGAGACGCTGGCCCGCCCCGAGGCGACGCCGCTGCCGGTCCGCATCGGCCTCAGCCACCACCTGGTGCCGCGGCTGAGCGGCGCGCTGCTGCGCGAGGTGCGGCGGCTCGCCGAGCAGGGCGCACCCGTCGCGCCCGCGCTGCAGGAGGGCTACTCCCGCCCCCTCCTCGACGCGGTGCGCGAGGGGGCGCTGGACGCCGCCGTCACGCTGGCGACGCCCGCCGCCCCCGAACCGGGGCTGCGGCTCGAGCGCCTGGGTCACGATCAGCTCTGCCTCCTCACCCTCAGCGACGACCCGGTGGCGCGCGAGGGGCAGGTCGATCCCGCGGCGCTCCAGGGCGAGACCCTGCTGCTGCCGTCGGGCGCGAGCAGCATGAACGCGCGGGTGCGGGCAGAGATGCGGCACGCGGGCCTGGAGCCGGGCCGCGTGCTGGAGCTCAGCGGCCCGGCGGCGGTGCGGGCGGCGGTGCTGGCCGGGCAGGGGATCGGCGTATCGGTGTGGTCCTACGTCCAGCTCGAGGCGGCGGCGGGGTGGATGGCGCGCGTCGGGGTGGAACCCGGCGAGGACCGGGTGGACGTGTGGCTGGCCTCCTCCGAACGGCTCGATCCCGCCACCGACGCGGTCGCCACGCGCCTGCTGCGCAACGCCATGGCGGCCACCGCGCGCTGAGCCCTCTGCGGCCGGCTCCGCCGGTGTGCGGCGCAGGCCGCGTACGCACCGTGCGGGCCGCGGCCGGCCGGGGAGCAGGGGGCGCCGCGGCAGGAGCCGCGCCCATCGGCCGGCCGCCGCAGCCCATACGGCGCCCGTGAAGGAGGCGATACGTCCCTACCGCCCGCAGGACGGCCGCGCTAGCGTGCGGTCCAGCACCGGGGAGGTTTCCATGACGGTCCTCATCATCCTCAACGATCCGCCCTACGGCACGGAGCGCTCCTACAACGGCCTGCGCCTGGCGCTACAGCTCGGCAAGCAGGACGGGGTGCGCGTGCGCGTGTTCCTCATGGCCGACGCCGTGGCGTGCGCCCGCACCGGGCAGGCGACGCCTGCCGGCTACTACAACCTCGAGCGCATGCTGCGCGGGGTGGCGACGCGGGGCGGGGAGGTGGGCGCCTGCGGCACCTGCATGGACGCGCGCGGCCTGGCGGACGGCGAGCTGCTCGACGGCGTCCACCGCAGCAGCATGGAGGAACTCGGCCGCTGGACGCTCGAGTCCGAGCGCGTCCTGACCTTCTGACGGCGCCTCCGCCGGGGCGCACCCCGGCCGGCCGCGCTCAGGAACCCGCGGGGCCCTCGCCCGCCGCGGCGCGCAAGCGCGCGCGCAGCAGCTCCTCGCTGGGCCAGCCGCGCCCCTCGTTCTCCTGGTAGCGCCGGCAGGCCATGCGACCGGGGCCGTCGTACCCCTCGAGGTCGCGCCCGTCGATGCGGACCGTGGGGGAGCCGGCGAAGCCCCTCAGCTCCGTTTCGCTCCACCCCTCGATGTCGCGGAGCGCGACGGTGGCCTCGATCCGCTCCGACACCAACGCGCGCCCGAGCTCGGTCCAGGCGCGCTCCCATGACGGGCACCCCTGGAAGTAGAGCAGCTCCACGCGGAGCGCGCCCTCGCCCGCGGCGCTCACGTCGGCCCCACCCTCACGCGCGCGCCTCCCTGGCGTCGGCTCTCGCGTCGGCCCTGGCGCCGGCCCTGGCGCCGGCCCTGGGGTCGGCCCTCGCGTCGGCCGCGCGCGGGCGCGCGCGGACCGCTCATGCGGGCCCCGCGGGCAACGAGGCGGGCGCGGCGTCGCGGCGCTCGAGCCAGCGCCGCAGCGCCGGCGCACCGCCGCGGAAGGAGTAGGCCTCGAAGCCCAACTGCTGCATCACCTCGGCCGCCTGCGCGCTCTGGGTGCCGACGGGGCAGAAGAGCACGTAGGTGGGCTCCTTGTCGAGTTCCCGCAGGCGCCCGAGCAACGCGGGCATGGGGGCGGCCACGGCGCCGGGCGGCCGCCAGCCGCCCCCGCTCGCGGCGGCGTTCGGGCCCGAACCGTGCACCCCGTCACCACGCGCACCCGCTCCAGCGCGCGCGCCGGGTCCGGTGCCCGCAGCGGCGCCGCGCGCGGCCGCGTCCGGCCGGCAGTCGAGCAGCACCGCGCCCTCGGGCACCTCGTCGGTGTAGAGGTAGGGCAGCGTCAGGTCCTCGGCGCGCAGCGGCCGCAGGGCGATCCGGCGGGCGCCGGCCAGGGCGTCGGCCAGCGGCGCGGCCGCCACCGCCTCGTGCTCGGCCCGCACCCGCTCCACGCTGCTGTGCGTGACGGGGTGCCCGGGCGTGATGGCGCAGTCCTCGCGCACCTGGGCGGACAGCGTCGCGGTGCCGATGTGCTCGGCCCGCGCGATGATCTCGAGCTTGTCCATCCCGATCAGCGGCCGCAGGACGGGGCGCCGCGCCGCGTCGTCGATGGCGCGCAGGTTGCTGAGCGTCTGGGAGGAGACCTGGGCGATGACCTCGCCCGTGATGAGGGCGTCGACCGGCGCCACCGCGCGGCGCTGCCGGCGCGCCGCCGCCCGCTCGGCCCGCGAGGCGTCGATGGCGTCGGCCGTGGCGTCGCCGGCGCGCAGCATCTGCCGCTTGAGCAGGACCTGCCAGTAGCTCTCCTCGGCGGCGCCGCGCAGCCCCTCGACCACGCCCCGGAAGTCCACCACGTAAACGTCCGGGCGGGTGCCCGCCGCCCAGCGGTCGGTGAGCACCTTGGCCACCTGCAGCGCCCGGCGCTCCGAGCTCTGCCCGCCGATCTGGCAGAACACGAAATCCACCTCGATGCCGCGCTTCATCACGTACCAGGCGGCCACCGCCGAGTCGTACCCGCCCGATAGCAGGGCCAGCGCGCGGCCGCCGGTGCCCAGCGGGAGGCCGCCGGGACCCGGGTAGCGCTCCGCGAACAGCCACGCCCGGCCACCCTGCACCTCCACCGACACCGTCACCTCGGGGTGCCCAAGGTCGACCGTGGCGCCCTCGTTGATGGCGGCGCCCAGCTCCCGCTCGACGTCCACCGAGGAGAAGTCGTGGTGGCCGTGCCGCTTGCAGCGCACCGCGTAGCGGCGGCCGCGCACGCGCGCCGCGAAGCGCTCCGCCCCGGTGGCCACGATGTCTCCCAGGCGTGCGGCGCAGCGCGCCTCGACCGGCGAGAACGACCCCACGCCGAACACCCGCCCGAGCGTCTCCAGCGCGCGCTCCCGCACCGCCTCCGGGTCCTCGTCTCCGGGGTGCACGGTGACGAGCGTGCGGCTGTAGCGCGCCGCCACCCGCGCGTCGAGGTGGGCGCGCTTCAGCGCGTCCTTGAGGTTGGCCTTGAAGCGGCGCCGGAAGGCGTCGCGCGTTCCGCGCGCCTTGATGGACATCTCCGCGGCCGGGCGCACCAGCAGCAGCAGCGCCTCGGGCGCCGGCTCTTCCCGGTCTGTCGCGTGCGACTGCTCCATCGGGCCGCTCCCTTCACGGACGGCCGCCGCGCATCGCGTCGGCCCGCCGCACCCCTGATGATGGCACGGGGTCGGAAGGGTCGAAGCCGCGCTTGCGACTTTCCTTCGCTATGGGTACAATTCTCCTTTGGCGTCCGGACGACCCGGCGGCGTTCCGGCCGCGGGCACGTCCCGTGAACCTCGAAGGCGTGACCCACGAGTGAGCTGGCTCCTACGACTCGACCGCACCTCCAGGCTGGTGTTCCTCAGCGTGATCCTCGGCATCGTCGGGGCGCTGGGGGGGCAGCTCTTCCAGTGGATGGTCGATTGGGTCGGCGGCTTCATGATCGGAGGGTTCGCCCACACCCCGATCCTCTCCGCGGAGCAGGCGGCGAAGCTCGCGGCGGCGCCCGCACAGCCCCTGTTCAACTGGCTCATCCCCATATCCACCACCCTCGGCGGCCTCGTCGTCGGGGTGCTCGTCTACAGCCTGGCGCCCGAGTCCGAGGGGCACGGTACGGACGCGGCGGTGAAGGCCTTCCACCGGCTCGACGGCTTCGTGCGCGCCCGCGTGCCCATCATCAAGACCGTGGCCAGCGCCATCACCATCGGCTCCGGCGGGGCGGCCGGCCGCGAGGGGCCCACCGCCCAGATCGCGGCGGGGTTCGGCTCCGTGATGGGCACGGTGCTCAGGCTGCCGGCCGAGGAGCGACGCTACCTGGTGCTCATCGGCATGGCCTCCGGCCTCTCGGCGGTGTTCAAGAGCCCCCTGGGCACGGCCATCTTCGCCGTCGAGATCCTCTACCGCGACATGGCCTTCGAGGGTGCCGCGCTGGTCTACACCCTCATCGGCGCCTCCACCGCCTACGCCCTGGCCGGTACCTTCAACGGCTGGACGCCGGTGTTCGCGCTGCCCAACCCGCTCGACTTCACCGGCGTGCGCGAGCTGGTGTGGTACGCCGCGCTCGGGGTCGCCGCCGGACTGCTCGGCACGCTCATCCCCTGGGTGTTCTACCGACTGCGCGACTGGTTCCACGGCCTGCCGGTCCCCAACCACATCAAGCCCGCCATCGGCGGCCTCGCGCTGGGTGTGCTGGGCATGTTCATGCCGCAGCTCCTCGGCGGCGGCTACGGGTGGATGCAGCTCGCCATCGACGGCAACCTCGCGCTCTGGTTGATGCTGCTGCTCGCCATCGGCAAGCTGGTGGCGATGTCGTTCACCATCAGTTCGGGCGGCTCGGGCGGCGTGTTCGCGCCCACGCTGTTCATGGGCACCATGCTGGGCGGGGCGATGGCCGCGATCCTGCAGAGCATCACCCCCTCGGCGCCCAACCCCGAGGCCTTCGCGGTGGTGGGGATGGCCGCCATCTTCGCGGGCGCCGCGCGGGTGCCGCTCGCCACGCTCATCATGGTGGCCGAGATGACGGGCGGCTACCGCCTCATCCTGCCGACCATGCTGGCCGTGGCGGTGAGCTACGTGGTGCAGGACACCCTGACCCGCCGGGCGAAGTACCCCACGCTGTACGAGTGGCAGGTCCCCAACCCGGGCGACAGCCCCGTGCACCAGCAGGAGTACTACCAGACGGTGGTGAAGCTGCTCCGCCAGCGGGTGGTGACGCTCGATCCCACCATCGTCGATCGCGAGTTCGTCGAGCGCCTCTCGCGCGGCGAGCCCGTGCCGATGGCGGGCCGCAATGAGTTCGTGTATATGACGGAGGTGCCCCCGGACTGCGGGGTCACCGGCACCACCCTGCGCGACCTGAAGCTCCCCCCGGACGTGCTCATCATCAGCGTCATGCGCGGCGAGGAGGCCAACATCCCAGACGGCAACACTGTCCTGCAGGAGGGCGACCGCCTCACCATCGTCGCCACCGAGGAGTCGATGGCGGCCTTTCGCGTGGTGATGGCGCGCGACGCGGGCGGCAAGAAGCCCGAGCGCGTCGGCGCCGGCGACGACTGAGCCGGCCGCCGCCCCTCCCCCTAGCACCTCCCCCTACAGCAACCCGGCGGGGCGCACCACGCGCTCGAGCCGCGCCATCAGCCGCTCGGCGTAGTCGTCGGCACCGATGGCGTCGACGGTCACGGCCATGGCATGCCCGTTGGCGTGCACGAAGCGCCGGCCGTCGAGGGCCAGCGCCACGTGGCCCGGGAACAGCAGCAGGTCGCCGGCGCGCATCTCGGCCGGTGCCACCTCGGGGCCCGCCGCAGCCTGCTGGTCGGCGTCCCTCGGGATGGCCACGCCATGGGCGCGGTAGCTGGTCTGCACCAGGCCGGAGCAGTCGAGCCCCCAGGCCGTGACACCGCCCCACACGTAGGGCGTGCCCAACATCGAGAGGGCGAAGCCCGTGACGTTGTCGGCCGTGGGGAGCGGCAGCGGCGCGTCGATCGAGCGCAGCAGGCGCCGGCGCACGAAGCCCTCGCGCCCGCCGGGAAGCCGCACGCGCGCCCACGCCGCGCCCTCGGCGCCGCCCTGCGCGCCGCCCGTGGCCCCGTCGAGCAGGCGCAGCTTGCCGCCGTACGCGAGCTCGGCGAGCCGCGGCGAGCCCACGCCGGGCCCGGCGTAGAGGTGGGCGCGCAGCGCCACCAGCCGGTGGTCGGCGTCCCCCACGCCTTCGACCACCTCGGAGCGCGTCATCCAGCCGAGGTAGGCGTCGCGATCGGTGGCCACCCGCACGAAGTCGCCGTCCTCATCCAGCAGGTGCAGCGCCTCCCCGAGCAGCGCCTCGCTGCCCCAACCGGCGTCCACCCGCGGCGCCAGCCGTAGCGGCGCGTGGCCCGCCACGACCACCCCGGGGCGCGGCTCCGGGAAGCGGACGGCGAGCGTCAGGCCGTGCGCCTCCGCGAAGGCCCGGAGCGGCGGCGCCAGCGCCGGCTCGGCCGCCCCCACCAGCCGCTCGGGGGCGCCGGCGGGCCCCGCCGGGGCGCCGGTCCCGGCGTCCGAAGCGCCGCCCGTGGGGCCCGCCGCCGCCTCGCCCTCGCCCTCGCCCTCGCCCCCCATGGTGCGCATGGATGCGTCCACGAGCCGCACCTCGCACAGGCGCACGCGCGCGTCAGGTACCTGCCGCGCGCGCCAAGCCCGCCAGGCGGCCGCCACGCCGCCGGCCGCGCTCACGGCGCCTCCCCGTAGGCCGCGCCCGCCACCCCGGCGGCGGCCGGCCCGCACGGCCGCGTCAGCTTGCCGGCCGACACCGGCCCGCGGGCGCCCGTCGCGGCCGGCAGCACGTTGACCTCGCCGTGCCAGGCCATGTAGCCCATCACCGCCATCGCCAGCGTCTCGCGGTCCTTGTCCTGATAGCCGGCCTCGGAGAAGCCGCGCACCGGCACCGGCAGCCGCTCGCGCAGCGCGGCCATGAGCGTCGCGTTGCGGGCGCCGCCGCCGGCCACCAGCACCTCGTCCAGCCCGCGCGGCAGGACCCGCTCGCGGTAGGCGCGGGCGATGGACTCGGCCGTCAGCGCGGTCAGGGTGGCCACCGCGTCGGCACCCTCGAGCCCGTCCAGGGCGCCACCCCGGCGCGCCCAGTCCAGCGTGAAGAGCTCCCGCCCGGTGGTCTTGGGGGGCGGCAACCGGAAGTAGGGTTCCTCCAGCAGGCGTTCCAGCGCGGCCGCGTCGACGCGGCCGCGCGCGGCGGTGCGCCCGCCGTCGTCGAAGGGGAGCGCGAAGCTCGCCTGCATCGCCTCGTCGATGAGGCAGTTGCCGGGCCCCGTGTCGAAGGCCAGGACCCCCGCCGGGTCCGCGTCGGCCGGCAGGTAGGTGAGGTTGGCGATGCCGCCGACGTTCTGGACGGCCCGCGCACTGCCGGGAACGGCGTAGAGCTGCAGATCCGAGTACGGCACCAGCGGGGCGCCCTGCCCGCCGGCCGCCAGGTCGCCCTGCCGGAAGTCCGACGCCGTCGCCACGCCGCAGCGCGCGCCGACCACGCTGGCCTCGCCGAGCTGCAGCGTGCTGCGCACGCGCCAGCCGCGCTCCGGGTCGGGTCGGGGGATGTGGTACACCGTCTGCCCCGACAGGGCGGCCAGCGCGATGGGCGCGGCGATGGGCGCGGCGCCGGCGTCGGCCGCCCGCAGCGCCTCCTGGGCGGCGCTGACGGCCTCGGCGTAGGCCCTCCCCACCTCCTGGTGCAGCTCGGTGAGCAGCACCAGGTCGGCGCGCGCCGGGTCGATGGCGCGCTGCAGGCGCTCGCGCAGCGCGTCCGGATAGGGGTGGGCGGCGCGGCCGAGCACCGTCCACAACAACCGCCCCTCGCGGCGCTCGAGCCGCACCGTGACGCTGTCCACCCCGTCGAGCGAGGTCCCCGACATCAACCCGACCACCGTCATGGGCGGCAGGTCGCGCGGCGGCGTCGCAATGCGCTCCGGCGTGGGATCGCGCGCCGGCATCGGGCCGCGCGCCGGCATCGGGCCGCGCGCCGGCATCGGGTCACGCGCCGGCATCGGGCCGCGCTCCGTCATCGGGCCCTGCGCCGGCGTCGGGTCGCGCGGCGGCGTCGCATCACGCGCCGGCATCGGGTCGCGCTTTGGCATCGGGTCGCGCGGCGCGCTCACGCCCCGCCCTCCGCGCCGAACGCCTCGGCCACCGCGTCGTGGACCGCCCGCCGCAGCTCCACGATGCCCTGCCCGCGCTCGCGGCTCGGATGCACCCGGTTGGTCAGCAGCACGCTCACCCACCCCCGGCCGGGGTCCACCACCAGGCTGGTGCCGGTGAAACCGGTGTGCCCGAACGCCGCCGGCGACACCCGCTCCCCGAACGCCCAGCCGGGCTCGAACAGGCGCCACAAGAGGCCGCGGCGCGGGCCCTCCCCGTCGGAGCGGTCGCGCAGGGCCTCGACCCGCCATGCCTCGGACGCGAACGGCGGTGCCCCGCCGAGCCACGCGCGGCCGTACGCCAGCAGGTCGCGGGCGGTGCCGAACAGCCCGGCGTGGGCCGAGACGCCGTCCAGCGCCCAGGCGTTCTCGTCGTGCACCACTCCCTCCAGGACGCCCCCGCGGAGGCCGTCGTCCTCGGTGGCGGCCACGGGGAGCGAGGAATCCAGGGGGCCGTAGCCCGTGTCGCGCATCCCCATGGGAGCGAACACCTCACGCTCCAGGAAGGCGTCGAGGCGCTCCCCGCTGACGCGCTCGACGATGGCTCCGAGCGCGATCACGCCCAGGTCGCTGTAGAGGAAGCGGCCGGCGGGCTCGCTCAGGGGGCTCTGCAGCACCTGGGCCACGGCCGTGCGGCGCTCGCTTGTCAGCGCGAACAGCGGCGTCCAGGCCGGCAGGCCGGCCCGGTGGAGCGCCAGGTCCTCGACGGTGACGTCCGCGAGCGACGGCGTCTGGAACCAGCCGGCGTTGGAGAAGAAGCGCCGCACCGGGTCGCCCAGCGCGATCTCCCCGGCGTCGAGCAGCCGCAGCAGGGCGGGGAGGCCACCCACGACCTTGGTGAGCGACGCCAGGTCGTAGCGCGTCTGCGGGTCGGCGGGGGCGCCCCCGTAGCGGCGCACGCCGACGGCCACCGGCTCCCAGGCATCGTCGGCGGTGCCCACCAGCGCCACCCCACCGGGGATGACGCCCTCGGCCACGGCGGCGTCCAGCAGGGCCCGCAGCGCATCGCGCCCGGGCCTGACGAGGGGTGTGGAGCGGGTCATGCGGCACGCTAGCATGTTTGACGCGACTGGTCTAGGAATGGTACGGTAGACGCGTCGAAAACGCGCCAAGCGTCGCTACGCGCCCCCCGCGTGCGGCCCCGCGGTCGCCCGCCGATGGGGCGCCCGCACCAGCCTTAGGAGGCACCCATGCGAAGCCGTCTCGCCCTCACCCTCGCGACCCTACTCGCGGCGTTCGGCCTGGCCTTCGCCCAGCAGGGCACCCTCGAGATCGCCGTGGACCAGTCCCCCGTCGGCCTCGACCCGCACATCGTCACGGCCTTCTCCTCGTTCGCCGTCATCAACCAGATCTACGACGGCCTGCTCGAGGTCAACGACAAGCTGCAGCTCGAGCCCGCGCTGGCCACCTCCTGGACCGTCTCCGACGACGGCCTGAGCTACGTGTTCCAGATCCGCCAGGGCGTGAAGTTCCACAACGGCCGCGAGATGGCTGCCGACGACGTCATCTACTCCTTCGATCGCATCATGAACCCGGACACCGGCTCCCCCCAGGCCAGCCGCTTCTCCGAGGTGGCGAAGGCCGAGGCGACGGGCCCGTACGAGGTCACCTTCACCCTCAAGGAGCCGTTCGCGCCCTTCCTCGCCAACCTCACCAACCTGACGGTGGTGCCCAAGGAAGTGGTGGAGGCCAACGGTGACCTGCAGCAGGTGGCGGTCGGCACGGGGCCCTTCATGCTGGAGGAGGTCGTGCCGGACACGTACGTGCTTCTCAAGGCCAACCCGGACTACTACCGTCCCGGCCAGCCGAAGGTCGCGGAGCTGAAGTACAACGTCGTGCCCGAGGCCTCGACGCGCGCCGCGGGCCTGCGCACCGGCACCTACCAGCTCCTGCCCGACGTCGACCCCGCCACCGCCGAGACCCTGAAGAACGCCCGCGGCGTGAGCCTGATGGGCACCCAGGACCTGGCCTACACCCTGCTCGGACTCAACGTCAGCCGCGAGCCCTTCAACGATCCGCGCGTGCGCGAGGCCATCAACCTGGCCGTCAACCGCGACGACATCGTGCAGGCGGTCTACCTCGGCAACGCCGTGCCCGGCGGACCGCTCAGCCCCGCCCTCAGCGACTGGGCGGCGCCCATCAGCGAGTTCTCCTGCTACCAGCCCGACGCGGCCAAGGCCAGGCAACTGCTCGCCGACGCCGGCTACCCCGACGGCTTCGATACCGAGATCATCACCTTCGGCACCATCAAGGTCGTCGCCGACCTGGCCCAGGTGCTGCAGGCGCAGCTCGCCGAGGTGGGCATCAACGCCAAGGTGAACATCGAGGAGTTCGGCAAGTTCGTGCAGGACTGGCGCAACTCCAACTTCGACATGTTCGTCAGCCTCAACGGTGGCAGCACCGACCCCGACGGCTACTTCTATCGCACCTTCCACACCGGCGGCTCCACCGACGTCTTCAAGTTCAGTGACCCGGTGGTCGACACGCTGCTCGACCAGGGGCGCACCACCGTCGAGATGAGCCAGCGCCAGGCCATCTACGACACACTGCAGAAGCGCCTGGCCTGCACCGGCCCCATCGTCCACGCGGCCTACGGCACGCTCTTCAGCGCCGTGAGCGACAACGTCTCGGGCTTCCACCAGATGGCCACCCGCGGCCTGCGCTACCTGCGCGAGGTGAGCCTGAAGTAACCGCACCCGCGGCGGCGCCCCCGGCGCGGCCGCGCTCCGAAGTGCGCGGGGCGGGAGTGACGCACTCCCGCCCCGCGCCACGCCGGCCCGCCGGGCCCCTCAGCGAACCGGATGCGAGCACCCGCATGCGCCCTGCCCGACCGTGATCAGCTACATCGCCCGTCGCCTGCTCGACCTGGTGTTCGTGCTGTTCGGGGTGTCGGTGCTCATCTTCCTGATGGTGCGCTTCATCCCGGGCGACGCCGTGGAGATCATGCTCGGCGCCAACACCGACATCACCCCCGACCGTGTCGAGGCGCTGCGCCACGGCCTCGGCCTCGACCTACCCATCCACCAGCAGTACGTGCGCTGGGTCGGTGGGGTGCTGCACGGCGACCTGGGGCGCAGCATCTGGACCGGCCGCCCGGTCAGCCAGGAGATCCTGGCGCGCCTCCCGGCGACGCTCGAGATCACGCTGCTGGCGCTGGTCCTGGCGCTGCTGCTGTCGTTCCCGCTCGGGGTGCTCGCCGCCCGCGCCCGCGGCACCGGCAGCGACGTGGTGGTGCGGGTGCTCTCCATCGTCGGGCTGACCCTGCCGTCGTTCTGGGTGGGCGTGCTGATGCTCTACTTCGTGTCGCTCTACCTCCCCGGCTGGCCCGCCATCGGCTACGTGCCCTTCGGCGAGCAGCCGTGGGGCAACCTCGCCCGCATGGCCCTGCCGGTGGTCGCGGTGTCGCTGCCGATGGTGGCCGGCCTGACGCGCATCCTGCGCTCGAGCCTGCTGGAGGTGCTGGGGAGCGACTACGTGCGCACCGCCCGCGCCAAGGGGATCGCCGAGCGCCCCGTGCTCTACAAGCACGCCCTGCGCAACGCGCTCATCCCCGTCGTCACCGTCATCGGCGTCCAGATGGGCTACCTGCTCTCGGGCGTGGTGGTCATCGAGCAGGTGTTCGCCATCCCGGGCCTCGGGCGCCTCATCATCGGCGCCATCAACCAGCGCAACTACCCGCTGGTGCAGGGCGTGGTGCTCATCGTGACGGCGGTGTTCGTGCTGATCAACCTGGTGGTCGACCTCGCCTACGCCTGGATCGACCCGCGCGTGGAGTACTCGTGAGGGGCACGCTGCGCGACTTCTTCCGCCGGCTGTGGCGCAACCGGGTGGGCTTCCTCGGCTTCGTGATCGCCGCGTTCGTCCTCCTCGCGGCGCTGGTCGGTCCGTGGCTCACGCCCACCAGCCCCCTCCACCAGAGCGTGTTGGAGCGCTTCGAGGGTCCCTCCTGGCGCCACCTGCTGGGCACCGACAACTTCGGCCGCGACGCGCTGACGCGCATCCTCTACGGCTTCCGCATGTCCCTCGCCGTGTCGGTCGGCGCCGTCGGGCTCTCCACCCTGCTGGGCTCGACCATCGGCCTGGTCGCCGCCTACGCCGGCGGCTGGCTCGATCGCCTGCTGATGCGCCTGATGGACGTGCTGCTCGCCTTCCCCATCATCCTGCTGGCCATCGCGGTGCTGGCGGTGCTCGGCCCGGGCGGGTTCAACACCGGCCTCGCCATCGGCATCGTCTACACGCCGATCTTCGCGCGCCTCGCGCGAGGGCCCGCGCTCACGGTGCTGTCGTGGGACTACGTGGCGGCCGCGCGCGCCGTGGGCGCCGGCGCCAACCGCATCGTGCTGCGCCACGTGCTGCCCAACATCCTCGCGCCCATCCTGGTGCAGGTGACGCTGTCGCTCTCCACCGCCATCCTGGTGGAGGCGAGCCTGAGCTTCCTGGGGCTGGGGACGCAACCGCCGACGCCATCGCTGGGCCTGATGCTCTCCGAGAGCCGCGACTACATGCTGCTCTCGCCCTGGGTGTCGGTGTTCTCCGGGCTCGCCATCCTGGCGGCCTCGCTCGGCTTCAACCTCTTCGGCGACGGACTCCGGGACCTGCTCGACCCGACCCTGCGGGGACGGGACGTGTGAGCGCTCAGCCCAGCGCCTCGAGGTAGCTCCGCAGCATCCAGGGCCACCCCTGGTCCGAGGCCAGCGCCTCGCGGTACGCGTCCCCGCCGTCGCCGTGGTTGCGGAAGCCGCGATGCTCCAACCGCAGGCGCGTCCCGGTGCCGTCGGCAACGAAGCGGACCTCGACCACGCTGCCGCGCGCCGGGTCCGGCTCGGGCGCGCGCGAGGGTGCGATCTGCCACCGGAAGCGCAGCCGCTGCGGGGGCTCCCAGGCCAGCACGGTGCCCCAGTCGCAGCGGAATCCGTCGGGTCCGATCTCGAAGAGGTGCCCGCCCGACCACGGCTCAAGCGCCAGCCGCACGAGGGCGTCCCCCGACCAGGTGTAGGCCGGAGGCCACCAGCGATCGAGCCCGGGCGCGAAGGCGAGGTAGGCGCCGCCCGGGGGCAGCGGCGCGTACAGGTCGCAGCGCAGCCGGTCCTCGTCCGGACGATGATCGACGGATACGGTCGGGGTCGGGGGCACGGGATCTCCTCTCCGGTACGGGGGGCGCGGCGGCGGCCCGCCCCGTACCCGGGGCGATGCCGGGCGGCGCGATGCCGGCCGCAGGGGGGCGCCGTCCGGCCCCCGCCACCCCGCACCTCAGCGCGGCGCCAACCAGCGCTCGGCGAACGCCAGCTTCTCCAGCTCGTGCGCGCTGCCGCCCCCCTCGTGATCGTTGAAATCGTAGCGCCTCAGGCGCTTGTCGCCGGCGTAGCGGTTGAAGGCCGCGTAGACCGTCGACGGCGGGCACACCTGGTCCATCAGCGCCACGGCGAACAGCGCGGGCGCCTGCGCGCGCTCCGCGAAGTGCACCCCGTCGAAGTACGCCAGCGTCGCGAACAGCGCCTCGGCGCGGTCGCGGTGGACCGTGAGGTAGCGGCGGATCTCCGCGTAGGGGAGCGCGTCCGTCATCTCCGCGCCGCGCCGCATGTGGCACAGGAAGGGCACGTCCGGCATGGCGGCCGCCACGTCCTTCACCAGGCCCGCCACGGCCAGGGCCAGGCCGCCCCCCTGGCTGGCGCCGGTCACGGCCACGCGCTCGGCGTTCACGCGGGGGTGCTCCCGAGCCGCGGCCACGGCGCGCTCGGCGTCGGCGAAGAGCCGGCGGAAATAGTGCGTGCTGGGCGACGATGCCCCCTGCGTCATGAACCCCGGGTAGTGGGGCGCGCCCGAGGCGTCGTCCCCGGAGCCCGGGTCGGGCGTGTCGCCGCGGCGCCAGGCGCTCCCCTGGCCGCGGGTGTCCATCACGAAGTGCGCGTAGCCGGCGCTGGCCCACAGCAGCCACTCGTGCGGCAGCCCCCGGCCTCCGCCGTAGCCGATGTATTCCACCACGCAGGGGAGCGGGCCGGCGTGGCCGCGCGGCAGCAGCAGCCACCCCTTGACCGGGTGCCCGCCGTAGCCCGAGAAGGTCACGTCCATGACGTCCACGGTGCGCAGCGGCGTGTCGCGCTCGACGAAGGTCGCCGGTGCGCCCAGCGCCTCGGTCTCCGCCAGCGTGTGGCGCCAGAAGTCGTCGAAATCGTCCGGTGCGCGGAGCTCCGGGCGGTAGCGCTCGAGCTCCTCCAGCGGCAAGTCGTACAGGGCCATCGGCATCCTCCCGCGTGCGGCGCGGGCTCGGCCGCGCCGCGTGGTGCCCGACGCTACCACCGCCCGCGGGCCGTGCGCCGTCAGCTCTGCGCCAGGGCCAGGCGCGCCGCGGCGTCCACCGGCTCCTCCGCCACCACCCGCACCGTCACGGCCGCCGGCAGCGCCGCGCGGAATCCGTCCTGCAGGGCGGGGCCCAGGTAGGTCACGCCCCCCGCCAGCGCCACCGGCAACTCGGCGTCGACCCGCGCCAGCAGCACGTCCGCCAGGCGCGCGAGCTCCCGGCCGGCCCAGGCCAGCACCGCCAGCGCACTCACGTCCCCCGCCTCCGCCGCGCGCGCCACCGCCGGCGCCAGGGCCGCCACCGCGCTGCGGCCACCGCCGTAGACGTAGCGCCGCACGGTGTCCCAGTCGTGCCCGCCGATCACGGCGGCCAGCGCCTCGCCCAGCGCGGTCCCCGGCGCCTCGCCGAGCCGGTCGGTCTCGCGCAGCACCCGCCGCAGCGCCGCCCGGCCGATGCTGAAGCCGCCGCCGTCGTCGTCCAGCAGGTAGCCGTGGCCCCCCGCCCGGAGCGCCGCACCCGCCGCGCGCAGGTGCACCGCGATGGAGCCGGTGCCGCCGTAGACCAGCACGCCCTCGCCGGGCTCGAAGGCGGCCCGGTAGGCCACCTCCATGTCGTCGTAGACGCGCACCCGGTCCGGCGGCAGCGCCAGCCGGCCGGCCAGGGCGTGGGCCAGCCAGCGGGCCGGCTCGCCGCCGCTGCTGAGGCCGGTGACGCCGGCGACCACCCGCCGCGGGTGGCCCAGGCGCTTCACCGCGGCCGCGAGCTCGTCCAGCACCGCCTCTGCGGCGCGCCGGGAGGCCTCCTCGTAGAGATGCCCCGAGAGCGGGCCGACGCGCCCCTGGCCCCGCGCGCGCCCGTCGGCGCCGAGCAGCCGCCAGCGGGTGCTCGAGCCGCCGGCGTCGATGCCGAGCACGCCGGCGGCCACGCCTCGGGCGCTCACGGCGACCGCCCCGCGCCGGCCGGGCGCGGGGCCCCGGTGTACAGCAGCGCCCCCTCGACCGTCTCGAGGAACGCCAGATGTGCCCGATGCCAGCTGCGCTCCGCGCTCTCGGCCGCGAGGCGCCCCTCGATCACCGCGCGCACGCTGCCGTCGCCCGTGAGGGCGTCCACCAGCGGGCCCTCCACCGGCTCGAACCAGGGCGCGCCCGCCCCGGGCAGGCGGCACCAGGGCAGGGTGGCGCAGTCGACCCAACGCACCTCGCCTTGCGCGAACATGCTGCTAAGGATACGCATCACGGCGGGCAGCGGCCGGAAGGCGGCGGCGTCCACCGGGTGGAGCTGCACGCCGCGGCACACGCGCCCCGCCAGCTTGCCGCTGTCGGGTCGGAAGGCGAGCGGCCGCACCCGCAGGCCGGGCAGGCCCAGGGCGCGGACGCGCTCGGCCAGCGCCTCCGCGTCGAGCCCGGGGCCGCCGAGGAGGCGGAACGGCAGGGGCGTGCCCCTTCCCTCGCTGAGGTTGGTGCCCTCGAGCAGCACGAGCCCGGGGTAGGCCGCGACCGCGGCCGCGTCCGGAAGGCCGGGCGAGGGCGGCACGAAGGCGCCTGCGGGCGTCGCGGGCGGGGCGCGGTCCCACCCCTCGAGCGCCAGCACCCGCAGGGGCACGCCACCGAGGCGCTCGGCGTGGGCGCGCGCCAGCTCCCCCAGCGTGAGTCCGTGCTGGTACGGCACGTCGAGGTAGCCCAGGAACGAGCGGCGAGACGGGTCGAGCGGGGGCCCCTCCACCGTCGGGCCCAGCAGGTTGGGGCGGTCACACACCACGATCTCGGGTGGGGCATCCAGCTCGGCCGCGGCCTCGAGCAACAGTGCCAGGGTAGTGGCGTAGGTGTAGCAACGCACCCCCACCTCCTGCAGGTCGACCAGCACCACGTCGAGGGAGCGCAGGGCCTCCGGGTCGGGGCGTCGGCGGGGGCCGTAGAGGCTGAGCAGGGGCAGGCCGGAGTGCGGATCGTGGCGATCGGCCACGGGGGTGGCGTCGTCCTCGAGGCCGCTGTAGCCGTGCTCGGGCGTGAGCAGCACCGCGAGCCGGTCTCCCAGGGCCCTGCGCACGGCGTCCACCGTGGGCGTCCAGTCCGATGCCAGGGAGGCCTGGTTGGCCAGCAGGCCGACGCGCCCCGGCGGGAGCAGGCCGGGGTCGGCGAGGAGCCGGTCGATGCCCAGGGCGGTCGTGGCGCTCACCCCTTGAGCGCACCTGAGGTGAGGCCCGAGATGAACTGCCGCGACATCACCAGGTACACCACGAGCAGGGGCAGGCTGGTGATGAGCATGCCGGCGAACACCAGGCTCCAGTTGGTCATGTGTTGCCCGAAGAAGATCTGCATCCCCAGCGGGATGGTCTTCCAGGTGTCCGACTGCAGGAACAGCAGCGGGAAGAAGAAGTCGTTCCACCACGGCACCAGGTTCACGACCGTCACGGTGGCCATGGCCGGCCGGACCAGCGGCAGCATGATGCTGAAGAAGATGCGGTACTCGCTGCAGCCGTCGATGCGGGCGGCGTCCTCGAGGTCGCTGGGGAGCTGGCTGAAGAAGGTGGTGAGGAGGAACACCGACATCGGCATGCCGCTGGCCGCGTAGGTCAGGATGAGCGAGAACGGCGTGTCGAGCAGGTGCAGGTCCTTCATCAACAGGTACAGCGGCAGGATCCCGAGCCGGATCGGGATCATCAGGCCCGCCAGGAAGAACAGGAACAGGGCCGTGCGCACGCCGAAGCGGTAGCGCGCCAGGGCGTACGCCGCGGGAGCCGCACAGGCCAGGAGCAACAGCAGCGACCCGCCCGTGATCACCAGGCTGTTGCGGAGGTAGGTGCCGAAGTGCGCGCGCCGCCAGACCTCGGCGAAGGCGTCGAGGCTCCAGCGCGCGGGCAACCCGAAGGGATCGCGGAAGATCTCGGGCGTGGTCTTGAACGCCGCCAGCACCATCAGCAGGATCGGATACAGGAAGACAACGGCCAGCACGGCCAGGAACGCGTACACGAGCGCGCGGGAGACGTTCCGGCCGAGGCGATGCTCGGCGCCGCTGCGTGGCCGGCGGCCCCGGGTGGCGGTGCGCATCTCAGTACTCCGTCTGGCTGCGCTGGCTGAAGCGCACGCCGAAGAACGAGGCCACCCCGATGATGATCAGCATGAACACGCCGATGGCCGAGGCGAGGCCGATCTGGCCGGGTTCGCCGCCCGTGGTGGGGTCGCCGAAGGCCGTCCGGTAGAAGAGGGTGGCCAGCAGGTCGCTGGCGTAGTTCGGCGCCCCCGACGCGCCCTGCATCACGAACACCAGTTCGAAGGCGTTGAAGTCCCAGATGAACGTGAGGATGGTCATCATGGTGAGCGCAGGCAACAGCAGCGGGAGGGTGATGAAGCGGAAGCTCTGCCACTCGTTGGTGCCGTCCACCACCCCCGCCTCGTAGAACTCCCTGGGGA
This sequence comes from uncultured Trueperaceae bacterium, assembly GCA_963739805.1. Taxonomy (GTDB): domain Bacteria; phylum Deinococcota; class Deinococci; order Deinococcales; family Trueperaceae; genus CAVUBJ01. The sequence continues at coordinate 32,511 of CAVUBJ010000003.1, forward strand.
TGCCCTGGATGGCGGCCATGAACACCAGCACCGGGAAGCCCAACCAGTGCCAGGAATTCACCAGGATGACGGTGACGAGGGCGGTGTCCTTCTGCCCCAGCCAGGGCTGCACCCAGGAGCCGAGGCCGACCTCCTTCAGCCCCTGCGCGACCGCGCCCCAGGTGGGGTTGAGCAGCAGCAGCCAGAGGAACCCGACGACCACCATCGACATGGTGTAGGGCAGGAAATACGCGGTCTGGAAGATAACGAACCCGCGCCAGCGGCGGGCCAGCAGCGCGGCCAGGAAGAGGCCGAGCGTCGTCTGGATCACCAGCGTGAGTCCGAAGAACATGGCGTTGTGGCGCAGCGCCCCCCAGAGGCGCTCGTAATACGGCCAGTGCGTCAGCACGGTCGTGAAGTTCGACAGGCCGGCGAAGCCCTTGCGCACCAGGCCGTCCCAGTCCGACAGGCTGTACGACAGCGAGGTGATGAGCGGGTAGGCCATGAACAGGCCGTACAGCAAGAGCCCGGGCAGCAGGAAGAGGATGAGGTGTCCGTGGCGCTTGAGCCAGGTCCGGGCTGCGGTCATGCGCGCTCCTCGAGGGCGGCGACGGGGCCAGCGGTTCGCAGCACGGGCCGACGCGTCACGTCGGCCCGTGCTGCGGGGCGGGGCGGACCCTGGGTCCGGCCCCGGACGACCGCTACTGGAAGGTGAACCAGGTCGCCACGCCGCGCTGGATGTTGGTGACGGCCTCGTCGATGGACTTGTCGCCGGCCATGACGGCCTGCATCTCGTTCTGCAGGAGGGTCGACCCGGACGGCGTGCCGTAACGGAAGGCGGTCAGCATGAGGTAGGGGGTGCCCTCGCTCTGCATGCGGTCCGCCATCACCGAGAGGACGGGGTCAGTCGGGAGCACACCCGGCACCGCCGAGATCTGCTTGAGGGTGTCGGTGAACATCTGGCCGTACTGCTTGCTGGCGAGGAACTTGACGAACTCGACGGCGGCGTCCTGGTGCTTGCTCGCCGCGTTGATGCCGTAGGAGCCGTCGACGTAGAGGGTCTCGCAGGACGCGCCCTGGTCGTTGGGCACCACGAAGCTGCCGATGTTCAGGTCGGGGTTGAGCTGGGCCATGTTGCCGAGCTCGTAGCTGCCGCCGATGAGCATGCCGGCCTGGCCGTAGGCGAAGATCGTCTTCATGTCCTCGTACCCCACGCCGACGTAGTTGGTGGCGAGGTAGGGCTCGAGGTCGACCATCCGCTGCAGGCCTTCCTTGAAGCGCGGGTCCTCGAAGGTCGTCTTGCCGGCCGTGATCTCGTCGTAGAAGGCGTTGCAGCCGTAGAACGACGGCGCCACCCCACCGAACAGCGTCTCCACCGTCCAGGGGTCCTTGGTGCCGTTGGCGAAGGCATCGATGCCGGATGCCTTGATGGCCTTGGCGACGTCGACGAACTCGCTCCAGGTGGTGGGCTCGCTCAGGCCGAGCTTGGCGAAGACGTCCTTGTTGTAGAGCACCTGGACCGTCTGCAGGGCGAAGGGAACGCCGTAGGCCAGGCCGTCGTCACGGTTGATGGCGCCCTTGAGCACGTTGGGGTCGAAATCGCTCAGCGCCGGCACCTTGTCGTTGAGGGGCACCAGCAGCCCGGCCTGCGCCAGCGTCTCCATGCCGCCGTAGGCGCGCAGGTGGACGATGTCCGGGCCGCCGCCGCCCTGCAGGGCGGTGGAGACGATGGTGTTGTATTCCGTGTTCTTGTACGGCGTGAACTGGACGTCGATGTCCGGATGCGTCTTGTGGAACTCGGCGATGAAGCTGTCGTAGGCATCGACGTCTTCGGTACGCCAGCTCCAGAACGTCAGCGTGGTGGTCTGCGCGAATGCCGTTCCCAGTGCCGGCAGCACCAACACCAGCGCGAACAGGTAGGCCGTGAGCCTTTTCATGACGGTACCCTCCGTTTCTGTTGACCTCTGACCTCGGCGCCGCCTCGGTCGGGACCTTCGGTCGGCTGCGGGCGCACCGCCGTCGAACGGCAGGGCTCGAACCCCATGCCGACGCGGCACCTCGGCTCGCGACAGGACGACAACGATGGGCGTGAAGCGGCACACTCGGTCGTTACAGCGAGTATAGGGGCTCCGCCGGTGGTCCGCAAGTGGTATACACGGCGCGCGCCCACCGGGCCGTAGGCCCGCACGCGGCGGCGGCGGCGTCCCCGGTGGGGGCCCCGAGCGGCGCGGCGGCCGCGCTGGATTGACCGACTGGTATAGGAGTGGTATGTTGAAGCATCCACGCGCTGGAGGGCGCGAGAGAGATCCATGACGCCAGAAACCCTGACGGTCGACAAGGGCCTGCCGACGCCGGCCTACCTGCAGCTCAAGCACCAACTCGCCAGCGGCATCGAGGAGGGCACGCTGCGGCCGGGCAGCGCTTTGCCGAGCGAGCGCGAGCTGGCAGAGTCGCTCGGGCTGTCGCGCATGACGGTGCGCCGCGCGTTCGAGGAGCTGGTCGCCGACGGCCACATCGAGCAGCGCCAGGGATCCGGCACGTACGTGCGCACCCGGCCGCTGGAGCAGATCATCGACCGCGTCATCGGCTTCACGGACGAAGCCCGCACGCTCGGCTTCCGACCCGGCGCGCGGCTGCTGGAGGCGGTTGTTGTCCCCGCCGGCGAGGAGGTGGCGGAGGCGCTGCGCGTGCCGCCCGCCACGCCGCTGCTGCGCATCACCCGGCTGCGCACCGCGGACGAAGCGCCCCTGGCCATCCAGGTGGCCCACCTTGCGCCGCAGCTCGCCACCCTCTCCCTGCCCGAGCTCGAGCGCATCGGGAGCCTCTACCGCACCATCGATCAACACTTCGGCCTGCGCCCGCACCACGCGCACCAGACCATCGGCGCCCGGGTTCCGACGCGGCAGGAGAGCGTGCTGCTCGAGATCACGCGGGAGGTGCCGGTGCTCGGACTCGAGCGCACCACGGTCTCCGCCGACGGCACGCGCTTCGAGTTCGTGCGCAGCGCCTACCGCGGCGACCGCTACCGCATGGCGCTCGACCTGCGCGCCGCCACCCGCTGAGGGGGGCACCGATGCCGCTCACCCCCACCGATCCCGTCACCAACGCCACGCGCCCCTGCCGAACCCGAGGCGCCTCGGAGGACGCACCATGAGCACCGAAGGCATCCGACACGCCTTCCGCGACCTCGACCTATGGCCCCTCGACCAGACCATCGCCACGCTGGTGGAGGCCAACCGCGGGGCGGTGGCAGCGGTCGAGGCGGCCGCCCCCGCCCTGGCGCGCGCCGCCGAGGGGATCGAACGCCGGCTGCGCGGCGGCGGCCGGCTGATCTACGCCGGCGCCGGGACGTCGGGACGCATCGCCATGCAGGACGCCGCGGAGCTCCCACCCACCTTCGGGTTCGATCGCGCCCTGGTGCTGCTCGCCGGGGGCGAGGCCGCGGGCCGCCGCGCCCGCGAGGGCGCCGAGGACGACCGCGGCGAGGCGACGGCAGCCGTCGACGCCGCCGGGGTCGGTGCCGACGACGCCCTGGTGGGTGTGGCAGCCAGCGGAGACACCCCCTACACCATCGCGGCCGTGGAGCGCGCCCGCCAGCGGGGAGCCTTCACCGTGGGGCTGGCCAACAACGCCGCCAGCGGGCTGCTGCTCGCCGCCGACGTGGCGGTACTGCTCGACACCGGCGCGGAGGTGCTGGCCGGTTCCACCCGGCTGGCGGCCGGCACCGCCCAGAAGGTCGCCCTGAACGCCCTCTCCACCGCCGTGCTGGTGCGGCTCGGCGGCGCGTACCACAACCTGATGGTGGGGATGCGCCCCGTCAACGCCAAGCTCCGGCGCCGCGCCGCCAGCATCGTGGCCGAGGCCACCGGACTGGGGACCGACGAGGCCGAGACGGCGCTCGCGCGGGCCGAGTACGGCATCCGCGAGGCCATCGTGATGGCCGACGGGGGCGTCGGCCTGGAGCGTGCGCGCGCGCTGCTCGCGGCCCACGCGCATCGCGTGCGCGACGCCCTCGAGGACGCCCGGGGCGCCCGATGAGCCACTTCGCCCACGAGATCGCCGAGCAGCCCGACGTGCTGCGCCGTATCCTCCGCGACGACACCATCGACGCGCTGGCCGCCGAGCTGCGCCGGCACGAGATCCGCCTGGTGGCCACGCTGGCGCGCGGCTCCTCCGACAACGCGGTGACCTTCTTCAGCTATCTCCTCGGACGCACGCTGGGGCTGCCCGTCGCCAGCCTCCCCCCCTCGTTGGTGACGCTCTACCGCGCGCCGCTCGAGGTGGCCGGCGCGCTCGGCATCGGCGTGAGCCAGTCCGGCGAGAGCACCGACGTGGTGGAGGGCCTGCGGGCCCTACGCGAGGCGGGCGCCCTCACGCTGGCGATCAGCAACCGCCCCGGCAGCAGCCTGGAGCGCAGCGCCGATCACGCCCTGCGCCAACACGCCGGGGTGGAGCGGGCGGTGGCCGCCAGCAAGACCTTCAGCAGCCAGATGATGGTGCTGGCCCGGCTGGTGGCCGAATGGGGCGACGACCACGGCCTGCGCCGCGCCCTGGCGGCCGTGCCCGACGCCGTGCAGGCCCTGCTGGACGGCCCCGAGGCGCTGGAGCGCGCCGCGCTGCGCCTGACGCACGCCGCCGCGCTGTACGTGCTCGGCCGCGGCGTGGCCTACGGCGCCGCGCAGGAGACCGCGCTGAAGCTCAAGGAGACGGCCTACATCGACGCCCAGGCCTACTCCAGTGCCGAGTTCCAGCACGGACCCATCGCCGTGGTGGACGCGGGCGACCCGCTGCTGCTGCTGGCGACGCAGGACGCCAGCCTCGAGAGCAATCTGGAGGTCGCCGGCCGCCTGCGCGAGGTGGGCGCGGACCTCACCGTGGTCTCGGGGCACCCCGGCCTGCTGGCGCTGGCCTCCGCCGCAGTGCCGCTCCCCGACGGCCTGCACGAGGTCACCGCCAGCTTCGCACTGGTGGTGGCCGGGCAGCTCCTCGCGGCGGAGCTCGCCCGCTCGCGCGGCGTCGATGCCGACGCGCCACGCCACCTTCGCAAGGTCACGCGCACGCGCTGAGCGCGCTCGGGGCTAGGGGCGGAAGCGCAGCTCCACGGCCGGCGTCTGCGGACCCTGGTCCGGCGTCTGCCCGGGCGCGTAGGCCGGCACCGCCCATAGCGCGAAGGCACGGCGGGTCCGCTCGACGGCGTAGACCAGCACCCCGGAGCGGCGCTCCCCGGCGGCCAGCGGTCCGTTGGCCAGCCCGGGCCGCCCCGCGACCTGGACGGCCTCCGCCGGCGACAACGGATCGCGCGCGAACGGCTCCGGGTCGCTCGAGGTGAGCAGCAGCCGAACGTCCTGCCCGGCGCCCAGGTACGTGAGTGCCAGCGGCCCCGGGCCCGTGTTGGCCACCGTCACGCCGAGCACCAGATAGTCCACCAGCGCGTCCGGCCGGGCGCGGAAGCTCAGGACAGCGTCCGCAGGCACCTGCGACTGCGGGATCCAGTTGGCGTCGGACAGCAGCACGCGATAGTCGCCGGAGGCCAGCGGCCCCGGCGCGGCGCCGCGCACCATGCCCGCCGGCGCCCCCACCCGGGGCTCCGTGCCGGTGGGCCGGTGCAGCACCACCGAGCCGAGCCACACCAGCAGCAACGCGCCACCGAACAGACCCGCGTTCATCAACGCCAGGCGCGCGGCACGGCGCGCGGTGCTCAGGCGCGTGGTGTTCGGACGTGCGGATCGTGCGTTGCGCTCCATGGCGGGCTCCGAGGACAATCGTCGGTTTCATCATAGTGCCGCGCCCGGTGCGGCGTCGCGCCCGGCGCGGCGGGCGACAGTACCGGTGCGGAGCGCGCGGGGCGGCCGGCATGCACGCTCGGGCACGAAACTGTCGGGAACGAACGCTCGGCGGCCGGCGACGCGCTCGCCCGCGGCGCCGGCCTGCCCGCCGCCCTGTATCGTGAGGTGGGCCACGAACGGTTGCGCGAAGCGAGTCATGCGTCCCAACCACCTTGTGCTACCGTTCACATGGTGACCGCTGAGGGGCGAAAGGAGCCACCGTGGAACACGTCGGACACAGCATCAAGGCGCAGTCGCTGGAGGACTTCGGGATCACCGGCGCGGCGCGGATCCAGTGGAACCTCACCACCCCCGAGCTCTATACCGCGAGCCTCAAGCGCGGCGAGGGGCAGCTCGCCCACCTCGGGCCGCTGGCCGTCGACACGGGCCGCTACACCGGTCGCTCCCCCAAGGACAAGTTCATCGTGCGCGACGCAACCAGCGAGGAGACGGTCGACTGGGGACCCGTGAATCAGCCGATGACGCCCGAGCAGTTCGAGGTGCTGCGCGCGGCGGCGCTGGCGGCCACGGAGGGGCTCGAGCTCTACGTCCAGGACGTCTTCGTCGGTGCGCACCCCGACTACCGCGTGCCCGTGCGGGTCATCACCGAGTACGCCTGGCACGGCCTCTTCGTGCGCAACCTGTTCGTGCGACCCACGCACCGCGCCATGCAGCGCCACGAGCCCGTCTACACCATCCTCGACCTGCCCAGCCTCAAGGCCGACCCCGCCACCATGGGGACGCGCGGCGAGACCGTCATCGGCATGAACCTGAGCGAGAAGCTGGTCATCATCGGCGCCACCGAGTACGCCGGCGAGATGAAGAAATCGGCCTTCTCGATGATGAACTTCGAGCTCCCCGCGCGCGGCGTCATGCCCATGCACTGCTCCGCCAACGTCGGCCCGGACAACGAGGTGGCGCTCTTCTTCGGCCTCTCGGGCACGGGCAAGACCACGCTCTCGGCGACCCCCGACCGCACCCTCATCGGCGACGACGAGCACGGCTGGTCCGACGCGGGCGTGTTCAACTTCGAGGGCGGCTGCTACGCCAAGATCGAGCACCTCTCGGCCCAGGCCGAGCCGGAGATCTACCAGACCACCCGGCGCTTCGGCACCATCCTCGAGAACGTGGTGGTGGACCCCGACTCGCTGCGCGTCAACCTCGACGACACCAGCAAGACCCAGAACACGCGCGCGGCCTACCCCATCACCCACATCTCCAACGCCAGCACGGTGGGATTCGCCGGGCAGCCGGCCAACATCATCTTCCTCTCCGCCGACGCCTTCGGCGTGCTCCCCCCCATCGCCAAACTCACACCCGAGCAGGCCATGTACTACTTCCTGTCGGGCTACACCGCCAAGCTGGCGGGCACGGAGCGCGGGGTGGACGAGCCGCAGGCGACCTTCTCGGTGTGCTTCGGCGGCCCCTTCATGCCGCGTCCGGCCGGCGACTACGCCACCCTGCTGGCCGAGAAGGTCAAGCAGCACGACGTCAACGTGTGGCTGGTCAATACCGGCTGGACCGGCGGCCCCTTCGGCGTCGGCCACCGCATGCCCATCAGCTACACCCGCGCGATGATCGACGCCGCGCTGGAGGGCCGCCTGGAGGACGAGGCCTACCGCACCGACCCCGTCTTCGGCCTCGCCATCCCCGAGCGCTGCTCCGGTGTGCCGGAGAACGTGTTGGACCCCCGCAGCACCTGGCAGGACACCGCCGCCTACGACGCCCAGGCGCGCAAGGTGGCCGAGATGTTCCGCCGCAACTTCGCGGCGTTCGAGGGGCAGGTCGCGGCCGAGGTGGTCGAAGCGGGCCCCAGGGCCTGAGCTGACGCGCGGACGCCGCGCAGGGGGCGTTCCCGGATCCGGGGGCGCCCCCGCGGCGTGGGAGGCACGCCATGATCGACCTGCTCGCCGCCAATCCGCTGCTGCTGCTGTTCGTCGTCGCCGCCCTGGGCTACCCCCTGGGGCGCATCCGCGTCGGGGGCTTCAACCTCGGGGTCGCATCGGTGCTGTTCGTGGGGCTGGCCATCGGCGCCCTCGACCCGCGCCTGCGGCTGCCCGACCTGGTGTTCATGCTGGGGTTGGCGATCTTCGTCTACACCATCGGCCTCGCCAGCGGGCCGGGCTTCTTCGCGTCGTTCAGCCGCCAGGGGCTGCGTGACAACCTGCTGGTGCTGGGGTCGCTGAGCATCGCCGCCGCGCTGACCGCCGGCCTGGCACTGCTCCTGCGCCTGCCCGCCACGCTCGCCGCGGGCATGTTCTCCGGCAGCCTCACCAACACGCCGGCGCTGGCAAGCCTCGTCGAGACGCTGCAACAGACCGGCCGCCAGGCGCTGGACACCCAACCGGTGGTCGCCTATTCCATCACGTACCCGGTAGGCGTCATCGGCGTGATCCTCGCCATCTTCGTGGTGCAGCGGCTGTGGCGCACCGACTACGCCCGAGAGGCGCACGGGCTGCGCGACCTCGGCGCCTCGGGCGAGCACCTCGATAACCTCACGGTGCGCATCACGCGTCCGGACATGGCCTCCAGGCCCATCGAGAGCTGGCGCGCCGATCAGCACTGGCACGTACTGTTCGGCCGCTTCCAGCGCGCCGAGGCGGTGGACCTGGTGCACGCCGACACCTGCCTCGAGCCGGGGGACCTGGTGACCATGGTGGGCTCCATCGACGACCTGCGCGAAGTCGCCGCGGCCATCGGCGAGATCAGCGCTACCCACCTGGAGTTCGACCGCAGCCGCCTCGACTTCCGCCGCATCTTCGTGTCCGAGGCCGCCTCCGCCGGCAAGCCGCTGCGCGACCTGGGGCTGCTCGAGCGCTACGGCGCGCTCGTGACCCGTGTGCGGCGCGGCGACACCGACCTGCTGCCGAGCGGCTCGATGCGGCTCGAGCTCGGCGACCGCGTCCGGGTCATCACCCGCCGCGAGCGCATGGACGAGGTGGGGCACTTCTTCGGTGACTCCTACCGCGCGCTCTCCGAGATCGACGTGATGACCTTCGGCCTCGGCATCGCGTTGGGGTTGCTGGTGGGGCTCATCCCGATCCCGCTCCCCGGCGGCCTCACGTTCAAGCTCGGTTTCGCCGGCGGGCCGCTGCTGGTGGCGCTGGTGCTGTCGGCGCGGGGACGCACGGGCCCGGTGGTATGGCAGCTGCCCTACAGCGCCAACCTGACGCTCCGGCAGGTCGGCCTGATCTTCTTCCTGGCCGGCATCGGTACGCGCTCGGGCTACGCCTTCGCCAGCACCCTGGCCGGCGGCGGCGGACTGGGCATCTTCCTCGGCGGCGTGCTCATCACCTGCCTGAGCGCCATGCTGACGCTGGTCGTGGGGCACAAGCTGCTGCGCGTGCCCATGAGCCTTCTCATCGGGATGGTGGCCGGGCAGCACACGCAGCCGGCGGTTCTGGGCTTCGCCAACGAGCAGACCGCCAACGACATCCCCAACATCGGCTATGCCACGGTGTTCCCGCTGGCGACCATCGTCAAGATCCTGCTGGCCCAGGTTCTGCTCGGGTTGCTGCCGGTGCGCTGAGCCCGCGCCCCCGGGGCCCCGCACCGTTACCCCGCCCGGAACCCCACGCCGGGCCCCCGCCCCGGAACCTCGCACCGGGCCCCGCACCGGGCCCCGCACTGCCCCGCACTGCCCCGCACTGCCCCGCACTGCCCCGCACGGGGCCCCGGCGCTGGGCCCCCGCCGCCAACCTCCGGGGCGAGGCGCCGGCCCCGGACGACCCGCCCAAAACGCGTCCCACACGCCTCGCGCGGCATGTCGACGCGGCGCCGCAGACACGGGCGCGTGGTAGCCTGACCCCGCACGCCACGCCGTTCCCCGCGCCCCGGGCGCGGTTCTGTGAGAGGACCCAAATGAAGACGCTACACGACAAGGTCATCATCATCACAGGCGCCGGCGGCACCATCGCCGGCGCCGTGCAGGAGGCCCTGGCGCGCGCCGGCGCGCGCCCCGCGCTGGTCGACCGGGACGTGGTGCGGATCCAGGGGCGCGCGACGTCGTACAACGCCGCCGCGATCGAGTCGGCGCTGGCCTCCCCGGAGGAGGCGGAGCGCGTGGTGCGGGAGGTCAAGGAACAGACCGGGCGCATCGACGGGCTGGTGCACCTGGTCGGGGACGTGGTGCCGGGCACGCTGCAGGAGGCCGATCAGGACGCGTTCGATCGGAGCTTCGACACCAACGTGCGCACCCTGTTCTACGCCATCAAGGCCGTGCTGCCCGAGCTGCTCGCGCGTGACGAGGGCTTCATCGGCGGCATCGCGGCGCACGAGGCCTGGGGCGGCGGGGCTGCGGGCGGCGGGCTGTTCGCGGCCGCCAAGAGCGCCGTGGCGGCGATGCTCCGCTCGCTCGACCGGGAGTTGGAGGACAGCGCGGTGAGCGTGGGCATCGTGTTCCCCATGGGCACGGTGGACACCATCTCCAACCGCCGGCAGCTGCAGGACCCGGGGCTGCCGATGATCGCGCCCTCCACCATCGGCGACGCCTTCGTGTCGGCCGCGCTGGCCGGTGAGGGCGGGCGCCTGGTGGAGTTGCCGGTGTACCCGCCGCGCCGACGCTCCTGAGGCGAGGCTGAGGCGCCGCGGCCGGATCCCGGGCGTGCGCCGCGCGGGCGGTGCGCCTGGGCCGAGCCGGGGAGGCGCGGGGCCGGGGAGGCGCCGCGGAGTCCGCAGCGCCGTCGCCGCGCTCCTCAATCGCCGGTCGCCATCGCCTGCAGCGCGCGCATCGGCGGGCTCGAGCGATGCGCCGAGTCCCTCCACCTGCGCCGCGATGACGCCGTCGCGGTCGAGAACGGTCACCACGTTGGAGTGGCTGAACATGCCGTTACCGGCATCGCGGTAGTGCACCCCGGCGAGCGCCGCGAGCTGGCGCGTGAGCAGCGGCCCGCCGCGGAGGAAGTGCCAGCCCCGCCGATCGAGCCCCTTGTCTCGGGCGTAGGCGCGCAGCGCCTCCGCGGTGTCGCGCGCGGGATCGATGGTCACCATCACGAACGCCGGCGCGCCGGGCCCCGTCAGGCCGGCGGGAAGCGTGGCCTCGAGCTCCTGGGCGGCGTGCACCAGCAGAGGGCAGGCGCTGGTGCAGCTACCGTAGAACATCACCAGCACGACCGGCCGGCCGCGCAGCTGCGCCAGCCGCAGGTCCACGCCGAGCGCGTCCTGCCAGGCGCCGTCGAGGTGGTAGAGCGAGGCCCCCGGAAGCGGCCCGCCGGACGCGGCCGGCTCGACGGGCGCGCCCCGCTCCTCGAGCGCGGCCGGGTCGGCGACCGGAACCGGACCGGCAGGCGCGTCCCGCTCCGCGGCCGCCGCCGCAGGCCCGCCGGCGCCCTCGCGCGCCTCCGCCTGCCCGCGCGGCCCGCACGCCGGCAGCAGCAGGGCCGCGATCACGCACGCCGCCGCCAGCGGCGCCACCAGCGGGACGGCCGGCCGGCGTCGCGCGCGCGGGCCCATCCGCCGGCGCAACCGGGACGCCGCAGCGCGGGACGCCGCGTCCAACGCCACCGCGTCCATGGCGACCGCATCCTCAGCCACCGCCTCCATGGCGACCGCGTCCGTGGCCACCTCATTCGCGGCGACCGCATCCGTGGCCACCGCGCGCCCCGCGTAGCTCGCTCCGAACCAGACCCGCGCCCCTCGCGTCATGGTGTGCCTCCGTCCGCCGCGCAGCGGAATCCGAGCGCCGCGCCGCTGTAGTCGCCGGTCAGGGTGCCGCGGAAGGCATAGCGCAGGAAGGCGGCGTAGTCCGTCTTGTCGCTGGCGCCGACCGAGGCGCCGCCGCACACCAGCGCGATCTTGCGATCGCCGTCCTGGCGGCTGTCGGCCGTGTTGAAGCCCGATCCGATGTCGAACACCCACTCCCACACGAGGCCGTGCAGGTCGTACACCCCCCAGGCGTTGGGCCCACCGCGGCCGACCGGGCCGGGCTCGGCCGAGCGATCGAGCGTGGCGGCGAGCACGCGCTCGCGGAAGCCCGGCTCGAGCCGCCCGTCGCGATGCGTGGCGCCCGCGGCGGCGACGTACTCCCACTCCGCCTCGGTCGGCAGACGCGCGCCCCGCGCGTCGCAGTACGCGGCCGCCGCGAACCACGACACCGAGGTCACGGGGGCGTCGGGATCCAGGCCGCCTGGATCGGTATCGCTCGCCCAGTGCTGCAGGTAGCCCGGGGCGGCGAACGCGGCCGGGACGCGCGAGCGAAGCCACTGCGGGTGCGCCTCGAGGAAGCTCCGATACGACGCCACGGTCACCGGCACCGCGTCGATGCGGAACGACGCCACCGGCACCCGCGTCTCCCCCGCCACCGGGTAGAGCGGCACCACCTCGCCCGCTTCGATCCCCACCATGCCGGGCCGCGGGCTGTGGGCCCGGGCGCCCGGCAGGGCGAGGAGCAGGAGGGCGAGGAAAGCGCGCATCATGGGCGGGGTCACGGTCTGCCTCGGGGCGTCCTCAGTTGCCGGCGCCCGCCGGGATCGGCTCCACCACCGCGTCGCCGTCGAAGATCGCCGTGTCGGCCTCGCCGCCGGCGACGATCTGGCCGATGGCGCCCTTGTTGAAGGCCCGGAAGATGGCGTGGTCGACCAGGGTGTAGGTGCCGGGCACGTCCACCAGGAACTCGACCATGACGGCGTCACCGGGAGGGATCATGGTGGTCTGCACGTCGTGGTTGAGCAGGGAGCCGCCCTCGACGTGGACGGTGTCGAACATCTCGCCGATGACGTGGAAGCTGCTGGCCAGGTTGGGACCACCGTCACCGACGAACATCCGCACGGTGTCACCGGCCTGGACGTGGAGCGCGTTGTCGCCCGTGAGCGACCCGACGGCACCGTTGAACACCACGTAGGCGGCGTCCTCGTCGATGGCGCGCTGCATATCGAAGTCCTGCATGCCCTGGGCACCGTAGTCGGCCTTGGTGTAGAAGTCCCCCTGCATCACGTAGAACTCGTGATCCACCGGCTCGTAGCCCTCCTTGGGCTCGACCACGATGAGCCCGTACATGCCGTTGGCGATGTGCATCCCCACCGGCGCGGTGGCGCAGTGGTAGACGAACACGCCGGACTTGATGGCGGAGAAGGAGAAGGTGGCCTGCTGCCCCGGCGTGACCATGCTGGCCACCGCGCCGCCGCCGGTACCGGTGACGGCGTGCATGTCGATGTTGTGGGGCATGACGTTGCCGCTGGGGTTCTGCAGCGTGAAGGTGACGTAATCCCCCTGGCGCACGCGCACCATCGGACCGGGCATGCTGCCGCCGAAGGTCCAGAAACGGTACTCGGCGCCCGGCGCGAGCGTCATCACCTTCTCCTCGACGTCCATCGTCACCATCACGTGGGCGCGGTGATCGCGGCCCGTGGCGGGCGCCGCGTCGGGCGCGAACCCGACCTCGGCCTGCACCACCGGCAGCTGATCGACCGGGAGCGCGTCGTCCGCGCTGGAGGTGTCGGCGATGTGCCGCAGGGCGGGATCCTGGGTCGTCACGGCCTGCGTCGCGGTCGCGTCCGTCGTGGTCGCATGGGCCGCGGCGGCCTGCGCCGGGGCGGTGCGGGCGGCGGCGGCGTCCGTGCCACCATCCACCAGCGCCACGCCGGCGGCCAGTACGACGAAGGCGGCGATGCCGGCCACGAGGATGGTGGTCCGGATGCTTCCAGCGATCTTGAGCATGGTGTTCCTCCCGTGTGCGGTCCAGATATTCGGATACCTATGTCGGAGTTTACGAATTGAGGGGGCGCCGCCGTAGGGACGTATGTCCCGATCTCCGCGCACGATGTGCGTTCCTCACGGGGCAGGGGTGCACGCGTCGGGCGCCGGCGCGCGCGCGGACGCGCCTCGAGAGCGCCGCTGCCCCCCGCCGAATGAGGACGAATGTCTCCAGGTTCGTCTGCTAGCATGAACGGGCGGCTACCGCCGGCGGAGTGTGCACATGCAGGAGATCCGCACCCTACTCAGACGCGAGGAGAGCTACGCCATCCACGCGCTCATCTACGCCGCCGAGAATCCCGGCGCCAGCGCCGCCGCCATGGCGGCCGACCTCAAGATGCCGCCCGCCTTCCTCGCCAAGGTCCTGCGCAAGCTCTCGGCCGCGCACTTCCTGGAGAGCAAGCCCGGGCGCAACGGCGGCGTCACCACCCAGAGGGACGTGCACCGCCTGTCGCTGCTCGACGTGATCGAGGCGGTCTCCGGTTCTCTCGTGCTGGACACCTGTCAGACCAGCAAGCGCTGCGCCACGCAGCAGCGCAAGGGCTACTGCCGCCTCAACACCGCCTGGGTGAGCGCCACCTTCGGCATCCGCGAGGTGCTCGGCAACATCAGGATGGACCAACTCATCGACGCGCCCGACGACCGCGCCGACGCCCGGGCCGCCGACTGAGGCCGCGCTCGGCACGGCGGCTCACCGCAGCGCCATGAACAGCGACTCCAGCGCAGGCAGGCGCGCCTCCATGGCCTGCTCTCCGAGCGCCACGGCGGGCTCGAGCAGATCCGTGTCAAAGCGCCTCCCGCCGGCCGGGAACGGCACGGTGATCCTCAGGATGCGCCCCGTCGAGCCGCGCTCGTCCGCCTCCGCCTGCGCACGCAGCAGGTGCCGGGTGGTGGTGGAGAGGTGGTGCAGCACCAGGTGAACCGGCGTCGCCGTGTGGGGCGGCGGCGGGCTCTCGAAGGCCAACGCGACCACCAGGCCCGCGCCGCGCGCGAGTGCGCGCCGCGCCGGCAGCGGCTCCACCAGGCAGGCGTCCGCCAGCAGCGCCCCGTCCCACGGCAGCGGAGCGAACACCCCCGGAAGCGCCAGCGCCGCGCGCAGCGCCTTCGCCAACGGCCCCTGCTCCAGCGTTACGGCCTCGCCGCCCAGCACGTCCGCGGCCACTAGCGACAGCGGCACCACCGCATCCTCGAAGGTGGTGGACCCGAAGGCGCGATGGAGTCCCTCGCGCAGCCGGCGGTCGTCGACGAGCCCGAAGGAGGCGCCGAACCCGAGCCGCCGCGGGAAGGCGAGCTGGGCCCGCGCCCGCGGCGTGGGATCGTGCAGCAGGTCCGCCGTCCACAGCCTGCGGGCCACCGCCACGGATGTCTCCGCGTCCCACCCCAGCGCCATGGCCGCGGCGAAGATGGCGCCGCTCGACGCCCCCCACAGCCTCGTGACGGGGACGCCGGCTCGATGCAGGGCCCGCATGGCGCCCAGCGCGGCGGCGGCGCGTACGTCGCCCGCGCCCACGGCCACGGCGACCGAGCGCTCCACCGGGCGGGCCGGCCTCATCGCACCCCCACGGGCGGACCGCCCGCCGCCTCCGGGGCCCGCTCCGGCGGCGGCGCCAGCAGCAGCGCCAGCGTCACCGCCACCGCGCCGCGGCGCAGGGCGTCGAGGGCGCTCGGATCGTCATCGGCGCTGCGCTCCGCGGCCACCACACCGACGCAGTGCTCGCGCCGCAACAGCGGGAACACCGCGGCGCCGCGGCCCGGCGCCAGCGGCGACGCCGCCCACACGCCGGTGGCTCGGAAGCGCTGCGGCAGTGCAGCCTGCACATCGAACACCAGCTCGCGGCGGGTGCGCACGACCTCGGCGAGCACCGGCAGCGCGGCGACCGGGGCCGCGGAGCGGGCCTCCGGGCCGGCGTCCACACCGGCCCACGCCACCGGCTCGAGCGTGCTCGTGGCCGGCTGGACGCGCCACACCACCACCCGCGTGACACCGGCGACCCTCGCCATCCACATCACCGCTCGCTCCAACGCGCCGCCGCGGCCCACGGCGGCGGCCGCCGCGATCTGGACGAGCTGGTTGCGCTCCGCGATGGCGACGCGCCCGCGATCGGCCAGCCGCTCGCGCTCCAGCGCCAGCCCCGCGAGCTGCCCGAAGGGCCGCAGGGCCCCCAGCTCCGTGGCACCCAGCGGAACGTTGGCGTCGGCGCCCCTCGCGACGAGCAGCGCGCCTTCCACGCGCCCCGCCGCCCACACCGGGAGCGCCACCAGCGATCCGATCCAGCCGTCGCCCGGGTCCGACCCGCGCGCCTCCCAGCGCCCGAAGTCCTCCACCAGCAGCGGACCCTCGTCGCTCCAGGCGCGCCCCACGGCTCCCTCGCCGCACGGCACCGGCGCGGCGCCGGCCGCGGCCAGCCGCCCCTGGGCTGCCACCGCGACGAGCAGCGTGCCGTCCGGGGAGAGCCGGTAGAGGCGCCCGTGCGGTGTGTCCACGGCGGCGCATGCGTGTTCGAGAACCCGCTCGAGGCGATCCTCCAGGGGGGCGTCCGGGGCACCGGCGAGCGCCGCCAGCCCGGCCGCGGCCGCCCCGGCCGCGGCCTCCGCGGCACGCAGCGGCGCCAGGCGCCCGCGCGCCTCGACCTCCGTGGCGATGTCCTGGAGACGCAACACCCGCCCCGCCAGGCGCCCCCGTGGCGTCCGGAAGGGCGCCACCGACACCCGAAACGAGCGCCCGGCCACGGCGCGCGCCAACACCACGTCCGCCTCGCCGGCCTCGTCATCCTCGAGCAACGCGAGCACCCCGGGGTGCTCCACGAACACCGCCCGCGCGTCGGCGCGCATCAGGCCACCGGTGCGGCGCCCCAGGAGCTCGAGCGCTGGGCCGTTCGCGAATCGCACGCGCTGCTCGGCGTCGACCACCAGCACGGGATCCGGCACGTGTTCGGTGGCCGTGGTGGACCATGCCTCCGGGCGGTCGCCGACCTGCTCGCCCCACAGGCCCCGCGCCAGCATCACGGCCGCCAGGCCGAGCACGAACGGGGCCACGCCGCCCGGCGCACGCACCACGCCGAGGGCGTCGACCACGGCCGCACCGACCGGCAGCGCCAACCCGGCGAGGCTCCAGTCCAGGGCGGCCCGCCCTGGCGGCGCCGCACGCGCGCGAGCGACCAGCAGCAGCACCAGCGCGACCACCACCAGCGCGCCCGCGTACCCGGCCTGCACCCCGTACCAGGCACCCGGGACCCCGGCCACGCGTGCCTGCCCCCCGACATCCCACGGTGCGAAACCGCCCCACAGACCCCCGGTGTCCGCGGCCACGAGGTCGGCCACCACGCCGGTAGCGGGGATGACCGCGAGCATCACCACGGCACTCACCCCCGGGCGCCGCAGGACACGGCCGAGATCGATGCTGAACAGCAGCAGGGTCAGCGGGAGCCCCACGGCACCGAGGCCGCCGAGGCGCACGGCCGCCACCGCCAGGTTCCAGGGCACCGGCGCCCAGGCCAGGGCGTCGCAGGCCGTCCACACGGCCCCGGCGACCATCAACCAGGCGAACGCCCTCCCGCCGCGCGCGCGCGGGCGCCGACGCCACGCGGCCACCGCAAGCGCCCCCAGGACGGCCGTATTGCCCGTCAGCAGGGCCACATAGGGATCCCAGGGAACCGTCATGGGCGTACGCGTGCCCCCGGCAACGCTGTCACCTCCGAAGGGCCCGGCGTCCGGCGCACGGCCGAGAGGCGGGCAGTCGCGTCATCATACGGGGCCGCGGACGCGTGCCCAAGGGCATTCCTCACGCCCAAGCAAGCGCTGGGAGGGCCGCGGCTCCTCAAGAAGCTCACGAAATCGTAAACGTAGGTTCATGTAGTACTGGTACATCTCTCATGTGACGGCGTAGCGCACGTACGGCTCGGGGCTCGGCGCGGGGCGGGCAAGCTCCTGCGCCGCCCGCGTCGCGTCCCGTACGTCAGGTGGCGCCGGTTCGCAACACGCATTCCGTCGTGGGAGGTCGAGCTTGGTCGACGTTCGGGAAGTGACGAAAGCCTACGGTCCGGTCCAGGCCCTCAAGGGGGTCGACGTGACCATCGAGGCCGGTTCCATCGTGGGGTTGCTGGGCCCCAACGGCGCCGGCAAGTCCACCCTCATGAAGATCCTGACGGGCTACCTGCAGCCCGACGCCGGCACGGTGCGCATCGACGACATCGACGTGCTGACGCGCACCCGGGAGGCACAGGCGCGCATCGGCTACCTGCCAGAGAACGCGCCGCTCTACCCCGAGCTGGCCGTGCAGGAGTACCTGGCCATGATGGCGGAGGTCCGCCGCGTGCCGCGCGGCGAACAGCGCCGAGCGCTGGCCGACGCCGTGCAGGCCACGGGCCTCGGTCCCATGCTGACCCGCCCGATCCACACGCTGTCCAAGGGCTACCGCCAGCGCGTGGGGCTGGCGCAGGCCATCCTCCACCGCCCCAAGCTGCTCATCCTCGACGAGCCCACCGTGGGCCTCGACCCCACCCAGCTCGTCGAGATCCGCCAGCTCATCCGGAGCCTGGCACACAGCAGCACGGTGCTGTTCTCGAGCCACATCCTGCCCGAGGTGGAGGCGCTGTGCGACCGGGCCGTGATGATCATGGGCGGCGAGATCCGGGCGGACGCGCGCCTCGACGCGCTCGCCCGCAGCGGCGCGGCGAGGCTGGTGCTGGAGTGGCGCCCGGACGACGGCCGCAGCGCACTGGAGGGCCTCGCCGGCGTCCGGGAGGTATCCGAGGAGACGCTACCGAACGGCCGCGTGAGCTTCATCGTGCGCGGCGACGAGGGCGCGGACCTGTGCCCGGCCGTCTTCGAGCTCGCCAAACGGACGGACTGGCCGGTGCGCGAGCTCCGCAACGAGGTCCGCACACTCGAGAGCGTGTTCAACGACCTGGCGCGCGACGCCGGCCCGGCCGGCGCACCGCCGGCCGACGTCCCGCCCCACGCAGCCGAGGCACCCGGAGCGAGGGCCTGATGCGGCGCCCGTCCCCCACGACCCGCCCGGAGGTGTGAGCGTGCGACAGACCCTCGCCATCACCAAGAAGGAGCTCTCCAGCACCTTCGGCTCCCCCCTGGCCCTGATCTTCATCGGCACCTTCCTGCTGGTGACGCTGTTCGTGTTCTTCTGGGCCTCCACCTTCTTCGCCCGCGGCATCGCCGACGTGCGCCCGCTGTTCACCTGGATGCCGCTGCTGCTGGTGTTCCTGGTGGCCGCGCTCACTATGCGTCAGTGGAGCGAGGAGCAGCGCTCGGGCACCCTGGAGATGCTACTCACGCTGCCTGTGGACACCTGGCGGCTGGTGCTCGGCAAGTTCCTGGCCGTCATGACGCTGGTGGCGCTGGCGCTGCTGCTCACGCTCGGGCTCCCCGTCACCGTCGCCATCCTCGGCAACCTCGACTGGGGTCCCGTCCTCGGCGGTTACGTCGCCGCCCTGCTGATGGCCACCGCGTACGCCGCCATCGGCCTGTTCGTGTCCTCGCGCAGCGACAACCAGATCGTGTCGCTCATCGTGACGCTGCTCATCGGCGGCGCGTTCTACCTGGTGGGCACCGGCACCGTGCTCGACTTCGCCCCGCCGGCGGTGGCGGCCGTGCTCCGCACGCTCTCCACCACCACCCACTTCCAGAGCATCGAGCGCGGCGTGCTCGACCTGCGCGACCTGGTCTTCTACCTCTCGCTGGCGGGCGTCTTCCTGAGCCTCAACGTGCTCTCGCTCGACAGCAAGCGCTGGAGCCACGGGGCGCTCACCCGCGGCTACCGCAACGCGCGGATGCTGGGTGTCGCCCTGGTCGCCCTCAACCTGGTGCTGCTCAACGGCTGGCTCGCGCCCCTCTCCGGCCTGCGCGTCGACATGACCCAGAGCCACCGCTACAGCCTCTCGAGCACCACCAAGGACCTGCTGGATTCCCTGCAGGAGCCGCTCACCATCCGCGCCTACATCAGCCAGAAGACGCACCCGCTGCTGGCGCCGCTGATCCCGCAGGTGGCCGACATGCTGCGCGAGTACCAGGTCGCCTCGAACGGGCGCGTGAAGGCGGACGTGGTCGACCCGGCCAGCGACGCTGCCGCCGAGAACGAGGCCAACCAGGCGTACGGCATCAAGCCCCACCCCTTCCAGGTCTCCAGCCGTTACGAGGCGTCGGTGGTCAATGCCTACTTCGCCATCCTGGTGCGCTACGGCGACCAGAGCGAGGTGCTCCACCTCAATGACCTCATCAGCGTGCGCCAGGGCTCAGGAGGCACCCCGCAGGTGCAGCTCGACAACCTCGAGTACAACCTCACGCGCGCCATCAAGAAGGACGTGGCCGGCTTCAGCGACGTCGACACCGTGCTCGCCTCGCTCGATCAACCAGCCAAGCTCACGCTGCTGGCGACACCCGACACCCTGCCTCAGGACCTGCAGAGCGCGCCCGGAATCGTCAAGAAGGTGGCGGACGGGTTGGCCACGGGGGCGAACGGCGCGTTCACCTTCGGTCAGGTCGATCCGGAGAAGCCGGGCGCGGCGCTCACGCCCTCGCAGCTCGCCAGCCGCTACGGCATCCAGCCCATCCCGGTCGGCCTCATGTCCCCCGACCACTACTACCTCCAGATGCTACTCACGGTGGGCGACAGCACCCAGGTGGTGGTGCCCGCCGGCGACTTCAGCGAGGCCACCGTCAAGGACGCCGTCACCTCCGCCCTCAAGCGCTCGACCAGCGGCTTCGTCAAGACCGTCGGGCTGTGGGCGCCCCCCGCGCCCGGCCCGAACATGATGGGGCAGCAGCAGCCCCAGGTGTACAAGGCCCAGATGATCCAGCAGCAGCTGCAGCGCGACTACACCGTCAAGACCGTGTCACTGACGGACGGCTCCGTTCCCAACGACGTCGACACGCTGCTGCTGCTGTCCCCGCAGGGCCTGAGCGACACCCAGCGCTTCGCCGTCGACCAGTTCCTGATGCGCGGAGGCGCCGTGGTGGTGGCCGGCGGGAGCTACGCCCTCACCACCGACCCCTACGGCGGCACGCTCACCCTCAAGAAGGTCCACAGTGGCGTCGCCGACCTGCTGGCGAGCTACGGCGTCAAGGAGGACGACGCCGTCGTGATGGACACCCAGAACAGCCAGTTCCCCGTGGTGGTGCCGCGCAACGTCAACGGCCTGCCCGTGCAGGAGGTCCAGGCGGTCGACTACCCGTTCTTCGTCGACGTCCGCGCGGGCGGCATGGACGCGTCCTCACCGGTGACCGGCTCACTGCCGGCCGTGACGGTGCCCTGGGCGTCCCCGCTCGAGGTCGCCTCGTCCGCCGACGACGGCCGCACGGTGGACGTGTTGCTGTCCTCGAGCGACCATAGCTGGACCAGCACCAGCACCAACATCGTGCCCGACTTCCAGACCTACCCCAAGTACGGCTTCGCGGTGCCCAAGGACACCCAGTCCTACACGCTAGCCGTGGCCCTGCGCGGCACCTTCGCCAGCTACTTCAAGGACAAGGCCGACCCGCGCACCGCGGCGGACGCGTCCGCCGCGGACGCCTCCTCGAGCGCCCCCAAGGCGAACGCGAGCGACGCCTCCAAGGCGCCACCGCCACGCCTGGGCGTCCTCGCCTCCTCGCCCGACAACGCGCGCCTGGTGGTGATCGGCAGCGGTGAGGTGGCCAACGACACGGTCCTCAACCTCTCGGCCAAGCTGGGGCAGGACCGCTCGGCCGAGAACCTTCAGCTGGTGCAGAACGCCGTCGACTGGTCGCTGGAGGACGCCGACCTGCTCAGCATCCGCGCGGGTGGGGCACAGACGCGCGTGCTCGCGCCTCTCGGCTCTCGCCAGGAAACCGAGTGGGAGCTCGGCAACTACGTCGTGGCCCTGCTCGCGCTCGTTCTGCTCGCCGGTGTGTGGCAGTGGCGCAAGCGTAACCGCGCCCCCATGCCCGGCCTGCTCCCCCAGGGAGGGACCCGATGAGCGCTCCCGCCACCACCGCCGCCCCCGGACGCGCCTGGCGCGGCAGCAACATGTGGCTGGCGCTGTTGGCGCTGGTCCAGATCGCCGTGCTGGTGCTGGTCGTGCTCACCGTTGCGCGCCCACCGGCCCAGGCGGTGGGCCCGCTGCTAGGCGCCGACGTGACGCCCGACAAGGTCGTGGACATCCGGGTCGAGGACGCCGACGGCAACACCATCGAGCTGAAGAAGGCCGGGGTGGACTGGGTCCTCCCCGGCGCCGACAGCTATCCCGCCGACGGGCAGCGCGTCGGCGACTTCCTGAGCGCACTCACCGGAGTGCAGCGCCGCGGCCTGGTGGCCGACACCAGCGACGCCTACAAGCGCCTCGAGGTGGCGGACGACAGCTTCCAGCGCAAGGTGACGCTGACGCTCGACGGCGGCGGCACCACCACCCTGCTCATCGGCTCCGAGCCCAGCTACGGCAGCACCCACCTGCGCGTGCAGGGCGACCAGGGGGTCTACCTGTCGCATACGCTCCACAGCTCGCAGGCGCGCACCGATGCCTCGGCCTGGGTGAAGCCCGTGGTGGTCGATCTCGACAAGGCCAACGTCACGGCCGTGACGATCCACAACGCACAGGGCGAGCTGCACTTCACCCGCAGCGCCGACGGTTGGTCGCTCGACGGCCTCGACGCCGGCCAGACGCTCGACCCGCAGCAGCTGTCGGCCTTCCTCGACCGCGTCACGCAGCTCCGCCTGCACGCTCCGCTGGGCAAGACCGTCGACGCCTCCTACGGCCTCGACGCCCCCACGGCGACCATCACGCTCGTGACGCAGCCGCCCGCGAAGGCGTCGGGCGGGAATGCGTCGGGCAGCAACGCACCGGGCAGCAACGCCTCGGGCAGCAACGCCTCGGGCAGCAACGCCTCGGGCGGGAACGCGGGTAGCGACGCGAGCGCCGCGGCCGCGACGAGCTCCACCCCAGCCTCCGGCTCGGGCGCGGCCCAGGCCGCCACGGCGGGCGCACCCGGCTCCGGCGCCTCCGCCGGTGCGGCCGACGCCAAGGGGGCCGCCGCCTCCAACGCCTCCAACGCCTCCAACGCCAGCGCCGACACCGCAACCCCGACCACCAGCGCCGACACCGCAACCCCGACCACCACCACCATCACGGTGGGCGCCAAGCTCGACGACGGCAATTACGCCGTCCAGACCTCGACCACGCCGTACGTGCTGAGCGTTTCCTCGTACGCGTTGGGCGAGGCTGCCGGCAAGACGCAGGCGGACTTCCTGGTGAAGCCCCCGGCGTCGCCGGGCAACTGACGCTCCGGGGCGCGACTCGAGCCGCGCCCGTCGCTGCCTCCGGCCCCCCGGGCGCGCGCGGGGGGCCGGTATCGTGGCGCGAGGGGCCGCCGCGACCCGCCGGGGCCGCCGTCGCGCGGGCGCCGGCGGGCCGGCACGTTGACGCCTCCACCTGCCCGTGCGAGACTCGGCCATCGACGCCCTCACGCGCCTTCCCGAAGCCAAGCGGCCCGTGGTCCGCGACCTCGTGCGCCGCCTCGCGGGCACGTCGGGCGTGCTGGCGGTGGTGCTGGGCGGTTCGTACGCGTCGGGCCACGCCGGCCCGGTCTCGGACGTGGACCTGGCACTGCTGTACGCCGAGGCCGACCCGCCCGACCTGGCTTCGATTCGCACCGTGGCGCTGGCCGTGTCGGAGGACGGGGCCCCCACCGTGACCGACCTGTACGACTGGGGCCCGTGGGTGAACGGGGGGGCCTGGATCCACACGCCCGCGGGCAAGGTCGACCTGCTGTACCGCAACGTCGACCAGGTACGTCGCACCATCGCCAAGGCGCGGCGCGGGATCGTCGAACGCGACTACGACCAACAGCCCGCCTTCGGGTTCAGCAGCGTGATCTACCTGGCGGAGGCGGCCGCGAGCGTGGCCCTCCATGATCCGACCGGCGTCGTCGCAGCGCTGGCGGCGGCCGTGGCCGAGTATCCGCCGGCCCTGCAGGCTGCCGTGGTGGAGGGATCGCTCGCCTCGGCCGAGTTCACCCTCGCCAACGCGCCGGCGTTCGCCCGGCGCGGCGACGTGCTCGGCACCGTCGGCTGCCTGGGCCGCGCGGCCGCGGCGCTCGTTCAGGCGCTGTTCGCGACGAACCGCTCCTACTTCCCGGGGGACAAGGCCGCCCATGCGCTGCTGCCATCGCTCGCCCGCGCACCCGAGGGATTCCTGACCTCGGTGAGCGACATCCTCGCCTGTCCCGGCTCGAGCCCCGCCCACCTCGCCGGTACCGTACGCGCCATGCGGCGGTTGTGGGGCCGCGTCGTGGAGCTGGCCGACCCACCCTACGCGCCACGCTTCGGCATCTAGCACCTCGTGGAGCGCATCCTGGTGGCCCGCCGTACAATGAGGCGCGCGTTGCCGAAGGCGCGGTCCGGCGCGGGCCCGCCGCAGCCACGTTCTTCGTCACGGAGGAACCCATGCCCTTCGAAGCCCTACCGAATCGCTACGAGAAGATGCACTACCGCCGCACGGGCCGCAGCGGCCTCCGCCTCCCCGCCGTCTCGCTGGGTCTGTGGCACAACTTCGGGGAGGACCGCAGCGTCGGGACGCAGCGCGCCATCCTGCGGCGCGCCTTCGATCTCGGGGTCACCCACTTCGACCTGGCCAACAATTACGGTCCGCCGCCCGGATCCGCGGAGACGCACTTCGGTCGCATCCTGCGCGAGGACTTCGCGCCCTACCGCGACGAGCTCGTCATCTCGAGTAAGGCCGGCTACCTGATGTGGCCCGGGCCGTACGGGGAGTGGGGCTCGCGGAAGTACCTACTCGCCAGCCTCGACCAGAGCCTCGCGCGCATGGGGCTCGAGTACGTCGACATCTTCTACTCGCACCGCTTCGACCCGCACACGCCGCTGGAGGAGACCATGGGCGCGCTGGCCTCCGCCGTGCAGCAGGGCAAGGCCCTGTACGTCGGCATCTCCTCGTACTCCGCCGCCAAGACCCGCGAGGCCGCCGCCATCCTGCGCGGCATGGGAGTGCCGCTCCTCATCCACCAACCTTCGTACTCCATGCTCAACCGCTGGGTAGAGCCGGACCTGCTGCCGGCACTGGAGGACGAGGGCGTGGGGTGCATCGCCTTCTCGCCACTGGCGCAGGGGCTCCTCACGAGCAAGTACCTCGGCGGGGTGCCCGAGGACGCGCGCGTACACCGCGCCGACAGCTTCAAGGCCGCCTGGCTCAACGACGCCAACCTCGACAAGGTGCGCGCCCTCAACGCCGTCGCCGAGCGGCGCGGGCAGAGCCTGGCCCAGATGGCCCTGGCCTGGGTGCTGCGCGACCCACGCATCACCACGGCGCTCATCGGCGCCAGCAGCGTGGCCCAGCTGGAGGAGAACGTCGCCGCGCTCGACCGCCTCGAGTTCACTGCCGAGGAGCTCGCCGAGATCGATCGCCACGCGACCGACGCCGGCATCAACATCTGGGCGCAGTCGAGCGAGGCCGGCTGAGGCGCGGGCCGCTCCCCGCCAGCCGGCCGCGGCCCGCACGGCGCCAGGACCCGCCACGCGGCCCGACGCATCGCCCCTCGCACACCAAGCACCACCGACGGACGCCCGCCCCGGAAGCATGCTCCGGGGCGGGCGTTGCCGTCATTTGGGCGGTGGCGCGCGCCGAGTGCGCGCCGCCGTTGGGCTCAGTAGTTCTGGAACGTGATGTCGATGAACGGAAGCAGCGTCGTCCCCGGCTGGTCCTGCGCCTCGAATGTGGCGCGGTCGGCGGTGGCGTCGTTGTCGGTGGCGTTGCGGAACTGCAGTGCCAGCTGCACCCGGTCGCCGCGCGTCGCGCGGTTGGCCCAGGCGTCCTGCACCGCCATGGTCATGTCGAAGTTCAGTGTGCCGAAGGTGGTGGTGCCGTCGAAGGGCAGGGTGGCGGCACCCGGCAGGTAGCTGGGGGTGAAGTCGGCCGCCTCGAGCGTGTCGCCGTAATCCACCTGGAAGGCGCGCAGGTCGAGCAGACCGCTGTAGGGGTCGCCCTCGACCGTCTTCAAGTTCACCGTGACCTCCGCCTTGGTGATGGCCACCAGACCGCTGGGCAGGTTCCACGGGAAGGTGAGCATCGAGCGGTAGCCGTGGTCCAGGGCGTCGTCGCCGGCGTACAGCACCGATCCCTGGCTGGCGGCGCCGGCCTTGCCGTTGTCGTTGACCCAGCCGCTGAGGTCGCGGTCGATGTGGAAGCGGCGGGTCTCGAACTGCGGCTGGCAGCTCACGGCCGCCACGTCCTCGGCCTCCAGGCCACGGCCCGCGTCCGTCGCGTGCGCGGTCACGAGGAGGTCGTCGCAGGGAACGGTGGTGCTGAGCGCCTGCCCGCTGGAGGTCGTGCCCATGGAGGTCGACGGCCCGCTGGGGCTGGTCTGGTAGCTCCACTCGATGCTCACGTCGGCGATGGACACGAAGTCGCTGGCGGTGGCCCGGATGGTCAGCGAGCCGTCCTCGCGCAGGGTGCCGATGGAGTCGATGGCCACGCTCGGCACGTCACCCACGCGGATGAGGGCCAGCCCGCCGGGGTTGGCGCCGCGCTGGTAGCTGCCGCTGATGGTACCCAGATCGTCCTCATGGACCGTGCCCAGGAAGTTCCCGGAGATGCCGCTGCCGTCGGGCATCGTGAAGCTCACCTCGCGCGCGCCGAGGTCGATGAGGCCGCTCACGGCGCCGCCGTCGTGGGTGGTGTGGCCGCTGAACACCCCCGTGCCGAGCACCGAGTCGATCACCAGGACGCTGTCCACGCCCAGCCCGTGGATCCGCCAGCTCCCGACGAAGGTGGCCGCCTCCGCGGTGGCCCCGCCCGGCACACTGGCGAAGGGGCCGTCCTTGTCGGCGTAGAACCCGCGTGGCGCGCCGCCGCCGGCCGGCACGTAGGTCCCGGCCAGGAAGGTGGGATCCGAACGCGCGATGGTGCCGATGAAGTGCTCGCCCGTCAGCGTCTCGTAATCCAGCGCGGGGTGGGCGAAGTCGATGCGGAAGTCCAGCAACAGCGAGGCGGCATCGACACTCCCGTTCACGCGGTAGGGCGCGTCGGAGGGGTCGAAGAACGCACCCAGGCGGCGGTCCTGCTGTCCGTTCAGGTCGGCGGCCGCGTAGAAACCCGACAGACGCGTCACGTCCAGGGTGCCCCCGGTGCCGTCCCCCACCAGATCCCAGCGCCCCAGCGCGCCCTGCGGCCGCAGCTCGGTGCGACTCGGGTCTCGCACGCCGTCGACCACCACGGCCTGGATCGGATCGGAGCTGGCCGTCACGAAGGCGTACTCGAGCCGCTGGTACGAGGTCCCGCCCCAGGAGTTCTTCGCGATGAACACGGGGTCGTTGGGGTCGGTGCGGTCGTAGCCGATGAGCAGCACCTGGTGCCCGCCGCAGGCCTGCTGGTTGCCGCGACGCCAGACGCCGGCCGCATCGCTACCGCCACCCCAGAAGCAGAACCCGAAGGCGATCTCGTCCCCTCCGTAGAGCGTCTGCTCGTACCAGGTGGGGTCGTGCCTCCGGTTCGCGGGCGCGTAGTGGAAGCCCGTGACGCCGTACGGAGCGGCCGTCAACGCCTCGCGCGGGAACGGGGTGGTGGTGAGCGAGGCAGGGATCTGGTACATCGTGGGCTCGTCCTGAAGGTTGAAGTCGTCGTAGGTGCGCTGGCTGACGCTGGGATCCGTGGGATTGATACGCGGCACGTCGCCGCTCTGGTTGATCGATTGGTAGTCCCGCTGCGCCACGTAGGGCGCCACCGTGTCGAGCGGGAGGCCGTAGGTCTGCAGTCGGCCGAAGAGCGTCCCGGAGTTCCATCCGCCACGCACCCCGATGGTGTTCTCGTGCACGGCCGCGGTCGTCCCCGGCGTGTCCTGCAGGGCGACGATGCGCATGATGTGGCTGGCGTACTGCTCAGACAGGTCGACATCGCCGTAGCCGAGGTGCTTGTACTCGGCCTCGATGGCGGCCACGCCGGCGAAGGTCTGGCAGGTGTCGCGCCCCCCCTGGTCCTGGATGGGCGTCTGGTAGGCGGCCAGGGAGTACACC
Source organism: uncultured Trueperaceae bacterium (assembly GCA_963739805.1). GTDB lineage: Bacteria > Deinococcota > Deinococci > Deinococcales > Trueperaceae > CAVUBJ01. Next base: position 59,994 of record CAVUBJ010000003.1, read on the forward strand.
TTCGGCAGCGAGGCGGCGGCCGGCAGGGGGCGGGATCCGACCGACGCCGGAGCCAGGGCGCCCGGGGCCGAGGGGCCGTCGGCGAAGGCGAGGTCCGCCTCGCTCAGCAGGTCGAAACGGCTGCCGTCCTCCAGCACTGCCGTCCCTCCGTCCGCGTCCGCGACGATGTCCACCAGCGCGGTGGTGGAGGTGGCGAAGGGCGATCCCAGCACCACCGGCGAGCGGTCGGAGCGAAGACTACCCTCGCCGACGGCGCGGAGCGCGAGCTGGTAGGCGCTGCCGTTGGCCAGCCCGGTGAGCTCGTGCTGCGTCTCGCCGCGACCGGAGACGGTCGCGGCCACCGTCAGCGACGCCGCGCCGGCGTCCCCGGAGAGGACCTCGTAACCGGTGGCACGGCTGTCCTGGACGGGGTCCCAGTGCACCGTGATGGCGCCGTCTTGCTCCTGCAGCCAGAGGCCGGAGGGCGCCGGCAAGGCGCCGCTGGGCGGGGGCGTGGTCCTGCAGGCGGAGAGCGCCACGACCAGCACCAGCACCACGGCCAGCACCGCTCGGGGGACGCGCCCGCCCAGCTCCGGGTAGGACATGCGAGACATAGACACCTCCAACGGTGAGGTGTCGACAGTACCAATACGGCCGTCAAGGCGGCGTCAACGCGCCGCGGACAGGCGCGGGCCCGTGCATCGGCGGCCACGCGAGCACGCTCCGCCGGCCCTGTCGGGACGTGCCACCGATATGGGCCGCGGACACGGCCGCCGCGACCGCGCACCCACGTCAGGCGCCGGGGAGCCCCTGCGATCGGGGCACCCCGGCGTCCGACCGGTGCGCGGCGCTCCGGCCTACTTCTCGGAGCTCAACGCGAAGCCGCGCATGAACTGCTCCTGCAGCAGCACGAAGACGATCAGCGGTGGCACCAGCGCCAGGATGGCGCCCGCCATCACCAGCCCCCAGTCCACGCTCTGCCCGGTGGCGATGAGGAAATTCAGCCCCACCTGGATCACCTGCCGGTCGTCGCGGCGGATGATCACCAGCGGCCACAGGTACTGATTCCAGACGTAGACGAACTGGATGACCGCCAGCGCGCCGATGGTGTTCCAGCTCATCGGCACCAGGATGCTCCACAGGAAGCGCAGTGGGCCCGCGCCGTCGATCTTGGCCGCGTCGGCCAGGCTCGGCGGGATCGACATGAAGTGCTGGCGGAACAGGAACGTGCCCGTGGCCGACGCCAGGAACGGCACGATCACCGCCCAGTAGCTGTTGGCCCAGCCGAAGCCGTACTCCGTGGGGGCCAACGGATGGCCGATCCACTGGAAGAACGCGGCCCACGTGGGCGGAGGCTGCTTGGACACGATGTCGAACAGTCCCACGATGAGCACCTGCGTCGGCATCATCAGGGTCAGCAGGATGAAGCCGAACACCAGCGGCTTCAGCGGCAGCCGGAAGTACACCAGCGCCATGCCTGCTCCCAGGGACAGCAGCGTCTTGCCGAAGGTGACGGCGAAGGCGATGATGAGCGAGTTGCGCATGTAGACCGCGAGCTTGCCGCCCACCCAGGCGCTGGCGAAGTTCTCCCACAGGTGGGTACCAGGCAGGAGGTTGGCCGACAGCACCTGCCCCGGACCCTGGCTTGCCTTGATGAGCGCGAACAGGATCGGTCCCGTCACCACCAGGCAGCTCAGGATGAGGCCGAGGTGTACGAGCCAGCGGGTCTTGGTGCCGTCGCCGCGGGAGGACCCGGCCAACGCCATGTCAGGCACCCCCGTAGTGAACGTTGCGCCCGCCGTAGCGGAACTGGAACACGGTGATGAGGGCCACCAGGAAGAGCATCACCACGCCCTGGGCGCCGGCGAAGCCGAGGTTGCCCGATCCGCCGAAGCCGTCCCTGTACAGCCGGTAGATCATCGTGGTGGTCAGCCCTGCGTTGTCGAGCCCCATCCCCTGCGGACCCACCGGCCCGCCCTTGGTGAGGATGTCGATGAGGCCGAACACCTCGAAGAAGGAGTAGGCCAGGTTGGTGAACATCAGGAAGAAGGTCATGGGCGAGAGCAGCGGGAAGGTGATCGAACGGAAGCGCTGCCAGGCGTTGGCGCCGTCGATGGCGGCGGCCTCCGTGAGCTCCCCGGGGATGTTCTGGAGCGCCGCGAGGTAGAACACGATGTTGTAGCCCATCTGCTTCCAGATGGCACCGATCACCACCAGCAGGAAGGCCAGGATGGGGTCGTCGAGCCAGCGCGGCGCGATGCCGAACCAGCTGCTCAGCACCTGGTTGACGGCGCCGACCTGGGGGTTGAAGAGGAACGAGAAGATGGTGCCCGCGATGGCCGGGGAGAGCGCGAAGGGCCAGATGAGAAGCAGACGGTAGAAGCGGGCTCCCGCGACCTTCTGGTTGGCCAGCGTGGCGAAGGCGAGGCTGATCGTCAGGCCCCCCAACACCACGGAGGTGCTGAACACCAGGCTCTGCAGCACCACCTGGCGGTACATGGGCGTGAGGACGCCGTCGAAGAGCTGGCGGAAGTTGTCGATCCCGACGAAGCGCCTGGTGCCGAGGATGAGGTTGCTGCGGTAGAGACTCACGACGAACGACTGGATCGCCGGATAGTACAGGAAGATAACCAGGATCAGGAGCGTGGGGGTCAGCAACAGCCAGGCAGTGCGCCGACTCCGGAAGACCGCACTCTCATGCATGCTGTACTCCAACGGCACCGGGGCGCTCGGCCCCGGTGCCGGATGTGGCTCAGGTGTGCGGGCCGGGGATCACCCCGCCCGAGGGAAGCAGGCCGTTACTGGAAGTTGGAGTTGTACTGCTGGAGGGCGTTGTCCGCCAGCTTGCTCGCTTCGGTCATGGCCGAGTCGACGCTCGCGCCGTTGATGACCTTCTGGATGGCCTCCTCGATGATGGTACGGATGTCGGGGAAGGGTCCGATGAGCGCGCCCGCCGTGGCCTGCGTCGGCTGCGTGTTGAGCAGCTGGTCGAAGGCGACCTTGAAGCGCGGGTGGGTGTCGAACCAGCCCTCGGCCTGCAGCTGATCGACGGAGCTGACGCGCACGGGGAAGTAGCCCGTGAGCTTGTGCCAGCTGATCATGTTCTCGGTGTTGGTCATGTACAGCACGAAGTCGCGAGCCGCCTGCAGGCGCGCTTCGGGATGGTCCTTCATGATCCAGACCGAGGCGCCGCCGATGACCACGCCGGTGCGGTCGCTGCCGTCGGGGATGGGGAGCTCCGCGGTGTTCATGGTGAACTTGTCACCGACCGCCGCGGCGTTGTTGCCGATGTCGGCGGTGGAGGTGATGTGGAACATCGCCTTGCCCTCGGTGAAGATGGCGTCGCTGCCCGACCAGTTCTCGAGGGTGCCGGTGTAGCTGTAGTAGCCCTTGTCCTGCAGATCCTTGATCCAGCTCACGATGTTCTTGAAGGCGTCGCTGGTCAGCAGAACGTGGTTGGAGCGGCCGTCGCGGCCGTTGCCGTTGTCGGTCAGCGGGGCGTTCTGCTCGGCCATCCACTGCTCGACGAACCAGGAGTGCAGCGGGAAGGCGATGCAGCCCGTCGTGGTGTCGCCCGCGGCGCGCAGCGCGTCGCAGTCGGCGATCACGTCACTGAAGGTCTTGGGCGGGTTGGCGGGGTCGAGCCCGGCCTTCTTCATCAGGTCCTCGTTGATGTACAGCACCGCGTTCGAGGAGTTGAACGGGATGGAGTTCACCGTGCCGCCGATGGTGTAGTAGTTCAGCACGGGCTGGATGTAGTCGCTGGTGTCGAAGGCGCCGGGGATATCGCCGACCGGGACGAACAGGCCGGAGTCGAACGCCTGCTGGCTACCGACCTCGAAGATCTGGATGATGTCCGGCGGGGTGCCCTGGCGCGCGGCCAGGATGGCGGCGTTCAGGGTGTCGCGGTACGAGCCCTTGGGCGTGACCTCCACCTGGAAGTCGGTGCGCTTGGCGTTCCATTCGTCTGCGCGGTCCTGGATCCAGCCCTGCCGGGCCTGGTCGCCGAAGGCGTGCCAGAACTCGATCTTGGTCTGGGCCATGGCCGTTCCGGCCACGAGCGCCAGAAGCGTGAGGAGGATTGTGATGCGCTTCATGTGTTCCCCTTTCCTAATGCCGTTGCTCCGCGGTGTCCCGAGCGTACCCTAGCGGCGCCGCGTCATGGTTGCGTGACGCCATCTGGGCTCCCGGTGGGCCCGTGCTTCGGCCGCCCGCCATCGACCCGATGGGCGCCGAGGCGTCGCGACCCGCGAGGGCCGGAGTGCGCTGAAGGTCCGACCGTCGAGGTCGAACGCGCGCCGAGGTCAATCACCGCGTTTCCAGGTCTCCAGCTTATCGCGCAGCGTGAGCAGCGTCCACAGGCCGGCGAAGGAAAAGGACTCACCCGATCCGATGGCGAACGCCAGCGGGCCGCCGCGGGCCCCGGGGGACCCGCGGCGATGGACGGTGGTGCGCTCGTCAGCCGCGCACGTGAAGCAGGTTGGGCAGGAAGGTCACGAACCAGGGCACGTACGTCACCAGCAGCAGCACGATGACCATGGCGGGCCACAGGTAGAGCATGGCGCGGCTGGCGCGCTCGATGCGGATGTTTCCGATGGCGCACCCCACGAACAACGCGGTGCCCACGGGCGGGGTGGTGAGCCCGAGTCCGAGGTTCATGAGCAGCACGATGCCGAAGTGCACCGGGCTCATGTTGATCGGGGGCGCGGTGACGATGGGGAGCAGCACCGGCGTGAGGATCAGGATGAGCGGCGCCATGTCCATGATGGCGCCGAGCATCAACAGCATGACGTTGATGATGAGCAGCAGGATGATGGGACTCTGCGTCAGCGATAGCATGCCCGCGGCCATCGCCGAGGGGATCCGAAGGTACGCCATGAGCCAGGCGAAGGCGCTGGCCGTGGAGATGAGGAAGATCACGATGGAGATGGTGCGCACCGACTGCAGCATCGCCTCCCACAGCTTCTTCGGGGTGAGCTCGCGATAGATGAACGCGCCCACCAGGAATGCGGTGATGGTGCCGATGGCGGCGGCCTCGGTGGCCGTGAAGAAGCCGAATGCGATGCCGCCGACGATGATGAAGCCCACCGCCAGGGCCGGGATCGCCTCCAGCGAGATGCGTAGGCTGGCGCGCACCGGCGGGCGGGCCTCGGACGGGTAGCCCCGCCTCACGGCCAGGATGTAGGAGGCCACCATCAGCCCCAGGCCGATCATGATGCCCGGGATGTAGCCGCCCAGGAAGAGCGCGCCGATCGACACGCCGCCGGCGGCGAGCGAGTAGATGACGGCGTTGTGGCTCGGCGGGATGATGAGACCCTGGGTGGAGCTCGCCACGGTGATGCCCACCGCGAAATCGGTGTCGTAGCCCTTGCGCTTCATCATGGGGATGAGGATGGAGCCGTTGGCGCTAACGTCGCCGACGGCTGAACCGGAGGCGCCGCCGAAGAGCATCGACGCCACCACGTTGACCATCGCCAGGCCGCCGCGGATAGGCCCCACCAGCACGCGGGCGAAGTCCACCAGCCTGGCGGCGATGCCGCCCTCGGCCATGAGCTGGCCGGCCATGATGAAGAAGGGGATGGCGAGCAGCGGCGTGGAGTTGACGCCGTTGGCCATGCGTTGCGCCACGATGAGCGGCGGCAGGCCCAGCCCCAGTACGGTCACCAGCGCGGCGATGCCCAGACCGAAGGCGATGGGTACGCCCAGCACCAGCGTGAGCCCGAACGTGCCGAGCAGGGCGCCCACCGGTCCGAGCATGGCGTCCAGCCCGAAGAGTGCCACCAGCCCGGCCACCACGAGCAGCAGGATGAGGCCGAAGGCCGCCTGTACGAGGCGGTTGCTCCCCGCGACCTTCTCCTCGAGCTCATCGTAGCTGCTGGTGGGCGGCACGAAGAGGTTGCGGAGCGAAAAGAACAGCATCAGCAGGCCGCCGGCCGGGATCCCGAGGTACATCCAGCCGATGGGCCACTTGGTGGCGGAGAAGGTCTGCGCCATGGTGCGCATCGACAATTCCCAGCCGTACCAGATGAGATAGGCCGAGAAGGCCGCGGCGGTGAGCCACACCAGCCGGACCAACCAGGCGCGGAAGCGCGGTGGGACCTGCCGGTGAAGGATGTCCATGGCCAGGTGCTCGCCGGTGCGCACGGCCAGGGCGCTGCCGATCATCGCCAGCCACACCATCAGGATGAGGCTGACCTCCTCCGTCCAGCGCGGCACGGGGAGACCGGGCACGTAGCGCGTCAGCACCTGCCAGGAGATCGCGAAGACGATGCCGACGAGCAACGCCACCACCAGGCCGCGGACCGCGGCGACGATGGGCCCCTCGATTCGCTGGTAGAGGGAGCGCGGAGGGGAGATCCCCTCCGCGCTTTCCCGTGGATCCGACATGCTCGTCGAATCGTCCTTACTTGGTGTCGATGATGCGCTGGACGAGGTCGCCGTACGCGGTGCCGTACTTGTCGTAAACCGGCGTCATCGCGGCCTGGAACTCGGCGGTGTCGACCGCGAAGATCTGGCTACCGGCTTCCACCACGGCGTCGCGGCTCTGGTTGGAGAGCTGGTCCCACAACGCGGCCTGGACAGGGATGCTGGCCAGCGCGGCCTCGCGCACGATCTCCTGATCGGAGGGCGCGAGCTTGTCCCAGGTGGCCTTGCTGATCATCACGACCTCGGGCACGCGGGCGTGACCGTCGAGGGTGAAGTACGGGGCCACCTCGTAGTGGCGCACGCCGAAGGGGCCGTAGGAGGGGAAGTTGTTCTCGGCGCCGTCGATCACGCCGGTCTGCAACGAGCTGTAGACCTCACCGAACGCCATCGGCACGGGCTCGGCGCCCAGCGCCTGCATCATGTCGAGCACCACTTCGCTCTGTTGGGTGCGGATGCGCATGCCCTTGAGGTCGGCCACGCTCTTGATGGGTCCGGCGGACTCGGTGGTGTAGAAGTTGCGGCTGCCGGAGTCGTAGTACGCCAGGCCCATGAGGTTGGCCTGCTGCAGGCCGTCGAGCAGCTCGCGCCCGATCGGGCCCATCACGACCTTCCACATGTGCACTTCGTCGCGGAAGATGTACGGCAGGCTGTAGACGCCCATGGGAGCGTAGAACTCGCCGACCGGGCTGGTCGAGGTGCGGACGATGTCGATGACGCCGAGCTGCACCTGCTCGATGGTGGAACGCTCGTCGCCGAGCTGGCCGCCGGCGTACACGTCCATCTTGATGCGCCCGTCGGTGGCGGCCTCGATATAGCTCGCCATGAACTTCAGCCCCTGGACCGTCGGGTAGTCCTCGGGCTGGTTGTCGGCGGCGCGCAGCGTGATCTGCTGGGCGCTGGCCACCCCCATGAGCAGGGCGGCGGCGATGAGCAAGATGGTGGTGAAGCGTCGCATGCGACTCCCTTCTCCGGTTCGAGACCGGACCCCACACGTCCGGGGTAGCACCCGGGCGCGTCCTCCCGCCTTGCGTGCGGTCGCGCTGTCGGGTCGTCCGCGCACCGTCCGGCCTCGCGGCCGTTAACGTTAACGGGTGGAAACGCGCGCCGCCCCGGCGGACTCACTCCGCACGAAGACGTATGTTGTACATCGACATTCAAGCTAGCACGCGCGTTTGGGCATGTCAACGAAGGTCCCTCCCGACGCACGAGATTTCTGTTATCGTTAACTAATTTCGGCGAGAGCGGTGGGACCGCAATGGCGAGAGTGACCATCGAGGACGTGGCACGGGCGGCCGGGGTTTCGGCCATGACCGTGTCGCGCGTGATCAATGATCAGAGCGGCGTGAGCGATACCACCCGGGAGCGCGTGCGCGAAGCCGTGCAGCGGCTCGGATACCGCCGCAACAGCCTGGCGCGCGGGCTCAAAGCCCGCCACTCCCACACCATCGGCCTGGTGGTGCCGGACATCACCAACCCCTACTTCCCGGAGATCGTGCGCGGGGCGGAGGATACCGCCCTGGAGGCGGGCTACACGGTGTTTCTCAGCAACGCCATCGAGGACCAGCAGCGCGAGGCGGCGAGCCTGCGCATCCTCGAGGAGCGCCGCGTCGACGGCGTCATCGTGGTGAGCCCGCGCCTGCCCGAGCGCCGACTGCACGCGCTGCTCCGCACCCACCGTGCGGCGGTGGTGGTCAACCGCACCGCGCCGCCGGAGGTCGCGGGCGCGGTGCGGCTGGATCATGCCAGCGGCATGCGCCAGGCCATCGACCACCTGCGCTCGCTCGGTCGCAGCCGCTTCGGCGTGCTGGCGGGCCCCAACAGCTCCTTCGCCGCGGTGGAGCGCCTGCGTGCCATCGAGGCGACGCTGCGCGAGCTCGGCATCCCGCTCCCCGACGGCCGCGTGGTGCGCACGGCCCCCTACATCGATGACGGCGCCGCCGCCACGCAGCGACTGCTCCGGGCCCAGCCGGAGGTGGACGCGCTGCTGTGCTACAACGACCTGGTGGCGGCCGGAGCGCTTCAGGCATGCGCGGCGCTCGGCCGCGCGGTGCCCGAGCAGGTGGCCGTGGTGGGGTTCGACGACATCCCGTTCGCCCGCCTCTTCACCCCCTCGCTCACCACCCTCCACGTCCCCAAATACGACCTGGGCGTCAACGCGATGCGCATCCTGCTCGACCGCATCGCCGGCCGCAACGTCCGTGCCGAGGTCGTGCTGCGCCCCACGCTGGTGGTGCGGGGCAGCACCGTATGCGCGTCCATCACGCCGATCGAGGAGGTCGCATGAGCTCGTCCCCCGTCACCAACGAACGCCTCTCGCGCCCGGGCCGCACCCTGTTGGCGGACTCGCGCGTCGACCGGGAGGGGCTCACGCTCGTGCTCGAGCGCGGACCCCATGGAAAGCGGCTGCTGGTCGCCGCCGCCGCGGATGCGCCGGCGCTCGACAGCTTCGAGGGGGTGGCCGCGGGAGCCGTGGAGGATCTCGCCCTCAAGCGCTGCCCGCTGAGCGCTGCGAACGCCGCCGCCTTGCGCCGCGCCGTGCCGGACCTCGCCCCGCGGCCCCTCGGGCTGGCGACCTCGGCGGGCTTCGGCGACCGCCTCGGCACCGCCACCCCCGGTCACGCCCGCGCATTGGTGTCGGTGCTCGCGGAGAGCGGCGCCCAGCCCATCGCGCCGATCTTCGCGCAGCAGTCGATCCGGGAGATGGTGCGCACCGGCCGGACGCCCGTCGACGTCATGACCGACGCCACCTGGGGTGCCCTCGAGGCGGGCTGGCACCAGGGCGTCGGCGCCGACGCCGATCACCTCAAGCACACCGATCACATCGACGCCTGCCTCGAGGCGGGCTTCTCGTTCTTCACCGTCGACCCGGGCGATCACGTGGACGACGGCGCGCACGACGCGGACGAGGCCGGCATCGCGGAGCGCCTCGCCGCGCTGCCGTGGTCGGCGCTGGACACCGACGCCGCCGACCTCGAGGCGCGCTACGCGGGCCGCGAGCTGGACCTGGGCGACCGCGCGCTGACCCTCGAGCGGCCCGACGTGCGTCGCGCCGCGGCCAAGTACGGCGCCGCCCTGGCGCACGTCGCGACCATGTACCGGCACCTCGCCGCGCGCAGCGACGCCTTCGATTTCGAGGTGTCCGTCGACGAGACGGGCACCCCCACGTCGCCGGCCGAGCACGCCTTCCTGGCCCTCGAGTTGCGCCGCCTCGGCATCCTTTGGGTGAGCCTCGCCCCGCGCTTCCCCGGCCGCTTCGAGAAGGGGGTGGACTACATCGGAGACATCGAGGTGCTCCGCCGGGACCTCGCCTGGCACGCCGCCATCGCTCGGGCGCTGGGTCCGTACAAGCTCAGCCTCCACTCGGGCTCGGACAAGTTCAGCGTGTACGCCCCCTTCGTCGAGGCCACGGGCGGGCTCGCGCACCTCAAGACCGCCGGCACGAGTTATCTGGAGGCGCTGCGCGTCATCGCGGCGGTGGCCCCGGCGCTGTTCCGCGAGATCCTCGCGTTCGCGCGCCTGCGCTACCCCACGGACCGCGCCAGCTACCACATCTCCGCCGAGCTCGAGCGCGTGCCGCGCTCCGAGGACCTGGCCGACAACGAGCTGCCCACGCTGTGCGATCAGTTCGATGCCCGCCAGGTGCTGCACGTCACCTTCGGCTCCGTGCTCGACGCCTTCGGCGACGCCGTGCGTGCCCAGCTCGCGGCCCACGAGGAACAGCACTACCGCACGCTGGCGCGGCATTTCGAGCGCCATCTCCGCCCCTTCGCGAGGCGGCCCGCATGAACGCCGCCCGCGCGAGACACCACCGCCCGCGCCACCGCGGAATCGCCACACGCCACACGGCGCGGCGCGCACGCCGCGCCGGCGCCCACCGGAGGTGAGCGACATGCCACAGAAGCTCCAAGACAAGGTCGCCGTCGTCACCGGCGGGAGCGGCGGCCTGGGCGCCTCGATGAGCGCCACCCTCGCCGGTGCCGGCGCGCGCGTGGCCGTGCTCAGCCGCAGCCTAGAGAGCGCGGGCCCGGTGGCCACGCGCATCCGGGAGGCCGGCGGCGAGGCGCTGGCGGTCGCCTGCGACGTCACCGACGTCGACGCCCTGCGCTCGGCCGACGAGCGTGTGACGCGCGAGCTGGGGCCTGTGGACATCCTGGTCAACGGGGCCGGCGGGAACGACCCGCGGGCCACGGCCGGCGTCGACCGGAGCTTCTTCGAGCTCGAGCCCGACGCCATCCGGCACGTGTTCGAGCTCAACGTGCTGGGCACCATGCTGGCCTGCCAGGCCTTCGGCCGGGGCATGGCCGAGCGCGGCTCCGGCGTCATCGTCAACATCTCGTCGATGGCCTCCGAGCGCCCCCTGACGCGCGTGGTGAGCTACGCCGCGGCCAAGGCCGCGGTGAACAACTTCACCCGCTGGCTGGCCGTGCACATGGCCCAGACCTACGGGCCCGGCATCCGCGTGAACGCCCTGGCGCCAGGCTTCTTCCTCACCCAGCAGAACCAGTACCTGATGATCGACGCCGAGTCTGGCGAGCTGACCGAGCGCGGCAGCACCGTGGTGGGGCACACCCCGATGGCGCGGCTAGGGAAGGCCGCGGACCTGGCCTCCACCCTGCTGTGGCTGGTCGACCCGGACAGCGGCTTCGTCACCGGCGCCGTCGTCCCGGTGGACGGGGGCTTCTCCGCCTTCGGCGGGGTGTGAGCGCCGTGCCGCCGATCGATCCACCGGGCGGCGCCGCGAGCGAGGCGGATCCGATCGGCCGCGGCGCCGCCGATCGCCCCCTCGACCCGTCCGAGGTACCGGCCCTGCTGGAGCGCGGCCTGCGTGGCCTCGACCTGGCGGGCAAGCGCGTCCTGGCCATCATCCCGGACGGCACCCGCAGCGCCCCCATCCCGCTTCTCTACCGCGAGCTGTACGCGCTCCTGGGCAAAGAGGTGGAGGCGCTCGACTACCTCATCGCGCTGGGCACACACCCCCCCATGGACGAGGACGCCATCGCGCGCCTCGTGGGCATGGACGCCGAGGAGCGCGCCCGCCGCACGCCCCGCTCGAAGGTGTTCAACCACCACTGGCACCTCGACGAGGCCCTCACCACGCTCGGCACCATCGACGAGCAGGAGATGGGCGCCCTCACCGGCGGGCTCGTGACCCGCCCCACGCCGGTGCGCCTCAATCGCATGGTGCGCGACTACGACCAACTGCTCATCATGGGGCCGGTCTTCCCGCACGAGGTCGCCGGCTTCTCCGGGGGCGCGAAGTACCTCTTCCCCGGCATCGCCGGGCCCGACATCATCGACAACACCCACTGGCTCGGGGCGCTCGCCACCAGCCACGCCACCATCGGCGTCAAGGACACGGCCGTGAGGCGCGTGCTGCACCGCGCCGCCGAGTTCGTCACCGCCGAGCGCCCGCTCACGCTGCTGGCACTGGTGATGAAGGGCAAGGTCCTGCACGGGCTCTACCTGGGCGACCACGTGCGCGCCTGGGAGGCCGCCGCGGACCTCTCCGCGGAGCTCAACATCGTGTGGTCTGCGCGGAGCTTTGATTCTGTGCTGTCGATGCCCTCACCCATGTACGACGAGCTGTGGACCGCCGCCAAGGCGATGTACAAGACCGAGCCGGTGGTCGCCGACGGCGGCGAGGTCATCATCTACGCCCCACAGCTGCGCGAGATCAGCGTGGTGCACGGACACCTCATCCGGCAGGTGGGGTACCACGTACGCGACTACTTCACGGCGCAGTGGGACCGCTTCGCGGAGGTGCCCTGGGCGATCCTGGCGCACAGCACGCACGTCAAGGGCGGCGGCACCTTCGAGGGCGGCGTGGAGCGCCCGCGCATCCGCGTCACGCTGGCCACCGGCATCCCAGAGGCGGAGTGCCGCGAGGTGAACCTCGGCTACCGCGACCCGGCCACCATCGATCCCGAGGCCTGGCGCGGGCGCGAGTCGGACGGGAGGCTCCTGGTGGAGAACGCCGGCGAGCATCTCTACCGGCTGCGGGAGGGGTGAGCGCGCGGTGGTCGCCGTGGTGGTCATGGGCGTCTCCGGCAGCGGCAAGAGCAGCGTCGGCCGCCGCCTCGCCCGCCGCCTGCGCGCCGACTTCGCCGACGCCGACGACTACCACCCGCCGGCTAACGTGGCCAAGATGGCGGCCGGCACGCCGCTCGACGACGACGATCGCCGGCCCTGGCTCGAGCGCCTACACGCCCTGATCGCAGAGCACCTGGCCGACGGGTGCACGCTGGTGCTCGCCTGCTCCGCCCTCAAGGAGCGTTACCGCGCCGCCCTGGCCGGTGGCGATCCGCGTGTGCACTTCGTGTACCTCGCGGGGGACTACGCCACCATCGAGGCCCGCATGCGCCGGCGCCGCACGCACTACATGAAGGCCGCCATGCTGCGCAGCCAGTTCGACGCGCTCGAGGAGCCCCGGAACGCCATCCGCCTGGACGTGCGGCGCACGCTGCCCCAGGTGCTGCGCGGCGCCCTGCGGGGGCTTGCGGAGCGCGGCGTGCCGGAGGCCGCGGCGGCGCTGCGCACCCGCACGCCCGCCGCCAAACCCGCCGCCGCACCCACCGCCGCACCCACCGCCGGCGAAGAAGAGGAGGAGGACGCGTGACCCGACCCACCCACCCCGACCCTCGGCCGACGCCCCGCGCGGGCGACGACGATCCTATGGCCTCATGCTGCTTCAGTCCGGTGCCGGCGCAGCGCGCGCTGGCCGGCGAGCTCTTCGAGTCGGTGCGCGACCTCCCCATCGTGGGGCCGCACGGTCACGTCCCCCCGGCCCTGCTGGCCGACCCCGAGGCCCGCCTGGGCAACCCCGCCGAGCTGTTCATCATCCCCGACCACTACGTCTTCCGGATGCTCTACAGCCAGGGCGTCCCGCTGGAGTCCCTCGGCGTCCCCAGCCGTGACGGCACCCCGGTGGAGCGCGACCCGCGGCAGATCTGGCAGCGCTTCGCCGAGCACGCCCACCTGTTCCGCGGCACACCGACCGGCCTGTGGCTGCGGCTGGAGTTCCTGCGTGTCTTCGGCATCGACGAGCCGCTCACCGCCGCGAACGCCCAGGACGTGTACGAGCGCATCCAGTCCCAGCTCGACCAGGACGCCTTTCGGCCGCGTGCACTGTTCGAACGCTTCGGCATCGAGACGCTCGCCACCACCGACGCGGCCACCGACGACCTGAGCCATCACCGCGCCATGCGCGAGCAGGGGTTCACCGCCGTACGCCCCACCTTCCGCCCCGACGCGGTGGTGAACCTCGACACCGACGGGTGGGCCGGCAACCTCGAGCTCCTCTCGGAGCGCTCCGGCGTGGACGTGCGCGACTTCGCCAGCTTCCTGCAGGCGCTGCGGCAGCGCCGCGCGTTCTTCAAGGAGCTGGGGGCCACGGCCACCGACCACGCCGCGCTGCGCGCCGACGTGCGGCCGCTGCCGGAAGGCGAGGCGAACGCACTGTTCGAGCGCGCCCGGGCCGGCCGGGCGAACCCGGACGACGCGGCGGCGTTCACCAGCCACATGCTCTTCGAGATGGCCGGCATGAGCATCGAGGACGGGCTGGTGATGCAGCTCCACGTGGGCAGCCTGCGCGACCACAACCGCGCCATCTACCGGCGCTTCGGCAAGGACAAGGGCGCGGACATCCCGGTGGCCACCGAGTGGACGCGCGCGCTGCGCCCGCTGCTCGACGCCTTCGGCAACGACCCCCGCTACCGCCTGATCCTGTTCACGCTCGACGAGAGCGTCTACGCGCGCGAACTCGCGCCGCTCGCCGGGCACTACCCCACGGTGCTTCTCGGGCCGCCATGGTGGTTCTTCGACAGCGTCAAGGGGATGGAGCGCTGGCTCGACGCGGTCATGGAGACCGCCGGCGCCTACAACACGGCGGGCTTCAACGACGACACCCGGGCCTTCGCGAGCATCCCGGCGCGGCACGAGGTCTGGCGTAGGGTGACGTGCAACTGGCTGGCGGGCATGGCGATGCGGGGGCTGATGAGCGAGGACGACGCGCAGGAGCTGGCTCGGGCCCTCGCCTACGACCTGGCCAAGCGGGCCTACCGGCTGGAGTGAGTGCGGCGTGCCCGGCGCCCGCGCCGAGCCACCGGCTCGAGCGCCGGGACGCGCTCCGTGCCCCGCGTGCGGGGCTCCGGGCGCGCCGACCCGGGAGCCGCCACCACGCCCCACGAGGGTGGGTGCCCCCGTGGTGCCGGTGGAGCCCATCCAAGAGAGCGAGCCCCCGCCCGTGAAGGGCGGGGGCTCGCGTCGCTCAGCGTGGCGAGGTGGTTCAGGGGGGTCGAATCCGGTGCCTCGCCGTCCGGCAGGTTAGGGGGTGGGGCGGTCGCGGCTCAGCGGCGGCCCATGCGGCCGTACTGCTGGTTCTGCTGGGGGCAGCCGGGCCAACCTGCGGCACCGCTCTGCTGCCAGCCCGGGGCGCCGTTCGCGTTGGGGGCGTAGCCGTTATTCGGGGCGTAGCGGTTATTGGGGGCGTAGCCGTTGTTCGGGCCGTAGCCGTTGGGGGCGCCGGCGGGGCCGACGGCACGGCCGGTCTGACGGCCGTAGGCCTGCGCGCCGCGCGCCGGACCGTAGGCGAAGGCTGCGGCGGGCCCGACCTCGCGCTGGAGTTGCGCGGTGACGGCGGCCTCGGTGCTGGTCTTCATGAAGGTGGCCTGCGCTTCGGTCAGCTCGCCGTTGGCGACGGCCTCGTCGATGGCCTGGTTGCGCGCATCGATCAGGGCGGCCTTGAAGGTGCCGGCGTCCTGACCGAGCTCGACCGCGATGTCGCTGAGCGTCTTGCCACTCTGGTGCATTGCGATCAGCTCATCGGGGGTGATGCCGAGCAGCGCGGCGGCCTCGTCGTGGAGCGTGCCCGCGAAGATGGCTCCTGCCTGGATGCCGCCCATGCCGTTCGCGGCTGCGGTCGGGGCGCCCGTGGGGTTCTGGAAGCGCGGGCCGTAGGCGAAGGCGAGGGAGAGGGCAAGGGCCGCGGCTGCGGTGATGATGATGGTGCGTTTCATGTTCTCCTCCTTGATGCAACGCCCTGGGGTCTCCAGGGATGATCCAAGCCTAGGAGGAATGCGTTGAACGGTGAGGGAAGGGGCTGTGAACGCTCGGTGAAGGCTCGGCCGCGCGTTCCGGCCGGCCCGGGAGCCTTGGGGGGCGCGCGCCGCCGCGGCTGCGCGCCACCGGGGCCGCGCGCCGCACCGCTCGGCCGGGA
Source organism: uncultured Trueperaceae bacterium (assembly GCA_963739805.1). GTDB lineage: Bacteria > Deinococcota > Deinococci > Deinococcales > Trueperaceae > CAVUBJ01. The sequence goes on from CAVUBJ010000003.1 coordinate 75,613, forward strand.
CCGGTCAGCAAGGACCGATTGACCGGGGCCGCTCAACCCGGGTCGCTCAACCCGGTCACCGGTCGCTCAACCCCAGGGCGGCCAGCGCCCGCGCGGTGCGACGCGGATCCTCGTGCACGATGCCGTGGATGCCCAGCCCCTGGGCGACCTCCACGAACATCGGGCGGTCGTCGACGTACACGACGCGCTCCGGTGGCACCTGCGCCAGGTCGAGCGCGATGCGGAACATGTCGGTATCGGGCTTGCGCACGTGGACGAAGGCCGAGCACACGAAGGCGTCGATGAGCGCCTTCAACCCGAACGAGCGCGCCCGGTACTCGCTGAGCTCGCGCCCCTCGTTGCTCACCGCCAGCACCCGTAGCCCGTGACGTCGCTTGAGCCTCCGCTGTAGCGCGATCATCTCCGGGTAGGGGTGCGACTGGGCCATCAGGAAGCGCCGGAAGTCGTCCCGGGCGAAGGGTCGATCCTCGTAGAACACGACGCGATCGAGGTAGGTGTCGAGGGAGATCTTCCCCTCCTCGTAGGTGTCGAAGGTGAGGTGGTGGCGCTCGTTGAGCTCCTCCGGGTCGAGGTCGAAGGTGTCGGCGGCTCGAGCCCGTGCGTGGCGGTCCCAGCCGTTGCTGAGCAGCACCCCGCCGATGTCGGTGAACAGCGCCCGGATGCCGTCCGCGCCCCCCTCGGCGTCGGCCACCGGCGCCGCGCGCCGGTCTTGCGTCGCGTCGCCCCCGTCTGTTGCGTCGCCGTCGTGCTCCATGGTGTCGTGCCTCGCTCTCCGCGGCGCCGCCCGCCCCCGCGGGCGCGCGACGACCGCCCCGCCAAGGCTACCGGTCCGGCGACGGCCGTCGGGTCGTCCGGGGCGCGGAATCGCCAAGACCCGTCTCAGGCGTGCATCCCCGGGCGCCCGCTGAGCGCGCGCAGCTGCCGGGTGTTCAACCGCAGCTCGACGTCGTCGTCCGCGAGGCTACGCAGCGCCACCAGCGGCACGCGGGCCCGGTCCCGCCGGAACCGTCCGGTGCGCACCACGAACGCCCGCAGCCGCTGGGCATCGTCGATGTCGAGCTCCTCGAGGTGCGCCACCAAGCCGTCCGCCGTGCGCACGCGCGCGTGCCAGCGGAGCAGGCGCTCGCCGGCCGGGACGGCGTCCACGGCCGGCACCACGCGCGGCGCGGGCGGGGGCGGCCCGATGTCGTCCGAGAGCTCCGCCGACCCCTGGATCAGCCCGCCCATCGCCACGGGCCGCGGGGGCGGCGGCAGGAACGCGAGCCGTTCGCCCCGCAGCGGCTGGAGACGCGACACCTCGGCCCCGGTGAGGTCGAGGCGCAGGTGCCGAGGACCGGCCTCCACCACGTGCAGCATGGGGGCCAGGCGTTCCCCTTCGGCCGGCGCATGCAGCCGCAGGACGAGGTCGGTGACGGTGGATGCGTCGCTGGAGAGGACGGCGGCGACGGCGTGGCCCACGGGGCCGTCGAGGCACCAGGCTTCGGCGTGCAGGGAGACGCGCATGGTGGAACCTCCGGTTCCTGTCAAAGGAGCGGCCGCGCCGGCGGTGCGCCGGGGGCCGCGTCGGGACCCCTCCCCACGAGCCTAGCGGCGCAGGGTGACGGCTGCGTGAACGGCGCCCCCGGGAGCATGAGACGGCGGCGCCCCACGAGGGCCGGCGGCGCCGGCCGCGTTCGGCATCGTGGGCCTGCGTGGGGCGCCGATCACGCTCGTCGCACCCGGGCACCCGGGTCGTTCGCGGGCCACGGCCCGCCCGCCGTGGGCGCCGTGTGGTCCGCTGCGACACGAACGCGCCACGACCCGCGCGGGTAGGCTCGTAGGCGGAACGCCGCGGCCGGCGGGCGCGCGCCGAACGTCGCCGCCTGCGCCGCGACGCCAGGGCCGGCACGGCGGCGCCCCCGCCTGGCGGCCTGCGAACGACGAAAGGAGCGGCCCCATGCCCTCGCTCACCTCATCGCCCGCCTGGAAGCGCCTCGAGGAGCACCACGGGGAGATCGCGCCTCTGCACATGCGCGACCTGTTCGATGGCGACCCCGAGCGCTTCGAGCGCTTCCACCTGCGGCTCGACGACCTGCTGTTCGACTACTCGAAGAACCGCATCACCGACCAGACCATGACGCTCCTGCGCGACCTCGCGCGCCAGCAGGGATTGGCCGCGCGCACCGAGGCGATGTTCAACGGCGCAGTGCTCAACACCACGGAGCAGCGCCCCGTGCTGCACGTGGCGCTGCGCAACCGCTCCAACCGCCCCATCCTGGTGGACGGCGAGGACGTCATGCCGGCCGTGAACACCGTGCTGGCGAAGATGGAGCGCTTCTGCGCCATGGTCCACGGCGGGGAGTGGCGGGGCTTCACCGGGGAACGCATCACCGACGTGGTGAACATCGGCATCGGCGGCTCCCACCTCGGACCGCAGATGGTGACGCGTGCGCTGACACCCTATGCCCTGCCGGACATGCGGGTGCACTTCGTCTCCAACGTCGACGGCACCAACATGGCGGAGGTGCTGGAGCGCGTGCGGCCCGAGTCCACCCTCTTCCTGGTGGCGTCGAAGACGTTCACCACCCAGGAGACGATGACCAACGCGCGCACGGCGCGCGACTGGCTACTGCGCAGCGCCGCGGACCGCTCGGCCGTGGCCAAGCACTTCGCCGCGCTGTCCACCAACGAGGAGGGCGTCCGCGACTTCGGCATCGACACCGAGAACATGTTCGAGTTCTGGGACTGGGTCGGGGGCCGCTACAGCCTGTGGTCCGCCATCGGCCTGTCGATCGCGCTCTACGTCGGTTTCGACCGCTTCGAGGCGCTGCTCGAGGGGGCCCACGCCGTCGACGAGCACTTCCGGACGGCGCCATTGGAGCACAACATCCCCGCCACCATGGGGCTGCTTGGCCTCTGGTACAACAACTTCTTCGGCGCGCAGACGCACGCCATCCTCCCGTACGACGAGACGCTGGAGTACTTCCCCAGCTACTTCCAGCAGGGCGACATGGAGTCCAACGGCAAGAGCGTCACGCTCGACGGGCGGCGGGTGGATTTCAGCACCGGCCCCATCGTCTGGGGGCAGCCGGGCACCAACGGCCAGCACGCCTTCTACCAGCTCATCCACCAGGGCACCAAGCTCGTGCCCTCCGACTTCCTGGCGCCCGCGCGCAGCCATCATCCCGTCGGCCGCCACCACAGCATCCTGCTGGCGAACTTCTTCGCCCAGACCGAGGCCCTGATGCGCGGCCGCACCGCCGACGAGACGCGCGCCGAGTTGCTCGAGGAGGGCGTCGAGGAGGGGCCGCAGCTCGAGCTGCTCACCGCGGCCAAGCGCTTCGAGGGGAACCGCCCGACCAACAGCCTGCTGTTCCGCGAGCTCACGCCCGACACCCTCGGACGGCTGATCGCGCTGTACGAACACAAGATCTTCACGCAGGGCACCATCTGGGGGATCAACAGCTTCGACCAGATGGGCGTGGAGCTGGGCAAGCAGCTTGCCAAGGCGGTGCTGCCGGAGCTCGACGGCGACGACCCCGTGGACGGGCACGACAGCTCCACCAACGGCCTCATCGGGGCCTTCAAGGCGCTGCGGAAGGAGTGACGACCGCGGCAGCGGGCGCTCAGCGCGGCGGCACGCGCCGCTGCGGCGGGGCGCCCACCGGGTAGCCGAGGGCGTCCCAGAAGTCGCAGGTCGGCGCGGCGGCCTGGGCGTCGCCGGGGGCGTCCGGCGCCACCGTGAGCCGCGCCCCGTCGATCACCAGCGCCTCGCCGGACGAACGCAGGTCCGGCCAGGCGGGCGCGCCCGCGCCCCCGGCCCGCGGCGCCGAGGGGTCGCGCACGAAGCTCCCCCAGGCGGCCATCATGGCGTCGGAGAGGCGCCGCTCGCGGGGCGTGAAGGGCATGAGCCCGCCGGCCGTGCCGAACACGAACGCCAGCTCGTCGGCGTGGCAACTCTCGTCGGCGCAGCGCGGCACCTCGGTCCACAGGTTGAACGACGGCACCGCCTCGAAGCGGTAGCGGTAGACGGGGGCGTCGCCGGCACGCGCGAAGGCGTCGGTGGCACAGTCGAAGAGGTAGCGCGTGGTCAGGGCGATGACCGCGTCGACGTTGTCGCCCCGCACCCTGGGCGGTAGGCGCGCCTCGATGCGCTGGGCGGCCTCGCGCCCGAAGAGCACGCTGTCCAGCGCGCGGTACGCGTGGTAGCCGATCGGCCCGCCGCCGGCGAAGAAGACGGTGCCCTCCGAGGCGTTGGTGCCCACCAGCACGGGCACGTCGACGGCGCCGTCGAAGGCCGCCGCGAGTGGCTGGCGCGTCACCGTGACGCCATCCACCACCGGGCCCCAGGCGAGGAAGGCGGGGAGCCCGACGCGGAGCAGGGGGCGCCGCATGGCGGGGGAGCCCTGGGCGGCGAGGATCGCCTCCAGCGGCAGCCGCCGCAGGCACGCCGCGGTGTCGAACGTCGCCTTGCAACGCGTCGCCAGCAGGAACAGGTCGGCGCTGCGCCGCGCCTGCGGCAGCGTGCGGAAGGGCAGGCCGAACGGGTCGCTCTGGAGGATGGCGGCGCGGAACAGGCCGGCGCTCGCGGGCACGGCCGTCAGGTGCAGCGACGCGGCCATCGCCCCGGCGCTCTCCCCCACCAGCGTGACGCGCGCCGGGTCGCCGCCGAAGGCGCCGATGTGGTCGTGCACCCAGCGCAGGGCGGCCACCTGATCGAGCAGGCCGAGGTCGGCCGGCACGCCGGGGGCGTCGGCGAGGAAGCCGAGGGCGCCGAGCCGGTAGTTGAGCGTGACCACCACCACGTCCTGCGTGGACGCGATGCGGGCGCCGTCGTAGAGGTGCGGACCGCCCGGGTAGAGTTGCTCCGAGGCGGAGCCGTTCACGAAGCTTCCGCCGTGCAGGTACACCAGCACCGGGCGGGGCACGTCCCGCTCGAGGTCGTCCGCAGGCGCCACCGGCCGCCACACGTTGAGCCACAGGCACGCCTCGCTCATGGGCGCGCCGACGGTGGGGCGGTCGGCCTGCGGGCAGGCGTCGCCGAACGAGGTAGCGCGCAGGACGCCGCTCCAGGGAGCGGGCGGGCTCGGTGGGCGGAAGCGGTGGGCGCCGGCGGTGGTGGCGGCGTACGGGATGCCCAGGTAGGCGCGGACGGAGCGCGGCGCGGGCGCCTGCGTGGCCGCCGTGTCGGCGGGGAGCGTCCGACCGCACACCTCGCCGCCCGCGACCCGCACGGCAGGCGCGTCGCAGGCGGGGCGCCCGGCGGCCACCTCGGCCATCGGCGCCACGCTCGACTCGGCCGTCGCCGGCACGGAGCGCGCGCCGGGCGGGCCCGCCGGTGGGCCGTCCCCGGCGCGCGCGGGCGCCGGCGACGACAGTGCGGCGACCCCGCACAGGAGCAGGACGAGCAGGGCGGTCCGACGACGGGGGGCGGATCGGAACGGGAGCGCCATCGCGCCCTCAGCATCGCGCCCATCCCGGGGGTGCGCCGCAGCGCACGGCACCTTCCCGCCGGGACGCGGACCGCGTGTACGGGTCAGGGCGCCACGGCCGTCAGCGGCACCACCAGCGCACCGCCGTGCCACGGGATCCCGGAGGGATCGTCGCGCTCCAGCACCAGCGCCGGCGGTGGGAACCCGGTGGCGGGGAGCACGTCGAACGTTGCCTCGAACGGTACCGGTGCCGAGGTCATCCACGCCCCCTGCGCCACCGCCACGCCCCGCGCGATGAGGCTCCCCCTTGCGTCCAACACGCTGACGGGAAGGTCACCCTCGAAGTACCAATCGCCGGTGGCGATCCCGCGCACGACGAGCGGCGCGCGGACTACCGCCCGCGGGGCGGGGCGCTCGATCCGCGGGACCGCCGGCGGTGCGTCGCGCTCGGGGTCCACCGCGTCCGGGGCCACGCGGCCGTCGGCGTCCACCACCACCGCGCGCACGCCCGACGCGTCCGCCAGCAGCACGCGCGTGCGCGGGAGCGTCCCGGGGCCGCACGGCGGGCGCCCGGCGGCACAGGCGTCCTCGTCGGAGAGGGGCCGGACCACGGCCCAGTCGAGGCGCGCCCACGCCGGAGGGCGGGTGCCGCCGTGTGAGGCATGCATGGTTGCGCCCGCGTCGGTGGGGGCCGCTGCGTCGGTGGGGGCAGACGCGTCGGTGCAGGCCGGCACGTCGCCGGCCGCGCGTTGCACCACCCACAGCGCCCGTCGGGCGTCGAGCGGCGCGGCAGCGTCCGAGGCGAGCCCGGAGCCGCCGCCGGCCACGGGCCCACAGACCGTGCCGCTCGCCGCCGCGGCCGGGGCTCCGGGGGCGCCCCACGGCGCCACCATCGTGAGCAGCGCCGTCACGCCCGCCACGCGTGCGATCCGCCGTACCAGACCGTTGCGTACCAGGCCCTTCCGTACCAGGCCCTTCCGTACCAGGTCGTTCCGTACCAGATCGTTCCGTGCCAGATCGTCTCGTGCCGGACCCGGCTGCACCGGGCCCTGCCGCACCGGGCCCCGGTCCCGGCCGGCTCCCCCCCTGCGTCGCTCAGTCATCCGTCTCTCCCGTGTCGCTCGGCGCCGCCACCAGCAGCAGCGACACCGGCCACGCCGCCCCCTTTATCCGCGGTTCCCGCAGCCCTACCAGCACGAACCCGGCGGCCGTCAAGGCGTCCATCCAGGACGCGAGCGTCCGCGCGAACCACGCCATCGCCGCCGGGAAGGCCCCGCCGAAACCGTCGAACGTCTCCTCGTGCCAGGCGTCGGCGTAGCGCTCCGGTCCCAGCGCGAGCGGGTGCAGCGTCTGCACCACCAGCCGCCCGCCTGGCCGCAGCCGCGCGCGGAGCGCGCGCAGCACCCCGGTGACGTCCTCGTCGAGCAGGGCGAAGTTGCACACCGCCGCGTCGAAGGGCCCGGGCACGGCGCGCGAATCGGCCGCCAGGGTGGCGTAGTCGAGGCACAGGAAGCGGCCGGGGCCGCTCGACGCCGCGCGCACCAGGGCCTCGCTGGCGTCGACGCCCGTCACGCGGACGCCGCGCTGCTCCAGCGCGTGCGCCAGCCACCCCTCGCCGCAACCCACGTCGAGCACCTCGCGGGGCTCGAGCCCGCGCACCGCGTCGAGCACCGCCGCGAGCACCGCGGCGTCCGTCGCGGCGACGCGGCTGGCGATGCGGCGCTCGCGCACGGCGTCGGTCCAAGCGGCGGCGTTGGCGTCCCAGCTCACGCGCAGCCGCGCGCTCCGTTCGTCGTCCCGGCTCGGCGGATCGGTCTCCATGGCGGCATGATAGCGAGCCGAGGGCGCTATCCTGGCGGCCATGCCCCACGTTCCCGCGCCGCGGCGCATCGACGCGGAGGCGGTCGCGCGCGCGGCCGCCGACATCGACCCCGTCTTCCGCCACACCCCGCAACTCGTCTGCGAGAGCATCGCCGAGGAGCTCGGCGCGCCGTTGGCGGTGAAGGTCGAGACACTGAACCCCGTGCGCTCGTTCAAGGGGCGCGGCGCCGACCTGCTCGCGGCCGAACGGCAGCGCCGCGGAGACCGCGCGCTGGTGTGCGCCAGTGCCGGCAACTTCGGGCTCGCGCTGGCCTACGCCTGCAGGAGCCGTGGGGTGCGCCTGACGGTGTACGCCTCGCGCCACGCCAACCGCTGGAAGCTCGCGGGGATCCGGCGGCTGGGCGCCGAGGTGGTGCAGCGCGGCGAGGACTTCGACGCGGCCAAGGAGGCGGCCCGGGGCACGGCGGCCGCCCAGGGCGCGCCCTTCGTGGAGGACGGCGAGGAGGTCGCCACGCTTCTGGGCGCCGGCACGCTGGCGGTGGAGTGGTTCGCAGGCGATCCGCCGTGCGACACGCTACTGGTCCCGCTCGGGAATGGGGCGCTATTGGCGGGCGTGGCCTGCGTGGTGAAGGACCGCGCAGCCGGGACCCGGGTGGTGGCGGTGCAGGCCGCCGCCGCCCCGGCGATGACCACGTCGCTGCGCGAGGGGCGCGTGGTCACCACCGAGACCGCCGACACCATCGCCGACGGGATCGCCGTGCGAGTGCCGGTCCCGGCGGTCCTCGGCGATCTCGCGGGTCTGGTGGACGACGCGGTGCTGGTGGGGGAGGCCGCGATCCCGCACGCCATGCGCCTGCTGCACCGCCACCTGGGCGTGGTGGTCGAACCCGCCGGCGCGGTGGGCGTGGCCGCGCTGCTGGAGCACCCTCGGATCGCGGGCGGCGGCCGCGTCGGCACGGTGCTCACCGGCGGCAACCTCACCGAGGAGCAGGTGCGGACGTGGTTGTGCGGGGCGTGAAGGAGTTCGAACGGGGCCTGGCGCGGAACCTGGAGGCCACGAGCAGCGGCGGCTAGACCCCCGCCCTGCGCGCGGGCACCGCCGCTCCCCGCGTGGGGGCGCGCGGCCTCAGGCGCCCAACCCGGCCAGTGCGTCCAACGCGGCCCGCAGGCGCCGCTTGGCCTCGCCCGGCAGGTCGGCCACGCTCTCCATGCCGGGGCCCTGCGCCAACGAGAACATCGCCTCCGGATCGAGCGCGCCCACCACGGTGCGGCCGTCGCCCGTCTCGCGGACGATGACGTTGCACGGGAGCAACAGCCCGATGTCGCGGTCGGCCTCCACGGCGCGGTGCGCCAACGGCGGGTTGCACGCGCCCAGGATCTCGTAGCGCTCCATGGTGACGCCGAGCTTCTCGCGCATCGCGGCCTGCATGTCGATGGTGGTGAGCACGCCGAAGCCCTGCTCCTTGAGCGCGGCCAGCACGCGGGGCTTGACCTCGTCGAAGCTGCCGTCGATGGTGATCGTCATGCCGTAGTCGGCCATGGGGGTCTCCCTCCTCGGGTGAGAGCGCACCGGGGGCATACACCCCCGGGGGGTATGTGATCCTACCAGCAACGCACGTCGTCCCGTCGTCCGGCGTCGAGGCACGCCGGTCCTCGACGCCGTGACCCGAGGAGGGTCAGATGCTCCCGGCGGCATCGGCCAACACCCCGGCGAGCGCGGCGGGCCGCGTGAGCATGGGCCAATGTCCAGTGTCGAGGTCGACGTATGAGACGTGCCGGGCACGCGCCAGCTCCGGCACGTCGCCAGCGTCGACCCACGTCCGCGCCTGCCGCTCCGTGAACTCGGGGCACACCACCAACACCGGCACCTCGAAGCGACGCTCGTCCCCGAGCCGGACGATCCCCCGCGCGACGCCCTCGGGCACGGGCACGGCCTGTGCGGCGAAGCGCCGCCGGGCGTGCTCGCCGAGGTCGGCGGCGTCGGCCCCCTCGAAGGGGCCCCAGCCGGGGAAGGGCATGACGCCGTCGACCATCGGGAAGAGGTCGGCATATGCCTGGCCGTCGCTGGAGGGGAAGCCGCCGACCAGGGCCACCGACCCCACCGCGCCCGGCCTCCGGTCGGCGACGATCCATGCCAGGGCGCACGCCGCCGAGTGCCCCACCACCAGCGGGCGCTCCGAGGCATCGACCGCGGCCAGCACCGCGTCGAGCTGGTCCTCGAGGGTGGCGTCCGTGGCGCCGTCGTCGGCGCCGGGGAGCGCCACGGCAACGGGATCGTGACCGAGCCGCCGCAGCGCCTCCGCGGTCTCGCCCCAGGCCTCGCGCGGCAACCACAACCCGGCAAGCAGGAGGATGTCCATGGCCACGATTCTAGGGGACGAGCCGGACGCGGAGGCTCACGCCCACGGGTCGGGCCGCCAGCGGCACACCACCGTGTCGGACGTCTCCGCCCCGAGGCGCCGGTAGAACGCCAGCGCGGCGGCGTTCTCGGGACGCACCTCCCAGCGCACCACCAGGCCCCGGTCGGCGGCGACGCTCCCCACGGCCCGCATCAGGCGCGTCCCCACGCCCAGGCCGCGGGCCTCCTCGCGCACGAACACGTCGTCCACGAAGACGCGGTCGCCCGCGTCCCAGGGCCACAGCCCGATCGTGTAGGTGAGGTAGCCGATCGGCCGCCGGCCGGCCCACGCCAGCCACGCGCGCAGGCGCGGGTCGGGTCCGGCGAGCAGGGCGCGCAGGGCCTCCGCGGTGACGGCGCGGGGCCGCTCCAGCCCCTCGGAGGCGGCGAGCTCGCCCATCATGGCCACCAGGGCGTCGGCGTCGGCGGGGCGTCCGGCACGGATCTCGACGTCGCTCACGCCGGGATGCTACCACCGCGGTCGCGGGCGCCGTCCCCGGCGCCACTGTTCGCCTCGAGCAGGCGGAGCGGCCGGTGCCCCCCACCCCGCCGCCGCGACCCCGCGTTGCCGACCCGACTGCCGCGACGCACCCGGGACGACCCGGCCGCTGCGACCCGCCGCGACCCGCCCCGGCCCGGCGGCGGCGGCCGTGCGTCCATGACACAATGGTCCGCATCGCCACGCTGGAGCCGCTCCGCGCCCGCACGACCGGGCGCACGGGAGGGTGAGTCGGCGTGGCTCCGAGGAGCGCGCATGGCCCACCCACGTGGGCGCGAGCGGGCCGCGAACGGCGCGTTCGTCGCCTTCCAGCACGGCCCCTTCCGCCTGCTGTTCAGCGCCGACCTGGCGGCCGCGACGGGCGGCGCGATGGTGAGCCTCGCGGCCAGCATCGCCGTCTTCCGGCTCACGGGCAGCGCCCTGAGCATCGGTCTGATGCTGCTGGCGAGCGCGGCTCCGACGTTGCTGGTGGGCCTGGTGGCGGGCGTGGTGGTCGACCGCGCCGACCGCAAGCGCCTGCTGCTCGCCTGCCACCTCGCGCGCGTCGCGGTGGTGGCCTCCATCCCGCTGCTGATGCGGCTCGACGTGCTGTGGCTGTACGCCCTGGTGGCGCTGACCAGCGGGATCCGCCAGTTCGCCTCCCCCGCGGCCGAGAGCCTGGTGCCGGAGCTGTGCACCGAGGACACCCTGGTCGCCGCCAACTCCTGGATGTCCATCAGCTCCTCGGCGGCGATGACGCTGGGGTACAGCGTGGCCGGACTCCTGACCACGCTGCTGCCGCTGCCGGCGGTGTTCCTGCTCGACGCCTCGTTGTTCGCGGTGGCGGCGGCGTGCGTGGCGTGGATGCGCGTGCCGAGGCTGCCGCCGACCCACGCCTCCGGCCTGCGCGCGGTGGCGGCCAACCTTCGCGAGGGCCTGGGGCAGGTGTTCGGACAGCCGACCCTCCGCTCGCTGTTCGCCGTGGCCGGGCTGTTCGCCGTGGTCATCGGGCTGTTCGAGGCGCTGTTGCTGCCGTTCGCGGTACGCGCCCTGGGCGCCGGCTCCTTCCTCTACGGCCTGCAGTCCGGCGGCCTGGCGGTGGGGTACGTGGCCGGCAGCGTGCTCCTGAGCGTGGCGGGAGAGCGCCTGCGTGAGGGGCAGTGGATCGTGCTGGGGCTGGTGGGGATGGGGGTGAGCGCCGCGCTGTTCGGGGTCAACGAGGTCGTCGCCGTGTCGCTGGCGCTGGTGCTCGCGATCGGCGCGCTCAACGCCCCCATCAACCTGGCGCGCCGCGTGCTCATCCAACGCCACACGCCGCGGGAGCTGCGCGGCCGCGCCACCGGGACCTTCCTGGTGGCCCGGAACACCCTCTACCTGGTGGGGATGGGGGCCGTGGGTCTGGCGGACGTGGTCCCCGTGCGCGCGCTCGTGGTGGGCGTCGGCGTCGTGATGCTGGCGGCGGGCCTGGTGGCGGCCGCGTTGCCGGGGCTCGGGCAGCCGCGGGCCGAGTGGCGCCGCGCCGTGCGTCTGCTGCGGGGCGCCGCGGCGGCGCCGGGACTGACGCGCACGCGCCCGGCGACGCCCGCGGACTTCGTCGCGCTGGCGGCGCACGTGCCGCCGCTGGAGCGCGTGCCGCACGGTGCGCTGCGCCACCTGGCGGCCGCAACGCTGGTGGCCGACGCCCCCTCGGGCACGGTGGTCCTGCGGCGGGGCGACGCCAGCGACGCCGGCTACTTCGTGATCCGCGGACGGCTTGTCGCCGGTTGGGACGAGGAGGGGGGCTACCGCCCGCTGGAGATGCTGGGGGCCGGCGACGTGTTCGGCGAGATCGCCGCACTCACGGGTTCGCCACGGACGGCCAACGTGGTGGCGGCCGAGGACAGCCGCGTGCTCCAGGTGCCGGCCAAGGTGCTGCGCCAGCTGGCCGAGGAGCCCGCCATGCGGGCGCTGCTCCGGAGCACCGTCGACGTCCGCCTCGACCGCATGGCGGGGCTGGCCGCGTCGCCGATGCAGGAGATCGACCCCGGGGCGCTGCGGGAGCTACGCACCGAACACCCCGCCCCGGCCGCCGTCGCGTAAGGTGGGCGGCGACGGCGTGCCGGCACCGTCCGGACGCTTGCGACGCGTGGCGCGCGATACGTCCCCCACCGTCAGGAGGAGCGGATGGCACACTCGACGATCCCCCAGCTCATGTTCGTCGGCGACGCGGAGGCCGCCATGCGGCTCTACGTGTCGCTGTTCGCCGACTCCGACGTCACCTCGATCGCGCGCTACGGAGCGGACGCCCCAGGCCGCGAGGGGACCGTGCAGCGCGCGACCTTCACACTGGCGGGGCGGGCGTTCGCGTGCATCGACAGCGAACCCGTGCACGACTTCACCTTCACCCCGTCGTTCTCGATCTTCGTGGAGTGCGAGGACGAGGAGGAGCTGGAACGCGCCTTCGAACGCCTCTCGGAGGGCGGGGGCGTGCTGATGCCGCTCGGCGACTACGGGTTCAGTCGCCGCTTCGGCTGGGTCAATGACCGCTTCGGCGTGTCCTGGCAGCTCAACCTCGCCTGAGCGGTCCCCGGACCCATCGGTCGCGCCTCGGCGACCGCCCGACGCGCCGATGGATCCGTGCCCCGCGAGGCGCGCCTGCACGCGCGCCGCGCCCGGACGCCGCCCGCGCCTCGCCGGGCGCCCGACCGCGACCCCGAAGGGAGCCCTCATGTCCGTCCTGCATCGTCTGAGCCGGCTCGAGCACCTCATGCCGCTGCGTCGCTTCGCCCGCGACTATCCCGAGGTCCACATGGGCCTGGGCCTCTTCGGCAACACCCTGTTCTTCGTGGGCAGCGTCTTCTTCCTGTTCGAGCCGCTGCGCACCCCCGGCACCTGGCTGTTCATCCTCGGCAGCCTGGGGATGCTGCTCGACACCGTGGGCGCAACGCTGCTGAAGCTCGAGGGGTTCGAGGCCGAGGCGTGAGCTGCGCCGGCAGCGCCCGAAGGTGGCACCCGCGGGCGCGCCGTCACGAGACGGGCGACCCGGTAGGCGCCACGAAAACGGCGCCCGGGACGAGCCCGGGCGCCGAATACGTGCGAAGTTCTCAGGTCAGTAGCGTTCGGAGCCGGCCTTCGTAACCTTCACGTTGCTCGCCTGCAGGCCCTTGGGGCCCTGCTCGACGGTGAACTCGACTTCGTCGTTCTCGTTGAGGCTACGGAAGCCGTCGCCCTGGATAGCCGAGAAGTGCACGAAGACGTCCTTGCCGCCGTCGCTCTGCTCGATGAAGCCGAAACCCTTATCGCCGTTGAACCACTTGACTTTGCCTGTTGCCATGTCCTTCTCCTAAACCGCTACACCTGAGGTACAGCGTAATGATGTCCGGGCATGCGCCCGAGGTCACAAGAAAGTCTGGATGGACTTTATTGGGAACGTGACAAGCATACGCGCTCCGCGGCGCGGACGCAAGCCCCCCTGAACATCGGCCGCCGGCAGCGCCCGCGCGACCGACCGCGGTAAGCGCGCGTGATACGCTGCGGCAACTCCCGAGGAACTGAATGCAGCTCGCTGTTTCCCGCCTCGGTGGCCGAGCCGCGCCGGACCCAACGCGCACGTTGTGGAGCCGATTCGCGTTGACCCGTGGCTCCTAGGCAATACGGTGGCGCGCCCGCCAGGCTCCAGTCCGGCCTCGCGCCGGACGACCCCGAACCGCACGCACGCGGTCACGCTGGGTTGGGACGGGCCGAATCGCCGGAAAGGTTCCCCTCGATGACAACCGTTGAACGAGCAACCCTCGAGGTCAAGCGGTGGAAGGCCATGGTGCGCGACTACCAGCGGCCGGACCTCCGCAAGAGCGTGTGGCAGATCGCCAACTCCTTCGGTGGTCTGCTGCTGAGCATCGCCCTGATGGGGCTCTCCCTGCAGGTCGGCTATTGGCTGACGCTGCTGCTGGCGCTCCCGGCCGCGGGCTTCATGGTCCGCATCTTCATCATCCAGCACGACTGCGGCCACGGCGCCTTCTTCCGCTCGCGGCGAGCCAACGACGCCGTCGGCATCGTGAGCAGCCTGTTCACGCTGGCGCCGTACAAGTTCTGGCGTAAGGCGCACGCCATCCACCACGCCCACCATGCGGAGCTCGAGGAGCGCGGCATCGGTGACGTGTGGACGCTGACGGTGCAGGAGTACGTCGAGGCGCCCTGGTGGAAGCGCGCGACCTACCGGGTGTTCCGCAACCCGGTGTTCCTCTTCTTCATCGCCGCCTCCGTCAACTGGGTCGTGCTGCAGCGTCTGCCGCTCGGCGGGGAGAGCAACTGGCGCCGCGACGAGAAGGCCTCGGTGTGGTGGACGAACCTGGCCATCGCTGCGGGCATCGTCGGTGCCGGCCTGCTGTGGGGCTTCGGCACGCTGGCGCTGATCGGCGTGCCCGTTGTGGTCCTGGCCGCAAGCACCGGCACGTGGCTGTTCTACGTCCAGCATCAGTTCGAGCGCACCTACTGGGAACACACGCCGGAGTGGGATTACACCCTGGCCGCCCTGCACGGCAGCTCCTTCTACCAGCTGCCCAAGGTGCTGCAGTGGTTCACCGGCAACATCGGCTTCCACCACATCCACCACCTGAGCCCGCGCATCCCCAACTACAACCTGCAGCCCTGCCACGAGGCCAACCCGGAGCTGCAGCGGGTGGCGAAGCTCACCCTGTTCGGCAGCTTCCGCACGGCCATGCTCACCCTTTGGGACGAGGAGCAGCGGCGCCTGGTGACGTTCCGCGAGGCGTTGCGTACGGTCCGGTCGGGCGCCGCGGCCTGAGGCGAGCCTGCTCCGGGGGCGAACCGCGGCGGCAGCCGGGCCGCCCTGAGGGGCCCCGCGACGGTGGTCGCCCGTGCCTCACGAGGCGGGGCACCGCCGGCGCGGCGAGCCATTGGGTCGCCCGCCCGGCACCCGCCGCGGTGGAGGCCAGGGCGCCGTCGGTCGTGCGGCGCCTCCTTTGTTGAAATCCGTTCAATATCTTGACCGGCCCGCTCCCGCCGTCCTACAATCCGCCCATTCGAGGGCGCGCGCAACGCTCTCCAGGAGGCCCCCTTGTCCCGTCTCGGCCAGGAGAAGTCCCGCCAAGCAAAGGCCCACGTCCCCGAAGGCTCCGCCTGGATCTTCCTCACCCGCGAGGGTAGCGACCCCGCCGCCAAGCTGGTGTTCGACGCCGCCGTGAGCGGGGAGGCCGCCTTCGTGCTCCACCCCGAGCACGGTGCGCTGGCGCTGGTCGCCAACTACGACGCCGGCCACGTCGAGCGCCTCGGCGTGTTCGACGAGATCCGCAGCTACGATCGCTCCTTCGCCGAGGCCTTCGGCGTGTGGCTCGAGCAGCTCGCCCCCACCGACGTCTACCTCGACTACTCCGAGCGCGACATCCTGTGCGACGGGCTCACCCACGGCCAGTACCTCCGCATCGAGCGGCTCCTGCGCGAGGCGCTCGCCGGCGTCAAGCTCCACAGCAGCGAGCCCTTCCTGCGCGAGGTGCGCGGGCGCAAGACCGCGGAAGAGGTGTCCCGGCTGCGCACCGCCATCGCTGGCAGCGTCGCGCTGTACGAGCGCATCCGCCTCGAGCTCCGCCCCGGCATGAGCGAGCGCGAGATCCAGGCGCGCATGAATCAGATCGCCGCCGAGCTCGGCTTCGGCGTTCATCTCGGGGACTACGGCGGCCCGCTGGTGTGCATCAACCGCGTGGGCCTCGCGCACCGTGCGCCCGGCGACGACGAGCTCGAGGCCGGGGACCTGCTGATCCTCGACCACGGTCTGGAGCATCAGGGCTACCACTCCGACCTCGCCCGCACCATCTACATCGCGCGCGAGGGCGAGGCCGAGCCTCCGGCGCCGGAGGCCGCGGCCTTCAGCTCGGCCAAGCAGGCCATCGAGGCGGCCTTCGCGGCGCTCCGGCCGGGCGTCAAGGGGCACGAGGTCGACGCGGCCGCGCGCCGCACCCATCTCGCGAACGGCTACCCGGAGATCAGCCACGCCACCGGGCACCAGATCGGCCGCCACGTGCACGACGGCGGCACCACGCTGGCGCCGCGCTGGGAGCGCTACGGCGACGCTCCGGACGGCGAGGTGGTCGCCGGAAACGTGTTCACCATCGAACCCACCATCCTGATGTCGCCGGAGCCATCGATGCTGGTCGAGGAGGACGTGCTGGTCACGGAACACGGCGCCGCCTGGCTCAGCGAGCGCCAGACGTCGCTGTGGACGGCCGGCCGCTGACACGCCGCGCCGCGCGCGTCCGTTACCGAACTCCCCCGCATCACCCCGACCCGACCCCGCCGCCACGCCCGCCCCACACTCGCCCACACACTCGCGACCATGCACCACCGCGCCACACCCGCACCACGCCGCCTAGGAGGCCCCATGCGCACCCGCATCCCCCTCGTCCTCGCCGCCGCCGCCCTGCTGTCGCTGGCCGCGGCCCAGTCCGCCCCGGCCTGCGCCCAAACGGGAGGTACCGCCACCATCGCGCAGTGGAGCGAGCCCGGCAACCTCAATCCGTTGATCTTCCCCACCACCTACGACACCAACATCGAGGAGCTGGTCTTCGCGCGGCTCATCCGGCCGACGGCCAACCTCACCTTCGAGCCCGACATGGCACAGAGCTGGACCGTGTCGGAGGACGGCCGCACCATCACCTTCACCCTGCGCGACGGGCTCACCTGGCAGGACGGCCAGCCACTGACCGCGCAGGACGTGGTGTTCACCTTCACCTCCATGGCCGATCCCGCCTACGACGGCGGGCGCTTCGGCGAGATCAGCGTGCTCGAGGGCGCGCAGGCGTACCACGACGGCGAGGCGGACACGGTGTCCGGGGTGCAGGCGCTCGACGACAGCACCGTGGCGTTCACCACCACCGAGCCGTTCGCGCCGTTCCTGCCCGTGATCGGCGGCGTGTACATCCTGCCGCAACACGTCTACGGCCAGGTGCCCATCGACAAGTGGCAGGAGGACGCCAGCAACCGCAATCCGCTCGGCTCGGGCCCCTTCACCTTCGACGAGTACCGCCCCGGCGAGTACGTCAAGGTCTCGGCCTTCGACGGGTACTGGGAGGGGCGCCCCTGCCTCGACAGCCTGATCGTGCGCTTCGGTGACCAGAACACCATGCTCGCCGCCCTGCTCAATGGCGAGCTGGACGCCGCCCCGGCGCCGATCGACGCCGCCAAGAGCGTGGAGGCCAAGGCCGGTCTGACGCTCGACGTGGTGGACACGCTGAGCTTCCAGTACATCGGCACCAACCTGCGCAACCCCATCCTGGCCGACCACGCGGTGCGCGAGGCCATCGCCCAGGCGGTCAACCGGCAGGCCATGGTGGACGGCCTGCTCCAGGGCTACGGCACCACGCTGGACACCATCTTCCCCACCAACCACTGGTCCTATCCGCAGGACGTGCGGCCCATCTCCTTCGACCCAGAGGCGGCCGCCAAGCTCCTCGAGGACGACGGCTGGACGCTCCAGAACGGCGTGCGCAGCAAGGACGGCACCCCGCTGAAGCTGCGCCTGTTCGTGCCCACCGGCAATCAGGTGCGCGAGCGCAGCGCCCCCATCATCCAGGCGAACCTGCGCCAGATCGGCATCCAGGTGGAGATCCAGACGATGGACTTCCCCACCCTGGTGACGCACCTGCTCCCCAAGGACGACCAGGGCACGCCGCGCGCGGTCAACGCCACGGACTTCGACCTGTTCCTGCTCGGCTTCGGCATCGAGCGCGACCCCAACGAGTACCTGAGCTACCTCACCGCGGCCGACATGCCGCCCAACGGCTACAACTTCGTCGGCGTAGACGATCCCCAGGTCGAGCAGCTCATGCGCGAGGGGCGCGTGACGCTCGACCAGGGCAAGCGCGCCGAGACCTACCAGCAGGTGGGCCGCCTGATGCGCGACTCGCTCGACTGGATCCCGCTCTACCAGGCACAGGACCTCTACGGCGTGTCCGACGGGCTGGCGGGCTTCCAACCCGACATCCGTGGCGTGAACCCCAACGTGGCGCGCTGGTCGCTGAAGTAGCGACCGCCGGGTGCGGGGCGGCGGGCATCTTCCCGCCGCCCCGCACCGAGCGCCCCACGCCGCGGCCATGTTGCTCTTCGTCGTTCGTCGCCTCAGCCAGGCCCTGCTGATCCTGGTGCTGGTGTCGTTCGTGGGCTTCGCCATCACCCTCTCCGCGCCGGGCAACGCCATGCAGACCTTCATCGACCCGACCGTCCCCGTGTCGGAGCTGCGCGCCGCCGAGGCGCGCCTGGGGCTCGATCGACCCATCCCCATCCAGTACGGCCACTGGCTCGGCGAGGTCGTGCGGGGCAACTTCGGCTACTCGATCCGCACCGGCCGCCCGGTGGCCGGCCTCATCGCGAGCCGCATCGGGCCCACCCTCAGCCTCATGGGGACGGCCTTCGCCCTCACGCTGGCGCTGGCGTTGTGGCTGGGAGTGGCCACGGCCGCACGCCCCTATTCCTGGCTCGACTACGGCGTCACCGGCGCCGCCTTCGCCGGCATCAGCATCCCCAGTTTCTTCTCCGGCATGGTCTTCATCTATCTTTTCGCCCTCCTGCTCGGGTGGTTTCCCACCTCGGGCATGGAGCGTTATGCCGCTGACCTTCACGGCTGGGCCCTGTGGCTCGACCGGGCGCACCACCTCGTCCTGCCCGCCTCGGTGCTGGTGTTGACCGGGGCGGCCGAGCTGGTGCGTCACGTGCGCGGCGCCGTCATCGAGGCACTGCAGCAGGACTACATCCGCACCGCGCGCAGCAAGGGGCTCACCCCGCGGACGGTGCTGCGCAAGCACGCCCTGCGCAACAGCCTGCTGCCCGTGATCACCCTCGTCGGGGTGGCGCTGCCGCGGCTGTTGGCGGGGTCGGTGGTCATCGAGGTGGTGTTCGCCTGGCCCGGCATGGGGCGCCTGCTGGTGGAGTCCGTGTTCGCGCGCGACTACCCGGTCGCCATGGCCATCAACCTCATCGCCGCCACGCTGGTGTTGCTCGGCAGCCTGGTGGCCGACGTGCTCTACGCCGTGGTGGACCCACGGGTGAGGTACGGATGAGCGCCGGCGCCCTCGCCGCACCGGGCGCGCGGCCCAGCCGCCGGGCCTGGAAGGCCTTCCGTCGCCACCGCCTGGCGGTGGCCGCCGCGGGGGTGGTGGCGCTGCTGTTCCTCGGCGCCCTGCTGGCCCCCTGGCTGGCGCCCTACGATCCCTTCGATCTCGCCACGGGCCCCGGCGGCCAGATCGCGTTCACCTCGCCGCCAAGCACGAGCTTCCTGCTGGGTACCGACAGCGTGGGGCGCGACGTGCTGTCGCGCCTGATCTACGGCGGCCGGGTCAGCATCACCATCGGCCTGGTGTCCGCCCTGGTGGCCATCACGGTCGGCAGCGTACTCGGCGCCACGGCCGGGCATTTCGGCGGCTGGGTCGACAGCGTGGTGTCGCGTTTCGCCGACGCCGTGAGCACCTTCCCCGCGCTGTTCCTCATCCTCACCATCTCCAGCTTCGTGCCGCCCAGCATCTTCAACGTCATCGCCGTCATCGGCCTGCTGAGCTGGATGCCGTCGTTCCGCCTGATGCGCGCCGAGGTGCTCAAGCTGCGGTCCACGACCTTCGTGGAGGCCGCCAACGCCCTGGGCGCCAATGACGTGCGCGTGATGGGCCGGCACCTCATCCCCAACGCCCTGGGGCCCATCGTGGTGCAGGCGACGCTGGGTGTGGCCGACGCCATCCTGACCGAGTCGGCCCTCTCGTTCCTGGGGCTGGGAGTGCAGCCTCCGGTAGCGTCCTGGGGAAACATGCTGGCCGACGCGCGCAGCATCACCGTGCTGCAGACGCAGCCGTGGTTGTGGCTGCCGCCGGGCGCCGCCATCTTCGTGACGGTGCTGAGCGTGAACTTCCTGGGCGACGGGCTGCGCGACGCCATCAACCCGCTGTCCAACCGATGAGGGGGGCCGTACGCCGCGCGGCGCATCGAGCGGGCGAAGTGTCCGGCAACGGCCGCTCCGCTCCCCGCTGCGCACCCCCACGGCCCGCGCCGCGCCGTCGGGTCCGCCGCACGCAAGGCGGCGCCTGGGGTGCCACGATGTCACCAAGAACGAAGGAGGAGAGCGATGCCCACCGCACTGAACCCGCTGGGTCAGGTGGCCCTTCACGTAGACGACGTGGACGCCGCCGACGCCTTCTACACGGACGTCCTCGGCCTGCGCCGGCTGTACCGCTACGGGGACCTCGTGTTCTTCGACTGTGCCGGGGTGCGCTTGCTCCTCTCGAGCCCCGAGTCCGGACCCTTCGTCGCCGGCGGCCCGACGCTGTACTTCCGCGTCGCCGACCTCACGGTCGCGGCGGACGAGCTCGAGAACCGTGGGGTGCGCTTCGTCCAGGAGCCCCGCCGCGTCGCCGAGATGGACGACCACGACCTGTGGATGGCGTTCTTCGAGGATCCTGCGGGCAACACGCTGGGGCTGATGCAGGAGGCGCCGAAGGGGTACGCACCGCGGCCGTGAGCGACGCCCGCGGGCGTCGCGGATCCTGCAGCCACAACGCGACGCCCCCCAGTGCGGGCCGGGGCCAGGGGGAGGCGTGAGCGCCATGGCGCACGCCCACGTGGGCGAGAAGATCCGCGCCCTGCGCCAGGCGAAGGGCTACACCCTGGCCCAGCTCGCCACCCTGGCGGGCGTGTCGCCCTCGTTCCTGTCCATGCTGGAGACCGGCAAGACCAACGTCGGGGTGCCGCGCCTACAGGCCATCGCGGCGGCGTTCGGCCTGTCCGCCGCGGACCTGCTCCCGGACGCCGATGCCCAGGCCCTCATCCACACCGTGCGGCGCGGCGAGGGACCGGCCCTCAAGGGCTTCGTGTCGGGCGTCGGGGCGCGCATGCTCACGCGCGACCTCTACCGCCGCATCCAGCCCGTGTTGATGACGCTCGAGCCCGGTGCCCGCCACGCCAACGCCGAGGGCCACCCCGGCGAGGAGTTCCTCTACATCCTGCGCGGTCGCGTGCAGCTCCTGCTGGACGGGGACGACGCGGTCACGCTGGAACCCGGCGACAGCGCCTACTACCCCAGCGCGCTACCCCACGCCTACGCCAACATCGGCGAGGACGCGGCCGAGCTGCTCACCATGTCCACCCCGCCCAAGCCGGTCTAGCCCTCAGGGCAAGACGGCCTCCGCCTCGATCTCGACGCGCTCCTCGGGCCCCGCCAGCGGGGCGCCCACGAGGGTGTTGGCCGGCCACACGCCCGCCAGCCTGCGGCCGTGCACCCGCGACACCGCCTCCACGTCCTCGGGGTGAGGCACGAACACGCGCGTGCGGATCACGTGGTGCAGGGAGGCGCCCAGGCTGCGTAGGGCGCCCTCGATCTTGTCGAAGACGAAGTCGGCCTGCGCCGTCGGGTCGGCGCCGCCGACGATGCGGTCGCCGTGGCTGGCGGTGGTGCCGGACACCAGGATGCGCGTGCCCTGCTGGACCGCGCGGGCGTACCCGGCGAGGCCCTCCCAGCTCGTGCCGCTGCTCACGATCCGGCGCCCGTCGGGTAGCGTGCGGCACGGGTAGGGCGCCGGCAGGGCCTCGAGGTGGTGACTCAGGTCACCGGAGGCGGTGAGGAAGGGGGGTCGGCGGTACTCGTCCCCGCAGTCGCCCGGCAGCGGCGTGAGCCCCGCGATGGCCGCGTCCAGCTCCGCGCGGTCGGCCTCTTCGAGCCGCAGGTCGAACAGCCGCAGGGTGTCCTCGATGTGCTCGCTCTCGCCGAGTCGCGCACCGATGATGACGCCGCCGACACCGGGCGTGTCGAGCACGGCGCGCGACGCGACGTTGGCGACGGAGGCGCCGTGCCTCCCCGCCACCGAGGCGGCGGCGCGCAGCACCGCCTGGTACGCGCCCCAACCGCCGACCGCCTCCACGAAGCGGCGGTACTTGTTGAGCGACCACGGCGTTCGGTCGTCCCAGGCGGGCTCGTCGCGCCCCAGCCAGCGCTCGGTGAGCAGGCCGCCGGCCACCGTGCCGTACGCCAGCAACCGGACCCCATGGCGCGCGCACCAGTCGCTCATCCCCTGCGCCGCGCGGCGGTCGAGCAGCGAGAAGCTCACCTGGTTGCTGGCCACCGCGATGCCGCTGGCGTGGACCATGCGCAGGTGCGCGGTGTCGAAGTTGGTGAGCCCCAGGGCGCCGATGAGCCCCTCGCGGCGGAGCGCGTCGAGCTCTCCGAGGGTGTCGAGCCACACCGGGTCGTCGTAGGTCCAGGTGTGGAACTGCAGCAGCTCGAGCCGCTCCGTGCGCAGGCGCGCCAGCGCGCGCTCCACGGCCCGCCGTACCTCGGACCTGGTCACGGGTCCGGGGCTCGGCACCCACTTCGTGAGGGTCTCGGCCGGCGCGTCGGCGCCGCGCGTGGCGCGGTAGTGCCCGGCGATCAGCTCCGCCGAGCCGTAGTGGTCGGCCATGTCGAAGGTCGTGAGGCCCGCGTCGACGTAGCGCCGCATGGCGGCGGCGCCACGCTCCGGGTCCACGACGCTCCCGTCGCGCTCCATGTCCGCGACCTGCCACAGCCCCGTGAGCACGCGCGAGACCGTGAGCCCGGGCGCGAGCCGGAGGCGCTCGACGCCGCTCCCGGCGGTGGTGGGGTCGGCGCCGGAACGGGACTCCGGGCGGTGGGGGACGGGATCGTCGGGCATGGGGACCTTCCTGGGTCGCGGCGAGGCGCGACCGCGGGGATGCGGGGGTGCGATCCGGGCCGCGTGGCGCGGACCGCGTCTGGCCCGTGCCGCCTGCACCGGGCCGCCTGCGAAGCTTGGGCCGCCTGGGCGGTGCTGCCTGGGCGGTGCCGCCTGGGCCGTCCTGCCTTCACCGGGCCGCCTGGACAGTGCCGCACGGAGAGTGCCGCACGGCGCACAAGTCTACCGCGCCGCGTACGGGGGCGACCTGGCGCCTGCCTGTGCGCCCACCGGGGCGCCCACCGGGGCGCACAGGTGTGCTCACGGGTGTGCTCACCGGGGCGCCACGCGCCCGCGCGCTGTGTCGCGTGTTGTGTCGCGCGCTGTGTCACGAGGCGGCGCGACACGCGCCGCCGCCGGCGCACCGCGCGCTACCGTGGCGGCACGATGAGCCTCACCGTCGCCGAGGCGCGCGCCAGGTTGGCCCGCCAGGCCGGCATCCTCGAGAGCCTGGCGCGCGGCGTCGACCCCGAGCAGGCGCACTGGAAGCCCGCGCCGGAGCGCTGGTCCATCGTCGAGGTGGTCAACCACCTGCACGACGAGGAGCGCGAGGACTTCCGCGCCCGCCTGGAGTTCGTGCTGCTGCGCCCCGGGGAGGAGGCGCCCGGCATCGACCCGCCCGGCTGGGCGATCACGCGGGGTTACCAGGAGCGCGAGCTCGAGCCCTCGCTGGAGGCGTTCCTGCGCGAGCGACGGCGCTCCCTGGCGTGGCTCGATGGCCTCGAGGCGGTCGATCTGGACACCCGCTACAGCTTCGGCCCCATCACCGCCGGCGAGCTGCTGGCCTCGTGGGTGGCGCACGACCTGCTGCACGTGCGGCAGCTCGGCAAGCTCCACTACGACTGGTGGGCGCGGCGCACCGCGCCGCACGACGTGGCCTACGCCGGCAACTGGATCTGAGCCGCGGCCGCAGCGCCGGCGACCCGGCGCCCGCGGCGCGGTATCCGCGCTCCCCTATCAGGGGTCGCGGCGCGCGCCCCACGCGGCGCCGCTGCGCGGGCACGGGCGCGCCGCCACCCTAGCTCCGCAGGTACGACGCCCCGTTCACGTCGACGATCGCGCCGCTCGAGAAGCCCGCGCCGTCCGAGGCCAGGAAGAGCACGGCGTACGCCACCTCCTCCGGCGTGGCGACGCGGCCGAAGGGGCTCTGCGCACGGATGGCGTCGCCACCGGGGCCGTCGAGCCGGGAGCGCGCCATGTCGGTCGCCACGAAGCCGGGCGCCACCGCCGCCACGCCGATGCCGTGCGGCGCCAGGTGCTGCGCCAGCGACTGGCTGAGGGCGTTGAGCCCAGCCTTGCTGGCGCCGTAGGCGGGCTGGTCCGGCTCGCCGCGGAAGGCCCCGCGGGAGGACACGTTGACGATGCGGCCGCCGCCGTGCGTCATCATGTGGCGCGCAGCCAGGTAGCAGGTGTTGGCCGGCGCCAGCAGGTTCACGGCCAGGATGCGCCGCCAGGCGTCCTGCCAATCCTCGTACGACACGCCGTCGAGCGGGTGGTGGAGGCCGATCCCGGCGCTGTTGACCAGCACGTCCAGGCCACCGAGCGCTTGAATCGCCCCCTCGACCACGCGCCGCGCTACGGCGGCGTCGGCGAGGTCGCCCGCCAGTGCGACGTGTCCCTCGCCCTCGAGGGCGGCGAGGGTGGCCTCGGCCGCCTCGGCGTTGTCGCGATAGCCCAGCGCCACCCGCGCGCCGCGCCGGGCGAAGGCGATCGCGGTGGCGCTGCCGATGCCGCGCGCTCCGCCCGTGACGAGGATGCGTCGTCCGCTGAAATCCATGCCCACCCTCCCGAGGGACGGCCGCAGGGGCGGCCGCCCGCCCCCAGCCTAGCCCGGTCGCCGCGGCGAGGCACGCCGAACACACGCTGCTCTCACCGCGGTCCAACGATGAGGGCGCAGCATGGGGACGTGCGACCCCTTCGGGCCGCCGGGGAGGCAGACCATGGTCGGACGCGCAGTACACGCACACGCAGCGCACTCCATGCCGACGGGACCACGGGTCCTCGCCCCGAACGACTGGAGCGGGCAGGCCGACTGCCGCGTGGGCCCCTTCCGGGACCCCGTCTCGGCCCAACGCTTCAGCAATGCGCTGGTGGACTTCGGTCGCTTCGAGACCCTGAGGGAGCGCGTGGTGGTCGACGCCGACGGGGTGTACGTCGAGGTCACGCGCCTGCGCGGATGACCTCGGGGGCGGCTCTCAGGCCGCGGGCGCGGCCTGAGAGCCTCCAACTACGGTGGCTCACAGAGGACCGGGTCTGGGCCCACCATCGACCGGGCACCCTCCCGGGCCGCGCCCTGCGGCGGCGCTATACTCGGGCCACCCATGCCAACCTCATCGCCGGCCACGACGCACCGCAGCGACCCGCGGGTGCAGCGCACGCGCCGGCGCCTCGGCCGGGCGATGGTCGAGCTGACCATCGAGCGCGGCTTCGACGCCGTCACCATCCGGGACCTCACGGACCGGGCGGGCATCGGCTACGCCACCTTCTTCCGACACTACGCGGACAAGGACGCCCTGCTGCGCGACCTCCTCGAGGAGGTGCTCGAGGGGCTCATGGAGGTGCTCGAGCCGCTCTCCGCGGACGCCGACGCGGCCCGCACGGGCACGCTGGTGTTCCGGCACGCCCAGCGCAACGCCGACCTCTACCGCGTGCTCCTCGCCAGCCAGCGGTCCGTGGACCTGCTCGGTCGCGCGCTCCAGGTGGGGGCGGAGGGCATCACGCGCAACTTCGTGCAGCGCCCCGACAGCGTGGTGCCCATCGACATCGCGGCCCACCACCTCACGCGCTCGGTGGTGGCGCTCATCGAGTGGTGGCTCGAGCACGACTTGCCCTACCCGGCGGAGGCGATGGGGCGCATCTTCCAGGCGCTCATCCTGGAGCCCACGCGCGCCGCGGCCCTGGTGCCGCGCGCGGAGGCGGGGCGCTAGCGCCCCGGGAGGCCGCCCCTCGATCGCGGGCTCCGGGCTTTGAACCCCGGACTTTGAACCCCGGACTCCGAACCCCGGACGCGCGACTCCCGACTCCGGACGCGCGAATCCGGTCTCCGGTCTCCGGTCTCCGGACTCCGGACTCCGGACTCCGGACTCCGAGAATTGTGCTTCGGCGAGCGGCGCGGCGTATCGTTTCAGGTGAAACTTGTGGGGGGCAGCAGGTGATGCGGAGAGTGGGCGCGCTACGGCGCGCCCTTCCCCTTGTGCCGGCTCCCCACTCGTGCCGGCGACCTTCTCGTGCCGACACCCGCTTGTGCCGGCGACCTCTCTTGTCATCTCCCCCTCGTGCCGGAGCCCATCCGGCCCCGAGGGGCGGCGCCAGCGGAGGCGCCGTGGGCCTGCATCAGTCCTGCAACGCCCGGCCCACGGCGGCCTCGATCCGGCGCTGGAGCGCCGCGATCGCCGGCGCCTCGCGCTCCGCGAACTCGAACCACAAGGGCCCGGGCGGCACCCCCTCCACGGCCGCGACCCACAGCTCGGGCAGCGGATGACGCTCGAGCCAGCCGTCGAGCAGCCGCACCGTGTCGCCGAAGTACGACGACAACCCCAGCTCCGCCAGCGCGGTGCTGCGCGTGTGCCGGTTGCGTCGGCTGCGGGCCGCGCCCAGGCGCCGCCCCACCGCCCACTCGAAGTCGTCGCGGGCGTAGGCCTCGCCCTCGACGAAGGGCGCCGGCGGTTGCCACACCCGACCCCCGCGGGCCGCGTCGGTGGCCAGAGCGTAGAACACCGCGAAGGGGCCGCTCGAGAGCGACTCGCCCACGCGGGCCAGCGTCGCGTCGATGCTCCGGTAGGCGTCTGCGAACGAGGGCGGGATCGCGGCCAGTACGAGCAGGCCGTCCACCCCGCCGCGGCGCTCCGCCTCGGCCCGCACCGCGGCGCACCACGGATCGTCGAGCAGCGCGGCGATCTTGCGGCGGATCAGCTTCCCCTGGCTGTGCTTCTCGAAGTTGACCTGGCGCCGGTACCTCCCCGGGTCGTAGTCGAGGGCCCACAGGATCTCCAGGACCGGGCACGCCTCCACCGACCGCGCCCCTCCCGGGCAGCGGGGCTCGAGGTTCTCCCCCACGGCGTGCCGCGTGACCTCCGCCAGGCGCGGCAACCCGTTGGCGTGCAGCAGCGCCAGCCACTCCCCGAACCGCATGGTCAGCCGCGCCCGCGGCGCCAACCCGGCGCGCGCGCCCACCAGGTCCAGCAGCATCACCAGCCACCGGCCGGGGTCGCGGCTGGGCGCGTAGCGCACCCACCCGTGCGCCTCCGCGCGGTCGAAGATCAGCAGGGCATTGAGGTTGCGCCCCCTTGCGTTGTCGCCGCGACCGGCCAGGGCGAGCGAACGGAGGTACCGCTCGAGGTCCCCGGCAAACCCCGGTGGCGACGACCAAGACGCCTGGTCGGGCCCGGCGTCGTCGTGCTCCCCCATGGTCCACTCCTCGACAACAGGTTGAGCGGCGATCGGACGACGTCCGCACCGTAGTAGACCACTGTAACACGTGGCACAGCCCCCAAGCGCGTGTACGACGCTACAAACGCGCGTCAACAGCGCCCGCGGTCGCCGCCCCGGCCGCGCCGGCGGCGGGCCGACCGGGCGTCGTAGACTCGTGACGAGAGCGCGCCGCACGCCCCGCGCGCGCCGGGTCTTGGGAGGCACCATGCTGGAGCTCGGCATCATCACCGACGAGATCGGCGACGACATCGCTCATGCCGCGGCGCGGGCCCGCGCCTGGGGCATCGACCTGGTGGAGCTCCGCACGGTCGGCGGGCGCAACCTACTGGAGCTCGACGACGCCGGCCTCGACGCCGTCGAGCGTGCCCTGAGCCGCTCTGAACTGCGCGTCAGCGCGATCGCTTCCCCGGTGTTCAAGTCTCCGAGGGACGGCCGGCCGCGGGCCGTGGCCGCCGACTTCGCGCTCCCCGGTTCCGAGTCGATGGAGTCTCAACTCGCGCTGCTCGAGCGGGCCTGCGCCCTGGCCACGCGCTTCGGGGCGGGCATGGTGCGCGTGTTCACCTTCTGGCGGGAGGACGGCGCGGAGAGCGACGCCCCTGCGGCCGCGGGGGTCTCGACCGGGGAGGCCGTGGCCGCGGGGGCCGCGCTAAACGACGGCGCGCTCGACGAGACCGTGCTCGCGGACCTGGTGGCCAAGCTCGGGCGCGCCGCGGAGGTTGCACGTCGCCATGGCGTGGTGCTGGCCGTGGAGAACGAACCGGTCTGCGTGATCGGCACCGGCCGCGAGCTCGGGCGCCTGTGCGGTCGCCTGGCGGGCGGGCTGGCGCCCGAGCTCCGGCCGCACGTCGCCGCGCTGTGGGACCCCGGCAACGCCCTGGCCGGGGGCGAGGCGCGCCCCTACCCGGACGGGTACGACGCCCTCGGCGCCTGCCGCGTGGCGCACGTCCACCTCAAGGACCTGGTGCTGGAGCCGGGCGGCGGGCCCCGATTCGTGCCGCTAGGGGAGGGGCGCGTGGCCTACCCGGAGCAGTTCGACGCGCTGCTCGCCGGCGGCTACCGGGGGGCCTTCGTGCTCGAGCCCCACTACCGCCCCGCCGGCCTCTCGCGGGAGGAGGCCGCGTCCGCCTGCGTGGAGGCGGCCCGCGACCTGCTGGACGCCGCCCGGGAGCGCGCGGGGGTGTGACGGGGCTCCTCCCGAGGACGCGAGGACCCTTCACCAACGCGGTGGACAACGGCTGGGGGGACAAGCAGCCCTTTACAGGACGCGGCCACAGACCCTAGACTCACGACAATTCTGGGTCAGGCGCTCGCGCCCCGCGGCTCCGGTCGCGGGTCGCGCACGCGTACGCGACCGGAGCCGCGCTCCGGTCGAGGGGGGCCGCTACAGCCTCGGACGCCGCGCGACGGAAGGGAGGCCGGGTTCCGCGGCAGGGATGCCGTCAAGAAGGATCGAAACAGGGTTGGGGACGTGGTCCACCGGAGGGGTCCGAAGGCCCGTCCCCCGATTTCGGAGGTGTTCATGAAGCGCTTGCTGCTCGCCGTTCCGCTCGCCGTAGGGATGCTCTTGTCGCTGGGCTTGGCACAGGACTACGCCTGGCAACCCGATTCCCCCATCACCATCATCGTGCCCTGGTCCGCCGGCGGCGCGACCGACCAGATGGCCCGCGTGGTCGCGTCCGAGCTCGAGGACGCCCTCGGCCAGAGCGTCGTCGTCGTCAACCAGCCCGGCGCCTCGGGCGCCATCGGCACCAAGAACGCGCTCGACGCCCCCAAGGACTGCACCACCTGGGCCGCGGGCGCGGCTAGCGACCTGGGCACCTACCAGGTGCTCGACACCCTCGACACCTCGCTCAGCGACTGGCACCTCTACCTCACCGTGGCCAACGTCGCGGTCGTGAGCGTCAACCCGTCGCAGCCCTACCAGGACTTCGGCGCTCTGCTCGAGGGCCTCAAGGCCAACCCCGGCGAGATCTCCGTCGCCACCGCCGGCCTCTCCTCGGCGGGCCACAACGCCATGGAGCTCATCGCCCAGGCGGCCGACGTCAGTTACCGGCACGTCACCTACGAGGGCGGCAACCCCGCCATCATCTCCACGGTCGCGGGCGAGACCGCCATGACCACCCAGCTCGCCAGCGAACAGGCCGAGATGATCCGCGGCAAGCGCCTGCGGCCCCTCGCCGTGGTCGGCAGCGAACCCCTCGAGATCGACGGCTACGGCACCATCCCCCCCATCACCGACTGGCTGCCCGACCTCAAGGTGGCCACCAACTACTTCGGCATCTGGACGCCGGTCGGCGTCCCCGATGCCTGCGTGCAGACCATGGACCAGGTGTGGCAGGACGTCATCGCCAACTCGCCCGCGCTCAAGCGCTTCGCCGGCGAGCGCGGTGCGCTGTTCGCGCCCTACTACGGCCAGGACGCCCAGGAGCGCGCCTTCCCCATGGTGCAGAGCAACGCCTGGACGCTCTTCGACAGCGGCAAGGCGCCGATCTCCCCCGACAGCGTCGGCATCCCTCGGCCCGAGTGAGGGCCGCCGCGGGGGGCTGATGTGAACCGGCGCGACATCGCGGTGGCGCTGATGCTGATGGTCCTCGGAGGCGCGGTGGTGGAGGAGAGTCTCCGCATGCCGCGCTACGAGAACCTGGGCGTCAACCCCTACACCGCCCCGGGCATCGTGCCCGCGGTGCTGGGGGGCGTCATCATCGTCTTCGCGCTGGTCATGCTCGTCCGCGGCCTACGCGCGGGCGCCGCCGGGAGTCCTCCCGGCGGCGCCCGCGACGCGTCGGCCGGGGGAGATCAGCCGGAGAGCGCGGGGGCGCAGGACGCTCCGCGGCGCGGCCCGGCGGGCGAGGGCGCGGCCTCCGACGACGCCGCTCGCGAACCGTCCACGGCAGACCAACCCGGGTGGGACGAACCCGCCGAAGCGCCGCCCGACCCGGCGGCCTCCGCGCGCCGGCTGGGCGCGACCCTGGCCCTCACCCTGGTGTACGCGGTGGTGCTGGTCGGTCGCATGCCGTTCTGGCTGGCGACCTTCCTGTTCGTCTTCGCCTTCATCGCGACCTTCGAGTGGCGCCCCGACCGCACTTTCACCCGTCATGCGCGGCGGCTCGGCACGGCGGCGTTGGAGGCAGGCCTGGTGGCCGCCGCGGTCACCTATGTCTTCGAACGTATCTTCTTGGTGCGCCTCCCCTGAGCGGGGCGCCTGCTGCGGGAGGGCCCAACCCCCATGTTCGACGGCCTCGGCTACTTCCTGAACGCCCTCGTTCAGTTCTTCACCCCGGCGCAGCTCTTCAACGTGGCCTGGGCCACGCTGTTGGGCATCTCTATCGGCATGCTGCCGGGCCTGACCGCCACCCTGGGCCTCGCCCTGCTCACCACGCTGACCTTCAAGCTGAGCCCGGACGACGCGGTGCTCATCCTCATCTGCATGTACGTCGGCGCCATCTACGGCGGCAGCCGCAGCGCCATCCTGCTCAACATCCCTGGCACGCCCGCCAACGCCGCGACCAGCCTCGACGGCTTCCCACTCGCGCGACAGGGGCTGGCCGGCAAGGCCATGGGTCTGGCCACCACCGGCAGCGTGCTCGGCACCATCATCGGCATGATCATGCTGGCGATCTTCGCCCCGCTGCTGGCCGAGGCCGCGCTGCGCTTCCAGAGTTACGAGTTCTTCTGGCTGGCCGTGTTCGGGGTGGTGGTATCGGGGCGCCTGACGGGCTTCGACGACCCGCTCAAGGGGTGGATCGCCGGCTTCCTGGGCCTGCTGGTGGCGATGGTGGGGCAGGAGAGCATCCACGCCTACGCCCGCTTCAGCTACGGCAACACCGACCTCTCGGGGGGCTTCGGCCTGCTGCCCGTGCTGGTGGGGGTGTTCGGCTTCACCGAGATCCTGTGGGTGATGAAGAACCCCGCCTACCAGGCGGTGAAGAACGCCACCGACTCCGTCATCCCGAGTCTGCGTGAGGTGGCGCGCTACTGGGGCACCATCCTCCGCTCGGGGGTGGTCGGCACCCTGATGGGGCTCATCCCCGGCGTCGGCGAGGACATGGGGGCCTGGGTGTCGTACGCCATGGCGCGCAACACCAGCAAGGAGAAGGAGAAGTTCGGCCGGGGCTCGGTGGACGGGCTGCTGGCGGCCGAGACCGGCAACAACGCGGCCGTCCCCGGCGCCATCATCCCGGTGCTGACGCTGGCCATCCCGGGCTCCGCGCCCGCCGCCGTGCTACTCGCCGCCCTGTTCATCCACGGCGTGCGCCCCGGGCCATTGATCATGATCGAGAGCCCGGCCTATATCTTCCAGGTCACGGCGATGATCTTCTACGCCACCGTGGCCATCCTCCTCTACGGCTACCTGCTCACCAAGCCGCTGCTGCTGATCTTGCGCGTACCCTACCTGCGGCTCATGCCGGTGATCTTCGTGCTCTGCACCGTCGGCGCCTACGCCATCACCAGCCGCGTGTTCGACGTCTGGGTGATGCTGATCTTCGGCGTGATCGGCCTGCTGCTGCGCATGCAGGGCTTCCCCATGGCGCCCCTGGTGCTGGGCGTGGTCCTCGGCCCCATCCTCGACATCAACTTCCGGCGCGGGCTGGTGCTCTCCGACGGCAGTCTGCTGCCGTTCTTCACACGCCCCGTCAGCGTGGTGCTGTGGGCCACGATCCTGATCACCTTCCTGCTGGGCTCTCCGTGGTTCACGCGCGCACTCGGGCGCCTGCTGCGGAGGCCGGGACAGGGGCCGGAGGCACCGTGAGGCCCACCGTCGCGCCCGCCCGCGACGCCGCCGGGGTCGGGGGGCGGCCGTGAGGCTGGCGCTGTGCAACGAGGTCGTGCGCGACCTGCCCTTCACGGAGCAGTGCCGCCTGGCCGCGGGCCTCGGCTACGAGGGGCTCGAGCTCGCCCCCTTCACGCTCGGCGAGGACCCGCTGCGGCTGTCGCAGCGCCACCGCGCGATGCTGCGCGGGGCCGCCGCGGACGCCGGCGTTCCGATCACCGGTTTGCACTGGCTGTTGGTCGGGCCGCCCGGGCTCTCCATCACCAGCCTCGACGACGCCGTCTGGCGCCGCACGCTGGAGGCCATGGAGGGGCTGGTGGCGCTGTGCGCCGACCTCGGCGGGAGCGTGCTGGTGCACGGCTCGCCGGCCCAGCGCGCGCTCGACCCACGCGACCCCGTGGCCTCGGCGGAACGCGGGCGGGAGGCCTTCGCCCGCATCGCCCCGGCGGCGGCGGCCGCCGGCGTGCGCTACTGCATCGAGCCCCTGTCCCCCGAGGAGACGGACTTCGTCACGCGCGTCGAGGACGCCGCCGCGATCGTGCGGGACGTCGGCAACCCGGCGCTGCGCACCATGGTGGACTGCCGCGCGGCGAGGATCGGAGAGACCGTGAGCGTGCCGGACCTGATCGATCGCTGGCTCCCCGGGGGTACGATTGCCCACGTGCACGTCAACGACCGCAACCGCAGGGCGCCGGGGCAGGGCGACGACCCCTTCGCCGGCGTGCTCGCCGCGCTGCTGCGCCACGGTTACCGCGGCGTGATCGGCGTCGAACCCTTCGTCTACGAGCCCGACGGCCCCACCGTCGCCGCGCGCGCCATCGGCTACCTGCGCGGCGTCCTCGAGGGGTTGGGGTACGGCGCGGGCGCGCAGGCGGCGCCGGGGGCCGAGCCGTGAGCGTGCCCGACAACCCGGCCATGGGACCGGGCCCGGACGGCCTGCTGGTGCTGGTGGCCGATCGCGTGCTGACCCCCTACCGCAGGCTCGAGCCCGGCTTCGTGGCACTGCGCGGCACGCGCATCGCCGCCGTCGCCAACGGTGATCCCCCCACCGACGCCCTGGCGCGCGCCGAGCGCGTCGTGGAGCTCGGCGACAGCACCGTGGCACCGGGCTTCATCGATCTGCACGTCCACGGCGGCGGCGGCGCGGACGCCATGGACGGCACCACCGAGGCCTTCGCCACGATGGCGCGGCAGCACGCCGCCGGAGGCACCACGGCCTTCCTCCCCACCACCGTGTGCGCCCCCCTCGAGCAGATCACGGCCGTGGCGGAGGCGCACCGGCGCTTCCAGCTCGGCGCCTCCCCCGGGGCGCGCTCGCTCGGCCTGCACCTCGAGGGTCCGTACCTGGCCCCGGGCCAGGCCGGCGCGCTGGACCCGGCCCTGATGCGGACACCCGCGCAGGACGATCTGGAGGCCTGGTTCGACACCCTGCCGGAGCTGCGCCGCATGACGCTCGCCCCGGAACTACCCGGTGCGCGGCGCCTGCTGCGGCTCCTGCGCGAGCGCGGCGTGCTGGTGAGCCTGGGGCACGCCGACCCGCGCCCCGACGATCTGGCCGCGGCCGTGGAGGACGGCGCCACGCTGGTGACCCACCTGTGGTCCGGCATGCGCGGCGTGGCGCGGGAGTCCGCCTACCGCGTGGCCGGCCTGGTGGAGATGAGCCTGCTGTTCGACGCCCTCGCGGTGGAGCTCATCGCCGACGGCGCCCACCTGCCGCCCGAGCTCTCTGCGCCTCGCGCTACGGCGCAAAGGTGCTGGCCGCGTGGCCCTGGTGACCGACGCCATGCGCGCCGCGGGGCTGGGTCCGGGCCGCTACCGCCTCGGCGGGGCGGCGGGCGGCGAGGTCCTGGTGGAGGACGGCGTCGCCAAGCTGCCCGATCGCAGCGCCTTCGCCGGCTCGGTGGCCTCGATGGACCTGCTGGTCCGCACGCTCGTGACCACGGCCGACGCCTCCCTGGCGGACGCCGTCGAGATGGCCAGCACCACGCCGGCGCGGCTGCTCGGCGCGTACGACCGCAAGGGGGCGCTGGCGCCGGGCAAGGACGCCGACGTCACCGTGCTAGGCCCCGACCTCCGCGCCCGCATGACGGTGGTGGCGGGGCGCGTGGTCTACGAGGCGGACGCGTCCGCAGAGTCCGCCATGCAGGAGGCGTAGATGGCCGAGGACCGCGAACCGCCGAGCCACGGCGGGGCGAGCGCCGCAGCGGACCAGGGGGGCGCGGGACCGCCGCCCCGCCGCTTCACCGTGGAGCGGCTGCGCGTGGAGGTGCACCGCGACGCGGACGCGGCGGGCGCGGCCATGGCGAGCGCCGTGGCCGACGCCATGCGCGCCGACGCCGCCGGCGACCCCGCGGCAGACGCCGAGCTTCCCATGGTCTTCGCCTCGGCCCCCTCCCAGGACGCCTTCCTCGCCGCGCTGACGGCGCTGCCCGCGCTCCCGTGGCCGCGCGTGCGGGCGTTCCACCTCGACGAGTACGTGGGGCTCCCACCCGAGCACCCGGCGGCCTTCTCGCGCTACCTGCGCGAGCGGCTGGTCGCGCGCGTGCCGCTCGGCGCCTTCGAGCCCCTGCGCGGAGACGCGGCGGCGCTCGGGCGCACGCCCGAGGAGGAGGCGCGGCGCTACGCCGCCGCGCTGGCCGCGCACCCGCTGCGCATCGCCTGCCTGGGCATCGGGGAGAACGGCCACCTGGCCTTCAACGACCCCCCCGTGGCCGACCCTCACGACCCCGAGCCGGTGAAGCGCGTGCGACTCGACGAGGCGTCGCGCCACCAGCAGGTGCACGACGGCTGCTTCCCCGCCCTCGACGCGGTGCCGCGCGAGGCCCTGACGCTCACGCTGCCGACCATCCTGGCCGCGCGCCGGCTGTTCGTGGTGGTGCCCGGGTCGCGCAAGGCGGAGGCGGTACGCGGCGCGCTGCGCGGCCCGGTCGGGATGCACTGCCCGGCCACGGTGCTGCGCGGCCACCCGGACGCCACGCTCTACCTCGACGAGGCGTCGGCGGCGCGGCTCGGCGGCTGAGCGGGCGCGCCCGCGCGGCGGGCCGGGGCCGGACCGACGCGCCGCGGCCGGGCCGCACGGCGGGCCGTCGCTCAGGCCGGGCCGCGGAGCAGGCCCGCGCTCAGGCCGGGCCGCGGAGCAGGCCGTCGCTCAGGCCAGGTCGCGGAGCAGGCCCGCGAACAGCGCCATCCGACGCGGGATCTCCGACAGCAGGATGTGTTCGGTGCGCTGGTGGTCCTCGAACCCCACCGGGCCCAGGCCGTCCAGCGTGGGCACGCCCAGGGCGGCGGTGAAGTTGCCGTCCGAGCCGCCTCCCACGCGGCCGGGCGCGAGCTCGAGCCCCAACCCGGCGCCGAGGCGCCGGACGCGCTCGAACAGCGCCATGGTTCCGGGGAGCGCCTCCATGGGCGGCCGCTCGAAGCCGCCCTCGAGCCCCAGCCGCGCGCCCGGCAGCACGGGCGCCAACGACCGCAGCGCCGCCTCCACGCGACGCCCCTCCTCCAGGGTCCACACGCGCGCGTCGATGTCCACCCGCACGTGCTCGGCCACCACGTTCACCACGGTGCCCCCGGTGATCACGTTGGCGCCGAGGACGGTGCCGCGCTCCGCGTCGCCGATGCCGTCCAGCCCCAGCACCTGGTGCGCGGCCTCGACGATGGCGTTGATGCCCTTCTCGGGCTCCACGCCCTGGTGGGCCGCCTTGCCGTGCACGGTGAGTCGGAAGCGGCCGGCCCCCTTGCGCGCCACCTTGGGGTCCCCGGCCTCCGTCGGCGCCTCCAGCACGAGCACCGCGTCCGCGCCGCGGGCGGCGGCCTCGATGGCCGCGCGGCTGGCCAGGCTATCGACCTCCTCGTCGGGGGTCAGCAGCACCTCGACCCCGGGCCGGTCGCGCTCACCGAGCAGCTGCAGGGCATGCAACGCGAACAGCAACCCGCCCTTCATGTCGTTGGTGCCGGGACCGAAGATGCGGTCCCCGTCGCGGCGCCAGGGCTCGGGCCAGGAGCCTCGCGGGTGCACGGTGTCGTAGTGCGCCAGGATCACCACACGGCCGCCGGCGCCCGCCGCACGGGCGCGCAGCAGCGGGCCCGCCGGGGTGTCGTGGCGCTCCACCTCGGAGACCTCCGCGAAGGCGCGCTGTAGCCAGTCGGCGGCCCGGCCCAGGGCGCCGAGGTCGCCGCTCGGCGTCTCGATGCGCACCAGCTCCTCGAGGTCGCGGAGGTAGCCGGCCAGGCGCGCCTCGGCGCGTGGCAGCAGATCCCCGGGCCCGGGGGGCGGTGCGCTCACAGGCGATACACCCGGCGCGCGTTGCCGCGCAGGATCGCCTCCGCCGCCCCCTCGGCCTCCCGTGCGGTGAGGTCGCCGTCCGCCACCGCGCCCTCCAGCACGTCGGCCAGCACCCGACGGCCCCACAGGGCAGAGACGTAGTACAGCTCCGGCACCACGTGGGCGTCGGAGGAGTACATCACCTTGCTGGTGGGCGCCAGCTCGAGCAGCATGGCCACCGCGCGGCGCATGCCCCCCACCGACAGGCAGGGCACCGCCAAGCCGTAGTCGACGAACACCTGCGGGTACATGGCGGCCAGGTAGCCGGCCTCCCGGGCGTAGGGGTAGGAGGCGTGCAGCAGCACCACCGGCGCGGCGCGCAGCTGCGGGTCCTCCAGCAGGTCGCGGAGGAAGAGCGGGTTGGCCAGCCGCAGATCCACGTCCGGATCCCCGAAGCCGGTGTGGAACTGCACCGGGATACCGTGTCGCGCGGCCACCGCCAGCCCCTCGCGCACCACCAGGTCGACCAGCGGCTTGGCGGCCAGGCGCGCCGGCCGCTCCCCATGGCGGCGCTTGATCTCGTGGTAGGCGTCGCGCGCCGCTCCCGCCTCCGGCACCTCGATGCGCAGGCCGGTGCGGTACGCGGCGATGCTCTTGAACGACACGATGTCGGTGTCGGGGGTCGGCTCCAGCGCGGCCCGCAGCGCCTCGACGAAGGCGTCGAAGCCGTCGCTGCGGGCGATGAGATCCTGGGCCAGCACCTCCAGCCGCAGCACCCGCCGCACCGGCACGAAGCGCGCGTGCCACGCCAGCGGCAGGGTCTTCCCCGCCATGAAGCCGTCGTCGAGCAGCAGCGCCTCCATGTTGGCGCCGTCGAAGCATCGTCGCGTCAGCTCCTCGAGGCCCATCGCATCCCGCACCCCCCGCAGGGCCTCCTCGCTCGGTGCGACCCCCAGGAACGCCCCGAGGTCGCGCAGGCTGCGACGGTACGCCAACACGTCCGGCACGTAGCGCGCATGCACCTCCGGATCGAGGGCCTCGGTGAAGGGGGCGGCGTAGGGGATCTCGGCCATCACCTCCGGCCGCACCAGGTTGTGGGCGTGGTGATCCACCACGGCGATGGCGCTCAGATCCACGGTCGCGCCTCGACGCTCCGCGTGGCGGGGGGCCCGCCCATCAACGGCGCTCCGCGGGGGCCATCAGTAGCGCTCCAGCAGCAGCGCCACCTGCTCCTCGAGCGGTGTCTGGGCCAGCGCCTGCCACTCGTTGCGCTTCACGGCCACGTAGGAGCGCGCGAGGTCCTCGCCCAGTGCTGCCTGCAGCACGGCGTCGCGCTCCAGCGCGTCGAGCGCGGTGTCGTGGTCGGTGGGGAGCGCGTCGGCCCCCAGCTCGGCGCGCCGCTCGTCGCTCAGCAGCCCGGGGTCGCCCTGGATGGGATCGGTCAGCGGCAGGCGCCGGCGCATGCCGTCGAGCCCGGCGGCGATGACCGCGCCGAGCGCCAGGTAGGGGTTGGCGGTGGCGTCGGCCGTCTTGAGCTCGACGTGGTCGGGCCCCACCCCGACGGGGCCGCTCGGCAGGCGCACGGCCGCCTCGCGGTTGTCCTTGCCCCAGGCGCGGAAGGCGCCGGACCAGAAGTGCGGGCGGATGCGCCGGTAGGAGTTGGCGC
This sequence comes from uncultured Trueperaceae bacterium, assembly GCA_963739805.1. GTDB lineage: Bacteria > Deinococcota > Deinococci > Deinococcales > Trueperaceae > CAVUBJ01. The sequence continues at coordinate 113,545 of CAVUBJ010000003.1, forward strand.
TGGCGATGGTGATGGCCATCAGCGCGGGGAGGTGCTCGAGGATCCCGGCCATGAACGAGGCCCCCTCCTCGGACAGCGCGTGGGGCCGCGCCGGGTCGGCCAGCAGCGGGCTGCCGCCCCGGTACAGCGAGAGGTTGAGGTGGCAGCCGTTGCCCGCCTTGTCCTCGGCGATCTTCGGCAGGAACGAGGCCACCCAGCCGTGCTGGTGGGCCACGGCGCGGACCGTCTCGCGCACGGCCACGTGGGCGTCGGCGGTGGCCAGGGGATCGGCGGGCTTGACGACCAGCTCATGCTGCCCCGGAGCCGACTCGGCGTAGTGCTGCTCGACCTCGATGCCCTGCCCCGCGAGGGCCTCGCTGACCTCGTCGATGTAGTCCGTGGCGACGTCGGCGCCCAGCGTGGCGGCGAAGACGGTGTCGTCCACCGGCTCCAGGCTGGAGCGGTCGCGCAGCAGCGTGAACTCGTACTCGAAGCCCGCCAGCAGGCTCAACCCCTCCTCCTGGGCGTCGGCCAGCACGCGCTTGAGGAAGGGGCGGGCGTCGTAGCTCCAGGGCCGGCCGTCCAGGGTCAGGTCGCCGAAGACGCGCGCCTGGGTGGGGGCGTAGGGCAGCGGGCGCAGCGTGGACCAGTCGGCCACCAGCCGCACCTCGCCCACCGGGCCGAGCCCGGTCTCGCCGACCACGGCGTCGTACATCACGGGCAACGCCTGCAACGCGGCGGTGAAGCCGATGCCCTTCTCCCAGTAGTCCCGCAGCGACTCGATGCTCACGGACTTGCCGCGTATGACGTTGGCGTTTCCGGCGGTCACGAACCGAACGAACGTGACGCCCATTCCTCTGAGGAGGTGGTAGGTGGCGTCCTTCATGCAGCCTCCTGCGTGACGAAGGCCGCCCGGGTCGAGCCCGGGCGGCCGTGGTGCGGTGCCCTCAGGGGGCGGGGACGTAGCTGGGCGCCGCCTGGGCGGCCAGGTAGAGCTGCTGGTCCTTGACGCCGATGACGGTCACCTGCTTCTGGGGCACGCGCTGCCCGTCGGCGTAGGTGATGGCGCCCGTGACTCCGGGCAGGTCCGTGGTTGCCTGCAGGGCGTCCCGGACGGCGGTGGGATCGGCCGCGCCGGCGCGGCGAATGGCGTCTGCGATGAGGTAGACGGAGTCGTAACCGAGGGCCGCGAAGGCGTTCTCGGGGTCCTTGCCGTAGTCGGCGTTGTAGGCCTCGATGAAGCTCTTCACCGCGTCCGTGCTGTCGGTGGTCATGAGCGCGTGGGTGGTGAAGTACACGTCGTTGGCGGCGTCGCCCCCGACCTGGATCAGCAGCGGGGTGTCGTAGCCGTCACCGCCGATGATCGGCAGCATGATGCCGGCCTGCCGCACCTGCTTGACGATGGTTCCGATGTCGTCGGGCATGGCCGAGATGTAGAGGAAGTCGGGCTGGTCGGAGAGGGCCTTGAGCTTGGTGATCTGGGCGCTGAAGGAGGTGTCGCCGGAGCTGTAGCTGTCCTCCAGCACGATGTCCCCCCCGCCGTGGGTGAAGGCGTCCTTGAAGTAGCCGGCGAGCAGGGTGGTGTACTCCGTGGCCTTGTCGAGCAGCAGGTAGGCGCTCGAGCCGTAGTTGGACATGCCGAACTCGGCGCCCACGGCGGCCTGCACGTTGTCGCCGAAGGGCTCGAGGAACATGTAGTCGCCGATCTGGCTGGGCAGCAGCGGCGAGGTGGCGCCGGCCGTCACGAAGGGGATGTTTGCGCGCTGGGCGATGGGGCCCAGGGCGAGCGCGGAGTCGGAGTCGGTGAAGCCGGTGATGGCCACCACGTGATCGCCGTTGATCATCTGCGTGGCGATGTTGGTGATGGTCGCCGGGTCGGTCTTACCGTCGTAGACCGCCAGCTCGAGCTGCATGCCGAGCACGCCGCCGGCGGCGTTGATCTCCTTCACCGCCAGCTTGGCGCCGTTGGCGGCCGGCACGTCGAGCGATGCCAGCGCGCCGGTGAGATTGAACGCGCCACCGATCTTGACGGTGTCCTGCGCGCTCACGGTAGCCATCAACGCGGCCGCGGCGAGCACGGTGAATAGGGTGCGTGTGAGCCTCATGCGGGTACCTCCCTTTCCTCCTGGTCGTCACCGGGTCCAGAACCCGGCGGTCTACCGGCGAGCGTGCGGCGCCGGTCCCTCGGAACGAGGACGAGTTCGTGCTGGCCGAGCAGCCCCTGGGGCCGGAAGATCATGATCAGGATGAACACGATCCCAAGGGTGATCTGGCTCGCGCCGTAGAGCGGGGGCACCGACAGTGCCCCGAGATGGAAGCCGCGTTCGAGATTGCGCAGCGTCTCCGACAGCAGGGTGACGGCCACGACGCCGACGGCGGCGCCCGTGAGGCTGCCCATGCCGCCGATGACGAGCATCACCAGCAGATGGATCATCAGGGGGAAGTAGAAGGCGGCCGGCGAGAAGGAGGTGAGGTAGTGGGCGTACAGGGCGCCGGCGACGCCGGAGAAGAAGGCCGAGATCACGAAGGCGATCAGGCGCGTCGGCAGCACGTCGATGCCGACAGCCTCGGCCGTCACGAGATCCTCGCGGCTGACGCGCATGGCCCGCCCGAAGGGGGAGTAGGCGATGCGCGACAGCACCAGGTAGGTGAGCACCAGCCACCCCAGCACCCACCACAGCGTCGTCTCCGGCAGCACGCCCGTGAAGGTGCGCGAGCCGCGGGTGAAGCGGTCGGCGTTCACCAGCACGACGTTGACGATCACCAGGAAACCGAGTGTCGCCACGCTCACGTAGTGGCCGGACAGCCGCATGAGCGGAAGCCCCACCAGCACGGCGACCACCACGCACAGCGCGCCCGCGACGAGCGTGGCGGGCAAGAACGGCAGGCTGATGCCGGCAAGGAAGGCGGGAAGCTCCCGCAGGTAGGCGTGCTTGGCACTCACCGGCAGCGTCAGGATCGAGGAGCCGTAGGCGCCCAACGCGATGAAGCCCACGTGCCCCAGCGAGAACACCCCGGTGAAGCCGTTGGACAGCGCCATGGAGGCGACCATGATGACGGTGATCCCCATCACGATGGTCACGCGCAGCGGGTACTCACCCATCAGCGGCGCCAGCACGCCGAGGAGCACGAGCCCCGCGGCCGCGGCCGCCAGCCGGGCGAACCTCACAGCTTCACCTCCTGCCGCACCTGCATCACGCCCCCGGGGCGGAACAGCAGCAGCACGATGAGCAGGGCGAACACCAGCGCGTCACGGTACGGCGACACCGAGGACGGCAGGAAGGCCACGATGGCGATCTCGAGGGCGCCCAGCAGGTAGCCGCCGACCAGCGCCCCCCCGATGCTCCCGAAGCCCCCGATGATGGCGGCCACGAAGGACTTGAGCATGGGTGTGAAGCCCATCAGGGGGTAGGCCACGCCCACCTGGGCGGCCCACAGCATGCCGGCCAGCCCCGCGAAGCTCGACGCCAGCACGAAGGCGACCACCACCACCAGATCGACGCGCACGCCCACCAGGCGGGCTGCGACGAGATCCTCCGCCGTGGCCCGCATGCCCAGCCCGACGCGGGTGCGGGTCACGAACCAGTAGAGGAAGAAGAACGCGATCACGGAGAACGCCAGGGTCAACAGGTTGATGTTGGTGAAGGTGATGCGCCCGTCCGCCAGGCGGTAGACGTGGCCGAGCCAGGCCGGCAACGGGAAGTTGCGCGGGCTGGCCGAGAACAGCAGGATGCCGAGGTTCTCCAGGATGAAGGTGACGCCCAGCGAGGTGAGCAACATCGTCACGTCCGGCGCGCCCCGGACCGGGCGGAAGGCGGCGCGCTCCATCACGTAGCCGCCCAGGCCGCCCGCCACGATCCCCGCCGCCAACGCCACCGGGAACGGCACCCCCACGCCCTGCAGCAGCAACGCGGCGAAGGCGCCGACCATCATCATGTCGCCATGCGCGAAGTTGATGAGCTTGAGGATGCCGAAGATGAGCGACAGGCCCACCGCGATGAGGGCGTAGAGCGACCCCAGGCTGGCGGCGTTGATGCCTTGCTGCAGGACGTAGTCCAGGACGTTCACGTTGCGCCTCCACGGTCGTGGCCGAGGTAGGCCTCGACCACCTGGCGGTCCCGAGCGAGCTCCTCGGCGTCGCCGGAGGCGACTACCAGCCCGGTGCGCAGCACGTAGGCGCGGTCCACCAGCGCCAGTGCCGCCCTGGCGTTCTGCTCGACCAGCAGGAGCGTCACGCCCTGCTCCTTGAGCGCGGCCAGGGTCCGGAAGATGGTACGCACCAGCAACGGCGCCAGCCCCAGGGAGGGCTCGTCGAGCAGCAGCAGGCGCGGCCGCGACATGAGCGAGCGCGCGATCGCCAGCATCTGCTGCTCCCCACCGGAGAGCGTCCCCGCCCGCTGCGAGCGGCGCTCGCCGAGCACGGGGAAGAGCTCGGTCATGCGCGCGATGTCCTCGCGCACGCCGGCCTCGTCGGTGCGGCGACTGGCGCCGAGCCGTAGGTTCTCCAGCACCGTCATGCCGGCGAACACGCGCCGGCCCTCGGGGCAGTGCGCCACCCCCGCCGCCACGATCTGGCCGGGGTCGAGGCGCGCGATGTCGCGCCCGCGGTAGCGGACGCTCCCCCGCCGCGGGCGGTTGATGCCGGAGATGGTCCGCAGGGTGGTGCTCTTGCCCGCCCCGTTGGCGCCCAGCAGGGCGACCGCCTCCCCCTCCTCGAGACGCACGTCGATCCCCTTGAGGGCCGCCACCGGGCCGTAGCTCACCGCCAGCCCTTCGAGCGCGAGCATCTCAGGCATCGGCGCCCCCTAGGTAGGCCTCGAGCACCCGGGGATCGTTCTGGACCCGCTCCGGGTCGCCCTCGCAGATGAGCTCGCCGTAGGCCAACACCTGGATCCGCTCGCACAGGTTCATCACCAGCTCCATGTCGTGCTCGATCACGATGACGGCGAGCTCGAAGCGCTCCCGGATACGACGGATGAGCTCCATCAGCGCGCGCGTCTCGGCCGCGTCCATGCCGGCGGCGGGCTCGTCGAGCAGCAGCAGCTTCGGCCGGCCGGCCACGGCCCGGGCGATCTCGAGCCGGCGCTGATCCCCGTAGGCCAGCGCGCCGGCCGGCTCGTCGGCGTGCTCGGCGAGCCCCACGAGCTCGAGCACTTCCCGGCTCTCCTCCTCGATGCGTGCGCTGGCGCGCCGGTACGCCGGGGTACGCGCGGTCGCGCCCCACAACGAGACGGGGTGGCGGCGCTGGGCCGCGGCCGCGACGTTCTCGAGCACGCTGAGCGACGCGCACAGGCGGCTCCCCTGGAACGACCGCGCCACCCCGAGCCGGGCGATGTGCGGTGGACGAAGACGCGTCAGCTCGTGCCCCTCGAACGCCACGCTCCCCTCGTCCGGGCGCGTGAAGCCCGAGATGAGGTTGAACAGCGTCGTCTTGCCCGAGCCGTTGGGGCCGATCACGCCCAGCAGGTCGCCGGCGCGGGCCGTGAGCTCGTGCTCGTTGAGGGCCCGAAGCCCCCGGAAGGACTTGCTGAGATTGCGCACCACCAACAACGGAGTCGGCGGCGCGCTCGTGCTGCCGGCGCTCATGCACCCTCCTTTGGATGGCCGCTCCCGGCCAGGCGTCCCCGCCTCGGGGCCCGACCGTTACACCCAGGTCAACCCCAGCGGAAGTCCCCTGGGGCGCCCACGAACGTCCCCTGGGGACGGGCGCGGCCCATAGCCCCGCTGAGGGGGCGTCGCGAACCGAAGCTCGGCCGACGGATCCCCCCGGGCCGCTCGAACCGGAACGAAGATACACTAGCACAAGCATGTATGCTGTCCAGCCCGCGGCCCCGGCGTCATGGCTGAGCCGTATTCACGTCACCCACGCCTAGATCGCTTGCCGAGGGGCGGACCCCGGAACCGCGACTTCCGTGAAATCTGTATACTCACTCATGATCCTCGCGAACAAGCGTGTGCTCGTCACCGGCGGCACCAGCGGCATCGGGGAGGCCACCGTGCGCGCGCTGCGCGCCGCCGGGGCCGAGGTGGCGTTCACGGGGCGCCGGGAGCGCCAGGGCCGCGCCCTGGCCCAGGAGACCGGCAGCCGCTACCTGCCGGCGGACCACCGCCGGGCCGAGGACTGCGAGCGGGTGGTGGCCGAGGCCGTGGCGCTCCTGGGGGGGCTCGACGTGCTCGTGAACAACGCGGGCATCGTGGTCAAGGGAACGGCCGAGGACACCGACGAGGACACCTGGGCCCGCGTCATGGAGCTCAACGTCACGGCCGTGTGGCGCATGAGCCGCCTGGCGCTGCCCCACCTACGCGCCTCCGGCGGTGGCGCCATCGTGAACAACGCCTCGGACTGGGGCCTGGTGGGGGGCCGTGAGGCGGCCGCGTACTGTGCCAGCAAGGGCGCGGTGGTGCAGCTCACGCGCGCCATGGCACTCGACCACGCGCGCGAGAACATCCGCATCAACGCCGTGTGCCCGGGCGACACCTACGTCGAGCGCTGGCGCGAGACCGGCTACTTCGCCAACGCCGACGACCCCTCCGAGGAGCTCGCCTCCCTGGGAGCCGACCTGCCCATGGGGCGCGTGGGGCGCCCCGAGGAGGTGGCACAGGCCATCGCCTACCTCGCCGGCGACGCCAGCAGCTTCGTCACCGGGGTGGCCCTGCCCGTGGACGGCGGCAACACCGCCGGCGGGAGCGCGGGCTGAGCCGGCGGGAGCGCGGGCTGAGGGCCCGGCTCAGCGCGTGAACAGCGGCGCCATCGAGCGGCGCTCCACCACCTCGCGCATGGCGTCGTCCCCGGGGTCCTCCCGGAAGCGCGCTGCGGCCTCCAGCACCCTCGGCAATACGTGGATGTCGCCCACGGTGTTGAGGAAAAGGCCGTCGCGCGCCAGCACCCAGTGCACCGCCACGTCGATGTCGGCCTGCTCCTCGAGGGGCTCGTACCAGGTGGCCCGGCCGTGAGGCCGATCGCCCCAGGGGCGGCGCGTGAGGCTCTTGATGGTCTGCACCGCCACGCCACGCTCGCGGCACAGCGCGAGCAGCGCCTCGACGTCGCGGAGGTAGCCCTCGTCGCGCAGCAGCACGTAGCTGTATGGGAACAGCACGCTGTCGAAGGGGAAGCGCTCCAGGCTGCGCACGTGCATGGCGGCGATCCCCAGGCCGTGCCCCGTCACGCCGATGAAGCGCACCAGCCCCTCGTCGCGCGCCTCCACGCAGGCGCGCAGCGCGCCGTCGTCGCCCATGGCGCGCTCCCACTCGTCGGGTTCGGCCAGGTTGTGGAGCTGGATGAGGTCGAGATGGTCGGTCTGCAGGCGTTCCAGCGAGCGCCGGATCTCGTCTCGCGCCTCGCCGTAACCGCGCTCCCCGGTCTTGCTGGCCAGGAAGAACTCGTTGCGGTGCCGCGCCATCCACGGACCGAGCCGCACCTCCGCCTCGCCGTAGCTGGCCGCCACGTCGATGTGGTTGAGGCCGTGGTCGAGGACCAGTTCCATCGTGCGATCGGCCTCGTCCTGGCTCACGTCGCTGAGCGCCGCCGCGCCGAAGAGCGTGCGGGTGCTGAGGTGGCCGGTCTTCCCGAAAGGTGCTCGTGGGATCATGCGCGCCTCCTGGCCCCATCCGGGGCGTGACCGGCGCCTATGCGGCCGCGGTGCGGGGCGTCGCCGGTCGCCGGCGACACGACTCCACGGACCGCGCTCCGCCGGGGAGCGGGGAACGGTGTGACCTCCAGTGTAGCGCCGACGGCGCGGCGCGGCGCGGCTCGAGCCGCTGCCTAGGGACCCTCCAACCCGCGCAGGGCCTGCTCGATCGGCGTGGGCCCGGCCACCACGTCGACCGCGCGGCGCTCGGCCAGGCCGAGGCGCAGGGCCGTGACGGCGACCCGGGCGACGTCCTCGCGCGGCACCATCCCGCCCTCGTCGAGCTGCGGCGCGAGCCGCACCATGCCGCTACCCGGATCGTCGTTGAGGCCGCCCGGGCGCACGATGGTCCACACCATGTGGCTGCGCTCCAGCGTCTGCTCGGCCTTGCGCTTGGCGATGAGGTGGGGCTTCAGGAAGGGGGGCATGCGCTCGGCGTAGGTCGTGCCCATCGAGCTGATCAGCACGAAGCGCCGCGTCTCGGCGGCCTCCGCCGCCTCGATCAGCGCGACCGTGCCCGCATAGTCCACCGCCTCCGGATCGCCGTCCTGGCCGGCACCGACGGCGCACACCAGCGCATCCACGCCGTCGAGCAGGGTGCCGATCTCGTCGGTCACATCTCCGAGCACGGCTTCGGCACCGAAGGCCGCCACCGCTCCGGCCTGGTCCGGCCGGCGCACCAGACCGCGCACCGGCCCGAGATCGGCCGCGAGCAGCAGGCGCAACACGTGCGCCCCGGTGCGCCCGGCGGCTCCGACAACGAGGGTATTCATGGTGCCCGACATACCACGTTCCGGCCCCCGATGTGGGTGGTCGGGCACATGGTGTGCCCCGGGACGATGCGGCGGAGCGCCTCCAGGACGCACGGCGAGGGGCAGCGCCCGTCGACGTCGGCCTCCCTCCGCCTGCCGTCGACGCGGCGGTGCCGCGGCAATGGCGCGGCACCGCCGGCATTGACGGGGATTTGACGCCGGCCGGCCTACGGTCGAACGGACATGCACCAGGGAGGATCCGCATGGCGACCGCTGGCACGGCAACTGGCACGGCAACTGGCACGGCAACCGATCACACGGAAAGGGGCCGCAAGCCGACGTATCACCGCTCCGGCCGGGCCGGCCGCCGGGCCGGCCGCGGGGCCGGAGGCGAGGCGGGGCGCCAGGCCGGGCGCGCAAGCGGGGCGCGAGGCCGGGCTCGGCGCCCAACGGCGGCGCCTCCCCGCGGCGTGGCTGCTGCTGGCGACGCTGACCCTGCTGGCCGCCTGCTCGCCGCGGGTCCAGCCGCCTCCCGGCCCCCCGGGTGCAGGACCGGCCACGCCCGGTGGCACTCCCGGCGCGCCCACCGCCGGCAGCGGCGGCACCTGCGTGTGCGACGACCACGTGCCGTGGTCTGGCTCCTGGCGCTTCTCGGGTCAGCCGGCGGTGACGCTGCCCGGCGCGGCGCTCCCGTTCACCGGGGCCGACGACGAGAAGATCGACCTGCAGGTGCTCGATTGCGGCCGCACGTTGCGCGTGACCTCCGGCGGAGACAGCCGCCTGTTCACCCGCGAGGGGGACGGCTACGCCAAGGACTTCGGCGACGTGATGCACATGAGCATGCACGCCGACGCCCCCGACCACGTGCTCGGCAGCATGGTCGTGCCCACGAAGTCTGGCCCGGCGCAGCGCGCGTTCAGCCTGAGCTACGTCCCGGCCTCCGCCGACGACTGGGGTCGCGCGGACACCTGCAGCTGCGCCCTTGCGCGCGAGCGCCTCGCGGACGCCCACAAGGTGCGCGACGCCTTCGCCGACACCAGGTTGCTGCACCAGGCCACCGACCACGCGCTCCCCGCCAAGGACCGCAGCCTGGGCTGGCCCTCCAACCCCTTGGGCAACCCCGGCGCCGCGCGCACCTACGACGAGCTGGTCAAGATCCGCCTCGGCTACCTCGATCCGGTGACCGGGGAGCGCCACTACAAGGTGGAGGCCTCCACCGACCCGGACAGCGGCGCCATCGCGCTCGATGGCGAGAGCTACCGGCGGGGCCGTTACCCACGGGCCTACTACGAGGCCCTCATGAAACACGAGGAGGTCCACCAGCGCGATCACCAGGAGCACCCCGACTTCGACCACTGGATCAACGATCCCGTGAACCTCCGAGACAGCGAGTTGCGCGCCTACGCCGTGACCATCCAGGTGTTGCAGGACTACCTCGACAAGGAGTGCCGGCCCTGACCGGGGGCGCGCCACCGACGACGTCGGGCCGGTGGGAGGCGGCCGTCAACGGGCGCGGCTCAGGCCCCCGTAACGCTGCCACGACGCCCACAGGTTGACCACCTCCGTGCCGGCCGCTCCGGCCTTGCCCAGCAGCCGCCGCACGGAGGCGTCCTCGGTGTCCCACAGCGCCAGCAGCAGGTCGGCCTCCGCGGCGGCCTCGGCGAGCGCCCGGGCGCGCTTCCAACCCGCGCCCTTGCCCCGATGCAACACCCGCACCTCGGCGGCCTTGGCGTGCACGCGCCCGAAGCGCTGCCGCTGGACGTCCGACCAGCTCGCCTGCGGGCGCTCGAACGGCAGCCGCAGGCGCAGCGGCAGGTCGAGCTCCAGCGCGGCCTCGGCCAGGGCCGTATCCCACCCGAGGGCCAACGTGCTGAGCACCGCGCCCGCCCGGTGGCGCTTGAGCGCCACCACCGCCAGTCGCCGCAGGCGACGATGCATGTGCTCGTACCACTCCGCGTTCGACGGGTACCAGATGGCCGCGCCCAGGTGCGTCAAGCGCTCCGGGCGCAGGCCCACGCCCGCCACGCTGGGCGGCGGCGGCAACACCTCGACATGGACGGATTGGGGCTCGTCCCAGGAGACCACGACACGCTCGCGCGCTCCCCGGTCGCCTGCGGTCTGCGTCGGCGTACGGGCCATGGTGCCCTCCTTCGGGCGCTGCCCTCGAGCTCGGCGCTGGACGTGCCTGTTCCCCCATCATAGCGGGGCGGCCGCGGGGGCGCACCCGTGGTACCCTTGCCCGGCCATGGACTACGTCTGCCTCGCCGCCGGCAAGGGCTCGCGCTTCGGCGAGCTGGGCCGCTACCTGCAAAAGGCCATGTACCCGGTGGGTCTGACGCCCTTCCTCGAGCTCTCCATCCGCAACCTGCTGCGAAGCCCCGCCACCGACCCGCGACGTGATCGGCTGACGCTGCTGGTGGGCCACCACGGCGACCAGATCCGCGCCTACTTCGGCGCGCGCTACGGCGCGCTCCCCATCCGCTACCTGGAGCAGGGCGAGGTCGGCGGCACCGGTCACGCGCTGCGCGTGCTCCACGACGCCCTGCGTCCCACCGTGCCGGTGGTGGCGTGGCTGGCCGACCTCTACGTGCCCGCGCCCGCCTTCGAGGCCGTCGCCCGGCACCCCGACGCGAACGTGCTGACCCTGGCGCCGGCCGGCGACGACGACAACCTCAGCGTGCGCGTGAGCGTCGACGGCGGGCGCGTCACCCGCGCCTGGTACGGGGACGGCCCGTTGGCCGACATCGGGCTGTGGAAGCTCGAGCCGCGCGTGATGGCGGACATGACCGAGGCCACCGGCCACGAGGTGCGGGCGCTCCCGAACGTGCAGCGCGCGATCCAGTCCGGGGTGCGGGTGGGCGTCCTGGAGGTCGCCGAGTGGGTGCACCTCGGCGGCGTGCGGCCCACCCCCGAGGCCAACGTGCGGGATGTCGTGCGCCGCATCCAGGCCCTCGAGGACGCCGGCGCGGCGGAGCCGTCATGATGGTGGCGGCATGATCGTCACCAAGACCCCACTTCGCATCCCGCTCGCCGGCGGCCTCACCGACGTCAAGGCCTACGCCGAGGCGCACGGTGGCGTGACCGTCAGCGCGACCGTGGACCAGTACGTGTACGTGGTGCTCAAGGCCAACGTCGGCGGCTTCTTCGACCTGCGCTACCAGGACGTGCACGAGAAGGCACCGCACGCCGGAGCCATCCGCCACGACCTCATCCGCGAGGCGTTGCGGCTCACCGAGCTGCAGGACACGCCCCTGTCGATCCACACCCTGGTCGACCTGGCGAGCGAGAGCGGCCTGGGCGCCTCGGGCGCGCTCACGGTCGGCCTGCTGCACGCCATGCACACCTTCAAGGGGGAGCGAGCGAGCCGCGAGCAGCTGGCGCGCGAGGCCGGCCACATCGAGGTGGACGTGCTCGACGGCGCCTCGGGTTACCACGACCCCACCATCACGGCGCTCGGCGGCATCAAGCTCATCGAGTACCGCGGGGCGCACACCAGCGCGCGCGAGATCGCCATGAGCGCGGCGACCCGGGGGGCCTTCACGGACTCGCTGCTGTTCTTCTACAGCGGCCGGCACGCGCGCACCAAGCCGTCGCTGGATCTGCTCAGCAGCCACATGGCCGAGGCGACCGCCGTACTCGACGAGCTCAAGGCCATCGGCTACGAGCTCGAGCGGGCCTTCGGGCAGGGGGACGTGCGCCGCGTCGCCGAGATCATCGGTGAGCAGCAGGATCTCAAGCAGCGCCTGCCCGGAAAGTTCGTGGACGACTACGTGCTCGACGTCACCCGGCGCGTGCGGGAGGTCGGCGCCTACGCGCAGCTCCCGGGAGGGAAGATCAGCGCCTTCGTGATCGTGGCCTGCCCCGACGGCCAACACGAGGCGGTGCGCAGCGCGCTGGCGGACCTGCAGGAGGTGCGCATGCGGCTCGATCCGGAGGGCACGCGGGCCGTCCTGGTGTGACGCGCGGGTCCGCCCGTCCGGGCACGGGGCGTCAGCTGCGGCGGGACGCGCGGGGTGTGACGCGCGGGTCCGCCCGTGCGCGCGCCGGCGCGGCGCGCGCACGGTAGGCTCACCCGATCATGCGCCCGCACCCCCGCCCCCACCTCGCCCGCCTGGGTACCTTGCTGCTGTGGCTCGCGCTGCTCGGCATGCTGGCGGTGTTCATCGCGGTGGCCGAGGACGTCTACGCCCGCGAGGGCTTCCCCCTGGACGCCACCGTGCTGCGCGCGCTGCACGCCCACGCCTCCCCCGCACTCACGACCGTCGCCCGAGCCCTGGCCTGGCTGGGATCGCCCGCCGTTCTGGGAGCCACCGGCGCGCTCCTCACGGTCGCGTTGGCTCTGCGCCGGCGGCGCGAGGCGCTGGTGTTCGCGCTGGGCGCCGGCGGGGCCGCGGCCCTCAACATCGTGAGCAAGCTGGCCTTCGCCCGCCCGCGCCCGGAACTCTTCCCGCACCTGGTGCGCGAGGCGAGCTACTCCTTCCCGAGCGGCCACGCCATGGTCGGGCTGGCGTTCTTCCTCGCCCTGCACCTGCTGGGGTGGCGCACGCTCCCCGGGGCGCTGCGCTGGCTGGGGCTGGTCGGTGTGGCTTTGGCCCTCTGCATCGGCGCGGCGCGCCCCTACCTCCAGGTCCACTACCCCTCCGACGTGGTGGCCGGCTGGGCCTTCGGCGCCGCCTGGGTGCTCGGCGTCAACCTGCTGCTGATGCCTCGCCCGTGGCGCCCCACCGAAAGGGGCGGCTCAGGAACCGAGCGGCATGCGCAGGCGGGCGCTCCCGAGCAGCCATAGGTACTCGCGCACACGCGCGCGCATGGCGTCGCGACCGGCCGCCAGGTAGATCCGGGCGTCCACCGTCCTCGGATCCTCGAGCCCCTGCCGCACGCCGCCGGTGAAGGCCATCATCAGCGCGGTCGCCAGGTTGACCTTGCTCATGCCCTCGGCGGCCGCCCGCCGCAGGTCGTCGTCGGAGACCCCGGAGGAACCGTGGAGCACGAGGGGCACCTCGACCGCGGCGCTGATCATTCGCAGGCGCTCGTGATCGAGGCGGGCGCGGCGCTCGCGCTGCTTGTGGCGCGTACCGATGTCTACCGCCAGGCTCGTGCAGCCGCTGCGCTGCACGAAGGCCGCGAGCTCCGCGGGGGTGCGCCGGCCGACGGAGCCGCGCTCCCCCTTGGGCGTGATCTCGGCCTCGGCCTCGAAACCCGCACCCAGTTCGCTCGCGCGCTGGGCCACGCGCGCCAGCGCGTCGTCCTGCTCGCGGGGATCGAGCCCCGCCGTTTCCAGCATCACCGAGTCGAAGTCCTCGTTGAGCGCCCGTAGGGCGGTGTCGACGTCCTCCGCGTGATCGAAGTGCAGCACCACGGGCGTACGGGCCGCCTCGCGCAGCGCGCGCGCCGCGGCCGCCAGCGGCGCGAAGCCTGCGTAGCGCGCGGCGTTGTGGGAGACCTGCACGATGACCGGCGCGCCCTCCGCCTCGGCGGCCTCGACCACCGCGGCCGCCGTCTCCAGGTTCACGGCGTTGACGGCGGCGAGCGCCACCCCCTGTCGTCGTGCCTCCCGGAGGAGACGGATCGCATCCACGCGTGCCATGCCCTCACGATAGGCGACGCCCGCCGGCTCCGCCAGAGCGTATTGAGCGATATAGTGGATTTCGCTCAACGCTTTCTTGTGATTCGATACGCCCTTTGACTAGACTCGGGGTGAAGCATGGCCGAATACCGACCCAGCAGCCGCGAGCGGCAGCAGCGCGTGCACCGGATGGTGATGCAGGCGGGCGAGGTGAGCGCGGAGGCGCTGACCCGCCGGCTCGGCATCTCCCTGGCGACGGCCCGCCGTGACCTCGCCGCCCTCGAGCGCCGCGGCCTGGTGGACCGCACCTGGGGCGGCGCGCGGGTGCGGTCGCCGGTGCGGTATCTGGAGGACTTCTCGCGGGCCGCGCGCGACCACGAGGAGGGCAAGCGCGCCGTCGCCGCGTACGCCGCGGGCCTGGCCGAACCGGGCATGGTGGTGGGGCTGTCTGGCGGCACCACCTGCACCGAGCTCGCGCGCTGGCTCCGGGGCGCGCCCATCACGGTCGTGACCAACGCCATCAACGTCGCCACCGAGCTGTACAACCACGGCCGCACCAAGGTCATCGTGACCGGCGGCACGCTGAACGCCTACTCCTACGAGCTCGTCGGGGACATGGCGTCGTACACCCTCGAGGAGTACCGCCTCGACCTCTGCTTCGTCGGCTCGTCCGGCATCACGGCGGACTTCGGCTTCTCCATGCGCGACCATCCGGAGGCCGCCGTCGCGCGGCGCTTCACCTCGGTCAGCGAGCGCACCCTCGTGGTCGCCGATCACAGCAAGATCGGCCGCCGCACGATGGCCCGGTTCGCTCCCCTGAACGCCGTCTCCGGCCTGATCACCGATCACGGCATCACGCCGCCGCAGCGGCGGGAGCTCGAGGAGGCGGGGCTGACGGTGTTCTCCGCCGCCACCCTTCCCCCGCCGGCCACGAGAGGGGCTCAACCATGACCAGTCACATGCTGCGCGAGATCCGCTCCCAGCCCGAAGCCTGGGCGTCGGCCGCCGACGCCGTGGCGTCCCTCGCGCCGGGCGCGGTCCAGGGGCTGCGCGGCGCACCGCGCGCCGTGACGTTGCTAGGTGCCGGCTCCTCGTACTACCTGAGCGTGGCGGCGCGCACGGCATGGGCGCGACGCGGCTTCCTGGCGGCCGCGGTGCCGTCCTCGGAGCAGCTCCTGCACCCCGAGGCCTACCGCCTCCCCGAGGGTGGCCTCGCCGTGGGCATCTCACGCTCGGGGACCACCAGCGAGACGCTGGCGGCCCTGCGCATGCTGCGCGAGGGCGGGGCGCAGACGATAGGCATCACCACGGAGCCGGGCACGCCCATCCAGGAGGTGTCGGACGTGCTGCTGGCCATCCCCGGCGCCGCCGAGACCTCCACGGTACAGACACGTTCGTTCAGCAGCCAGCTCCTGGCCGCGGTCGCCCTTTCCGCGGTGGCCACGGAGGGCGCCGAGGCGCTGCTGCGTGAGCAGCGCACGCTCCCGATCCGGGGAGCGGCGCTCATCACGGAGGCCGAGGCGCTGGTGGGGCGCTGGGCCACGGGGATCGACCGCATCTACGTCCTCGGCTCCGGTGCCCTGTGGGGCCTGGCGATGGAGGGCGCGCTCAAGTTGAAGGAGACCTCGCTGAGCGAGGCGGAGGCGTTCCAGACGCTCGAGTTCCGGCACGGGCCGCAGAGCATGGTGGACGGCCGCACGCTGGTGGTGGGGTTGCTCGGCGACGACCCGCGGGGCACCGAGCGCCGCGTCCTCGACGAGATGGCGGGGCTCGGCGCCGAGGTGCTGGCGGTCGAGGAACGCGCGCCTCGGGGCGCGGGCCGCCTCACGTCGCTCGCGCTGGAAAGCGGCGTGTCCCCCGAGGCGCGGCTGCCACTCTACCTGCCGGTCCTTCAGCTCCTGGCCCACGCGCGCGGCAGCGCCAAGGGGCTGGATCCCGATCATCCGCGCAACCTGCGCTTCGCCATCGAACTGGAGGGGCTCTGAACCCGTCGTGACCGAAGCCATCGTCGCCCTCACGCCGAACCTGGCGCTCGACCGCACCCTGACGCTGGGGCGGCGGCTCGAGCCCGGCCGCATGCACCGCGTGCGCGCGGTCCGCGAGGCGGCCGGCGGCAAGGGCGTGAACCTCGCCCGCGCGGTGCGGGCGCTGGGCGGCGAGGTCTGTGTGGCCGGCGTGGTGGGAGGTCACAACGGCCGCAAGCTACGGGAGCTGCTCGGGCGGGAGGGCCTGAGCGCCGTGCTCGAGGAGGTCGACGGCGAGTCCCGGGAATGCGCCATCGTGCTGGACGCAGGTCCCCACCCCACGGAGATCAACGAGCCCGGGCCCGCGGTGGACGCGGCGACCTGGACGCGGCTGCTCTCCCGCCTGCCCGCCGGCCGCGTCGCCGTCTCCGGTAGCCTGCCGCCCGGCCTCGAGGGGGAGGGCTTCGCGCGCCTGCTGGCCCGACTCCCGGGGGGCGTCGTGGTGGACACCAGCGGCGCCCCGCTGGCGGCGGCCCTGGAGGCGGGCGCCGAGCTGATCGCGCCCAACGAGCGCGAGATCCTCGACCTCGCGGACCGGCTCGGCGCACCGGGCGGCCAGGACCCCCTGCGCTGTGCACGCTGGCTGCGCGAGCGCTACCCGGCGCGGATCCTGCTCTCCCGCGGCGCGGCGGGCGCCGCCCTGGTCGCCGACCGCGTCTGGAGCGCCGCCGCGCCGGAGGTCGATGCCGACAACCCGGTGGGCTCCGGCGACTGCCTGCTCGGCGCCTTCCTGTGGGCCGAGGCGGCCGGCAGGGGCCCCGGGGACGCGCTCCGCCTGGGCGTGGCGGCCGGCGCGGACAACGCGCGCCGCGGCGGAGGCGGCACCCTCGACCCCGCCGGCATCGAAGAGCTGGCCGCGCGGGTGCGGGTCACGGAGGCGGCCGCATGAGGGCCCCGCGCTCCCGCATCACCCTCTCCACCTGGCTGGACCGGCCGGCCTTCCTGGCGCTGGTGCTGCTGGTGCCGACCCTGCTGCTGGTCTTCGGCGTGCTGCTCTACCCCATCCTCGACACGCTCCGCCTGAGCCTCACCGACCGCGTCCTTTCGCAGCCGGACAGCGGGGCCTTCGTTGGGCTGGCCAACTACCTGCATGCCTTCAGGGATCCCGAGTTCCGCGCGGCCATGGGCCGCACCTTCTACTTCGCGCTCATCACGGTGCCCGTGGAGACGACGCTGGGGTTGCTCATCGCGCTGCTGCTCAACCAGGAGTTCCGCGGCCGCGGCTTCGTGCGGGGCATCATCATCCTGCCCTGGGCGCTGCCCTACATCGTCAACGGCGTCATGTGGAAGTGGATCCTCAACGCCAACTACGGCGCGCTCAACGCTCTGCTGAGCCAGCTCGGGATGATCGGGCGCTACCACGTGTGGCTGGGCGACCCCTCGACGGCCTTCAACTTCGTCATCCTCGCCAACATCTGGAAGGAGACGCCCGTCGCGGTGATCCTCATCCTGGCGGCCCTGCAGACCATCCCGCGCGAGCTCTACGAGGCCGCGCGCGTCGACGGCGCCAACGCCTTCCGGCAGTTCTGGGCGGTCACCTTCCCCATGCTGCGCCCGGTCATCGCCGTCACCATGGTGGTCAAGACGGTGTGGGCCCTCAAGGAGTTCGACCTGATCTACATCATGACGGGCGGGGGGCCGGCGAACTCCACCAACGTGGCGACCTTCTACACCTACCTGACCACCTTCAAATTCCTCAAGTTCGGCTCGGGCGCGGCGATGGCCTTCATCATCGTGGTGCTGTCGCTCGTCATCGCCTTCTTCTACATCCGCCTGATCTCCCCCAACGAGGTGGCGGAATGATGCCCCGGAGCACGCCATGACCCGCCGCACACGCCACCTCCTGGGCCGAGTGGCGCTCTACCTCGCGGTGCTGGCGGTGGTGGTGTGGGTGCTCGCGCCCTTCGCGTGGCTGGTGCTGAGCAGCCTGTCGAACCGCGCCGCCCTGACCGCCAAGCCCCTCCAGTGGCTGCCCCAGCACCTGGACCTGTCGAACTACCGCGACATCTTCCTGGGCGGAGGCTCGAGCACCAGCGTCCACCGCAGCGTCCGCAAGGGCGCGCTCAACAGCCTGATCGTGGCCGGCAGCGCCACCCTGGTGTCGCTCGTCGCGGGCTCCATGGCGGCGTATGCCGTGAGCCGGCTGCGCTTCCGCCTCAAGGGCACGTTCCTCACGACCATGCTGGCGACCCAGCTGCTCCCCACCGTCGTCATCATCATCCCGATGTACATGGTGTTCCGCGGCCTCGGTCTGCTCGACAACGTGGTCGCGCTCATGCTGGCCGACATCGCCATCATCCTGCCGCTCATCATCTGGATCCTCAAGGGGTACTTCGAGGGCATCCCCCTCAGCCTCGAGGACGCCGCCCGCGTCGACGGGTGCACCCGCGCCGGTGCCCTCGTCCGGGTGGTCCTGCCGCTGTCGAGTTCCGGCCTCGCCGCCGCCGGCATGTTCGCCTTCATCATCGCCTGGAACGAGTTCTTCACCGCCTTCATCCTCAGCGCCACGCTGCACTCGAAGACGCTGAGCGTCATCGTGGCCGAGTTCTCGAGCAAGGTCGGCGTCGACTACACCGCGATGGCGACCGCCGGCGTGCTGGCATCCCTGCCGCCGGTCCTGCTCGCCCTGTTCTTCCAGCGCTACATCATCCAGGGCCTCACGGCCGGCGCCGTCAAGGGCTGATCCGCCGTGGCGCGCGCACTCAGAAGGGAGGTGGTCCCCCCGAGGACGAAGCCATGCACGCACCCATCGCTACGACCGGAACATCGCACACCTTGAACGGAGGGTTCATGATTCCACGCAAGCTGCAGCACATCCTCATCGGCCTGATGGTCGCCCTGTTGGCCACGGGCGCCTTCGCGGCCGACAAGATCACCGTCATCATGCCGCGCCATGAGATGGACCTCGTTGGGCTGTGGGAGGCCCAGACGAGTCAATTCGAGGCCGACACCGGCATCCAGGTCGAGTTCATCCAGATGTCGTGGGACGAGGTCGCCAACAAGGTCCTCACCGACCTGGCGGCCGGCGGCGGCACCTACGACGTCATCGAGTTCGACAACGGCTGGGTCGCCAAGTTCGCGGCCGCCGACTGGGTCGAGCCGCTGGGGGCGTACGCCGACCAGGCGTACCTCGACAGCCTGGTCCCGGGCCTGCTCGGCACCTTCACGAAGGACGGAGAGGTGCTCGGCATCCCCTGGAACAACGACACGCGCTTCTTCTTCTACAACCAGGACATGCTGGACCAGGCGGGCATCCAGGCCCCGCCCAAGACCTGGAGCGAGGTCCTGGCCGATAGCCAGAAGCTCAAGGACGCGGGCGTCGTGGAGTATCCGGTCACCGAGTACTGGAACCAGGAGTGGGCGCTGGCGAACTCCTTCGCCTTCTACCTCTACAGCTTCGGCACCGACTACTTCAGCGCGGACGGCACCGTCACCATCAACAAGCCCGCCGCCGTCGAGGCGCTCACCTTCATGGTGGACATGCTGCGCACGCAGCAGATCGTCGACCCGTCGGCCGTGACGCTGTCGCAGGAGGCGGCCGCCGACCTGCTGTACTCGGGCAATGCGGCGTTCTTCTTCCAGGGTCCGCCCGTCACGCAGAACTACGCCGACGACGCATCCCGCTCGAGCGTCGTGGGGCAGGTCAAGGCCGCGGAGTGGCTCCCGGCTAAGAGCGAGACCGCGCAGGCGACGCTGACGCTGCCCGAGGCGTTCGCCATCCCCAAGGCATCGCACAACAAGGACGCCGCCTGGCAGTACATCCACTACATGATCTCGCCCGAGCGCGACCGCGAGCGCGCCGAGAAGCTCGGCAGCCTGCCGCTGTTCAGCGCCCTGTTCAACGATCCCCAGCTGCTCCAGATGTACCCCTACTGGGAGCAGTTCGGCGCGCAGTCGGCCAAGGCCCGCCCGCTGCCACAGGTCGAGTGGTACGACGAGCTCGTCCAGACGACCATCGTCGCCGTTCAGAAGGCGCTGCTGAACATCGATTCGCCGCAGCAGGCGGCGGACGACATCGCGGCGTTCATGGTGGGCAAGGACGTGGGCGGCGTTACGCTGCACGAATGAGCGCATGCCGAACTCGTTCGCGGAGGGAGCGCCACCGGCGCTCCCTCCGTCGTAGGGGCCCCACCCGGCACCGGCCAGGCCGGTCGTAGCGTCGATGCGACGCTACGACCTCCTCGTGGTCGGGGAGATCAACCCCGACCTGGTGCTGCGCGGCGCCACGGTGGAGCCGGCGTTCGGCCAGGCCGAGACCCTCGTCGATAGCGCGGACCTCACCATCGGATCGTCGGCCGCCATCATGGCGTGCGGGGCGGCTCGGCTCGGCCTCCGCACCGCCTTCGTGGGCGTGGTCGGGGACGACCTCTTCGGGCGCTTCATGCTCGACGCCCTGCGTCGGCGCGGCGTGGACGTGGCCGCCTGTCACAGCGATCCGTCGCTGCGCACCGGGCTGAGCGTCATCCTCTCGCGGCCGGAGGACCGCGCCATCCTCACCTTCCCCGGGGCCATCCCGGCACTCACCGCGGCACAGGTACCCGAGGAGCTGGTGCGCGACAGCGCGCACCTGCACCTCGCGAGCTACTTCCTCCTCGACGCGTTGCGCCCGGACGCCGCGGACCTGCTCGCGAGGGCACGCGCGGGCGGTGCGACCACCTCCCTCGACACCAACTTCGACCCACGCGGGGAGTGGGACGGCGGCCTGCAGGAGGTGCTGGAGCACGTCGATGTGCTCCTTCCCAACGAGACCGAGGCCCTGCGCATCAGCGGCGCCGACACGCTCGAGGGCGCGCTGAGCGCCCTGGCGCGACGCGTCCCCTGGATCGCGCTCAAGCGCGGGGCGGACGGTGCGGAGGTGCACGGCCCTGGGACCCGCGCGCGCCGCCCGGTACTGCCCGTGGCCGCCCAGGACACGACCGGGGCGGGGGACTCGTTCGATGCCGGCTTTCTCTACGGCTGGCTGCACGGCTGGGCGCCGGACGCCTGCCTCGCGCTGGGCATCGCCTGCGGCTCGTTGTCGACGCGGTCGGCCGGCGGAACCGCGGGGCAACCGACCCTGGAGGAGGCCCTCGCCGCACTCCCCGAGGGGTGGCGCCCACCCGCCTGAGGCCGGACCCGGCGCGCTCGGGCGCGCCCGGCCCCGGACCGCTCGCTGCCGGCGGCGGCCGCGCCCCTGACGCACGGGACCCGCCCCGGATGTGACGAATCCCTTGCGAAACGTGCCGCCATCGCGTATTATTCGGGCGTTCCGAAACAATCGTCAGGATGGTTTCGAAACCCGGGCGACCGCTCGGAAATCAGATTGCCACACCCGCGGGTGTGGCAGGTAGGGTAAAGGTAGGAGAATGGCAACAGGCAAAGTGAAGTGGTTCAGCAGCGAAAAGGGCTACGGCTTCATCGAGCAGGGCGACGGCGGTCCAGACGTCTTCGTCCACTTCTCGGCGATCCAGGGCGACGGCTTCCGCAACCTCAACGAGGGCGACGAAGTCGAGTTCGACGTCGAGCAGGGCAAGAAGGGCCTGCAGGCGGCGAACGTGTCCGTGACGAACGCCGCTCCGGCGGCGAGCCACGGCTCACGCTACTGACCTAGG
Source organism: uncultured Trueperaceae bacterium (assembly GCA_963739805.1). GTDB lineage: Bacteria > Deinococcota > Deinococci > Deinococcales > Trueperaceae > CAVUBJ01. The sequence continues at coordinate 135,085 of CAVUBJ010000003.1, forward strand.
CATCACGACAGTGACGGGACGCCCGGCTTCGGCCGGGCGTTCTTCTCGTTGTGGGCGGCGGATCCCGGTGGGGGCGGGGACCGGCGCTCAGGCCCAGCCGGCGAGGCGCGCCACGGTGGCGGTCAGGAGGGTCACCAACACCGCCAACGACAGCGGGACCAGCGTGGCGACGAGCGTCCAGGTGCGGCTCCGCGTCTCGTTCCAGATCGTCAGGATGGTCGTACTGCAGGGGTTGTGCAGCAGGCTGAAGAGCATCAGGTTGACCGCGGTGAGCAGCGTCCACCCGCCGGCGCCGCGCAGCACGGCACCGACCTGGGTGGGCTCGAGCTCCAGCATCACGCCACTCTGGGCGCCGTAGAGGTTGGCGCCCAAGGTCAGCGTGAGCATCAGGATGGTGGGGATGACGATCTCGTTGGCCGGTATGGCGACGATGTACGCCAGCAGGATGATGCCGTTGAGGCCGAGCGCCAGGCCGAGTGGCTGCAGCGCCTGCACCGCGTGCGCGGCAAGGCTGCCGCCCCCCAGCTGGACGTTGGCGATGAGCCAGATCACGGCCCCGGCCGGCGCCGCCATCACCACGGCGCGCCACAGCACGATCAGGGTGCGGTCGATGACGCTGGTGTAGAGGGTGCGCCAGAGCTGGGGCGGGCGGTAGGGGGGCAGCTCCAGGCTGTAGACCGATGCCTCCCCGCGCAGCACCGTGCGCGACAGCCCCCAGGACACCGCCAGCGCGGTGACGATACCGATGAGCGCCACCGCGACGACGCTCCCGGCCGCGGCCAGGCTGGCCAGGGCCGGCGGCGCCTGGGCACCGACGAAGATGGTGCCGACGAGGATCAGCGTGGGCCAGCGGCCGTTGCAGATGCTGAAGTTGTTGGTGATGATGGCGATCAGGCGCTCCCGGGGGCTGTCGATGATGCGGGTGGCGACCACCCCGGCGGCATTGCAGCCGAAGCCCATCATCATCGACAACGACTGCTTGCCGTGCGCTCCGGCACCGGCGAAGAGTCGGTCGAGGTTGAAGGCCACGCGCGGCAGGTAACCGAAGTCCTCCAGCAGGGTGAACAGCGGGAAGAAGATCGCCATCGGCGGCAGCATCACCGCCACCACCCAGGCGGTGGCGAGGTAGACCCCGTCGATGAGGAAACCGCTCGCCCAGGAGGGCGCGGCGAGCGCGGCGGCGAGGCCGTGCAGGAAGGCCGCGCCTCGGTCGATCAGCAGCGTGGCGAGCATGCTCGACGGCACGTTGGCGCCCGTGATGGTGATCCAGAAGACCGCGAAGAACAGCGCCCCCATCACCAGGAAGCCCCACACGGGGTGGGTCAGCGCACCGTCTAGGCGGGCGTCCAGCGACGGCCGGCGGCGGCGGCCGTCGCGCGAGACGCAGGCGCCGGCGATGGCGGTGGCGTCGGTGTAGAGCGCCGTGACCAGGCGGTCGTGCATGCCGTCGCCCAGTTCACCCCGCAGGGCCGCGGCGCGCGCCAGCAACGCCTCGCCGGGTCCAACGGGGGTGGGGCGGGCGGGGGGCGGGGTCACGGCGTCGCGGCCGCCCAGCGCGGCTCGAGCCGCTCCACCCGCGGCCGGACCGTGTGCCCCAGGCTGCCGTCGCGCACCGCGTGCTCGACGCTAGCGTCGCCCTCCAACAGCCGCAGGGCCACCCAGCGGGCGTTCGCGAGCCCGGGGAAGCCACGCTCGAGATCGCGCGACAGCGAGCGCACCGCGCGCTCCAGGGCGGGGTCCAGGGCCCGGACCCGGTGGGGGCGCGGCACCAGCGAACCGTCCGCCACGCCGTGGATGGCCGCCAGCAGCTCGGGCAGGCCGACGCCCGCACGAGCGGCGGTGGCGACAACGGGGATCCCCAACCGGCGGGCGAGGAGGCGCTCGTCGACGCGGATGCCGTGGCGCTCGGCCTCGTCGATCAGATTGACGGCGAGCACCACGCGGTCGGTGATCTCGAGCACCTGGAGCACCAGGTTGAGGTTGCGCTCGAGGCGCGTGGCGTCGGCGACCACCACGGTGACGTCCGGGGTGCCGAAGAGCAGGGCGTCGCGGGCCACCTCCTCGTCCGCGCTGCGCGACAGCAGCGAGTAGGTGCCCGGGAGGTCTACCAGCTTGTAGCGGCGCCCACCGTAGGAGAAGGCGCCCTCGGCCCGGGCGACCGTCTTGCCGGGCCAGTTGCCGACGTGCTGTCGCAGCCCCGTGAGGGCATTGAACACCGTGCTCTTGCCGGTGTTGGGGTTGCCCGCGAGCGCCACCACCGCGTCGGCGCTGCCGAGCTCGACGCCGTGCTTCTGGAGCAGGGCGTGCTTGGGGATGGGGCACGCAACGCAGGCGTCGGGCGTGTGCCGCGGCGTGGCATTGCCCCCGCCGGGGGCGGTCAGGGGGTCTCGAGGCATCGCGGCTCCTCTCCGGGGAGCGGCGCCTCGTCGGCGTCCAGCGTGACCTCGATGGCACACGCCTGGCGCCGCCGCAACGCGATCAGGCTTCCGCGCACCCGGTAGGCCGTGGGGTCTCGCAGCGGGCTGCGAAGTTCCGGGGTGATGCGCGCGCCGGGCAGCACCCCCAGGTCCATCAGCCGCCGGCGCTCCGGGCCATCGATGGCGAGGGCCCGCACGGTCGCGGTCCGACCGACCGGAACCCGGTCGAGCGTAGGGCGCTCCGGCGGCGGGCCGGCGTGAACGCGGGGAGCGCCGATCACGGCCGTGCTCCGCGGCCCGCCGGTCGGTCGTGCCGCGGGCCGGCCACGGAGGCGTAGGCCGGGGCGGATGGAGATGGTGGCGTCTGGGTATTAGGCATAGCTAAAGACAGCTTAGGGTGGGCCGCATCCGTTGTCAAGGCCCAGCGAACCCAGGTGCCTCCGACGCGCGAGCCCCACCCCGTTGGTATCGGGGTGGGGCGGCGGGGCGTCCGGGACGGGCAGTGCGGGTGCGGTAGCGGTCCGATTGTGGCGGCGGTCCGGGAGGTCCGCCCGGCGTCGCGGTGGCGCCGTCAGGTCCGGTCGTCCTCCGTCCGGTCGTCCTCCGTCCGGGCGGCCTCCGTCCGGGCGGCCTCCGTCCGGGCGTCCTCCGTCGCGGGCGAGTCCGCCGTGGTCGCGTTCTCCGTCACGGGGGCGTCGGGCGCGTCGCGGGGTGAACCGCTGTCCTCCGCGTCACCGGCCCACGGGGCGCCCGCGGGGCGCTCGCCCGCGAACGGCGAACGCGGAAACGACCCGCGCTCAGACGGCGTAGTCGGCGACGGCGCGCGCTCAGACGGCGTGGTCGGGGACGGCGCGCGCTCAGACGGCGTAGTCGGCGACGACCCGCGCTCAGACGGCGTAGTCGGGGACGGCGCGCCCGCAGACGGGGCGCTCGGAGACCGCGTGGTCGGGGGCGGACTTCCTGGCCAGGCGCGGCTCGGGGCGGGCCCAGGCGAGGACCGCCCGCTCGGGGGCTCGGAGGCCGGGGGCGCCGGGGCCGGGGGCGCCGGGGCCGAGGGAGCCGAGCTCGGACGCTCGGGGCTCGGGGGGATCCCGTCCGCCGCCGTGCCGTCCGCGGGCGGGCGCGCCCCGACGCGCGCCGGCTCGGCCGGCGTGCCGCCGCCGCGCGCAGGCCAGCGTGCGACGGACTCGATGCGCGTGCCGGCCTCCGGTCGCGCCGCACCCGGCCGCGGCGCCTCCGCACGCCACCCCGGAGGCGGCGGCGCCTCTCCATCGAGGGCCACGACGGTGGCGTCCACGGCCGCGGCCAGATTGCGCCACAGCGCCGGCCAGGCGTCACCCAGCGCCAGGAACGCGCGCTCGGCGCGCGCGCGAATCTCGGCAAGGGCGGCCAGGGCGCCCGCCAACTCCGCCGGCAGGGCGTCCTGCGAAGAGGCGCCCGCCATCACGCTCGCGGTCGCCGCGCCCGTCCACGACGCGCCGGCACGGTTCACCGACGCGCCAGCACGGGCCAGAAGCGCCTGCAGGTCGTGCAGATCGCCGAGAAGATCCTGCGCCCGACGCAGCGGGACCACGGCCTCCGCCGCCGCGGGGATCTCCCCCGCCAGCGGCTCCACCGCGTACCGCAGCCGCTTGGCCGCGATGCGGGCAGCGTGTGTGGCCTCCCGGGCCTGCGCCGCGGTCACGTCCGCGGCCCGGACCCGCAGTCGCTCGCGCTCCACCTGCAGCACGGCGGCCATGTGCGGGCCGAAGGCCTCGGGCGCGGGCCGCCGGCCACCCTTGCGTCTCCTGCGCCCGGACGTACCCGGGCGCGCGAGCGCGCCGTCGAGCCGCTCGGCCGCCTCCGCGAAGCGCCGCTGCACCTTGCCGACGCCGCCGCCGTCCGGCGCCTCGGCCTCGAACAGGTCTCGGATCACCTCGAAGCCCCGCCGCGCCTGGGCGGGCGTCCCGGGCGCGCCGCGCATCTCAGCCAGGAGCGCGTGCGCGACCTCCAGGTCGCGGCGCTCGTTGGTGCGCCGCGTGACCTTGCGCAGCAGGCGGTTGGCCCGCGCCACGCGTTTGCGGCCCAGTACCGGGGCCTGCACCCGTAGCCATGCCCGCAGGCGGCGCACGGCCACACGGGCGTCGTGAAGCGCCTCCGGGTCGTCGGCGCCGGACTCGCCCAGGTGCGCCAGCGCCTCGCGCGCGCGCGCCAGCAACTGCAGGGCGACCTCCGCGGCCACCTCGGGAGCGGGTCGTTCTCGGATCAATGGTTCGGGCATGGCGCGGCCTCCCATCGGCCCGGCCGAGGCGGGACCTCGGCCGATGCGGGGGGCTCGGCGACCCCACGAGTCCCTCGTGTGTGCGGCGCAGCGCGGGGTGGCCCGGCGGCACCGGCCACGCGCCGCACGTCGGCTGCGCTCTCGTGTCACCATGATGCGCCATCGCACGGCTTGGATGCGAGCCCTCGCCGGTCCATCCACGAAATGGCGCGGCGCAGCACCGTCCTCATCACCGCGACCGATGCCGTGCGGCCACGTCGGACCCGGGGGACGGTGTCGAACCGGCGGCCTCCACATGCGTATGCGGAGGCCGAACCGCGCCCACGAAGCGGCGGTGCGGAGCTCCTCCGCACCGCCATCGAACCGCGACCTCCGACACCCGCCCACCTCGACGGGCCCGGTCGCGGCGGCCGTCCCGCGACGCTTCCGGCGCCCGCCCGGTGGCCGCTACGCCGGGGCCTCGCCCCCTTCCTTGTCCGAAGCTGCCTCACCCTTGGCGCGCTTGCCGGCCCCACTCTGCGCCGCGGCGATCTTGGCCACCACGTCGGGCAGGTGCTCGAACATCTCGGAGAGGGTCCCCTTCTTGCCGGGGGCGGCCATCACGGAGAGCTCGTCACCGTGCACCACGATGAACGCCGCCGGCTCGACCTTGACGCCGCCGGCCCCGCCGCCGCCCTCGCCCTTGCCGCTCGCCTTTCCGCTCTCGCCGCCCTCGCCGACGCCGCTACCGGCACCGAAGCCGATCGACACGCGCGTCACCGGGATGACCGTGTGTTCCCCTAGGGTCATCGCCTCGCCGATCACCATGTCGGTTCTCGCGAGAGTCTCGATCTGCTGGATCAGATTCGTGAGAAGATCCTGTACGCTCATCGACCATCACACCCTTCCTCCCGCGGTTCGCGGGGTGAACATCCGTCTGTTCTCGCGTCGGCCGCGCGGCACGCGCGCGCGCCTCAGGGCCCACCAGGACCGCATTCCCAGGAGCGCGACCTGGAGCGGGCGCAGCCGCACGGCGACGTCGCCGGCGAGCCTCGGGGTCGTGCCGAGGAAGTCCGGGGCCACGCGCACACCCGCGCGTACCCGCGCCGGCAAGGCGCCCAGGAGCGCGTGCGCCATCCCGATGGCCGCCCCGGTCACGGCGGGGTCGTCACTCGCCACGGTGAGGTCCACGCTCAGCCGGCGGATGTGGACCCGACGGAGGAACCTCGCCAGCGCCGAGAGCAACACGCGCCGCTCCGCCCACAACCGTCGGGGCGAGACCCTGGTCGACGCGCGCCGCCGCGGGGTTTTCTTGCGCCCGCGCCGTGCTCCGCCGCCCTGGAGCTGCCGACGGAGCAGCCGTCGCCCGAACAACCGCACCTCCAGCGAGCGATCTACGATGTCGGCGCGCAGGCGCACGCCCGGCCCCGCCACCGCAAACTCCCGGCGCGCCTCCCGCCACACGGCCGCGAGCTCGACGGGCACCAGCAACAGCGCGACGAGCAGCAGGAGCAGGACCGCCAGCAGGCCCGCAAGCACGCCCAGCGCGACCCAGACGAACAGCATCAGCGGCCCTCAGCCACGGACGGGCCCGCCCTCCGCCGCGGGGGCCTTCCCGGGCCGACCGCCGTCTCGGCCGCCGTAGCGCGTCATGCGCACCGCCCCGAGGGCCACCACGCTCAGCACCAACATCACGACGCCGCCGACCAGCGGCACCCGCCCGGCGAGCAGCACGACCACGGACAACACGAAGGTGCCGATGCCCGCCCACAGTGCCCGTGACCCCGGCTGCTCGATCGCCTGCGAAAGGCGGGTGCCGAGGGCGTCTCCGAGGGCGATCCAGCCGAAGAGAACGGAGGCATACAGCAGCATCCCCCCGATGAGCGCGAGCGGGATGCCGATGAGCGTCACCGCCAGCACTACCATCACGACGATGGCCACCACCATCACCACCAGGCCCTCGAGGCCCGCACGTACGGGAGCGGCGACCATGGCGCCCTGCACGCGATCGATCCGTCGCGGCAGGCCGGCGACGATCAACAGCGCCAGGACGCCCAGGGCAAGGCTCTGAGGCAGGACCCCGAGCCCGTTCCGGGGCGCCACCATGCGCACGGCCTGGCGGGGGAACTCGATGCGCTGGGGCAGCCGGAAGACGATGGGATCGCCGGTGCCGACCTCGACGATGCCATCGACCGCCGCGCCGGGAGCCGGCTGGTAGCGCGCCATCGGCGCGCGGAGGTCGCCCGCCACGTGCGCGGCCGGCCCGAGCACGACCTCCCCGCCATAGGCATGCACGTCTCCACGCACGGTGCCGTCGATGGTGGTGGTGCCGCCCACCGTGATGAGGTGTCCGTCGAAGACGGCCCCACGGGCGATGGTCACCCCCGCCCCCACGGCCGTCAGGTCGCCCGTCGCGGTCTCGCCGGCCGCGACCGTGAAGCTGCCGCCCACCACCAACCCGGGCGCGCGTTGGCCCAGCGCGGTTGCGAAGGCCGCCGCCAGCACAAGGGCCAGCGCCAGCCGGGCGGCAACCGCGCGGGTCATGACCTCGAGCTTCGGCATCTCCCGTACCCCTTCCTAGCGACACCCTCCACGACCGGCCGTCGTGGTGCGGGCGCCCGCGACCCAGGCATAGCCCGGGAGCGGTCGCGGCGCGGTCCGACGGACTCCCACGGTGGTTGTCGGGCGAACACGGACACGCCCGCCCGGGGGGTGGCACATGTCCCTACGGCGCGGGGGGCGAGAGGCGTAAACTCCTTCCGTCATGAACGATTTCCTCCACGACCCCACCACCGACCAGGACGACGATTTCCTTCTCACGGGCCACGGCCTGAGCCTCGAGCTGTGCCCTTCCTGCCTGACCGTGCGCGACGCCGCCGACGTCGGCGGCGACCCGCTCGCGCGCATCCCGCTCAACCTGGACCACATCCTGGGTGTGGCCGGCGGCGAGCGCATCGTGGCGCACACCGCCCACCACCACACGCTGACGGTGGAGGCGCAGCGCGGGGCGCTGCTGGTGCGCGTCAGCACGCCGCATCACGAGCTGGTCCGATACCGCGTGCTGCTGCCCGAAGGAGCCCCCTCCCGGGGCCTCGCCGCGCGCGCGGCGGCCGCCCACTGAGCCCCGGCCTCGAGAGCCGGGCCGGCCGTGTGGCGCCGGCCTCTGGGCCGTGTGGCGCCCGCCCCTGGGCCGGTCGCCGCGCTCCCCCGGCGCGCCGGCGCGCGTCGCGGCGCACCCCTTTGACGAGGTTTTGACGGCGCCAGTTCCACCGTAGCGACGTGCGGGAGGACGTTCGTTATCTGCTGCGTGTGTGGACCGACGGGTCCCGTGAGGACTGGCGCGCCACCCTCGCCGAGCTCCGAAGCGGGGAAACCTGGGCCTTCGCCGACCTCGAGGCACTGCACCGCCATCTCCGCGAACGCACCTCCGGCACGGATCCCGACGCGACCAGCGCGGATCCGCGAAGGAGGTAGCCATGAGGGCAGCACCCCGAATCGCCATCCTGACCGCGATGGTCGTGGCCGTCGCCACGCTCGTCGCCGGCTGTAGCACGACGAGCGGCACGGTCGTGAGCGTCACCATCACCCACGTGCCGAGCCCCGCGGAGGTCAACGCGGGCGACACCATCGACCTGGACGTCACGGTGCTCACCACCGGCGGCGCCGGCAACGCGGTGAGCTGGAGCAGCAGCGACGACAGCACCGCCACCGTCGACGCTGGAGGGGTGGTGACGGGCGTCGCACCCGGCCCGGTCACCATCACCGCCGTGTCCACCGCAGACACCAGCAAGAGCGACAGCGTCGCCCTCACCGTCATCAATCCTGGGAATCGGCGCCCGACGGCGGACGCGGGCCTCGACGCCACCGTGGTGGCCGATCCGGGCGGAAGCGTGACGCTCGACGGCAGCGGCTCCAGCGACCCCGACGGCGACCCCCTGAGCTACGCCTGGTCGCTCACCTCCGCCCCGAGCGGCAGCGGCGCGGCGATCTCCGGAGCCGCCACCTCGGGTCCGAACTTCACGGCCGACCTCGCCGGGGACTACACCTTCCTGCTCGAGGTCTCCGACGGCGCCCTGAGCAACAACGACACCGTGACCATCCACGCCGAGTGCCCCGCACCGATCCAGGTGACCAGCGCCATCGCCGGCAACGCGACCTGGGGCGTCAACGTGGCGAACTGCGCCGACTACGTGGTCACGAAGATGATCCAGGTGCAGGCGGACCTCACCATCCAGCCGGGCACCCACGTACAGTTCGCCAGCGCCGCGGGCCTGTGGACGACGCCCGCGGCGGCGGGTTCGATCCACGCCGTCGGAACGGCCGCGAAGCCGATCGTGTTCGACGGAACCGATCCCACGCCCGGCTACTGGAAGGCGCTGCAGTTCGCCACGGGCAACCCCAACAACGAGCTCACCTACGCCGTCGTCGACGGCGGCGGCACGCCCCTGACGGGGTTGAGCGGTGGCTCCATCGTGCTCACCAACAGCGGGTCCGTGAAGATCACCCACAGCGTCGTGCGTAACGGCAGCCACTTCGGCATCGAGGACGTTTCCGACAGCGAGGCCGCCCTGCAGGGCTTCGCGGACAACCGCCTAGAGGGCAACGGCGACGCCCCCATCGACCTGCCCGCCTCTGCGGTGGGCGGCCTGGACACCGCCAGCGCGTACGACCCGGTCGGCACACCCAACGGCAAGCACTACATCAATGTGCGCCGCGGGATCATCACGGCCATGGACTCGTCCTGGGCCGCCCTCGGCGTGCCGTTGCGCTTCACGGACCGCCTCGAGGTCCAGAACGCCCACGCGCTCACCATCGCGCCGGGAAGCGAGCTGGTGTTCACCAACAGCCTGGCGTACATCCTCATCCAGGACGGCTCGAGCCTCACCGCCCAGGGCACCACCGCCGACCCCATCGTGCTGCGCGGCAGCAACGCCGGCCAGGGCACCTGGGGCGGCCTGCGCTTCCTCAACGCCTCGAACAGCACGCTCGACCACGTGATGATCAGCGGGGGCGGCTCCGACGGGCGCGGCGACGTCGTCATCCAGGGCACGGGCCTCACCGTGACCCTCACCAACAGCAGCCTCAGCGACAGCGGCGGGTTCGGCGCGTACATCTACGCCGGCAGCGCCACCTCCCCCGCCGATCCCACCTCGGCGGCGGCCAACAACACCTTCAGCAACAACGTCGACGGCCCCTTCGGGCCCTAGGCCCGAACCGAAGCCGGCCGGCTCGCCGGGCTTGGAGCCCGGCGAGCCGGCCCCGAGGGATCCGGTCCCGGCGCGCGGTGCGCGCGCCGGGACCCCTACGTACCCGCCCCGCCGCCCTCCGGCGGGCCGCCGGGGCCGGCTCCGGCGGCCCGGCGCCGCTCGCGCGCCACCACGCGATCGAACCGCGCCGACTCCCCCCAGCACGCCGCGCGCGCGAACGATGGCGCCGGCATCGATGCCTTGAGCGCCCGCAGGCGGGCCTCGAGATCGTCGCGGGTGAAGCCCTTCTCGTGCAGGTTCGCCCGCACCAGCGCGTACAGCCCAACGGCACGCGCGCGCCGGCCGGCGTCCTGCGCCAGGTAGCCGATGCCGGCCAGCACGTCCCCCTGCTGGGGTTGATCGCCGCACGCCACGGCGTGGTCGAGGGCGCTCGCGTACACGGCCAAGGCATCGTCCACCCGGCCCTCGTTCCACGCCAGGCGTCCCAGGCGATTGTCGGCGAGCGCCAGACCTAGCTCGTTGCCCAACCTGGCGAAGCCGTCGCGACCCCGCTCCAGCCAGCGCCGCCCGGCCGCGAGGTCGCCGCGCTCGTGGTGCAGGTGACCGAGATTGGCGTAGGCGAGCGCAGCGCCGCGGGGATCGCCCACGCGCTCGCGCAGCTCCGCGCACTCCCGTAGCGAGGTCAACGCCCCGTCGAGGTCGCCGAGCTGCTGCTGGGCACGGGAGAGGTTGTTGAGCGCCGAGGCCAGCATGCTCTGTTCGCCCAGGGCCCGGCAGGCCGACACCGCCTCCTGGAGCGTCTCGAGCCCCTCGCGGTGCCCCCGGCCGGCGGCGAGCGCGATGCCCAGGTGGATGAGCGCGCGCGCCTCGGCGTAGGCGTCGCCGCAGGCTCGCGCCAGGGCCAGGCTGGCGGCCGCGTGCTCGCGCGCCTCCTCGAAGTCCCCGTGCGCCAGCGCGACGGTGCCGAGGCCGACTCGCGCCCACGCCTGCCGGCCCTCGTCGCCGCCGCGCTCGGCCAGGGCGAGCGCGCGGCGGAAGCGTGCGCGCGCCGCGTCCGGATCGCCGGCGTAGTAGCACGCGAAGGCCCCGGTGCTGGCCGCGAAGCTGGCCTCCCCCGCCGCACCGGCGTCGAGCAGCACCCTCGTCGCCTCATCCATGCGCTCGGGCCAGCCGTCCCACGCTCCCAGAGCGAGCGCGAAGCGTGCCCGGCGCGCGGCCAGCATGGCGTGCAGCTCCGGGTGCGCACTGGCGTCGACGGCGTCGGTGGCGTCACGGAAGCTGCGTTCGCCCTCCGTGCTCAGGCCGTGCGTGTCGAGGTACCGATGGAACGGGGTGAGCAGTCGCCGCAGCACGTCCGCGTCGCCGCGCGCCGCGGCCCACGACCAGGCGGCACGGACGTCGTCCAGATCGCGCTCCAGGGCCGCCATCGCCGCGCCCATGCGGGGGCCGTCCACCCACGGCTCGAGCCCGCCGATGCGCTCGGCGAGGTAGCGGGCGTGGCGCGCCTCCACCTCCGAGGGGTCCCCCACCCGGGGCCACGCGGCGCTCCGCACCACCTCGGACATGCCAAAACGGCCGCCGTCGGCGCGGCGCAACAGCGACTTGCGGTCGAGCGCGAGCAGCGTCCGGAGGCCGGCGCCGGCCACGGCCTCGGCCGCCTCGCGCGCGAACGGCCCCCGGAACACCGACACGCGTGCGAGCGCGTCGCGCTCGTCGTCCGGCAGCAGGCCCCAGGAGTGCTCGAACGCGGCGCTCATGCTGCCGTGCCGCTCCGGGCCCTCGCCGGTGGCATCGCGCAGTGCGACCACCGAACGCTCCAACTCGTCGGCGATCTCCGAGGGCGCCAGCGAGCGCACCCAGGGCGCCGCCAGCTCCACGGCCAAGGGCAGCCCCTCCACCAGCTCCAGGATGCGTTGCACCCCCGGGCGGGCGGCCTCGTCCAATCGGAAGCGCGGCAGGCTGCGGCGGGCCGTGGCCTCGAACAGGCGCACGGCCTCGGCCCGCTCCCAGTCCGCGTCCCCGACGGAGGCCGGCACGCGCAGGCCCCGGAGGCGCAGCACCTGCTCGCCCGCGGCCCCGATGGGCTCGCGGCTGGTGCACACCACACGGACCCCGGGGCACTCCTCCGCCAGGGTCACCAGCAGGCCGGAGGCATGGATCATGTGCTCGAGGTTGTCCACCACCAGCAGCATGCGGCGGGGGCCCAGGGCCGATACCAGCTGCGCCTGCGCGTCCCGGCTGCCGTCGAGGAGCACGCCCACGGCGCGCGCGACGGTGGAGGGGAGCGCCGACCCGTCACGGACAGGTGCCAGCGCGGCCACGGCCGCGCCGTCCGGGTAGTCCGCGGCGGAGCGATCGGCGAGTTCGAGAGCCAGGCGCGTCTTGCCGCTGCCGCCCTCACCGACGACGTTGACCAGCAGGGCCTCGCGGTCCATCAGGGCGGCCGCGAGCCGGGCGAGCTCCTCCTGACGGCCGATGAAGGGGGTGCGCCGGCCGGCCTGCGCGCGCAGACCGACGTCGGAGGACGCCACATCCAGGCGCGCCGTCGCGGGGCCCACCAGCGCGGCGACCAGCGCCTGGGTCCGCTCCAGCGGCTCCACCCCGAGCTCCTCGAGCAGCGCCCGCCGGCACGCCTCGTAGCGCTCCAGCGCCACAGCAGGGCGGCCCAGCTCGAGCTCGAGCCGGATCGCGCTTCGGTGGGCGCTCTCGTTGAGCGGATCGGCCTCCAGAAGCGCCTCCACCACCGTCAGCGCGCGCTCGGGCTCGCTTCCGTCCTCGAGCTCCACGGCCCGGCACTGCAGGCACTCCAGGTAGGCGGCCTCCATGCGCTCGCGCTCCACGGCGAGCCAGTCGGCGAAGGCCTCGGGTCCGTCCAGGATCTCCCGGCGCCACAGCCGCGAAGGGGGCACCCGCCACAGGTCCAGGGCCTCGGCGTAGCGCCCGGCCTGCACCGCGCTCGCGAAGCGCTCGACGTCTGCGTCGGCCGCGACCCGCACCGGGTCGCCGGGATCGAGCCACGCCTCCACGCCCGGGAGCCGCCGCAGCACGTAGAGGGCCTGGCGCACGTTCTGGGTCCGGCCCACGCCCCACAGCAGTTCCGCGATGTCCGGCCGCTCGAGGCCGTCGGACCGCAGGCACAACGCCAACAGCAGGGAACCCGTCTTCCTCGAGGGTGGCGCGATCTTAACGTCCCCCCAGCGGAACGTCGGCTCCCCGAGCAGGCGCGCTCGGATCGGCTGCTCCCCCCACATGGTGGCCCAGTATACGGAGGGGGTGACGTGCCGGCCCGCGCACGGGCCACGCCACGGAGGGCGTCATCCGCCCCCGTGCTTCGCCTCGCGCGCCAGCAGCGCGCGTTTGCGCTCCACCCCCCAGCGGTAGCCGCTCAGGGCGCCGCCGGCCGCCACCACACGGTGGCACGGCACCACCAGCGCCACCGGGTTGGTGGCACAGGCGCGGGCCACGGCACGGGCCGCGCCGGGGCGGTCGATCATCGCCGCAACCTCGCCGTAGCTGCGCGTCTCCCCGTAGGGGATGCGGCGCAACGCCTGCCACACCCGGCGCTGGAAGTCGCTGCCGCGAAGATCGAGCGGCAGGTCGAGCCGCGTGCTGTCGCCGGCGAGGTAGCGCCGGATGCGGTCGGCGTGCGCCAGCATCCCCGCGCGTTCCTCCCCCTCGCGCGCGGGCACCATCTCCGCCCGCGGGTACTCGCTGCGCAGGGCGTGGCGCAGCGTCCCCGGGTCGTCGCCCAACCGCGCCGCCACCAGGCCGCGCGCGGTGGCGGCGAGAAGCAACACGCCCAGCTCGGTATCGGCCTCCAGCAGCGCCAGGCGCTCGCCCGCGCCGCCGCCGCGGTAGCGCCCGGGCGCCATGCCGAGCCGTTCCCCGGCGTCGGCGTAGAGCGCGCGGCTCGACCCGTAGCCCGCTTCGAAGAGGGCGCGCCCGACGTCCTCGCCGGCGCGCAGGCGTGCCTTGAGGCGCTCCTCTCGGCGCGCCATGGCGTAGCGCTTCGGACTCAAGCCCGTCGCGCGCTTGAACACCCTTTGCAGGTGGCCCGGGCTGAGTCCGATCTGGCGCGCCATCTCGGCAAGCGTGGGCTCGCGCTCCCCCTCCTCGACCATGCGCTGCACCTCGGCCACCACCCGCTGAATGGCGGACACACCGTGAGGATCACAACGCAGGCAGGCACGGTAGCCGGCCGCCTCCGCCTGCTCCGCGGCGTCGAAGAACGCCACGTTCTCACGCCTCGGTCGGCGGCTCGGGCAGGTCGGGCGGCAGTAGATGCCGGTGCTGCGTACGGCGTAGACGAAGCGGCCGTCGGCGCGCGGATCGCGCGCGACGACGGCCGCCCAACGGCGCTCCACAAGGGAGCGGGCACGAAGGGCGTCCTCGGGGGCTCCGGTATCGGGCATGGCCCAGCCTAGGCCGGGACGGCGCGCCGCGCCATCCGTTTCTTGCGGCCGAACTCATGGCGGGGCGCTGCCGGGGGGTTCAGTCCACCGCCGGGGCCAGCGGGACAAGTGCCGCCTCGGACACGTCGTGCGCGGGCTCGTTGCCCTCCGGGGACGCGTCGCTCACCACGACCTTGTCCACGTAGTTCGAGTGGAGCAGCTTCAGCGCACCCATGTAGCGCAGCCGGAAGCGCAGACGCTCTCCCACGCGCGTGCGCTTGGAGCGGCGAGCGACGTCCACCACGGTGATGTCGCTGCTGACGTCGGTGATCTCCACGCCCTCGTCCTGCGGCGTGAGGAACTCGGGCTGCAGGTCGAGCCAGCCGAGGTCCAGCAGCGCACGCATGCTGGTCGCGCCCTCGTCCGGCCGCGGGGAGCGGGCATCGCCGAAGGGGTTCTCGCCGAAGGGCCCGGACGGCACGGTAGGCTTCTCGCCCACCTCGATGACCTCCGCCTCGAGCTCGAAGACGTCGTCGCGCATGCCGTCGAAGCGCTCCCCGGTGATCAGGTCGCGGCCGAAGAACAGCCCCTCGCCCACCCGGAAGTGGTTCACCTCCGCGGGCACCAGCCCGTCGAAGAGCATCCCCAGCGCCACGCTGGTGCCGCCCGAGACCCACGGCAACGTCACGCCGAAGCGCGCCTCGATGCGGTCGCGGTAGGCCCCCAGGCGCCGCAGCTTGCCCTCGCTCGGCAGGGTGCCGTTGAGGCAGTTGAAGTTCGTGCCGAGGCCCTCGAGGCGCAGGTGCTCGAAGGCCAGCGCGCGCTCGACGAAGTCCATCAAATCCTCGCCCCGCACGCCCTCGCGCAGGTCGCCCATCTCCACCATCACGAGCACCCCATGGCGCGCGCCCTGGCGCCGCGCCTCGGCATCGAGGGCGGCGAGCGTGTGCAGTTCGGTGTTGAAGCTCACGTCCGCCCAACGCACCACATCGCGCGCGTTTCCCGGGGCGGGGGGCTTGATGTAGACCGTGCGCATCTCGGGATCACAGCGCTTGACGGTGCGCAGGTTGCTGGTGCGCGCGTCCATCACGTGTGAGGGGCCCAGGGCGAGGACCTCGCGGAGCAACTCCTCGTGCCCGCAAAGCAGCTTGGTCACCACGCCCCAGTCCATGCCGTGCCCGGCCATGCGGCGCTCGAGCTCGGCGAAGTTCAACGCCAGCGCGTCGCGGTTGAGTCTCAGGGTCGCCATCTCAGCGCTCCAGACGCATCTCGAGGTACTTGTTGGTGAACCCCAGGCGGCGGTAGAGCCGTGCGGCGGGGTTGTCGTGCTCGACATGGAGCGCCACGCCGCCCTCGAGGCCATCGAGGGCGTGCTCCATCAGCGCCGCGCCGATGCCGCGCCCGCGCACGTCCGCGCGGGTGGCCACGTAGACGAGCAGGTTCTCGGGCACGTAGCCGCTCATGTGCGTGTCGTTGGTGACGACCGCGCCTACGAGCGCGCCGTCCTCCTCGGCCAGGGTGACGGTGCCGCCGTCGGTGGGGCCGTCCCCGCTGGCGCGGCGCAGGCACCGCAGGATCTGCTCCAGGGGGTCGCCGTAGCGCCCCAGGTGTTCGTGCAGGAAGTCCGCCACGGCGTCCATGCGGTCGCGCCGGAAGGTGTTGCGTTGCGCCTCGTCGGAGAAGTGGAAGCTCGTGAGGGTGAGCGAGGGTTGGGTTGTGGTCACGGGGTCCCTTCGGGGGCCGGTACGGAGCGGCGCCCTAACGGCATCCGCGTCTGCATATGCGAACATAGTATGCAATCCCGGGGTCGTGTGCAACCTCGGCGACAGGGGCAGGGGCGAATCCGTGAAAGGGCGCTCTCGGGGAGCGCGTGCCCCGAGTACCATGGGCGCACGGCACGCGCCCCGCGACCCCGGCCACGCCCCATGACCCCCGTCCCGCCCACCGACCCCCCGCCCCGGCCCGGCTGGAACTTCGCCGCGCTCGTATGGCACGGGGTGTTCTTCTCGGTGGGCAGCGCCCTCGCAGAGCCGTCCACGGCCCTCCCGGCGTACGTGGCGCTTCTCGGGGGCGCCCCGGTGCTGGTGGGGTTGACCACCACCATCCTGCTGGCCGGCGAGATCGTCCCGCAGCTCCTGTTCGCCCGCTGGGTCGAGGCCCGGGCGCGCAAGAAGCCGTTCCTGCTGGCCGCCGTGTACAGCCGTGCCCTGGCCTGGCTGGTGCTCGGCGGGCTCACGTTGGCGTGGGCGGGGCGGGCGCATGCGCTGTTGCTGTGGACCCTGATGCTGCTGCTGGCCGCGTTCGCGATCGGGGGCAGCCTCGGCGGAGTGGCCTTCGTCGACGTCGTGGGCACCAGCATCAGACCCGGCACGCGCGGGCGCTTCTTCGGCCTGCGCCAGCTCCTCGGCGGCGTGGCCGCGCTGGGGGCGGGCTTCCTCGCGCGCGGCGTCCTCGCCCGCCCGGACCCGGGCTTCCCCGGCAACTACGGCCTGCTCTTCCTCGGCGCCGGTGCGGCGCTTGCCGTGGCGGGCCTCGGCTTCGCCGTCCTGCGCGAGCCCGCGGCCCGGGGTGCGGCCTCCGTGACGCGCCTGCGCGACTACCTCAGGGGGCTGGGCGCGCACTGGCGCGGCGATCCGGCGCTGCGGAGCCTGGTGGTGGTGGAGAACCTGGCCGGGCTCCACCTGATGCTGTTGCCGTTCTACGTCGCGCTGGCCCTCACCCGGATGCAGGTCGACGCCGCCACCATCGGGACCTTCGTGGTGCTGCAGGTGGCGGGGGGCGCCGCCTCCAACGTCGCCTGGGGCTGGTTGTCCGACCGCTACGGCAGCCCCTCGGTTCTGCGCGCCTGCCTGGCGCTCGGCGTGCTGCTGCCGCCGGCGGCGCTTGCGCTCGCGCGCTGGGCGCCCGGGCGTTACGCGCTGGTGTTCCTGCTGGTGGGCGCCGCGGTGAACAGCCGCAACTTGTCGTTCAACAACGTGCTGGTCGACATCGCGCCGGCGCGCCTGCGCCCCACCTACACGGGGCTGGTCGGCACCCTCACCGCGCCGCGCCTGGCCTTCCCGCTGATCGGCGGGCTGCTGATCGGCTGGCTGGGCTACGACCCCGTGTTCCTGGGCGTCGCCCTCGTGCTGCTGCTCACCCTGCTGGGCCTGGGCGGCGCGGCGCCGCTCTACGGCTCCGCGCGCCACGGTGCGGCGGGAGCCGGACCTGCGCGAGACGAACCTGCGCGAGACGGCCCGCCGCGAGACGAACCTGCGCGAAACGGCCCAGGCGGAGACCGCCCGGCGCCGCACGCTGCGGGCGCGCCGAGCGGAGACGATCCCGGCCCCTAGGCCGGAACCGCTCCGCCGGCGCCGGGTATGGTTGGCGCATGAGCGATCCCAACGAGCTCCTGTCCCGCAATCGCGCGTGGGCCGCGCACATGGTGGGCGAGGACGAGGGCTACTTCGCCCGCCTCAGCCGGCAACAGGCACCGCGCTATCTGTGGTTCGGGTGCAGCGATTCCCGGGTCCCCGCCAACGTCATCGCGGGGCTCGATCCGGGAGAGGTGTTCGTGCACCGCAACGTCGCCAACGTCCTGCCCCACGCCGACCTCAACGCGCTCACCGTCCTGGAGTACGCCGTGTCGGTGCTCGAGGTGGAGCACATCATCGTGTGCGGCCACTACGGTTGCGGCGGCGTGGCGGCGGCGCTCGACGGGCGCGGCCACGGCCTGCTCGACAACTGGCTGCGGCACGTCAAGGACGTCGCCTCCAAGCACGCGTCGACACTCGACGCGTTGCCCAGCCCGGAGTCGCGAAGCGACCGGCTGGCGGAGCTCAACGCCGTGGAGCAGGCCCTCAACGTCGGTCACACCAGCATCGTCCAGGAGGCCTGGGCGCGCGGAAAGCAGCTCACCATCCGGGCGTGGATCTACGGCCTCGAGGACGGCCGCCTGCGCGACCTGCGCTTCGAGGTTCGGGGGCCGGACGACCTGGCGCCGGCGTACCGCCTGTCGCTCGACCTCCCCGCGCCCGCCTGAGCGCACGAGAGCGGCCCCGGGCCGCGGCACCGGCGTCGGCCGGCCCGCGTGGACCCCGGCGCGGCGCTCACAAGAGGCGCAACAGGGTGAAGACGAGCAACGCCGCGAGGTAGGCGACGCTCACCTGGTATCCAGCCGAGAAGAGCGCCCAGCGCGTCCCGAACTGGCGCCGCAACGCCGCCAGGGTGGCGACGCAGGGCACGTACAGCAGGCTGAAGACCAGGAAGGAGAGGGCGGCGGGCGCGCTCAGCGCCGCGGCCAGGCTCGAGCCCAACGGCCCGGACGCGTCCGGGCCCGCGCCCCCACCGATGCCCACGAGACCGGTCGCGGTCGCCCGCAGGGCGCCCAGCAGCGCCGTACCGAGGTGCCGCAGCCCCTCGAGCAGCGAAAGCGGCACGCTGGGCTCGGCTCCGAGCATGGTGACGCCGAGGCTGCCGAGGATGACCTCCTTGGCCACGGCGCCGGGGACGAGCGCGCCCGCGAAGCGCCAGTCGCCCCAACCGAGGGGGCGGAAGACCGGCGCCAGGGCGCGTGCCACGGCCTCGAACAGGCTCGAGCCGCCCAACGGGATCGCCAGCAGCCCCCAGATGAGCGCCACGGCCAGCAGGATGGGGCCGCCGGCACCGCGCAGGAATGACGCGGTGCGCAGCCACGCCAGCCGCAGCACCAGCGTCACCGGGGGCACGCGGTAGGGGGGCAACTCCATCACGACCGATTCGGCCGGAGCGCGCATCACCCGGCCGAGCAGCAGCGCGGTGAGCACGGACACCGCGAAGCCGAGCAGGTACAGCGCGGTCACCACCAGCCCGGCGTAGGCGGGCAGGACCGCCGCCGCCACCAGCGCGAAGATCGGCAGGCGGGCGCTGCAGGCCATGGATGGGAGCGCCAGCGCCACCCGCAGGCGGTCCGCCGGGCGCTCCAGGGCGCGCGTCGCCTGCACCGCGGGCACGTTGCAGCCCGACGCCAGCACGATCGGCAGCACGGCGTGTCCGGGCAGGCCCAGGGCACGCATCAGGCGGTCGGCGAGGAAGGCGATGCGGGCCAGGATGCCGGCGTTCTCGAGCACCCCGAGCATGGCGTAGAGCACGAACATCACGGGCACGAAGGCCGCCACCGTGCCGGCCCCGGCCACCACGCCGTCGGCCAGGAAGGAGGTGAGAAGGGCGGGCAGGCCGAGCGCCACCACCCAGCCCGTCAGCACCTCCTGGACCGCGCCCAGCGCGTTGATCCAGGGGTCGGCGAGGGCGAAGGTGAGGTGGAAGGCGAGCGCCAGCGTGGCCACCAGCACCAGCGGCCCGACCACGGGGTGCAGCGCCACGCGGTCGATGCGCAGGCTCGGGTCGGGGCGCGGTTTCGCCCCGGCGAGCGCCCGCTCGGCCAGCGCGCGGGCTGCCTCGTGTCGCTCGACGGCCGCGCGCCATTGCTCCTCCGGGTCGTCGCCCACGGCGGTGGGCTCGCCGCCGATCACCGGCGCGCCCGCGCCGAGCCCCCACCCGGTCGTCGCGTCGGGCGCCGCCGCGCCGCCGGGAGCAGGGGCGGCGGCGTCGCCCGCGGGCGTTGCCTGCTCGTCGGCGGCGGCCCGGCGGGCGCCACGCAGCGCCCGCAACAGGACATCGCGGTCCCCGCGCACGCCCTCGGTGGGCACCACGGGCACCCCCAGCCCCGACGCCAGGGCGGCCGCGTCGGGGTGCAGGCCGCGCCGGCGGGCCTCGTCCACCATCGTCAGGCACACCACCATGGGGTGGCCGAGCTCGCGGAGCTCGAGCGTGAGGGCGAGGTCGCGCTCGAGGCGGGCTGCGTCCACCACGTTGACCACCGTGGCGCTCGGATGTCGCCGCAGCACCTGCAGCGGCAGCGCCTCGCTGCCCGGACTCCCCTCCAGGGCGTAGATGCCCGGCAGGTCCACGAGGGTGACGCCCGCACCGTCGAGCCGGGCGTGGGTCTCCTCGGCGTCCAGCGTGGTGCCGGACCAGTTCCCCACTGCGAGACGGCTGCCCGCCAGGCGGTTGATCAGGGTGGACTTGCCGACGTTCGGGGTGCCGACGAAGAGCCAGGCGTCGTCCGCCACGCGCGCCGGGTCGCGGAGGGCGGACATGCCCCCCTGTTCCGCAGCGGCCGCCGTCGCCAGCGGGCAGGCCGGCGCGACGGCGCACCTGGCGCAGACGCCCGCGCGCGCGCCTCCTGCCGAGCGAAGCCCCCGCCGGGCCCCGCCCGCCGCCGGCGCGACGGACCCGGCCGCCGCGCGCTCGCGTGGCGCGCGCACCGACGGGTCGCGCTCGGCGGCCGGAGCCTGGTCGTCCTGGCATCCCGCCGCCCCGGGGGGCGCCTGCTCCCCTGGGAGTCGTTCCCAACCGGCGGGGCGAGGGAACGCCATGCTAGCGACGGACCCACACGCCGCGCGCTTGCTGCGCGCGGATCATCAGGTGGACGCTGCCACACACGATCTCGAGCGGATCGCCGCCCGGCGCCCGGCTCAACACCTCGACCTCGGCCCCCGGCCGGATGCCCACGGCCAGGAGCTTCCGGCGGGCGGCCGGCTCGGCGTCGATGCGCACGATCCGCGCCGCCTCGCCGCGGCGCAGGCACGGCAGCGGGGCGTCCGCGCCGACACAATCCCGAGTGGTGGCGTCGGATTTCATGCGCCCAGCATCGGGGTCCGGGGCCTGCCGCCGCGAGGGACAAACGTACCCGGGGGTCGCGCGGCGGCCCAGGACAATCGCCTCTGGACCGCGGCGCGACACCCACGCGATAGTGGCGCCGTGATGCCCGCATCCCGGACGCCACCCGCCCCCGAGGCCGCGGCGGTAGCCGTGCGCGTCGAGGGCCTCACCAAACGCTTCGGCACACTCACCGCCGTGGACGGCGTCGAGCTCGAGGTGGGCATGGGTCAGGTGGTGAGCCTGCTCGGACCCAACGGCGCGGGCAAGAGCACCCTGATGGACATGATCAGCGGCGTCGTCGCCCCGGACGACGGGGACGCCGTGGTGATGGGGCACTCCGTGCGCCGAGAGCCCATGGCGGTGCGCGCCGCCATCGGCGTGGTGCCCCAGGACATCGCCCTCTACCCGGACCTCAGCGCGCGCGAGAACCTGCTGTTCTGGGGGCGCATGTACGGCCTGCGCGGCGAGGCGTTGGTGCGCCGCTGCCAGGAGCTGCTGGAGATCGTGGGGTTGACGGACCGCGCACGAGACCGCGTCGCGACCTACTCGGGCGGCATGAAGCGGCGGCTCAACATCGCGGCCGCCCTGCTCCATGAGCCGCCGCTGATCCTGCTCGACGAGCCCACCGTGGGCATCGATCCCCAGAGCCGGAGGGCGATCCTCGACTACGTCCTGCGGCTCAACCGCGAGGGCGCCACGGTCCTCTACACCACCCACTACATGGAGGAGGCCCAGGAGCTGTCGGATCGCATCGCCATCCTCGATCACGGGCGAGTGATCGCCCAGGGCACCCACGCGGAGCTCACCCGCATCGTCGGGGAGCTCGACCGGGTGGCCCTGGAGATCGACGGGGACGCGTCAGAGGCGGAGAAGACACTCGCCGACCTGGCGGGAGTGCAGCGCACCCTGCAGGTCGACGGCCGCCTCGAGCTGCTCGCCGCCGACGGCGCCACGCTCCTCCCCGCGCTGTTCGCGCGCGCCGCCGACCGCGGCGTGGCGATCCGCGCGGTGACCATCCACCGTCCCGACCTGGAGTCGGTGTTCCTGCACCTCACCGGCCGCGCCCTGCGCGACTGAGGCCGGCGTGTCCGGGCCCAGAGGAGTCGCCCCGCCGTGAAGCTGCTCGCCCTCGCCTGGAAGGACCTGCGCCGCCAGTACCGCAGCGGGCTGCTGCTGCTCATGGCGATCGGCGTTCCGCTGTTGCTCACCACGCTGCTGTACTTCGCCTTCGGCTCCTCCCCGTCCGGGCCCACCCTGCAGGTCAGCCGCGTGCTCCTGGTGGACCTCGACGATCCACCTGCGCTCTCGCCGGTCGACGCCGGCGCCGTCATCGCGCAGGCGCTGCGCGCACCCGACCTCGCCGATCTGCTCGAGGTGACCGACGCGCCCGACGCCGCCGACGCGCGCGAGCGCGTGCGTTCGGGCGACGCGGCCGCGGCCGTGATCGTGCCGGCGGGCGCCAGCGCCGCGCTGCTCGGCGGCGCGGACGGGGCGACCATCGAGGTCGTGACCGATCCCAGCCGGCCGCTGGGCGGCGGGGTGGTGCGTGACGTGGTGCAGGCTGTGGCCGACGGCCTCTCCTCCTCCGCGCTCGCCGCACGCGTCACCACCGAGGTGGCGGCCGCGCACGGTCGGCCGGGCGCGGCGTTGCTCGCGCTGCGCGCGGCGACGGACACGGCCACGAACCGCCAGGCCGCGTCGGACGCGGTGCGTGTGCGCTCGCCCGAGGGGGGCAGCGGCGCCTCCTTCGTCCAACGCATGGTGGCCGAGGTGATGGCCTCGATGATGATCTTCTTCGTGTTCTTCAGCGGGGCGTACGGCGCATCCGCCGTGCTGCGCGAGCAGGAGGAGGGCACGCTCAAGCGGCTCGCCGGCACGCCCACCTCCACCTCCACCCGGCTGACGGGGCGCTTCCTGGGCATCGCCGCCATCCTCCTCGTGCAGATCGCGGCGCTGGTGGCCATCTCCGCCGTGCTGTTCGGCATCCGCTGGGGGCGTCCGCTGCCGCTGGTGCTGGCGGGCTTGGGCCTGGCCGTCATCGCCGCGGGCTTCGGCGTGCTGCTGCTCGCCTTCGTGCGCACCTCGCGCCAGAGCGGCCCCGTGTTCGGCGTGGTGTTGACCGTCACGGGCATGGTCGGCGGCCTGATGACCGCCACCATGCCGTCGGTGCCGCCGGGGTTCCGCACCGCCGCCCTGTTCACGCCGCAGGGGTGGGCGATGGAGCTGTGGCGCGCGTGCATGGCGGGCGGGGGCGTGTCGACCCTGCTGCCCTCCCTGGGCGGCACCCTGGCCATCGGCATCGGGCTGCTCGCGCTGGGCGTGCCGTTGATGCGCCGGCGCTTCGCGAACGGAGCCTGAGATGCGTGCCCTGGTGATCATGCGCAAGGACCTGGTCCAGATCTTCCGCGACCGGCGCGCGCTGATCTTCCTGCTACTGATGCCGCTGGCCTTCACGTTCTTCTTCGGGCTGGCCTTCTCCGGCATGGGCGGGGCCTCCGACAATCGCCTCCAGTTGGGCGTGGTGGACGACGACGCCAGCGCCCTGTCGCAGCGGCTGGTCGCCTGGCTGGGCGACTCGGGCAGCGCGCGCCCCGAGCCGTTGGACGAGCTCCGCGCGCGCTACGCCGGCGACCTGGTACGTCGCGGCGACTACGCCGCGGTGCTGAGCATCCCGAGCGGCTGGGGCGCGGCCGTCGCCGGCGGCGAGCCCGCGAGCGTCGAGGTGATCGCCGACAGCGGCTCGAGCGCCGGCATGGCCGCCGCGCGCGCCGTCGACGGCGTGGTACAGCGCTTCCTCACCAGCGAGCGCGCGGCCCGCACGGCGGCCGATCTGCTCGCCCCTGGCTCCGACGCGCCAGCCGCCGACCTGCGCGCCGAGGCGATGGATCGTGCCCTGGCCGCCTGGGCGGACCCGCCGCTGGCGGTGAGCGCCCGCGTGGCCGGCCCGCGCCCGGCCGCGGCGGGTGGCGAGGCCGGCCCCGGCGGCAACGTGGAGGGCGGCTTCGGGGACAACCCCTACAACCAGGCCTCACCGGGCATGATCGTCCAGTTCGCCGTCTACGGCCTGCTGCTGTCGGCCATGGTGCTCGTCATCGAACGCAACAGCGGCACCTACGCGCGCCTGCTCTCCACCCCCACGCCGCGCGCCGCCGTCCTGGCGGGGCACGGCCTCGCCATGGGGGCGCTGGTGCTGGCCCAGGTGGTGGTGCTGGAGGCGTTCGGCCAGTTCGCATTCGGCGTCGATTACCTCCGCAGCCCGCTCGCGACGCTGGCGCTCACCCTGGCCGTGGCGCTGTGGTCGGCCAGCCTCGGGATGCTCATCGGGGCCTTCGCCCGCAGCGAGCAGCAGGTGGTCGCCATCGCGCTGGTGGCGATGTTCGTCTTCTCCGGCCTGGGCGGCGCATGGTTCCCACTCGAGGTGACGGGCCCCACCTTCACCGCCATCGGCCACCTCACGCCAACGGCCTGGGCGATGGACGCCTACCGCGCCATCGTGCTGCGCGGGGACGGCCTGGCGGCGGTGGCGCCCGCCCTGCTGATCCTGGTCGCGTACGCCGTGGCGTTCTTCGCGCTGGCGCTGGTGCGCATGGCGCGCTCTCGCGCCTGAGCTTGCGAATCACCGGGGGCCTGGCTGCGCCCGGTCCCCAGCCAGCGGCGGCCGAGCGCGTCCCACGAGCGCGCGATATCGTGGATCCGTATGGTCCAACCCCAGGCAGGCGTCCAGGGCCCGCTCGTCCTCGTGGTCGAGGACGAGCCGGTCCTGGCGCAGACGATAGAGGTCTACCTGCGCAGCGACGGCTGCCGCACGGAGCGCGCCGGTGACGGCGCCCGCGCCCTGGCCCTGTTCCGGGCGGCGCGGCCCGATCTCATCCTGCTCGATCTCGGTTTACCGATCGTCGATGGTGTCGAGGTCCTGCGAGAGGTGCGCCGCAGCTCCCAGGTGCCCGTGATCATCCTCACCGCACGCGCCGAGGAGATCGACGAGCTGCTCGGGCTCGGGCTCGGCGCGGACGGTTTCCTCGTGAAGCCGGTGAGCGCCCGCAAGCTGATGGCCCACGTCAAGGCCGTGCTGAGGCGCTCCGAGGCGCCGAGCGGGCACGGCGAGGACGACACCTTCCGGCTCGGACGCCTGGCAGTGGACACCTACCGGATGCAGGCGCGCGTGGGGGACGTCGGTCTCGAGCTCACGCCGAGCGAGTTCCGCCTGCTGCTGCACATGGCACGGACGCCGGGCCGCGCCGTCTCGCGCACCGAGCTGTACGAGGCCGCCCTGCCCGAGGGGGACGCGCTGGAGCGCGCCGTGGACATCCACATCACCAACCTGCGTCGCAAGCTGCGAGAGGCCGGCGCCGACGGCATGGTCGACACGGTGCGCGGCGTCGGGTACACCCTGGTCTCGCCCCCATGACCCGCTTGGCCGTGCGGCTCATGCTCGGCATGCTGGCCGTCGCCGCCGTCTCGTTCGTTACCATCCCCTTGGCCGAGAGGATCGCCACCAACGCCATCGTCGCCCAGCTGCCCCCCGACTTCCGGGATCTCGTCGTCGCCCGGACCACGCCGCATCTGCTGTTCGGCCTGCTGCACATGCCGTCCGAACAAGGACCCGGCGCAACGACCGCGGACGCGAGCGAAGGGGACGGGACCGCCGACGGACTCCCGGCGGTCGACGCCGGTCCGGCCGCTGCGGTGGCTCACGCCGCCGCCTCGGGGCCCGGATCCGTGGAGATGGGGGCCCTCGCGGTGGAGAACGACCGGCTGTTCGAGTTCCTCGCCGACCTGCGGGCGGCCCAGCTCCGGGCCGTCGCCATCGGCATCGGCGCCTCCCTGGTGTTGGGGGCGCTGCTGGCCCTCGGCTTCACGCGCAACATCGCCGTGCCGTTCGAGTCGCTGACGGCCGCCGCCGCGAAGATCGCGGGCGGCGAGCTCGGGACCCGCATGCATCTCCGGGGCCACCTCCTGCAGACGCGCGAGGCGAGGCAGCTCACCGCCGACTTCAACGCCATGGCGGCGGCGCTCCACGGGTACGAGCGGGAGCGCAACGCCATGATCGCGGACATCGCGCACGAGTTGCGCACGCCGCTCGCCACCCTGCAGATGCGGCTCGATGCCCTCCATGACGGCCTGGTTCCCTTCGACGCCGCCGAGGCGAGCCTGCTGCTGGAGCGCACGAGCTTCCTCGCGCGCATGGTGGACGACCTGCGCCTGCTGTCCCTCGCCGATGGGGGGAGGCTGTCGCTGCGATTCGAGGCCATCGAACTGGGCGCCTACCTGAGGGGCGTCGAGGACGCGCTCCGTGACGTCGCGGTGCGCGATGGCGCGCGCCTCGTCATGAGCCTGCCGGACGAACCGCTCCTCGTCCGGGCGGACGCCGACCGGCTGTTCCAGATCCTGCGCAACCTCGTCGAGAACGCCGCCGCGGCGATGAAGGAACCCGGCGGGGTCGCCGAACCCCACGGCAACGTCGTCGTGCGGGCCCAACGCGACGGCGTGCTGGCGAGCATCACCGTGCGTGACCACGGACCGGGCATCGATCCCGCGCAACTCCAGAGCATCCTGCAGCACTTCTCGCACGGCCGCCGCTCCGACACCCGGCTCGCCGGGGGCCGCGGGCTGGGCCTCGCCATCGTGGGCACGCTCGCCGCACTCCACGGCGGCACCGTGACCGCGGCCAACCGGCGACCGGGCGTGGAGTTCGACGTGCGCCTGCCCATCGCGCGGGGGACCGGGGCCGCGTAGGCCGCAAACGATATCCAAACCTCCCGCCAGCAACCCGCACATGGTGGGGTGCTCTGATGCTTCGTGCAGGCGCCGACGTTGTCGGTGCCCGAATGGAGAACACCATGACGACCCTGCTTCGCAAGCTCGCACTGCCCCTCGCTATCGCCGCCCTGATCGGCGCCCCGGCCCTCGCCAATCGCGCCATGTCCGTGCAGGACAGCGCCGTAGACTTCACCGACACCGACACCGACCTCGCCTACATCACGCTGTCAAGCGTGGACGGCGCGCTCGTCGTCACCTTCGCCGACCAGGCCTCGGCCGCCAGCCTCCCCGCCATCGACTTCCTGGTCCCCGACCTCGGTCGCGAGGACGTCTTCGGCAAGGACATCGGCTCCCAGCTGAGCGACATCAGCGCCGTCAGCATCGACCGCACCGGTAGCCTCATCACCGGGTACGACGTGACGCACGGGGATGTCTCGATCAACGCCGTCCTCACCGCCTACGTCACCCAGCTCGAGGCGGCCGGCTATGCGGTCGTGGTCGACAGCTCCGGCAGCACCAACCTGGCGTCGATGACCGCGACCTCCGCCAACGGAAGCGTGCGCGTCAACCTGCATCGCTACGGCAGCGGCGTCACGGCCAACCTTCGGATCCTGTAGGAGAGCGCCGAAAGGCAGTGGCCCCACATCACGTGACATGAGACGCGGAAGGCCCCGCGTCGAACCCTCCGCCCCGGCGCACCCGCCGGGGCGGATGTCGTGTGGGTACCGGCCGCTAGCCGGCCAGCAGCCGCTCCGCGCAGGCCTCGCCCACCATCATGCAGGTGAGCGCCGGGTTGACGCTCACCAGGCTGGGGAACACCGAGGCGTCGGCCACGCGCACGTTGCTCACGCCGCGCAGGCGCAGCTCCGGGTCGACCGGCGCCTCCGAACCGGCGCCCATGCGGCAGCTCCCGGCCGGGTGGTAGACGGTGTTGTGGGTGCTGCGCGCGTAGGCCCCCAGGTCCGCGTCGCTCCTCACGCCCGGGCCCGGTGCCAACTCGCGGGCCACCCACGGCGCGAGCGGCTCCGTGGCCGCCAGATCGCGCGCGAGGCGCAGCCCGGCCACCAGGATGCGCTCATCGTAGCCGTCGTCGTCCTGGAAGTAACGGAAATCGATGCGCGGGTCGTCCTCGGGATCCGCGGAGCGCAGCCACACGCGGCCGCGTGCACGCGAGCGCGCGACGTTGGGCGTCATGCTGAAGGCGTTCGCCGCCGTGGGGTAGCCCAGCGGGGCCGTCTGAAGGTCGAAGGCCTCGGTGCCGAAGTGCAACATCAGGTCCGGGAATGGCGTGTCCGGGTCCACGCGGGCGAACAGACCCGCCTCGTAGAGGTTGGCCGTCTCGGGCGGCACGGCCCGCGCGGCCTCCCACACGATCACCCCCTCGGGGTGGTCCTGCAGGTTCTCCCCGACCCCGGGCACATCTGCAGTGACGTCGATGCCGAGGGGCTCGAGCTCGCGGGCGGGCCCCAGCCCGGACAGCATCAGCAGCTTGGGCGTGCCGAAGGCGCCGGCGCACACCACCGCCTCCCTGCCCACCCCGATACGTCCGCGGTCGGTCTCCACCGCCACGGCGCGGCCGCCGTCCAGCACCAGGCGACGCGCCCGCGTGCCGGTGTGGACGGTGAGCGTGGGCGAGCGCTCCGCGAGCGGGTGGAGGTACGCCGCGGAGCTCGAGGCGCGCGCAATCCCTCGCTTGTTGAGCCGGAACCAGCCGGCGCCGGCGCCGAGCTGTCGCGTGAAGTCCAGCGTGGGGTGGCCTGCCTCGGCGGCAGCAGCCAGGAACGCCGCCACCAGGGCGTTGCCGGAATCCGAGCGCTCGAGCCCGACCATCGAAAGCACGCGTTCGTAGTACGGCGCCACCGCGCCAGGGCCCCACCCCGCCGCGCCGTCGGCGCGCCAGCGTTCGAAGTCGCTGTCCGGCGGGACGAAGGCGATGCAGGAGTTGTGCGAGCTGCAACCGCCGAGCATGACGCCGCGGCTGTGCAACACGTGGTCGTTGCCGCGGGGTTGCGGCTCGATGGCAAAATCGTGCCCCAGCGCCTCGTCGCCCAGCAGCTCCGGCCAGCGGCGCAGGCGCATCACCCGCTCGATGCCCGCCTCGGAGGGGCCGGCCTCGAGCAGCGCCACCTCGGCGCCCGCATCGCTGAGGCGCCGCGCGATCACGGCGCCGGCGGTGCCGCCGCCCACCACCACGTAGTCCGCGGCGCCCTTCACCCCTCCTCCGAGGCACCGAACCAGCCGGCCGGCCCCACCTCGAGGTTGAGGTAGAGGTGCTTCTCCTCCTGGTACTCGTGCAGCCCGCTGGCACCCAGCTCCCGGCCGACGCCGCTGCCCTTCATGCCACCCCAGGGGGCCTGGGGGTAATACGGGTGGAAGTCGTTGAGCCACACGGTGCCGAAGCGCAGGGCGCGGGCCACGCGGACGCCCCGCGCCGCGTCGCGCGTCCACACGCCCGCAGCCAGGCCCGTGTCTGTGCCGTTGGCCTTGAGCAACGCCTCGGCCTCGTCCGCGAAGCGCTCCACCGTGAGCACCGGGCCGAACACCTCCTCCCGGGCGATGCGCATGCCGTCGGTGACGCCGGTCAGCACCGTGGGCTCGAGGTAGGTACCGCGCGCGAAGTGCGCTCCTGCTGGGCGCCCGCCCCCGAATCGCAGCTCCGCCCCGGCCGCGGTTGCCCCTCGCACGTGCTGCTCCACCTTGCTTCGGTGCGCCTCCGAGATCAACGGCCCCATCTCGGTGCCCTCCTCCCAGCCGTACCCCAGCCGGATGCGGCGCACGCGCTCCAGCAGCCGCTCGACGAAGTCGTCGTGGATGGCGCCTTGGAGCAGCAGGCGCGCGCCGGCGGAGCACACCTGCCCGGCGTGGTAGAACACCGCGTTCAGCGCGTGATCGAGTGCCGCCTCCGGATCGGCGTCGGCGAAGACGATGTTGGGGTTCTTGCCGCCGAGCTCCAGCGCCACTCTCTTGACCGTGGCCGCGGCGGAGGCCGCGACCGCGCGTCCGGTGACGATGCCGCCCGTGAACGACACCAGGTCGACGCCTGGGTGGGCGACGAGGGGGGCGCCGACCCCCGGGCCGGAGCCCAGCACCACGTTGGCGACGCCTTCGGGCACGCCGGCCTCGCGGATGAGCTGCGCCACCCGCACGGTCGTGAGCGGCGTCAGCTCGCTGGGCTTGAGCACGAAGGCGCAACCCGCCGCCAGGGCCGGGGCGATCTTCCACGACGCCTGCAACAGCGGGTAGTTCCAGGGCGTGATGAGCGCCGCCACGCCGGCGGGCTCGGGCAGCGTGAGGCTGAGGGCGTCGGCCGGG
This sequence comes from uncultured Trueperaceae bacterium, assembly GCA_963739805.1. Classification (GTDB taxonomy): domain Bacteria; phylum Deinococcota; class Deinococci; order Deinococcales; family Trueperaceae; genus CAVUBJ01. The sequence continues at coordinate 165,092 of CAVUBJ010000003.1, forward strand.
ACCGGGTTCACCGCCCCCGTCTGGGTGGCGGCCGCGGCGGCGAAGTAGCGGAACGCCTCGGCCACCTGGACCATGTCGGCGCGGCTCTCCACCAGCGTCTTGCCGGTGTCCCATGTCTCCAACAGGGCCAGCTCCTCGGCGTGCGTGTGAATGGCGTCGGCGATGCGGTGCAGCACGCGGGCGCGCTCCTGGACGGAGGCGCGCGGCCAGGGCCCGTGGTCGAAGGCTCGCCGGGCGGCCGCGACGGCCGCCTCGACCTCCGCCCCGCCGCCCTCCGCGGCGACGGCCAGCACGCCGCCGAGGGTGGGCTCGAGCACCTCACGGGTGGCGCCCGAGACGGAGGCGATGTCGGCGCCGTCGATGTGATGCAGCGGCGCGAACGGTTCGGCGGGTGGCGGGCCGGGTCGTTGAAGCGTCAAGGGGGCTCCTTCCACGAGCGGGACGGAGGGCGATTGTACCGCCGCCTCGACAGCGCCCCGCGGGCCGGCCGCGGGCCGGCGGACCGGTCACGGCAGCGTTCGGACGCCGCGGCTGCAGCGGCAGGTACATGCCGCGAGGCTCGAGCTCGCCCTACGGCGGTGGCGCTGCGGCGCCGGCGGGTGGTGGTGGGCGACGACGCGGCCCGATCACGGCTGGGGCTTGCCATCACCGGAGATGAGGAGCGTTGACGTGGTTTTGACGCGGCGTGGTTGAGGGTGGGCCGAGGAGGTGGTCCCCCATGCCTCGCCTGCGTCCGCACCGCCGCCAACCCGCCCGCCTCGCGCCCGCGCGGCCCAGGGCCGCCCGCTTTGCCACCGCGCGGCTCGCAACGGAGCGACTTGTGACAGCGCTGGCCGCGATCGCGCTGGCCGCGACGGTGCTGCTGGCCGGCTGCGCCCCGTCCCCTCGGTCGGCGCCCAGCCCGTCGCCAGGGGCCCCCTCGCCGAGCGGGAGCGGCGCCGACGCCACGGCCCTCCAGCCGTCCGCCGCCGGACCGCCAGCGACGACCTCCGCCACCGGGGGCGCCAGCGCGGGCACCCCCGCGGCCGCGAACACCGCAGTCCGCCAGACCGCCGCGACCCCGGCGGCGGCGGCCGGCACCGCGCTCCAGACCCTGGCGAACCATGGGGTCGCCGACCCTGCCCTGCTGCGGCCGCGCACCTTCGGCTACCAGCCCGGGGACTGCCTGTGCAGCGCCGTGGTCATCCCCGCCGACGGCGCGTACACCCTCACGCGCCGCTCGCTCGACGTGCAGGCCGCCGGCGGCCGCACCCCCATGCCGTTCCCACCCGGGAAGGAGCAGATCGAGCTGGTCGCCGATCCCTGCGGCGACACCATCGAGATCCGCTCCCAGGGTCAGGCGCGCACCTTCACGCGGTCGGGCGACGGGTACGCGCTGAGCATGGCGCAGGGCGTCAACCTGACGGTGACGCCGAGCTCGAGCACCGAGGCGACCGTCACGCTCGACATCCGGACGTCGCGCGGGAGCGGCCGGGCGGTCTGGACGATGCAGCACCGCGGGCGCGTCGAGGAGCGCGGCGACGGCTACGCCGCCATCGTGCCCAGCGTGGCCGGCGTGGACCGGCGTGGACCCCTGGTGGACGTGTACGTGCGCTACGACGTGGTGCTGTTCGGTTTCCACGTCGGCGACGCGTCGTTGCTCGGGCATCACCGGGAGGCGCTGCAGGCGGTGCGGACTCTGGTGGCGAACGACGGGCAGGCGCCGCCCTGGACGCAGGCCTACGTCGACATGGCGCCGGGCCCCATGGCGAAGGCCGGCATCCCAACCCGGTTGCAGGGTGTGGAGTCCGTGGTGGGCGGCGCCAGCCAGACCGGCCCGGACGCCACCAACGACGTCCTGGCCGAGCGGCGGGCCGCCAACACCTGGGCGGCACTGATCGCGAGCGACGACGCCGTCTCGCGGGCGCTCGCACGAAACCGCACCGAGTACGTCGGGCACGGCGCCCAAGACCCCATCCAGAACAGCCCGGGGGGCGAGAACGCGTGCAACCGGTACGCTCGGTTCGCGGTCATCATGAAGTACACGATGCTCGACATGCCCTCGGAGGACGATCTGGAGGCGTGGCTGAAGGAGGACCTGGAGCAGGCGTGCGCGGCGGCACCCAACACGGCCGCCCGGGAGTTCGGTCGCCTGGTCGCGATCGGCCGCTACCTCCTGGGCCGCGAGTACCAGCTCCTCGCCCAGCGGGAGCACCGCATCCTGCCCAGCAGCGCGGCCGGAAATGAGCAGCCGGCCTACCGCTTCTTCGCCGAGCCGGGGCCCGGCGACCCGCGGGCGCGCCTGCGGGCGGCCTACGAGCTGGCGTCGCAGGACACGACAAACGCTCTGCCGGGGAGCATCGACATCTCCCCCGGGACGCATAAGTACTACCAGAAGGTCCAGCAGGACTTCCTCACCACGATGGAGAACGACCCGTACTTCCGCTACACCTACGGCTCGGAGCGCACCACCGGGCCGGATGGCTCCCCGCGGTACCGACCGCCGGCCGACGCGGTGGCACGGGCGCAGCAGGTCGACGCGGCGGTCTGCAGCGGAGGCGACTAGGCGGCGCGCCACGTCGCCGGGGGGCGGTCGCGCTAGAATCCGCCATGACCGACCCCGATGCCGCGACCGAGCCCGTGTCCGCCGCCGAGCCGGCGCGCGCGGAGGCACGCCGGCTCGAGCTCCCTCCCGACGCCATGCGCGCGCTCGGCTACCGCGTGGTGGATCAGATCGTGGACCACCTTGCAGGGCTGGAGCGCGCGCGGGCCGGCGCCCCGCCGCCGTCGCGCGCCGAGCTCGAGGCGCGGCTGCGCGAGCCCGCGCCGGAGCAGGGACGGGCGCTCGACGAGACGCTGGAGCGCCTGCGCAACGACGTCCTCCCCTACCGACTCAAGGTCGATCACCCGCGCTTCTTCGCCTACGTGCCGGGCCCGAGCAACTTCGTCTCGGCCGTGGCGGACTTCATGGCGGCGGGGTACAACGTCTTCGCCGGATCGTGGCAGAGCTCGGCGGGGGCCGCGCAGATCGAGTTGATCACCATCGACTGGATCCGCGAGGCGCTGGGCCTACCGGCCTCCACCGGCGGGCTGTTCGTCAGCGGCGGCTCCATGGCCAACCTCACCGCGCTTGCGGCCGCGCGGCACGCCCGCGGGGCCGACGCGCACAGCGTGGTGTACTTCTCCGACCAGACCCATTTCGCCACCCCCCGCGCGCTGCGCCTGCTGGGCTTCGTGCCGGACGCCCTGCGCGAGCTCCCCTCCGACGCGAGCTACCGGCTCGACCCCTCCGCGCTCACCCGCGCCATCGGCGAGGACCGCGCCCACGGTCGCACCCCGTTCTGCGTGGTCGCCAACCTGGGGACCACCAGCACGGGCGCGGTGGATCCCCTGCACGAGCTCGCGGAGATCTGTCGCGACGAGGGGCTGTGGCTGCACGGCGACGGGGCCTACGGTGCGGCGGCAGCGCTCTCCCCGGCGGGACGCGCGGCGCTCGCCGGGATGGCGCAGGTGGACTCGCTGGCCGTGGACCCGCACAAGTGGTTGTTCCAGCCGTTCGAGGCCGGGCTGGTGCTGCTGCGCGAACCGGACCATCTGCGGCAGGCCTTCGCCGTCACCTCGGCCTACACCCGCGACGCCGAGCGCGCACTCGAGGAGGTCACCTACTTCAATCACGGCGTCCAGCTCACGCGCTCGTTCCGTGCGCTCAAGCTGTGGCTGTCGATCCAGACCTTCGGCATGGCGGCGTTCCGTGAGGCCGTGGCGCACGGCGTGGCGCTGGCCCAGCACGCCGAGCGGCGCCTGCGCGCCGAGCCGCACTGGGAGGTGGTGACGCCCGCCTCACTGGGCATCGTGACCTTCCGTCACCTGCCGCCCGCACCTGCCTCCGACGACGCCGTGGACGCACACAACCGGGAGGTCGTGCAGCGGCTCACGGAGGACGGCTTCGCGATCATCAGCACCACCGAGCTGCACGGGCGCACGGTGCTGAGGCTGTGCACCATCAACCCCAGGACCACCGAGGAGGACATCGAGGCCACGCTGGGCAAGATCCACGTTCTGGCGGGCGAGCACGATCTGCGCCCGGGATCCGAGGTCAGCTAGCGACGGACGCCGCGGCGCGACCCGAGCGGAGCCGTGGCGGAGCGGGGCGCCTCAGTGGCAGTCTGCGCTGCCGCTGTCGTGGAAGCTGCCGCCCGCCTCGGCCACGAACGACCAGTCGTACCCCGTGGGGTGCAACACCATGCGCAACACGCCGAAGGTGTCGGCGTTGCGCGCCACGCTGTTGGGCGCCACCGTCTCGATGGTGGTGTGGTTGGCGCCGCCGGTCCCGACCACGAACGCGCGCAGGCCGCGGTCGGGATCGGCGGCGCCGCTCGGGTCCTGCGGCGCGAAGCGCTCGTAGATGTGGTCGTGTCCCGCGAGCACCACCTCCGCGCCGTAGTCGTACAGCGCCCACGCGAGATCGGTGACGTTGCGGGCAGCGCGGCCGCCCGAGGACCAGAGCGGGATGTGCCAGTACGCCAGGGTGCAGGCGGTGGGGTGCGCCGCCAGGTCCTGCCGCAACCACGTCTCCTGCGGCGTGCCCGCTCCGCAGCCTCCCGCCTCCGGGCAGTTGGAGTTGAGCACCACCACGTGCCAGGCGCCCAGGTCGTAGCTGTAATACCCGCGGTAGGGGTCGCCGGCGGCCGCTCCGAAGTAGCCGAAGTACCCGGCCGCCATGCCGGTGGGATCGCAGTCGGTGTGGGGGTCGGTGGTGCTGCCCGTCAGGTACTCGTGGTTGCCGACGGCCGGGTGCGTCAGGCCCCGCACGCGCCCCCAGGACGGTTCGTAGGCGGCCGCGAACGCCGCGGCGCCCGCACAGTAGTACTGCACGTCGCCCAGCGCCGCCACCGCGGTCACGCCCGGGTCGGCCAGGATCAGGTCGGACACGGCGAGCTGGCGGCACGCGGAGGCTGTGCCGTACCCCCCGTTGAACCCGGGGGACAAGGGATCGCAGGCGATATCGCCGGCCGCCATGAGCACGGGGTCCGCGCCCGAAGGCGGAACGGCGGCGGCGACCGACACCGCGTCGTACGCCAGCTCCGCCACCCTGCCGGGGACGTTCTCCCCCACCTGCACGCGACCGACGCCCGTGACGCCGAGATCGACGTCGAGGTCCAGCCCATCGACGGGCACGCCGTCGAGGCGGACGCTCAGATGGCCGGCCGAGCCGGCCACGCGGGCGTCGAGCGCCACCTGCGCCCAGCTACCGAGCCTGAGGCCGGTGGCGCTGTGGTACGACACCCGCCCCACATCGTCGCGCACCCCGAGCACGCCGCCGGAGGTGACGAACACCTCGGCCAGGGCAGCGCCCGAGCTCGTGCGCAGCTTGAGGAAGTTCACCGCGCTGGCGCCGGCCAGGCGCACCGGGCGCACCCACAGCGACGCGGTCAGGTCGTCGACGACCTCCGGCAGCGCGGCGTACGCCCACGCGCCCGAACCGTCCATGGCGCCCAAGGCGCCCCAGGAGCCGTTCACGCCCTCACCCGCGACCACCCGCAGCCCGCTGCCTCCCGTCCAGGCCGCGAGATCACCGGACTCGAAGCCGTCGCCGAACAGCTGCGTGGCGCCCGGCGGCGGCGGGGGCGGGGGTTGTACCGTCTCGAGGCCCCAAACGCGTACGTCGTCGAACGCCAGCTCGGCGCTGCGCCCCGGCACGTTCTCCCCCACCTGCACGCGTCCGATCCCCGACGATCCCGTGAGGTCCGCCGCCCGGTCGAGACCGGACACGGGCGCCCCGTCCAGGCTCACGTCGATGCGGCTCGCGGCGGCATCCACCACCAGGTGGAGGCCGACCCGATGGCCCGACTCCATCGTGAGCCGGGTGGCACTGTGGTAGGACACCCCGCCGACGTCGTCGCGCACCCCGAGCACCCCGGTGGAGGTGAGGAACACCTCGGCCAGCGCCCGCCCCGTCACCTCGCGCAGCTTCAGGAAGTTGACGGCAGTGGAACCCGACAGGTCCACCGGCCGCAGCCACACCTCCGCCGTGACCTCCTCCAGGCCCGAGGACAGCACCGCGTAGGCGTAGGCACCCGAGCCGGCCAGCGACGCCACGACGCCCCAGGAGGAGCCCGCACCGGCGCCCGGATCCACCACCAGGCCGGTACCGCCGGTCCAGGCGGCGAGATCGCCGGACTCGAAATCGTCGGAGAAGAGCAGCGGGCCGTTGGCGACGGCCGGTGGGACCTCAGGCGTGGCGCGGGGCGCATCGACCTGCCGGCAGCCCGCCAGCACCATCAGCACCGGAACGATGGCGATGCGGGCGGCTCGAGCACGGTGGTTCACGCGTCCCCCAATCGCCGCGACAGTCCGGCCCACCGTCCCTTGCCCCCACGTCCGTGCCGTTTCGCGACCCACCTACCATAGGGAGTTCGAGGGGGCATGCCAAGACGGTCGAAGGGCATAGGCCGTTGGTCGGTGCACCACTCCGGCCGCCCGGCCAAGGAGCACGCCGGCGCAGCACAACCCCTCCGGGCTCGTTCCGCTCCGACACCACAACCCATAGCGTCGTCGCACCGCGCGCGCTCCGCGCCGGTAGGATGGACCTACCCCATCGCGGCCCGATGCGCCCCGGTATGCGTTGTCGCAGTCACGGTCTCCCCAAAACCGGCGAGTTGCGCGCGTCGTTCGCTTGCGACGCGTTCGCAAGGCGGAAGGAGTAGATCGATGCTGCAACCGGTCGAAGGCATCACGGTATCCGTCCTCGTCGACAACACCACGGATATGCTCTCCAGCCGCCCGTCGCACGTGGCATCCGAAGTCCAGGTGCTCACACAAGCCGGTATGGCAGAGATGACCGGGGAGGGGCTGTGCTCGGCCCATCACGGACTGTCGCTGCTGGTCACCGCCCGCGACGGCGGGGCGTCCCGATCGGTGTTGTTCGACGCGGGACCGGATCCGTACGCCATCGAACGCAACGGCGAGCGCATGGGACTGGACTTCGCCAGCATCGAAGCCGTGGTGCTGTCGCACGGGCACTTCGACCACTCCGAGGGGCTGTTGAAGGTCGTCGAGCTCGTGAGGATGGCGGGCGGAACGTCCCCGCTCCCCCTCCATCTGCACCCGGACGTGTTCACGCTCCGAGCGGTGCGCACCCCCAATGGCGGCGTACTGCCATTGCAGGAGGTCCCTGCGGCGAAAGCCCTGCACCAGGGCGGTTACGAGCTCCACGAGTCGAGTGAGCGCGAGGAGATCCTCGACGGCACCTTCGCCCTGAGCGGAGAGGTCCCGCGATCGAGCTTCGAGCGCGGGCTCGAGACCCAAGTGCGAATGGCGCCGTCCGGGAACTGGGAGCCCGATCCGCTGGTGATGGACGAGCGCTTCATGCTCGCCCACGTGCGCGGGAAGGGGCTCGTGGTCATCACCGGGTGCTCCCACGCAGGCGTCGTCAACGTTTGCCGCCACGCCCGCGAGCTCGTGCCCGACACACCCTTCCACGCCCTGATCGGTGGCCTGCATCTGGTGTACCCGAACGAGGACCTGATCGAACCGACCATCACCGAACTCCAGCAGTTCGGGTTCAACGTCATCGTGCCGGGTCACTGCACCGGCTGGAGGGCGACGCACGCGTTCCTGGAGGCGTTCGGCGAGGGCATGGTGGATCCCATGGCCGTCGGCTCCCGTATCTCGCTGTAGCGGCTCCCTCACCCGGCGCGCGGTCGACCGCCCCGTCTGGACCGGCTCCTCGCAGTCCCTTCGGAGCCACCGCGCTCCGGCGGCCGCTCGTCGTGTGTGGGGTACGCGCCTACGAACCCCCCTGCCACTGGAACACCTCCTCGCACCCCAGCCCGAACACGCGGGCGATACGGAACGCGCTCTCCAGCGAGGGTGCGTAGCGGTTCTGCTCGATCGCGATGACGGTCTGCCGCGTGACGCCGATGGCCTCGGCGAGCTGCGCCTGGGTCATGTGGCCGTGCTCCTCGCGCAGCTCCCGGATGCGGTTGGTGATGGGCGGACGGCGGCCCACGGCTCAGACGGCCGTGCGGAACAGGGTGATCTGGGCCGCGTAGTCCGCCAGTTGCGCCAGGACGAGGCTGGCCAAGGCGCCGTGGAACAGCAGGCCGGCGTCCCGCGTCACGAGGAAGAGGCCGAGCGACACGACCACGCCCCACGCCAGCACCTCCCGGGACAGGCGGCCGGCGCGGACCGCGATGGCGCGCTCGCGCTCGTCGGTGGCGGCCCCCGCCTCGCGCGGCGCCCCGGGCGGCTTACCATAGCCAAGATGCTATATATATCAGCGGAAACTGATCTATTGGCGTGGCCGTGGGGCCACGCCGGGGGGCGGTGAGGGAACATGGAGGGCCGTGGACGGCAACGCCGTGTCGGTGGCCATTTCGGAATCGGCATCGTGGGCCTGGGCGAAGGGGCGGGCCTTGCGAAGGGCCTGCAGGGGCATCCCGACCTCGAGGTCGTCGGCGTCTGCGACCTCGACGCGGAGCGCGTCGAGGTCGTCCGGCGCCGGTACGATGCGCCTTTTGGGACGACCGAGCTCGACGCGCTGTTGGCGCGGCCCGGACTCGACATCCTTGCCATCTATACCCCGGACGGCGAGCATCTGCGCCACATCCGGGCCGCCTTCGAGGCCGGCAAGCACGTCGTGTGCACCAAGCCGTTGGTGGCGTCGCTCGATGAGGCGCGCGCGGTGGTCGCCCTGGCGGACGCTCACCCCGACCTGCGCCTGATGGTCGGCCAGAGCTCGCGCTTCTTCGGTCCCATGCAACGCCAGCGCCATGCGGTGGAGCGTGGCGACCTCGGGGAGCTGCACTTCGCGGAGGCGTCGTACGTCCACGACATGCGCTGGTTCTACGGCGCGCGGCCCTGGGCGCGCGAAGAGGGGGGGTTCGATCTCATCTTCGGCGGCTGCTCGCATCCCGTGGACCTGCTCCGTTGGCACATGGGCGAGGTCGTGGAGGTGAGCGCGTGGGGGGACCGCTCGCTCACCGGCGAGGACGCCGGATTCGCCGGGAACGATGTCTTCGTGGTCAACCTGCGCTTCGCGAGTGGGCGCCTCGGGCGCGTGCTGGGGTTGTACGGCCTCGAGCAACCCCACGCAACGCGGCCCTGGATCGAGGTGGCGCTGTACGGCCGCCGTGGCACCTTCGTCGCGAGCTATCCGCAACTGCAGAGCGTGGTGAAGCTCGCGGGGGAGAACGAGCGCGTGGAACACTACTTCGAGGACAGCTACCACTACTTCCAGTTCGAGGGCGTGAACCACCACGCCGGCGAGTTCGTCGACTACCTCGAGGCGTTCGCCGGGGCCCTGGTCCGCGGCGAATCTCCCCAGCCGGACGCGCGCGACGGCGCGGCCACGATCGCCACGCTGGAGGCCATTCGCGCGGCGGTCGGCAGCGGGCGCCCCGAGCCGGTCGCGCCCATCGACGCGGAGGCGGCCCGATGACGCGTGCGCCGAGCGGGCGCCGCATCCTCCGTTACACCTTCGGCAACCACATGCACTGGGTCGACATGGAGTGGTTGTGGGGATACCACGTGTTGCCGGGCTCGGTGCGCGACATGCTCGCCTTCTGCGATGCGAGCGGGGCCCGAGGCAACGTCAACTTCGACGGCGTGGGCTTCGAGAAGCTTGCGGTCGAGGACCCGGAGGCGTTCGCCGCGCTGCGATCCGCCGTGGCCGAGGGCCGCATCGAGATCGTCGGCGGCTCCTACGGCCAACCCTACGGCCTGTTCCACGGCGGCGAGGCGAACGTGCGTCAGCGCGTGTACGGCGTGCGCACCGCCCTCCGCTTGTTCGGTACGCGCCCGCGTACCTTCTGGGAGGAGGAGTTCGACTTCTTCCCGCAGCTCCCGCAGCTGCTCGCCGGCGCCGGATACGCCTACGCATCACTGTTCTTCCAGTGGACCTGGCATACGCCCGAGCTCCCGCTCGAGGAGGCGCCGGCCGTGTGGTGGATCGGGCAGGACGGCAGCCGCCTGCTCACGGCGCCGCGCGGCCCGCTGAACCTTCACCAGTGGCCGGAGGACGTCGAAGACGTGCTCTCGGGGCCCCTCCCGGCACAGCTCGCCATGCCGATCGTGTTGCAGTGGCTGGAGCTGATGCCCTCGCCCGACTGGATGTGCCGTTCGGAGCTTCTCTTGCCGCAGCTCGAACGCCTCGCCGCGCGCGACGACCTGGAGTTGCGCTTCGGGACCCTGTCACAACACCTGGAGGACGCCCGGCACCACGCCGTGGAGCGGCGCTACACGCTGGATGACGTCTACCACGGCGTCAGTCTCGGCAAGAACGGCGACGGGTTCCGGCGGCTCAGCCGCCGCGCCGAGCACACCCTGCTGGACGCGGAGAGCCTCTCGGTGCTCGCGGGCCGATTCGGGCGACCCTACCCGGGCTGGGACGTGTACCCCACCTGGGAGCTCGAGGAGGCCTGGCGGGAACTGCTGGCGGCCCAGCACCACGACAACGACGAGTGCGAGGGCCTCTGCGGGCACGTCGGGGCCGCGAGCTACCGCCGCAGCCTGGCGCTGGCGCGACACGTGCGCACCCGTACGTCACGCGCGCTGGCGGCGCGCGCCGCCGGCCCCGCGGGCCGCACCGTCGTCGTCAACGCGCTCCCCTGGCGGCGCCCGGCCGTCGTAGCGGGCCAACCCGGTGGGCGCCCGCGCGCCGTCGAGCTGCCGGCCGCCGGGTACGTCGTGCTGCGAGGAGACGAGCCGGAGGCGCCCGCCACCACGGCCTTCCACCGCGACGGCGAGGTCGTCCTGCGGCGCGCCGGCACCGAGGTGCGGGTCGATGCCACCACGGGGCGCGTGCGTCGGCTGGTGACGGCCGCCGCCCCGGAGGGACCGTGGGAACCTTGCGATCTGCTGGGCGATCTGCGCATGCGCGTGGACGGCCGTGTGGAGACGTTCCCCGAGATCGGGGTCGAGCTGGTACCGCGCGCGTTCGCGGGTTTTACGGAGGGACTCGGCGACGCCGACGCGCCATGGGTGCGCATCCGGCGCCGGGGTGCGTCCGGCGCCGAGCTCGAGATCGGCATGGCGCTGGCGCCCGAGCGCGAGGCGCTCGACGTGCGCATCCGGGCGACCGCTCTGCCCCGGCCCGACCCCGGCGTGGCCGGCGCCCTGCGCCTCCGCGTCGCGGAGCTCGGCGACCTTACGATGCTCCACGATCACCCCTACGGCGTTTCCGAGATCCACGCGCGGGGCCACTACCGGCGCAAATACCCGAGCGGCGACTGGATGACGTCGCCCCAGTGGTTCGAGGAGGTCGAGGGCCCCTTCACGGCATTGCAGTTCGTCGATATCGGGGACCGGCAACGCGGCCTGCTGTGGCAACACGACGGTAGCCAGGCATTCGTGCGCGAGGGCGACCGTGTCGAACAGATCCTCACGCTGTACGACCCCTGGGACGAGGACTACTTCGTGGACTCGCTCGACGTGCGTTTGCGCCTCGCGCCGCGGGGCGCGCTGAGCCACGCGGAGCGCTGGCGCCGGGCGCAGGAGTTCGAGCGGCCACCGCTCATCGAACGGCCCGCAGGTCCAGGCGGCGACCTCCCTTGGAGCTTCGAGTCGTTGCGCGCAGATGCACCCGGCGTGGTGCTCACGGCCGCATTTCGCGAGACCGAGGAGGCCGGCCGAGCGCTGGCCGAGTACGCGGGCGCCGGCATGGGGTATCCCATCGTGCTGCGCCTCGTCGAATTCGACGGCCACCACGCCGACGTCTCCCTTCGGGTCCGGGGTGCGGTCGCGAAGGCGCTGCGGGCGAACCTCATGGGCGAGACCGCGGCCACGATCGAACCGCGGTCAGAGAGCGACGGCAGCAGCACGCTCGCCCTCCGCCTGCGCCCGTTCGAGATCGCCACGGTCGTGCTGGACCTGCGAGAGGCGCGCAAACAGGTGCGCGATCTCGATGCCCGCCGCGACGTGTGGGCCCGGGCGCACCGGGACCCGGGCGCGCCGCCGGCTCCTCCCGCGGAGGCGGCAGGCGCGACGGAGGCGGGGGGCGCGACGGGGGCGGCAGACGCGACGGAGGCGGCGGGCGCGAGCGCCACGGACCGCGCGGGCGCCGGGAGGCAGCCGTGATCCGGCGCCGGCTGGCGGGTCCCTGGGAGCTGCGCTTCGAAGGCGAGGACGCCTGGCGGGACGTGGCGGTGCCCGGCTGCTGGGAGCAGCTCGGGGGCAGCAAGGCACGGGTAGGTCCGGCGTGGTACCGCACACGGATCGCGCGGCCCCCGATGGCGCCCGGCGCTCGCGCATGGCTGCGGTTCGAGGGCGTGAGCTATCATGCCCGCGTCTTCGTCGACGGCGTCGAGGTCGGCGAGCACCTCGGCCTGTGGGACGCCTTCACGGTGGCCATCCCGGCGCCGATGCGTGACGAGGTGGAGCTGACCGTGCGAGTCGAGAAGCCGGCGGGGCTGACAGGCGGCCCCGACACGGCCAGCCTCCCGGGCCGCTTCCCGATGAAGGAGACGCTGTCGGGGTTCCTTCCATACGTCTGGGGCCACATCTTCGGAGGCATCTGGCAGGACGTGGCGCTCGAGACGAGCGGCCCGGCGAAGCTCGCCCGCGTCGACGTTCGCGGCTGGGCCGACGGACGCCTGCACGCCGAGGTGCAGACGAACGGGGCGCCCGCCACGGCCCGCGTCACGGTGTTCGACCCCGATGGGCGCTCGGTGCTCGTGCTCGAAGACGCCCACCTCGAGGGTGGGGGCGTCTTGGCGGGCGCCGTCCCCGACCCCGAGCCGTGGTGCCCCGAAGCGCCCCGGCTGTACCGGGCGCGCGTGGAAGCCGTACTGGACGATGGCACGGTGAGCGACCTGCGGGAGCAGGCCTTCGGCCTTCGCACGCTGGTCGCGGACGGAAGCACGCTGCGCCTCAACGGAGAGCCGATCTACCCGCGCATGGCGTTGTCCTGGGGCTGGTATTTCGACCACCTCCACGCCAACCCCGGCCGGGACGAGGTGCGCCGGGACCTCGAGCGCCTGCGTTCGCTCGGGTTCAACGGCGTGAAGCTGTGCCTGTGGGTGCCGCCGGCGTACTACCTGGAGCTGTGCGACGAGCTGGGGATGTTGGTGTGGCTCGAGCTCCCCATGTGGTTGCCGGAGCCCTCGGAATTCTTCCTGCGCCAGACGCCGGTCGAGTACGAGCGCATCGTGCGGCAGGTCCGGCACCACCCCAGCATCGTGCTCTACACGCTCGGGTGCGAGCTCAACACCAAGGCGGGCGCGGACCTTCTGGGACCGCTCTTCCGGCGCGTCAAGCAGCTGGTGGGCGACGCCCTCGTGCGCGACAACAGCGGTTCCGGCGAGGCCTACGGAGGGCTGCTGGACGAGTTCGCGGAGTTCCACGACTACCACTTCTACGCCGAGCCGCCGGCGTTCGGACCCCTGCTCGACTACTTCGACCCCGGCTGGCGCGACCCGCAGCCCTTCCTGTTCGGGGAGTACGCCGATTCGGACGGGTTCCGCGACCAGCAGCGCGCGCTCGAGCGCCACGGTGGCGCGCCGTGGTGGATGCGCGACGACCCGGAGCTCAACCCGCAGGGGGCGCGGTGGCAGTACGACGCCGTCCACCTGGTACGGCGCGTGCGCGAGGCGGGCCTGTGGGAGCGCCAGGCTCAGCTCGCCGAGGTCGGCCGGCGCCAGTCCCTGCTGCACCGCAAGGTGACGCTGGAGGCGACGCGTGCGCGCCGCGTGACGTCGGGCTACGTGGTCACGGGCGAGCGCGACACCCCCATCAGCACGGCGGGCATGTGGGACTACGACGGGGAGCTCAAGTTCGCGCCCGACGAGTTCCGCTCCTTCAACGACGACCTCGTGGTGGTGCCCGCGTTCGATCGCCGGCGACGTTGGGAGGCCGGCGGCGATCGACCCGCGCCGTTCGAGCGCTGGTGCGTGGTGGCCGGAACAACCCAGCGGGTCCATCTGGTGGCCTCGCACTACGGTCGCGGGCGCGGCCCGGCCACCGTGCGGTGGTCGGTCGTCGACGAGCGCGACGAGGTGCTGGCCGGCGGGACCGGTGAGGCCGCGCTCGAGCCGGGGCAGGTCCGCGGCGTGGGTCTGGCGCACCTGGCCGCCCCGGCGGTGGGCACCCCGGTGCGGCTGGAGTTGCGGGTGGAGGTCGAGGTCGGCGGCGACCGCACGCGCAACGCGTGGTCGTTGTGGGTGTTCCCCGAGTCTCCGCTGCCGCCGTTCGCACTCCACGACCCGCTGGGATACCTGCCCGGCCTCGCGCGCGTCGGAGGCGGCGCCCGAACCCGCGCCGCTGGTCGCGACCGCGTGGGACGCCCGGGCACGCGACCACGTGGTCGGCGGCGGCGCGGCCGTCGTCGTGCTGCCGCACACCGGGCCCGCCGCCCCCGCGGATCTGCAGGCGTTGCCGTTCTGGCGCGAGGGCGTGAAGCTCCTCGAACCCCACCCCGCCTGGGGGGACTTCCCGCATCGCGGCGTGGCGGAGCTGCAGTTCTACGGCATGACCCCCGATCACGCCCTGCCGCGCGACCCGCTCCCGGGCTGGCAGCCCGTACTGCGGCGGGTGGACGCCCGCACGGCCGCGGTCCACGACTATGCCGGCACCGCCGAGGTCGGTCGCGGTCGCGTGCTGTTCACGACCCTGCGATTGGGAGGGGGGATCGGCGACCAGCCCGTCGGCATCGAACGCAATCCGGCGGCGCGGCACCTCCTCGGCTGCTTCCTGCGGTGGGTCGCACGGGCGTCTTGAGAGCCGACCCGCGCCCACGTCGGCCCGTACCGGGTGCCGACCCGACCACACGCCGCCGGCGCCTGCCCCTGCGCGCGCCCGCCCTCAGCCCGCCACGACCTGCCGCGGCAGCGGGATGCGCGGGCCGTCGTCACTCGGCACGAGCTCGACCTCGCGTCCGTCGACCCACACCCGCGGTGCGCCGTCGACCACCTCCACGTCCACGACACGGCCGCGGACGCGCACGCCGCGCAGCGACACGCGCGCGAGCCCGAACGGGAAGGGATCCACGACCACCCCGTCCGCATCCGGCCTGAGCCCGGCCACGTACTTGATCAGCAGGTCGTTGATCCACGAGTGCATGTAGTCGTCGATCCCGCGGTACGCACTCGGCGCCCCGGTGAGAGGGTTGTAGTGCTCGAAGCTGTTGGGCCGCCGCGGGTCGCCGTCGAAACACATCATCCCGACGAAGCGCTTGAGCAGCTCCACGGTAGGCTTCCCGGAGCTCCGGGTCGAGCCGCGAGGCGTGCGCCAGCGCCTCCACCACGTGGCTGTTGGTCATGGGCCAGGTGCGCCCGTTCCAGGGGCAGTTGGTGCGCTTCCCCTTCCAGCTCGGGGTGGCCGAGAAATTCGGGTCGGTGCGCGGGCTCGCCGGCACCGGGTAGCGCGTCCAGAAGACCTCCGGATCGAGCAGGTGACGGCGGATCGACGGCAGGTGCCGCACCTCGGCGATGTCGGTGGCGAAGGGGTAGAACGAGAGCGCGAAGACGAGCTCAGAGCGGTTGAGCTCCGAGTCGCAGTCGACGAACGCCTCCAGCTCCGGGTTCCAGGCGAGGTCGCGGATCGCCGCGCCGGTCGCCTCGGCGCGGGCCTGCCACGCCGCTTCCTCGCCCCGACCCAGCAGCCGGCTCATCTCGCCCAGGGCGCGCTCCAAGGCATAGACGTAGACGCTCGCGTCGATCCCCTTCAAGCGCCGCTGCATCGGCTTCCACTCGTCCGCCGTGGCATCGACCCACACGTAGCGGCTCATGTACTCCTGCCCGGACTCCCACTGGTTCACGTGGTCGTACAGGCGCGAGCCCTGCGCGTCGCGCTCGCGGTAGAAGTACTCTGCGTAGCGCTTCAGGCCCTCGAAGGCACGCGCCAGCGCGTCGTCGTCCGGGTGCACGCGGTAGACGTCCAGAACGCGCGTGCCCCAGTCGGCATGGTAGATGCCGGAGGGTGCCACGTGGTCGAGGTGGATGTGGTTCGGCAGCGATCCGTCGGGACGCTGGTTGTCGAGGAAGTTCAGGATCGAGCCCCAGGCCAGTGTGCCGTCGTGCATCCAGCGCGTCTCCAGCATGTGGCACTGCGCGGAGTAGGAGATCGGCACGCGGAAGTAGTCGATGCCCTCCGCCACGGCCGGGTGCCGGTAGTTGCCGACGCCGGGCGCGATGGTGTTGAGCCGCAGACCGTACCAGCGATACCAGTAGGCCGTGTCGAGCGAGACGTCGCCCGAAGAGAAGGTTGGGAGGTCGCCGAAGTACCCGCGCCACGCCTCCGCACTGCGGGCCATCGGGTCGCCCTCCAGGGCGGAAGCGAGGGCGGCATCCGCGGCCTCGTCGGTGAGGCCCACGCCGGCGGCGGCCACCACCCGCGCCGTGCCGTCCCCATCGAACGCGAGCTCGCGCTCTACCGCCGCGTACAGCAGGCCGTTGCGGTTCACCCCGGTGAGCACGGTGCGGTTGGATAGGCCGTCCGCCTCCAGCGACTCGCTGAACGGCGTGAGCACGAAGCGGGGGTGGTTCGCCGTGGCCTCGGAGAGCTCGATGCTCGACGAGCGGGCGCCCTTCATGCCCAGGGTCAGGCTCAGGTCGCGACGGGTGGAGCGTAGGCCCTCGACCTCACGCCGGATGCGCGGTCCGAACCGGGTGAGCGCGGCCCCGCGGAGCGTCTCCTCGCGCACCGGCTGGGCGGTCCACGCCACGGCGCGCAGCCGACGGGGGGCCGCGCGCGTCGACCGCACCTCGAGCACGCAGGCAGCGGCGTCCCCGGGACCCACGCAGCGCAGCTCGCGCACCTCCAGGTCGGGCCCGCGGTAGTGGATCTCGAGGCGGTCGGGCCGCCAGCTGCGGCGCTCGGCACGCAGCGGCACCTCGCTGCCCGCTTCATCGACCAGCGTGACGGTGAACAGAGGCTCGAGCGCGAAGTGCAGGAAGTGCGTGCGGTCGAAGAAGCCCGGGACGTCGAGCCAAACCGGTGCGGGCGGAGCGTAGAGCAGCGCGGGGGCGCCCCCGAGGAACCACTTGTCGTCGCGTTGCAGGAGGGCCAGGACGTCGGGCGGTCCGGGGTTCACGGCGTCAACGCTCCCTCTCGGCGAGGGGGCGCCGTGGATGGGCCGCGCCGCCGTCGACCGGGACGCAGCGCACCCGCGTACCGGCACCCGCGGCGAGCCGGATCCGGTACCCCGCACCCGGCTCTCCGGGGTCCGCCAGGGGCGCGCCGCGCTCGTCGACGGGCTGCCACGCGCGTGCGCCGCCGTCGTTGAGGGTGAGGTCGAGCTCGCCGTCTGCGCCGTCGACCACCGTCAGGGTCACGCTCACGCGACCGCCGGACCAGGGGAGGTTGGTCACGCGGTAACTGCGGCCGGGAACGCGCATCGCGGCGGGCAGCTCGGGCCGGAGGTGGAGCGCTCCGTCCGCCGGGCGGAAACCCAGCAGTGCCCGCACCAGGAGGTGGATCCCGAACGCGCCCCAGCCATACCCCTCGGCGCCGCAACGGCCGTCGACCCCCCAGTACTCGCAGGTCACGCCGGGGAGGGGCTCGCCCGCGGCCGCCTCGCGCCGGTCCCAGGTGGCCCAGGCTCGCTCCACGGTGTCGGACGCGACGCGCGCGGCCACGTCAGGCCGGTTGGCCTGGAGCGCCGCGTCGACCGCCGTCCACACGAACATCGGCCACAGATAGGGCACATCGCTGAGCCGCGCTACGCTCGGCGCGAGCCGCTCCGCACGGGCGCTCGGGGCCAGCCCCAGAGCGAGCGGAGCGAGTTGCATCACGTCCCACTCGTCGGAGAACCCGACCCGTGCGTCGAAGTCGCGGTACGCGCCGTCGTGCCACAGCGCCTCGGTGCGCTCGCGGAAGGCCCGTTCCTCCTCGGCCCATGTGTGCGCCTCGTCCGGCCGCCCGAGCTCCTGCGCGAAGTACGCCATCGACCCGCAGGCGCTCGCCATCGCGGCCTGAAGGTCGACCGGGCGCACCATCCGGATGGTGGATCCGCCTCCCTCCTTCTGCGGTCCGAAGCGGGCGCTCAGGTCTTGCCCCGACTCCCAGGAGTTGTCGTAGACGAGGTATCCCTGCGCGTCGCAGCGTTCGGCGAGCCACCAGCGCAGGAACCGCACCAGCGCGGGGTACAACGCGGCGAGCCACGCCGGGTCCGGCGCGAGCCGGTACAACTGCCGGGCGACCTCGACCGGGTACCCCCACTCCGGTGCCGTACCGCACGCCGAACCGTTGGCACCCACCATGTTGTAGCTGCCGTCCTCACGCGAGCAGGGCACGTTGGGGGCGGGCGCGTCGAGGAAGGTGCCGAGCAAGAGGGCCTTGCCGATGTCCGGGTCGGCGTAGCCGAGCAGCAGCGCGTCGATGGCGGCCTCGGCCAGCACCGCCCGCGGCGCGTGCACCTGCATCCCGTCCCACACATGCGCGTAGACGCCGATGGGGGACCTCACCATCATCCTGAGCGTCTCGAGATCCACGGCGAAGCCGCGCCGCCACGCGTCCGGCCAGTCTCCCTCGAGCGCCGGCGCCTGGCGCCAGAAGCGCTCGTCGGCGGATCGCGCGTCGGCCAGCGCCTCGTGCCGCCGGGCCAATGCGTCGTGCGCCCGACGCGCGGCGAGGTCGCGGCGGATGTGCCGCGCCAGCACCACGTCGAGGTGGGAGTGCCCGCCGGCCGGAACGCTCACGTCGTAGGCGGCGATGCCCGTGAGGGTGACGGTCTCGCCACGGCGTCCCGTCACGACGGCGTGGTCCCCATTCGTCAGCTCGGGGGCGCGCAGGGCCTCGGCCGGCGGGAGCGCGGCGATCGTGCGTTCGGCCACCTCGGACCCCGAGGGCACGCCCTGGGTCGCGGGCGCCCACGCCCCTATCGTGTCCGCGGCGCGGTCAGCCAGCAGGGCGAAGGCGTCGCCGTCCTCGAAACCCTGCACCACGAGGGTGCCGGCCTCCTCGAGGCACACCAGGCCGGACTCGCCCCACGCGCCGGCGGCACCGAGATGGCGCGCGTAGCGCGCGAGCGCGCAGACGCGCACGCGGCGGTCGCCGCCGGCCGGATTGCTCAGCTCGAGCCGGCACGCCAGGGCGTGCTCCCCGATGCGATGGAAGGTGGCCGCCACGCGCAGTCCGAGGGCGCCGAAACGGAACCGCAGGCGGTTGCAGGTGTGCACGTCGGCGTGGAGATCCTCGAGACCGATGCGGGAGGCGCCCCCGCTCACGGGGTCGACGAGCGCGATCTCGACGGCGCAGCGATACACCTCGCGGAAACCGTACCCGCGCGCCAATGCGGGGTAGTGCCAGGCGACCCCCACGCCCTCCGAGGAGCGGATCACGCCGCTCGGGTGGAGGTTGCGCGTGTGGAACGGGTTGTCGAGGTACCCATGGGGCGTGAATCGGTCTTCCGGGACCGAGCTCACCCCTTCACCCCCGACAGGGCGATCCCCTCGACGAAGTAGCGCTGCGTGAACAGGTACACCACGATCACGGGCATCATCACCACCACCGCGGCCGCCATGAGCAGGGGCCAGTTGGGCTGCACGAACTGCGGGACCGAGGAGTTGAAGTAGGCGAGCCCGAGCTCCAGCGTGCGCAGGCGCTCCTCGCGCACGATCAGCAGCGGCCAGAGCAGATCCGTCCAGGTCCCGAGGAACGCGAACACGCCCAGGGTGGCCAGCGCGGGGCCGTTGAGCGGCATGAAGATGCGCGCGTAGATGGCCCATTCGCTGGCCCCGTCGATGCGCGCGGCGTCGCTGAGCTCCTCCGGGATGGTCAGGAACGACTGGCGCAGCAGGAAGATGCCGTAGGCGCTCGCCAGGCCCGGGGCGATGAGGCCCCAATAGGTGTTCACCCAGCCGAGCTTGTAGACGATGAGATACAGCGGGATGAGCGTGATCTGGAACGGCACCATCATGGTGGCCAGGTAGAACAGGAAGATCGTCTCCCGCCCCATGAACTTCAGGCGCGCGAACGCGTAGGCGGCCATGGACGAGATGAGGAGCTGCCCGACGACCACGGCCAGCGTCACCACCACGGTGTTGAGGAAGTACCGGCCGAACGGAACGAGGGTGAAGAGCTGCTTGTAGTTCTCCCAATGCAGCCGGTCGGGAAGCAGCGTGGGCGGATAGGCGAAGGCCTCCTGTTGCGTCTTCACGCTGGTGAGCAACATCCACAGGAAGGGGGCGAGCATGAGCATGGCGATCGCGAGCAGGGCGGAGAACCCCAGGATGCGCAGCGGCCCGGCGTAGGGGTTGCGGCGGTGGACGGGGGCGGCGCGGACGGGCGCGTTGGAGGCCATCAGGCGCTCCCGTAGGTGCGGCCCACGGTCCTCCGCATATACACGAGCTGGATGATGGTGGCCACGAAGATGAAGGCGAACAGCACCCAGGCGAGAGCGGAGGCGTAGCCGAAGTCGAAGTTCACGAAGGCACGTTGGTAGATGCGATAGACGGCGACGTCGGTGCTTCCCAGCGGGCCACCCTTGGTCATGACGAAGACCGGGGTGAACACCTGGAAGCTGCCGATGACTCCGGTGATGAGCAAGAAGAAGGTGGTCGGGGCGAGCATCGGCAGCGTCACGTAGCGCAGGCGCTGCCAGCCGTTGGCCCCGTCGACGGTGGCGGCCTCGTACAGGTCACGAGGGATCGACTGCAGGCCGGCGAGCCAGATGATCATCTGGAAGCCGGCCCCCTTCCAGGTGGCGATCAGGATGAGGCCGAGCATCGCCGTGTGTGGGTTGCTCAACCAGTCGGGGCCCCGGATCCCGATGAGCGACAGCGTGTAGTTGACCAGCCCTATGTTGCCGTCGAGCAGCCACAGCCAAACGACGGAGACCGCCACCCACGAGGTGATGACGGGGATGAAGAACATGGCGCGGAACAGATAGATACCGGGGATGCGGAGGTTCATCACCAGGGCGATGAGCAGGCTCACCACCATGCCGAGGGGAACCGATACGAACGTGTAATAGAGGGTGTTGCCGAGGGCATTCCACCAACGCGTGTCGCCGAGCATGAACGCGTAGTTGTCCAGCCCGACGAACGGGATGTGGTTCGTGATGATGCCGCGCCAGTCGTGGAAGCTCAGCCACAGGCTGAAGCCCAACGGGATGAGGAAGAAGATCGCCAGGTGGACGAACGAGGGGAAGATGAAGAGGTACCCCTCGCGCTGGTTCCAGCGGCCCCAGAAGCGCCGCCAGAGGTTCTGGCGCCGCGGCCGGAGCGCCGGTGCGGCGTCGGTCGGTGCGTGGCGGTTCATGGTCGCGCGCTCGTCATGGTCTCGTTTCGTGAGCGGGTCCGCGCGGAGCGCCCGCGGCGCGGGGCGCCGGGGCCCGGCGGTGAGCCGGCCGTCCGGCGCCCCGCGCATCGGCGGAGCGCGGTCCCGTCAGGACCTCAGCGGGAGAGCTCCCGGTTGATCTCGCGCACCGCGCTGGCGACCTCGCTCTTCACGTCGCCACCGTTGAGGATGCGCTCCATCATCGAGTCGAGGATGGTCTCCACGGCGGGGTAGTTGGCGAACATCGCCCCGTACGGCGGCCGCGCGTACTTGACCTGGTCGAAGAAGCTCTGCTCGACCGCGGGTTGGGGCGCGCCCTGGATCGCCGCCTGGGCGACGGCCTGGTTGCCCGAGATGGCGACGCCCGTGAGCGCCTTGGTGTCCTGGTAGCCCTGGCTGGTGGCCGCGTCCACGAACTTGCACGCCGCCGCCAGCTTGTCCTGGCTGATGTTCGCCGGGATCACGAAGCCGGACTCGTAGATCACCGTGGAGGGCGCGGTCTTGTAGGGGTTGCCCATCACGGCGACCTTCTCGGGGCTGTAGTTGCTGTTGCTACGCAAGCCGACGAGCTCCCAGTGGCCGCGTGGGAAGATCGCGACCTTGCCCTGCAGGAACAGATCGAGGAAGCCGAGGTTGGTCTGCAGCGCGTCCAGCGCGCTGGAGGTGGGGGACACGTGGTACTTGAGCATGAGGTCGCGCAGGAAGGTGATGGCCTCGACGCTGGCATCCGAGTCGAGGTAGCCGCTGGCGGTGCTGCCGTCGGGCGAGATCACGTCGCCGCCGTTGGACCACACCCAGTAGATCCACTCGAAGGTGTACTGCCGCACGCGGAAGCCGTACTGCTCGACGTTGTTCGGGTCGAAGTCGGAGGACTGGGCGTTGTGGCCGTTGGTGTCGATGGTCAGCTTCTGGGTGAGGTCGAGGAACTCGTCCCAGGTGAGGTTCGCCTTGTCCGGCACGGGCACGCCCGCCTTGGCGAAGGCCTGCGGGTTGTAGTACATCACCATCGGCGTGAAGTCGTTGGGCACGCCGATGGTCTGGCCCGAGCCGAGCGACTGGTGCAGATCGAGCACGTTCGGGAAGAAGCGATCGAAATTGAACCCCGGGTCGACGGCCTGGCACTTCTGCATGTCGAGGAGCTGACCCGACTGCGCGATCTTGGCGAGCGTGGAGCCGTCCTGGCTCCATACCGCGGGGGCCGTTCCGGACGCGAGCGCGGTGAGGATGTAGGTGTCGAAGTCGGGCGGGCTCTCGAGCGCGTTGATCGTCACGCCGGGGTTGTCGGCCTCGAACTGCTGGATGAACGACTGGTACGCCTTGTCGAGATCGGTACCCACCTCGTTGGGCGGCACCTTGAAGCCGATCACGTCGAGGGTCACCTGCGCGGCGGCCATGCCGAGGGTGGCGACGAGGGCGAGAACGGCGAGGATGCGGATCTTCATGGAGAACCTCCAGGAGTAGGGAGCGATGTGCGGCTGGCTGGCCTGCAATCGGTCAGGGCGTCACCACCTCCTCGGCCGCGGCGGCCTCGCCGTGCGACCGGTCGATCTCGTCGTAGGCGATCCGGAGGACCAGGTCCTGTTCGTAGTTCCCGAAGCTAGAGCCGAAGAGCGTGAGGCCGCCCGCGTTGCGGGCACCGGGCCGGTTACCCAGCCTCACGCGCAGCGGCCCATGCGCGAAATCGAGGTCGTCGATGGTGACGTTGGACAGTTTGACGCCGTCCACGAAGCTGCCGCGGCGATCGATGGTCCAGTTCTTCAGCAGCCCGAACTGGGAGTAGCGGTCTTGCCACCACGACGGATTGAGCCGGCCGCGCTCGCCGCCGAAATCGCCCGGAGACGTCCACGTGCCGATCTCCATGTCGTTGACCCAGAGGGTGATGTCGGACGCCCAGTGGTTGTCCCAGCCCGCCACCTCGCTGCAGATCTCCGCAGAGAAATCGAGCCTCCGCGGACTCGTGCGTGGCGGAAGCGAACGCGGGAAGGTGTATTCGATGGTGCCGCGCGCGAACCAGAGGATCTCCGCCTTCATCCGCTCCGGGAAACGGAAGGCCTCGGGATCATCGAGCAGCCCGATGATGGACCCCGCATGCGCCAGGCCACAGGTCGGCACGACCTCGTGATCGGTGAACCCACCCAGGGGCATCGTCAACTCGACGACCGGTTCGCGCACCGGCTTCGCCTCCGGCGTGAGGACCAGCAGGATCTCGTCGTAGAGGCTCGAGCACGCCTTCTGCGTCCCTCGCTGACCCGGCTTGAAGTTGGTGACGATCAGGCCCGCCTCCTCCAGCCGCTGCACGTGGCTGGACACCGTCGGTTGGGCCACCCCGAGCTCATCGGAGATCTGCTGGATGTTCAGGATCGAGTCGCCGATCCGTTCCAGAATCGCGAGGCGCTTCTCGGAGGCCAGCGCTCGAAGGTATTCGAATGCCTCGGAGCCGGAGATTTTCAGCGTGCGTCTGCGCACGGTGATGCCCCCAATTCGGGAATCGGTTGCAATTGCATAGCCAACCTACTAAGCAATTCGGGCTTTGTCAATGGTTTCCTTCGGCGCCCGGGACAACGATCGAGCGGCCACGCGCCCGTGCGCGGCCCACGCGGTGGCGTCTGCATCGCGTTCACCTGCCACTCCGTCGGGCCTCGCGCATTCACGATGCGTGCGGCGTTGCGGCCGCCTCATCGCGTGCGCAGGTACAGGCGCAGGCTCTCGAGATCCGAGCGGGGACGGCGCTCCTCGACGGACGGAAGAGGGGGGAGACCGGGGGCGGCCGGTGTCTGGTACCAGTACGCCACCGAGCTCACGTCGTCGGCGTGGCAATTGGCGTGCCCGTGCTCGATGGTGACGCGGATGTCGCGCTCGAACGCCACGGGGTCGGGGATGTGGAAGCGAACCATGCTCCACTTGCCGGCGTAGTCCAGCGTCTCGCCGTCCCGGACGCCGGCCAGCGTCACGGCATGGAAGGGGGCGGCGTGGGCGTGTGCGGGGTAGCCCCAGGCCGCGCAGAAGTAGTCCTCCGTGCCGGTGCCGTGGAGGGTGGGCGGCCAGGCATCGTTGGCACGGGGAGCGCTCTCGGGCCGCGGCGCCGCGCCCAGACCGGGCCGACCGTCGACGAAGATCATGTCGTCGCCCTCCCCGAACCAGCCGCCACCCCGGATCGGGTTGATGTGGTCCACCGAGAGCGTGCAGCCAACGTAGTGTCCTTGCCCGCGCGTGTCGAGCAGGACGTAGTTCCCCGCTCCGTCCAGGTTGGCCCGGGTGCTCACCGTGGGCCAGTCCGCGGCCGGGTCCGCGAGGTCGATCTCCGCGATGGCCGGTCGCTGCTGCCGGTAGTGGGCGTGGAACCGGAGGTCCCCCGCGGGAGCGGCGTCGAGCGCATCGAAGTCGACGTAGTAGAACAGGTGGCTCACCGGCTCGGCGCCCTCGTTCGTGACGGTGATCCGCGCCCCCCCGCCGAACGGCATCGCGAACCAGCAGTTGAAGGCCGCCAGGTTGAGGTGGGCGGGGCGGCCGCCTGTCACGACACTGAACGGTAGCGTCGCGTATGGCGCGACGCGCGCGTGCCCCAGCCCGAAGAAGTCACCCAGCGGCGCCTCCACCGACGGGCGATCGAGCCCGTCCCAGTACATGCGCAGCACCAGCTCCCGCGGGTAGGCCTCGCTGCCCGGGTTGACGGTGATCCACAGGTGACGGATCACGCCCGCGCCCGCTACGTCGAGGAGCGGGTGCGTCTCTCCCGGCGCGAGCGCCACGCTGTCGGCGTTGGCGCCGGTGCGGTCCCAGCTCGAGCTGCGCTGGCGGCGTCCAGTGTGCGGATGGATGAGGTCTCCGAGCGTCATGCGTGCCTCCACGGGCGCCCTCGCGCCCTCCATTGAATCGAGCTTGGCCTATGGTAATCAAGAGAAGGCTATGAGGTCGGGAGGTCGGACGTGCCGCAGGCCAGCGTGTTGATCGTCCAGGGCGGCTGGGAGGGGCACGAGCCGCAGTCGTGCAGCCGGCTCATCGCCGAGGCGTTGCGCGCCGATGGGCTGCGCGTCGAGGTCGAGGACTCCCTCACCGCGCTCGAACAGGACCTGCGGCGCTTCGCGCTGGTGGTGCCCGCGTGGACCATGGGCACCCTGAGCCCAGCGCAGGAGGCGAACCTCGTACGAGCCGTGGAGGGCGGCGTCGGGCTGGGTGGGTGGCACGGTGGCATCGCCGACGGATTCCGCGACAGCCTGCCGTTCAAGCTGGTGGTGGGCGGCCAGTTCGTCGCGCATCCTGGAGGCCGGCGCCGCTATCGTGTCGAGCCCCGCGCGGGCCATCGGGTGGTGAAGGGTTTGCGCGGCTTCGAGGTCACCTCGGAGCAGTACCTCGTGCACACCGATCCCGGCATCACGGTGCTCGCGACCAGCACCTTCGACGGCACGCACGTGCCGTGGCTCGCGGGGCTGGTGATGCCGGTGGCGTGGGTGCGCAGGTGGGGTCGGGGTCGCGTGTTCGCCAGCACCCTTGGCCACGGGTTGGCCGACCTGGCGGAGGAAGGCCCGCTGGAACTCACGCGGCGCGGGCTCCTGTGGGCGGCAGGCACCCTCTCGTGAGCGTGACGCCGTACGCTCCTCGGCGGGACGGGCCGGTGCGGCTCGGCGTCGTCGGGTGCGGCATGATCAGCGCCGTCTACCTCAAGAACCTGGCGCGGGACCGGCGCGTGACGCTGGCCGCGTGCGCCGATCTGGACATGGAGCGCGCCCAGGAGCGGGCACGGTCGTTCGGCGTGGCCCAGGCGCTCGATGTGGACACGCTCCTCGCCCACCCCGACATCGACGCGGTGCTGGACCTCACCGGCCCGTCCGCCCACGGTGAGGTCAACCTCCGCGCACTGGAGGCCGGCAAGGCCGTCTACAGCGAGAAGCCGCTGGCCCTCGACGCCTCGCAGGCACACGCCCTCGTGGAGCTGGCGGACGCCCGGGGACTCCCCATCGGGTGCGCCCCCGACACCGTGCTCGGTCCGGGCTTCACGGCGGCGCGCCGGCGGCTCGCAGACGGCGAGATCGGGCGCCCCTTCGCAGCCGCCGCCCACATGCTGAGCTCGGGGGTGGAGTCGTGGCACCCGGCCCCGGAGCCGTGGTACCGGCCCGGCGGTGGGCCGCTGTTCGACATGGGTCCGTACTACCTCACCGCCCTGTGCACGCTCCTCGGTCCCGTGGCGCGCGTGAGCGCCGAGGCCGACGCCGCCTTTGCTCAACGCACGCTGGGGGCGGGCCCGCGCGCGGGCGCCCGCGTCGAGGTGGAGACGCCGACGCACGTCGCCGGCGTGCTGCGATTCGCGTCGGGCCCCATCGCGACGCTCGTCACGAGCTTCGACGTGGCGGCCTCCCGCCTCCCCCACCTGGAGCTGTACGGCACCGAGGGGACGCTCGCGCTACCCGACCCCAACGGCTACGGCGGACCCGTGGAGGTAGGGACTCGCGAGGGTTGGCAAGGAGCCGATGTCGCGGCCGCCTCCGCGCCGAACCTGCGCGGCCTTGGCGTGCTCGATCTGGTGGACGCCTGGCGTGAGGGGCGGGAACCGCGCGCGTCGGGACGACGCGCCGCACACGTGGTTGCGGTGATGGAGGCCATGCTGAGCTCGGCGGCCGACGGTCGGGTGCGGGAGGTCCCCCGGGCTTGAGCGCCAGGCGCGCGCCGCGGCGGACCTTCGGCCCTTGACAACCGGGGTCGCGCGGCTGCCATAATTGCTTGGTTTATTTGGTTTTTTGGGGAATCTCTGATGGAACTGACGCGACGCCAAGAGACGTTCATCCGCAACCTGGTCGATCTCTACAGCGAGCAGGCGGAGCCGATCCATTACTCCCTGCTGGCCGAGCGCCTGGGCGTCAGCCCGTTCACCGCCTACGACATGCTTCGGCGCCTCGAGGAGCGGGGCTACGCGCGCTCGGACTACCACCTCGAGGAGGGCAAGCGCCAGCCCGGACGCTCCATCATCGTGTTCGTGCCCACCCCGAAGGCGCACGCGCTCATGGCGGAGCTGGGCGGGGACCTCTCGCTGGGCGACTGGGAGAACGTCAAGGAGGCGCTGCTCGAGCGCGTGCGCAGCAGCGCGTTCCCCGAGACCGGCCTCGCCATCGAGCCCGACCTCGCCATCGAGGTGCTGGCGCGCGTGCCGCAATCGGACTCCGACGTGCAGGCGTACTGCACCGAGGTCACCACGGTAGTGCTGCTGCGCATCTGGCGCGCCGGCCGCCGCGCCCTGCTGCAGGCCCACCTCGACGCGCTGGCCGCGGCCGACGGCGAGGGCGTCCGCCACAACCTGCGCATCCTCGGCCTGGGCGCCCTGGCGGACAGCGCTCCGGACGACCTCGCCGAAGGGGCCGCCCAGCACCTGCAGGCCTACCTCGACTACGTGCGCGATCTCGAGCCCGACGGGTGCCGGCAGCTCGCCGAGGATGTCAACGCCGTCCTCCGGCCCCTGCTCCACGACGAGGCCCCGGACGCCGGCCAGGGGGCATGACCATGCCGCTTCGATTGTTTGGTTTCTATGGTTTTAGGGGCCTCTTGTGATGCGGCTCGCGGAGTTCATCCTGCGGCGCCCGCGCTGGATCCTGATCGCCTTCGCCCTGATCAGCCTGGCGCTGGGCGTGGGCCTCACGCGCCTGCGCGTGGACAACTCCCTCGACCCGATGTACCCCGACGGCTCCCCCGTGACGGCCCTGCGCGGCGAGGTCGCCCGCACGTTCGGGGCGGGCAAGTTGTTGGTGGCCGTGGTCGAGGGCGACATCTACACGGCCCAGGGACTCACCGACCTCGGTCGCCTCACAGACGCGGTGCACGAGGTCCCCGGCATCGGCCGCGTGACCAGCGCCGCCAACGCCCAGCTCATGCAGGACGACGACGGGCTGCTGCGCATCGAGGACCTGGTGAACCCGGACCGCCTCGCGCCGCAGGACATCGCGGCCATCCGCGAGGAGTTGCGCACCTCCGAGCTCTACGGGAACGGGCTGCTCGTGAACGACGACGGCACGGCCGCCACGGTCGTCATCGAGGTCGATGAGAACGCCGACACGGCCGCGGCGGTCGACGGCGTCCAGCAGGCGCTGGCGGCGAACTGGCCCGGGCACGCGAGTCTCGCAGGCGGTCCGCTCGTCGAGGTGGAGATGGGCAAGACCGTCCGCCGCGACCTGCCGCTCCTGGCCGGCCTCGCCGCAGCGATGATCGTCGTGAT
This sequence comes from uncultured Trueperaceae bacterium, assembly GCA_963739805.1. GTDB lineage: Bacteria > Deinococcota > Deinococci > Deinococcales > Trueperaceae > CAVUBJ01. The sequence continues at coordinate 193,485 of CAVUBJ010000003.1, forward strand.
GCTGTTCCTCAACTTCCGCACGGCGCAGGGGGCCCTCCTGCCGCTGCTGACGATCGCCGTCGGGCTGGAGTGGTCCATGGGCGCCATGGGCTGGCTGGGGGGGAGGATCACCACCCTCAACATCATCGGTCCGGTCGCCATCCTGGCCGTGGGGAGCTCCTTCTCCCTGCACCTGCTGGGGCGGTACGTGTTCGAGCTTGGGCAGGGCGCGAGCAAGCGACGGGCCATCGCGCTGTCGGTCGGCGAGACCGGCCTGGGCGTGCTCATCTCCGGCATCGCCATCGCGGCCGCCATGGGCACCTTCACCCTCTCGCGCATGCCCACCGTGCGCGTGCTCGGGCTCCTCACCGGCGGCGGGGTCCTGGCCGCGCTGCTGGCGTCGCTTCTGCTCCTCCCCGCGATGCTCCGGCTGCTACCGCCGCCCAGGCACCTCCCCGATGCGCACGCCGGGGCCACCCTCGGCCCGCTGCTGCGGCGCCTCGCCCGCGGCGTCGCCGCGCGGCGCTGGCCGGTCGTGATCGCGGCGCTTGTGCTGGTGGCGGTCTCCGGCGTGTGCGCCACCCGCATCGTGCCCAACACGGCCGTCCTCAGCTACTTCCGCAAGGACTCACCGGTCACCAAGAGCTACGAGGTCGTCGAACGCACCTTCGGTGGCAGCAGCCAGGTGCAGGTACGGGTGCAGGGTGACATCCAGGACCCGGAGCTGCTCCGCGCGATGCTGGCGTTCCAGGCCCGGGTGGAGGCCATCCCCGGCGTGGGCTCGAGCACCTCCATCGCCAACGTGCTGCGCGCCATCCACCAGGCCCTCACCGGCGAGGACGCCCTCCCCGCCACGCGCGAGGCCGTCGCCCAGGAGCTCCTCGTCTATCAGCTCTCGGGGGACATGGACGCCCTCACGCAGTTCATGACCCTCGACGGCCGCCAGGCGCTCGTCACCATCACCAACAAATCGGCCTCCACGGCCCAGATCAAGCGCATCGACGCCGCCATCAGGCAGGCCGCCGACGAGACCCTGGCGTCACGCTCCGAGCTCGGCTACACCGGCCTCTCCCTTCTCCAGCTCGCCATCGAGGACTCCCTGCTGCACGACTTCATCCTGAGCCTCACGCTGGCGCTGGCGCTGGTCATCGTCATCGACAGCATGGTGCGCTCGATCGCCGCCGCCCTCGTCACCATCGTCGCCCTCCTGGCCACCATCGCCCTGCAGTACGGCGTCCTCGGCGCCCTCGGCCTCCCCCTCGACCTCGCCACCATGCTGCTCGGGGCCCTCGCTATCGGCGTGGGTGACTACGCCATCCACCTCACCGTCCGCTACATGGAGGAACGCCGGCGCACCGGCACCCCCGAGGAGGCCATGGAGCGCGCCATCGTCACCTCCGGCCGCTCCATCGCCTTCACGGCCCTCACGCTCGGCGCCGGCTTCGCCTCCATGACGGTGAGCCACTTCGTGCCCATCCGCACCCTGGGCGCCCTCATGACCTTCACGGTCGCGTCCGTCGGAATCATGTCCCTCACGCTGCTTCCCGCCGCGTGCCTGATCTTCCTCCGCAACCCACGTTCCCCGCGAACCTCGCAGGAGGTAGCCCGCCATGCCTAGGTCCCTCATCCTCACCCTCCTCCTCGCCGCCGCGTTCCCCCTGGCGCTGGCGCAGACCTACAGCACCGGCCAGGAGGTGATGGACGCGGTCGACGCGCAGCCCAGCCCCGCCGGCCTCGTGGCCAGCATCACCATGAGCATCACTACCGGCTCCGGCCAGACCCTCACCCGCAGCATGCAGACGTGGACGGTGGACGACGGCGCCAAGCAGGTGGTGAAGTTCACGGCACCGGCCGACATCGAGGGCTCCGGCTTCCTGTCGGTCGAGAAGCCCGATGGGTCGAAGGAGAACATGATCTACCTGCCCGCCCTCGACCGCGTCCGCCGCATCGCCGGCAGCCAGGAGCAGGGCTCGTTCTTCGGCTCCGACTTCTCCTACGAGGACATCAGCGGGCTCAGCGGCGGCACCCACGACGACTACCTTCACGAGCTCCTCGGCGTCGAGGACGGCCCCGTCTACGTCGTGGAGAGCACCCGCAAGCCCGACGCCAACCCCTCCTACGACCGGCTGGTGATGCGGATCCCCGAGGACACGCTGGTCCCCACGCGCATCGAGTTCTATCGCGCGGGCGAGCTCCTCAAGGTCATGACGATCGACGGCACCGCTTTGATCGACGGCTACGTGCTGCCCAGCCATCTCACGATGACGACCGTGGCCACGGGCTCGTCGACGACGATTCAAGAGAGCGACTTCTCGGTCGACGCCGACATCCCCGACGACGTCTTCACCGAGCGCTTCCTCAAGAGGTGAGCCGTGAAGCACGCCCCACTGTTCCGCACTGTGTTGCTGTCCCTGGGCCTGCCCCTGTTGGCCTCCGCCGCCCTGGCCGCCGGCAAGCTCGACTTCGGCGGTGAGCTGAACGCCACCTTCGGCGTCGCGTTCGACGGCAGCCTGCCCGTCGCCTCGGCCTGCCTGCGCCTCGGCGCCAGCGGCGAGGTGGGCAGCGGCCTCTTCCCCGAGGCCAGCTTCGAGGCCGAGCTGAAGGGCTGCTACGACGCGGCCACCGGCGATGCCGATCTGCGCCTCGGCAGGGCCTACGCCACCGTGTACCTCGACCAGCTCGACCTCGTGGTCGGCCAGCAGCTCGTGTTCTGGGGCTCCACGGACGCCGTCAACCCGGTCGACGTCCTCAACCCGCGCGACCTGTCGTTCCCGGTGGCGGACCCCGAGGACCAGAAGCTGCCGGCGCCCATGATCCGCGCCACCTTCCACGCGCCCGAGGACGTCACCATCGACCTCGTCCTCATCCCCGTGTTCACGCCCTCCGAGCTGCCCGCCGAGCGCTGGCAGACGGACGCGCCGGCCAGCCTCCCGCTGCCGCCGGGGGTCACCGTGGTGGGCCGGGCGCCGACCTCGGACCAGCGGCCCGCGGCGGAGCTGCGCAACGTCCAGTTCGGCGTGCGCACCACGCTCGCGGTGGACGCCCTCGACGGCGCCGACGTGAGCGTGAGCTACGTGCGGGGCACCCGAACCACGCCGACCGTGAGCGCCACCCTCGTCCCCACCCAGACGCCGGGACAGATGCTGCTGCAGCCCGTGCTCAGCTACGACCGCTACAGCCTCGTCGGCCTCGACTTCTCGGTGGCGGCCGCGCAGGTGGTGATCCGCGGGGAGGCCGCCTACACCTTCACGGACGATCCGGGCGGCAACGACCCCGCCATCGGCAACCCCGGCTACCAGGCCGTCCTCGAGGCCGAACACACCTTTCCCGGCGGCGCGCTCGCCACGCTGCAGGCCATCGTGGAGCACACCAACGGCGACGCGGGTCAAGACGGCACCACCGACGTGAGCGGCCTGGCGACCATCCACTACGAGGCCGGCCCGCGCCTCACCACCGAGGCCGCCTGGCTCCACGACCTCAGCGACGGCAGCGGAATGGTGCGGCCGCGCCTGTCGTACGCCTTCGCCGACGGCGTTACCGGCACCGCCGACCTCATCGTGTTCTACGGGCGCGACGGCACCCGCTACGGCGACTGGCGCGACAACGGCCAGCTTCGTGTGGGCCTGGCGTACGCGTTCTGACGCGGGCAGCCGTGGTGCGAGCCCGCACGGGCCCGGAGCGACGCGGGCTCGCTCACTCGGCGCGGAGCTGAGAGAGGTCGATGCCCTCGGCCCGCCGGTGCAGATCGTTCACGGGGCGCGCGCGCACCGGCGAGGCCTCAGCCGGCGTCCGGCACCTCCACCACGCCGCGGTCCCCGTCGACGCGGGGTTGCCGAGCAGCGCACCGTTGGGAGCCCCGTCGCGCCGGTAGCGGACGAACGGGATCTCGCCGTCGCTCGTGATGATCATCGGTGGGGCGAGGCGCTCGAAGCGGGCGTGGGCGTCGCGGCGCCGTGCGATGCGTGCACGCAGCTCGGTCGGCTCCCGGTCCCACGCCGCCAGCAGCTCGGGCCAGGTCAGGAACCAGGCGTCGTCGGGAACGTCGACCACGTCGGGCTCGAGCCAAGCGCCGCAGAAGTATCGCTCGGCCAACGCCACCGCGACCCCTCCCGACGACCCCCTCCCGAGGACCCGCTCCGGGCTATGCTTCCCCCCACAAGCACAGAGCCGGCAAGCGAAACGAAGGATCGGAGCGAACATGAAGCAGACGAGTCAACCGAACAGCGAGGCCGCCTCGGCGAAGATCACCAGGCGGATCGAAGAGCTTGGGGACTGGAGGGGCGAGACCCTCGCCCACGTGCGCAGGCTCATACAAGATGCCGACCCCGACATCCAGGAGGAGTGGAAGTGGCAGAAGGCGTCCTCTCCCGGAACCCCGGTCTGGTCCCACGACGGCGGCGTCTGCACCGGGGAGTCGTACAAGCAAGCCGTGAAACTCACCTTCTTCCGCGGAGCCACCATCGAAGACCCGCAGAAGCTCTTCAACTCCAGCCTGAACGGCAACACGCGACGCGCGATCGACCTCCGCGAAGGAGAGACGATCGACGAAGCGGCCTTCAAGAACCTCATCCGCGCCGCGGTGGCGGCCAACGCCGCAGCGCAGGCACAACGGGCAGCCAAGAAGAAGTAGGCGGGGCTTTCAGCGGCAGAGCGCGCGAACGGCCCTCGGAGGGGAGGGGCGGAGAACGAACGCACAGAGGATGGCCCTGTCGACGCCGTCACGACTTCGCCGGAAAGGCTCGAGGCGAGAGGTGACACCGTCGTAGAGGCCGCGGTGGAGTCCCCGCAGCGCGGGGTTGAGGTACGCGATCAAACGGGTCTGGCGGACCTCGAAGAGCTACACGGCGAGGAGGGCGGCGCCCCGGTCGAGAAGGGATAGCACATCAGCGGCGACACGTCGCGCAGCGCGGCGCGGACGGCGAAACGCGATCTCGGGAACGGCGGCCCGCGCGATGCCCTACAATTGGCCAAACATTTCCCCTACGTCGTTACTCCCCATCGGGTCAAGCCGGGCATGCGGTCAACGTGCCGCCGCTCGGAGCACGCCGCCCACGCGGCGAATGGAGGGCATATGAAGCGGTTGGCGCGTCGCAACATCGTTCCCATCACCATCGTCCTGCTCCTGGCGGTTTGGGGAGCCGCCGTCTCCATTCCCCACACGTTCAGCTCTGGCGATGTGGTCTCCGCCGGCAAGATCAACGACAACTTCAACACGCTCACCACCGCCGTGACCGGCGTGGAGACGTTCACGGGCAACCTCTCAGGCGCTCCCTGTGCCGCTGGGCAGGCTGTCGCTGCGGTCGGAGCCAATGGCGTCCCCACGTGCGTGACGGTGAGCGGCGGGACGGGCTTGACATCCGTGGCGCACGACAGCTCGCTCGTTGGCGCCGGGACCGGCGGTAGTCCGTTGAAGGTCGCGGTGCCGCTCAGCCTGACCGCGTTCAGCAGCAAGGCGTTGGAGCTCAACGCCAGCGGCACCGGCGTCAGCAATGCCACCCTGCGCAGCATCAACAATGGCACCGGCATCGCCGCGTGGCTGCAGACGGACTTCACCGGTACCACCGATGCCACGCTCGGCATCAGCCAGAGGGGTACCGGCCCCATCATCAAGGGCTTCGGCAACCACGGCAACGGCAACGAGGAGTTCCGCATCGGCACCGACGGTACGTTCCTGCTGTTCAAGCCGGACGCCGCCTCCACCGCCGACTTCAACATCAAACTCGACAACGGCAATGGGCACGTCGTCGCCGTCGCGTTCGACACGCTCAGCGACGTGCATGTCAAGGACGCCTTCGCCGCGATCGACCCGGCGGCCGTCCTGGCCGCGCTCGATGTCATGCCGGTTCACTCGTGGTCGTTCAAGGACGATTCCGGCGCGGCGCGGCACATTGGTCCCACCGCGCAGGACTTCCACGCCGCCTTCGGCTTCGGCGACAGCGCCACGCGCATCGCCACGGTCGACGCTGACGGCGTAGCCTTCGCAGCCATCCAAGCGCTGAGTCAGGAGAACCGCTCGTTGCGCCAGGACGTGGCGAACCTCTCCGATCGGTTGGCCGCGCTCGAGGCCGCGCTGGCCGCGCGGAGCGAGTAGGCCGTGGCTCGTCACGTGCCGGCCGGGCGCGCGCGACGCGTCCGTTTGGCCTTCGCGGTGATCCTCCTCGTGGTGCTGCTGAGCGCTTGCCAGACCTCGCCGGGCGGCGGCGGCGGCACGGCCTGCGTGTTCGACGCACCCAACTCCACCTTCGACCTCTGCACGTTCAGCCCGTGAACGGTTCCGCCGCGTGAATTGCCCCGCACCGCGGGGGCATCACGCCGCCGCCGGATGCCACGCCCCGCGGCTTATTGCTGGGCGCACGGCGCTGGGGACGCGCCAGCCGTGATCGAGATGGGCGGGGGCAGGCCTCGGCCGCCCCTGCCCATCTTGCGCTCACAGGCCTCGTCGCGGTGGGTGAGGCCGGCCGTGACGGCGAGGGGACCTGCGTTCCAGGTGGCCGAACGCCGGGGCGCGACAGGTCAGGTGGCGGCCGGCACGGCCCGCCGCCTGAACCTCGTCGCCGGATCCAGGAACAGGTAGTAGATGGCCAGCAGGGCGCTGCCGACCACCACGGCGAGGTACACGATCAGGTTCGCACGCAGGCCCGGGGCGACGCTCGGCAGACGCCGCAGGAAGGGCACGATCAGGATCACGTCGTAGGCGAGGAATCCCGCCAACTGCCCGCCCGCGTTGAACCACCCGGGACGCACCAGGCCGTACGCGAAGTACACCGCCGCCCCGAGGAACATCCAGCCGTAGATCACGGTCGCGGTGGTGGAGACCTGCCAAGGGAGGATGTGAGCGTTCCCCAGCACCATCTGCCCCCCGGCGATGATCAGCGCGATGACGAAGAACGCGAACGACCCGCGCACCAGCCGGGGCACCGGCCGCGTGTCGCGCCTCGGGCTTCGCATGGAAGCGACGACCAACACCAGGCCCACCACGGCCAGGACCACGCACGCCGCGCCAAACCGGAGCAGGACACGGTTCACACCGTGCGAGAGCTGGAACATCAGGATGGACACCGGGAGGAAGATCGCCACGAGATCGAGTGCCACGCCGGCGACCGCCGCGAACTCGTCCATGAGCACGCACCACAGGGTCGACCCGGCCGCCGCGAAGGCGATCGACGCCAGGAACGTGAACGACATCGGCGTGGTGTAGGGCAGCGGCCACAAACGCGTGACACTGGGCCACCCCAACAGCAGACCGACGGCCAGCGCGAGCTGACCCAGGATGATGAGGATGAACAGGTAGCGCATCGACCGGTTCAGGGCCGCAGCTCCGATCCAGAGGCGTTCCGAGACGTGCCGACCGAGACCGGTGCGACGACGCTTACCCCTGGGTCGGTTATACGGCCACGGGGTCACTCGCGCAAGCCGCCACACGGGGTGGTGCCCGCCACGCCCGTACCACGAACGGTCCCAGGTCGCCCGCCCTGTCGGCCACGTGCGGCCCGGCACGCATCGGTCGGTGTCGATCTTCAAGGCCACGCGCACGCCATAACAAACGCGTCGCGCCACGCTCCTCCGGAGCGCCTGAGCGCTCTCCAGGTCACCTCAACGGCCACGATTCTAGGCCGCTGTGTCGGCTGCCACGCACCACTAGCCGGGCAGGTGCCTGTTGAGTTCCTCCATCGTGTGCCGGTACCTGCGGAACGCCTCCCGCCCCCGTTCGGTGAGCTGATACCGGGTCCGGGGGCGCTTGCCGACGAACAGCTTGTGGGCCACCACATAGCCCGCGGCCTCGAGCTTGCTCATGTGGGACGAGACATTGCCTCCCGTCAATCCGGTCCGACGCAGCAGGAAGACGAAGTCGGCGCTCTCGACCACGTACAGGTGCGACATGAGCACGAGTCGTGCGGGCTCGTGGATCAGCCTGTCGATCTCGGCCAGCCAGTCCGTGGCAGCTTCGTCCGTCATGCCTACGGCGACTCCTCGGGGAGACGCGCGGTGGACATCAGGAAGCGGACGAGCACGACGCCGCCCCAGAGCAAGACGGCCGCCCCACCGAGCACGAAGGCCCACCCCGGACCGAAGAGCCCGAGCGCCGCCACGCCGGCCAGGGCCAACGCCAGGAGATTCCCCTGCTCCCAGGCCTGTCTCTGTCTGCTCGGCGTGAACGATCCCGCTCGGGGGGCGCTGATGGACCTCCGGGCCAGCGGCCACAGCGCGATGAGGACCGCCGGGATGATCATGCCCATCCAGAACAGGCCCACGAGCCAGGCGAAGCCGGTGAGGATCAGCCCCGCGCCCACGAAGAGGTCCAGAAGACCGTCCTTCCACAGCGTTTGGTAGGTCTCCATCTCGAGGTTCTGGAGGTCGGTCATGGGCACTCCCTCTCGGCGCGTTTGCAGTACCGGTGAGTTTGCACTGCAAATCTATCGCCGCTGCGACCCGTGCGCGTCGGGCGGAGTCCCACGGCGCGTGTAGGACTGCTACCGACCTGGCTGGGGTCACGGGGGCGATCGTGCACCACCGGCACATCGCCAGCCAACGCGACAACGTCGAAGACGACCAAACGCAAGCGTCCGTTCGTCTGCCGGGCCTGCCCAATCAAGAAGGTCCGTCCGAGCAAAGCATGGGAGCCCTCACCGTTGGCCCGTCCAGAGCATTACCATGGCCATCTTTTCGCTTCCCACCCCAAGGGGGTGGGATTAGGAGAAGACGAGCGCTCCGAGCGTTCGTCGGCCAGGGTTCCCGCGTTGAACACCCTGCCTGTGGCGGGCCCCAGTCGGCAGAGCGCCGCGTGGTTGGAGTGAGCGTCAGGAGCGAAACGCGAACGCCTTGGGCAGCTCCTGGGGCATCAGGGTGGTGCCGCCACGCTCGCTTGCGCGGGTGGCGTGGTGCCGGAGGAGGACACCACGGGCCCGCCCGTTGGCCGTGGCGGGGCTTCCATGGCCTGCTCGAGTTGCCGCATCACGTCGGCGCAACAGGCGCCGGCGCGGCCCACCATGGGGCACATGCGCTCGAGATGGCCCGTGGCGGCGCTGAGGCGTGGGCCCGCAGCGAATCCTTGTCGCCTTCCATGAGGCTCTTGATCTCGTCCGGGATGTCACTCTCGGAGAGCTTCTGCTGCTCGGCCGCGTCGTGGGCTAAGGCCACGATGTCGGCGAGCTCCTGGCTCGTGAACTGGATCTGGTGGCGGAACTCCGCGTTCTGCATGGCGATCATCGCGGGTGCTCCGGGCCACTTCGCTGGGGGCCGTCGCGGCCTCGTTCTGCCCGGATCGAGCGGCCGCGCCGGCGGCGGCCGGGAGGCCGCGTGGTCGCCGGCGCCGCGGCGGCGACCACGCTGGACCTCCTCGGCGCCGGCGGCCCGACCTCATGCCAGGTCGCCGCTGCGCTCGACCAGGCGCACCGTGCCTGCGCTGCCGTCGATCTCGACGACCTGCCCGTCGCGGATGACGGTCGTTCCCCGCAACGTTCCGACGACCGCCGGGATCCCGTACTCGCGCGCCACCACGGCGCTGTGCGAGAGGACCCCGCCCGTGTCCGTCACGATGCCGGCCACCGTGCCGAACAGCGGCGTCCACGACGGGGCCGTCATGGGGGCGACCAGGATCTCGCCGCGTCGCGTGTCCTGCGCCTCGGCGAGGGAACGCGCGACGCGCGCGATGCCCCGCACCACCCCGGGCGAGCCGGCGTGGCCCTTCAGCACGTCGGCGTCCGCGCTCGGCTGCGGAGGCGTTCCGAAGAAGCGGCCGATGGCGCGGCCCACGGGGTCTTCCGGAGGCGGTCCGGGCTGCCGGGTGCCCACCATCTCGGGCTCCTCGATCGCCCCGAAGCTCGCGAGCTCGCGTCGCCGCTCGTCGACCAGCGCACGCCGGTCGAGGACCGGGCTCTCGGTCAACGATGCCAGGGCCTCATCGAGCGTGAGCATCATGACGTCGCCCGCCTGCTCGAGCGCGCCGGCGGCCGTGAGGCGCTGCCCGAGCTCGAGCAACACCCGGCGGACGTGATAAGCGCCCTCGAAGTCGATGTAGAAGCCGTGATCCTCGGAGAGAACGGCGGCGTTCTGGGCCGCGCGGAGCATCGCCTCGAAGTGCTCGACCACGGGTTTCGGATAGTCGGCAAGGCGGGCGCGTGCCTCGGCCAGTGCCGCGTCGCGGCGCTCGGCGAGCCTGGCGAGCTCGGCCTCGGGGTCGGCATCGGGTTGGCTCAGGTGCTCCCGGAGCATGCGCCACACCGGCGTGGGGTCCTCGAGCCAGCTCGGGTACTGCAGCTCCCACGTCTCGCTGCGACGGCCGTACGCCTGGAGGTAGCCGTCGAAGGCCTGCAGGAACCGTCGACCGGCATCGCTGCCCCGCAGCACGTTCGCGACGGTGTCGGGATCGGTGTCGAGGACGACCGAGCGGACGTCGTCCCCGGCCGCCTGCGCCAGGCGCCACAGGGCGACGTTGATCTCGGTGGTCTTGTTGCCGAAGCCCTGGAGCAGGGTGAACGCGTCGAACGCTTGCTCCGCTCCGAAGAGGTCGGCGTAGGTCTCCTGGAACAGGGAGCCCGCCAGCAGGGTGGGGACCAGGAGTTCGAAGTGGATCTCCCACAGTCGGCCCCAGCGGCGACGCGTCTCGTGGGCGAGCTCGATCAGTTCATGCAGCGAAGCGCCGGCCAGGTCGGCGTCCTGCCAGAAGCGCAGGTGCTCCTTCACCTCGGGGAGGAGATCGTCGTTCCAGTGCTCGGCCGAGCGCATCATCGCTTTGCCGAGATTCTGCTGCGCGCGCTTGCCCATGGCCACCATCTCGTCGTGGGGCAGTCTCCGGGGGACCACGGCGTTGTAGGCATAGCCGTTGATGCGGCGGAGCACGAGTCCCTCGAGGGGCATCTCGTAGAGCGCGAAGGCGTGTTCGAAGCCGGCGTTGTGCGCCTCGAAGAAGAGGTCGAGGGCGGGAGAGACGGTCTGCGGGAAGTGCATGCGATCGCGATTCCAGTGGAGGTTCGCTTCCGCCGGATCGGTCCATCGGACCGGGAAGTTCGCGGGGTTGGGAATGGGTGTAGGCGTGAACTCGGGTGTGGCGTGGGGGTCGGACATCATGTGGCTCCTTCGCGAGCTCGGCCGTCAGGCCTGATATCGCGGCGGGCGCTGCCCGTCGCTGCCGTGGTCGGGATTCAGCTCAGAGGCGGCCTGCCGGACTTCCTGCGGATCGGGGGGCATGCGCGTGATCGGGCGGCACTGGAGCAGATAGAGGTCGTTCCCGTGGAACGCGCATTCGAGGTCGACCGGGTGTCCGAGTGCGTGCTCGAGCGAGATGGCCAGGTCGGCGCAGGCGGCGCACTGGCCATCACTCAGCGCCGGCTGGGACCTTAGCGGCCGAGGGACCGGTACCTCGCGCGTGCCGCCGGGTGCCGGGACGTGCATGACGGCCTTGGAGCCGAGACGCCGTTCCACGACCTGCCGAGAGCTCTTGTCCACCCGGTAGGCGTCCGGAGTGACCGACCCGCCGACGATGCTCTCGCCGAGGCCGAAGCTGGCGTCGATCAGCACGTGGTCGCGACGCCCGCCAACGGGATCGGCACTGAAGACCACGGCCGACACGTCGGCCGGCACGAGTTGCTGCACCAACACCGCCAGATGGATCGACGCGCCATCGATCCCATTGCTGCGGCGGTAGGCCAACGCGCGCTCGCTCCGCCCCGATGCCCAACAACGCACCAGCGCCTCCGCCACGGCGTCGACACCGACGATGTTGAGGAAGGTCTCGTGCTGGCCGGCGAAGGATGCTTCGGCGCCGTCCTCGTCGACGGCCGACGAACGCACCGCCAGGTGCAGGGGATCGGCACCGCTGCGCCGCTCGAGCTCGGCGTGGGCCCGGCGCAGCGCGCCGAGGAGCGGCTGTGGCAGCGGCGGGGGCACCTGCCGATGGGCGGGCCGGGCCGTGCGGCTCCAGGCCTCGTACGCGCCGGTGGTCAGGCAGAACGCAGGCGGGACTCGGTAGTGCGCCGCCAGCCGGCTCAGGCTAGCGGCTTTGCCGCCCACGAGAGCGGTCTCTCGGCTGCGCTCGTCTTCGAACCAGACGATGTCCACCCGGGTGCTCCTTCCTCCTGGGGGGCGACCTTCGCCGGTCGCCCCCCGCCAGATGTTGGGTGCGGATGGCTTCGGTACCGGCCCGCTATGCGACGGCGTTCAGGAAACGCATGTCGGGCCGGCCGACGACGCCCGCGTTCTTCATCGTCTCGGCCAGGACCGGGTCGTTGGCGAAGGCCTGTGCCTGGTCCTGCGACCCGAACCCCAGCACGACGGTGATGGCGTTCAGGTTGTCGGCGTCGCGGTAGACGTCGGTGCTCGTGCAGCCGGCTGCGCTGCGCCGGGCGGCGTCTCCATCGAAGACGGACTTCCACTTGCCGAAGTCCTCTACGGTGTGCCTCACCAAGACGTGTGCCACTGTTCTCTCCCGCTCCGGGGTCGTACCGCGTCGACCCCCTAGAAGCCTCGGGACGCCTGCCCGCCGGAGCGGTCCGTCCCCCGAACCCGTGCGCGACATCGCACGAAGATCGCGATCTGGTGTGCCCGTGCCTGCCCGGGAACTCCACTACGTGCTTGCTTGTACAACGAAATGCAAGGGAATACTAGCAGCTGAACGTTGCGTTGTCAACTAGTTCTCCTGTCCCATATCACCGAACACACAGAACAGGGTCATGGACGCAATGTACATGGAAAGCAATTCTAGAGCGCACTAAATGTGTCAGAAGGTCAGATCATCGCAAACGTTTTGAACGTATAGTTGATTGCGTCGGCACTGATACGACCGACCGATGACACACCAACTACGTTACACATACAACTACCCAGTGCAAGCCTGGCGTGCTAGAAATGGGACATGTCACGATCGCGAAAGCCGACGATGTCCCCTCAGCAGGGTCGACGAGACGCTGCGGGCAGCACCGACGAAAGATCTCGTGACGACGAGGATGCGCGCTTCGGCGCCCAGGCGTGGGAGTTGACGCTACGGACGGTCACGGCCCTGATCCGCACCTTCGAGGACGACATGAAGGCCGAGGGCTTCGCCCTGTCCTGGTACGACGTGCTGGTCCAACTCTCCGAAGCTCCACAACAACGCCTGCGCATGCAGGATCTCGCCGACGCCGTGGTGGTCACCCGGAGCGGGCTGTCGCGCCTCATCGATCGCATGGAGAAGGCGGACCTCGTGACGCGGGAGCCCGTGGCCGACGACGGCCGTGGCTCGTACGCCGTGCTGACGGAGCAAGGGCATGCGACCTACGAGCGGCTCGCGATCGACCATCACCGCAAGATCGACGAGCGCTTCAGCAGTCGGCTCAGCAACGCTGACCTACGGGCTCTCCGCCGCGCCATGCGCAAGATCGGGGTCGTGCCGGGGCGGATGTGAGGACGTCGCTCAGCGTCGTATCGTCGACGATGGCGACCCATCATGCGAAGGCACCAGTCGACGGCCGGTTCCCCGATAGCACGCACGGGCATGATCAGCGCACAGTGCAGCGGCGCCACGCAAGACGGCCAGCGAGCACCCGAGGGGAATGGGGTCCACCCGCGGGGTGAATTGACGTGCCGTGCACAACCCAGCCAGCCAACATCGACTGTGTCTTGGCGGAAAAGGCCGCCCGGACTCGGCTACTCGAGAATCGGCGCGCAACCGGCACACGAATGCCGCGAATGTCCACTGGCAGACGTGAAGCACGGTCGCTGAAGCGCCGTGACCAACGAGGAATACGTGGTGGGCCCTGCTGGACTTGAACCAGCGACCGATCGACCATGTGTCGCTCCAGGGGCCAGATCGCCCCTGGGGCCGGAAGTCGTGTAGGGCCTACATTCTTCGACCAGGAGGCTCGAAGTGTCGCCTCTGGTGTTCTGTCCCGATGGGTCTTGAAACTGCCGGTTTGGCTGAGTTGGCGTACAAACGGCACACAACGTCTTTGCGTCCTGAGGCAGTATCTCAAGCACGGGACTGTCCACGGGCTACGCTCAACTCCAGGCTACGCCTTCACCCCAATCGTCGCCGATTCCCCCGAACTGGCGCATCCAAACCTGGTTGCCAGCGAGATCGTATTCGGCGATATAGGCGTCACTCTCTCCGCCGTTGGTGCCGGCAAGGTTGCCGCCGGTGACGATGATGTCACCGTCCGTAGCGAGGGTGACGCCTTCAGCATCATCGTCCGCGATGGTGCCGAATTGCTTGACCCAAAGTTGCGTTCCCGTGGCGTCATGCTTGGCGATGAAGGTGTCAATGGCGCTGGCGTTCGCCCCTCCGAGACTCCCCGTGGTGGAGCCGACGAGGTAGGTGTCGCCGCTCGGCGTGGAGTCTGGCTCATCGCAGACGGCATGCGTGCGGCGGATTTGCTACCGAGGTGCCATGTGGTTGGATCCCGTGCGCGCCCTGCGCAGGTCGGACCCTAGTCCTTCTCGACGCCCTCGGCGGTCTCCGAAGATGGGAGCCGAACCTCGAAGCGAGTGCGACCCGGCTGCGACTCCACCGTCACGTCGCCCAAGTGTCGCTCCACGAAGCGCCGCACGATGTCGAGACCGAGGCCGGTGCCCTGGACGACCTCCTTGGTGGTGAAGAAGGGGTCGAAGATCGTCGCCTGGATGTCGGTGGGGATGCCGGAGCCGTTGCCCGGGACCTCGACGGCGACTAAGGCGTCATGAGCGTCCGGCCGCCCTACCGGCGCCGGAGCGACCTCCGCAGCAAGTCCGCCTTCCCTTACCGCTGCCACAACGGCGCTGACTGGCCCTACTGGGGCGGCCTGCACGCCGAGCTGTTGCCGAACGCCGGGCCCCGCGGCTGGGAGTACCCCCTGCTGCGCCGGTGGCAGGTCGGCCTTCAGCACGGATGGGCGGCCCCGGTGGAGTAGGACAGCCCGCCGTACGGCCGTGGTGCGCTCCTGCAGGCCTGGAGCAGCCTCCCGGCAGCGGTCGCCCTGTGCGGTGGCGGGACCGGGTGGTGGACGGGTCGAAGCACTGGGAGGACCGCACCGAGACCGGTCCGAGCGCTCCCGAAGGCCCGGCCCGGCACTTCTAGGAGCCGTCAATCGGGTCGAGGGGAACGCCGGGCCCGTGGCGCAACCCCGTCACCCACAGATGCGTCCTCGTCTCGAAGCCCAGCCGTTCGTAGGTACGGATGGCCTTCTCGTTGCTGGCAGCCACGTGCAGGAAGGGCGTCTCTCCATCCTCCAGGATGTCGTGGACGAGCTTGCCCGTTAGCCGGCTGGCGAGTCCGCGGCCCCGGTGGTCCGCCGCCGTGCACACGCTGGAGATCTCGCGGTAGCCATAGCAGTGAGCGCGCTCCCCCGCCATCGCCACGAGGCGTTCACCTTCCCACACGCCGAAGAACCGGCCCACGGCGAGCGCACCCGCCGTAAGGGGTCCCGGCCGAGTCGCTTCCGCGAGCTCGAGCATCGCCGGGATGTCGACATCAGAGAGCTGGACGGCCTCGACGGGCCCTACCAGGCCCGGCTCCGTGCACACCATCTGGAGGATCTCGACCACGGTGTCTCGGGCCCAGCCCGCCGGTGGCGTCAGTGGAGCGCCCCAGAACACGTAGACGGTTTCGCCGGGTGCTATCAGACGAGCGAGCTCGGCGAAGGCCTGCGGGGTCGGGCGCTCGAGGGCGGCGTGGGCGTTGACGTGCGCCGGGTACCGCCTTGCCAATCCAATACCCACCGCGATGGACCTCTGTGGGCCGATCATCGCGTGCCAGAAAGGGTTGTCCAGTTCCATGTCGGCTCCCCGGTCGCGTGCGTCGTGCGTTCGGGCCACGTCAGGTCGGGGTGGAGCGTGGATCCTTGTTCGCCAAGGCGTTGGCCTGCCACACCTTCCGCAACGCCCGATCGAGCGCCCGAAGGTCCGCCTCGTCGAGGTAACGGCCGAAGTGCTCGTGCATGACCGCGCGGTGGCCGGGAAAGTAGCGCTCGAACGTGGCCCGCCCCTGGTCCGTTAGGACGGCGTAGGTTCCGCGCCGGTCGCTCTCGACGGGTGCACGTTCCACCAGCCCCTCGCGCTCCATGCGATCGATCAAACGCGTCAACCCGCTCCGACTGAAGACCACGGCATCGGCGAGGTCTTGCATCCTCATGCGCTGGTCGGGCGCGATGTGGAGTTGGACCAGCACGTCGTACCAGGTGAAGGAGAAGCCCTCGGCCTGCATCGCTTCATCGAACGTACGCAAGAGTGCTGCGGACGTTCGCAAGAGCACCTCCATGACGGCCTCCGGGCGCGCAGGCTCGAGATGCCCCTCGCCGGCGCCCCCGCGGGCGGGATCGACCGCATCGGGTCGTGATTGCGTCATGCGCTCCCTTCCCTTCCCCTTCATCATGCCAGATCTTGGGTTGCCGCTGCAACTATTGACAAGACAATCGTATGGCGCTAGTATTTGCGCACGCAATCGTTGTGGGTGCAAGTACATAGCACGCCGGGTCCAGGGCCGGCTCGAGTGCGCCCATGCGAGGAGGGAGGCTGGATCCGCTCAGGACGTAGGTAACGGAGGCATCGAATGCGCAAGGGGAGGTAAGAGATGGCAGGACACGGGTCGGTACTCATCACTGGAGCGACGGGAACGGTCGGTTCTGGGCTCGTCCAGGCGCTGCGGAGCAAGGATGTCGAGGTGCGGGCCCTCGTTCGAGATCGCGCAAAGGCCGAAGCGCTGCGCTCCCAGGGCGTGGAGGTCGTGGTGGGGGACCTCGATCGCCCGGAGAGCCTCGAGGGGGCGGTGCAGGACGTCGCGAAGATCTACCTGATCACCTGGAACGGGCCCTCCGCGGTGCTCCACGCGCACAACGTGGTCGAAGCCGCGAGGAGGGCCGGGCGTCCGCACATCGTCCGCCAAGGGGCGTACGGCTCCGAACGCAGTCGGATTGTCCGCGACCACGAGGCGATCGACGAAGAGCTGGCTGCGTCCGGCCTCCCGGTCACCACCCTGAAACCCACCTGGTTCATGCAGAACGCGATGATGGCGGCCTCGGGCGTGGCGTCGTCAGGGGTGATCTGGATGCCGTTCAAGGACGGCCGTGTGGGCATGATCGACATCCGCGACATCGTCGACGTCGCCGCCGAGGTCCTCATCGGTCGCGGGCACGAAGGTAAGCGCTACGTGCTCACGGGACCTGCCTCGGTGTCGTTCCACGATGTTGCACGCGCCCTGTCCGGCGCGCTCGACAAGCCCGTGGCGTACGTCAACGTACCGCCCGAGGCGGCGCGGCAGGGGTTCCTGGATGCCGGCTTCCCGGAGTGGATCGCGGACGGCTACCTCGAGCTCATCGCGGACTTCGCAGACGACTGGGGCGACACCGTCTCCCCCGACGTCGAGCGCATCCTCGGTCGACCCGGACGATCACTCGACGTCTTCGCACGCGACTTCGCTCCCGTCTTCGGAGGCGTCGCCCAGCCTGCTTGAGGCCCTGCCACGCACACGCTCGACGCCCGAAGCCCCGACGCTCGGGGCAGGAAAGGACCACCGACCATGACGACGATCATCATCCGCCATTCCGTTCAGGACTTTGACGCCTGGAAGCGCGGCTACGACGAGGCGGACGCCCTTCGTGTCCAGCACGGCATCACCTACGCCAGCATCCACCGCGATGCCCAGGACCCCAACACCGTCTTCGCGGTCCACCAGTTCCCGGATCCACAGAGCGCGCAGGCGTTCATGGAAGCCGTGCCGCCCTCCATGGAGAAGGCCGGCGTAGTCGGACAGCCCGAGGTGTGGCTCGGAGAGGACATCGAGACGAACACCTACGGTTGAACCTGGCCACTCCGACGCCCGCAGCACCGGTTCGTGCTCCGGAGTCCGAGCATCGAGGTGCAGGGCGTTCGACCCGATGGTGCGACGCAAGGCGAGCGGCCTGGTCCGTGGCGGCCCAGTACGCATCCCCCAGGCGCGCGCTTCCACCGGAACGTCCCGGTGGGAGCGCGCGCCTCGTTCATGGGAAGTCCGACCCGTTGCCGAAGCTGCGCGGATCGACGGAGGCACACAACGCTGTTGAAGATCCGTACGGCGCACACGATAGGCGTCTGCCACGGACCCGATCGACCCGGTACGGCACACTGCGTCGGGTCAGGTAGCGCGGGATCGCCTCCGGTGGACCATGGGGGTCTAGAGTGGCCGACTTCGTCGAACGTCAGCTCGCCGCCAGACGTCGGTCCCGCCGCACCGCCATGGATGGCGAACCGCGAGAAGGGGGATGCCATGGACGCAGTAGTCCCACTGGACGCTGCCGCCGATGTCGCCGTGAGCGGCTCGAAGGCTGCCAACCTGGCGGCGCTGATGGGCCTGGGCGTGAACGTGCCGGGGGGCGTCGTCGTGCCCGCCTCGGTGTTCTCGACCTATGCGGCTGGGCGAGCGCCGGAGAAGCTCCCGGACGCGTGGACGAGCTGCGCGAGGCCCTGTACGGCTTCGTCGGCTGCGTCGAGTCGGTCGCGGTCCGCTCGTCGGGAATCGCGGAGGACCTCGCCGGGGCATCGTTCGCCGCGCAATACGAGACGGTCCTGAACGTTCGTGGACGGGAGCGCGGGGACCGTCGAGCTTCTTAAGGACTAGGGCGTGCAACAGCAAGAAGGAGGTGAAGCCGCGCCCAAGCGAAGGGCGCGGCTTCACCGTGGAGAACCATCCTGGTGGGCCCTGCTGGACTTGAACCAGCGACCGATCGATTATGAGTCGACTGCTCTAACCGACTGAGCTAAGGGCCCGTGTCGCCGCACGGCCCGGTGCCGTGGCGCGCGGCTCCGATTGTAGCAGCGCGGGCGGCGACCCTCGATCCGCCGCACCGTGCGGCCGCGGCCGCGGAGCCGTCGCGGGCGCGGAGCTGTCGCGGCCGCGGAGCCGCTCGATCCGCACCCCTCGCTCCCGAAGACTGGTTTGATGGGGCCATGCGCACCCCGTCCACCCACGTCGACCGTATCGACTCCGGCCGAGCACCCCAGGGCCCCACATGACCACGACCAGACTGCTCGACCGGCTGCGGGTGCAGCTTCGCGAGCTCGAGGCCTACCGGGACCTGGCGACCGCCCCGTTGGGGGGAGCCGAGGTCCACGGCGCCACGGGCCCGCTGGGACGCGTCGAGTTGGGCGGCGCATGGCCCGACGCGCCGTTCCCGCTGACCTTCGCCTTCCGCACCCGGGTCGCCGACCTGCCGGGCGCGGACCCCCTGTGGCTGCGCCTCGACCTGGGTGGGGAGGGGCTGGTACGCGCCAACGGCGTGGCGCTCGGGGGCCTCAACCCCTACCATCGCGAGCTGCCGTTGCCGGCCTCCCTGGGCCCGGGCGACGCGCTCGAGGTGGAGGTGGAGGCCGTGCCGCGCGGGTTGTTCGGCACGCCCTCGGAAGATGCGCGCCTCGCCGCAGCACTGCTCGTAAGGCCGGACGGCCAGGCACGCGCCCTCCACGAGGACCTGGCGGCCGTGGTGGACGCGGCGACCGCCCTCGCCGAGGACCGACCGGACGTCGCCGAGCTGCTGGCCGCGGCCGCCGCCGACACGCTGGCGGGGTTGCGGCTGCCGCGCGCGGGGACCGACGCCTTCCTCGCCCGCCTCACGCGCGTGCCGTTGGAGCGCAGCGTCCAGGCCGGCGTGTGGGAAGGGTGGCGCTTCGATGGCGAGGCCACGATCCTCGACGACGCGGCGCGGGCGCGTCTGGCGGCCGCAGCCACGGCGTTGCGCGCGCGGCTGGACGCGGTGCGCGCGCGCTACGGCAGCGAGGGCGCGCTGGTCCTGACGGGCCACGCCCACATCGACCTGGCGTGGCTGTGGCCGCTGGCGGAGACGCGCCGCAAGGCGGTCCGCACCTTCCGGACGGTGCTCACGCTGATGGACCGGTATCCGGACTGGACCTTCAATCAGTCCACCGCCCAGCTCTATCGCTGGCTCGAACAGGACGATCCCCAGGCGCTCGCGGCCATCCGGCGGCGGGTGGAGGAGGGGCGCTGGGAGGTCGTCGGCGGCATGTGGGTGGAGCCGGACGGCAACCTCCTCGCCGGCGAATCCTGGGCGCGGCAGCTGCTCTACGGCCAGCGCGAGCTCGAGCGCCTGACGGGGCGGCGCGCCTCGGTGGCCTGGCTGCCCGACACCTTCGGGTACGCCGCCAACCTGCCGCAGCTGTTCCGGCAGGCGGGCCTCCCCTACTTCTTCACCACCAAGCTCAACTGGAACGATACCGACCGCTTCCCCCACGACCTCTACTGGTGGGAGGGGCTGGACGGCAGCCGCGTGCTCGCCCACAGCTTCCACAACCCCGAGCGCAACTACAACGGGGTGGTGCAGGCGAGCGACACCACCGAGGTGTGGCGGCGCTACCGCGGTAAGCGCTACGCCCCCGACTCGCTGTTCACCTACGGGTGGGGCGACGGCGGGGGCGGCCCCACGGCGCAGATGCTCGAGCGCTTCGAGCGACAGCGCGCCATGCCGGGGCTGCCGGCCCTGCGGCACGGACGCGCCGACACCTTCTTCGAGGGCGTCGAGGGGTCGCCGCGGGCCGAGCAGCTGCCGGTGTGGGTGGGCGAGAAGTACCTGGAGTTCCACCGCGGCACCTACACCACCCAGGCCCGCCTGAAGCGGCTGCACCGCCGGCTCGAGCACGCCCTGGTGGAGGCCGAGGCGGCCGCCGCCCTGCGCTGGCGCATGCTCGCGCACGCCTACCCCGAGCGCGAGCTCCGCGAACTGTGGGAGACGCTGCTGCGCAACGAGTTCCACGACATCCTGCCGGGCTCGAGCATCCGCAGCGTGAACGAGGAGGCCGAGCGCGAGCTCGGCGGCGCACTGGCGGCCTCCGCGCAGCTCGGCGACGAGGCGCTCCGGGCCCTGTCCAGCGCGGTCTCACCGGCGCCGGCCGCGGTGGTGTGGAACCTCTCCCTGCGCGACCGTCCGCTGCACCTGGCCCTGCCGGACGCCGGGCCGCCACCCGCGGGTCCGTCGTCCGCGGGTCCGTCGTCCGCGGGTCCGTCTCCGTCCGCGGGTCCGTCGTCCGCGGGCGCGGGCCTCGCCGCGGCCCTCGGGGCGACCGTACAGGGGTACGAGGGCGCCGCGCACGTCGCGGCCCCGGAGGTGAGCGTGCCGGGGCTGGGCTACGTGATCGTCCCGCTCGGGGGCATCGTCCCGCTCGGGGGCGGGGCGGGAGCGCCCGCCGGGGCGCCGACGGACCTCGACGCGGACGACCGGCGGCTCGAGAATGCGCACCTGCGGGTGAGCGTGCTCGACGACGGCTCCATCCTGATGTTCGACAAGGACGCCGGCAGGGAGGTGCTGGCGGCACCCGGCAATCGGCTGCGCGCCTTCGACGACGTCCCGCGCGTCTACGAGGCGTGGGAGCTCGACGTCGACTACGCGGTCTCCGGGCGTGACCTGCCCGCGGTGGCATTGCCGCGCCTGGTGACCGCGGGCCCGGCGCTCGCGGCGATCCGGGTCCGGCGCGCCGCCGACGGGCTCGAGGTGGAGCAGGACTACGTCCTGCGCCGCGGCAGCCGCAGGCTCGAGATGCGCACGCGCCTGGCCGCCCACGCACGGCGCACCGTGCTGCGCGCCTACTTCCCGACCACGGTGCGCGCCTCCCGGGCGAGCTACGAGACGGCGTTCGGTCGCACGGAGCGGTCGACGCACCGCAACACCCCCTGGGACGCCGCCGCCTTCGAGGTGCCCGGCTTGCGCTGGGCGGACCTGTCCGAGACCGGCTACGGTGTCGGCCTCATCACCGACGGCACGTACGGCTACGCCACCGAGGGGTCGACGCTGAGCCTCACGCTGCTGCGCACGCCGGTCCACCCGGATCCCTACGCCGACGAGGGCGACCACGCCTTCACCTACGCGTTGGTGCCGCACCTCGGCGGCACGCCGGAGGCGACGCTGGCCGAGGCGCAGGACCTCAACGCCCCCTTGCGCGTCGCCTTCGTCGGGGCCGGCGCGGAGCCCTCGACCGCGGCGCCGGGGACCGCCTCGGAGGTGGCGGGGGCGGCAAACCTCGCCTCGGAGGTGGCCGGCGCGGGAGACCTCGCCTCGGCACGCCTGCTCGACCTCGGGGGCGGGATCGCCCTCTCCGCCATCAAGCGCTCCGAGGACGGCGAGGCACTCATCGTGCGCGCCTACGAACCGTTGGGCTCCCGCGCGGTCGGTCGCCCATCGGGCGCCCTGCTCGACGGTGTGGCCGGCGCGCGCGTGGCCCTCACCGATCTCCTGGAGGAGCGCCACGAGGCACGGCCGACCGGGGAGGTGGAGCTCACGCCGTTCCAGGTCGTCACCCTGCGGTTGGGCGGGAGCACGGACCACGGCGCGAACACGGGCCCCGGGCGGGAAAACGGATCCGGGCGACCGCACGGGCGGATGAAGCGACGGGCGGCCGCGGGCGCTCCGAGGCCATCCTGGGGCGCGGACGGCGGGGCAGCCAGAACGCGCGTTCCGCACGTCGACCCAGCGCGAACGTCGCATCCATCGGCGGGCCCACAGCGGCAGGTCGTATAATCCCAGATTGGACGCGGCGCTCGGATCGAAGACCCGGGCTCCACCGTCGGGCCCCAGGGGCCGCGGCGGTCGAGCCCGCAGGCCCGCGCTTCCGGAATCTGTGAGGTGACCCGAACCGTGGCCAGAGAACCCATCTACCTGACCCCCAAGGGACTCGAGAAGATCAAGGAGGAGCTGCGCTACCTCAAGGAGGAGAAGCGCGACGAGCTCTCCAACTACATGGGCGCCGCCATCGCGGACGGCGACCTGCGTGAGAGCGCCGCCTACGACGAGGCGCGCCTGCTCCAGAGCGCCAACGAGGCGCGCATCGCGGACCTCGAGGAGATCGTCCACCGCGCCGTGGTGGTGGAGGCCGGGCACGGCGACGACGTGGCCGCGCGCCTGGGCGCCAGCCTCGAGTTGGAGCGGGAGGACGGCGGGCGCGAGGTGTACCACCTCGTGGGCACGCACGAGGCGGACGTGCTGGACAACAGGATCTCGGACGAGTCGCCGCTGGGCCAGAGCCTCCTCGGCAAGCGCGCCGGCGACGACATCAAGATCCCGCTCCCGAAGGGCACCGCGAACTACCGCGTGGTCTCGGTCTACTTCGACTGAGCCGCGTCGGGCGGCGCCCCCATGAACGCCGCCTTTCCCCCGCGTCATCGTTCTCAGCGCCTGCCGCTGGTAGGCTCGTAGCGTGCTCCGCATCGCGCTCGTCGTCCTCGTCGTGGTCGTCGCCTTACTGTTGGTGGTGTCGCTGCTGCCGCAGCGCTCGCGGGCGCTCCCCGACGCCACCATCGACCTGAACAGCGTCCGCGTGGCTCTCTACCCCCAAGCCGACGCCCAGGCCGTGTGGACCTTCGACGCGCCCCAGGTGCGCTACGACCCGGACAGCCAGGAGACCACGCTGCTGCGCCTGAGCGACGGGCGGCGCGAGGTGCGGGGCGAGACCGACTTCACGCTGGCCTCGGACCGCATCGTCATCGACGGGAACGACAACCTGCGAGGCGATCACATCCAGGCCCACCTGGTGGCGGAGGACGTCGATCTCGACATGGTGGCGAAGGGTGACCGCGAGGTGCTCATCAACCAGAGCACGGGCCGCTTCGAGGTCCCGCGCGTCACCGTCAGCGGCGAGGACCTGGGCCGCAGCGTGTTCGAGGACATGCGTATCGGGTTCGATTTCACGACCTTCGAGGCCGGCGGGCCGGGCACCGTCGGGTACGGCGAGTTCAAGGTCCGGTCGCCCGGCGAGGAGCAGTGATGACCCCCACGCACCCGCGCGCCCCGCGCCGCGTCGCCCTGGCCATCCGCCTGGCGTTGGCCCTAGCCCTGGCCGCCCTTCCGCTGCCGCTCTCCACGGCTCGAGCCCAGGGCGACGCGCAGGACGGCGCCGCTCCGGCGGCCGTCGACACCCCCGCCAACACCAACCAGCAGCGCGTCATCACCATCGACGACAGCGGCGGCACCCAGTCGGGAAATCTGCGCTTCGGCCCCATCGTCTACCAGCACCCCGACCCCTTCGGCATGACCGCCACCGTCTCAACCCTCACCATCTACGGCCACCACGCCACGCTGGAGGCGCCCGAGGGCACCTCCATCCTCAAGGGTGGCGCCCGCGTGGCGACCTTCGATGACGGCGTGAAGGTGGAGCGCGGCCGGCTCACCGCCGCCGGTCCCGCCCTGCAATACAGCGAGGCCACCGGCCTCGGCGTGCTCCAGGGCGGCGCCGAGATCCACATCGCCCCCGACAAGGACGGCGCCGATCCTGTCTCCATCCGGGCCGACGAGGTGGCCTTCGACGTCGACACCGACCAGTCCACCAGCGCCGGCGACGTGTCGCTCCTCAACGGCAACCAGTCCGCGGAGGCCGGCACCCTGGTGTACGAGGAGGGGCCCAACCTCGGCAAGTTGACGCGCGAGGGCGGCCAGGCGACCATCACGCGCACCGACGCCGACGGCAAGACGCTGACCATCACCGCGGACGAGATCCGCGTCCTCACCGACCAGAAGCGCCTCTACGCCCGCGGCAACGTGACGGTGGTCGACGGCAGCATCACCAGCACCGGCGCGAAGGTGTTCTTCGACGACAACGAGGCCATCGCCGAGATCAATGGCGCCCCGGATGCCCCGGCGACGGCCGTGGACAGCGCCAACGGCGTCACGCTCACCAGCGACCGCATCAAGCAGGACGTGCAGTACGACTACTTCGAGGCCATCGATGCCTCGCAGCCCAGCGAGTTCGACGTGGGCGCGTTCGCGATGGCGGGGGACGGCAGCTCCTGATGCACCGGCGCCTGCCCGGGCGCCCCCGTCACGGCCCACCCGCGCTGCGGTGGGGCGCCGCGCTCATCCTGGCCGCCCTGCTCACGGGCGGGCGCGCCTCGGCGCAGACGGAGTCGCAGGCCACGCTGGAGCGGCGCGACGCCACGCTGGTGTTGACGCTCAAGGCGCCGGCGGCGGCGGGCGGGCGCTTCATCATCAACAACCGCAACTGCGAGGAGCAGGTCCGCACCACCATGCTCTACGGTCCCGATCCCGGCTACGTGCTGACGCAGGTCGACGAGAACACCAGCCTGGTCTCCAACGTCGCGATCATCCGCTCGCCGCTCGCGGCCACGAGCGACACGGCCGGCGCCCCAGCGAGCGTGGCGGACGGCGCCACCCCGACGCCGTCGGGCGAGGACCAGACATTGGAGCTCTACGACGGCACCGTGACCTTCGATCGCCCCGGCTGCATCGCCACTTCGGAACGCGCCGACCAGCCGGGCGTGCGCATGGATCAGGGCCGCACGACGGTGCTGGGCACGCGCTTCTTCCTCGACCGCGGGGCCGACACCGGCACGATGGACGGCCCCATCCAGCTCACCCGGGCCGCGGAGGGGGACGCGGCCGGCATCGAGGCGAGCGCCGACGCGATGGTGCTGGGCCTGCAGGACAAGCACGCCACCTTCAACGGCAACGTAAGGGTGACCTCCAACGAGCGCGTGACCACCGCGGAGACGCTGGAGCTCGACGAGGGCGCGGGCACCGCCGTCCTCACCGGCAACCCCGCCCGGAGCACGCGGGGGAGCGACGTGCTGGAGGGCAGCCGCCTGCTGTACTACCTGGACAGCGACGACGTCGTCGTGCTCGGCGGGGTCCATGGCGACCTGCAGGTCGACATCCCCGCGACGCCCTGAGCCCACCGCCGGGCAGGGCGGCACGGGCAGGGCGGCACGGGTACGACGGCGGTCGCGCGCCGCTTCCGGGCCGTCCCGACCGCCTCACGCGCCCGGGGCCGCCCCCTCGAGCCAGTCGAGCACTTCCTCGCGCAGCCCCGCGACCCCCTTGTAGGCCGCCGTGGGCTCGTCCATCGAGCGCAGCGCCGCGGCGAGCCGCGCGCGCCTCTCCCCTTCCGCCCCGGGTCCGCCCGCGGCCAGCACGCGCGGCAGCGGCGCGGTGTACACGCGGATGGTGAACAGCGCGCGCCCCTGGCGCGGCAGCGGCGCGGTGGTCTGGCGCTCGGCGCGATACCACAGCGCCTCCGGCCGATCGACCTGCGCCGCTCGCTCGTGGCGCGGGTTGCGGCCGAGCGCGCCCGAGGGAGCCAGGCTCCAGACGTACCGCACGAACGGTCCCCGGGTCAGCAGCGCCCGCATCACGGCGGCGGAGGCTCCCTCCAGCCGCTCCCGGCCGGGGACGGGCCGGTGCAGCGCCTCGAAGCTGGCCCCGGCGCGCGCACCGGGATCCCACCCGCTGGGGAAGCACACGTGCAACACGTCGGCGCTGCCGTGGCCGGCCCCCGCCGTCGCGGCGGGGCCGCGCGTGCGCGTGCCCGGTCCCATCCACACGAGGTCCTCCTGCACCGCCAGGGCCAGGGCATCGAGCAGGCGCGCCGCCGGTGGGAGGCCCACCAGGTGCTCCCACGCGCGCCGCGCCGGCGCCTCCAGCCCCGGGGGTGGGGGACGCGGAGCACGGCGCAACGCGCCGCCGTCGGCGCTCACGGCGAGCCCCAGCGTGGGCACCTCCAGGCCATCGGCGCCCCATCGGAAGGGCGCGCTCGAGCCCCGGGAGGCGAGGTCCGCGCCGAGGCGCTCGGCGGCTTCGGCGACGGCGAGCGCCAGCTGCCGCGGAGGCAGGCCGCGCGCGACCGCGCGGCACCCGGCCGCATCCCGGGCGAGCGCGTCCAGCTTGGCCACGAGGTAGTCCGGGTAGCGCGCATCGAGGCGCAGGTGGCCGGCATCCCCCTGGCTCCAGCGCCGCATGTCGGCACGGACCGTGAAGGGGGCCTCTACCGGGAATGGGATGTGCTCCGGCACGCCGGGCCGATGGGTGCCGGCGGTGGGCGCGTCCTCCGGCCCGGGCGGATGGGCGCCGGGCAAGGGCGCGTCCTCCGGGCCGGGCGGTCGGCCTGGGGTCACGGGGGTGTCAGCGCTTCGGCAGGGTGACGATGAGGAGGCCGGCGTGGAGCTGGGCGGTGGCGCGCTCGCGATCCACCCGTCCCGGCAGCCTCACGGTGCGCTGGAAGGGGCCGTTGGGCCGCTCGCTGAAGACGATGCGGTTGTCGATCGTGCTGGCGCTGGTCTCGCGCAGGCCGGCCACCACCAACTCCTCGCCCTGAAGCGCGATCTCAAGGTTGGATTGCACCACGCCGGGGACCTCCATCCGCAATTGGTAGGCGTCGCCGCGGTCCAGCAGGTCGGCGCGCGGCGTGCTGGCGTCGCCGATCACGTGCGTGGTGGCCAGCTCCTCGATGCGGTCGCGGACGGCCAGCAGCTCCTCGACATCGCCGGCGGAGCCGAATTTCTCGATATCCATGGCGCGAGTTTAGCACCCGCCCCCGGGCGTTCTGTTAGCGTGAGAACGTGGCCTCGCCCGCGGTCCTCATCCCCGTCCTGGGCGGCCCTACCGCCTCGGGCAAGAGTGCCGTCGCGCTGGACCTGGCCGCCGAGCTGGGGCTCGAGATCGTGACCGCGGACGCCATGCAGGTCTACCGCGGCATGGACATCGGCACCGCCAAACCCTCGCCCGAGGACCGTCGACGGGTGCCCCATCATGCCCTCGATCTGGTGACGCCCGCCGAGGCCTTCTCGGTGGCGGACTACGTCCGCGCGGCGGAGACGGCCATCCAGGAGATCCTCGACCGCGGGCCGCTCCCGCTGGTGGTGGGCGGCACGGGCTTCTACATCCGCGCCCTGGCCGAGGGGTTGCCGACCGCCCCGCCGTCGGACCCCGAGCAGCAGGCGCCGCTCTGGCGTCAGATCGAGGAGCAGGGGCTCGATCCCGTCCTGGCGGAGCTCGAAAAGGTCAGCCCGGGGGACGCCGCGCGCGCCCAGCGCAACCCCCGACGCGTGGTGCGCGCCCTCGAGGTGCTGCGCCGCACCGGCCGCCCGCCCAGCGCCTTCCCACGCACGACGCCCGCCTTCCGCTACGACAAGGTGGCGCTGCTCCCGACCATGGAGGTGCTTCGCCCCCGCATCGAGCGCCGCACCCGCGCCATGTTCGAGGCGGGCCTGGTCGACGAGGTGCGCGCCCTGCTTGAGCGCTACCCGGATGCGCTCACCGCCACGCAGGCCATCGGCTACAAGGAGGTGGCCACCCACCTCGCGGGTCGCAGCTCCCGCCAGGAGGCGCAGCTCGCCGTGACCATCGCGACGCTGCAGTACGCCAGGCGGCAGCGCACCTGGTTCCGCAAGGAGCCGGAGGCGCGCCGCACCCCGCTACCGGCGAGCGAGGCGTTGGCCGAGTTGCGCGTGTGGTTGCAGCGGCGTCAGGCCGACCTGCTGCGGGGGCGCGGCTGAGGATCGTCAGGCGCCGCGGCCCGTGTCGCGAGCGGCGCCGTCGTCGCGCTCGCGCTCCTTCTTCTTGCCGCCGAAGAGGTGCTTGACGCGCTCGAGCAGCGTCTCGCGCTCATGGATGTCCTCGCCGACCTCCTCGGCGTAGCTCTCGAGCAGCTCGCGGGCGCGCGCGCTGAGCTTGCGCGGCGTTTCCACCATCACCCTGACGATCTGGTCGCCGGAGCCGACGCTGCGCAGGCGCGGCATCCCCTTGCCGCGCAGGCGCACCTCCGAGCCGGATTGGGCGCCGGCCTGCACGTCGATGATCTCCGGGCCGTCGAGCGTCGGCACCTCGAAGCTCGAGCCCAGCGCCGCCTGCGCCAACCCCACCCGCAGTTCAAAGCGCAGGTCGTCGCCGTCGCGCACGAAGCGCTCGTCGCGCTCCATGTCGATGTAGACGTAGAGGTCGCCGGGGGCGCCGCCGTCCACCCCCGCGTTGCCCTCGCCGGGGATGCGCAGACGGTAGCCCGCGTCGATGCCGCGCGGGAGACCGACGTCTACCGTCTCCGTAGCCTCCATGCGGCCGAGGCCCGAGCAGCGCGTGCACGGGTCGGAGATGACCTGCCCCAGGCCGCTGCACTTCGGGCAGGTGCGGGCGGTCACCACGGTGCCGAAGAACGACTGCGCCTGAGCGCGCACGCTCCCGGCGCCGTGGCAGGTGGGGCAGGTCTCCTTGCCGCGACCGTCGGGATCGGCGCGGTCGCCGTGGCAGCGGTCGCAGGCGCTCAGCCGGGTGATGTCGATGGGCACGGTGGCGCCCTCGCGGGCCTGCTCCAGGGTGATGACGAGGTTGGTCTCCAGGTCCTCCCCCGCGTGCCCCTGCGGGCGCGGCCGGCCGCCCACCACGCCGCCACCGAAGACGGAGGCGAACACGTCGAAGATGTCGCCGCTGAACGTCGCGCCCTCGTCGACGCTGCCGAAACGGTCGTAGCGTTGACGCTTGCCGTCGTCGGAGAGCACCGCGTAGGCCTCGTTGATCTGCTTGAACTTCTCCTCGGCCTGGTGGTCGCCGGGGTTACGGTCGGGGTGGTACTTCAGCGCGAGCTTGCGGTAGGCCGCCTTGATCTGCCGCGCGTCGGCCTCCCGCTCCAACCCGAGGAGTTCGTAGAAATCCGCCATCAAGGCGACAGTATACCGAAGCGCACTTGACCGGACGTCGTGGGGAAGGCACGCTCCGCAACGCGGTTTCCCGCGGGGTCGGGGCCGGGCCGCGCGGCGAGCTCAACCGGCCCTGCGCTGCAACGCCTGCAGCTGCTTGGTGGCGTCCTCGGCGCTGATCTCGCCCTTCTCCAGGCGCTCGAGCACGGTGGCGCGCTCACCGGCAACGTCGGGACCGGGCTCGTACCCGAGCGCCCGCAGCAGGCCGTCGAGGCGGAGGCGGATGGTGGGGTAGCTGAGTTCCAACACCCGCTCCACCTCCTTGAGGTTGCCGCGCACCTTCACGAAGATGCGCAGGAACTCGAGCTGCTCCTCGGGCAGCAGCGCGAACTCGTTGGGGGCGAAGCGCCCCTCGATCGATACGCCGCTGGCGTCGCACTCGAGCCGGGTGACGAGCAGCGGTTCACCGGTGACGGGGCAGGCCGTCGGCATGTGGAGGGTGGGCGCGTTGGCGTGATGGACGGGCGTTCTCGGATCGGGCATGGTCGGGTCTCCTCAGTAGGCGGTGGCGTCGATGTGGGCGGAGGCGGCGCGCAGGCGCAGGCACGGTTCGCCCGAGGGCAGCCGCACGATGGCGCGCACGCGCACCACGACCATGCGTGGCCGCATCTCGTCGACGATCTGCCGTCGGCCGGCGGCGCCGAGTCGCCGGAGCACAAGCATCACGCCACCTCGATGACGATCCTGGCGCTCTTGCCGTCGTCGCCGTCCACCGCGTCGATGTCGACCAGGCGCCCGTCCGGGACCTCGTCGCCGAGCGAATCGAGCAACGCGCCTAGGTCGATGCCCTGGCCGTTGAGCTCGGCCCGCGCCTCCGGCGGGATGAAGCGACCCGCGAAGCGGGCGAGGGCCAGGGGCACGTTGATGCGAATCTTGGTGGTCTTCTCCTCGCGATCGGGGTCCTGCGCGTCGACGGTGATCCGCAGCACGCGCGCGCCCTTGTGGGGCACCACGGCGGCGTGGCCGGAGCCGCCCTTGGCGGGCCCCAGGGCCCCGAGCAGCGAGGTGGCCTGCTCGGCCGTGATCTGTCCGGAGGCGAGCATGTCGAGGATCCTGCGCCGTTCGTCGCTGTCAGCCATGATCGCTCCTCACGTCCAGGTCCCCGGTGGTCACGCGGACGGTGAGGGTCGCCTCTCCCCCGCCAACCGTGCCGTGGGCACGAGCGCCCAGCCCTTTGCGACTGCTCGAGAGCCCCTCCCCGCGCACGGAGACGTCGCCGATGGAGACGCTGCCGTCGAGCGTCACGCTTGCGCCGGGCGCGAGCGACAGGTTCACGTCGCCGGCGGTGGCCTCCAGCCAGTGCTCGCCGGGTCCGGGATCGAGCCGCAGGCTGAGGTCCCCCGCGGAGGTACGGAAGTCGATCCCCTTCAGGCCGCGGGCGTCGATGTCGCCCGCGGTCACGCGGCCCCGCAGGTAGGGAACGTCATGCAGGTCGATGTCGCCGGCCGTGAGGCGAAGGTCCACGCCGAATCCCGCGGGGACGCGCACGCGCAGGTCGTTGGAGCGCATGCGATGCAGGAAGCCGTCGACCCAGCTCGAGCCCGCGTCCTGCGGGTCGCTGCGCAGCCGGTACCCGTCCTCCGTGGGCTCCAGGGTGACGGCCTCGGTGTCCCCACGCACGTCGGGTGCGTCGAGATCGGGGTCGACGCGCACGTCGAGATCGCCCGCGGCGAGCACCACGTGCAGCCAACGGGTCCCATCGGGCGCGATGTGGCGGGACGGCGCGGCGGACGTGCCCTCGCCGGCCGCGGCCTCCGACTCGTGCTCCGCGCGGCCGCCGCCGAAGCTGCGGTTCACCGACTCCAGGGCGGCGCCGGCCGCCTCCACCACGGAGCGGCCGGCCCGTCTCGCCTCCGCGACCCAGTCGTCCTCGAGGGTGCCCGCTGCCGCGCCACGGGCGGCCGCGGGCGCGCCGGCGGCGTCCTGCGCGGCGTCCGCAGGCCGCGCGGGGTCCGCATCCGCAGGCTCCGCCGCGGCCGGGGACCGCGGGGGTCGTGGCCCTGCGGGCGGCACGCCCTCCGGCGAGGCCTGCGGCGGCCGCCCGGTCTTGGCGACCTCCGCCGCCTCGCGCTCCATGCTGTCGCGGCTCTGCCGCATGGCATCGTCGGCTTGGTCGATGTCGTCCAGCACCTCGATGAGTCGGTCCGCCTCCGCCTGTGTGATCTTGCCCTCGGCGACCATTTTGCGGATCCGTTCGTGTTCGGTCACGTCGTTGCTCCTTCGCGGGCACCGGCACGGAGCCCTGGTGATGGGTCCCTCGGTGGTGGGCCCGTGTGGTGGGCCCGTGTGGTGGGCCCTAGTGGTGGGTTGGGGCGCGCTCAGGCCCGCACGAAGCGGCGGAAGTCCTCGCGCCACGGACCGTCGTGCCGGTCGGGGTGGGGGCCGTCGAAGCGATCGGCGAGTGCGCGCAGCCATCGCGCCGCCCGTGCCGCCGCCCCCGGGCCGGCCTTGCGCAGCAGCGCATGCCGGTACGCCTCCTGCTGCAGCTCTTGCAGGTGCAGATCCAGGTTCCGTTCCAGCGAGTGCAGGTTCACGCTCGTCGCCTCCTTGTCAAAATGATAAGAGGCGCTTTCTATTTTGTCAAGTCTTGCTTTCTATTCACTGATCGGGGGGTGCGCCCCGCCCGGCGCGTCGCCCCCCGCCGCGGTCACGGCGCCGCCGGCGTGAGGCGGTACGCCCCGTCCTCGAAGCCGTCCACGCCGTACCCGTTCCCCAGGGCCCGCACCATCGCCCCCCGCACCGCTAGGCGCCACGTCCGCGCGGTCTCCGGGTCGTCGCGCAGCAGCGCGGTGGCGTCCTTGGGCACCGCGACCCTGAGCACCACGGCGGCGGGTGCCCCCTCCTCGAGGGGACCGCGTCTCGGCCGTCCATCGATCCCCTCGGACACCAACCAGCGCTGCCCGCCGCCCCCCGCCCGCGCACCAGCGTGTGCCTCGCCCGCGTCTGCCTCGCCAGTGTCCGCCTCCCCCTCGCCCGCCTCACCCTGGAGCGACCCTCCCTGGAGCGACCCACTGGCCGCGGCGAGCTCCTCGGGATCGGCGGTCACCACGGCGTCGCGGACCAGGCCGGCCCCGACGTCACCGCGGCCCGCAGCCCCGTCCCAGTTCCGTCCCGGAACGGCGGCGTCGACCAAGGCCGTGGTGTGGACCCCGCGCTCGAACGCGGCGGCGCGGCGCGCCACACCCTCGTCCCGCAGGTCCCAGAGCGCCAGCAGCCGGTCGGTCGGCTGCCGTCCGCTGAGGGCGCTCTCGAGCAGCCCGTAGAAGTCCACCAGATACGCGTAGCTGCGAACGCCGAGGTGATGGAAGTTCAGGCGCGCGTTCTTCGCCTGGATGGGGTCGAAGGTCCAGGTGATCCAGCCCATCCCCTGCTCGAGGCACCACGCCCGTTGGGCCCACTTGAGCTGCCGCCCCACCCCGCTTCGCTGGTAGGCCGGCCGCACCGCCACCATGTGGGAGTGCAAGCCCACCCCCTCCTCATGGGGGTGGAGCGCTCTCGCCGGGAAGCCGTAGGCGAACCCCACAATGCGGTCCTGCGCGAAGCCACCGAGGACCACGCCGCCGGCATGGTGGACCGCGCGCAGGTGCGCCGCCGGCACGATCTCCCGGTCCTCGAAGCCCCACACCTCGAGCTGCACGGCCTCGCACGCCCGCATCTCCTCGATGGTGCGGACCTCCCGGACCACCGGCCGCTCCTCGATACTCGTATCGCCCATATCGTCGGGCCAGTCTACAGCGCCAGCCCGAGCGCGCTGCGCCCAATGCAGCGGCCGCCTCTGAAGGCGGCCGGGGCGACGAAGATCGGACCTTGAAGTGCCGCCCTCAGCGATGCGTCTCCGCCTGGTCCGCGCCCACAGCCGACTCCTCCGGCGCGGCATCGGTGGAGCCGCCCGCGGCGCCCGCCGCCCGCGCCTCCGGCGACACGCCGCTGAGGCTCAGGCGCGGCTCGTCGACGATCCAACCCGTGGCGGCCTCGATGCTGTCCTTGAGGTACCGTCCCAACGGCTTGCCCTCGACGATCGGCGCCGCCACGTCGAGGATGGCCCCCGTCTCACGGCACACCACGTGGTAGTGCGGCGAGACGTTGCTGTCGTACATCGACTGCCCGGCCGCCCCGCGGAACTCCCGCACCAGCCCGGCGCCGGCGAGCACGCCGAGGTTGAGGTACACGGTGGAGAGGCTGAGATCCTCGCCGCGCTGCTTGAGCGCCACGAAGAGGCTCTCTGCGCTCACGTGCTTGTTCTCCTCCAGCAGGTACCCCAGGATGGTCTCGCGCGGCCGCGAGTAGCGCAGCCCATGCTCCTTCAGGATCTCGCGCAGGTCTCGCGTGGGGCCCAGTTGAAATTCGGCGCGTGGTTCGTCCATCCGTGGTCGTCGACCTTCCTCGGCCGCTGCTGCGGCCCTGATTGACGACACCTTACCATAATCGGAACGCTTCCGACTTAGCGCGGGCCACCTGCCGGCGCCACGGCCCATGCGGCCCTCGCGTGAAGCCGCCGTGGCGGGAAACGAACGCCGCGGGAGACGGACGCGGCAGATATCCCACGCAGCACAAAACGAACGCCGCGGGCTACGAACGCGGTCCAGCGCTGCACACGCTGCCGGCCACCGATCGCCTGAGCGTCGAACGCGCGCGCCCCGCAGGCGCGGGGCTTCGCCCGTCGCCGTGGGGTATCTCCCGGACGGCCCCCTCCGGCCCCCCGGGTGTGGAGGGTCGGGAACTGCGCCGGCGCGCCCGTCGGCCCTCGGCGCTCAGAGCAACGACGCGACCGTCTCGCGCTCCTCCACGAGCTCCGCCTCGGTGGCGCCCATGCGGGCGCGCACGCCCTCGCTCACCTCGAGGCCCTTCACCACCGAGATGGTTCCGGCGGATACGGTCACAGGGAAGGAGTAGATCAAGCCCTCCGCTATGCCGTACTCCCCCCGGCTCGGGATGCCCATGCTGACCCAATCGCCGTCGGGCGTACCGAGCGCCCAGCTGCGCATGTGACCGATCGCCGCGTTGGCGGCAGAAGCGGCACTCGAGGCGCCACGCGCGGCGATGATGGCCGCGCCGCGCTTCTGCACGGTCGGGAGGAAGGTCTCCTCCACCCAGCGCGCGTCCACCAGCTCCGCGGCCGGGCGGCCGCCCACCGTGGCGTGCGAGAGGTCGGGCACCTGGGTGCTCGAGTGGTTGCCCCAGATGATCATGCGCTTGACGTCCGACACCTTGGCGCCGGTGGCCGCCGCCACCTGACTGATGGCGCGGTTGTGATCCAGCCGCGTCATGGCGGTGAACTGCTCGGGCGCGAGGTCGGGCGCGTTGTTCATGGCGATGAGGCTGTTGGTGTTCGCGGGGTTGCCGACCACCAGGACCTTCACCTTGCGCGATGCATGATCGTTGAGGGCCTTGCCCTGCACGGTGAAGATGGCGCCGTTGGCCTCCAGCAGGTCCTTGCGCTCCATGCCGGGGCCTCGCGGCCGCGAGCCCACGAGCAGCGCGTAGTCGACGTCCTTGAAGGCGGCGCCCGGGTCGTCGCTCGTCTCCACGCCGTGGAGGAGCGGGAACGCGCAGTCGTTAAGCTCCATCACCACGCCCTCGAGCGCCTTCATCGCGGGGGGGATCTCCAACAGGCTGAGGATGACGGGCTGATCCGTGCCCAACATCTCCCCGGAGGCGATGCGGAAGAGAAGCGCATATCCGATCTGACCGGCCGCACCGGTCACCGCCACGCGCACTGGCTGTTTCATATCGATCTCCTCGCTCGAAGTCTCTTTGCTCGGCCGGACCGTCCTCGCCGCCCGCCGGCGGGCACCCACATGCAAATGGGCGCCGTTACTTCCCCGTGCGCTCACAACGAGCACGGGGCGCCGCGCGGGGCCGCGCACGCCCCTCCGAGCCTCGCCTCACATGCTACCACCGGCCACGCGCGGCGCCCGACAGCCGGGGCCCGCACGCCTCGGGCGGCGCGCGTCGACCACCATAGGCGCTCGCGACGCCCCGGGGGCGCGGCACCCTCAAGCGGCAGGCGGCCGCCACCGACGAGCGTCCCGGCCGCGGGCGGTCTCAGGCTGTTTCACGTGAAACGCACCCGCGGGGGTCGTCGCGCGCCGGCCATCGCGCCGGCCATCGCGCCGGACCGGGGCCAGCCCCGGGGGAGGCGCAGCGCCCGATGGCGCCAGGGCCGCCCACCCTCGCCACCCGGTCGGCGCGCCTCGGGCGCGCCGGCGCCGCCCCCGGACCGCCCGCCCGGCACGGCCACCCGTCGGCCGAGTCCCACTTGGCGCTCCCCGGCCGACTCCGCCGCCCCGGCGCCTCAGGCCTGGTAGCCCAGCAGCTCCAGCAGCCGCGCCAGCTCGTCTTCGGAATGGAAGTTCAGCTCGATCCGTCCGCGCTTGCCGCCGCGGATCCGGACGCGGGTACCGGCGAAGCGACTCACGTCCTCCTCCAGCGACGCATAGCGCCCGTCGCTGCCGCTCCGCCCGCGCCGCCCGCTCTCGCTGCGGCGCCGCAGCACCTCGGCCTCACGTACGGACAACCCCCGGTCGACGATCTGCCGGAACGCCCATGCGCGATCAGGCTCCGCCTGGGCCAAAACGGCGCGTGCGTGCCCGGCGCTGAGCACCCCCTCCTCCACCGCGCCCAGCATCGCGTCCGGAAGGCTGAGCAGCCTCAGGGCGTTCGCGACGGCGCTACGGCTCTTCCCCACCGCCTTGCCCACCGCCTCCTGGCTCAACCCGAAGTCCATGAGCTGCTTGAACGCGCGAGCCTCCTCCACCGGGTTGAGGTCCTCCCGTTGCAGGTTCTCGACGATCGCGACCTCGAGCGTCTCCCGGTCGCTCAGCTCGCGCACCACCACGGGCACGCTGCTCAATCCTGCCTGCTTCGCCGCGCGAAAACGGCGCTCGCCGGCGACGATCTCGAACCCCTCCCCGACCGGCCGAACGAGGATCGGTTGCAGCACGCCCTTCTCGGCGATCGAGGCCGCCAACTCCGCGATCGCCGCCTCGTCGATGCGCTTGCGCGGCTGGTTCGGCGACGGGGTCAGCCGGCCGACCTCCAGCTGTTGGATGCTGCTGCGCTCCACCTTCGGGAGCAGGGCGTCGAGGCCCCGCCCCAACCCTCTAGGCTTGGCTGACACGATCGAGGACCTCCTCCGCCAGACTCTGGTACGCCAAGGCTCCCTGCGAGGTCGGCGCGTACTCGAGCACCGACTGGCCGTACGACGGCGCCTCCGCCAGCCGCACACTCCGAGGGATCACCGAGCGGAACACCTCGGACCCGAAGTGCCGACGCACGTTCTCCTCGACCTGCTGCGACAACTTCGTACGGCTGTCGAACATCGTCAGCAAGATGCCCAGGATGCGCAGGCCCCGATTGAGCGAGCCCTGCACGCGCTCGACCGTCTCCATCATGCCCGCGATCCCCTCGAGGGCGTAGTACTCGCACTGTAGGGGCACGATCAGATGATCGGCCGCCGCCAGCGCGTTGAGCGTCAACGCCCCCATGCTCGGCGGCGCGTCCACGAGGATGAAATCGTAGTTCGGGCGCACGCCGATCAGCGCGCGCGACAACAGCAACAGGTTGTCCGCGCTGGCGTCGAGCTCCACCGCGGCGCCCGCGAGATCCGCAGATGCCGGCAGCACGGCCAGGTTCGGGTTCGCCGTGCGCACGACGGACTGCCGTGCGGACACACGGCCGCTCAGCACGTCGTATACCGTGCGCACCGGCGAGCTCACGCCGATCCCACTGCTGGCGTTCGCCTGGGGATCGAGGTCCACCAGCAGGATGCGCCTGCGCTCCGCCAGCGCCGCGGCGAGGTTGACCGCCGTGGTCGTCTTGCCGACCCCGCCCTTCTGGTTGATTACCCCGATGATCGGCACGCGCGCCCTCCAGGCAGACGGAGTGCGACAAGCGTACCACGCGCCTCCAGCGGCTCTTCGGCCACCACCACCGGCGCCGCCCCCAGCTCGGCCCCGAGCGCCGCCACCTCATCACGCCACCCATCCCCCTTGCGGCTGACGAGCACCACCTCCGCGCCATGGAGATGCGCGGTCAGCCGGTACACGTCGCCGAACGAGGCCACCGCCTGCGCTGTCACCGCGTCCACGCGGAGGCCCGTCACGCCTCGCACGTCGCCGGTCACAACCCGGACGCCCTGGAGCCCCAGCCGTCCCCGCGCGAGCGTCAGAAAGGCGGCGCGTCGCCGCCGCCGCTCCACCAGCACCACGCGCACGTCCGGGAGCGCCATCGCGATCACGAGCCCGGGAAGCCCCACGCCCGAGCCGACGTCGAGCACACAGCGCGGGGCGGGGGAGAGCGCCGCCAGCACCCGCGCGTACGCCGCCGCGTCGGATGTATGGCGCTCCCACTCGGCCAGGCCGCGATCGGAGACGAGATCGAGCGTCCCGTGATAACTCTCGACCAGCGCCCGGTATCGAGCCAGGGCCTCAGTCGGCGGCTGTTTCACGTGAAACGTCGCGGGTCTTGAGGTGGATCAGCAGGGCCGTCACGTCGCTATCGCGCACCCCGCGCAGCCGCTGGGCCGCCCCGAGCGTCGCCGGCCGCTGCCGCGCCAGCGCCTCACGCCCCTCGTTCGACAGGCTCGCGACCGCCTCGTAGCGCACCCGAGAGAGCACCATCGCCTCGTACTCGCTACGGGCCGCCGCGTGCTTGCGCGAACGCTCGATGTAGGAGGCATACCGCACCAGCGTCACGACCCGCGCGATCTCGGCAGGGGAGAGCCGTTCCGGCGCCGCGCCCACCTTGGCCGTCACTCCGTGGTAGTCGCTACCGGGCCGGCACAGCAGCGTCGTGGCCGAGACCCCCGCGTCCCGAGCCCGACCCAACCGCTCGACCTCGTCGGCGACGCGCCGCGCGCTCTCGCGGCTGCGTCGCCAGGCCGCCTCACCCACCAGCCCCCAGGCGTGGCCCACGCCACGCAGGCGCTCGTCGGCATTGTCCTGTCGATGCAACAGTCGGTATTCGTTGCGCGACGTCAGCATGCGGTAGGGCTCGTCGATGCCCCACCGCACCAGGTCGTCGAGCAATACGCCCAGGTACCCCTGGTCGCGCCGCACCGTCACCAACGCGGCCCCCTCGGCCCAACGCACGGCATTGACCCCGGCCACCAGGCCCTGCGCCGCCGCCTCCTCGTAGCCCGAGGTGCCGTTGATCTGGCCGGCGCTGAACAACCCGGGAAGCCGACGCGACATCAGCGTCACGTCGAGCTGGGTAGGGTCCATCGCGTCGTACTCGACCGCGTAGGCGTAGCGCTGGATCACGGCTTCCTCGAACCCCGGCAGCGTGCGGATCATGTCGTCCTGCAGCACCGGAGGCAGCGAGCTGGAGAAGCCCTGCAGGTACACCTCGCTCGTCTGTACCCCGTCGGGCTCGACGAACAGCAGGTGGTGATCCTTGTCGGCGAAGCGCACGACCTTGTCCTCGATCGACGGGCAGTAGCGCGGCCCGCGCCCCTCGATGTCGCCGGAGTACATCGGAGAGGACATCAGATTCTCCAGGATCAGCCCGTGCGTCGCCGCCGTGGTACGCGTCAGCCAGGTCGGCGAGAGCGTCGCCCGCGGCCCGGGGGCGCCCGCGAAGGAACCCGGCGGGTCCTCGGCAGGTACCTCCTGAAGCACGGAGAAGTCGACGCTGTCCGAACGGACGCGCGGCGGCGTGCCCGTCTTGAAGCGCAACA
Organism: uncultured Trueperaceae bacterium; assembly: GCA_963739805.1. GTDB lineage: Bacteria > Deinococcota > Deinococci > Deinococcales > Trueperaceae > CAVUBJ01. The sequence continues at coordinate 232,541 of CAVUBJ010000003.1, forward strand.
GCTCGTGCCCGGTGTGCCTCAGGCTGGCCGACAGATGCCGTGCCGGCGCCTCCCCCTGCCGCCCCGCGTCGCGCTGCTGCTTGCCGTACCACACGACCCCCGCCAGGAAGGTCCCGGTGCACAGCACCACGCTCGGGGCCCGCACCCGGCGCCCGTCCGTCGTCTCGATGCCGGCCACGCGGCCGTCCTCCACGAGCACGGAGGCGACCTCCGCGCGCACCACATGGACGCCGTCCGTACCCTCCACCAGCTCACGCGCCGCCGCGGCGTAGCCGTCGCGCTCGTTCTGCACGCGCAGCGACTGCACCGCCGGCCCCTTGCTGGCGTTCAGCGTGCGTGTGTGGATGGCCGTCGCGTCCGCCAGCTGCCCCATCACCCCGCCCAGCGCCTCGATCTCGTACACGAGCTGCGACTTGCCCGGGCCGCCGATGGCCGGATTGCACGGCATCAGGCCGATCTTGTCGGGGTTGGGGAGCACCAGCGCCACGCGCGCGCCGAGCCGCGCGGACGCCACCGCCGCCTCGATCCCGGCGTGCCCTCCTCCAACCACGATCACATCGACCTGCATGTCCCCATCCTCCTCGCACGCCCGGCGCCGCTTGCGACATATGCCGTCCAGGACGGCGCTCGTCGGGTCGGCGTCACAGTATAGCGCACGCCCCCGGCGCGCCCGCGTTCGCCGCACGGCAATCTGATAGACTGCCGTGCTGGCACCGCACCCCCGCGCTCGCTCGGTGGGCGGACGCCGCGCCCCCACCAAGCGGGGCGCCCCGTGTAGACCCCGAGGCCGCAACGGTCCCGCATCGGGATACCGAGCGGCCGCATCTGTCTGCGAATGGCGGGGCCGGCGTTCCGTCATCGCGGGTGTGGGCGGAGCCGGAGACGCGCGAGAGGAACTCGAGGCACCATGCCGAGCCGCGACCAAGCCATCTGGGACGACATCCTCGATGCGCTCCGGGACGAGATCCCGGAGGTGGAGTTCCGCACCTGGTTCAAGCAGGTCCGGCCGCTCGGCATCGACGACGGCACCTTCATGGTCGGCGTGCCGCACTCCTTCGCGCGCGACTGGCTCAAGGGGCACTACACCGACGTCATCGAGCGGACCCTGAAGGACCTCGGGGCCTCCGCCCCGCGGGTCGGCTTCCAGGTGGTGCCCTTCCAGACCAGCGAGCAGCAAGACATGTTCTCCAGCCACGACGAGAAGCCCCAGGCGGCCCAGGCGAGCAAGCCGCGCCTGAACCCGAAATACGTCTTCTCCAACTTCGTAGTGGGTCCCAACAACAACCTCGCGCACGCCGCCGCGCTGGCGGTGGCGGAGTCTCCGGGGCGCGCGTACAACCCTCTGTTCCTCTACGGCGACGCCGGCCTCGGCAAGACGCACCTGATGCACGCCGTGGGGCACGCCGCTGCCGAGCGTTTCCCGGACCTGGTGGTGGAGTACGCCACCACCGAGGTCTTCACCAACGACCTGATCACCGCGATCCGCGAGGACCGTATGGCGTCGTTCCGGGACCGGTACCGCACCATCGACCTGCTACTCATCGACGACATCCAGTTCATCGCCGGCAAGGAGCGGACCCAGGAGGAGTTCTTCCACACCTTCAACGCGCTCTACGAATCGGGCAAGCAGATCATCGTGTCGTCCGATCGCCCGCCCAAGGACATCCCGACGCTGGAGAATCGCCTGCGGAGCCGCTTCGAGTGGGGGTTGATCACCGACATCCAGGCCCCCGAGCTCGAGACCCGCATGGCCATCCTGACGATGAACGCGGAGTACCGCGGCGTGAAGGTCCCCGCCGAGGTCATCGACTACATCGCGCGCCACGTCACCTCCAACATCCGGGAGCTCGAGGGGGCGCTGGTCCGGGCCATCGTCTTCGCCTCGATGAACCAGGCGACGCTCAATCGTCAGACCGTGGCGAAGGCGCTCTCCGACGTGTTCGCGCCGAGCGAGTTGAACCTCACGATGGCCGACATCCTGCGGATCACCGCCGAACACTTCGAGGTCTCCCCGGACGACGTGCGGGGGAAGGGGCGGCGCCAGGAGTTGGTGGTGCCGCGCCAGATCGCGATGTACCTCATCAGGGAGCTCACACCGCACTCCTATCCCGAGATCGGCCAGTACTTCAGCGGACGCGACCACTCCACCGTGATGTACGCCGTCCAGAAGGTCAGCGACCAGGTGGAGGGGGACAAGACCCTCGGCGCGCACCTGCGCGACATCCGGGAATCTCTGGTCTGACGTTCCCGCCGGTGCCGTGGCGGCGGCGCGTCCGCGGACGCCGCCCGTTCGCTCCGTGAGAAGCCGCTCAGGCACGGGGGATACGCGTGAAACACCGCGATCGTTGTGGATAACGTTGTGGATAACGTGTGGAAAAGGTGTGGAAATGCCTGTGGATGATCGGTCGTTGCCGCGTGCCTGTGGACATTTGTGGACAATCCCATCGGTTATCCACAACGTGCGCCGACTTCTCCACAGCACGGTCCACAGCCGCTTCTCCGTCCTCGACGAGGCTCAGCCCGGTTATCCACACTTTCCACAGCCCCTATGGTTATGTACGTCTCTCTTCCCTGGATGCAGAAACCCTCACCCCCGTTCGCCGGTTCGCCCCATCGCATCGGGGTCACAACCCATCGATGTGTTGTCCCCTACGCGCGTTTCGGGTATGCTCACCGCAGTGAACGCCGCACGGGAGTGATGCATGAAGGTCAATGTCCCAAAGAAGGTCCTGGCAGACACGCTCGCACATGTCGAGCGGATCATCCCGAGCCGTAGCAGCAATCCCGGACTCAGCCTCCTTCGCATCGATGTCGGCGAGAACGGCATCGAGCTCAGCGGCAGCAACATGGACATCGACATCCGTGCCCGTTTCCCGGCTGACGCCCAGGGTGAGGGTAGCTACGCGTTACCCGCTCACGTCTTCAGCCAGGTGGTCCGCGCGCTCCCCGGCGAGCTCGTGGAGTTGGACTTCGAGGACACCGAGGTCGAGCTGACCTCCGCCACATTCGCCACCAAACTGCAATTGGTCACGGCCGGCTCGGCGCCGGAGTTGAGCTTCCCAACGGACTTCGATGGAGCCCTCGAGGCCGACCTGTTCGGCCGCGCACTGGCTAGCGTGCGCTACGCGGCTGCGGTGGCGGACTACCAGGCCGTGTTCCGCGGGGTGAAGCTCGAGATGGAGGACAACAAGACCCGCGCGGTCGCCACCGACGGCTTCCGGCTGGCGTACTACAACGTCGAGGAGAGCAGTGGGCTCGATGGGGACATCATCGTGCCCGCCCGCAGCGTCGACGAGCTGGTGCGCATGCTCGACGAGGGGAGCGCGCGGCTGCAGCTCGGTGAGGGGCAACTCAGCGTTGCCAGCGGGGTCTTCACGCTGAATCTCAAGCTCATGGACGGGACCTTCCCGGACTACGAGCGCGTCATCCCCACCGCCTTCCCCGTGAGCATCACGCTCGACGCGGGACGGCTGTCCGAGGCCGTCGCGCGCGTGGCCGTGATGGCCGACAAGACCGCCAACAACCGGGTGGACCTGTTCATCAAGGACGGCACCCTGCAGATCACGGCGGAGGGCAGCTACGGACGCTCGCAGGAGGCGCTGGACGTGTCCCAGGAGGGGAGCGACCCCGAGATCGTGCTCGCCTACAACGCCAAGTACCTCGTTGATGCGCTCGGCCCCGTCAACGGGGACGTGCGGTTGTCGTTCTCGGGCACCAGCTCCTCTCCGAGCGTGGTGGCGGACCTGGGTGACCCGCACTACCTCGCCATGGTCGTGCCGCTGCGCACCGGCTGACGATCTCAGCGGCCGCCCGCGGGCCCGGCGCGCGCCGGGCCCGCACCAGGACAGCCGCCGTTCTTGCATGCCAACGCCGCTCGCGCCGCAGACAGGGCCACGCGGCGGTCTCGTCCTGCTAGGGAGGACCCAACCATGACCATCATCGACGACGTCCGTGCACTCGAACTGCTCGACTCGCGAGGCAATCCCACCGTGGGCGCCATCGTGCGCCTCTCCAGCGGCGTCGAGGGCGCCGCGATCGTCCCCTCGGGCGCCTCGACCGGGGTGCACGAGGCCGTGGAGCTGCGCGACGGCGGGCCCCGCTTCCTCGGCAAGGGGGTGCTCAAGGCCGTGGCCAACGTCGAGGAGGCCATCGCGCCCGCGCTGATGGGGATGGACGCGCTCGATCAAGCCGGCGTGGACCGGGTCATGATCGAGCTCGACGGCACCCCGAACAAGGAGAAGCTCGGCGCCAACGCGATCCTGGCGGTGTCCCTGGCCACTGCGCGGGCGGCAGCCGAGGTGGTGGACCTGCCCCTGTACCGCTACCTGGGCGGCAACAACGCGCGCATCCTGCCCGTGCCGCTGATGAACGTCATCAACGGAGGCAAGCACGCCGACAACAACGTCGACATGCAGGAGTTCATGCTGGCCCCGGCCGGCTTTCTGAGCTTCGCCGAGGGGCTGCGGGCCGGGGTGGAGACGTTCCACCAGCTCAAGAAGGTGCTGGCGGCGCGCGGCTACAACACCAACGTCGGCGACGAGGGGGGCTTCGCGCCCGACCTCAAGAGCAATCGGGAGGCCGTCGAGGTGCTGCTGGAGGCCATCGAGAAGGCGGGCTACACGCCCGGCGAGCAGATCTCCATCGCCCTGGACCCCGCCTCGAGCGAGTTCTTCGAGGACGGCGTCTACCACCTCGCCTCCGAGGGAAAGAAGCTCGACGCCGACGCCATGGTGGGGTATTGGGACGAGTGGATCAGCAAGTACCCCATCGTGTCGATCGAGGACGGCCTGGCCGAGGACGACTGGTCCGGCTGGGCCAGCATGACCGAGCGCCTCGGCGACAGGGTCCAGCTCATCGGGGACGACCTCTTCGTCACCAACGTCACCCGCCTGCAGCGCGGTATCGACGAGAACATCGGCAACGCCATCCTGGTGAAGGTCAACCAGATCGGCACACTCACGGAATCGATGGACGCGATCGAACTCGCCAAGGCGCACGGATACCGCAACATCATCAGCCATCGCAGCGGCGAGACGGAGGACGCCTTCATCGCCGACCTGGCGGTCGCGGTCAACGCGGGCCAGATCAAGACGGGTTCCGCCAGCAGGTCCGATCGGCTCGCGAAGTACAACCGCCTTCTGCGGATCGAGGATGACCTGGGCGAGGAGGCACGCTACCTGGGGAGGAAGGCATTCCGGCAATGAAGCCCCAGCGGCGCACGAAGATCGTGGCCACGCTGGGCCCCGCGAGCAACAGCGCGGCGACCATCAAGGAGCTCATCACCGCGGGGGTCAACGTCTTCCGCCTCAACTTCTCCCACGGGAGCAAGGACGTCCACAGGGCGAACATCGACCTCATCCGTGAGGAGTCCTCCCGGATGGGTCGCGCCGTGGGGGTGTTGCAGGATCTCCAGGGCCCCAAGATCCGCACCGGGGTGTTCGCCGACGGTGAGGTGACCCTGGAGGAGGGGCAGGACTTCGCGCTCACCTGCGGCGACGACAGCCCGGGCGACGCCGACCGGGTTGGCGTCACCTACCGCAACCTGTACAACGATGTGGCCGTCGGCGACGCGCTGCTGTTGGACGACGGACGCCTGGCGCTGCAGATCACCGAGCTCCGCGGAGAGACCATCTACACGCGCGTGACGCTGGGCGGGGTGCTGTCGAACCACAAGGGCATCAACATCCCGGGGGCGGACCTCAGCATCCCGGCGCTGACCGACAAGGACGTCGAGGACCTGCTCTACGGCGCGGAGCTCAAGGTGGACTGGGTGGCGATGAGCTTCGTGCGCAGTCGCGACGACCTGCTGCTGGCCCGCCACTACCTGGCGCGCGCGGGCTCCCAGGCCAAGCTCATGGCCAAGATCGAGAAGCCCGGCGCGGTGGAGCGCTTCGAGGAGATCCTACGGGAGGTCGACGGCGTCATGGTGGCGCGCGGCGACCTCGGCGTGGAGATGCCGCCGGAGAAGGTGCCGCTGATCCAGAAGCGCCTCATCCGGGCCTGCCTCGAGGCGGGCAAGCCGGTGATCACCGCCACGCAGATGCTGGAGTCGATGATCCACAGCCCCACGCCCACGCGGGCGGAGGCCTCGGACGTGGCCAACGCCATCTACGACGGTACCGACGCCGTCATGCTCTCGGCCGAGACGGCCGTCGGCGACTACCCGGTCGAGGCGGTGGCGATGATGGACCGCATCGCACGTTCGGTGGAGTCCGACGAGGGCTACCAGCGCGGCATGCGGGAGCACTACCCCACGCCCGAGAACACGACGGCCGACGCGGTGTCGCTGGGCGCGTGTCAGATGGCATTCAACCTGTCGGCGCAGCTCATCGTGACCTTCACCTCGAGCGGGACCACGGCGTTGCGCGTGTCGCGCAACCGCCCCGGGGCCCCGATCCTGGCGATCACCCCCAACGAACGGGCGCTGCGCCAGCTGACCGTGGCGTGGGGCGTGGTGCCGCACATCAGCAACGACATCCACACCACCGACGAGATGGTGGAGGTGGCGACGCACGGCATCATGGACACGGGGCTCGCCGATCCCGGCGGCCGGTTCGTGATCACGGCGGGCGTGCCGTTCGGCATGCGCGGGACCACTAACCTGATCCGCGTGGAGCGCTACCGCCCGGATCACTGAGGCGGCGGGCCTCCCGGGTCCTAGGGGCTTCCCGGGTCCTATGGACGGCGGCGGCCGGGGCAGGAGAGCCCCGGCCGCCGCCGTGTGGGTTCGAGCGAGGGTGAGCTCAGCCCGCGTCGGAGGTCACCACGACCTTGAGGTCGATGGTGACGTCCGGGTGCGGCTTGTAGGGCACCACGTACTCGCCGAGCATCTTGATGGGTTCCTGGAGCTGGATCTTGCGACGGTCGATATCGACGTCATAGGCGGTCTTGAGGGCGTCCGCGATATCGCGATTGCCGACCGAACCGTAGATCCGCTCCTCGCCCGCCTTGACGCTGATCTCGAGCGTCGCCTCCCCGAGCATCTCCTTGAGTCGCGCGGCGTCGGTCTTGCGCTCCGCCAGCACCCGGGCGCGCTGCGCCAGGCGAGCCTGTAGCTCGGCCCGGTTGGCGTCGGTGGCGGGGAGCGCGAGGCCCTGGGGGATGAGGAAGTTGCGGGCGTATCCGGCCCGCACCCGCACGACCTCGCCGGCGTCCCCGAGGGTATCGACGGGCTCGAGCAGGATGACGTTCATTTGCGCACCAATTTCTCCGTGATGGGGATGATGGCCAACGACCGCGCGCGCTTGATGGTGGTGGCGAGCCTACGCTGGTGCTTGGCGCACGTACCGGTGCGGCGACGGGGGAGGATCTTGGCCGTGTCGCTGATGAAGCGCCGCAGCATCCGCCCGTCGTGGTAGTCCATGATCTCCATCTCGCCCGCGCAGAACGCGCAGACCTTGGGCCTACGGCCGCGGCGGCCACCGCCGCGACGGCGCTTATCCTTCTGTTCTCTTGGCATCTAGAAAGGCAGATCCTCTTCCGGTGGAAACTCTTCATCGATATCAAGCTGACTCGCCTGGGCGCCCTGAGAAGGCTTCTCGGGGCGGGTCCCGGCTCCACCACTGCCGGGACCGCGGGTCAGGAACTCGACGCGTGAACCTTCGAGGCGCGTCGTGAACCGCTTATTGCCGTCGCGGTCCGTCCAGGAGTCGTTGACGAGGCGCCCGATCACGAAGACCGGGTCACCCTTGCCGAGCTCGGCCGTGCCTTCGGCGAGCTCACGCCAGACGTTGACGTCCACGTAATGGGTGCGTTCCTGATCGTTGCCGCTGCGATCGCGGAAACGCTCGTTGACGGCCACGCTGAAGCGCGTGACCGCATGGCCGCTCGGGGTGTAGCGCAATTCCGCATCCCGCGTGAGGTTGCCGATGATGAGCACCTCGTTGAGGGCGTCGCGGAGCCGGTGCTGGCCACGGGAGTCGGTCACCGTGGGGTCGCTCTTGCGCGTTCCCATGGTGAGCACCTCCACGCGCTGCGCCACGACGTCGAGCGCCGCGCGGCGCTGGCCGTCCTGCGCCTCCCAGCTGCGGTAGTTCAGTCGGCCCTCGCAGTACACCGGGCTGCCGGCCTCGAGCTGGTTCACCAGGGACTCGCCCTGTGCGCCGAACACCGTGACGCGGTGGTACCAGGCCAGGTCGCGCATCTTCTCGTCGTCACCCAGGACGTGGTCGTTGCCGCCGAGGTTGAGCTCCAGGATGGCCAGACCCCCCGGCGTATAGCGCAACTCGGGCGCCTGCGTCAGGGTTCCTGCCAGATACACGTTGTTGAGTCCTCGTGCCATGGGCTCTCCTCGACGTTCGCACGAAACCTCAGGCGCTGGCCTCGGTCTCGCTCGTCTCCCGCTTCTGCTTGCGGGTCTGCCACTCCGGACGGTCCTTCACCACCAGTACGCGCATCACGTTATCACGCTGCCTGAGGGCGGCTTCGATCGCCTTGGGCTTGTCATTCGACAGCTTTAGGCGGTAGATCAGGTAGTACCCCTCGTTGAGCTTGCGGATCGGATAGGCGAGGCGCTTGACGCCCCACTCGTCCAACCCGACCATCTCCCCTTCGGCGCGTTCCACCTGTGCCGTAACGGCATCCTTCTCGGTCTGCAGCTGAGCTTCGCTCACGCCGGGATCGAGGATGACGTTCAGGTCGTACATCGCTTCGGACATGGACACCTCCTTCCCAAGCCGGTGGCCGTCTTCGGGGCGCGGTCGGCGCGGCGACCGAGGTCGCACGATCGATGCTCCACGACAAGGCCGGGTCCAGCCCGAAAGCCGGCCCGCGGCCCATGCAACGGCCCTCCCCAGCGTAGGCTCGCCACCGCCCATCGACGACCGGCCGAGCCGGCCGCGACGGTTCACGCGGCAAGGTGAGATTCTAGCACGGCCGCCCCCCAGCGGACAAACGTGGTGGCCGGCCGATTCCGCGCCCGGAGCGGGATCGGGCGCATGCCGTGGCCGGCGCGGCGTCGGTGCCCTCCCCTCATGCCCTGCCCACGGCCGAGCTCATGCCCTGCCCTCGGCCGAGGCGTGCTCGTTGGGCGGGCCCGCGGGCGCGGGTCGCGCCCGGCCGTCAGCCGGCGGCGCCCTCGCCGAGGATGGCGGCGACGACGCGGTGCGCATCCCGCACGCAGTCGTTGAGCCCCACGCCGCGGTAGGCGTTGCCCGCCAGGTGCACCCCCGGCAGGGCCGCTAGACCGCGCGCGATGGCGCCCACGCGGTCCGCGTGCCCCAGCGTGTACTGCGGGATGGCGTGCGGCCACAGGCGCTCCTCGACGAACTCCGGTTGCGTGACGATGCCCATGGTGATCTCGAGGTCGCGGCGCACGGCGGCCAGCGCCTCCGCGGACGCCAGCGTCACCATCTCCCGATCCGTGCGGCCGCCGGCCATCACGCGCAGCAGGACCTTGCCCTGGGGCGCGCGCCCGGGGAAGAGCGTCGAGGTCCACAGCACGCCGAGGCTGCGCACCCCCTGGCCGCGCGGGACGAGGAAGCCGAAGCCGTCGAGGATGCGCGGCACGTCGATGCGGTCGTAGCCGAGGCCGAGGACGCGCACGCCGGCGTACGGGATGGCGCGTAGGCCCGCCGCGACGGCCGGCAGGTGGGGCTCGAGCAGCGCCGCAGCGGCCGGGGCCGGGGTCGTCACGACCACGCGGTCCGCGCGCACGGCCGACCCGTCCTCGAGCCGCACGGTCGCGCCGCCGCCCGGAAGGGGCTCGAGCGCCGTCACGGCGCAGGCGCTGCGCGCGCGCGGGCCGAGGGCGGCGGCGAGGGCGCCGACGAGGCGTTCCACGCCCCCGTTGCGGAAGGAGGTGAGGCGCCCGCCCGGCCCCGGGGCCGGGCGGCGGGTCGCGTGCCCGGCCCTGCCCGCGGTGGGCGTTTCGACGCGCGGGGCGGCCGCGTATCCCCCGGCGGTCGGGGCGGCGCCCCCCGCGGCGGGCCCCGCCGCCCCCCGCGCGCGCCGCGCCGCCCCGCGCTGCTGCGCGATGAGGGCCCGTAGCACGCTGCCGTGGCTGCGCTCCATCGCTCGCAGGCGCGGGAAGAGCGCGTCCACGCTCAGCTCGTGGGGGTCTCCGGCCGTGATGCCGGCGACCATCGCGCCGCCCAGGGCGTCGGCGAGCTCGCGGCCGAAGTGCCGCGCCAGGAAGGCGTGGACGCTCTCCTCCGCGTCGACGCGCCCACCGACGAGCAGCTCCCCCGCGGCCCTCAGCTTTCCCGGCCACGACACCAGCTCGCTCGCGAGGAAGGCGGGCGGCGTGGTCGGCAACGGGCGCAGGCCCCCGTCGAGGTAGAGGTAGCGCCGCCTCGCCGCCTCGCCGGCCGGTTGGAGCTCGTCGCCCAGGCCCAGGGCGTGGGCCAGCGCGAGCGTCTCGGGGGCGCTGGTGAGGAAGCCGTTGGGGCCCCAGTCCACGGTGTATCCGTCGCGGACGGTGGTCCGGGCCTTGCCGCCGAGGGCTGGGTCGCGCTCGAAGAGCGACACCTCCAGCCCGGGTCGGGCGCGCAGCAGCAGGAACGCCGTGGCGAGCCCCGTCGGGCCCCCGCCGATGACGACGACGTGCTCGGGAGCGGAGGTGGGGGTCGACACGGCGCCACGATACCGGAGCGCCTCCACGACGGGTGCGCCGTCGCGACACGCGGGGCCCCTCGGGTCGGGCGCGCCGCTCACCGCCCCTCGACCGCTCCGACCGCGTCCGCCGTTGGGAGCAGCGGGCGGACGCCGCACAGGGCCCGGGCATCGAGCGTGACGAGCGCCAGGGCGCGGCGCGTGTCCGTCAGGTCCAGCAGCAGCTCCGCCCGGCGGCGCAACGCGGCGAGCCCGGCGGCCTCCGGCACAGCTCGTTCCAGCAGCTGCGCGCGGCCGCGGAGGGCGCGCAGGGTCGCCCGCAGGTCGCCCCAGCGGCGGCGCACCTCCCGCCGGGCCTCGGCGAGCGCCTCGCTCCGTGTCGGTGTGGGCACGGGGCCGGGAGGGAGGGTGGGGTAGGGGTTGGGCCAGCGCAGGGTCAACCGGTGCTCGAGCCCCGCGCTCCCCAGCGTGAGGCTGCTGTCGCCGCTCGCGGCGCTCCACGGCGGCAGCCGCACCTGGACGCGGAGCGACAGGCGGGCCCGCAGGGCGCCCGCCGTACCGGCGTCGCTCGGGGTGCCGTCGAGGTCCGCGCCCGCTCCGATCGCCAGCCGCAGCGTCGGGAGGGCGTCGGCGGCCTCGGCCAGGCCCCGGAGGCGGCGCGCGTCCGCGTCCAGGGTGGCCGTCCGCAGCAGGTCGGCGTGCCGCAGGCAGGCCTCCTCGCTGGGGAATCCGTCCGCCTCGGCCGTGGCCCAGGGGTAGGGGAGGGGTCCGGTCGGTACGCGCAGGTACGGTGCGAGCTGCGCGCCCAGCGATGCCAGGGCGCGCCGTTGCCCGTCGGCCTGCTGCAACAGCAGCGCGACGGCGAGCGCATCGGCGCCCACCGCGGGGGGAGCGCGCCCGGGTCGCTCGAGCCAGGGCGCGTAGGGTCGGGCGGCCGCGGCCAGGGAGCGCAGCGTTGCCAGGCGTCGACGCGCGGCCTGGAGGTCGATGCCGAGGGAGAGCGCTTGGTGCACCCGCTGCAGGGCACGCTGTTCCGCATCGCCGCGCGCCCGTAGCGCCTCGAGTCGGGCGGTTGCCAGCGCGACCTCCCCCGCGGGCTGGACGAGGGGTATGGTCACGGTCCCGTCCAGCGACCAGTGCGGTGGGGCCGCGAGGGGGACCCGGAGCACCTGCCCCAGCTCCAGGCCGGGACGCAGGGCGTCGCGCCGACGGGCCGCCTCGAGCGCCGCCAGGGCCAGGGCCTCGCGCGTCTCCGGGTCGGGCGCCCTGGCCCAGGCGGCGCGCTCCAGGCGTCGCATCCACACCGGCTGGGCGGCGGCGGGCGCGGCCGCGAGGAGGAGCAGGGCGGCCGCCAACGTGCGGGCCGCTCCCGCCCGGAACGCGCCGCCGGCGCGCGGCACGCGGGCGACGGGCGCCGCGCGCCGCGCGCGGGTCGGGCGCCCCCGGACGGCGCGCTCCCTGGCCGGGCGTGGGATCACGGCAGGTGCTGCAGCACGGAGCCGTCGCCCGCGAGGTGGCAGCACACCCCGCCCTGTTCATAGGAGAGCACCGGGTACGCGACGAGGGAGAGGTCGTCGACGAAGGCGTCGAAGGCTGCCGGCGTGATGGCGTAGTACAACGCCTCACCGGGCGCGATCACCAGGCTCAGCTCCCCGCTCGGCCGCCAGCGCGAGCCGTGGCCCAGGTCGTCGACGTCGAAGGCCAGGGTGGCGGGGTCCGTCGCCGTGGCCCCGCGCGCCAGCCGGGCCGGCTCCTCGCGCAGGTACACGTCGTAGGCGTCGATGGTGCGCCGCATCACGCGCTCCTGCCAGGAGGCGAAGGCGTCCACCGGGCCGTGGGCGGTCAATACCAGGCCGTCTCCGAGGGGGTAGGGAGCGTAGCGCAGCGCGCGGACGCGCAGCGGCCGCGCGGTCAGGTTCTCCACCGCGGCGGCCAGGTAGAGGCCGGTGCCGTGGGCGGTGGTGGTGCGGCGGACGTGGAATGCGCCGGCGGGTTGGCGAAGCGCCAGCACGCGGCTGGCGCCGGCCTCCACGGCGAGGACCGGGCCCTCGCGCGTCTCGAGCCACAGGCGCGGGATGTCGTAGACGCCGGGGGTGTCGGCGCGCACGTGCACGAAGAGCTGCGCGGCGTCCCACCGGAACTCGAATCGCGTGACCCGGAGGTGCGGCCGTTCGAGCCGGATGGCGTGCACCTCGGGCGCGCGCCGCGGGCGATCCGCGATGCGGTAGACCAGAACGGCGTCGGTGGCGGGGTCGGTCCACGCGAAGGCGACGCCGGGGGCGAGGGCGAGGGGCTGGGCACGGGCGTGGGGCGAGGCGGGGGTGAGCAGGTTGGCGGCCAGCAGGACGGTGGCGAAGAGCATCGGTCGGAGCATGGGACCTCCCGGGGTGCGGGCGGGGCGGCCACGCGCCCCGCCCGCCCGGTTCACTGCAGGCTTCCGGTCACGAAACCGGTGACGGTCCGCACCGTCTGGTACGGTCCCGAGGCGCTGTCGAGCACCACCCGGGTGCCGTCGCTGTAGTCCTGGTAGCGGCGCCCGTACATCTCGCGCCGCTCGGTGACGTAGCGCGTGAAGTGCTTGGCGTAGCTCATGGGCGCCAGCGTGAAGGAGATCGACCGGGTGGTAGAGATGTCGACCTCACCACCGATCTGGGCCTTGATGTAGCTGCCGTAGCCGCCGCCGAACTGGACGTTCCGCACCTGGCGGAAGGTGTAGCTGAAGCTGGCGTCGAGAGGGGTAGTGGAAGACCAGTTGTTGACGCGATCCGAGGTGGTGGGGGAGCTGGAGACCGACAGGGTGGCGGAGCGGTAGGTCGACCAGTAGGGGTAGCCGACCTTGACGGGCGCGCCGGAGCTGCCGGTGCCACCGCCCCCGCCTCCGCCGGTGTTGCTCTCGTCGCAGGTGGTGCAGGTGCCGCCGGTGACGGTCGCGAGGTCGTGGGCCGAGATCGGGGATCCGGGGGTGGCGGAGGCGGCGGCGGCCCCCGCCAGGGCGAGCAGCGCCAGGGCGAGCGCCGCGCGGGCCCCGCCGCGGCACGCGCGGCGTACGGTTCGGCGCCGGCTTGCCGGCGGGGCCGACCGGGGCGCCGATCCGGGCGCCGGGCGGGCACGGGGCCGACCCGAGGCGCGTCGGGCGCGGTGCGAGGCCGGGCGTGCGGCTGCGCGCCGGATGGGGCGGGCGCCGGTGGGCGGGCCCGCGTGCTCGTGTCGAGGCCGTGGGTCTACGAACGGGGTGTGCATGGTTCCTCCAGGGGGGCGGACGTCGTGCGGGTCAGCGGCGCGTGGCACCTCCCTTCGCCCCCACCGCGACCGCGGCGAGCAGGCCGAGCAGGATCACGGCCATGGCGGCCCCGTGTCCGTAGCGGACGTACGGGGTGCGGCCGACCCCTGGATTGACGAAGGCATCGAGCGTGGCGGCCACCCCGCCGCGCGAGCGCGCGAGGAGCCGCCCGTCGGCGGCGACGACGGCACTGGGACCGGCGTTGGCGACGAACAACAACGGCCGGGCCGTCTCGATGGCGCGGAAGGCGGCCAGCCGCAGGTGCAGGCGGGCGGTCGCCAGGAAGGGGGCGTAGCTGTCGTTGGTGAGCACCACCAGCACGCCCGCGCCGTGCCCCACCGCCGCGCGGCCCAAGCCCTCGAAGGCCGCCTCGAAGCAGATGAGGGTGCCGAGCGCGAGCCCCGCCACCTCGACGACGGCCGCCTGCTCGCCCGGGACGAGGCGCGCCTCCGCGGCGACGGGTACCAGGCGGCGCTTGGCGTAGACGCGGCGGAGGGCGTCGGTGCGGAGGTAGGCGGCGTTGCTCAAGCCGGCGTTGGAGCGGGCGCCGGCACCGAGCAGCACGGGGCCCACGCCCGCGAGCCGGCGGTCGAGCTCCCGGGCCGTGGCGCCCCAGGGGGGCGTGGCGCTCAACGGCACCGGGGCGGAGCCCTCCGGCCACAGCGTCAGCGCCGGGGCGGCCGCCGGCCGCACGGCGGCCGCCCCGCCCGTCAGCGCCATCAGGTGATCGAGCAACGCGCGGCGGGCGCCGGGCAGCAGCCGGGCGGCCGCGTAGGCGGCGTCTGGGAGGGCCGGCTGCACGAGGCGCACGGCCGTGCCCGGAGCGCGCGTGCCGGGCGCGGGGTCCGTCCGCGGTGCGGTGCGTGCCGCGGCGGCGGCGGCGCACGCCAGCAGGACCAGGCCGGCCCCGGCCGCGCGTCGGGTGCGCCCGCGCGCGCGGTGCCCGGCCAGGACCAGGAAGAGCAGGCCGTTGCAGGCCAGCACGACGGCCCCGACCAGCGTGACGCCCCCGAGGCGGGCGAGGTGGGCGGTGGGGAGTCCGAACTGGCCGTACCCCAGGCGCAGCAACGGGGCCGTCCAGCGGCCCCACAGCCAGGACTGCGCCGGCACGGCCTCGAGCGCGCACCAGAACAGGGGCAGGGCCCAGGCGACGGCCCCGGGGCCGCACACGCGGCGCGCCCGGACGGCCAGGGCGCCCGCCGGCGCGAGCACCGTTGCGGCCGACGCGATGACGAACCCCGCGGCGAGCGGTGCCAGCGGCGCCAGGGCCTCGTAGGCCACCGTGGCCGGCCCGAGCGCAACCAGGAACACCGCGACGGCACCGCGCCACGGGGAGCGGGCGCGCTCCAGGGCGTGGATGAGTGGCACGAAGGCGATCCAGGCGAGCGCGCCCGTCCCCCAGGGGCGGGCCGAGATCGCCAGCAGCAGCGCGCTCGTCGCCACCGCCACCGTGGCCGGCAGCGCGGCCGGAAGTGCGGCCGGCAGGGCGGCCGCGCCGCGAGCGGTCGCGCGGCGGTTGCCCCCGCCCGGGGCGGCGACGGCCCGGTGGCGGCGCGCCGGCCTGTGGCGGCGCCCGGGGCGGTCGCGGTCCGGAACCCTCACGGGGACGTTCCCCAGGGCGCCGGCGCGGACGCGGTGGGCCCGCGCGAGGGGAGGAACACCCGGCCGCGGAACGTCCGCAGGAAGCGCCCCCGCGGCTCGAGCCGCCAGCCCCGCGCCGGATCGGCGAGCAGCACGTACCCCAAGGCGATGCCCCGCACCACCACGAAATGGCCGCCGTCGCGCGCGAGGTGGGCAACGAAGGGCGGCCTCAGGCGGTCGAGCGCGGCCGGGGGCACCTCGAACCAGGTGCCGGGGAGCCCGAAGGTGCCCGCCAGGCGGGCGAACTCGCCGAGGGTGACACCGGCCGGGCCGAGGTGCGTGACGCGCAGCACGTCGGATTCGGAGAGGGGGCGGCCGCGCCACGCCAGCAGGGTGGCCAGGGCGGCGGGGCCGCAGCTACGCGGCGTGCTCTGACGCACCACCCGGGGGAGTCCGGGGACGCGCCAGACGGCGGTGCGTGTGCGCGTGCCCGGCGGCGCACTGTGCCCCGGGGCGGCGCCGGCCAACGCCAGCGGCGCCCGCCTCGCCTGATGGCTGCGCAGAGCGCCGAGCACGCTCACACCCGGAGCGACCAGGAGCCAGGCGCATGCCAGGGCTACGACCGGGGACCAGCGCCATCGAACGACCATCGACCTCCACCTCCGGGCCGCGCGCCCGGCCCGGCCCGGCGCGTGGCCCAGGGGGACGCGCGCTCGAGGCGAGGGCCGCGAGGGCGTCGCGGCGGCTCGTGAGGCGAGGGTAGGGGGGGCGGGGGTGGGGGCGCGGGTCGGCGTGGGCAGGTGCCGCGTGGGGCACGGTCGGGGCCCCGCCGGGCGGCGGCCCCGCGCCGTCACGCGCCGTCGCGGGCACCGTGTGCTAGGGCGCCGCGAACTCCTTGTTCTTCGGTGATGGGCTCACGGGCGTGCGCCGGTAGCCGGCGACGGGGTTGAGGATGTCGCGGCACTGCGGGTTGATGCAGCCCGGGCAGCGCAGGCCGTACTGGCGGCTGCACGCCTCGCCCGAGGCGAGGTGCTCCGCCACCACCTCCGCCAGCGCGTCCTGGAACAGCGGCATGCCGTTGAGCGCCGGGGCGCGCTTGTAGTCGGTGATGCCCACCTCGTGGGCGAGCTCCCCGTACTCGATGTCGAGCTCGTGCAGCGTCTCGATGTGGTCGCTGGTGAACGCGATCCCGACCACCAGCACGTGCTTGCGCCGCTTGGCGCCGAGGTCCTTGATGACCTGCTCGGTGGAGGGCCCGAGCCACGGCACGGGTCCGACCTCGGACTGGTAGGTCACCAGGTACTCGTGGCGGTACTCCAGGCGCTTCATCACCTCGTGGACGGTGGCGCCGATCTCGGACGGGTAGGCGTCGCCGCGTTTGATCACGCTCATCGGCAGGGAGTGGGCGCTGAACACGAGCAGCACGTCGTCGCGGTCGTCCTGGCGGAACTGCGCCAAGCCGTCCTCGACCGTCTTCGCCATGGCCTCCACGAAGCGCGGGTGGGTGGGCCAGCGGTCGATGACGCTCCACTCGAAGGCGTCCTGCAGCCCCTTGGCGCGCGCGGCGCGCCACAGCTCGTTGAGCGAGGAGCCGGTGGTGGAGCAGGAGAACTGCGGATACTGCGTGAACGCCACGGCGCGCGTGACGCCGTCGGCCCTCATCGCCTCCAGGGCGTCGGCGCTCTTGGGCGACGCGTAGCGGAAGGCGACGTAGGCCCTGTGGGGAGCCGTGTCCGGGGAGAGGCGGTCGAGGCGCTCGCACATGCCCCGGCCCTGCTCCTCGGTCCAGCGCAGGATGGGGGAGCCGCCGCCGATGTCGCGATAGTTCTTCTGGACGCTGGGCGTTCGACGTCGCGCGATGAACGGCCCCAGCCAGCGCTGCGCGGGGAGCTGGATGATCTCCCGGTCGGCGAACAGCTCGAGCAGGAAGGGCTCGACCTCGCTGAGGTCCTTGGGGCCTCCGAGGTTCATCATGACGATGCCGGTGGGTCCGTGGGCCACGGCGCTCACCCGTCCTTTCGTGTCTCCGGCGCGCCGGGGGTGGTGTCGGCGCCGCCGAGGGCGCGGCCCGCGAGGCGGCGCGCCTCCTCGCCGACCCAGTCGCGGGGTTGGTAGAAGCCCACGGCCTCGGCCTCGGGCGAGCCGGGCTCGGGCTGCAGGTCGAACTGCCAACGCGCCAGGGGCGGCATCGACATCAGGATGGCCTCGATGTTGCCCCCGGTCTGCAGGCCGAAGACCGTGCCGCGGTCGTACACCAGGTTGAACTCGACGTAGCGGCCGCGACGGTAGAGCTGCCAATCTCGCTGCCGCTCTCCGTACGGCGTGCCCATGCGGCGCCGCACGATGGGCAGGTAGCTCGAGAGCAGGCTGGCGAGGCCGTCCTGCACGAACGACGCCTGCGCCTCGAAGCCGCCGGTCGGATCGTCCGCACCGGGGGAGGCGGCCGCGCCGGCGGCACGTGGGGGCCGCACCTCGTCGAAGAAGATGCCGCCGACGCCCCGCATCTCGCCCCTGTGACGGATGGTGAAGTACTCGTCGCACACGGCCTTCCACGCGTCGTAGTCGGCGACGTCGTGGCGGGCGCAGAGCGTCTGTAGGGTGCGGTGGAAGTGGACCGCGTCCTCCGCGAAGGGGTAGCTCGGGGTCATGTCGGCCCCGCCCCCGAACCACCACGGGGCGTGCGCGTCCGTCTCCTCGCCCGCCTCGAAGTAGCGGAAGTTGGCATGGAAGGCCGGAACGAAGGGGTTGACCGGGTGCAGCACCAGCGAGACGCCGGTGGCGAAGAAGGGGCGCCCCTGCGCGTCGGGGTGCTGCGCCGCCAGGCTCTGCGGCACGCGCGCGCCGTGCACCGCGGAGACGTTGACGCCGGCGCGCTCGAAGACCGCGCCACCCTCGAGCACGCGCGCCGTCCCGCCCCCGCCGCCCGGCCGTTGCCAGCTGTGGTTCACGAAGCGCCCGCGCTCATCGACCTCCTCGAAGCCCCGCACGAGGGACGCCTGCGCCTCGCGCATCAGCGCGACGACGCGCTCGCGGCGGCTCACGCCGCACCGCCGGAGCGCGTCTCGCCGGCTCGGCCGCCGGACACCGCGGACCACGCGGCGGCACGCCGGTCGAAGCCCTGCACGAAGCGCACCAGCGCGGCCACGCGCTCCGGGTCGGTCTGCCGGAAGATGCCGTGCCCGAGGTTGAAGACGTGCGGGCCGCCCAGCCCCTCCCGGAGCACGCGCTCCGCCTCGTGCAGCATCGCCTCCTCGGGGCCCAGCAGTGCGGCGGGGTCGAGGTTGCCCTGGAGCACCTTGCCGGGCAGGGCGCGGCGGCTGCGCGAGAGCGGCTGGCGCCAGTCGACGCTGATCACGTCGGCTTCGAGCTCGGCCAGGGCGGGGTAGAGGTGGCCGGCGTCCACCGCCAGGTAGATGCGGGGCGCCTGTAGGTCGGCGAGCCCATGCAGCACGCGCTGGGCGTAGGGCAGGCCGAACTCGCGGTAGCTGCGCTCGTCGTGCAGGCCCGCCCAGGAGTCGAAGAGCTGGACGGCCTGAGCGCCGCTCCGGAGCTGCATGCGCAGGTAACGCAGGGTGACCTCGGTGAGCTTCTCCAGCAGCGCGTGGGCCGCCGCCGGCTCGGCGCGGAGGAAGCCGCGGAAGGCGGCGAAGTCCTTGCTGCCGCCCCCCTGCACCGCATAGGTCGCCAACGTCAGCGGCGCGCCTGCGAAGCCGATGACCGGCACCGGCGAGCTCCGGCGTAGCTCCCGCAGCGCCGCCCCCACGAAGGGGGCCAACGCGTCCTCCTCGGGCACCCGCAGCGCGGCGACCGCCTCGGCGCTGCGCACCGGGTCCTCGAAGACGGGCCCGGGAGCGAAGTCGAGGCGCACGCCCATGGGCGGCAGCGGGGTCATGATGTCGCTGAAGAGGATGGCCGCGTCGAGGCCGAAGCGGCGGATGGGCTGGAGCGTCACCTCGACGGCCAGCTCCGGCGTGCGGACCAGCTCCCAGAAGGCGTGCTCGTCCTTCAACGCCCGGTACTCGGGCAGGTAGCGGCCGGCCTGCCGCATGATCCAGATGGGCGCGCGGGGCGTGTCCTCCCCGCGCGCGGCGCGCAGGAAGAGCGGGGTGTCGTCGGTCATCGGGGGTCTCCTGCGGGGCGCATGGGGTGTCGGGCCCGGCGGCGTAGGTCCCGGCGGCGTCGGCCGGCCGCGGGCCCGCACGGGGTGGCGGGGGTCACGCGGGCTCCTCGGGCGCGCCCGGCGCCGCGTGCTCGGCCGCATCGTCGGCCGTATCGTCGGCCGCGTGCTCCGCCGCGTGCTCGGCCGCATCGTCGGCCGCGTCCTCGGCCGCGTGCTCAGCCGCGTCGCCGGCCGCGCCCTCCGGCGTGAAGCGGTACCCCACGCCCCAGACGGTGTGGAAGTAGCGCGGCGCGGAGGGGTCGGGCTCGAACAGCTTGCGCAGGCGCACCACGAAGTTGTCCACCGTGCGGCTCGACGGGAAGGCGTCGTCCCCCCAGACGGCGTCCAGGATGTCGTCGCGGCTCACCACCTGGCCGGCGCGCTCGCTCAGCAACCTGAAGATATGGAACTCGCGCTCCCCCATCGGCTCCCTCCTGCCGTCGGCCAGCTCGGCGGTCCAGGAGCGCAGATCCACCCGGTGGCCGGCGAAGCGGACCTGGGCGGCCGCGGGCCCGCCGCCCCAGCCGCGCCGGCGCAGCAGCGCCCGGACCCGCAGCAGGAACTCGGGCAGGTGGAAGGGCTTGGGAAGGTAGTCGTCGCCACCGGCAGCGAGGCCGCGCACGCGGTCGTCGGCGTCGCCGCGGGCGCTGAGGTAGAGCACCGGGGTGTCGTCGCCGGCCTGGCGCATGCGCTCGCACAGCGCGAAGCCGTTCATGCGCGGCAGCATCACGTCCAGCACCACCAGGTCGGGTCGCTCCTCTCGCCAGGCGCGCGCCCCCGCCTCGCCGTCGCCGGCGGTGAGCACCTCGAGCCCCTCCTCGCGGAGGTTGTCCGCCAGCACGTCGGCCAGCGCCGCCTCGTCCTCGATCACCAGCACGCGCGCCCGCGTCACGCCGGCGCCTCCGGGGTCGGCCCGGCGGCCGTCGCGGCGTCCTGGTCGGCCGCGTGGCGCGCCACGCGGCGCGGCAACACCACCGTGAAGCGGGCGCCGTGCTCGGCGTCGGGGTTGGCGCCGGCCCGCACCCAGCCGTTCATGGCCTCGGTGATGGAGCGCACCAGGTGGAGGCCCAGGCCCACGCCCGCGGACTCGCGCGTCATCTCGTCGCCGGTGCGGTAGAAGCGCTCGAAGACGCGCTCCTCCTCGCCGTCGGCGAGGCCCACACCGCGGTCGTCGACGTGCAACTCCACCACATCTCCGCGCCGTTCGAGCGTGACCGTGATGGGCTTCTCGGGCGCGGGGCTGTACTTCACGGCGTTGTCCAGCAGGTTGTTGAGCACCACCGCGAAGGCGTCCGGGTCGATCGACACGGGCAGCGGCTCCGGGGAGTAGACCACCCGGAGCAGCGCCCCGCGCGCCTCCAGGCCGGCGCGGGCGCGCCCCACCACGCCCTGGGCGACATGGTTGAGCTCCAGGGCCGCCAGGGCCGGGGCGCTGCTCGCCTGCTCCAGGCGGGCGCTGGCCAGCACCTGCTCGCTGGTGCGCTCGAGCCGGTCGAGTTCGTTCTCCATGCGCCGCAGGTAGTCCCGCTGCTTCTCGGCCGGGAGGGAGCGCATGCGGGCGGTCTGGACGAGCAGCCGCAGCGTGCTGATCGGCGTCTTGAACTCGTGCGTCACGGCGGACAGGAAGTTCTGCTGGCGGCGCTTGAGCTCCCGCTCGCTGCGCAACGTGCCTGCGATGAGCAGCAGCATCGAGAGCACCACCAGGGCGAAGGTCGGGCCCTCGAAGGCGAACATGCGCAGGTGCCGCTGTTGCTCGCGCAGGAAGGCGTCCCGTGCCCCGGGGTCGACCTCGAAGCGGCCGTCGGCCGCGCCGCCCACGTAGCGGAGCTGCGGGTAGGCCGTCAGCACGCGCGTTCGCAGGTCGAGCGGCGAGGCGCCCCCGGGCGCGGCGCGGCGCTCGGCGAGCGACGCGTTGGCCACCTCGACATCCCGCTCCCAGGCGGTGATCCGCGTGTGGGTGGTGTCCGTGACGGTGCGGTACTCGAACACGATCCACCAGGCGGCCTGCGTCAGCACGAACACCACGATGACGCCGAAGGCGATCCGCGTGGCGGCGTGCGAGCTCGTCAGGCGCGGCCGCCCGCCGCCCCGTGCGGGCGTGCGCGGCGTCGTGTGCGGGGCGGACACGTTCAGGCGCCCTCCTCCCCCACGCCGATGCTTTCTTGTAGAGAAATCAGATGTCGTGTCAGGAAAGCCAGCCGTTCTCCAGCGCCTCGAGCGCGTGGTAGGTGAGGATCATGTCCGCCCCGGCGCGACGGATCCCGGTGAGGGCCTCCCGCACCGCGGCGGGCTCGTCGAGCACCCCGGCGGCCGCCGCCGCCTTGATCATGGCGTACTCCCCCGACACGAAGTACGCCAGCAGCGGCAGCGACGTACGCGGGCGCAGGCGGGCGAGCACGTCGAGGTAGGGCAGCGCCGGCTTCACCATCAGCATATCCGCGCCCTCGGCCTCGTCGAGTGCCGCCTCGCGCAGCGCCTCGCGGGCGTTGCGGGGATCCATCTGGTAGCTGCTGCGATCCTCCGGGGGGGACGGGCGCCGCCCGGACAGGTCGTGGTGCATCACCGGCCCGCGCCCCCAACCGCCCGAGCGGGCGGCGTCGGCCGCCCCGCCCGGGGCCGCGCCGGTCGCCTCCTCCCCCGCGGCGTCCTCGCCCCCCCGCGGCGCCGAGCCGGCCGCGTCCCGGAACGGCCCGTAGAAGGCCGAGGCGTACTTCACCGCGTAGGACAGGATGGCGACGTTCTCGAAGCCCTGAGCGTCGAGCGCGGCGCGGATGGCCGCCACCCGTCCGTCCATCATGTCGCTCGGGGAGACGACGTCCGCCCCCGCCTCGGCGTGCGCCAGCGCCATCTCCGAGAGGCGGAGCAGGCTGGCGTCGTTGTCCACCACCAGGCCGCGCGGGGTGGAGGCGAGCAGGCCGCAATGGCCGTGATCGGTGTAGCCGCACAGGCACACGTCGGTGATGAGCACGAGGTCGTCGCCGAAGGCGCCGCGGGCCGCCCGCAGCGCCTCGGCCACCGGGCCGTGCCGGTCGTCGGCGGCGTGCGCGTGGGCGTCCTTGTGCTCGGCCGGCACCACGCCGAACAGCACCGCGGAGCGCACGCCCAGCTCGAGCGCCCGCTCGAGCCGCGGCAGCAGCCGATCCGGGCTCAGGCGCGACACGCCGGGGAGGGGGGCGATGGGCTGCTCCTCGCCGTGTCCGGGCACCACGAAGAACGGCGCCACCAGGTGGCGCGGCTCGAGCCCGGTCTCCGCCGCCAGCGCCCGCATCGCCGCCGTGGTGCGCAGGCGCCGCGGGCGCGCGAGAGGCGTCGGCAGGGAGGGGGTCGGTAGGGCGGGGCCGGCGTCCCGCGCGGACACGGCGTCCCGCCCCGACGCGCCGACCGGCGCGGCCTCGGCCCCTGGTGCCGCGTCGTGCGCCCGGTCGGGCCCGGTGCCGGCCGGGGGCGTGCTCGCTGGGTGGCGGTCGGGGGCGTGTGTGGGGCTCATGCGTCGGTCCTCTCGTCGTCCTTCGGCCGCACCGCGGCCGCCGGGCCGCTCGGTGGCGGCGCGGATGTCGCGCGCGGGTTGGCGTCGCCGCCGCGCTCGCCCGGCGTGCGCGCGCGCTCGTCGCCCGCCGGTGCCGGGTCGCGCCGCGGACCGCGCTCCAGCGCGCTCCGCACGGCCGCAACGATCGCCGCCGGGGTCGGCTCTGTGGCCCGCCGGCAGCGCCAGCCGCGCGCATGGATGGCGCGCGCGGTGGCGGGCCCGATGGCGACCAGGCGTGCGCGGGCGCCGAGCGCCGCGCCCACGGCCTCGGGCAGGGCGCGCGCCGCGGAGGGGCTCGCCAGCACCACCAGGTCGGCCGCGACGCCTTCGGGCCACGGCAGCGTGAGGCTGTCGTAGACCACCAGGGTGCGCGGCTCGAAACCGGCCCCGGCGAGCGCGCGCGCCAACCCGGGGCGCGCGCGGTTGCCCTGGGGCAACCCCACCGGCCCCGCGGCGTCGCGGCGGGCGCAGAAGGCCTCGGCCAGCCCGGCGGCGGTGGCGGGCTCGGCCACCAGCGTCGGTCGGGCCCCGGCGGCCTCCAGGGCGGCGGCCGTGCCGGGGCCCACCGCGCCGATGCGCGGCCGGCCGGCGCGCTGCCATGGGAGACCGAGCGCGGCCCACGCCTCCACGGTGGAGCGGCTGGTGACCAGCAGCCACGGCAGGTCCAACAGCGCCTCGGCGCTCGCCCGCAGCTCCGTGCCGGCGCGCGGCCGGGTGCTCAGCAGCGGGGCCTCGATGGCCGTCAGCCCGGCGCGCCCCAGTGCCTCAGGCAGCGCCTCGAAGCGCCCGCGTGCGTGCGTGAGCGCGACCCTCACGGCGCACCGTCCGGGCCTTCTCCGCGCGGGCCGGGGCGCCCGAGCGCGTCGAAGGCAAGCATGGCGGCGCCCTCCGCGCTCGCGTGGGCGACCTCCGCCCGCTCCCCCTCGAACGCGGCGATGAGGTGCACCATGCCTCCCGAGGTGATCGTGGCGTGCGCGCCCAGCGCGAGCTGGCAGCCCCCCTGAAGCATGGCCATGAGGCCGCGCTCGGCCGCCACCGCCTTGCCGTCGATGGGGTGGTGGAGCTCGGTGAGCAGGGCCGCCAGCGCGTCGTCGCCGCGCCGGATCTCCAGCGCCAGCGCCCCCTGGGCCGGGGCCGGCACGACCAGCTCCGGATCGAGTGGCACAACGACCAGGTCGCCGAGCTCGAGCCCCAGGCGAGATAGGCCCGCCGCGGCCAGCACCAACGCGTCGCAGGCGCCCTCGCGCAGCTTGCGCACGCGGCTGGGCACGTTGCCGCGCATCTCCAGCAGGGAGAGGTCCGGGCGCAGGCGCGCGAACTGGTCGCGGCGCCGCGCCGCGCTGGTGCCCACGCGCGCCCGGCGCGCCAGCGGTAGGCCGCCGCTGGCCGCATGGTCGTGGGCCCCGGGGCGCGCCACCAGCACGTCGCGCGCGTCGGCGCGCTCGGGCACGGCGGCCACCTCGAGCCCGGGCGCGGGGGCGCTCGGGAGGTCCTTGTGAGAATGCACCGCCAGATCCGCATCGCCGGCCAGGACGGCCTCCTGCACGGCCTTGGTGAAGAACCCCTGCCCCCGCAGCGTGGCGAAGGGGCCCTGCTCGCGGTCCCCCTGGGTCTCCACCAGCACCAGCTCGGCGGTGGCGCCCAGCGCCTCGAGCCGCCCGCGGATGTCGCCGGCCTGCACCAGCGCCAGCTCGCTGCCGCGCGTGGCGATGCGCACGTGCATGCCGGCGCCCCGGGTGCCGCGCTCGCCGCGCAGGAAGGGGGGCAGCTCACTCACGGACCCTCCCCCAGCCCGGCCTCGACCAGGAAGGTGCGCGCGGCGTCCAGGCCGTGCTCGCGGGCCAGCGCCCGCAGGCCCTTGATGGGGACGTGGGCGAAGCGGTGGGCCAGCCGCTCGGCGTCCTCCGGCGGGAGGGCGTCCCCGATGGTGTCGAGGTAGAGCTGCCGCAGGCGGCGGATCGAGGGGCCGAGCTGGCGCTCGGCCCAGGCCGTGACGGCTGCGTCGAGCTCTCCGCGCACGATGCGTTCGGCCTGGGCCAGCTTCTCGGCCAGCTCGTCGCGCCGGGCCCGGCCGGCGGACTGCAGGCCGTCGACGTCCAACACCCGCACGCCGCGGCGCGCCGCGGCGCCCGGGTCGACGTTGCGGGGGATGCCCAGGTCCACCGCCAACCGCAGCGACGGCATGCGGCCGAGCAGCACGGCGTCCGCCAGGTGACGCACCGGCGTGGCCGCGACGAGGGCGGTGACGTCGGGCGGGCCGGCCAGGAACGCGTCCAGAGCCATCGCCTCGATGCCGAGCGGGCGCGCCACGGCCGCGGCGCGCCCCGGAGTGCGGTTGACCAGCACCACGCGCACGCCCTCGAGGCCGGCCAGGGCACGGGCGGCCGATCTCCCCATCTCGCCCGCGCCGAGCACCGCCACCGTGGTCCCGGGCTCCAGCAGGGGCTCGAGCGCCGGGCGCGCGAGGCTGAACAGCGAGGTGTGCACCGGCGCCAGCGCCACCTCGCGCCGCACGCGCTTGGCCACGCGCAGGGCGGTCTCGAAGGCGAAGGCGGTGGTGGGCCCGGTGGTGCCGGCGGCCCGCGCCGCGGCGTAGGCCTCGCGCACCTGGCGCATGATCTGGTCCTCGCCGGGGTTGAGGGAGTCGAGCGACGCGGCGATGCGGGTGAGCTGCTCCAGGGCGCCGTCGCCGACGAAGGCGTAGGGGCGCTGCCGCTCCTCGAGGGTCAGGCGCCGGCGCAACGAGGCGAGCTCGAGCCCGTCGGGCACCACCAGCGCCAGGTCCCAGCGGTTGCAGGTGACGATGGGAACGTACTCCCGCAGGCCGATCGCCTCGAGCCGCGCCGCGCCCTGTCCCGCGAAGGCCTCCTGGTAGGCCTCCAGCGCGCTCGCGCCGCCGCGCCGGTGGGAAACGCCGATGAGGGCCAGTCGTTCCACGAAGGGCCAGGATACGGAAGGGCGGAGCGGCAGAGTGTCATGAAAGTGTCATTCGAGCCGGTGCACGACCCCGCGGGTCTGCTGGTAGAGCTCCCGGTAGAGCGCGTAGCGCTCGTCGTACAGCGCGGCGTGCGTGGGATCCGGGCGCGGGGTGGTGCAGGTCGTGCCACCACACGCCGTCGGCGTCCCGTTCCGCCCAGCCCGGGCGTGGGATGTCCATGGTGTGCGGCACGGTAGCGGTCTTCAGGAGGGTTCCGTCGGGCCGTGTCAGCACGGCCTTGCTGCTGAAGGTGCCGATGTCGATGCCGAGTAGGAGGTCGGACACGGTGCGCGGGTCAGCCGAGAGCGGTGTCGCCGCACAGGTGCACGGCGACCCCCATGGCATGGAATGCGGCCGCCTTGCACGCCAGCGCGTGGTCGGCGGTGCGGGCGTCGGGGGCGTAGGCGATCTGGATGTGGTTGGCCTTGTGCCGCGCCATCATCGCGTCGCGGCCGACCCCGTGCGTCACCAGGTGGACGATGGGCCACTCGGGGGTGGTCGCCTGGCTCCGCCGACGCGTCTCCGCCTCGGGCAACCGCAGGGCCGTCCCGCGCCCCAGGTCGAGGTGGAGCCGGCCGTCCATGATGAACACGCGGCTCCACACCACCTCGCCCGGCTTTCCGACGCCGGACAGGGTGCTGCCCCCTTCGGGGAAGAACATGGGCGGCTGGCGGTACCCGTGGGCCGCCGGGTACCCGCCGTCGACGTGGCTGGCGGGCATGGCGCCGCTGATCTGGAGTGTCCACACGAAGGCGTCGAGGGCTGCGCCGGCCGCGTCGGCACCCTGGTAGCGCTCGCCCCAGCGGAGGTCGTGGAGGGTGGTGGCGGGGTCGAGCTCGAGCTGCCCCCACACCCGGTTCGTCACCAACGCGTCGAGCCCGGCGCCCTCGTCCACCTCGTTGAAGTGCGGCAGCGGCTGCCCCGGGTAGAGAACGTCGCCCGTGTCCGCGTGGGCCACCGGCGGCCGCTCGGCGTCGTTCAAGAGCCCCTCCACCAGATCGCTCGCCGGCGCCATGTCCTTCAGCCCCTGCTGGTATTGGATGCCGATGGCGTCGCAGCCGAAGGCGTCGGCCATGCGCACGGCGGCGACGTACATCTTGAGCTGCTCGAGGATCTGACCGTCGGTGAGCTCGCGGGCCCCGTCGGTCCCCGTGTGGAAGGTCATCCCGCGGTCGTCCAGCCAGGCTCGAGCCGCGCGGGCCTCGTCGTCGGAGACCTCGCGCATCGCGGCGAGCAGGGCGGACTGGCTCAGGCGCTCCTTGAACACCCCCAGGGGGTTGAGCAGGCCGTCGTCGAGGATGGCGTTGAACATCCCCATGCACCCCTCGTCGAACACCCCGAGGATGGCCTTGTCGCGCCTCAGGGCGCGCGCGAGCAGCTCGCCGAGCGTGCGGGCGCCCTCGGGGAGGTGGGTCGGGTCGAGGTCGCGGACGTGACCGAGATCGTGTTGGACGCGGCCGGTGCGGATCCACGCGCGCAGCTTGGCGCGGAACGGTTCGTCGGCAAAGTCCTCGCTCCAGAGCGTGCTGTAGGCGCGGCCGGCCTTGGTGAGGCTACCGTTGAGGTTGAGCAAGCCGACCAGGCCGGGCCACTGCCCACTCCAATTGGCCACCGTGAGGATCGGCCCGCGGTGGTGGAGCAGCCCCGGCAGAACGTGGTGGCTGTACTGCCAAACGGCCTCTGCGACCACCACCGGGGCGTCGGGGTCGATGCGCTTGAAGACGTCCATCCCCATCCTCTGGCTGCTCAGGAAACCGTGGCCCTCGTCGGGATCGAAGGGGTGGGCCCGTTCGAGGCGTACCCCTTCGGCCTCGAACGCGGCGCCGAGGCGGCGCTCCAGCGCCTCCTGGGCGGGCCAGCACATCTGGTTGGCGGAGAGCCGAAGATCGCCACTGGCGACGAGCAGGGCGTGGCGGATCGAGTGGTTCATGACGGATCCCTTCGGTGGGCGGTGGTGTGCCGTGGGAGCTGCAAGGTGGCGCGGAAGGCCTGCGGCGTCGTGTGGGCGAACGGTGATAGCGCGATGCCGTAGGCGCCGAAGAACGCCTCGGCGGCTCCCACCATAGCGCTGACCCGGCAGCGGAGCACGGTCACCCTAGCGGCTCGACGGCGCGTTCGCCGGCGAGACTGCGCCGCCGATGTCGTGGATGGGCGCCCCCGTGAACACGCGGTGGGAGCGGGCGTCAGCATGATGACTGTGTCGCGCTCCTTCGACGACCCGGGGAAGCTGGCGCCGGCCACCCACGAGCGGGCCAAGCGCGCCGTGGATCAGCTTCGTTACGTGCCCAACCGGGCCGCGCGCCGGCGCGGCGCAGGGCAACCCGGGACCGGCCGATGCCCGGGCCCAACGGATACAGTGGTCCATGACGTGCTCCACTGCCACCCTGTCCGGGCTCCGCGTCTACCCCGTGAAGTCCGCCGCCGGTATCCGCGTCGAGCGCGCGGAGGTGGTGTCCACGGGCCTGCGCTACGACCGGCGCTGGATGGTGGTCGACGCGGGCGGCACGTTCCTGACGCAGCGCGAGGAGCCGCGCCTGGCGCTGGTGCGTACCGCCCTCGAGGACGACGTGTTGGTCCTGACGGCGCCGGGCGCCGGCCGTTTGGCCCTGCCGCTGGACGAGGCGGCGGACCCGGACGCCGGCCGTGGGCTGCGCGAGGTGCGCGTGTGGGGGGAGGCCGTGCGCGCGCAGGCGGCGTCGCCCGACGCGGCCGCCTGGATCTCCGGCCACCTCGGGCGCGAGGCCGACATCGTGCGCTTCCCCGACGCCGCCGAGCGCCCCGTCGACCCGGATTTCGCCCGGGAAGGCGACCGGGTGGCCTTCGCCGACGGCTACCCGTTCCTGCTGATCGGCGAGGCCTCGCTGGAGGATCTCAACCGGCGGCTGGGCGCGCCGCTCCCCGTGGAGCGCTTCCGGCCCAACCTCGTGGTGCGTGGCACCGCCCCGTTCGCCGAGGACGGTTGGCGCCGCATCCGCATCGGCGGCGTCACGTTCCGCGTGGTCAAGGCCTGCGTCCGCTGCGCCATCACCACGGTCGATCAGGAGACGGCGGCGGTGGGCAAGGAGCCGCTGCGGACGCTGGCCACGTTCCGGCGCGTCGGCGGACCGCGGAGCGGCAAGGTCGCCTTCGGGCAGAACCTTCTCCACGACGGCGTGGGCGCGCTGCGGGTGGGGGAGGAGCTCGAGGTGCTGGAGGGGGGCGCGTGAGGGTCCGCCCCATACGCCCGCCCGCCCCCGGGATCCTCTGCCGCCTACGCGCTACGGCCACAGGGTGCAAGCCGCGGGCGGCCCGCGACGCACGCGGCGTGCGTGCGCTCACCCGGCGCGCGGGCACCCATGTCCCGGGCCGCGTCGATCCCCCCGGAACGCGTTCGCCCGGGAGCATGGAACCATCGCCTAGCCGGCCCGTTCCCCCTCCCCCCAGGCCAGCGCCGCGCTGTTGAGAACCACCAGAACCGCGTACACCACGGCCAGCGTCGCGCGCCCGGTGGCGTACAGCGCCAGCGCCGCGGCTCCGAACACCAGCACCTTCACGGCCACGCGGGCGGCGGCCACCTTGTAGACCGCGCGCGGGGCGGCGAACAAGCCCCACAGCACCGCGGCCGCGAGGGGAGCGCCGACGGCCAGCGCGACCCGCGTCGGGGTGGTGGCCCCCGCGCCGGCGCCCCAGACGGCGAGGGCCGCCAGGGCGGCCATCTCCAGCACGAAGGCCAGCGCCAGGTTCGCTATTCGGAAGGGCCCGCCCGTCATGCGCGTCATGTCGCCTGGGTCCGCCCGACCCCGCCGCAGACCGCGGGATGCGCCCGCCGGCCTCGCGCTCCCGGCGTTGATCCCCCTCCGCGGCGCCCGGCGCTCACCCCACCACCCGCACCCGCAGGCCGGCCAGCAGCCCGATGGCCTCGGGCAGCTCCACCTGGAGACCCGTCACGACGTTGTCGCAGGCCGAGAAGACGTAGTTGCGGGCGCCGCGCAGGTCGGCGTCGGTGAGGTCGTTGCGGGCCAACGTGGCGCCGGAGAGGTCGGTGCCCGTCAACTCCACGCCGCGTAGGTTGCAGCCGACGAACTCGGCCTCGTGCGCGGCGCAGTCGCGGATGTGCCACTCCCGCAGGTCGAGGTCGCGGAAGGCGGCGAAGCCGAGGTCGCACCCCTCGAGCGTGGCGGAGAGCCCCACCGCGTCGCGGCGCAGGGCCCCGAAGGTCACGCCGGTGAGGCGACAGCGTTCGAAGGTGACCCAGCGCAGGCTGGCGTCGGTGAGATCCACCATGGCCATCTCGCAGCGCTCGAAGGTGCACTCGGTCAGCTCGGTCCCGCGCAGCGAGGCGTCGGTGAGGTCGCAGTCGACGAAGCTGCAGCCGCGGAAGCCGGAGCCGGCGAGGCTCAGGCCGAGCACGTCGTCGGCGCCGAAGCGTCGGTCCTCGAAGGTCTCGCGCGGGGGTTGCGCCATGCGCCCAGCATAGGGGAGCCGGGCGTAGATGCGTCGACGGGCGGGGGGCGCAGGCGCACCCACCCACGCCGCGGCGGCCGCCACGCGGAGCCCGGGCGGGGCCGGCGCGCGCCCCGCGGCGGTGGTAGCATCGCGGCCACGTACAACGAGGAGGCGCGACCGTGACCGACAGCCCCATCATGCTGGACATCCCGGAGGCCTTCGAGACCGGGCGGCTGCTCATCCGGGCCCCGAGGTGGGGCGACGGCGCGATGGTGCGGGCCGCCGTCGTGGAGAGCCTCGAGGAGCTACGCCCCTGGATGAGGTGGGCCCAGGAGCCGCCGAGCGTCGAGCAGAGCGAGGAGAACGTGCGCCGCTCCAGGGTGCGCTTCCTGGAGCGCAGCGACCTGCGGCTGCAGCTCCTGGACCGCGCCACCGGCGCGTTCGTGGGCGGCAGCGGGCTGCACCGCATCGACTGGGCCCTGCGGAGCTTCGAGATCGGCTACTGGGTGCGCACCCCACTCGCCGGCCAGGGCTACATCAGCGAGGCGGTGGCGGGCATCACGCGCTTCGCCGTCGAGCACCTGGCCGCGAACCGCATCGAGATCCAGTGCGACACGCGCAACGTGCGGAGCCGGCGCGTGGCCGAGCGCCAGGGCTTCACGCTCGAGGGCGTGCTGCGCTACGAGCACCGCGGCGTCGACGGCGAGCGCACGGACACCGCCGTGTACGCCAAGGTGCGCGGGGACGACTTCTAGCCCACCGGCCCTTCTAGCCCACCGCCCCTTCTAGCCCACCGCCCCTAACTGGCCGCGCCCTCGTCTGCCCCGTTCTCGTCGGCCCAGCCCTCGTCGGCCCCGTCCCCCTTGGCCGGGGCCGCTCCCGTGGACCCCCGTACCTCCAGGTGCGTCGGCAGCCACACGCAGCTCGGCGCCTCCTCGCCGCGCATGGCGGCGAGCAGCAGGCGCCCGGCCTCGCGCCCCTTGGCCACGGCGGGCTGGTGCACGGTGGTGAGAGGGGGCGTGGACCTGGCGGCGCTGGGGACGTCGTCGAAGCCGACGACCGAGAGGTCCTCGGGAACCCGGAGCCCGGCGCCGGCCGCGAACGCCAGCGCCCCGAAGGCGAGCTGGTCACTCATCGCCAGCAGTGCCGTGGGGCGCGGCCGCATCCCGATGAGTGCGGCGGCGGCGCGGGCGCCCCCCTCGACGGTGTTGTCGAGCGACTCGAAGACCACGGCGTCGCGTTCCCACGACAGACCGGCGGCGCGCATGGCGCGGGCGTAGCCCGCCAGGCGCTCGCGCGTGGCGCGGTAGCGGGCGGTGCCGCGGCGTTCCGGGGCCACCACCCCACCGACCGCCTCGAGGGTGAGATCCAGCGACAGCACGCCGACGCGGCGGTGGCCGAGCGCGAGGACGTGCTCCATGGCGGCTGCCGCCGCCGACGCGTCGTCGATGGCCACGCACGGGAGCACGGTGGCCGTGGGGTTGTCCACCAGGACACTGGGAAGCTTGCGATCGAGGGCCGCGCGCAGCAGCGGGTCGTCGTCGGTGAACGAGTGCAGCACGAAGCCGTCGACGCTGGCGCGGGCCGCCGGGGCGCCGGTGGGCGCGTCCTCGGCGAGATCCTCGGCCGGGCCGCCGACGAGCAACAGGCCGTAGCCGTGGCGCTCGACCTCCTCGGCGACGCCGCGGATGAAGAGCGCGGCCATGGGATCGGTGAAGGCGTAGGAGAGCCGGCTGGGATAGACCAAGCCGATGGTCGTCGAGGTGCCCCGCCGCAGGTGGCGCGCCTTGGGGTCCGGGCCGCCGTACCCCAAGGCGGCGGCCGCGGCGAGGATGCGCGCGCGCAGGGCCTCGGAGAGCTGGTCCGGGCGGTTGTAGGCGTTGGAGACCGTCGACACCGCCACGCCGAGCTCCTCGGCGATGTCCTTGAGGGTCACCCGCCCCCGGTGTCGCTGGGGCTTGACGGGCACGCCCCATGCTAGTACTCTGAATCGATTCAGGTCAAAATCGTTTCAGACGATGCGGCCGGGATCAATCGAGTTGGAGGAGTTGCCATGATCCACCTGCTGACTGCCTACGTGGCGAAGGACAAGACCACGAGAGCGCTGGAGGGATCCGGGGCGCGCGACCCGCAGCGCCCGATCGCCCAGGTGCGCGGCCGCTGGTCCCGGCGCCGCACGGGGCGCGCGGCGATGGTGCGCGCGCCGGCGGCCCGGCCCGGCCCTCGCATCGAGCGCTGAGCATCGAACGCTGACCCCGCAGGCCGGGTCCGCGCCTCGCGCCACGGGCGATCGTCGAGCCACGCCGCGCGGCTCGACGCATCCTGACGAATCCGCGCGCACAACGAACCGCCGCACAACGAACCGCCGCACGCACCACCCGAGGGACCGTGGGGGCGCCCTTCGGAGCGCCCCCGAGCGGGGCCGCGAGCGGCGGCCCGTGAAGGAGTGACCATGATCCACCACGCGAGCTTCCTCACCACCCGTCTGCACCACCGCGGGGCGTTGGTGCAACGCGCCTCGACACTCACCGGCGAGCGCCCGCGCACCGTGTGCGCGCCTCGACGTGCGCTGCGCGCCCTGCGTCGCGAGGCGCCTGCAGGGGGGCGGGCGGTCACGGCCGGCACCGCGAGCGCGCGCTGAGGGACCCGGGTCGGCCATCGCGCCGCCCGATGCGGGGGCCGGCGCCCCGAGCGCGCGCCAGGGCGCCGGGGCGGACCGCAGCCGTGCCGATTCCGGCCCGATACCGTCCCGCGCGCGGGGACCATGGCCAGGTCCGTCGCGCGCCATGTCCGTCGCGCGCCATGTCCGTCGCGGCCTGACGTCATCGCCCGACCCACGTAGAATCGTCGGATGCGCTCGAGACCCCCAGAATCAGCCGAGGTGGCGCCGACCGTGGGGGCGGACGCACCCCGGCCCCCGGACCACCGCCTGTTCCTGCTGGTGATCGCCGCCGCCGTGTTCATGGTGGTGCTGTCGGACAACGTCGTGAACATCCTGTTGCCGTTGCTTGGCGACGCCTTCGGCGCCGGCGTGGCGCAGGTGGGCTGGACCATCACGGGCTACGCGCTCGTGCTCGCCGTCGGCGTGCCGCTCTACGGCCGCATCTCGGACTTCTGGGGCGTCCGCCGCGTGTTCGCCCTCGCCTTCCCGGTGTTCGCCGTGGGCAGCCTGCTGTGCGCCGTGGCGCCCAGCCTGCCACTGCTGGTGCTCGGGCGCGTGGTACAGGGCGCGGGCGCGGCCGGCATCCCGGCCCTCGCCACGGTGGCGGTGGCCAAGCTCCTGCCGGCCGGCCAGCGCGGCGCGGCCTTCGGCGTCATCGCCTCGAGCGTCGGCGCGGGCGCCGCGGTCGGGCCGATCGTCGGTGGCGTGGTCGGGGAGTACGTCGGGTGGCGGGCGCTCTTCCTCGGCCTGATGGTGCTGAGCCTCCTGTTGCACCTGGTGGCGATGCGGGCGTTGCCGCGAGAGCGCCTCGCCGGCCGGCGCGGCTTCGACCTCCCCGGCGGGTTGATGATCGGCGCCGCCGCCGGGCTGCTGCTGTTCGCCGTGACCAACGCCCAGACCTTCGGGGCGACCTCCCCCGCCGCCTGGGGGAGCCTGCTCGCGGCCCTCGTCGCCGCCGCGGGTTTCCGCCATCGCATCCTCACCGCCGACGACCCCTTCGTGGCCCCGGAGCTGTTCCGCAACCGGGCCTACGTCTCGACGCTGTGGATCGCCTTCCTCACGATGACCACGGCGCTCTCCATGCTGGTATTCGTGCCGCTCCTGTTGGTGCGCGTCGGCGGCCTGTCGCCGAGCGCCGCCGGCCTGATCCTGACCCCGGGCGCCCTCGTCATGGCGCTGGTCTCGCCGCGCATCGGCCGGTTCTCCGACCGGGTGGGCGCCAGGCCGCTCATGCTCACCGGGCTGGCCCTGCTGGCGGCGTCCGCGCTGTTCCTCTCCACCTACGGGGCGGGCGACGGCATGCTGGTGGCCGGGATCGCGATCCTAGGGGCCGACCTGGGGATCGCCTTCCTCAACGCACCCACCACGAACGCAGCGGCGGGCGCGCTGCCCGTGGCCGACGTGGGCGCCGGGCTCGGCATCTACCGTGCCGCCTTCTTCCTCGGTGCGGGTGCCGGTCCGGCCGCCTTCGGCGCGCTCCTGGCGGCGCGTGCGGACGCGGCGACTGGTGCCCTCAACCCCCTCTACCGCCTGGCGGCCCCGGCCTACTCCGACACGTTCCTGGCCATCGCGGTCACCGCGTTGCTTGCGCTCGGCGTGGCGGCGTTCGGATTGCCCGCGGCGCGCGCCGTCGGGGCGCCGACGAGCGCCGACGCCGCGGACCGCGCCGCGCCGGGCAGGGCGCCTGCCGGCGGGCACGCGCCCACCCGCCGGGCCGCCGCCTACCACCGCGAGGGGTGAGGCTCAGCCCCACCCCTCGCGGTAGGGGTCCATCGCGGGCAGGTTGGACACCAGCTCAAGCTCGTTGCCGTCCGGGTCGAGGAAGAAGGCCAGGCGAACACCGCCGGCGGCGTCGCGGGGATCGACCGTGAAGCGCACGCCGGCGGCCCTGAGGCGCGCGGCCGCCGCGTCGACGTCATCGGTCTGGAAGGCGAGGTGCTGGTAGCCCGGGCGCCGCGCGGAGCTCTCATTGCCCGCGCCCGTGCCCGCGCCCCCCGCCCCCGCGGGTGCGTCGCCCGGCGGCCCGGCCCTGTCCGGCCCGGCCCTGCCCGACCCGGCCGCCTCCTGCGGCGCCTCCCCCGGGCGGGCCTTGTGCGCGAACAGCTCGATGTAGGCGCGCCCCTTGCGCAGGTACACCAGCTTGAAGGTCCCGTCGTCGAGGAGCATCTGCCCCAACGGGGTGCAGCCGAGCAGGTCCCGGTAGAAGGCCACGGCGCGGTCCATGTCGCGCACCGTGAAGGCGGCGTGGTCGAGGCTCCTCAGGCCGTCGGGGCCGTGCTCGGCGACGAGGCGGTCGGTCGCTTCGGTAGTCATGGCAACTCCTTGTGGCGCAACGCGGCGCCGTCCGCGTGGGCCGCGGCGAGCATAACGTCCACGCGCTCCTCGGCCGTGGGGCCCTCCTCGCTCTGCTCGAACGACAGCACGTTGAGCAGCGGCATGTCCATCAGGAATCCCATGAGGTCCATGCCGATGAACTCGGCACCCTCCTCGGCCGCGCCCATGCCGGCCCGCAGGCCGCCGACGATGGCGTCCATCCGCGCCTCGAGCACCGCCCGCCCGCGCTCGTCGGAGAGCCACTCGCGGATGGTGGACTCGCGCCGCAGGATGCACGGCAACGGCGTGCCCTGGCGCATGGTGACGCTCGCGCGCAGGCGGATGTCGGTGGCCGAGGCGCCCACCAGCAGCTCGAACTCCCCGGCCTCGGCCACCCAGCGCCCGTACGCCGGATCCCAGTAGGCGAAGGCGCGGCGATCGAGCGCCATGCTCACGCGCTTCGACTCCCCGGGCTCGAGCGCGATCTTGGCGAAGCCCTTGAGCTCCTTGACGGGGCGCCGCAGGCGCGACGCGACGTCGCGCACGTAGAGCTGCGCCACCTCCTTGCCCGCGCGCTCGCCGCGGTTGGTGACGGTGAACGCCACCCGCAGCACGTCGCCGTCGTCGAACGCGGGCGCGGCGGGCTCGAGCTCCGCGTAGGCGAAGCGCGTGTAGCTCAGGCCGTGGCCGAACCCGAAGCGCACGGGCACGCCGCGGGCGTCGTAGTAGCGGTAACCCACGAACAGCCCCTCCGTATACGGCGCGCGGCCGTTCTCGCCGGGGTAGCTCAGGTAGGCCGGGGTGTCCTCGAGCCGCAGCGGGTAGGTCTCGGCCAGCTTGCCGCTGGGGTTGACGCGCCCGAGCAGCACGTCGGCCAGCGCGCCGCCGCCCCCCTGCCCCATGGTCCACCCCTGCAGCACCGCCGCGACCTCGTCGACCCAGGGGGAGACGTCCACCACGCCGCCGCTGTTCAGGACCACCACCGTGCGCCGCTGGGCGGCGGCCACCTGCCGGATGAGCGCCACCTGCGCCGGCGGGAGGCCCAGCTCGGCGCGGTCGTAGCCCTCGGACTCGATGCTGCCCGGCAGGGCCACGAACACCAGGGCGACGTCGGCCCGCCGCGCGAGCTCCACCGCCTCGAGGATGCGCTCCGGCCGCGGGCTCAGGTCCGCGCCCCACCCCTCCGCGTAGCGCACCTCGGCGTCCGGCGCCGCCGCGGCCAGGGCCTCGAGCGGGATGTCGACGCGCGTCGGGTTGATGTGGGAGCTCCCGCCCCCCTGCGTGTGGGGGTGCTCGGCGCTGCGCCCGATCACCGCGAGGGTGCCGCGCCCGTCGAGAGGCAGGGTGCCGTCGTTGCTCAGCAGCACCATCCCGTCCGCGGCGGCGCGGCGCGCCAGCGCGTGGTGGACGGCCGCATCCGGCTCCTCGGCGGCGCTCCTGCGCGAGGCCCGCGCCGCCAGCCGCAGCAGGCGCAGCACGGCGTCGTCCAGCACCGCTACGTCGAGCTCCCCGCTGCCCACCGCGTCGACGATGCGCCGCACGCCGCGCGGCCGCGGCCCGGGCATCTCCAGATCGAGCCCGGCGGCCAACGACGCCACCCGCTCGCGCACCGCGCCCCAGTCCGACACCACCACGCCCTGGTAGTCCCATTCCTGCTTGAGGATGTCCGTCAGCAGCGGGGCATTCTGCGCGCACAGCGCGCCGTTGACCTTGTTGTAGGCCGTCATGACCGTCCAGGGCCGGGCGCGCCGCACCGCGGTCTCGAAGGCCGGCAGGTACAGCTCGCGCAACGTACGCTCGTCCGCCACCGCGTCGATGACGTTGCGCTGGAACTCCTGGTTGTTGAGCGCGAAGTGCTTCAGCGACGCACCCACGCCCCGGCTCTGCACGCCGTCGATCCACGCCACGGCCATCTCGCCGGCGAGGTAGGGATCCTCCGAGAAGTACTCGAAATTGCGGCCACCGAGCGGCGTGCGCTTGATGTTGGCCCCGGGGCCGAGGACGACGTCGACGCCCTGGGCCGCCGCCTCGCGCCCGATGGCCTCCCCCACCTCCCGCACCAGCGCCGTGTCCCAGCTCGAGGCCAGGCTCACCGCTGTGGGGAAGTCGGTCGAGGGGAGGCTCGTCTGGGCCATGGCGTGCTCGTCGACGACGCGACGCACGCCGTGGGGCCCGTCGGCCACGAAGACCCGGGGTACCTCCAGGCGCGCGACCTCGGCGGTGGTCCAGGGGCCGGCGCCGCAGCACAGCGCCGCCTTCTCCTCCAGGGTGAGCTGAGCCAGCAGGCTGTTGGGGTCCATCAGGACACGATCCTTTCCGGCCCGGGGGTCGGGGTGAGGCGTCCCCCCGGTGAGGCGGGACGCCGGGCGGGTGAGGCGGGACGCCGGGGCGCGAGGGGAGGGGCGGCCGCGCCGAGCGGCCGTGCCGAGCGGCCCGGACGCCGGCGACGCCGCAGGCCCCGGCGCCGTCACCGCGTCCGCGCCGCGCGCCGGCTACAGCAGCGCGCGCAGGCGCTCGACGCTGCGCCGCGCGCTCCGCAAAGGGTCGGCCGGCGCGTCGTGCTCGACCACCAGCACCTCCACGCCCGCGTCACGGCATGCGGGGAGCAGCCGGGACCAGTCGAGCACGCCGTGCCCGACGTCCGCCCAGCCGTCCTCGGGCGGGTCCTCGCCGAGGCTCTCGGGCGGGGCGGCCAGGTCCTTGACGTGCGCCCGGGGCACCCTTCCCGCGTAGCGGTCCAGCAACGCCTCGGGGTCCGCGCCGGCCCGGGCGATCCAGCCGAGGTCGGGCTCCCACCCCAGCGCCGCGGCGTCCGCCGCGCCCAGCAGCCAGTCCAGCCCGGTGGCGCCGTCGACCGGCGCCAGCTCGAAGTCGTGGTTGTGGTAAAGCAGGCGCGCGCCGAGCCCGCCGCAGCGACGGCCGAGCTCCGTCAGGCGCCGACCCAGCGCCTCCCAGCCCTCGCGGGCGTCGGGTCGCAACGCGGGCGGCAACCAGGGTACGACGAGCACCTCGTTGCCCAGCGCGCCGTTGGCGGCGACGACGGCCTCGGGATCGGCCTCGAGGTCGTGCAGGGCGACGTGGCTCGAGCACACCTGCACGCCCGAGTCGGCGAGGGCGTCGGCGGCCCGCGCCGGGTCCGCCGGCGGCGGCCCGAAGGTCTCCACGGCCCGGTAGCCGGCGTCGGCGGCGTGGCGCAGAAGGGTCTCGAAGTCGGGGCCGAGGCTCCGCAGCGTGTAGAGCTGGAGGCCGATCCGTGGGGGGGTGGGGGTTGTCATGCGTGCGTCCTCCGATGGGTGAGGGCTCAGTCGTCGAGGAGGCCCTCGGCCAGGCCGAGGGGGAGCGGCGCGGGCCGCTCGCAGCGGCTGTGCAGCGTCACGCGCTCGCCGCGCTCCGCGCTCTCGAGCGCGCCCTGCATGATGTCGAGCACGTGGTAGGCGAGCTCGGCCGCGGCGCGGTGGGGGCGGCCGGAGCGCAGCGCGTGCGCGATGTCGGCCACGCCGAGCCCGCGCGTGTCGCCGGTGTAGCCGTGGCTGAGCGGCACCTCGCCCCACCCCTCCCGGCCGCGAGCGAGCCGCACCGGCCCGCCGAAGGTGTTGGGATCGGGTGCGGAGAGCGTGCCCTGTGTGCCGTAGATCTCCATGCGCGGCAACTCGGAGGCCCACACGTCGAAGCTGGCCACTAGCACGCCCTGCGCCCCGTTCTCGAACTCCAGTAGGGTGCTCACGTGGGTGGGGGTGCCCACCTCGATGGCCTGCCCCAGGCGCGGGCCGACGCCGATGATGCGTTGTGCGGATCCGGTGCCCGCCAGCGCCGAGACCCGCGCGACGGGGCCCAGCAGCGTCACCAGGGCCGTGAGGTAGTACACGCCCACGTCGAACAGCGGCCCGGCACCGGGCTGGAAGAAGAACGCCGGGTTGGGGTGCCAGTGCTCCATGCCGTGGTTGACCATGAAGGCGGTGGCGGCCAGCGGCCGGCCGATCCAGCCGTCGTCGATGAGCTTGCGGCAGGTCTGGAGGCCGCCCCCCAGGAAGGTGTCCGGGGCGGCGCCGAGCCGCACGCCGTGCGCTTCGGCGGCGTCCAGGAGGCGGCGCCCGTCCTCGCGGCTGGTTGCCAGCGGCTTCTCGCTGTACACCGCCTTGCCCGCCCGCATCGCGGCCAGGCTCACCTCGGCATGGGCCGCCGGCACCGTGAGGTTGACGATGAGGTCGAGGTCGGGATCGGTGAGGAGCGCCTCGGGCTCGATCGCACGCGGCACCCGGTGCTCGGCCGCGCGTGCGCGCGCCAGGTCCATGTCGAGGTCCGCCACGGCGTCGACGCGCAGCGCCGCGAAGCGGCCGCACGCCCCGAGGTAGGCGCCGCTGATGTTGCCGCAGCCCATCAGGCCGACGCGCAGGGGCGGCGCGCCGCGCACACCGCGCGCGGCCCGCCTTGGGGAGGCCGGCGTCTCGCCGCTGGGACGGCGGGTCGACGGCGCGGGGGTTTCGGGATCGCTGGTCACGGTGTCACGGCTCCGCTTGCGGGCCGCCACGGTTCGCCGTGGAGGCTGAAGGTGTCGGCGAAGAGCTGCCGGGTGTAGGCGTGCTCGGGCTCACGCGTGATGCGCTCGACCGGGCCCCGCTCCACCAGCTTGCCGCCCTGCATGATGAAGAGCGTGTCGCTGACGTAGGTTGCCAGGCTGATGTCGTGCGTGATGAAGAGGATGGTGAGCTCGTGGTCGCGGTGCAGATCGAGCAGCACGTTGAGGATGTTGGCGCGCGAGGAGGCGTCGATCATGGTGGTGGGCTCGTCGGCGATGAGCAGCCGCGGGCGGATCATCAACGCCCGGGCGATCATCACGCGCTGGCGCTGCCCGCCGGAGAGCTCGTGAGGGAGCTGGTCGAGCACGCTTCCGGGCTCGAGCCCGACGCTCTCGAGCGCGGTCCACATGCGCCTCTCCCGCTCCTTGGGCGGAAGCCGCGTGCCCTCGAGGCGCAGCGCCCCGCGCAGCACGTAGCGCACCGGGAAGAACTGGTTGAACGACCCGAACGGGTCCTGGAACACCGCCTGGACCTCGCGCCAGTACGCCTTGCGGCGCGCGAAGCCGCGGATGCGGGTGACGTCCTCGCCGTCGAAGTACAGGCTGCCCGAGGTGGGCTCGAGCAGGCGCAGCACCACCCGCGCCAGGGTCGACTTGCCGCTGCCGGACTCGCCCACGACGGAGGCGATCTCGCCGCGCCGCAGCTCGAAGGTGACGTCGTCGACCGCCCGGACGGCGCGGGCGCCCTGCCCGAAGTGGCGGCTGAGGCCCTCGCCGCGCAGGATGGGCGGGAGTGCGGCGTCGCTCATGGCTCCACCCCCGCGTCCGCGGCCGCCTCGGCCGGGGCCCGTGGTGCGGCCGCGCCGGCGGCGTGGCCGCCCGGGGCTACGCCCAGCTGCCGCTCGAGCCACCAGCAGGCGGCGGTGTGCTCGGGCCCCGGCGAAACCTCCCCGGGGAAGGCCTCGCGGCAGGCGTCCAGCGCCACCGCGCAGCGCGGATGGAAGCGGCAGCCGGCCGGCGGATCGGACAGGTCCGGCGGAGCCCCCTCGAGCCCGTCGATGCGCTGCCGCTTGGTGGCCGACTCCAGCACCACGGTGGCCTTCATCAGCGCCTGGGTGTAGGGGTGGGCGGGCGCGAAGATGACCCTCTCGGTGGGCCCCGTCTCGGACACCTGGCCGGCGTACATGATCATGGTCCGGTGGGCGACGTTGCGCAGCACCGGCAGCTCGTGCGTCACCAGCACGATGCCGCCGATGATGCCCTGCTCCAGCAGGCTCGCCATCAACGCCAGCAGCGCGCGTTGCGCGCTGACGTCCAGCGCGGAGGTGGGTTCGTCCGCGATCAGCACGCGGGGGTCGAGCAGGGTGGAGATCACGGCCACCACGCGCTGCTTCATGCCGCCGGAGAGCTGGTGCGGGTAGGCGTCCAGCACGCGGGCCGGCAGCGCCAGCTTCTCCAACCGTTGGCGTGCCCGCTCCACCGCGTCGCGCCGGGTGACGCCGGGATCGTGCGAGCGCAGCACGTCGAAGACGAAGTCGCGCACGCGCTGGGTGGGGTTGAGCGAGTTCATGGCGCCCTGCGGCATGAGCGACACCAGCGTGCCCTTGTGCTCGGTGGTCTGCGCGTCCCCCTTGCGCAGCGGGATGTCCCGGCCGTCGACGCGCAGCTGCCCGCCGCGCACGCACAGCGGCCAGCGGGCGATGCTCGCGAGCACCATGGCCAGGGTGGACTTGCCGCAGCCGGATTCGCCGGCCACGCCCAGGATCTCGCCCTCCCGCAGGGTGAGCGAGACGCCGTCGACGGCGCGGATCCACCCCTTGGCACCGTAGCGGTAGTAGGCGCGGAGGTCGTCGGCCACCAGCAGGTCAGTCACAGCTCCCGCCCCCTCCCTGCAGCCGCGGGTTGTAGATCTCGTCGAGGCTGGAGTTGAGCAGCAGCAGGCCGAACGACACGATGGCGAGGAAGAACGTCGGCGGGATGAAGGTCCACCACACGCCCTGGCGCACCGCCTCCCACAGCAGCGACCACTGCAGCAGGATGCCGAGCGAGATGGTGTTGGTGGGCCCCAGGCCGAGCAGGCTGAGCGCCGCCTCGGTCAGCACGGCGGCGGCGAGCTGCAGCGTGAAGGCCATGCCGAGGTAGGAGAGGATGTAGGGGATCACGTCGCGCACGATGATGCCGAAGCCGCTCGAGCCCGACAGCCGCGCGATGTCGATGTGCTCGCGCGTGCGCAGGCTGCTGGTCTGGGCCGCCACGGCGCGCGCGGTCCACGGCCAGGAGGTGACCCCGATGATCAGCCCCATCGTCACCGCGGAGCGCGAGCCCAGCGCGATCGACAGCAGGATCAGCACGACGATGGCGGGGATGGTGATGAGCACGTTGGTGACGCCCATCAGCGCCTCCTCCACCAAGCCGCCGTAGAAGCCGGCCACGGTGCCCACCAGCACGCCGATCAGCACGGCGATGATGCCGGCGATGGCGCCGATCTCCAGCGAGTTGCGGGTGCCGTACATCAGCAGCGTCATCTCGTCGCGGCCGAAGTTGTCGGTGCCCAGCGGCGGGTGCGCGGTGGGCGAGCTGTTCATCGTGCCCACCACGGTGTTGGGGTCACGCCCGACGAGCGTGGGCCCGAGCAGGGCGAAGAGCAGCACCACCACCACCAGCGCCACGCTGGTGGTGAAGCGCCCGGAGCCGAAGGCGGTGCGCAGGAAGCGGGCGCGCGTGAGCATCTCAGCGCTCCCCGGTGCGCGCGGCGCGGATGCGCGGGTCGATGGCGCCGTAGGCCAGGTCCACCAGGAAGTTGGCGAGCAGCACGGCCACGATGATGATGAGCGTGACGCCCTGGATGAGCGGGTAGTCGTTGGCGTTGATGGCGTTGAACAGCAGCGTGCCGATGCCCGGGTAGGAGAACACGATCTCCGTGATCAGCGCCCCGCCCACGAGGGTGCCCAGGGCCAGCGCCAGGCCGGTGATCTGCGGCAGCATGGCGTTGCGGAACACGTAGCCCAGCACGCGGCGCTCGCTCACGCCGAGGGCGGAGGCGTAGTTGACGTAGTCGCTGCCGAGCTCGTAGATGGCCATGGAGCGCATGCCCACGGCCTGCCCGCCGATGGCGATCACGATCAGCGACAGGAAGGGCAGCAGGTAGTGCCTCAGGGCGTCGATCATGAACGACCAGGAGAGGTGCGGGAAGGTCCCGAAGGAATAGCCGCCGGCCGAGGGCAGGATGGGCACGGCCACGGCGAAGACATAGAGCAGCACGATCGCCAGCGCGTAATAGGGGATGCTGGAGAGCGCCAGCGCCGTCACGAAGAGGTTGCGGTCGAAGGCGCCGCGCTTGTACGCGGCGAGCGCCCCGAGGACGTTGCCGATGATCCATCCCAGCACGATGGCGGGGAGCTGGAGGGCGACGGTCCACGGAACGGCCTGCCCGATGAGGGTGGTGACGCGGGCGGGGAAGAGCGAGAAGGACTGCCCCAGGTCGCCGTGCAGGATGTTGCCCAGGTAGGCCAGGAACTGCCCGAACAGGGGCTTGTCGAGGTCGAACTGGGCGATGAACGCCGTGTACACCTTGCTGGCGCCCGCCCCCTGGCCGCCCCCCTGCATGAAGCGCGAGATGATGAGGTCCACGGGGTTGCCGGGGATGAGCCGCGGCAGGAAGAAGTTGAGGCTGACGGCGGCCAGCAGGGCCACCAGGTACCACACGGCCTTGGTCAGAAGATAGCGTCGGAAGGTCGCCGACACGCGGGGTCACCTCCCCGGAGTGCCGCCGGAAGGGGGGCGTGCCCCCCTTCCGGCGACTGGGGTCGTGTTACTTGAGCTTCACGTCGCGCAGCACGTCGATGTACCACTGCGGCGAGGTGCCCATGGGGTTGTCGGCGGTGGGGAAGTTGGTCCACACGGAGGTGTTGAACTCGTAGAAGAGCAACGGCCGGTACATCAGCGGGATGCCCGGGATGTCCTGCATGTAGATCTTGTCGAGTTCGGCGTAGGCGGCCTTCTTGTCGGCGGCCGAGGTGGCGGCGCCGGCCTTGTCCAGTAGCGGCGCGACGGCCGGGTTGGAGTAGCGGCTGTAATCCCAGAAGGCGTTCTGGCCCATGTCCGGCACGCCGCGGTTGTCCATCATGTCGCGGAAGCGCGCCCACGGCGAGGCCGGCCCGACGCCGGAGAGGTACCACAGCGCCATGTCGAAATCGCCCGTCTGCACGTCGGTGGTGACCACGGGGGCCTGCGGGAAGTTGGTGGTCACGTCGATGCCGACGGCCTTGGCGCTCTGCGAGACCACCTGCAGGGCGGCCATCCAGTCGGTCCAGCCGTACGGCGTCTGCACCACGAAGCTCAGCTTGGTGCCGTCGGGCAGGACGTAGACGCCATCGTTGCCCTTGGTGGCGTGGAGTTGGTTCTCGAGGATGTCGACGGCCTTGGCGGGGTCGTACGTCCAGCCGAACTGCTCGACCTGCTGCTCATCGAAGTACTGAGCCTCGACGCCCGACGGGATGATGAGGCTCGAGCGGGCGGGCTCGGAGTACTTGGACATGGCCGTTTCGGCGATCAGCGGGTAGTTGATGGCGTAGGCCAGGGCTCGGCGCACCAGCGCGTTGTCGAGGCCCTTCTTGTGCACGTTGATCAAAAGCATCGGGATGGAGCCGGGGATGTAGTAGGGCTCGTCCGCCAGCCAGGTGCCGACG
The DNA here is from genome assembly GCA_963739805.1 of uncultured Trueperaceae bacterium. Taxonomy (GTDB): domain Bacteria; phylum Deinococcota; class Deinococci; order Deinococcales; family Trueperaceae; genus CAVUBJ01. The sequence continues at coordinate 277,219 of CAVUBJ010000003.1, forward strand.
TTGTTCATGTCCCAGACGTTGGGCACGAACTGCTGCGACCAGTCGACCTGCCCCTGTTGGAGCGCCAGGTTGCCGGCGTCGTTGCTCTTGAAGATGGGGTGCACCACGTACTTGGGCGCGGGCAGACCGTACAGGTCCTTGCCCCAGTAGTCGTCGAAGCGCTGCAGCACGATCTGTTCGCCGCTGTAGCTCATCACCTTGTAGGAGCCGGAGCCGACCGGATCGAAGTTCTCGAACTGGAGGATCTCCGACTGCCCCTTGTCGGCCACGGCCTGCCAGATGTGCTGGGGCAGGATGTAGACGGTGTCGACGTACTGCTCGACGATGCCGGGGTTGGACTTGGCGGCGTCGAGGTTGAACACCACGGTCTGGGCGTCCGGCGTCTCGACCGAGCTGAGGTACTCCCACACCGCCGAGGTGCCGATCGAGAAGTCGTTGCCCAGCTCGAACGTGAACTTGACGTCCGCCGAGGTCACCGGCTGGCCGTCCTGCCACATGGCATCGGGCTGCATGTGCACGGTGAGCTGGGTGGGCGTGGTCCAGGCCATGTCCTTGCCCAGCGACGGTTCCGTGGAGCCGTCGACGATGTTGGAGGTGAACAGCGTCTCGTAGATCCATCCGGCGCCGTTGAGTCCCATGCTGCCGTTGCCGCCCGTGGGCCAGGCGGGGCTGGAGGAGAGCGGGTTGAAGTTCGTGGGCGGGCCCCACTGGTGGCCGCCGACATACAGCGTCTCGTTGCGGGGGAGCTGCTGCGCCAGGGCGAGCGAGCCTCCCAGCACGAGCGCCGCCGCGGCGAGCGCCGCGAGGATCCGGGTGATGCGGTTGGGTTGCGCCATCATGGCGTCGTCCTCTCAGTTCTCAGGTACGCTTCTTGTCGGGCCGGTCGGGGTCCTTCGTGGCTCAGGGCACCTCCCTTCTCTTGACCGAGGCGCGGGAGACGAGCGCGAGCGGTGGAAGCCTGGGCCGGCCTCCCTTTCGCTCGCCGCGGATGTCTTCGAGCAGTCGACTCGCCGCCAGGCGGCCGAGCTCCTCGAGGGGTTGGCGTACGGTGGTGAGCGGCGGCGTGAGGTAGCGCGCCGCGTCCTGGTCGTCGAATCCGATGAGCGAGACGTCCTCGGGGCAGCGCAGGCCGCGCTCCCACAGGGCGTTGAGTGCGCCCATCGCCATCTGGTCGTTGGCCGCGAATACCGCCGTGAACGACGGCTTGCCGCCGCCGGCGTCGAGCAGCGCGCGCAGGCCGTCACGCCCGCTCTCCTCGCGGAAATCGCCCTCCCGGATCAGCCCCGGGTCGGGCGTGATCCCGGCCTCGCGCAGGGCCTGCAGGTAGCCCGCGCGCCGCAGGCGGCCGTGGGGGTTGTAGTCGGGGCCGGCGAGGTGTGCGATGCGCTCGTGCCCCAGGTCGATGAGGTGGCGCGTCGCGAGGGCACCCCCCGCCTGCTGATCCCAGGAGAGGCATCGCTCCTCGAGCCCGGGGACCACACGGCCGAGCACCAGCGTAGGCGTGCCGCGCTTGGCGATGCTGCACAGGTCGGCGTCCCCGACCGCCTCCAGGAACACGACCAGGCCGTCGACGTGGCGGTTGACCAGGTCGTGCAGCGTCTCGCGCTCGGAGTCGCGGTCGCCGTTGCCGCCGGCGACCACGAGGCGGTAGCCGGCGCCGGCGAGCTCCGACTCCATGCCGTCGAAGAGCAGCGCGAAGAAGCCGCCGATGTAGGTGGCGGCCACGCCCACGGCGTGGGAGCGGCCGCTGTGCAGCGCCCGGGCGTGGGGGTTGGGCCGGTACCCCAGGGCGGCCGCCGCCGCGGACACGCGTTCGCGCAGCTCGGGTGCGACGGTCGCGACACCGTTGAGCACGCGTGAAACGGTTGCTACCGACACACCTGCGGCCTGGGCGACGTCGTGGATCCGGACGCGCCTGGTCGTGGAATTGGGCCTGGCCCCCAAGGGCGGACCTCCAAGGCGCTCGAAGAGCGAGAAAAGGTTTTCTCAACCCTAGCGCCGGGGGCCGCCCGTGTCAAGGCCCCGCGGAGGCGCGGGGGTCCGGTGGGCTTCCGACGCCGGATCCCCGGCACGGTCGGGCGTGGTGCTCAACGCCTGTGCGCCGCCGCAAGGATCTTGGCGCTGGTGTGGAAGAAGCGCGTTGTCACCCGCGTCGGCAGGGCCTCGGGCGGGAATGCCCCCGACGGCGGGCGGCCGCCCACGAGGTGCCACACCACGAACGCCTCGTGCGGGGTGCGCGCCACGATCTCCATGTCGCCCTTGCTGGACGTGACGGGCAGCGCCACGTCGCGCGGGATCGGCTCGCTCGCGAAGGAGACGGCGAAGCGCTTGTCCTTGGTGAGCTCGATGCCCGCGAACGGGTCGGAGCCGACGATGTTCGCCAGCTCGTCGACGGTGCGAAGGAACACCGGGACCCCGAATCCCAGGGCGTCGCCCAGGTGGCGGCCCAGGCGTGCCTCGGTCCGGGCCCGCCACGCCTCGCGCTCGGTCGAGGATGCCGCCACCACCGCGCCAGGCCCGCCGCCGATCCGCTCCAGGGGAACGGCCGCGGCGCCATCCGCCCCCGGCACGTCGTGGTCGAAGAACAGGTTGCCGCTGGCGAGATACGAGCCCACGCGCGCGTACCCGAGTTCGGACACGAGCTCGCGCAGGCGCTCCATCTTCACGTTGTGGCCGCCGACGTTGATGCCGCGCAGCAGGGCGACGACGCGCGTGACGGGCACGAGCCTCAGCCGCCGGCCATCGCCCCGATGACCAGGAAGGGCTCCTCCCCGGACGCCACCGCCGCCGGGAGCGGCTCGTCCGGGGACCCGTGTGAGAGGTCGCGCCGGCAGGCGAAGTAGCGCACGAACGGGCGGCGGGCCAGGGTCCCGTGCTTGCGGATGGTCCCGCGAAGCACCGGGTAGCGTGCCTCCAGGGCGTCGAGCACGGTGCGCTGCGTGACAGGCCCGGGCACCTCGAGCTGCACCTCCCGGCCGGTGTCGGCCAGGGTGCGCAGGTGCTCGGGCAGGATCACGCGCACGGAGGCGGTGGTCACGGCGACCCCCGCCGGTGTCGGATGTCCCGTCATGGGAGCGTCTGCACCTCGACCGACAGGACCGCGGGGAGGTCTTGCTGGATGGCGTTCCAGCTATCCCCGCCGTCGGCGGAGGCGTACACCTGGCCGCCGGTCGTGCCGAAGTACACCCCGCAGGACGGTAACGTGTCGACCGACATGGCGTCGCGCAGGACGTTGACGTAGCAGTGCTCCTGGGGGAGCCCCTTGGTGAGCGGCTCCCACGCGTCACCGCCGCTGCGGCTGCGGTAGACGCGCAGCTTGCCGTCCGGTGGGTAGTGCTCCGAGTCGCTCTTGATGGGCACCACGTAGATGGTCTCCGGCTCGTGGGCGTGCACGTCCACGGGGAAACCGAAGTCACTCGGGAGGTTGCCGCTCACCTCGCGCCACGACTCCGCCGCGTCGTCGCTGCGCATCACGTCCCAGTGCTTCTGCATGAACAGCGTGTCGGGTCGCGAGGGGTGCCGGGCGATGCGGTGGACGCAGTGGCCGACCTCGGCGCCGGGCTCGGCGATCCCCTGCGACTGCAGCCCCTGGTTCATCGGCTGCCAGGTGGCGCCGCCGTCGTCGGTGCGGAACACGCCGGCGGCCGAGATGGCGATGTGCATGCGACCGGGGCGGCTGGGGTCGAGCAGGATGGTGTGCAACGCGAGCCCACCGGCGCCCGGCGACCACTGGGCGCCGGAGCCGTGCTCGCGCAGGCCCGGCAGCTCGTGCCAGCTCGCCCCGCCGTCGGTGGTGCGGAACAGCGCGGCATCCTCCACCCCTGCATAGACGGTGTCGGCGTCGTGCAGCGAGGGCTCGAGGTGCCACACGCGCTTGAACTCCCAGGGGTGCGGGGTGCCGTCGTACCACTGGTGGGTGCCTGGCACGCCTGCGTAGGTGAACTCGTTGCCGACGGGTTCCCAGGTCCTGCCGCCGTCGTCGGAGCGCTGGATGAGCTGACCGAACCAGCCGCCGCTCTGCGAGGCGTACAGGCGATCCGGGTCCGCCGGGGATCCCTTGAGGTGGTAGATCTCCCAGCCGCCGAACAGCGGACCCTCGGTCTTCCAGCGCTCCCGCCTCTCGTCGGAGGTGAGGATGAACGCTCCCTTGCGCGTGCCGACAAGTACCCTAACGCCGCTCATGACGTGCTCCTCTCCGAGCCGTGCGGCCGACCCGCCGGGCGGCGGCGAGGCTCCTGGTGACGCGGGTTGACCCTGCGATGCTGCGGGACTCCGTCAGTTTGCGCGCTAGGGCGCCCGAGTGCAAGCCCCCCGATGCCCGCGCGCCCGGTCCCGCCACCGATCGGGCCCGCTCCCAGGCCGTGACGGCGCGTGCTCTCAGGCAACGTCGCCGGGTACTGGATGCCGGGACAATCGTCCTGCTATCCTTCCTCGGGGGGCGGGCTCGGATCGGCGGGTACGCCGCCGGACGCGCGGGTTGCTTCCACCCCGGTAGGATTGTCCCTACTGCTCATGTGCGGCATTGTGGACAGAATCGGTCGGGGTTGAATCCATGAACACGCGCTACGCAGCTTGGAAAAGGAGAACCACAACTATGCGCAAGACCTTCACCACCTTGATCCTCCTCGCGGCCATGGCCGTCACGTCCATGGCCTTGGCACAGGGGCCCGCCTACTTCGTCAACGCCGATGTCGTGCGCGGCAGCAAGAACCCCACGGGGCCCTCGTGCGTCGTCACGCCGGCATTCAAGACCGGCGAGCAGGTCGTGTGGCGCGCCGTCGTCTACGACGCGCAGACGGGTGAACAGCTCACCAACGAAGAAGTCCAGGCCCGCGGCATCAAGATGGTGGCCAAGCTCGAGGACGGCGAGTCGTTCGACATGGAGTACGGCGAGCACCCCAAGGAAGGGCCGCAGATCTGGCTCTGGACCGGCGCCTGGGTGATCCCTCCGGTCTACCCCGCCGGCACGCTCAAGTACGAGCTCGACGTCACGGACGCGGCGGGTAACAGCGTGACCTGGTCCCCCATCGGCCAGGACCGCCCCGGCGGCTACAGCTCGCTGATCACCGTCGAGAAGCGGTAGGGCGCATGGCCGCTCCGGATCGCGCGGCGCAAGCCACTCGGCCCGCTCCGGCACCGGTCGACACGGACCGGGGCGGCCCGGCGACCCCACCGGCGCACTGGCCCGAGGAGGCCTTCGGTCGCAGCGCCCGTCTCTCGACCGGGGAGTTCGCCCTGTTCGCCCTCCGCGTGGTGCTGGGCCTGAGCATGCTGCAGGTGGCCTACAAGCTCGCTCGCGGAGGCTGGGATGCCTGGCTCAACGCCAGCGCCCTGCTGCCGGGCGTGGTCAAGGGGCCCATGGGGAACATCTATACGGCCCTGTGGGGCAACCACATCGTGATGTTCCTCATCGTCCTGGGCGCCACGGCGGTCGGTCTCGGCATGGTCACCGGCCTCCTCACCCGCGTCTCCGCACTCGTCGGGACGCTCATGATGTTCAGCTTCTACACCGCGGACATGCCGCCAACCAACGGCTGGTTCGAGGTGCAGCTGGTCCAGATGTTCGCCTTCTTCCTGGTGGCCTCCCTGGGCGCCGGGCACGTCTGGGGCATCGACGCCCTGCTGCGACAGAGGGAGACGTCGCGGTGGTGGTACTGGATGCTCGGATAGGCCACGTCTTCGCCAAGTCAGACCGATGGGGCGCCCCCGCCCGTGATGCATCGCAATGCGAGGTGCGCGGCAGCGAGGGCGCCGTCGTCGTGCAACGAGAACCCTGACGGCTTCTCCAGGTCGACGTCGAGTGCCGTCAGCGAAACCGGGACTCCGCCTGTACGGCGGGACTCCGCCTGCACGAAGGGGAACGAAGCCATGAACTGTACTGATCACAACGACCGGAGGGTCCGGACCGGACGCGCCGCGTACCGCCGCGCCGCTCTCCCTGCCCTCCTGCTCATCCTTGCCACCGTGTTCTCCGCGGCCTTCGCGCAGGGCAACGCCGCGTCCTCCGCGGCCACCTTCCCGAACGGCATCAAGGGGGACGTGGAGATCAGCCCGAGCCGCGGCATCGTCGGGTCGCCGGCCACCCTGAACGGCACGGGGTTCGATCCCGGCAGCACGCTCGAGGTGGTGTGGGGTGCGTTCACGGGCAGCTGGAAGCTCGAGATGAACGACGGGGAGTACACGGGCAACTTCCTCGGCCGCCAGTTCCAGGAGTCCGACATGCCCCTGACGACCGTGAAGGTCGCCGACGACGGCACCTTCTCGACCGCCTTCACCGTCCCGGAGGGCTTCGGCGGCACCCACGACGTGTACGTGCGGCAGGACGGGGTCAACATCAACAAGGGCGGCTACGCCGTCGAGATGCACACCACCATGTCGCCTGAGAGTGGCCCGGTGGGCACCGACATCACCGTCACCGTGACGGGGATCGACGCGCTCAACAACGTCGCGGGCTGGTATGCGCTTCTCTACGACAACGCCATCACCGGCTTCGTCACCGCCGTGGAGACCAAGGGCACCGCGCACGTCGTCATCCCCGCCGCGGGCCGCGTGGGCAAGCACCTCGTCCAGCTGCGCAACTCGCCGTTCGACGCCCCCTACCTCGCCCTCGCCTCCTCGCCGTATGGCTATCTGCCCGAGCCCAAGTTCACCTTCACGGTCACCGGCGGGGACCCCGTCATGCCCCCCGACATGAAGACGCAGGGCCCGGCCACGGTGGCCGGCAGTGAGCCCATGGGCGAGGGCCCGCGGATGTGGACCGACCCCGTCAGCTCCGGGGTGTTCACCGAGGGGCACGTCTACGGTAAGGGCTTCGCGCCCAACGCCACCCTGGACCTGGCGTTCACCAACATGTCCGGTTCGCGCGTGACGCTCGCCGGTTACGGCGCCAGCATGGTCGAGGTGGGGCAGGTCACCACCGACGCCGACGGCGCCTTCACCCTCCCCTTCGCGACCCCGGACGCGCTCGGCGGTGACCACCGGCTCGAGGCCAGGGCCGGCGACGAGGTCGTGGCCACCACGCGCTTCACCATCACGCCGATGGCGGTGTCGCTCGATCCGGCGGAGGGCCCGTTCGGCACCGATATCACGCTCCACATGAAGGGCGTCGGCTGGACCCAGACCAACAACATCTTCGCCGTGGTCATCGACAACGTGTTCCTTGGCTACGCCTGCGGGTTCAGCACCAACGGCGACGTGCTGGTGCCCTTCACCGCGAGTTGGGCGCCCGGCTGGCACACCATCGACCTGTACCCGTCGTTCTACCGCAACAAGGACTACAGCGCCGTGGACGAGCAGCCCTTCCTCTACCGTCAGGCCATCCTGACCTGGAAGGACCACCCCAACAAGATCCACTTCCGCTTCATGTTCCATGTGACCGAGTAGGCGACCTCGCCACCGGAAGAGGGGCGGCGCGGGAACGCGCCGCCCCTCTCTGTTTCGGTCACGTTCGCGGCGTGACTCAGGCCGACCCGGGCGTTACGGCAGCAGCCGGAAGCTCCGGGCCACGGCGTCGAACGGCGCCCAGTCGAAGCTCTCGTAGCGCCGCAGCACGAACACGCCGCCTCGGGCCTCCACCAGGTAGGCGGCCTCCCGGTAGGGCTGCCCCTCCGGCGTGCGGTACTCGGCCTCGACGCGGGCGCCGGCGGCGCCCCCGAAGGCGAGAGGCGTGACGGTCGCGGGCTCCGGGAAGGAGGCGGCCACCACGGCGTTCATGCTGCGCTCGGGGAGGAAGCGGATGCTCATGTCCGGCACGGTGGGCTCGTCCACCAGCCAGCCGTGGACGTACCAGCTGCCGTCGCTGCTCGCGACGGCGTGCGTGTCGGGAATGTCGATCCGGAAGTGCGCCGCGCGGTCCGTGAAGGTGTGGCTGCCGGGCGCGCACGGGGGCGGGGATCCCGCGGCCGATACGGAATCGGCTCCCGCGGCGCTCGCGACGCCCTCCACGGAGCCGTCGACGCCGATCGCCGGTGCGCCGGAGCCCGCCGGAGCCACCGGGCAGACCGCCCCGACGGCGGGCGCCGTGGTGCCCGGCGCCGGCGGCGGATCGGCCAGGCCGGCGGCGCCTGCGCCGAAGCATGCCAGCGCTAGCGCCAGCCCGCGCAGTCTGCCCCCCGCGCGCGGCCGCCGTACGCCGCGTGCCCGCCGCATGCCGCACGCCGCTGCGGGTGTCGTGGCCGGCGACGGGGCGCGCGCCGGAACCGCGGGGCGGGCGGGGATCGGCGCGTCGTGGCGGGCGGCTCGTGGTGTGGCGGGGCGGGTGCGTTGCGAACTCACCATCGGAGTATCGCCAGCGAGTGCGCCGCGGTCAAGTGCGCGCCGGATTGGCGCCCCGGGCGTGGCGGCCCGCGCGCCGCCGCTTGCCGCGCGGGTCGCGCCCGAGGATACTTGGGGGAACGCCTGACGGCGCTCCGGATTTGGAGAGGGGACCCCATGGCCACCGACACCGAGCGCCCGCCGACCAGCCCGGTTCTGCCCGAAGAGCCGTGGCTCGCCCTCCTGCCGCGCGACCCGCGTTCGTGGCTGCTGGCCTCGGACGAGCCGGCCGCACGCTGGGTCGCGCTCACCGAGCTGCTCGACCGCCCGCGCGACGCGGCCGACGTGCAGGCGGCGCACCGTGCGGTGCTGGACGACCCGGGTACGCGGGAGCTGCTGGGCCGCCTGCCGGACCCGGAGGGGCAGCAGGTGGTGAGCGGGCACGACAGCCCCAGCTTCGCGCCCAACCTCCTCGGGCTGCTGGCCGACATGGGCGTGAGCGGCGGCGAGGACGAGCGCGTGGAGCGGCTGCTCGACGCCATGCTTGCCCGCCAGGAGCCCGACGACCGCTTCCCCTCCCTCGGGTCCTTCCCGGGTCAGGCGGAGGCCGTCTGGGGGTCGCTGCCCTGCGACACGCACGCCATCACGGACGTGCTGGTGCGCTTCGGCCGCGGCGCGGACCCGCGCGTGGAGCGCGCCATCACGCGCATCGAGGAGGATCTGGTGGAGACGGCCCAGGGTGCGGGGTGGTTGTGTCGACCGGATCCACGGCACGGCTTCCGGGGCCCGGGGCGCAAGGGGGACGTGTGCCCGCAGGTGACGCTCGAGGCGCTGCGGGGGTGGGCTCGGCTGCCGGAGCGCCCGCGTCCGCCGGCCCTGGCGCTAGCCCTGCGCACCTCGTTGCGAGTGTGGCTCGAGCGCGGCCGCGAGAGGCCGTACATGTTCGGCCACGGCCGGCGCTTCAAGACGGTGAAGTGGCCGACGTTCTGGTACGGGGTGCTGGGCGTGCTCGACGCGGTGGGGCGCTACCCGGAGCTGTGGCGCGACGCACCATCGGGGGCCGATGAGCGGCGGGCGCTGGCCGAGCTGGCCGCCTGCCTGGTGGCCTACAACGTCGACGCCGACGCAACCGTCACGCCGCGGTCGTGCTACCGGGGGTTCGAGGGATTCTCCTTCGGGCAGAAGCGGCTTCCGTCGGCCTTCGCGACCGCGCACCTGCTCGTGGTGCTGCGACGGCTGAGCGACCTCAGCGAGGACATCGCCGCCGTGGACGTCGCGGCCCTGGGTAGCTCCAAGGGAGGGTCAGGGACGGCGTTGCCGCCGCGGACGAAGGGGCGCGGCGCCGGCGGAGCACTGGGTCGGGGCGGCTAGCGCCGCCTGGCGGGCCGCGGCCGGCGGGCGCTCGGTCCCGCGCCCGCGGTTCCCGGTTCCCCGGTCCCGGTTCCCCGGTCCCGGCGCCCCACTCCCCGGTCCCGGCGCCCCACTCCCCGGTCCCCGGCCCCCGTTCCCCGGGCCCGCCCCCCGCTCCCCGCGCGCACGAGCGTGCCGAGGGGCAACGCATTGACAAACATCGATGTATCGACTATCGTCGATGTATGAGCGATCTCGGCACGCGCCTCAAGGCCCTCGCGGATCCCGCCCGGCTGCGCATCGTGGAGTTCCTGCGGGTACCGCAGGCCGATTGCTGCAGCCGCGACGACGGCGTCTGCGCCTGCGACCTGGAGACGGTGCTGGGGCTCTCCCAGCCCACGGTCAGCCATCACATGCGGCAGCTGGTGGAGGCCGGCCTGGTGCGCGCCGAGCGGCGCGGCCGCTGGGTCTACTACGAGCTCGATCAGGGTGGCTTCGATGGGCTCGTGGGCGCGCTCGATGCCGCCCGTCGCCCGCCGGTGCGGGTGCTGGAGGAGGTCTGAGATGTTCGATCCGATGTTGCTTCTGCGTGCCGAACGCCGCCTGCGCCTCGACCGCGACGGGCGGGTGCGCGACTGGCTGGTCGATGCGTTGGCGCGCCGCGACCGTGGCCCCGAAACGCGGGCCTGCTGCCCGCCCCCGTGCTGCTTCTGCTGCTGGGAGGCGTTGTGAGCGGCGAGGGGCGGGCCCCGGGACGCGAAGCCGCCGCGGGTGGGCCGCGCGCGGGCGCCGGCGGACCCCTCGCGGGCGCCGCAGTGTCGTCCGCCTTACCGGACGGCGGCGCCGCGAGCCCCGAGCGCATCCAGCGCTACTACGCCGATCGCCTGGCCGACGGCGGCGGCTGTTGCGGCGGCGCGGTGACGTGGACCGGCGAGGGCGAGCTGGAGTCGGCCGTGCCATCGTTCGGCTGCGGCGAGCCCACGCTGTTCGCCGACCTCGCCCCGGGCGAGCGCGTCCTGGACCTGGGTAGCGGAGCGGGGCTCGACGCCTTCCGCGCCGCCGGGGCCGTCGGCGCGTCGGGCTCGGTGGTGGGCGTGGACATGACGCCGGCCATGCTGGAGCGCGCGCGCAGCGGCGCGGCGCGCCTGGGCCTGGGGAACGTCACGTTCGTCGAGGGCTTCATCGAGGCGTTGCCGCTGCCGGACGCCAGCGTGGACGCGGTGCTATCGAACTGCGTGGTCAACCTCTCGGCCGACAAAGCGGCCGTGTTCCGGGAGGCGTACCGGGTGCTGCGCCCGGGCGGGCGCCTGGCCATCAGCGACGTGCTGCGCCGCGGCCCGCCCCCCGGCGCCGCCAGCGAGGAGGGGTGGTGCGCCTGCGTCGACGGGGCCGAGGGCGCCGATGCCTACCTCGGGCACCTGGGGGCGGCGGGTTTCGTGGACGTGCGCATCGATCCGCCCGCGGCCGGCGGCCCGGCGCCGGGTACCTACAGCGCCTCGGTGCGCGCCGTGCGCCCGGCGCTCCGGCCGGCGACCTCGGACGACCAGGCCGCGATCGCCGCCCTGCTGGAGAGCTCCGGGCTGCCCACCGACGGTCTCGCCGCCCCCGTTGCCCGCGCGTTCGTCCTCGAGGGGGGCGGCGCCCTGCGCGGCGTGGTCGCCTTCGAGCGGTACGGGGAGGCGGCGCTGCTCCGCTCGCTGGCCGTGCGCGCCGGCGACCGCGGTCGCGGGTACGGGCTCGCCCTGGTGCGCCACATCGAGCGGGAGGCGCGCGCGGCGGGGGCCACGGAGGCGTACGCGCTCACGACCACCGTCGAGCGGTGGCTGCCGCGGCTGGGCTACCGCGAGGTGGCGCGCGTCGACCTGCCGGCCGCGCTTCGCGCCTCGCCCGAGCTCCGGGGGGCCTGCCCCGCCTCGGCACGCGCCTTCGCCAAGGCGCTGGTCGGCGACGGGTAGATCGGGGCGCGCGGTGCGGAGGGTGGAGACCGGAGCGTGGAGATCCGGGACCCGTGTCCCTTGCGCGGGCGGCGTCCGAGGCATACACTTCAACTATGATTGGTTCAATGGAACTTGAAGCGACGAATGCTCTCGCGCGCGGCTTCAAGGCCCTCGGCGATCCCACCCGGCTACGCATCGTGGCCGTGCTGGCCGGCGGCACGCGCTGCGTGTGCGAGATCCAGGAGATCGTCGACGTGCCCCCGAACCTGCTCTCGCATCACCTCAAGGTGCTGCGGGAGGCGGGCCTCATCGATGGCGAGCGGCGGGGGCGCTGGATCGACTACCGGCTCGAGCCCGCGGCGTTGCGCGCGCTGGCCGCCGCCGTCCCCCCGGACGCCGGCGCGCTCGGGCTCGACGTGGACGCCTGCACCGTCGGTTGCGGCCTCGGGGGGGCCGACGCGTGAGCGCCCGGTCCCTGCGCGGCGAGCGCGGCGGCGGGCTCGCCCGGCGCCCGCCGTGGCAGGCGGTCCTCGCCGCCGCGGCCCTGGCGTGGGCCGCGGCCTACCGGCTCAACGGCCCGCTCTCCGACCGCATCGTCTACGGCCTGCTCGGGATGGGCGCGGGCGACCGCGCCGCCGATGCGTTGCGCTTCTTCCTCTTCGACAGCGTCAAGATCGCGCTCCTGCTCATCGGCATCATCTTCCTGGTGACGGTCGCGCGCAGCTTCTTCAGCGTGGAGCGCACCCGCGCCCTGCTGGGCGGCCGCCGCGAGGGGCTGGGGAACGCGTTCGCGGCCGGGCTGGGGGTGGTGACGCCCTTCTGCTCGTGCAGCGCCGTGCCGGCCTTCATCGGCTTCGTGGCGGCGGGGGTGCCACTCGGCGTGACGCTCTCCTTCCTCATCGCCAGCCCGATGGTCAACGAGGTCGCGCTGGTGATGCTGTTCGGGCTCTTCGGCTGGCGCATCGCCGCGCTCTACCTCGCCAGCGGTCTGCTGCTGGCGGTGGTGGCGGGGATCATCCTGGGGCGCCTGAAGCTCGAGCGCTGGGTGGAACCGTTCGTGTTCGAGACGCGCCTGGGCGGCCAGCCGCTCGACCCGAGCCACGGCCTCACCTGGCCGGAGCGCGTGCAGATGGGCGCCGAGGAGGTGCGCAGCATCCTCGGCAAGATCTGGCCCTACCTGCTGGTCGGCATCGGGCTGGGCGCCGTCATCCACGGCTGGGTGCCCGAGGCCTTCTTCCTGCGCTTCGCCGGACCCGGCCAGCCGCTGGCGGTGCCCGCCGCGGTGGCGCTCGGCATCCCGCTGTACTCCAACGCCGCGGGCATCCTGCCCCTGGTCGAGGCGCTGCACGCCAAGGGGCTGGCGATGGGCACGCTGCTGGCGTTCATGATGGCCGTCGTGGCGCTGTCGCTGCCCGAGATGATCATCCTTCGCCGGGTGCTCAAGCCGCGCCTCATCGCCGTCTACGTGGGCGTGGTGGGCGCAGGCATCCTGCTGACGGGCCTGCTCTTCAACGCCGTGCTGTGACGCCAAGACGCACCTCAAGGAGGGGATGAGATGAACATCAAGGTCCTGGGTTCCGGATGTCCCAACTGCAAGCGCCTCGAGGCGAACGTCCGTCGCGCGCTGGAGGCGCGCGGGATCGAGGCCACGGTCGAGAAGGTCACCGACGTCGGCGAGATCCTCGGTTATGGGGTGAGCTCCACGCCCGCCCTGGTGATCGACGGGCGGGTGGTGCTGGCCGGCCGCGTCCCCAGCCCGACGCAGCTCGAAGGGGTGCTGGCCGGAGCGTGAGCGCCGCTGCCGCGCCGATCGCGGGGCTGCGTGCCCGCGACCGCTACCTGACGCTGTGGATCTTCGCGGCGATGGCGCTCGGCGTGGCGCTGGGTGCGATGGTGCCGGGCATCGAGGGGGCGCTGCAGCGCGTGCAGGTGGGCGCCACCAACGTGCCGATCGCGATCGGGCTGATCGTGATGATGTACCCGCCGCTGGCCAAGGTGCGCTACGGGCGCCTACCGGTGGTGCTGGGCAACGTTCGTGTGCTGCTGCTGTCGCTGGTGCAGAACTGGCTGGTGGGCCCCGTGCTGATGTTCGCCCTGGCCCTGCTGCTGCTGCGCGACCGCCCGGAGTACATGGTCGGGCTCATCCTCATCGGCCTGGCTCGCTGCATCGCCATGGTCATCGTGTGGAACGACCTGGCGGCAGGCGACCGGGAGTACGCCGCGGGGCTGGTGGCGCTCAACAGCGTCTTCCAGGTGTTGTTCTACGGTGCCTACGCCTACCTCTTCGCGACGGTGCTGCCGCGCGCCCTCGGCCTGGAGGGGCAGGTGGTGGCCATCTCCATGGGCGAGGTGGCCCGCGCCGTGCTGCTCTACCTCGGCGTGCCGTTCGCGGCCGGCGTGCTGAGCCGCGTGATCCTCATCCCCGCCAAGGGGCGCGACTGGTACGAGCAGCGCTTCCTCCCCGCCATCGGCCCCCTGACGCTGGGCGCGCTGCTGTTCACCATTGTCGTGATGTTCAGCCTCAAGGGGGGCGCGATCCTCAGCCTGCCGCTCGACGTCGCGCGCATCGCGCTGCCGCTGGTGCTGTACTTCGTGATCATGTTCCTGCTGAGCTTCTGGATGGGGCGCCGCTTCGGGGCCAATGGCGCGGTGAGCACGACGCTGGCGTTCACGGCCGCGAGCAACAACTTCGAGCTCGCCATCGCGGTGGCCATCGCGGTGTTCGGCATCGGCTCGGCGGTCGCGTTCACGGCCGTGATCGGCCCCCTGATCGAGGTGCCCGTGATGATCGCGCTGGTCAACGTGGCGCTGGCCCTGCGCCGGCGCTGGTTCGGCGAGGTCGTCGGGGTAGGCGAATCGCCCGCGCCCCGCGCCCCGGGGGCGGGGTCGTGAGGGCCGCGTGAGGGTCGGCGTGAGGGTCGTGGCGTGAGGGTCGTGGCGTGAGGGTCCTGGTGCTGTGCACCCACAACAGCGCACGCAGCCAGATGATGGAGGGGTGGGTGCGGCACCACGCCGCGGAGGCCGGCCTCGACCTCGAGGTGCGCTCGGCGGGCACGGAGCGCACGCGCGTCAAGCCCGAGGCGGTGGCGGCGATGGCGGAGGTCGGCATCGACCTCGCGTCGCACGTCAGCAAGACGCTCGCCGAGCTCCCCGACCCCTGGGCCTTCGACGTGGTGCTCACCGTCTGCGACGACGCCAACGAGGCCTGCCCGGTCTACCCCGCCCGCACGGCGCGGCGGCACGTCAGCGTGCCGGACCCGAGCGGCGGCAGCCGCGACGCGTGGTGCGAGGCGCGCGACGCCCTGGGGCGCATGAGCCGGGCGCTGGTGGAGGGGCTGGCACAGGGGCGCGTCGCGGAGGACGCGGCCCTGGCCGGGGCGCTGGCGGCCGCGCCGTAGCGCGCCGGCGGGCGGCGGGTCGGGGGGCTAGGTCGGTGCGCGCCGCCCTCAGCGAGAGAGCGCCTCCACCACGGTGGCCACGTTGGCCCGCATCAGCTCCTGGTAGCTCTGGCCGTCGCTGCCGATGGGATCGAGGATGGCCAGCGTCACGCCCGCCGCCTCGGCGACCACCTGCGCCGGCCTGGAGTTGAGCTGGCGTTCCGAGAACACCGCCCGCGCGCCGGCGGCGCGGATGTCGGCGATGGCCAGGCTGACGTAGCGCGCGCTCGGCTCGCGCCCCGCGAAGGGCTCGATGGAGACCACCAGGTCCAGGCCGTAGTGCCGCGCGAAGTAGGGCCAGCCGTCGTGGAAGGGCACGAAGGCGGCGCCCGCCAGCGGCGCGAGCTGGGCCGCCAACGCCTCGTCGAGGGTGCGCAACTCCGCGGCGAGGGCGTCCGCCCGGTTGCGGTAGGCGTCGGCGTGCTCCGGGTCCACGCCCGCGACGGCGTCCGCCAGCAGCGGCACGGCCTGCGCCATGAGGCTCGGGTCGAGCCAAACGTGGGGGTTGAAGGTGCCCCCGGCGGCGTCCCCCTGGACCGGATCGAAGGCGAGCGCGCGTGTCACGACCAGCGTGGGCACGTCCGGCGCCGCCGCGCGTACCAGCTTGGTCAACCAGTCGTCGATGCCGCCGTTCATCACCACCAGGTCGGCCCCCGCCATCGTCATCGAGTCCGACGGGCGTGGGTCGAAGCTGTGCGGCGAGGCGCCCGAGGGCAGCACCTGGTGCACGTCCGCCTGGTCGCCCACGATCTGGCGGACGAGGTCGGCGTAGGGGTGGATCGACACCACGATGCTGGTGCGCGCCAGGGCGCCCGGGGCGAGCAGCGCGGCCAGGGCGAGGAGCAGCGCGCGCATCGCGCGCAGGGCCCGGCGCGGCGCGGCGGCGGGGCGACCGCGCGCCGTGCGGCGGAGTCCGCCAGGTGGGGCGCGTCGCACCGGCACCGGCGGCGGCGGGGTCTGAGTCTGGGGCATGGCCTCTCCTCGCGCTCGCGTCGGGAGCGCGGCCTGGCTTCGCCCCGGATGGTAGCTCGTCGCCGTCCCGGGCGGCAAGGCGGGTGTGGGCGTGTGCTCGGTGTGCTCGCTGCCGCTGCCGGTGCCGGTCGCGGCCGTCGCCCTCAGTCCGTGGTGGCGCGGTCGGGGCGCGACGCCCCCGCGCGGGGCGCGGGCCGCCCGCCCGTCTCCAGCGGCTCCGCCAGCTCCTCGCGCGCCAGCGCCGCGACGGCCTCGAGCGTGTGCCTTGCGTGGCTCTTGCCCCCGAACTTCGCCCGGTCGTCCACGTAGCTCCCGGGTCCGATGTGGCTCATGGGCCCGATGCGGTGGACCCGGATGCGCCCCTCGCGGCGCGCACGCTGCCAGGCGGAGAGCGGCGCGAGGCGCCAGCGGGCCGGGAAGGCGAGCGCCCCGACGCGCTCGACCAGGTCGCGGCTCCCCCGCAGGTGGTCGACGCGCGCCAGCTCGTCGATGAGCCGGTGGGAGCTCACCACCCCACCGATGTTGATCACGCGCACCTGCACCCGCAGCGCCCGCTGCAGGTAGGCCGCGGCGCCCATCGCCATCTGCGCGCCGCCGCTGTACCCGACCAGCACCACGTGCGACGGCCGGCGCGGGTCGAAGCCGTGCTGCAGCAGGCTGTTGAGCAGCAGCTGCGCCTCGCCCTGGAAGTACACCGGGGCGTAGCGGCGGTCCGACGAGGCGGCCACCTGCAGCAGGTTGCGGAGGTTGATGACGAACCCCACCGCGCTCATCCGTGCGCTGCGCTTGCGGCCGTCGGCGAAGCGCCACAGGCGGGAGAGGGTGCGCTGCTCGGTGAGCGGCACGCCCGTGACGGAGTAGGGGAAGAGGTCATCGATCACCTCGGCCTCCGGGAGCGCCACGCGCAGCGCCTCCAGGAACCGCTGAACCTGCCGGATGTTCTCGTGCGTGCCGGCGCGCGCGATGCCGTCGAGGAACAGCAGGTACAGCGGCCGGGGGTGCTCGGCGGGCGCGGCGTGGAGGTGGAAGCCGCGGTGCGGGTGGCGCCGGGAGTGCTCCCCCTCGAACCATCCGGCCCACCACTCCAGCGCCTCCAGCGGGGAGAGCAGCAGGGCGAGCAGGCTCGCGACCAGCGCCAGGACGATCCAGGCGAGGCTCACTCCGGCGTTCCCTCCCCCCCGCGCCCGTCCGGGCCGGCGTCCGGCGCCCCCGCGGCACCGCGCGCCTCGCCCTCGGGCGACTCGGGATCGAGCTCGGGCCTCATCACGGTGTACAGCGACTCGGTGCTGAGTGCCAGGTCACTCCCCGTCAGGCGCCGCGTGAGGGCGCGCGTGAGCGCCACCAGCGGGTGTCCGAAGCCGCGCCGGAGCGCCTCCATGGCCAGCCAGCTGACGCCCACCGCGATCGCCGCGTGCCCGGGCTGCAGGCCGAACAGCACGCGCAGGCCGAGGGCGGCGAGCAGCAGGCTCCAGATGCTGAGCGCGAAGCCGATGGCCTGCCCCAGGTAGGGGGTGAACAGCAGGAAGCCGAGCAGCCGGGGTACGTAGGCCAGCGCCACCACGCGCGCCACCTCGGCGAGGGCGGGGGGCGCCCGGTGGGGCGGCAGGAAGCGTGCGAGGAGCGTCACCCCTCCGACCCACAGCACGAAGGTCAGCAGCGACACCAGGACGGCGCTTCCCAGCGCGGCCACGAAGCGGCGGGGCGGGACTCGGTTGACGAACAGCACGGCGCTCTGCCCCAGCGCCTCGGACAGTGCGGCGAGCAGCACCACGAGCACGAGGGTGCCGGTCGGCGCGCCGGTGTAGGCGCTGGCGAAACGGTCGCCAGCGAGCGTGAGCGCCGCGCGCACGGCGTCCGCGAGCATGCTGTGGATGCTACCACCGCGCCCCCGATCCCCCCGACGCCGGCGTCGAGCCGGCGCGGGGCGGGTCGGGGGCCGGGCTCAGGGTGCGCAGGCGGCCGCCATGCCGTTGGCCAGCGTGAGGTCCGGGTGGCCGCGCATCGCCAGGCGCGGGCTGGCCTCGCCCGCCCCCCAGCAGCGCGGGGTGGCGTGCCCCAGGTCGAGCGCGGTGAGCACCGCGGCGCCCGGGGAGGCGAACGAGGTGCCCGCCAGCACGGCGCCGACCGCCGTGCGCGGGCCGCCGCCGCCGACGCCGATGGGATCCTCCGCGACGAACCAGGCCCCGCCGGTACGCACGTCGGCCGTGTTGGAGAACGGCGCGCGCGCGGCGCCGGTGCCGAGGCTGGCGCCGACCGCCACCACCTCCGGCCAGGCGGCGGGAGCGTAGGGGAACGAGAGCGCATCGTTGCCCGACGACGCCAGCGCCACCAGCCCCTCGACCGGGAGCTGCCCGGGGTTGTTCAGGTAGTCCTGGACGGGGTCGCCCGCGAACGGGGTGAGCACGACCGAGGCCAGCCCGTCCCGGAACCCCGCCAGGCGGCTGGCCGCGAGACGGTCGAGGTACGCGTCGATGCTGCGCTCGCCGCTGGCGTTGTAGTCCTCCACCACGCTGCACGGCACGATGGCGAAGCTCATGTTGATCGCGGCGCGCCGCACGCCGTACTCCGCCACGGCGCGGTCGAGCCCCGTGGCGATGGCCGCCGGGATGACGTCGGTGCGGTAGCCCAGCGTGTCGACGGCCTGCACCACCACCGTCTTGCCCCCCACGGAGAAGGCGGCCTGTTGCAGCAGGTAGGGAGGCTGCGTGCCGCCGAACCCGAGGAACGCGGCGTTCGGCAGCTTGGCCACCACGGCCAGCGTGAAGGCGTACACCAGGGCGCCGTGCGACACGTCACCGGAGGTCTCCAGGTCGGTGAGCAGGGCGTCGAGGGCGGCGTCGTGGCCCGTGGCGTAGCCGCCGAGGTCGGCCTCGGTGAGCTTGAACAGGCGGTCGCCGAGCACGAGGCCCGTGCCGTGGGTGAAGTCGTCCACCACCAGCACGGCGACGTCGTGATCGAGCGGCGCGGTGCCGATCAGTCCCGCCAGGTCGTTGGCCTCGTCGCCGGCGGTGATGACCGGAACGGTGCGCGGATCGCCGATCAGGCCCAGCCCGCCCACGCCGCCGGCCAGGCGGTACCCCTCCTCACGCAGGTCCAGGTCGTCCAGGACGCAGTTCCCGCCCTGGGGTTGGAGCAGCAACTTGCCGTTGAGGCCGACGAGCGTGCTCTGGAGATTTCGGTCGATCTTCTGGCAGCCGCTCAGCGCTCCCACGAGCAACAACGCCAGCACGACCCACGTCACGATGCGCGGACGATCCATGGCTCTCCCTCCGGTAGTGCGACCCTTGCGAGGTGGCCCCACCCTAGGCCACGGCGGCGCATCGCGCCTGGGCATGCGCCACATCGCGGCGCGGCGCCTGCGCGCGGAGCGAGCTTCGCGGCAGGGGTGGGCGGCAGGGGTGGGCGGCAGGGGTGGGTCAGGTCCGGGGCGCCCGCGCGCCCCGGACGCGCAGCACCGCGCGGGTCGCCACGATGGCCTCGCGCACGGCGGGCAGGAGGCTCGAGCCGCGTGCCAGCGCGGCGATCACGGTGCCGGCGAAGGCGTCCCCGGCGCCCGTGGTGTCCTCGATGTCCTCCACGGCCTCCACCGGCACCTCGGTGCGTTCGCCGCGCGAGATCACGACCACGGGGCGGTCCCCGGCCGTGCGCAGCACGACGGGCACGCGCGATGCCAGGCGCGCGTCCGCCGCCTCGTTGGCCGCCGGGTCGCCCTCGTCGTCGGGCTCGGCTTCGCCCGCCTCGTCCCCCGCCTCGAGCGTCATCGCCCGGGCGACCTTGGGGTTCCACTGCACCACGTCGAGCACGTCGAGGGCCGACCAGATGGCCTCGCGCGGGTAGGTGTCGGGTGCGCCGTCGAGGTCGCAGTAGACCGAGAAGCCGCGTTCGCGCGCGAGGGCGAGCTCTTCGCGCGCGCGGATCAGGTGGTAACCGTCGGTGTAGATCACGCCGGCGGGACCGGCGCGTTCCTGGAGGTAGCCGCGCAGGGCGGCGCCGTCGTAGCGCACGGGCTCGCTCACGATGGCGCGCTCCCCTCCCGGGGCGACGAGGATGAGGGCCTTGGAGGTGCGGGCCGCGTCGCGTCCGGTGAGCGTGGTGTCCACGCCTCGGGCCGCAAGGTCCTCGAGCACCAGCTCGCCGTAGGGGTCGTGTCCGACCGCGCCGAAGAAGCGCGCCGTGGCGCCGGCGAGGGCCGCGGCGCAGGCCGCGTTGGCGGCCATGCCACCGAAGGCGGCCTCGATGCTCTCGGCCGTGACGCGGTCGCCGTCGCGCGGCAGCGCCGGCACCCGCGCGACCAGGTCGACGTTGGCGTAGCCGACGAAGACCGCCGGTCGGGCCGGGCTCACGACAGGCCGCGAACCAGGTCCATGAAGCGCCTGACCTTGGCTTCGGACACCGGCGTCCACCACACGCCATCTTCCTTGAGCGAGCTGGCCACGATGACGCCGTCCACGGTGTCGAGGAGCTCGGCCACGTTCCCTTCGGTGACGCCGCTGCCGATCACGGTCGGGAGTTGCGTCGCCTGCTGAATGGTGCGCGCCTCGTCCAGGGTGGCCGTGTCCCCGGTCCTCTGTCCGGTGGCGATGACCACGTCGGCATCGAAGAACTCCGCGTCCCGCGCCATCTCCTCCACGCTGCGGTCGGCGACGATGGCGTGGGCTCCGTGCTTGACGTGCACGTCGGCGAACACCCGGACGCCCCGAGCGTGAAGCCAGGCCCGGTAGCGGGTCGCGCGCGCGGCCGCGCCCTCCACGATGCCCTCGTTCGCAACGTAGGCGTTGGCCCACTGGTTGACGCGCACGAAGCGCCCGCCGCCCACCTTCGCCGCGGCCAGGGCGGGGACGGCGCCGTTGGCAAGCACGTTGACGCCCACGGTGACCGCCACGGCCTGCCGGATGCGGTCGGTGAGCACGCCCATCATCGCCGAGGTCTCGTGCCCGAGTTCGTCCGGCTTGGCGAAGGGGATGTCGCCGTGGTTCTCGACGATGACGCCGTGCACGCCACCGCGCTCATAGCGCCTCGCCTCCTCGACGGCGTGCTCGATGATGCGTTCGACATCCTGCCCCTCGTAGGCCGGCGAGCCGGGGAGGGGCAGGCAGTGCACCACACCGATCACGACGTTTCGGGGGCGGCCGAAGAGCTCGTGTAGGGCGTTGTCTTTGGTGCGGAACACCGGATCGGGGCTCATGCGGGATCCTCCAAGTAGCACAGCGCCCGGGCCGGGTTCTGTGTGAACACGAGCTCGAGTTCCTCGGCGCCCAACCCGGCATCGGCGTACAGCGGTGCGAGGTTGTCGAACAGGTGGGTGTAGCCCAGGCCGCCGTAGCGCCGCAGCATCGACTTGAGGAACACGTCCTGACTCATCAGCACGCGCTCGCCGTGCCCCGCCGCGAACAGCCCCGCGATCCCCCTGAGGGCGCTCACGTCGTCGGGCGCGGCCTTCCCGGGCGGGTAGACGTACGTCATGCCCATCATGTCGTACTCGATGTAGGCGCCCCTGGAAGCCAGCCCGCGCTGGTAGGCGGTGTCCTCCCAGGACGGGTTCATGTGGCACAGGATGGTGCGGCCGGGGCTCCCGCCCTCCTCCTCGACGATGTCGAGCACGCGGTGCCCCTCCCGGCCCCAGCCGTCGAGATGGACCATCAGCGGCGCTCCCGTCTCGGAGTGCGCGCGCGCCGCCCCGCGCAGCGACCGCTCCTCGTTCGGCGTGATCGGGCTGCCGGTTCCGATCTCGCCGATGAGCCCCGCGCGGACGCCGCTCGCGCCCACCCCGTCGCGCACGTCCCGCACGATCTCCTCGGCGATGTCCCCGGCGCCCCGCGTGGCGAAGGACGCGCCCAGCGAGATCTCCGTGTAGTACCCCGACCCCATGATGAGGTGCAACCCGGTCGCGCGGGCGAGGCGGCGCAGCGCCAGGGGGTCGCGCCCCAGCGAGGCGTTGGTGGCGTCGACGAGCGTGGTCCCCCCACGGGATCGGAACGCCCCGAGCTCCTCGCGGGCGAGCGCCTCGTCGCCGTGGAGGAGATTGTCCTTGAACAGGAAGGGGTCGTAGCGCAGGCGCCCGAGGTGCTCGAGCGCCAGCGGCTGCTCGGCGAGCCACATGTCGCTGGCGGCGCTCGGACGCTCCCAGTAGTCGGCGAAGTCGAACAGCACGTGTTCGTGGATGAGCGTCGTGCCCAGACGGTCGGCGCTCACGGCTCCCAGGACGGTCATGGCCTTCATGCGGGTACTCCTCGCTTCTCAGAGGCGGGGTGCCTGGTCCGGCACCCCGAACGCGCGTGCCGGGTTGTCGACCAGCATCGTCCGTAGGGCGGCCCCGTCGACGCCCTCACGCGTCAGACGCGGCACGAAGTGCCTGAGCAGGTAACCATAGCCATTGCCCCCGTGGCGCGTCAGCATCATCTTGAGGAAGACGTCGTGGCTCAACAGCACGCGCGGGGCGTAGCCGTCGGCCACCAGGTGCGCCACGGCGGCGGCGTTCTCCGCGTCGGAGGGTGACTGCGCGTCCTCGTCGGCGAAGTAATAGTCCATGCCGATCATGTCGTACTCGAGGTAGGCGCCGCGATCGGCCAGCCTGCGTTGGTACGACGCGTCCTTTGCGCTCGGGTTCATGTGGTCGAGGATGGTGCGCGTCGGATCGCCCCCCTCGCGCTCGACGATGTCGAGCACCTCGTCGCCATGGCGTTCCCAGCCGGGGAGATGCACGCTGAGGGCCACGCCGGTGCGGGCCTGCGCGAGCGCCGCCGCGCGCAGCACCTTGCGCTCGTCCGGCGTGAAGGCCGCGCTGACCCCCACCTCGCCGATGACACCGGGCCTGACGCCGGTGGCCTCGTCGCCGTCGAGCACGTCGCGCACGAGCAGGTCCGCCAGTTCCTCGACGCTCGAGGAGCGCACCACCGGCGGATGCGTGCGCTCCAGGTAGAACCCCGTCCCCATCACGACGTTGAGCCCCGTCGCCCGCGCGATGCGTTGCAGGGCCGCCGGGTCCCTTCCGATGCCGAGGCAGGTGGCGTCCACGACGGTCCGCCCGCCGAGATCGGCGAACTGGCGCACCTCCTCGATGGCCGCCGCCTCGTCGTACAGCCCGCAGTTGTCGAGGTTGACGAAGGGATCCTGCCGCAGCTCGTGGAGGATGGCGGGTTCCACGGGGCGTAGTGCCAGCGCCCGCCGCGAGGCCTCACGCGGGCGTCGCCACGAGGGTCGGGCGTCGAGCAGCAGGTGCTCGTGCGCCAGCGTGATGCCGAGCTCGTCGCAGTCGACGGGCCCGAGGACCGTGTGCACGACCCTGCGCGGCGCCGACGCGCTCACGGCGCTCGGCCCCTCCGTCCGATGGTGAGGTTGAACCAGATGGCCAGTAGGATGATCGCCCCCTCGATGATCTGTTCGTAGAACGGCGACACGTGCATCAGGATCAGGCCGTTGGTGATCATCGCCAGCAAGAGCGTGCCCATGACGGTGCCCATCATGCGCCCTTCGCCGCCGAACAGATTGGTGCCCCCCACGATGACGGCGGCGATGACCTGCAGCTCGAACGCCACACCCGTGTAGGACGAGCCGGAGGCCAGGCGGGCGGCGGTCACCATGCCGCCGAGCCCAACCACCAGTCCGCTGAGGGCGTACACCGCCGCCTTGATCGCGCGGACGTTGATACCGGCGCGGCGCACGCCCTCCTCGTTGCTGCCGATGCCGGTGACGTACAGGCCGAAGCGCGTGTGGTTGAGCAGCACGTAGCCGATGGCCACGACCACGACCGCGATGAGGGCGGGCACCGGCACGTTGCCGATGCGGCCGCGGCCGATCACGAGGAACGGGCTGGAGGGATCGATGGGGATCGAGTACCCCTTGGTGAGGAGTTGCGCGAACCCACGCAGCATCGACAGCGAGGCCAGCGTCACGATGAAGGCCGGGATGTTCTGGAACGACGTGAAGTAGCCGTTGAGGAACCCGATCGCGGTCCCCAGCGCCAGCATGGCCACGATGGCCAGCCACACCGGCCAGCCGGCGCCGAGCGCGATGGCCGACAGGACCGCGACGACCGCCAGGCCCGAACCCACGGAGAGGTCGATGCCTCCCGTGGTGATGACCAGGGTCATGCCGACGGCCACGATGAGCGTGGGCGCCGCCTGCCGCAGGATGTTGAAGAGGTTGTTGACGGTGAAGAAGTTGTCCGCCGCCAGCGATAACAGCACGAAGACGCCGACGAAGATCAGGGCCAGGGTCCGCTGGAAGATGACGTTCGGGTTCCGCATCTCGCTGGCGGGCTTCGGGGTGGCGGTCGCGGGGGTGTCGCTCATGATGATCCTGCCCTCCGGGCCGCTCAGCCCTTCACGATGAGGCGGATGACCTCTTCGAGGCTGGTGTCGTCGGTGGCGCGCTCGGCCACCTTCTTCCCCTCGAACATGACCATGATGCGGTCGCTGACCTCCATCACGTCCTGCAGGCGGTGGCTGATGAGGATCACGCCGACTCCCTGGTCCCGGAGGCGCCGGATGAGGTCCAGCACCTCGCCGACCTCCTTGACGGCGAGGGCCGCCGTCGGCTCGTCGAGGATCAGGAGCTTGGGGTCGAAGGAGACCGAGCGTCCGATCGCGATGGCCTGACGCTGGCCGCCCGAGAGATTCTTGACCGGGATGCGGGTCGAGGCCACTTTGATGTGCAGGCGGTCGAGGATCTTGCGCGCCTCGGCGTGGAGCCTGCGGTGGTCGATGAACGGGAGTCCGGCGATGCGCCGGACGGGCTCGCGCCCGAGGAAGATATTCTTCGCCACGTCGACCGAGTCGCACAGTGAGAGGTCCTGGTAGACCATCTCGACGCGTTCGCGGCGGGCGTCCCTGGGCGATCGGAAGCGCACCGGGGCCCCTTCCAATAGATAGTCGCCGCGGTCCGGGACGTAGGCGCCGGAGATCACCTTCATGAGGGTCGACTTGCCGGCGCCGTTGTCTCCGACCAGACCGAGCACCTCACCGCGGTCAAGCCGCAGGTCGACGCCCTGGAGCGCGGTGATGGGGCCGAAGCTCTTGGCGATGCCGTTGAGTTGCAGGAGGGCAGCGTCCGTCATGGTGGTTGCGGCGGTGGGAGCGCCGAGGCGCTCCCACCGCCGCGCCCCGCCTACTGGAAGAGGCTCCGGTACTGATCCACGTTCGCCTTCGTGACGATGGTGATGGGGATGAGCGTCTCCTCGGGTACGGACTCGCCGTTGGCGAGCTTCATGCCCGCGAGGACGGCCTGGTAACCCTCCTCGTAGGGGTTCTGCTGCACGACCGCGGCCACGTAGCCGCTGTCCAAGGCCTGGATGGCTTGCTTGGTGAGGTCCCAACCGATGACCGTCACACGGTCCTGGACGCCCTGCGACTGCACGGCGGCGATGACGCCGATGAGCGCGGGTTCACCGGTGGCGTAGATGATGTTCATGTCCGGGTTGGCCGTGACGAGGTTCTCGGCGGCCGTGAGAGCGACCTCCTGCACGTTCTGGCCGTCCACGGTACCGACGATCTCGATGCCGGGGTTCGCGTCCAGCACCTGGACGAAGCCGTCCTTGCGCTGATTCTGGATGAACGAGTTGAGCGCGCCGACGATGCCGACCTTGGCCGTGCCGCCCATCATGCCCTGCACATAGCCCAGAGCGTACGCGCCGGCCTCGACGCCCGCGCCGAAGTTGTCGACGCCGATGAAGCCGTTCGCGGGCGGCACCGCCACCTTGGCGTCGATGGCCACGACCGGGATGCCGGCGTCACGCGCGTCCTGAACGGCGGGTTTGATGCCTTCGACGTCGATGGCCACCACCACGATGGCGTCCATCTGCTGCGTGATGAAGTCCTCGATGGCCTGGACCTGCCGTGAGGGGTCGTTGTTGCCATCGACGATCGTAAGGTCGATGTTGTTCTCGGCCGCGGCCTTGGTGGCGCCGTCGTTGATCTGGTTGAAGAAGAGCGCCTGCAGATTGATGGTGACGAGCCCGACCTTCATCTGTTGGGCGACGGCCGTGGAGCCCAGGAGGCCGCCGAGGAATGCGGCGGCGAGTGCGATGGTGATGAGTCTTTTCATCGTTCCTCCTCGTGCTTCGTTCGCTTGATGTGGTTGCATGCACGGATCCGATCCGGGTGGTGGCGGGTGATCGACCCCCTTCCTCAGCGTTGGGCAAGCCAGGTGACGAGGTTGGTCCACAGGCGCCCGTAGTGTTGCCACTCAACGAAGGCGGGCGGTCCCCAGTGCGGGCCGCAGTCAGAGGCGAAGGCGGCGCTGCGACCCGACCCGACCTCGGCAACGGCGAGGAAGACGTCCTCGCCGGCCGTTGCGACGACCGTGCCGCGGGGCGAGGGGCGCAGCTGGTTGTACCCGAGGAACGCCGGCCATCGACCGTGGATGCCCTTCAGAACGGGGTGATCGGGCAGGTCCAGGTGTGGCGTGACGCCCTGGGGACACTCCATGCGGTCGTCCCCGTCGACCATCTCCACGGGCAGGACGTCCGCGAGCGCCGTGCGCTGGTAGCGCGCCTTGCCGTCGATGCCGGAGAAGGAGAGGTAGCCGCCGATCATCGCCAGGCCGCCGCCGCCCTCGACGTAGGCGCGCAGCAGCTCGCAGCGGTTGGCGAGCGATCTGGATCGCGAGAAGGTCTCGGGGTGGAGGAGCAGCGTGTTGCTGCCGATGTCGCTCAGGAGGACGACGTCGAAGGCGGCGAGGGCGCCCGCCTCCGTCGGGAAATCCCGGGCTGCGACATGGCTGGGCAGGTAGTCGACCTCCATGCCGGCGGCCTCCAGGCTACGGATGAGCTCGGCGCCCCCCTCCGCGTACTCGCTCGTCGTGAAGCTGTCGAAGCCCTTCACGTGAATGGTGTGGCTCGTCCAGCTCTCGCCGGCGAGCAGGACGCGTATGGGTCGCTCGGCCATGCCTCACCCTCCTCGGTGTTGGTGCACGTAGAAGCGGTAGCGGTCGGCACGGTACTTGATGTGCACGGCCTCGATCGGGTCGCCGGTCTGCGAGTAGGCGAAGCGGTCGACGCAGAGCAGTGGGCAGCCCGGCTCCACGGCCAGCAGCTCGGCCTCGGCCCCGGTCGCGACCTGCGCGGAGATCACCTCGTCCGCCCCCACCGTGCCCACGCCGTAGCGCTCGCAGAGGACGGCGTAGAGCGATGCGTTCGTCAACTCCTCGACGGTGAACGCGAACGTGTCCGCCCGCACGTAGGAGGTCTGGATGGCGATCGGCTCGTCGTTGGCTGTACGCAGCCGCGCGATGCGCCACACCTCCCGGACCTGGGGCCCGAAATGCTCGGCGACGTCCTCCGGGGGTGGCACTCGGGTGAGCGCCAGCACGCGAGCGCCCGCCACGCGCCCCTCGCGCGTCATGTCCTCGGTGAAGCTCGACAGCCGGGTGGCATCGAACGGGGTCCGGCTGCGGGCCACGAAGGTGCCCTTGCCCTGCTGGCGCGTAAGGAAACCGAGGCGCACGAGCTCCTGGATGGCCTCGCGGATCGTGGTTCGGCTCACGTGGTAGGTGGCGGCGATCTCGCGCTCGGTGGAGAACGCGGCGCCAGGCGCGTAGCTACTGCCCTCGATGTTCGCCAGCAGCGCATCGCGCAGCTGAACGTGCAGCGGGGTGCTCGAGTTGCGGTCGAGCGTCTTCATGTCTCGCGCGTCGCGCGCGGGCCGGGTCCGGCCGTCGTGTTGCAGCTTGTCATGTTGTCATGACATTACACCCGGAAGGGGATCGCGTCAACCGATGGGAGGCGGCGCACGACCCGCCGCGCGCCGCTACGATGCCCACGACCGGCGGGCGACCCGCCCGGCACCGGGAGCGGGGCGGGCACACCCGGCGGCGGCCCGGCCCCCGCGCGGACGCCGCGTGCGAGCCGCTCAGCCGGTGGGCGCGTACACGGCGTCGTGGAACGCGATCTCGAGCTCGAGCGTCCGCCGGAACAGAGGGCCGAGCGCCGCGCGTCTGGCGTCGTCGGCCGCGGGTCCATCGAGCTCGCCCCGCAGCCAACGCACGTGCTCGGCGAAGGGTTCGTCGACGTGGATGTCGATCCAACGGCGGAAGCGCGGATCGTCCGGGGGGTCGGCCGCTGCCCGGCCGCACCAGGTCGCGTAGAGCCATTCGGCGCCGAGCACGGTGGTGAGGATCTCCTCGTAGGCGCCGGTGGCCGCGACACGCAGGAAGAAGTCCTGGAATGCCCGCACACCCGCGGGGAGGGTGGGGTTCTCGCGCGATTCCGGGGCCACGCCGAGCTCGTCGAAGAGCCGCCGGAAGTACGACTCCTGCGTGGTCGTGAGCTCGAAAACCGCGCGGGCGAGCCGGCGCCGCCCTTCGGCGTGGGGGGCCTTGGCCAGGGCGAAGCCGTTCACCTGCACCGCGGTCGTGACGAAGGCATGCTCCTGCACGAGGTAACGCGCGAACGTCGCGGGCTCCAGGGAGCCGGCCGACATCTCGCGCATGAAGCGGTGGCGGGCCGCCCGTTCGAACAGCTCGTGATGCGCCTCGCGCAGGCGGCCGGTGAAGCCGCTCCGGTCGTCGGGGGGAGCGTCTGCCATGGGCTCGATGCTACCCCCCGGCGCACGCGGGCGCGGTGGGCGTCCCGCAGCGCCGGGCGACGGTTCCTCGCGCCGGCGCGCCCCGCTCGGGGTGTGCCGCGGCGTCTTCGCGGTGTGCCGTGGCGTCGGGCGTCGGGAGACGTCCTACCCGGACGGCGCGTCGCCGTTCGCTTCGCCCTCCGCGCCATCCTCCGCTCCGGCGCCCTGCGCTGTGGCGTCCTCCGCTGTGGCGTCCTCCGCTCCGCCCCCCTCCGCGCCCCCCTCCGCGCCGTCCCTCCGCGCCGTCCTCCGCGCCGTCCCCCGCGCCGTCCCCCGCGCCGGCGTCCCCTGCTCCGCCCCCCTCCGCGCCGTGATCCGCCAGCCACGCCTCCACCGCCTCCGCGTCGGCGCGCATGCGGTGGCGCAGGTACAGGGAACGGGCGGCGCGCGCGTGGTCGACGGCCCGTGCGGCCCGTCCCGCCGCCTGCTCGAGCTCGGCCAGCTCCTGCAGTGCATAGGCCTCCCAGGCCGGTGTGCCGCGCTGGCGCGCCACGCGCAGCGCGTCCTCCAGGGCGGCACGGCCGGCGTCGGCGTCGCCGCCCAGCCAACGGGCCACCCCCAGGTTGAAGCGGGCGAAGAAGCGCTTGTGGTCGGCCTCCTGCGGGTCGACGTCCGGACCCAGGCGATCGGCCACCTGCACCGCCTCCTCGCTGAGGAGGACGGCCTCCGCGTGCCGCTCCCGCAGCCCCGCCACGAAGCCGAGATTCTGCAGCGCGTGCGCCAGCGCCAGGTCGTCGCCCGAGGCGCGGGCGAGGGTCAGGGCGCGCTCCAGCTCGCGTTCGCCGTCCTGGCCGCCGTCCTGGCCGCCGTCCTGGCCGCCATTTTCGCCGCCGAGCTCGACGGTGACGGCACCGACCAGGCTGCGGGCGATGGCCTCCCGGCCGCGGTCGCCCAACGCGGCGGCGAGCTCCGCCGCCCGGGCGTAGCTCGCGCGTGCCGCCTCGGGGTCGCGCAGCAGCTCGCGACGGGCGTTGCCCAGTTTGACGTGGAGCAACTGGGCGGTGGCCGCGTCCATGGCCTCGGCCTCGTCGGCCGCGCGCGCCAGCAGCGCGAGCGATGCCGGCGTGTGGCCGCGTCCGTTGAAGTACCCGTCCGGCCCCGCCAGGCGCGCCATGGCCTGCACGGCGCCGGCGGTGGCACCGCTGTCGAGCGTGGCCTGGACGGCGTGCACGACGTTGGCGAGGTCCGCGTCGAGGAGCGCGTGTCGCGAGGCGACGTTGGCAAGGTGGCGCAGGCAGGCGCCGTTGGCGCTCGCTCCGCGCACGTGGGTGTTGGCCCGCGCCAGGCTGTGGGTGAGGTCGTGGACGCGGTAGCGCACGATGTCCGAGCCGGGTTCGGCCAGGCGCTCGGCCAGGGCACGACCCTGCAGCGTCGCCAGCGCCGCGTCCACCGCATCGGTAGGACGCCGCACGAGCTCCGCCAGCAGCTCCGGGGTGGCCGCCGGTGTCGGCAGCGCGGCCAGCGCCATGAGCGCCTCGTAGGCGTCGTCGGGGAGCGCCGCGAGGCTCACCTCGAGCAGGGCCGCCACGCTCCCGCGGCCGGGTTCCGCGAGGTCCGGCGGCAGCGCCAGGGCGTGCGGTGCGGCGCGGAGCCGCGCCATGAGTGTGGCCGCGTCGGTGTCGGCATCGGCGAGCGTGACACCGGCGACGCGCAGCGCGAAGGGGTGGTCCCCGAGCAGCGCGCACAGGGCGGTGGCGTCGTCCTCCCCCAGCGCCCTGCCCGCGTGGTGCTCGAGCAGGGCGCGGGCCGGAGCGCGCTCCAGCCGGCCGAGCCGGACGCGTGCCAGGCCCGGGTAGCGCTGCCGCGACGTCACCAGCAGGGCGCAGCCGGAGGGGAGCGCCTCGGCGACGCGGGCCACGGTGTAGGCGTTCCAGGCGTCGTCCAGGGTGACGAGCCGGACGCCCTCGCGCTCGAGGCAGGTGGCGAGGGCGCGCGCGGGCTCCGCGGAGCCCGCGACCTCGGCGCGGGCGTCGAAGGCGGCGGCCAGGGCGTCGAACACCGCGGCCGGATCGGCGTTTCCGGCCTCGACCCAGCCGGCGGGCGCGCCGTCCGCCAGGCGGCGCGCCACCACCTCGGCGGCGAGGGCGCTCTTTCCCATGCCGCCCGCACCGTGCAGCAGCACGCGGCCGCCGTCGGCCAGCGCGCGCTCGACCGCCGCCAGCGCGTCGTCACGGCCCAGCAGCGGGGCGACCCGCCCCGGCACCGCATCGGGAGTGCGCAGGGCACGCGCGCGTTCGCCGGCCGCGCCGCCGCCCTCGATGGACGACAGCGCCTCCAGGGTCTCCGGCAGCGGCTCGACCCCCAGCTCGTCGCGCAGCCTCACGCGGAGTTGCTCGAACTGGGCCAGCGCGGCGTCGGTGTCGCCCATGGCGTGTTGCAGCCGCATCAGGGCGCGGTGGGCCGACTCGTCCAGGGGATCCTCGGCCAGCAGCTCGCGGGCGCGCGTGGCGGCCCCGGCCGCGTCCCCCTCGCGCTCCAACGCCTCGACCTGGCGGCGCCGCGCCTCGGCCCGCATCCCCCGGAGCCGCGCTCGCTCGGTCTCGAGCCACTCCATGAAGGGCTCCGCGCCGCGGAGCTCGAGCCCGGCCAGCAGCTCTCCGGCCTCGGCCGGCCAGTGCCGCAGGGCGCCCGCGCCGTCGCCGTCCGCCAGCGCCCGCTCGAAGCGCGCCACGTCGCTCTCGGCGCGCACCGTGGCGCGCGTGGCGTCGGCCTCCAGCCAGGCCTCCGAGGCCGGCAGCGCGCGCAGCCGGCTGAGCGCCACCCGCATCGCGCCGGTGCCCGAACCCTGCCACAGCACCTCGGCCAGGTCCCTTCGCGCCACGGGAGCCCGGTGCAGTGCCAGGTAGGCGAGCAGCGCCAGCTCCTTGGGGGCGGGCGCAGGCACGTCGCCATCGTCGACGCGCAGCGCGCCGGGTCCGAACAGGCTCAGCTCCAACACCGCGACCCCCTCCCACAGGGCCTTCCCGCGCTCTCGGGATCCCCCACCGCAACGCCCGCGCGTGAGGCGCCGCCTGATCGTGACGCTCGCCTGCAGCGAGCCGGTCGTCGCCCCGCCCGCGCGTCGGACGCCGGCCGCCGCGCGGCCCGTGCGCCGGCGCGGTCCCCGGATGGCGCCCACCATAGCCGACGCGCGTGGGGGAAGGCGGGGCGGGGCCGCGGCGCGGCTCGAGTGGCGCGGCGCGAGCGGCGCGCCGTAACGGGTCCGTAACGCCCCCCACCTACCGTCTCCCCATGAGACGAGAGCGACGCTTCCTCCTGACGGTCTGGAACGACGGCGAGGGCACGGCGCACCGCGCGCGGCTCGAGCCCCTGCGTGGCGGCCCCGCCGTGCTGGTCGCGGTGCTGGCCGACCTCCACGTGCACCTGAGGGCGGCACTCGACGCCGGGCGCGGCGCCCCCAGGCAGGCCGCGGACGCCGCCGGCGGGGACGCTACCGGCGCAGACGCAGCCCGCGCGGACGCAGCCCGCGCTGACGCAGCCCGCGCTGACGCAACCCGCGCTGACGCAACCCGCGCGGACGCCCACGCGGGGGCCACGGCCGATCTCACCGCCGCCCCGGCGGGACCCGCAACCGCCCGCCCCCCTCCGCGTCCGCCCCCGCCCCCACAAGGTGTTCCGCACCCCAGACGCCGCATCCCAGACGCCGCATCCCAGACGCCGCATCCCAGACGCCGCACAGCAGGCTCCCTCCGCCAGGCTCCCCCCAGACTCCACCCCGCTTCCAACACCCCACGCCACCCCCACAGGAGAGGACCCCAAGATGCCCACCCGCACCCCGAACACCCGCCGCTCCCCCGCCGCGGCCCTGCCCATCCTGATCGCCGCATGCTGGCGCTGCTGCTGGCGCTGCTGCTGGCCGCCTGTGGCTCCCCGCCGGCCGCCTCCACCGCGCCGGACTTCGACCTCGCGCTGGCGCCCGACGTGGTGGACCTCGCCAGGGGCGAGAGCCTGGACGTCGACGTGTCCGTCACGGCCAAGGGGGGCGCGGCCGCGCCCACGGTGAGCCTCGCGGTGCACGGCCTGCCTAGCGGCGTCAGCGCCACCGTCAAGAACGCCACGACCCTCACGCTCACCGCCGACGCCGCCGCGCCGGACGGCAGCGCCACCGCCACCGTCACCGGCACGTCCGGAGGCAAGAGCGCGGACGCCCCGCTGCCCGTGCGCGTCGGCGCCGCGGCGCCCACGCCGGTGGTGCTGAACGTCGATCCCACCCTGGCGCCCCCGAGCCCGTCGCTCCCCGGCGTCGCGGGCGGCCCCGACCGCCCCGTGTCGCGCTACCGCAACCCGGACGGAACCGTGCTCGACTTCGTCTCCAACGAGCTGCTGGTGCGCACCGACGACGCGGCCGCGCTCGGTGCGTTCCTGACGCGCTGGTCCGGCACCGAGGTCGAAACCATCGACCTGAGCGGCCTGGGCGTCGGCGGCTTCGTGCCCATCCACCTGGTCCGCATCGACCCCAGCGGCGCCGACACCGACGTGCTGGCGCAACGCTGGGAGGACGCGGGCCTGGGCGGCTCGCGCAGCGCCTCCGACGACGCCGCCTTCGAGCTCCTGGCCGCGGCCGTGGACGAGGCCAGCCAGCACGGCCTGGAGGTCTCGCTCAACCCCGTGCTGCGCTCCGCCGACTTCGGCAGCCGCTCGACCCACGACCACCCGAGCAGCCCCAACAACGACCCCGACGGCAATCCCTACACGCCGGACGCCTTCGCCTGGCCGTACATGCGCGTGGGCGGCCCGCAGGACATCGGCGTGGCCGAGGCGTGGCGCGTGCTGGACGCCGCCGGCAAGCTCGGCAATAGCGTGCGGATGGCGATCCTCGACGGCGGCTTCCGCCCCAACGCCGACTTCCCCGGCTTCACGGCGGCCGGGACGTTGCGCGTGCCCAACCCCGATCCCACCAGCTGCAACGCGCCCGCCGGCGCCGCGCCCAACCCGGACTGCGTCTGGCACGGCACGCACGTCTCGCTGGCCGCCGCGGGCCTGCCCGACAACGACCTGGGCGCGGCCGGCCCGGCCGGCCCCGTGGCCGACCTGACGCTGCTCCC
The DNA here is from genome assembly GCA_963739805.1 of uncultured Trueperaceae bacterium. GTDB lineage: Bacteria > Deinococcota > Deinococci > Deinococcales > Trueperaceae > CAVUBJ01. Next base: position 310,773 of record CAVUBJ010000003.1, read on the forward strand.
CAGCCCCAGCGTGGACGTCTTCGAGATCTTCCACTACCTCGTCGACGGCATCCCCGCCGCGCTCGCCGACCGCCCTCGCGTCGTCAACCTGAGCTTCAGCGCCGACATGCCCGCCGAGACCTGCCTGTTGGCGCTGGTGGGCGCGCCCGTGTGCGAGATCCTCAACGGCCTCAGCGCCGGCCTGCGCTCCGCCGGCATCCTGGTGGTGGCGGCCGCCGGCAACGACGGCAAGGACGTCGACCGCACCAAGATGTTCGGCATCTGGCCCTTCCGGTTCCGCGCCGAGGAGACCATCGTCATCCCCTGCGAGCTCTCCGGCGTGCTGTGCGTGGGCGGCCTGGACTGGAACCACACCTTCCGCGATGCCGCCTCCGCTTGGGGCAGCAAGGGCGACGGCAACTCCGTGGACATCTTCGGCCCCTTCGACGTGTGGTCCGTGGCCGACCCCGTGGCGGCCGACAGCACCGCGGCCGGCCCCGACCTCACCCCCGACTTCGTCTCCGGAACGAGCTTCGCGAGCCCCTTCGTGGCCGGCGTGGCGGCGCTGGTGTGGGCGGCGGATCCGAGCCTCACGGCCGACCAGGTGGCCACCATCCTGATCGACACCGCCCACCCCGGCAGCGGCCAGGTGACCCGCTGGGTGAACGCCCTGGACGCCGTCCAGACGGCGCTCGGCGGAAACACCGCCCCGTTCGTGGAGATCACCTCGCCCGCGGACGGCGCATCGCGGCCCAAGGGGAGCACCATGGTCAGCTTCGCCGCCAGCGGCGACGACCACGAGGGGGACACCCTGACCTACTCGTGGACCAGCGACCGCGACGGCAGCATCGGCAGCGGCTCGAGCTTCAGCACGCTGGGCCTCTCGGTGGGCACGCACCACATCACCGTGCGCGCCGAGGACCCCTCCGGCCTGTTCGATACCGACACCATCACCCTCACCATCACCAATGATCCGCCTGTGGTGAGCATCGTGCAGCCGTCCAGCTCGCCGGTGGACGTGTGCGCCGGCGCCAACGTGGACTTCCAGGCCGTGGTCAGCGACGTCAACGAGGCACCCACCTACACGCTTCCCGGCAGCGCGGTGCACTGGCGCGTCGGGACCGCCTCCCCCTTCGCCACCGGACTCACGGCCAGCCGCAGCTTCAGCGTGGGGAGCTACAGCGTGATCGTGCGCGCCGACGACCCCGACGGTGCCTTCGACGAGGACAGCGTCACGGTCAACGCCAGCGACTGCGCCCCCACCGACGACCCGCCCACGGCCAGCATCACCACGCCGTCGTCCGATAGCACCGGCGACAACGCCGCCTACGCCTACGACGGCTACGACTCCACCCTGGGCCTGTGGTACAAGGACGTCCTGTTGCAGGGCAGCGCCAGCGACAACCAGGACGGCACGCTGAGCGGCTCCTCGCTCACCTGGACGACCTCGCAGAGCGGCATCCAGGCCGCGATCCTGGGCCACGGCGCCTCCGTGACCGTGCGCCTCTACAGCAACGTCTGCACCGGCGTCACCCATACCATCTCGCTCGACGCCGTCGACAGCGACGGCAACCACGTCTCCGTGGCGCCCATCCGACTGCTGCGCATCTGGACGCTGTGCTGAGGCTCGCGTTTGCGGGCCGGCGCGGAGCGCCGCAGCGCTCCGGCTGAAGCGCCGAGCGTTGCCGACCTCCAAGGCACGAGCGTGGGGCCACCCGATCCGGGTGGCCCCATGCTCGCCTTACTCCGCGGGCGGAGCGGAGAGGCGTTGGCGCCCCTCCGCAACGCGCTGCGGACGCCGGCGCGCGCGCCGGCCAGGGGGCGGAGCTCAGCCCGCAACCCACCCCGCGTCCGCAGGGACGATGGCGCCGTTGATGTTCCTGGCGTCGTCGGAGGCCAGGAAGAGCGCCAGGGAAGCGATGTCGTCGGCCTGGAGCTGGCCCGGGATGGTGCCGTAGCGCACCTGCAACCGCGCGCTGCCGGTGGGGTCCATCTTCGCGGGGTCCACGCTCTGCATGATGTTGGTCTCCACCGCGCCGGCCGCGATGGCGTTGCAGCGCACGCCCTGCGGACCGTAGATCCATGCCGTGTTCTTGGTGAGCCCGGCCAGAGCGTGCTTCGACGCCGTGTAGGCCGCGCCGGCGACGCCGCCCACCAGGCCGGCCATGGAGTCGGTGTTGACGATGGCGCCGCCGCCCTGCTTCACCATGATGGGCACGGCCCTGCGGCTGGCGTACATGGGGCCGTTGAGGTTGATCGACAGCACGCGCTCCCACATCTCGTCGGTCACCTCTGCGACGCCCTGGTTGACGTCCATCACGCCGGCGTTGTTGCACAGCACGTCGATGCGGCCGTAGTGGTCCATGGCCGCGTCCACCAACGCCTCGGCCTCGGCGCGGACGGCGATGTTGCCCTGCAACCCGTGCGCCTCGCCACCGGCGTCGCGCACCTCCTTGACCACGCCCTCGAGGGATTCCCCGTGCCAGTCGCCGAGCATCAGCTTGGCACCCTCGGCGGCGAAGCGGATCGCCATCGCGCGCCCCATGCCCGATCCGGCGCCGGTGATGACCGCGACCTTGTTCTCTAGTCTCATGTCAGACCTCCTCGGGGGCGCCTGCGCGGCGCGGCCCGAGGCCGAGGTCCGGAACGAGCTGCGGTCCGGAGCGGGCGTCGCGCGCCCCAGACCTCATGCTGGCGCGGTTGCGCGACGCGCGGGTCGGCGTTTCTCCCACCCGCGCAACGCTGCTCCTGCCGCGGCGTCCACGAAGCGAATCCGCCGCGGGCCCGCCGTGGACCGGCGCGGGCCCAACGCCTGGCCGACGCCGGCCCGCGTAGGACCTAACGCTGAAGAGGGTTCAGCGCGCCTCGGTCAGGCGGATGGTGGTGCGGTCCCCCTCGTCGCCGTACTGGCTGAAGCAGGGGAAGGGCAGATCCTCGGCCAGCGCCATCTCGATGGGGGCGCTGCCGTCGTCGAGTTCGAGGCGCAACACCACGCACTCGTGCCCGGCCACCGTCTCGCTGTGGTCCATGTAGATGCTGCCCATGCCGGCCACGCGAACCGGCTCGGAGCGGACGTGGATGTCCTCCTGGCCGAGCAGCATCGGGAGCATCATGAAGGCCGGCCCGTAGAACATCATCATCGGCCCGAAGGCCATGGCCCCCATCATCGAGCCGCCCAGCGCGGCGCTGCTCAGATCCTCCTGAGCTACGTTCGTCTGCTCGACGCGCATGGTGGTGGCGGTGTCGTAGCTGTCGCCGTTCTGGGTGATGTCCATGGTGATGGTGACCGCTTGCGGCGCGTCGCCTCCCTCGACGGACATCTCCCAGGTGTAGCTGTGGTCTCCGGCCGGGAAGGAGTCCATGTTCCACTCGAACGCCAGTGCGATGCCGGTGGCGAGCAGCGCCACGGCGGCGATGATGCGGATCGTCTTGCTCATGCGGGTGCCCCTCCTCAAGGACTCCCCCACCCTAGCGTCCGCGGCCCCCCCACGCCGTGGCGCCTGCCCGTGGAAAGTACCCGACGACGGCCTCCCGCCGGGGGTGTACACTCGAGCGAGTTACCCCACCCCCCCGGGGGGTGGGTGAAAACGACATGGCAGCGCGCGCTCGACGGGGCGGGCGCGGCCCCACAACGCGAGGAGGAACACCATGGCGACGCGCGATACTTCAGGGAACGGGCACGAGGACGGCCGCGCCGCCGCCCGGGCCGCCGCCCGCCGTCACGACGCGCATGGGGGCGAGGAGGACCACGGGCGGCAGGACGAGCACGGGGGGCAGGACGAGCACAAGGGCCAGGACGACCACGGGGGCCACGACAAGCACGCCGGCCACTCGCCGGCGATGTTCCGCGAGCGGCTGTGGGTCAGCCTGGCGCTGACCGCGCCGATCCTGGCGTTCAGCCCGCAGCTCCAGGCGTGGTTCGGCTTCGCGCTGCCCGCCTTCCCGGCCGACGTATGGGTGGCTCCGGTGCTTGCCACGGTCCTGTTCTTCTACGGCGGCGCGCCGTTCCTTCGGGGCGCTCGCCACGAGCTGGCCGACCGACGCCCCGCCATGATGGCGCTGATCGCGCTGGCCATCAGCGTCGCCTACGTCTTCAGCATGGCCGTCAGCCTGGGTTTCCCGGGGCGGCCTTTCTTCTGGGAGCTGGCGACCCTGATCGACGTGATGCTCCTCGGCCACTGGATCGAGATGTCGTCGATCCAGGGCGCCTCGCGTGCCCTCGACGAGCTCACCGAGCTCGTGCCCAACGTGGCGCACCGGCTCGCGGACGGCGACCGGACCGAGGACGTCGAGGTCGCGACGCTGAGCGAGGGCGACCGCATCCTCATCCGCCCCGGCGAGCAGGTGCCCGCCGACGGCGAGGTCGAGGACGGCCGCAGCAGCGTCAACGAGGCCTTCCTCACCGGGGAGTCCCGGCCCGTCGCGAAGGAGCCCGGAAGTGAGGTGGTGGCGGGCGCGGTGAACAGCGACGGTGCCCTCACCGTGCGCGTCACGCGCGTAGGGGGCGACACCGCCATCCGTCAGGTGATGCGCCTGGTGGATGAGGCGCAGGCGTCGCGCAGCCAGTTCCAGGGGCTGGCCGATCGTGCCGCGGGGTGGCTGGCGTACGTGGCGCTGGGCGCCGGGATCCTGACGCTGGTGACCTGGCTGCTGCTCGGCAAGGACGTGACCAGCGCCATCGCGCTGATGGTGACGGTCCTGGTCATCGCCTGCCCGCATGCGCTGGGGCTGGCCATCCCCCTGGTGACCGTGAACGCCACCTCGATGGCGGCGCACCACGGCATCCTGGTGCGCAACCGCGAGGCCTTCGAGCGCGCCCGGGACCTGCGCTTCGTCGCCTTCGACAAGACGGGCACGCTCACGGAGGGGCGCTTCGAGGTGAGCGAGATGCGCGCCGACGACATCGACGAGGACCGCGCCTGGGCGCTCGCACTGGGGCTCGAGGGGCGAAGCGAGCACCCGCTCGCCGCGGCCATCCGCGAGGCGGGGGAGGGGCGCGAGGCCGCCGCCGTGCAGGATTTCGAGGTCGAGGCGGGCAGCGGCGTGAGCGGCACCTTCGACGGCGCGCGCTACCGCATCGGTCGGCCGGAGTGGGCCGAGGAGCTCGATCTGCCGATTCCCGAGTCCCTGGCGGAGCGGCTGCGGGCCGCCGAGGAGCGAGGGGAGAGCGTCGTGTTGCTGATGGACGAGCGGGGAGTGCGTGCGTTGTTCGCGCTCGGCGACCGCGTGCGACCCAGCGCCAAGCGGGCCGTTGCCGCGCTCCAGCAGCGGGGCGTCACCGTGGTGATGGTCACCGGCGACGCCGAGGCCGTGGCCCGCACCGTCGCCGAGGAGCTGGGCATCGAGCGCACCTACGCCCGCGTGCGGCCCGAGGAGAAGGCCGACCGCATCCGCGCGTTGCAGGGCGAGGGCGCCACCGCCTTCGTCGGCGACGGCATCAACGATGCGCCGGCGCTGCTGCGCGCCGACCTCGGCGTGGCCATCGGCGCGGGCACCAACGTCGCCATCGAGTCGGCCGACCTGGTGCTCGTCGAGAACGACCCACTCGACGTCGTGCGGGTGCTGACGCTGTCCCGCGCCACCTACGGCAAGATGGTCCAGAACCTGGTGTGGGCGACGGGCTACAACGTCGTCGCCATCCCCCTCGCAGCGGGCGTGCTGGCCCCGGTGGGGATCCTGCTCTCCCCGGCGGTCGGGGCGCTACTGATGAGCGTCTCGACGATCATCGTCGCCGTCAACGCCATGCTGCTGCGGCGCGTGTCGCTCGCATGAGGGGCGTTGAGACCGCGGGGCGCCCTTACGCCCGCGCAACACGCACGCGGTAGGCTCGATGTACGGGTGCCGGGTACGGCGCTCTCGCCGTCCCGATCGCCCAGGGCGCCCCGGCGTGCCCGCCGCGGCGGCGGGAATCCGGGAGCGCGGAACGGGAGACACGCGATGATGCACTACGGTTACGGCTACGGCCTCGGCGGCGCCTTCGGCTGGCTCGCCGCGCTGCTGCTCCTGGTCCTGCTGATCCTCGGGATCGTCCTGCTGGTGCGGGAATTCGACGGCGGGCGCCGGCGGGGGTCGCGCTCGATGTCGTTTGATATCGACCAGGGGCGGGGCGCACCGCTGGGCGGCGCGGCGAACGACCCGGCGATGCACATCCTGCGGGAGCGCTACGCGCGCGGCGAGATCGACAAGGAGGAGTTCGAGCAGCGCAAGCGCGACCTGGCCTGAGCCCTTCGCCCGGCACGGGTCACGACGGCTGGCGCGTGCTGGCCTCCTGGATGCGTTGGTGCAGGTTGGCCACGAAGGTCATGGTGCGGGCGAGGGCTATCGGGTCCTGACGGCGTTCGAGCCTCTCGGCGCAGAAGCGCGCGTAGGCGAGGTCCTCGTCGAAGGCCAGCTCGAGCCCCTTGGCCCGCGCCAGGCGTGCGGCGGCGGCGACGTCGGTTGCGAGCCGGCGATGCAGGAGTGGGGGGAGGGTTCCTGTCATGCGCCGACGCTAGCCCACGGCGGCCAACGGAACGCTTACCCTCCCGCATGCCCCGAGCGGTCGGTGGGTCGCTCACCCCCCCTTCCACGGTCCCCACACGGCGCCCTCGTCCGGCAACGGGAAGCCGTTGGTCTTGAGCGCCAGCAGGATCTGCCCGCGATGGTGGGCGGCGTGCACGATCATGTGCAGCAGGTAGGCCTCGGCGCTGGGGTGCGGAAGCTCCCCGCGCTCCCCCTCCGGTGCCGCCTCCACGGCCTCGCGCGCCGCCTCCGCCGTGCTGGCCACGACGCTCCGGATGCGCACGAGGTCGTGCTCCACCTCGGTCTCGGCGTCGTCGCCCCTGCCCGGCGCTTCCCCGCGGTACAGGTCCGGCAGCGCACCCATCGGGCGCGGGGCGATCCCCATGCCCCAGTGCTTGGTGGCGCCGGTGACGTGCGCCAGGTGCTCGGCGATGCTCATGCCGCCCCCGGGGGTGCGGGCGTCGAGCATGGCGGGCGTCAGGTGCTCCAGCACGACCTGGGTGACCCGCAGGTCGGCGTGCCAGGCGGTGGCCACAACGTGGCTCAACGGCATCGTGTTCCCCTCTCTCGCGGGCGAGGTCGTCGCCCGTGCGGCGCGGTCGGTGTGGGCGACGGCGTGACCCGGGCCGGGGACCGGCTCAGGCCCGCCGGGCCCGCCGCCGCGCGTGGTCGCGCGCCTGGAAGGCCGCGCCGAGGAGCGCCAGTGCCAGCACGCCGATGAGGTAGATCAGCGCCTCGGTGCCGCGCGCGGCGAAGGCGCCGTTCCCCCACCCTGCAACGGTGGCCGCGGCCGCGGGGTCGTCGGCGTGCAGCAGCAGGTACACAGCGCCCGCCGTGGCCCAACCGCCGGCGAGCGCGGTGGCGAGGATCAGCACCAGCGTCTGCACCAACCACCCGAGCAAGGCGCCGCCGATCGCGCCCGCCAGCAGGAGCAGCCATTGCACGTCGGTGGTTACCGCCAGCGCCGTGCCCACCGAGCCCAGCAGGCCCACGCCCAGTGCCGCCCCGAACAGCAGCGCGCCCAGGCGGTACAAGCCCCACAGCAGCGCCGCTCCGAGCAGCGCCAGGCCGACGGGCACGAGCCACGCCGCCAGCGGACCGCCGATCAGCGGCGTCCCCGCCGCGCCGTTGGCGACGGCGGAGATCAGCCCGCCCGCGGCCGCGTCCGGCGAGGCGGGTGCCACCGGGGACGGCGCCAAGGCCCCCTGTGTCAACAGCAGGCCGAGGTAGGCCCCCAGCGCCGCCCCGGTGAGCACCAGCACGGCGCGGAACAGGCGGAAGCCGAAGAACGCCAGGATCAGGCCGAGGCCGAGCCCGACCAGTGCGGCGATGAGGCGGCCGGCCTGGTCCAGGGTGGTCCAGGCGTGCGGGAGGTCGAGGCCAGGAACGGTGGGCATGGCGCTCCTTCGGGGTCGCGTGGCGGTGCGGGCGGGTATCGCGTCATGATACGGCGGCGGCGACCGTGCGGGGGCGCGCCGTCAGACTCCGGTCACCGGGGATGCGTACACTGGGGCCAGTCCGGATGACGGCTTCCGGGGAGAGGGGCCCGTGGCAGACACCAACCAACAGCGCACCATCCTGCTCGCCGACGACGACGAGGCGTCGCTGGTGGTGCTGGGCCGCTACCTGCGCGACGAGGGGTACCAGGTGACGATCGCCCGGGACGGGCGCGAGGCGCTCGAGGCGCTGTCGCGATCGACCCCGACGGGCATCGTGCTGGACGTCCACATGCCGGAGATGTCGGGGCTGGATATCGCCGGTCGGGTGCGCCGCGTGACGCGCCTGCGCGGGGTCCCGCTGGTGCTGGTGACCGGCCTGTGGGACGGTGACATGGAGACGCTGGCCCAGTGGGAGGGCGTCGGCACGGTGCTCGAGAAGCCGGTGTCGCGCGCGATGCTCATCGAGGCGCTCGAGGGACACCTCCGAGGGAGCGGCGGTTCCGCCGAGGCGTCGCCGGGACCTCCGCGAGCCGGATGGTGACCGCCGGCGCCGCGGCTGGCCCTCCGCGTGCCGGCGCTCTTCGCGGTGACGGCCGCGCCCCCGAGCGTGCCGTCGCGCCCTGCCATGGTGTCGAGCGCTTCCACGGACGCGCCCCAGTGCCACGCGGCATACTGGAGACAGAAGAAGGTGCGAGCCGTGCCCTCCGAGGCCCGGTGGCGGCCGCCTCGGGGCCGCCAGGGCGGCGAATCACGGCCGGCTCGCGCGCGTCGTGCTTCTTGGGTCCGGGCCCGTCCCGGGTCCGCATCGGCGCCCAGGACGCCCGCTCCGCCGGAGGTGCCATGTACCGGACCATCCTCGTCCCCGTCGATCGCTCCCAGCGCGCCCGCACCGCCGTGGACGCCGCCGTCTACCTCGCCGCCAGTGGGCGGGGGCGCGTGACCCTGCTGCACGTGGTGGAGATCATCAAGGACACGACCTACGACGACTACCGCGACTTCTACGACTCGCTCGCCGAGCAGGCCCGCAACGAGATGGACGCGCTACTCGCCGAGCATCGTGAGGCCGACGCGGCCCTGGAGGTGGAGGTGGTGTTCGGGCGACGCGTGCAGGAGATCCTGCGCGCGGCCCAGGAGCGTGAGTACGACCTGATCGTGCTGCAGTCGCACCGCATCGACCCGGACGAGCCCACCAAGGGGTGGGGCACCATCAGTCATCGCGTCGGGCTGCTGGCGGCCTGCCCTGTGTTGCTGGTGAAGTGAGCCCCCACCGGGAGGCACCCGGTCAGCGGCGTCGCAGAGCGCGCCCCCAGGGCATGCGCACCGGGGCGCGGAACCCCCCGCGCGCCGTGCCGCGGGCCGGTCCCGGCAGGGGTGGCGGCGCCGGTGCCTGCGGCGCCGACGGCAGCTCGCCGGCCATCAGCGGCCAGGCGCCCACGGCGGGGGCGTCGGAGAAGGTCGTGGCGGGCGATCCGGGCAACTCTGCTGCGTCCACTGCTGCGTCCACTGCTGCGTCCACCGCTGCGCCCACCGCCGCGTCGGTCGCGCCGCGCCGTGGCGCGCCGTAGCGTGCGCGCCACGCGAGCACGCTGCCGACGAACATGGCCAGACTTCCGAGGATGAAGAGGGCGATGCCGGGGGCGAAGCCCGCCGGCAGGAGGAACAACACACTCCCGACCACGAACGCCGCCCCGCCGAGCACGTTCAATGCCGCCTGCACCCGATCCGCGTCCCACACGCCGCGCCTACGCATGGCGAACCTCCAGCGCGGGTACGGCCGCGCACCGAGCGAAGGGTATTGTAGCAGGTCGGCCGCGGGGCGATGGTCCCGCACGCGCGCCGCTCACGCGTCTCGCGGGGGGTGCAGGCCGCCGGAGAGGGAGGCATGACGCCCGAGCTCGAGCCCGACGCAACCCACAGCGACCCGCCGAATGGGGGGCACGCCGCCCGCGGAGGGGCGCCGCGTGGCCGGCGGCTGGCGCTGCTCTCTCTCGGCGCCCTCGGGGTCGTCTACGGCGACATCGGCACTAGCCCGCTGTACGCCCTGCGCGAGTCGTTCCACCTCGGCTACGACATCCCCCCAACGCCCCCCAACGTGCTGGGCGTGCTGTCGCTCATCGTGTGGTCGCTGCTGCTGGTGATCACCGTGAAGTACCTGCTGTTCGTGATGCGCGCCGACAACAACGGCGAGGGCGGCATCCTGGCGCTCACCTCGCTGGTGGCGCCGAGCCACGCCAAGCGACGCAGCCGCACCTGGCTGCTGCTGGTGTTGGGGTTGTTCGGCACCGCGCTGCTCTACGGCGACGGCATGATCACCCCGGCCATCTCGGTGCTCAGCGCGGTGGAGGGGCTCAAGGTGGCCACCCCGGTGTTCCACCCCTACATCCTCCCCATCACGGTGGGCATCCTGGTGGCCCTGTTCTCGGTGCAGAGCCTCGGTACCGGCGGGGTGGGTCGGGTGTTCGGCCCGCTCACGCTGTTGTGGTTCGTGACGCTGGGCGTGTTGGGGGTGGCGCAGATCGTGCACGCGCCGGCCGTGCTGGGCGCGCTCAGCCCCCATCACGCGGTGGCGTTCTTCGTGCACAACGGCTTCAAGGGGTTCCTGGTGCTGGGATCGGTGTTCCTGGTGGTCACCGGCGGCGAGGCCCTCTACGCCGACATGGGGCACTTCGGCAAGCGCCCCATCCAGGCCGCCTGGTTCGCGGTGGTGCTGCCCGGCCTGCTGCTCAACTACCTGGGGCAGGGGGCGCTGCTGCTGCGCACGCCGGCGGCGGTGGAGAACCCCTTCTACCGGATGGCGCCAGACTGGGCGCTCTACCCACTCGTGGTCATCGCCACGATGGCCACCGTCATCGCCTCCCAGGCGCTCATCTCGGGCGCCTTCTCGCTGGCCATGCAGAGCGTGCAGCTGGGCTACCTGCCGCGCCTTGAGATCCGCCACACCTCCGCCACGGAGAGGGGACAGGTGTACGTGAGCTCCATCAACTGGCTGCTGATGGTGGCCTGCGTGGGCCTGGTGCTGGGGTTCCGCTCGTCGAGCAACCTGGCGGCGGCGTACGGCGTGGCCGTCACCATGACCATGGGCATCACCACGCTGCTGCTGTTCGTGGTGATGCGGCAGCTGTGGGGGTGGTCGTGGGCGCGCGCCGGGCTGCTGTGCGCCGGCTTCCTGGTGGTGGACCTGGCGTTCTTCGGCGCCAACCTCGACAAGGTGCCCGAGGGCGGCTGGTTCCCGCTGCTGGTGGCCGCCGCGGTGTTCACCGTCATGGCCACCTGGCGCCGCGGGCGCCAGATCGTGGGGGAGCGGCTCCGCTCGGTGGCGCAGCCGCTCGAGCGGCTGCTCGAGGAGCTCGACGTGGCCACCTACGAGCACGTGCCGGGCACCGCCATCTACATGACCGGCAACCCCGACAGCACGCCGCCCGCGTTCTCCCACAACCTGCGTCACAACAAGGTGTTGCACGAGCGGGTGGTGTTCCTGTCGGTGGCCACCGAGGATGTGCCGCGGGTGCCGTCGGACCGGCGCCCAGAGGTGATCGACCTGGGGCGCGGCTTCTACCAGGTGATCCTGCGCTACGGCTTCATGCAGACCGCGCGCGTGCCGCGCGACCTGTCGGTGCTGGAGATCGGCAGCGGGCCCATCGTGCCCGACGAGACCAGCTACTTCCTGGGGCGCGAGACGCTGCTCCCCACCAAGCGGCCCGGCATGGCGCTGTGGCGCGAACGCCTCTTCGCCGCCATGTCGCGCAATGCTCGCAGCGCCACCTCCTTCTTCGAGATCCCGCCGGACCGGGTGGTGGAGCTGGGCATCCAGGTGGAGCTGTGACGGCCTGAGGCGCGTGGGCGGTGTTCCGGCGCGTCCGGGCGGCGCGCGCCCCGTCACGCCGGCCGATGCTACGGTGCGGCTACCGTGACACGCCTGGACCGTGCCCTGGGGATCCTGCTGCTCCTGAGTCAGGGGCGTTCGTGGACCGCCGCGCGCCTGGCCGAGCGCTTCGAGGTTGCCGAGCGCACCATCTACCGCGACATCGAGCACCTGAGCGAGTTGGGCGTGCCCATCGTGGGCGAGCGTGGCTCGGGCGGCGGCTACCGGCTGATGGAGGGGTTCGTGCTGCCGCCGGTCAACCTGTCGCGGCAGGAGGCCATCGCCCTGATCCTGGGCGTGACCATCCTGCGCAGCCTCCACACCACCCCGTTCCGGGGTCAGCTCGAGACGGCGGAGGGGAAGCTGCTGTCGGCGCTGCCCGGGGACGTGCGGCAGGTGCTGGCGCGCGCGCGCGAGCTGATCGCCTTCGAATGCCTGGCCGAGGACACCTTCCACCGCGAGCGGGTGCCCCCGGAGCCGACCATCGAGGCCGAGGCGGTGGACGCCTACATGCAGGCCATCCTCGACATGGTGTCGGTCCGGGTGGGGTACACCTCGCCCTACCGCGAGGGTCCCGAGACGCTCGACGTCACGCCCCTGGGGCTGCTGTGGGATCGCGACAACTGGTACCTGGTGGCCGACGCGCGCGGTGAGCCGAACACGCGCATGCTGCGCGCCGACCGGGTCACGCGCATCGACGCCATGGCGCGGCTCGAGCGCCCGCCCGAGAGGGACGTGCGCTCGCTGCTGGGCCGCTCCTGGCTGGCCGACGCCATGCGCCGCTGGGTGCGCGAGAGCGACGCCCCGGTGCGCCTGCGCATCACCGCCGAGCAGGCCGAGCGCCTGAAGCGCGACTGGTTCTACGGCCGCGCGCAGTTCGAGGTGGTCGACGGCGCGCACCGGGTCACCTACTCGGAGTCGAGCAAGGAGCGCGTGTTCGAGCTGGTGCGCTGGCTGGGGCCCGGGGCGGAGCTGCTGCAGCCCGCGGCCTGGCGCGACGCCCTGCGTGAGCAGTTCGCCGGGCTGGCCCGCACCTATGGCGCGGAGGCGGCCCTGGGTCCCGTCGGGGACGGGACCTGAGCCTCCTCAGCCGCCGGACGCGGCGGCCCACCACACCGGCTGGCGCTCGAGCCTGGGGCGACGGCGCTCAGCAGCGTGGGCAGTGCTGGCCGGCAGACGCGGCGCCGGAGTCCGCGCCTGCGGAGGCGCAGCACGCATCGGCGCCGGCAGCAGCCGGGCGCAGGGCGCTCCACAGCGGGGCCGGGGCGGAGGTGTAGTGCCGCCGTCCGCGCGCGCCGCTCGGGGTGCGTGCCGCGATGTGCGCCGGAGCCTGGTGCGCCGGAGCGGGGTGCGCCGGAGCCGTGTGCGCCAGGGCGGGGTGCGCCGGATCGAGGAGTGGCGCCACCCCCTGGCGCTCGAGCGCCTCACGGAAGCGCGCCAGGAACGTCTCAGCGACCGGCCGCAGCTGGCGCAGGTCGCCCGCCCGGCGGCGCTCGTCGACGTAGCGGAACTGCCGCGCCCAGGCCAGCGCCAGCGCCTCGACGTCGAGGCACGCCACCGCCTCGGCGCCCGGACCCTCGAGCAGGCGGAGGTCGAAGGCGCTCTCCGCCCAGATCGGCTGCTCGGCCGCGAACGCCGCGAAGGCGCTTCTCAGGGCGCGCCGGCGGGCGCGCTCTTGGGCGCGGCGTCGCGCGCTCGCCCGAACGCGGTCGGCGGATGCCGGCCAGGACCAGCGGCCACGCCGCGGCGAGGGGCTCGGCGTCGCGGCCCGCGCCTGGCGAAGCGCCGCCCGGACGGTGACGTGGTGGCTGCGTGCGGCCTCGCGTTCTCGGATCAGCGTCCGCGTGAGATTCTCGTGGTGAAACATGCTCTCTCTCCTCCACGGCCGCGGGCCGGGCAGTGCCCTGGCGCCCGCTGTGTGCGCTCCGCCGCCCCGAGCGGGCGGCGCGAGTCGCCGCTCCGGCAGGGGTCCGGCCGAGCCCGGCCGTTGTTGATGCGAGGATAGGACCGCCATCCTGACACCTGTCTGTCAGCTAGTCGCGGCCATTCCCCGGCCGGCGCCGATGCCGGAAGATGCCCTCACCGTCATGCGGGCGTTGGACGGGAACCACCCGCGGTACCCGTTCCTGGGCAGCTTCGGGCGCGAGATGTCGCTGGCGCAGTTCGGGCGACGCATCATGAGTGCCCTACGGCGCGATCGTCGCGGAGCCACGGCGCGGACTCATGGGTAGGAGCGCAAGTGTTGCCGGCCGCGCGCATATACTTGCGCCATGCCCGGTCCGGACGCCATGCCCGGTCCGGACCTCCGCGTCCGCCTGCTGGCGGGTTTCGAGGTCGAGGTCGACGGCCACGTCATCCCTGCCGCAGCATGGCGACGTCGAGGGTCCGCCGATCTCGTCAAACTGCTGGCACTCGCCCCAGGGCACATCCTGAGCCGCGAGCAGATCAGCGAGGCCTTGTGGCCTACGCTGGCGGCGGAACGTGGCGCCGCCAATGTCCGAAGAGCGACCCATTACGCTCGACGTGCGCTCGGCGTTCATGCGGCCGTCCAGGTCAGGGGCGGCTTCGTCCGTCTCGCACCCGACGGATCGGTGGAGACCGACGCGGAACGCTTCGAGGAGGCGGCCCGCGATGCGTTGGCTCGTGGCGATCGACGGGCGTGCCGCAACGCGGCGGCGCTGTATGCGGGCGAGCTCTTGCCCCTGGACCGGTACGCGCAGTGGTCCATCGGCGAGCGGGACCGGCTCAGGCTGCGCTTCCTCGAGGTCCTCGCCGGCGGGGAGCAATGGGATCGGCTGATCGAGGAGGATCCGGCCAACGAGCGTGCTCACCAAAGGGTCATGCGCGCCCAACTCGATGGTGGCGACCGGCGGGGCGCGTTGCGCCAGTTCGACCGGATGCGAGCGGCACTCGAGGAGCTGGGCGTGGCGCCCGATGACGCGAGTGTCGAGCTGTACCGGGAGGCACTCGCCGTCGACGTACGGGATGCTCCTACCCCCGCCGAGCGTGCACGGACCCTTCTGGCGTGGGGCATGGTGCACTGGGAGCGGGCCGACCTCGCAGAGGCCGAACGGGCGGCGCTCGAGGTGCGCGCCCTGGCCGTGGACGCCGGCTTGGGGAGGGAGTTCGCGGGGGCGAGCGAGTTGTTGGCGGCGATCTCCGTGGCCCACGGGACATGGCAGGAGTTCTTCGCCCGTACCTTCGTCGAGGCCATCGAGCACCATCCGGACCTGGCCCCGTTCGTGTTCGATGCTCACGTCTGCATGAGCGAGTTCTCGCTCCACCAGGACGGCGGACTTGCCGCGGCCCAGTCCCTCGCAACGCGACTGATCACGGTGGGTGATCGATTGGCCTACCCGCCTGCGCGCTCCCTTGGGCTGCTGCTCAGAGGTGAGGCTGCGCTGTTGCGGGGTGACACCTTCGTGGCTCGGGAGTGCCTCGGGGAGGCGGCTAGTCGCCAGGAGGGTGCGAGCCAAGCAAGCGCGACAGCCGTAGCCCTGGAGCGCCTCGCGCAGGTGGACGATGCCGAGGGCAAGCACGAGGCAGCCGCGAAGCTCCATCGGCGGGCTCTGGAGGTGGGTGGCGCGACCGCGATGGCCGGCCATCTGATCCCCTTCGTGTACGGGGGCATGGTGGCAGGGGCCGAGGCGTCGCGAGTGCCGCACATCCTATCGGAGGCCGAGGAAACGATGCGCGCGATGGACGCGTGCGAGCCCTGCTCCATGGGGCTCCACGTAAGGTCGGTCGGCCCGCTCGCTTCGGTCGGCGACGTCCGTGGCGCTCGCCGCCACCTTGCGGAGGCCGGGCGCATCGCCGGTCGCTGGTCCGGTGGCCCGTGGCACGCGGCCGTGGCTGAGGCGCGTGCGCTCGTCCTGCGGGCGGAGGGTGCTGGAGCCGACGAAGTGGTCGCCCTTCTCTCCCAGGCAGAGGCGGGATACCGAACCTCTGGTCGGGCCAGGGATGCGGCCCGGTGCGCCGATGCCCTGTCGGCGCTGCGTTGATTGCTGCCTGAGGAACGCCGCGGGAACACCTCGTCCCTAGAGTGGACACGGCGGAGACAGACGGTCTCCAGCGCGAGAGGAGCTACCCATGCCGTTGTTCATCGATATCCACCACCTCCCCGACGAGGCTGACGCCGATGCATTGGCTCATGCCCACCGGGCCGATCTCGAGGTGCAGGAGAGGTACGGCGTGGCATACCTGTCGTACTGGTTCGATGCCCAGAGGCACACGGCGTTCTGCCTGGTGGAGGCGCCAGACGCCGAGAGCGCGGCCGCGGTCCACCGCGAAGCGCACGGTCTGGTTGCCGATGAGATCTACGAGGTGGAGGCGGGCGCGTGAGCGTAGCCGTGCTCGAGCCTCGCGGCATCGCGGCCGACCTCGTCGCTTCCCTCGCGATACGAGATTTCGACGCCGTCGAGCGCCGGCTCAGCCCCGAGGTCCGGTTTCGCGCCCTGGTGCCGTCGGGGGTCAGGGAGGCGTCCGACGCGACCGGTGCGGTCGCCTGGCTGCGCGAGTGGTTCGGCTCATCAAACGTGTTCGACGTCGTCGGCTCGGGCGTCGAGGCCGTTGGGGGCAGGCACCGGATCTGGTACCGCTTCCGTCTCGAGCGCGACGGCCGGCCGTGCCTGATCGATCAGGAGGGATTCTGCGACGTCGACGGCGGCAGAGTCACCGATCTCAGCCTGGTCTGCTCGGGCTTCCGTCCGCTGTAGCGGTCCGACGAGACCGTCCCGCACGAAGCCGGCGGGAGCGGGCGGCCTCGATCCATGCGTGCCACACCGGACCCGCTGAGGTCGTGGCGTCGGCGGTGACCTCCGGCCTTCTCCGTGGCTCGCCCGCCGGGGCGCCGCCGCGGCCCACCGGTCGGGGCGCCCCCGGGGCGCCGCGAGGGGCCTGATCCTCGATCGAGCCTCAGCGGACCAACAGCAGCATCTGCCGGACGGCGCCCAGGTGGTAGGCGCAGTGCGCCAGTGCGCCCATGGCCCCGGCGAGCGCGTCCTGCCCCCAGGTCCGTTGCGCGCCGATGTCCTCGAGCGTGCCGGCCACCGCCTCGCGGAACGCGCCGCGGAGCGCCTCCCAGGCCGCGGCGTCCACCTCACGGACGCGCCAGCTCTCCGCCCAGTCCGCCTTGGGGCGCTCCCCGCGCGCGAACGCCCGCACCACCTCGAGGTAGTAACGGCTGTGCTCGACGTGCCCGGCCACCGTCGTGCCGTTGGCGACGGTGGTGCGCGAGGCGCGCTCGGCGCTCACCGCCTGGAGGGTGGGGAACCAGCCGGTGTCGCGGTCGAGGTAGGCGGTGGGCCCCGGGTGCTCCTGCGGGAAGAACGTCTCGTTGAGCAGGAACAACAGCTGGTTTCGGAAGATGTCCGTGGGGATGGTGTCCGCCATGGCGCTCCTCTCCTCGCTCGCTCCCGAACCCGCGGGGGCGTCGCCGGGGGCTCAGGGAGCAGCCGAACCGTGGGCCAGACAACGATCCGGGCTTGATGGGAGCCGCAGTATACCTTAAATAATGAGGTATCGTCAAGCGTGGCGGCGGCCCACGTCGGGGCCCGGGGAGCGCGCCGCCGGCGGCCGCGCAGGCACGCGGTGGACCCCGGCGGCCGCGTGGGCCCGTCGATAGCTCGGCGGCCGCGTGGGCCCGTCGATAGGCCTCGGCGGCCGACACCGCCCGGTAGCGGGCCGCCAAGGGTCACGGGCGCCGCGGAGAGGGAGCATCAGCGTGCGATGGGCCGGGGGATGCGCGCCACCGGCAGCCGCACCTCGGTGCGGAGCTAGCTCGTCCGGCGCGACGCATTCAGCACAAGGACCAGATGCGGATGGTGCGGATGACGGTGCGGATGTTGCCGTCGGAGTCGCGTGCGGCGAAGGTGATGGTGTGGGTGACGCCGCTGCAGCTGTCGGAGTAGAGCCGCACCGTGAGGCTCGAGCCCGTGCCCAACAGCGTCGGCTGGATGGCTCCCCGGTCGGTGGTCCAGCGCACCGAGGCGCCGTCGAGGGCGCCGTCCTCGGGGTCGGTGGCGCTGCCCACCAGGTGCACCTCCGTGTACCACTGCCCGCGGACCGTGTCGTAGCCATCGAACGGAAGCTCCACGTCGCCGGCGGGGGAGAGGATGGACACCACGGGGGGCAGGTCGGTGCACGGGTCTACGCTCAGCGTGACCGCGTCCTCGGCATACGCGCCGAACGGGTCGGTGGCGCGCACGACGACCTGGACGCTGCCTGAGGAGCCGAAGGCGTGAGTCACCGAGGTGCCCGTGGCGAAGGGCGACGAGCCCGCCACCCGCCACGTCACGGCGCTCTCGGGCAGCGCGCCGCCCACCTCGTTCACGTCGAGCACGTCGGCGGTGAAGACGACGGGCTCGCCCACGCAGGCGGGGCCGGGCTGCGGGTGGGTGATGCTCACCTGGGGCGGCACGTTGACCACCGCGAAGCTGACGCTGTCCGTGGCCACGTTGCCCTGCAGATCCACGGCGCGGGCTGTGACCACGTGGGTGCCGTACGCCAGGTCGCCGCTGAAGATCGTCACGTCGGTGCCGCTGCCCAGCGGGCCGGCGCGGTCGCCGGTCCAGGTGACGCTCACCGCCATCCCCTCGGGGTCGGTCACCGCCGCCGCCAGGAACACGTTGCTGGCGCGGCGGCTGTAGGTCTCGCCGCCCGTCGGACTGGTGATGGCGAGGGTGGGCGGCAGGCCCGGGTAGAGGGCGTTGACGGTGGCCTTGTCGCCGGCGCTGAAATGGTTGCTCTGGCCGATGGCGATGCCGGGCGGGATGGTCTCGATGGTGGTGCCCACGCACTTCTTGCTGGCGTCGGCCTTGCACCACGCGGTGGGGCCGTAGTGCATCAGCGAGTCGTAGTCGTACGGGCCGAAGTCGAAGGCGTACTCCGAGGAGTCGAAGGCGAAGCCCCAGCCCGGCTCGATGTTCTGCTCGAGGACCTCCACGTAGCTGTCGCGGTCGTGGCGGCTGTGCTCGTGGTGCAGCCCCAGCACGTGCAGCAGCTCGTGGGCGATGGCCCACTCGCCGCAGTTGATGGACAGGCTGGCGTACTGCTGCCCCCCCTCGCGGCCGGGGATCGCGGAGCACCCCTTGCTGTTGCGCAGGCGCACGTAGTCCCCCTGGCTGCCGCGCGGCACGAAGCGCACGATGGAGAACCCCTCCACCAGGTCCATGGCGTCGCGGATGCGGGCCCGCATGGTGGCGTTCTCATCGTCCGCGGTGGCGGGGTCGTCCCAGTCGTCCTGGAAGCTGTAGGGCACCACCGCGTTGGGCCAGCGGTAGGACTCGCAGTGGTAGTCGATGCCCAGGAACGTCCAGCACACCCAGCTGTAGAACGCCGATCCCTGCAGGTCGATCTCGGCGGCGTCGGCCATGCGGGCCAGCTCCGCGGCGGTGCCGAGGATGATGTCGCCCTGGTAGACGGCCAGGCCGTCGATCACCTGGTAGCGGAAGGTGAGGTCCTGGCCGCCCGGACCCGGGACCGACAGCGTCTCCACCGGCCCCGTGACGCCGGGCGCGTACTCGTAGGCGTTGCCGGGGGGGAAGGGAGCGACGGGGGTCGGGGTGGTGCTCTGACGGCACGCCGGCAGCGGCGCGGCGCAGGCCAGGAGCACGAGCAGCGCCAGCGCGCGGCGGGGGCCGGGCGCTGCCGCGGCCGGGAGCGCCTCGCGCCGGCGTTGCGGCGCGAAGCGCGCGGACGGGCGCGCGGACCGGCGAGTGGTGGGGGCTCCTGGGGGCGGGGCGGCGGGCGCCGCGAAGGGGTGCGGGCGGGTGTTGTGCGGGCGGATGCGGTGCGGGCGGTCAGGGCGCATCGACGGCCCCCTTTCCATCCGTGGATCACGACCACCGCATCAGGTCCGGTGGTCGGCCCACCTACGCGACCGCCGCGGCGCCCGCTGGCCACCCGCGCCCACGGGCCCCGGACGGGCCCCCGCCGCGCGCAGCTCCCGCGCGGCGGCACACCGCGCGGCCCCCGGGGGCCGCGACACGGACGGTCGCGCACTATGCACCATCCGTACGCGGCTCGAGCCCCGCTGCACAGAGCCAATTGTCCCCCTCCAGCCGGCGACCCGGCGGGGACGCCGGGTCGCCGGGTCGTTTCCGCCGGGTCGTTTCCGCCGGATGGTCCCCGCTGGGCCGTCCCCGACGGGCCGCCCCCACCGCCGCCCGCTCGGCCCGCACCCGCGCGCCTCAGCAGATGGTGTAGATGCGGATGCTCCTCATGGCGTTGCGCGACACGCTCCCGGAGTCGGTGGCGGTGAGCGTGATGGTGTGGGTCACGCCGGTGCAGGTGTCGGAGTAGAGCCGCACGCTCACGCTGGTGCCCGTGCCCAGCACGGGGGCCTGGATGTCGCTGCGGTTGGTGGTCCACACCAACGAGCCGCCGGAGAGGGTGCCGTCCTCGGGGTCGCTGGCGCTGCCGACGAGGCTGACGTCGGTGTACCACAACGCCAGGCCATCGTCGTAGCCGTCGTAGAAGAGGGTCTGGTCGGTCGAGGGCGTGGTGATGGCGACGCTGGGCGGTTGGTTGATGCAGGGGTCGATGGTGATGGTGACGGAGTCCTCGTCGTAAGCGGCGAGGGGGTCGGTGGCGCGCACGATCACCTGGTACACGCCGGCCGACGTGAAGCTGCGCGTCACGCTCTTGCCGGTGGCGAACGCCGCGGCCGAGCCCACCCGCCAGGCCACGGCGCTGCCCGTGAGGGTGCCCCCCACCTCGTTGATGTCCACCACGTTCGCCGAGAAGGTGACGTCCTCGTTGACGCAGAAGGTGCCGGGGAGCGGGCCGGTGATGTCTACGGTCGGGGGGCTGTTGACGATGGTGAAGCTCACATCGTCGGTGACATCGTTCCCCTGCGGGTCCACGCCCCGGGCCGTGACCACGTGCGCGCCGTAGTCGAGGCCGCCGGTGAACACCGTGAGGGAGGCGCCGGTGCCCAGCGTCCCGTTGACGTCGTCGGTCCAGGTGACGTCCACGTCCATCCCCTCGGGGTCGTTCACGGCGGCGGTGAAGAAGATGTTGGCGCCGCGGTGGTTGAAGCTTGCCCCGTCGGCCGGGCCGGTGATGGTGAGCGTCGGAGGGAGCCCCGGGTAGAGCCGGTTGACGGCCGAGATGTCGCCGCTGCTCATGTTGCTGCGCTGGCCGATGGCGATGCCGGCGGGGATGGTCTCGATGGTGGGCCCCACGCACGTTCCGGCACTGTCCTTCTTGCAGAAGGCGAAGGCGCCATAGTGCATCACCGAATCGTAATCGTAGCTCCCGAGGTCGAACGCCAGGTCCTGCGTCTCGAAGTTGTGCTTCTTGCCGGACTGGATGTTGTCGAAGTTGATCGTCACGAAGCTGTTGCGGTCGTGGCGGGTCTGTTCGTGCTGGAGGCCGAGCGCGTGCAGCATCTCGTGCACCACCGACCACTGACCGCAGGCCGTGGACAGGTTGATGTCCTGCCGGCCGCCCTCGCGGCCGACCCGCGACGAGCAGCCGCTGCTCGAGCGGAAGCGCACGTAGTCGCCCTGGCCCGAGCGCGGCACGAAGCGCACGGCCGTGACCGCCTCGATCTCGTTTATGGCGTTGCCGATTCGCGTGCGCATGGTGGCGTTCTCGTCCGCGGCGGTGCTGCTGTCGTCCCAGTCGTCGGCGAAGGTGTACGGCACCACGGCGCTCGGCCAGCGGTAGTTCTCGCAGTGCACGTTGATGCCCAGGAAGGTCCAGCACACGCGCCGGTACATCGCGGTGCTCTGGGTGGAGATCTCGTCGGCATCGGCGGTGGTGTCGAAGTCGGCGGCGGTTCCCAGGATCATGTCGCCCTGGTAGATGGCGAGGCCGTCGATGACCTCGTAACTGAACGTGAAGGGGTCGCCGTGCGGGTCCGGCAGCGTGACCGTCTTCACCGGGCCCGACGCGCCGGGCTTGTACTCCAACGCCGTGCCCGGCGGGAACGAGGTCGCCGGCGGGGTGGGCGTCTGCTGGCAGGCGGCGAGCAGCGCGCCGAGTGTCAGCGACAGCACCACCATCCGCGACAGCCGCGCGGCGGTGCGGCGGCGCTGTGGGCGGGGGGATGCGTTCATGGGGGCCCCTCTCGTGCGCGCGTTGGCGCTGGCCGGTGGGCCGGGTCACGCCGCCACGCCACGCCTCGGCTCGGCGCCGGGACGGTGCGGGTGCCCCTCCTCCTGTCGGTTGGACGGATGGTAGCACGGATGCGGACGGGAGCCGTGCGTCAGCGTTTCGCGGAGCTCCCGCCCCGGTCGTGCGGCGCGGGTGCTCGTGCGGTGCTCGTGCGGTGCTCGTGCGGTGCGTGTGCGGGCGGTTCGGGCCGCCGCGGCGACCCGTTCCCCTCAACCCTCCGGCACCAGCTCGCGCCCCTGCGCCCGCGACCCCGCCGCCGCCGCGTGGGCGTCGCGCGGCCGGTAGGCCAGCAGCCGCAGGCCGTTGGCGACCACCAGGATCGTGCCGCCCTCGTGCCCCAGCACGCCCAGCGGCAACGGCAGGTAGAAGAACACGGTGATGACGACCATCAGCAGCATGATTCCGAGGGCGAAGGTGAGGTTCTGCCGGATCACGCGGTTGGCCTTGCGGGCCAGCTCGTAGGCCTGCGGCAGACGCCCGAGGTCGTCGGATAGCAGCGCGACGTCGGCGACCTCCAGCGCGACGTCGGAGCCGGCCGTGCCCATGGCCACGCCCACCGACGCCGTCGCCAGGGCCGCGGCGTCGTTGACGCCGTCCCCGACGAAGGTCACGCGGCCGCGCTCGTTGAGCTCGCGCACGCGCTCCACCTTGTCCTCGGGCAGCAGGTCGGCGTGCACGCCCGCGGGATCGATGCCGAGCTGCTGCGCGACCGAGGAGGCCACGGCGCTGTTGTCCCCGGTGAGCATCGCCACGCCCTTGAGGCCGGCGGCGCGCAGCGAGCGCAGGGCATCGGCGGCGCTGGCGCGCGCGGTGTCGGCCACGCCGAGGACCCCGAGGACGGCGTCGTTGCCCACGAGGACGGCGGTCTTCCCCTGCCGCTCGAGCCCCTCCAGGGCATCCTCGGCCTCCGCCGAGAGGCTCGCACCGAGCTCCGCGGCCATCTTGCGGTTCCCGGCCCAGTAGCGCTCCCCCTCGATGGTCACGACGATGCCCTTGCCGGGGACCGCCCTGGAGTCTCGCACCGGGCGCGCGCGTGCGCCGGCCTCCTCGGCGCGCCGCAGGATGCTGCGCGCCACCGGGTGCTCGCTGGTCTGCTCCACCGCGGCCGCGATGCTCAGCACCTCGGCCTCGGAGCGTGTCACGCCGAACACGTCGGTGACCCGCATCTTCCCCTCCGTGAGGGTGCCGGTCTTGTCGAAGGCGATGAGCTCGGTGTTGCCGAAGTCCTCGAGGGCGGCGCCGCCCTTGAACAGCACACCCATGCGGGCGGCCGCGGCCAGCGCGGACAGCACCGCGGCCGGCACGCTGATGACGATCGAGCACGGGCTGGCCACCACCAGCAGGGTGGCGGCCTTGTAGAAGGCCTCGGTGCGCGGGATGCCCATCAGCAGGAACACGCCCAGGGCCGCGGCCGATCCGAGCAGCACGAAGATGGTGTAACGCTCACCGAACCACTCGCTGAAGCGCTCGCTGGGGCTGCGCTGCGCCTGCGCCTCCGTGGTCAGTTCGATCATGCGGGCCAAGGTGGACTGGCTGGCCTCCTTGGTCACCTCCACCTCGAGCGCGCCGTGTCCGTTGACGGTGCCGGCGAAGACGCCCTCGCCCGCGACCTTGTCGACGGGCACGGATTCGCCCGTGATGGGGGACTGGTCCACGGCGCTGGCGCCCTGGAGCACGGCGCCGTCGACCGGGATGCGTTCCCCGGGGCGGACCATCACGCGCTCCCCAACGCGTAACTCTGTGACCGGGACGGCCTCCAGGTTGCCGTCCTCCGCCATGCGGTTGGCGGTGTCCGGGCGCAGCTTCATCAGCGACACCACCGCCCGCTTGGTGTTGCCCATGGCGTAGTCCTCGAGCGTGCCCGCGAGGCTGAACAGGAGCAGCAGGATGGCGCCGTCGCGCACCTCGCCCACCGCCGCCGCGGCCAGCGCCGCCAGGACCATCAGGAGGTCGATGTCGAGGCGGCGTCGCGCGAGGGACTTCAGCGCCTGCCAGCTCGCCGGCAGGCCGCCGGCCGCGTAGGCGAGGGCGTAGAGGCCCAGCACCAGGGGGCGCGCGGCGCCGGTGGCGCCCGCGATCACGCCGGCCAGCAGGCCGGCCGCGGTGAGGGCGGTCATCACGATGTTGACCCGGAGGGCGGCGCGTTCGGCGCGCATCTCCTCCATGAGTCGCTGGGCGGACGCTGTCATGGGCACCATCTTAACTCGGAATCATTCCTATTACAATTCCAAGGGCTGGGGTCGGGTATGGGCATCGGGTGTCGGAATGGTGACCGGTCGAGTCGGATATTCTCCCTCTCGGACGCACTTCCCGGCACCTGCATTATGCCTCGGCAGGGGCGGGACGAAGGTCCCTGGACGCGACTTCCTCGCCGAGCAGGGGGGCGGACGGCCCGCGAGCGCCGGTGCCGGTGCCGGCCGTCGATGATGCGGCCGCGCGCCAAAGACGCCGCCGTGGCCCCACGAGGCGGCCGCCGCGCCGCACCACGGCCGCCACCCGGCTATGCTGGAGGGACAGGACGTACGCTTCGCTCTCGCCCCCGGGAGGTCTGTTCATGTCACGTACCCGCCGTGTGGTCGCCCTGCTGTCGGCCCTCGCTACCGTGGGGGCACTCGCCCTGCTGCCGGCCTGCGGGCCGAGCCAGCGGGAGAAGGACCTCGCCGCGCAGAACGAGCGGCTGACCGCGCAGGTGAGCGACCTGCAGACGCAGGTGGACCAGGCCTCCGCCGCCCGGGACGATGCGCAGACGCAGGTGAGTGATCTCCAGGGTCAGGTGGCGGATCTGGGCTCGCAGGTGGAGGCGCTGGGTAAGGCGCGGGACGATGCGCAGGCGCAGGTGAGTGATCTCCAGGGTCAGGTGGATCAGCTCACGGCGGCGCGGGACGATGCGTTGGCGCAACTGACCGATCTTCAGGGTCAGGTGGCGGATCTGGGCTCGCAGGTGGAGGCGCTGGGTAAGGCGCGGGACGATGCGCAGGCGCAGGTGACCGATCTCCAGGGTCAGGTGGATCAGCTCACGGCGGCGCGGGACGATGCGTTGGCGCAACTGACCGATCTTCAGGGTCAGGTGGCGGATCTGGGCTCGCAGGTGGACGCGTTGGGCAAGGCACGCGACGACGCCCAGACGCGGGCAGACGCGCTGCAGGCGCAGCTCGCCGAGGTCACCGCCGCACGGGATGCGGCGGCGGCACAAGGCAGCGACCTGCAGGCGCAGGTGGCGGATCTGAGTTCCCAGGCCGAGGCGCTCGGTAAGGCGCGGGACTACGCGTTGGCGCGGGTGAGTGATCTCCAGGGTCAGGTGGTTCAGCTCACGCGTGTGCGGGACGGTGCGTTAGGGCGTGTCGACCAACTGGAGGCCCAGGTGGCGGATCTGGGCTCGCAGGTGGAGGCGCTGGGTAAGGCGCGGGACGACGCGCAGGCTCGTGCCGATGCGCTGCAGGCGCAGCTCGCCGAGGTGACCTCCGCGCGGGACGCGGCGGCGGCACAGGCCGCCGACCTGCAGGCGCAGGTGGCCCAGCTCCAACAGGAGCGCGACACCGCCCTCGCCCAGGCGCGGGACGATCTCGCCCAGGCGCAGGCGCAACTGAAGAGCGCGCAGACGCAGGCCGAACAGGCCGGCGCCGAGGCGCAGCGGCTCGGCGCGGCCCTCGAGGCCGCCCAGGCGGGGGCGGCGGCGCGCACGAGCGAGCGGGACGAGGCCCGCGCCGCGCTGGCCGACGCGCGCGACCAGCTGCTCGCCGCCGGGGACGAGGTGGGCCGGCTCGGGGACCAGGTCACCCAGGCGAACGCCGCCAGGGACGAGGCCATCGCCGCGCGCGACCGCGCTCGGGCCGACCTCACGGCCGCCCAGGCCGACCTGTCGCAGGCCCAGGCCAAGGGCGCGCAGGCCGACGCCGCCACCATGCGGGCCGCGGCCCTCCAGGAACAGCTCGCGGCGGCCCAGCAGCAGCTCGACACCGTCAACCAGAGGGTCGACGCCCTCCAGACGCAGGCCCAGGCGACCGACAACACCATCTCCGAGCAGCGCGCCCAGATCGAGGGGCTGCAGGCGGACGCCTCCGATGCCAGCGACCGCGCCCTCGCGCTCGACGAGTCGCTGGCCGTGATCAAGCAGAAGGCCGATGGTCTTCAGGAGCAGGTCGACAACCTCACGCAGGCCAACGAGCAGCTCGCCGCCCAACGCGACGCATCCGCTCAGGCTCGCGTCGAGCTGGCGGCCGAGCTCGGCGCGGCGCGGGTGGCGCTGGAGGAGGCCCGCGGGCAGCGCGACACGTTGCTGGCCCAGCTCAACGAGGTCGAACAGCGAAGCTCCACCCTCGAACAGCACCTCAGCGAAGCGTCCAACCAGCTCGGGGTCGAGCAGACCCGGGCGGCGACGCTGACGACCCAGCTCCGCACCCTGCTGGACAGCCGCGAGGGCCTGCGGCAGCTCACCCAGGCGCAGCAGCAGCAGCTCGATGACGTGTCCAGCCAGCTCGAGGAGGCGCAGAACGCCGTCGCGCGGCTCACCGGCGCGCGGGGCATCTACACCGTCCAGCCCGCCGACTCGCTGTCATCGATCGCCGTGTTCTTCTACCGGGACGGGGGGCGCTGGCCGGACATCCTGCGTGCCAACGCCCATCTGATCGACGATCCCGACCTCATCTTCCCGGGCATGGTGCTCATCATCCCGTCCGGCACCGGTGGGTCGGTGGCGGCCGGGGGGTCAGGCGGCTGAGGGGGGACCTTCGCGACCCCGTCCGCGGGGCCTACGCCGCCGGCCGGCCCTAGCGCGACGCCGCACCCGCGCCCCGACAACCGAGCTGCGCCCGGCCGTGGCACGCGCGGGCCGTTCGCGGGCCGGGCGACACAGGGCGCCCGCTCGTCGCCCGCTCAGCCCAGCGCCGGCACCGCCTGGCCGTGGGTGCGGAAGTACGTGGCGGTGCGCATGCGGTGCTCCCGGGCGACGCGCTCGAGCGCCCAGCGGTCGGTGTCCGGCGCGTGCAGCAGGCGCAGGATCTCCTCGTGCTCGCGGATGTCCTCATCGGCCCGGTTGGGCACCAGATGGAAGGCGGTGGCGGCCAGCATGGTGTCGAGTTGCCCCCAGTAGGTGCGGATGCTGTCGAGCAACTGCCCGCTCCCGGCCGCCTCGTAGATGGCGAAGTGGAAGCTGCGATTCACCTCGATGAACCACCCCCACATCTCGTTCTTCACCGCCGCCCGCAGCTTCTGGTTGAGGCCGTCGAGGGTGTCGTGCAGCGCCCGTCCGCGGGGCAACGCCTCCGCGGTGGCGTACCCCTCGAGCACGGCCAGCAGCCGGATCACCTCGAGGATCTCGTCCTCGGACACCCACGCCACCACGGCCCCGACGTAGGGCGTGATGGTCACCAGACGCTCGGCCTCGAGCGACAGCAGGGCCTCGCGCACGGGCAGCACGCTGGTGCCGATCTCGTCGGCGACCTGGCTGGCCGTGATGCGCTGCCCGGGGAGCAGCCGCTTCTCCAGGATGCGCCGCTTGATGAACTCGTAGGCGAGGTCCTTCTTCGTCGGATGGGTCATGGGATCTCCGCCTCCATCATAGCGGGCCGTCATCATATAAGATACGGCACGAAGCCACACCGAATCCGAGGGATCGCATCGAAGGGAGCGTGACACCGTGGGCACCGTCATCGGCCCC
Source organism: uncultured Trueperaceae bacterium (assembly GCA_963739805.1). Taxonomy (GTDB): domain Bacteria; phylum Deinococcota; class Deinococci; order Deinococcales; family Trueperaceae; genus CAVUBJ01. The sequence continues at coordinate 338,332 of CAVUBJ010000003.1, forward strand.
GAGCTGGGGCGCAGCTACGAGGATTTCGAGGTCGGCGCGGAGTACCGCCACTGGCCGGGCCGCACCATCGGGGAGTCGGACAACGCCTGGTTCACGCTGCTCACCATGAACACGCACCCGCTGCACTTCGACGAGGCCTACGCCGAGGGCACCACCTTCGGACGGCGGCTGGTCAACAGCTGCCTGACGCTCTCCGTGGTGGTCGGCATGTCGGTGCGGGACGTGAGCCAGAACGCCATCGCCAACCTCGGCTTCGAGCGCATCGAGCTGCCCGCGCCGGTGTTCCACGGCGACACGCTCTACGCGCACACCGAGGTGCTCGACAAGCGCGTCTCGCGCAGCGATCCCAGCCGCGGCATCGTCTCGGTGCGGACCACGGGCGTCAACCAGGACGGCGTGGAGGTGCTGCGGCTCGAGCGCGCGGTGCTCGTGCCTCGCACCACAAGCGGCTGAGCCGGCACCGCCGCACGCGCCGGGCATTGACAGCGGGCGCCGCACATCTTATATTTCCTCATATAACATTTGACAGGGTAGGTGGCGGCGTCGGTCGTCGACCCGTTGGGGAACGGCGGGCGAGGGCATCGGGGCGGCGCACGGCCACCACCGGATCGGGTGGTGATCGAGCCTGCGTGCAGGCGTTGGACGAATCGTGCGGACTCTCGCTGAAACGTACGCTGAACCCGGAGAATCCCAGGAGGACCCGAATGGCACGACACCAGCCCGTGAAGCTCATCCTCTGCGTCCTCGCGCTGAGCATCCTGGCCATCGTCGGCACTGCGGCGGCCCAACCGAAGGCCGGGGGCGTATTGCGCGTCGCCATCACCGGCGACCCGCCCGGGCTCGATCCGCACGCCTTCAACGCGGCCATCGCGGAGGAGATCAACTCCCACATGGTGGAGATGCTCTACGCCTTCGACGGCGACGGTGTCATCCAGCCCATGCTCGCCGCGGCGCTGCCCGAGATCAGCGACGGCGGCAAGACCTACACCATCGCGCTGCGCCAGGGCGTGCCCTTCCAGGACGGATCGATGCTCGACGCCCAGGACGTGGTGGACTCGCTCGAGCGCTGGCGGCGGATGAGCGACGGCAAGGCGATCCTGGCCAACCTCGACCGCTTCGAGACGCCCGACGACCACACCGTGGTGATCCATCTCACCCAGCCCTCCGGCATCCTCACCTCGGTGTTGGCGTTCACCCAGGCCAAGGCCGTGATCTACTCCAGCGAGCAGATTGCCGCGGTCGGGGACGAGCCCATCGACGAGCCGATCGGCACGGGGCCTTACCAATTCGACAAGTGGATCCGTGGCGACCGGGTGGTGCTCAAGCGCTTCGACGGCTACGCCGCGCGTGACGAGGCCCCCAGCGGTGACGCCGGCCACAAGAACGCCTGGCTCGACGAGATCGACTTCATCTCGGTGCCCGACGCCGCCACCCGCCAGGCCGGCCTGGAGTCGGGCGAGTACGACGTCAACTACCGCGCGCCCGGCCAGGAGCTCGACCGCATCGATGCGTCGGACACCATGTACGGTTGGCCCATGCGCCCCGGCTACGCCTTCAGCCTGCTGATCAACCGCGGCTCGCCCGTGATGCAGAACGTGGAGCTGCGACGCGCGCTGCAGGCGACGCTCGACTCCTTCCCGATCATGCTCGGCGCCTACGGCAGCGAGAAGCTCTTCGACCTCAACCCCGGCATCATCCCGCCCCAGTACGGCGCCATGTACACCGACGCCGGCGGCGACCTCTACGACCAGGCCGACCCCGAGGCCGGCAAGGCGCACCTGGACGCGTCGGGCTACGACGGCACGAAGATCCGCTGGATCACCACGCGTGACTACGACTACATGTACAAGGCCACCCTGGCGGCGGTCGACCAGATGAACGAGATCGGCCTGAACAGCGACGTCATCGTGCGCGATTGGGCGACCACCGTCCAGACCTTCCAGAAGACCGAGGACTGGGACATCCTGGTGGTGAACCTGCAGACCGCTCCCGAGCCGGAGCTGATCAACTACCTCAACCCCGGCTGGGTCAACGACTTCGACCCGCCCAGCGTCGACGGCCTGCTGGAGCAGATCCGCGGCTCGGCCGACCCGGCCCAGCGGCGGGCGCTGTGGGAGCAGGCGCAGGCGGCGTTCTACGACGATGTCGGCACCGTGAAGCTCGCCAACACCTTCCTGCTCAACGCCTACAGCTCGAAGGTCCACGTCGAGGCCCGCTACTTCCTGTTCCAGGCCTGGAACACCTGGAAGGATTGAGGCCAGACGGTCCGTGGGGCGCACAGCGTGCGCCCCACGGACCGCTGCGCTCCAACCATGGCCTACCTGCTCCGCCGTCTCGGGTCCATCCTCGCCATCGTGTTGGTGGTGGGGGTGGTCGTATTCATGCTCATCCGCCTCGTGCCCGGCGACCCCGCCTCGGCGTTGCTGGGGCAGGACGCCACGCCCGAGCAGATCGCCGCGCTCAACCAGCGCCTGGGGCTCGATCGCCCGCTGCCGGTGCAACTCGGCGCCTGGTTCTCCGCCGTGGTCCGCGGCGACCTGGGGCAGAGCACCTACATGCGCATCCCCGTCACCGCCGCGATCGTCCAGCGCATCGAGCCCACCGCCATGCTCACGCTCTACACCATTCTGGTCGCCGTCGTTCTGGGCGTGGGCCTCGGCGTGCTGGCGGCGGTGAAACACAACACGTCCATCGACTACGCCGTGATGGTGGTCGCCATGCTGGGCCTCTCCGTCCCCACCTTCTGGCTCGGCCTGCTGATGATCCTGCTGTTCGCCGTCTCCCTGCACTGGCTCCCGGCGGCCGGCTACGTGAGCTTCACCGAGGACCCCCTGGGGCCCCTGCGCTACCTGCTGATGCCCGCCCTGGCGCTGGGCTTCAATCAGGCCGGCATCATCGCGCGCATGACGCGCGCCAGCGTCCTCGACACGCTCGGTGAGGACTACGTCCGCACCGCGCGCAGCAAGGGGCTGGCCGCCACGGCGGTGGTGCTGCGGCACGCGCTGCGCAACGCCATGCTCCCCATCCTGACGGTCATCGGCCTGTCCATCGCCACCCTTGCCGGCGGCGTGGTGGTGACCGAGACCGTCTTCAACATCCCCGGCGCCGGCCGCCTGGTGGTCGACTCGGTACTGCGCCGCGACTACCCCGTCATCCAGGGCTCGGTTCTGCTGGTGGCGCTGCTGTACGCCCTCGTGAACCTGCTCGTCGACCTGTCCTACATGATCTTCGACCCCCGGGTTCGTTACGGCTGATGGCCGTGATCGAGGCCGGCGCACCCCCCGAGCGCGGCGACCGACGGCGCATGCCGCCGATGCTCGCGCGCCTGTTGCGGCGCCGCATCGCCGTGGCGGGCGCCGTGATGCTGGTGCTGATCACGCTCGCGGCGGTGGCCGCGCCGCTCCTCACCCCCTATGATCCCTCCGACCTCGTCATCCGCGACCGCCTCCAACGGCCCCATCTCGCCCTCCCCGCCCAGCATCCGTTCGGCACCGACGACCTGGGGCGCGACGTCTGGGCGCGCACGCTCTACGGCGCCCGGCTGTCGCTGCTGGTGGGGCTCACGACCTCGATCTTCGCCGCCTTCCTGGGCACGCTGGTGGCGCTCGTCGCCGGCACCTATCGCTGGCTCGACGACCTGCTGATGCGCATCATGGACGGCCTCATGGCTCTGCCCGGCACGCTGCTGGCCATCGCCATCATGGCGGCGGTCGGGCCGCGCGTGTCCAATATGATCGTCGCCCTCTCCCTCGTCTACCTGCCGCGCTGCGCGCGCGTGGCGCGCTCCAGCGTGTTGGTCGTGCGCGAGCAGGTCTACGTGGAGGCGGCCGTGGCCCTCGGTGCCCGCCGCACCCGCGTGATGCGCGCGCACCTGCTGCCCGGCACGCTCTCCCCGGTGCTGGTGCAGGCCACCTACGTCTTCGCGACGGCCGTACTGCTGGAGGCCGCCCTGTCGTTCCTCGGCGTGGGCGCGCCGGCCGACGTGGCGAGCTGGGGGACCATGCTCGCCGAGGGCCGGCTGCTGATGCGCGGCGCGCCCTGGCTCACCATCTTTCCAGGCCTCGTCCTTTCGCTCACCGTCCTTTCCGTCAACATGCTCGGGGACGGACTTCGTGACGCGCTCGACCCGCGTCTGCGCCCGAGGTGACCCCCATGGACCGAGATCCGACCGCAGCCGGCGCCGCGGAGGTCAGCGCGGCGCATCCGGCCCGGCCGACCCGACCCGACGCCGCCTCCGACGCCGCTTCCGACGCACTGCCGGACGCCGCCCGGCCGTTGCGCGGCACGCGCGTGCTGGCCGTCGAGCAGTACGGCGCCGGCCCCTACGCCACGCTCGTCCTCGCCGACCTCGGCGCGGAGATCATCAAGATCGAGCCGCCCGGCCGCGGCGACATCGGCCGGCACGTGCCCCCCTACGCCGAGGGGAACGACAGCCTGTTCTTCCAGAGCCTCAACCGCAACAAGCGCAGCGTCGCTCTGGACCTCAAGGACCCCGAGGGCCGGGCGCTGTTCCACCGCATGGTCGTGCGCTCCGACGCCGTGTTCGCCAACGTCCGCGGCCGCTCCCCCGACACCCTGGGGCTCACCTACGAGCACCTCCGGCTGCACAACCCCGCCATCGTGTGCGCCTTCCTCACCGGCTACGGGCGCAGCGGGCCGCGCGCCGACCAGCCCGCCTACGACTACATCGTGCAGGCCCTCACGGGCATGGCCGCGATGGGCGGGGAACCGGGCGGGCCGCCCGCGCGCGCCGGCATCAGCGTGGTGGACTTCTCGGCCGGCCTGGCCGCGGCGGTGGGCCTGCTGGCGGCCCTGCACCGCGCCCGCATCAGCGGGGAGGGGGGCGACGTCGACGCCAGCCTGTTCTCCACCGCCCTCAGCATGACCAACTACGTGGCGAGCTGGGCCCTCACGCGCGGATATCGACCCGAGCGGCTGCGCCATGGGGCGCACCCCTCCATCGTGCCGTCGCAGCTGTTCGAGGCCGAGGACGGCTGGCTGATGGTGATGTGCCAGACCGACGCCTTCTTCCGTGAGCTGGCCGAGCGCATCGACGCCCCCGCCCTGGCGGGCGACGCGCGCTACGCCACCATGACCTCCCGGCTCGAGCACCGCGACGCGCTGCTGAGCGAGCTCGAGGTGCGCTTCCGGGAACGCACCGTGGCGGCGTGGCTGGAGTGCCTCGAGGGGCACGTGCCGGTGGCGCCGGTCAACGACCTGTGGGCCGCGCTGAACGATCCACAGGTGAGCGCGCAGGAGCTCGTGGCGGGCTACGACCACCCGACCTTCGGTGCCATCCGCCAGGTGGCCGGACCCGTGCGGGCCTCCGCGCCGCCGCCACCGCCACGCGCCGCACCCGCGCTGGGTGCGGACTCGCAGGAGCTGCTGTGCACGCTCGCCGGACTGGCGGACGACGACTACCGACGACTCGCGCAACGTGGCGTGGTGGGCTGACGTGCCCTCTCACGCCGGGAGGAGACGCAATCGATGAGAGGCATCGTGGTAGCACCCCAACCCGCCGCGGCGGAGCTCGGCGCGGAGGTGATGGAGTCCGGCGGCAACGCCTTCGATGCCGCCGTGGCGGCCGGCTTCATGCAGATGGTCACGGACCCGTTCATGTGCGGGCTCGGTGGTTGGGGCTCCGCCACCATCTACCACGCGGCGTCCGGCACCTTCGACCACATCGGCTTCTGGCCCCGCATCGGCGCCCGCATGCGGCCCGACCAGTGGGTGAAGGACATCCGCGGCTTCACCGACATCTGGCGCTTCGCGCTGTTCGACGACTACCGCAACATGTGCGGCCACACCGCCATCATGACGCCCGGCACGGTGGCCGGCTTCGGTGCGCTGCACGCCAAGTACGCCAGCCGCCCGCTGGCCGACCTGCTGGCCCCCAGCATCGCCCTGAGCGAGGCCGGCTTCGAGATGCCCGAGTACGTCACCATCAAGACGCAGCGCCCCTTCCTCCCCGGCATGCCGCACCCGCGCGACAAGTACGCCTGGACGGCCGAGGCCAAGACGCTGTTCCACAACGAGCACGGCGAGCTGAAGCAGACCGGCGAGTTCTACCGCAACCCCGACCAGGCGGCCTCGCTGCGGCGCATCGCCGAACACGGACCCGAGGACTTCTACCGCGGCGGGCTGGCGGACGTCATCGTGCGGGACTTCGAGGCCAACGGCGCCTTCGTCACGCGCGAGGACCTGGCCGGCTACCAGCCGGTGATCGAGCAGCCGCTGCGCATCGACTACCGCGGCATCGAGGTCGCCAGCGCGGCCGTGCCCGGCGGCGGCCTGCTGATGCTGCAGATCCTCAACGTGCTCGAGCAGTTCGACCTCTCCCGCATGGAGCACAACGGGCCCGAGCACGCCTTCATCGTGGGCGGGGCGCTGGCCTGGGCCGGCGTCACGCGCGGCAACCACCTCGCCGATCCCGCCTTCCGCGACGTGCCGGTCGACCGGCTGCTGTCCAAGGAGTACGCCGCCGAGATCGCCGACCGCATCCGCAAGAGCGAGCTGCCCGACGAGGAGCGCATCAACAAGCCCGGTTTCACCACCCACATCTCGGTGGCGGACGCCGAGGGCAACTGCGTGTCGATCACCCACACCCTCACCGCCTGTTCCGGGGTCGTGGTGCCGGGCACCGGCTTCACCTGGAACGACTGCGTCTCGCTGATGGACCCGGTCCCGGGCCGGCCCAACTCCTACGAGCCGGGCAAGGCTCGAGCCAGCGCCATCTCCCCGTCGGTGCTGCTCAAAGACGGCAAGCCGTGGATGGTGGTCGGCGCCCCGGGCGGCTGGTCCATCAGCTCCGCCGTATCGCAGGCCATCAGCAACGTCATCGATTTCGGTATGAGCCCCACCGAGGCCACCGACGCCCCGCGCTTCCACAGCGAGGGCGACCCCGTCTACTGCGAGCTGCGGGTGCCGCAGCGCACGGTGCGGGCGCTGCGGTCGCGCGGCATGCGCGTCGAGCAGTCGCTGCAGAACTACGAGGCCCGCTTCGCCAAGGTCCAGATGGCCGTTTTGGAGGACGGCCGCTTCCACGGCTCGAGCGACCCGCGCATGGAGGGGGGATCGGTGGCGATCGCCCGCGGCTAGGGCGCGCCGCCGAGGGCTCCGCATGCCGTCCCCTGGTGGGTCCCCGTGAGCCCGCCCGAGCCGGCCCCCCGACCGGCCCGGGCGGGCCTCCCCGACCGCCCCCTGCGCGCCTGGCTGTTCGTGCCGGGGGCCGCGGAGCGCTACGTGCGCAAGCTCGCCGTTGCGCCCTCCGACGCCGCGTCGGCTGCCCCCGCGTCGCCCGCTGGGGCCGCTGCGCCCCCGGACGCGACGCCCCCAGACGCGACGCCCCAAAACGCGACGCCCCGGGCGACGTTACGGGCCGGTACGCCCCCGGGCGCCTCGCCGCCGCAGGGCGCGACCCCGGACGCCGTGGTGTTCGACCTGGAGGACGGGGTCGCCGCGTCGGAGCTGGCGGCGGCGCGCCGCCGCGTGCGGGGGTTGCTCGAGCCCGACGGCCCGGCCCTGCCCGCGCCGCTGTGCGTGCGCGTCCACGCCGTGTCCACCCCCACCTTCGAGGAGGACCTCGCCGCGTTGGGCCCGCGCCTGGCCGCGCTGGTGCTGCCCAAGGTGGGGAGCGCGGAGGAGGTGCGCCATGCCGCGGCGCGGCTCAAGACCGCGCGGCTGGGACATGCCGGCCTGGTGCTGCTGATCGAGACGGCCGCGGGGCTCGAGGCGTTGCCGGCGCTGCTGCGGGCGCACCCCGCGGTGGCGGCGGTGGCGTTCGGGGCGGAGGACTTCGCCGCCGACCTGGGCCTTCCGCCGCGCACGGCGGAGCCCGGCTCGCCCCAGGAGGACGCCCGCGCCGCGTTCCTGGACGCTGCGCGGGCGCGCATCGTGGTGGCCGCCGTGGCCGCGGGCGTGCGCCACCGCATCGACTCCCCCACGCTGGTGCTCGGCGACCCGGGGCGCGTCGAGCGCGACGCCAAGCGCTCCCGGGCGCTGGGCTTCGAGGGGCGGTTCGCCATCCACCCGGACCACCTCGCGCCGCTGCGGCGCGGCTTCGCGCCCAACCCGGCCGAGATCCGCTGGGCGTCGGCCATCCTCGGCGCCGAGGGGGCGAGTGCCGCTGACGGCGCCCGGGCCGCAGGAGGGCAGATGGTCGACGAGGCCGTGGCACGGCAGGCGCGCGCCATCCTCGCGGCCGCGGAGGAGGGGTCGCCCTGAGCCGCGGGGCGCCTCCCAGCGCTCGTCCGGGTGGGCCGACGCGGCACGCGCCGACGCAGTACGCGCCGACCCCGGTGCCCGCAAGACCCCCGCCCCGCCTGGGAGGCACGGCCGCCGTCGCCTCGGGCGCCTGGATGAACGCCCTGGTCGGCGCCGGCTTCTTGCAGGCCTACGGTGTCTACGTGGTCGCCTGGCAGGCCGCGTGGGGTTGGTCGGCGACGGTGCTGGCGGCGGCCTTCGCGCTGCAGCGCGCCGCAGCCGCGGTCGTCAGCCCCTTGGTGGGTGCGTGGTTGCGGCGCTTCGGCCCGCGCCGCGTGGCCCTCGCCGGCGTGTTGTCGTTCGGGTCCTGCGTGGCGGCGCTCGGGGCGGTGCGCCACCCGGCGGCGCTGTTCGCCCTGATGCCGTTGCTCGGCGTGGCCACCACCGCCATGGGACCTTTGACGCAGACGGCCGCGCTGGTCGCGCGCTTCGCGCGGCGGCGGGCAACGGCCGTGTCCTGGACGCTCACGGGCATGGGGCTGGGGGGCGCGTTGGTGCCCGTGGTGGCCCAGGCCATCGTGCATTGGGGGATGGCGGGGGCGCTTCCGGCCGTGGGGTTGGTTGTGGTCGTGACGGGCGGGCCGGCGGCCCTGGCGCTGGCGGGGCGCGCCTCCTCCGATCGTGTCGCCGCCGCGCCGGCCCCGGTTTCGGCCGCCCCCGCCGCGCCCTCGCCCGGTTCGCTCTCGCCCGGTTCGCTCTCGCGCGGTTCGCTCTCGCCCAATACGCTCGCGCCCGTTGCGCCCACCCGGCCGCGTGCCGCCCCCGCCGCCCCGGCCCGTCGGCTGCCCTGGCCCGAGGGCGGCGGGCGGGCGTTCTGGACGCTGGTCACCGGGCACGTCCTGGCCGCGTCCGTGGTGGGCTCCCTGATGGTCCACCTGGTGGCGTTCCTGCGCGCCGCGCACGGTCTTGATCTGGGGCGAGCCAGCGCCCTGGTGGCGGTGCTGTCGGTGTCCTCTATCGCCGGCCAGGTGGCCGGCGGCGCGTGGGCCGACCGGCGCGGCCACCGCGGCGTGGCCGTGGGTGGGGCGGTGGCCGAGTCGGTGGGCCTGCTCGGCCTCGCCTGGGCGGGAGGCGGAGCGCTGGGATGGACGCTGGTCACCGGCCTGGGCTGGGGGCTGCGGGCACCGCAGATGTTCGTGCTGCGCGCGGAGCACTTCGGCCACGAGGCCTTCCCCACCGTGATGGGGTGGTCGATGGCCTTCGCCACCACCGGGCTGGTGGTGGGCCCGGTGGCCACCGCCCGGTTGATGGGCGGCCCGCTGGGTCCGCGCGGCGCCTTCATGGTGCTCGCGGGGGTCGCGGCGCTGGCGGCGCTGGCGTTCGCCTCGGCTCCTCCCCCGCCCGCACACCGTCCGCCCGCGCACGCCCCGCCCCCACACCGTCCACCCGCGCCCCGCGCCGACCCGGCCGCATGAGCCCCGCCGCCGAGCGTCCCCGAAGCCGTGCCACCGCCGCACCGACCCGCCCCGAGGAGGCCGCATGAGGATCACCGAAGTCGAAGCCATCGTCCTGCGCATGCCCGAGATCGACGTGAGCGCCGCCGACAGCACCCAGGACGCGCTCGTGGTCCGCGTGCACACCGACGCCGGCATCACCGGAGTCGGCGAGGTGGACGCGTCCCCCACCGTGGTCAAGGCCATCATCGACGCGCCGCCGTCGCACGCCATCTCCTCGGGGCTGCGCGAACTGCTGCTGGGCGAGGACCCGCGCGACATCGAGCGGCTGTGGGACCGCATGTACCAGGGCTCGATCTTCTACGGTCGCCGGGGCGTGGGCGTCATGGCCATGAGCGGCCTCGACATCGCGCTGTACGACATCCTCGGCAAGGCCCTGGAGGTGCCCGCCTACCGCCTGATGGGGGGCGCGCGGCGGTCCAGCCTCCCCGCCTACGCCAGCACCCTCATGCCCGACACCCCGGACGAGGCGGAGGCACACGCCCGCGAGGTGGCGGCCCGGGGCTTCGGCGCCATCAAGTTCGGTTGGGGCCCGTTCGGCCGCGACGCCGACCTGGACGAGGAGCTCGTGGCCGCCGTGCGGCGGGGGGCCGGCGAGCACCTGGACATCATGCTCGACATCGGCTTCGGCTGGCGCGACGCCGAGCACGCCATCGCCATGACCCGCCGCCTGGCGCGCTACCGGCCGCGCTGGATCGAGGAGCCGCTGCCGCCCGACGACGTCGAAGGGTACGCACGCCTGGCGGACGCCGTGGACGTCCCCATCGCCGCCGGGGAGGAGAACACCACCCGCTTCGAGTTCGCGGAGCTGATCGAACGTGGCCACCTCGACGTCCTGCAGCCCGACATCTCCCGCTGCGGCGGGCTCACCGAGGCGCGCCGCATCGCGGCGATGGCGCACGCCCGCGGCCGGGCGTGCGTGCCGCACGCCTGGAGCACCGGCATCATCTCCGCGGCCTCGCTGCACCTCCTCGCCACGCTCCCCGTGGCGCCCTACCTGGAGTACTGCATCCGGCCCAACCCGCTCAACACCGGCCTGGTGCGCAACCCGGTGGTGGTCGAGGACGGGTGGGCCGCCGTTCCGCAGGCTCCGGGCCTGGGCATCACCCTCGACGAGGCGGAGCTGGAGCGCTTCGCCCGGGACGCCTGAGGTGGCGCCGACATGATGCGGGCGCTGGTGTGGCACGGCCCCCGACGGATGGCGCTGGAGCGCCTCGCGTGGCCGGAGCCCGGGCCGGGCGAGGTACGGGTGCGCGTCGAGGCGGTGGGGATCTGCGGCTCGGAGCTGTCGGGCTACCTGGGGCACAACGCCCTGCGGGTGCCGCCGCTGGTGATGGGGCACGAGTTCGCGGGCGTGGTGGACGCGGTCGGGGACGCCGGCAACGATGGCATGTGCGAGGGTCTTGCCGGCGAAGCCGCCGGGACCGGGGAGCGCGTGCCGCCCCGCGGAGCCGGCGGCGGCGCGCCCGCGCCGGGCGCCCGCGTGGTGGTGAACCCTCTGCTGAGCTGCGGCCGCTGCGACGCCTGCCGGGCGGGGCGCGCGAACCTGTGCGCCCGCCGGGCGCTGGTGGGCGCGCACCGGCCGGGCGCGTTCGCCGAGGCGGTGGTGGTCCCCGCCACGGCGTGCCTGGCGCTGCCCGACGAGGTGGACGCCGCGGCGGCCGCCATGGTCGAACCGCTCGCCTGCGCGGTGCGGGCCACGCGGCTGGCGGGCGTCGGGCCCTCGACCCGGCTGCGGGTGCTGGGGGCGGGGACCATCGGGCTGCTGTGCGCCCTCGTGGCGCGGGCCGACGGGGCGGTCGAGCTCAGCATCCACGACCCCAACCGGGCGCGCGCGGCCGTGGGCGAAGGCTGGGGCCTGGACGCGCCGGAGGGCGCGCCCGACCGCGCGGACGCGGTGATCGACGCCGTCGGCCTGGAGGCGACGCGCGCGCAGGCCGTGGCGCTGCTCGACCGCGGCGGCACGGCCGTGTTCGTCGGCCTCCACGAGGCCTCGGCGCGCTTCGACGGAAACGAGGTGGTGCGGGACGAGAAGGTGGTACGGGGGTGCTTCGCCTACGCCCCCGACGACTTCGAGAGGGCGCTGGACCTGATCACTGGCGGCTTCTTGCCGCCCCCCGGCGCGTGGCGTTCCGAGCGCCCGCTGGCAGCGGGACCCGCCGCGTTCGACGAGCTGATCGACGGCGACCCGGGCGTGGTCAAGATCGTCCTGCGCCCCGGGGCGGGAGGGCCAGCATGAGGATCCGCGAGATCCGCGCGGCGGGCCTGGTGGGCGCCACCCCCGAGGGCGGCTGGGGCGCCGAGCTCGCGCCCCGGGACTGCGTCCACACGCTGGTGGCGGTACTCACCGACGAGGGGGCGGTGGGCTACGGCAGCGCCTTCACCAACGACGGCCTGGTGAACGCCGCGCTGGCCGTGCTGGAGCCGCTGTACCTCGGCGAGTGCGCGCTCGAGCCCGAGCGCGTGAGCGAGAAGCTGCACCAGAACACCTTCTGGCTGGGACGCGGCGGGAGCATCACGCACACCATCAGCGCCATCGACATCGCGTTGTGGGACCTGCTGGGGCAGGCCACGGGGCAGAGCGTGGGCCGGCTCCTCGGCGGCCGCTACCGCGAACGCGTCCGCCCCTACGCCTCCCTGCTGATGCGGGAGCCCGGCGCGCTCGTGGGGGAGCTCGAACGCCTGCTGGCGCACGGCTTCCGCGCCTTCAAGCTCGGCTGGGGACCCTTCGGCCGCGGCGACGCCGGCGCCGACGAGGCGCTCGTGCGGACGGCGCGCGAAGCCGTCGGGCCCGACGCCGACCTCATGATCGACGCCGGCGCCAGCGACGCCTTCTGGCCCCACGGCTACAAGTGGGCGCTGCGCACGGCCGAGATGCTCGCCGCGCACGACGTGCGCTGGTTCGAGGAGCCGCTGCGCCCCGACGCGCTGGAGGACTTCGTCGAGCTGCGGCTCCGGGCGCCGCTGCCCATCGCCGGCGGCGAGGTGCTGACGCGGCGCCAGGCCTTCCTCCCCTGGCTCCGGGCGCGGGCGTGGGACATCGTCCAGCCCGACGTCACCAAGGTGGGCGGCCTGAGCGAGCAGCGCCGCATCGCCTGGGCCGCGCTCGACCACGACGTGGCCGTGGTGCCGCACGGCTGGAACACGGCCCTGGGCCTGGCGGCCGACCTGCAGCTCGCGGCGGCGCTGCCCGGGACGGAGCTGGTGGAGTACCTCACCGGCTCGCCGTACATCGACGACATCGTGCGGGCGCCCTGGCGCCTCGACGACGAGGGGTGGCTCCCCATCCCCGACGCGCCGGGGCTGGGCGTGGCACTGGACATGGACGCGGTGCGTCACCACACGCGCGGCGCCCGCCTGCCGGAGCCGGCGTGATGCGCGGTCGCCCGCTCCGGACCGGCCGCGGCGCCTACCCGCGGCGGGGCGTGCGCGCCGGCCGGTCGGGCAGCGCGGGGGCGCGATCGTGAGCGCCCGCGTGCTGGTGACCGGCGCCCTGGGGTGCCTGGGCGCCTGGACGGTGCGGCACCTGCTCGATCTCGGGCACGTGCCCGTGGCCTTCGACCTGAGCGAGGACCGCCGGCGCCTCGCGGCCCTCGCGTCGCCCGACGAGCTCGAGGCCGTGACCTTCGTGCGGGGCGACCTCACCGACGGCGCGGCGCTCCGCGCGGTGGTGGACGAGCACGGCGTGGGGCGCATCGTGCACCTCGCCGCGCTGCAGGTGCCGTTCTGCCGCGCCGACCCGCCACTCGGCGCGCGCGTCAACGTCGAGGGCACCGTGCATGTGTTCGAGGCGGCCCGCGCCGCCGGGCTGCGTCATGTGGCCTACGCCTCCTCCATCGCCGTGTACGGCCCGGCCAGCGACTACCCCGCCGCCGCGTACCCGGACGGCGTGGTCGACGACTCCGCCCCCAAGCGCCCGCGCACCGTCTACGGCGTCACCAAGGTCGCGGACGAGGGGCTGGCGCGGGTGTACTGGCACGACCACGGCCTGTCCAGCGTGGCGTTGCGGCCGCACACCGTCTACGGCGTGGGGCGCGATCAGGGTCTCACCAGCGAGCCGACCGCGGCGATGGCGGCCGCCGCCCGCGGTGAGGACGCCCGCATCTCCTTCGGGGGCCGGGTGCAGCTGCAGTGGGCGTCGGACGTCGCGCGGCAGTTCATCGACGCCGCCTTCGCCGACGGCGAGGGCGCGCGCGTCTACGACCTCGGCGGGCCGCTGTGGGAGCTCGCGGAGGTGGCGCGCCTCATCGAGCGGCTGCGGCCCGGCGTGCGGGTGGAGGTGGGGGAGGCGCGGCTGCCGTTCCCGGAGGGCTTCGACGACGCCGCGCTGCGGCGCGACGCGCCGACGGTGTACGAGACGCCGCTGCAGGAGGGCGTGCGGCGCACCATCGAGCACCTGGAGCGGCTCGGGGGGAGTGGCGGTTAGGGAGCGGCGGCGGCGCGGCGGACCAAGCGTGCGCGCCGCCCGCCTCAGGCCGCCGCGGCGGCGTGCTCCCGGAACCAGGCGTAGGCGTCCTCGATCCCCTGGCGTAGGCCGATGCGCGCCGTCCAGCCGAGACCGGTGAGCAGGCCCACGTCCATCAGCTTTCGGGGGGTGCCGTCGGGCTTGGAGGGATCGAAGCTCAGCTCCCCCTCGTACCCCACGACGTCGGAGATGAGCCCGGCAAGCTCGCGGATGCTGATGTCCTTGCCGGTGCCGACGTTGATGGGGCCCGGGCGGGAGACGTTCTCGAGCAGGAACAGGCAGGCGTCGGCGAGGTCGTCGGTGTGCAGGAACTCGCGGCGCGGCGTGCCGCTTCCCCAGACGCTCACGCTGGGCTCGCCGCGCGTCTTGGCCTCGAACACCTTGCGGATGAGCGCGGCCATCACGTGGCTGGTCCGCAGGTCGTAGTTGTCGCCGGGCCCGTAGAGGTTGGTGGGCATGGCGGAGATGAAGTCGTCGCCGTGCTGCCTGCGGTAGCTGTCGCACATCTCGATGGCGGCGATCTTGGCGACGGCATAGGCGCGGTTGGTGGGCTCGAGCGGTCCGGTCAGCAGCGCGTCCTCGCGCATCGGCTGGGGCGCGTGCTTGGGGTAGATGCACGACGAGCCGAGGTTGAGCAGCTTCTGCACGCCGTGGCGGTGCGCGGCGTCGATGACGTTGACACTGATGCGCAGGTTGTCGTGGATGAAGTCCGCGGGGTAGGTGTCGTTGGCGAGGATGCCGCCCACCCGGGCCGCGGCCAGCACCACCACCTGCGGCCTGTGCGCGGCGAAGAAGGCGTCGGTGGCGGCCTGATCGCGCAGGTCGAGCTCGCCCGAGGTGCGCGTGAGCAGGTCGGTGAAGCCCTCGCGCTCGAGCTTGCGCAGCACCGCGCTCCCCACCAGTCCGCGGTGGCCGGCGACGTAGACGCGGGTGTCGCGCGGGAGCTCAGTCATTGGCGATCCCCCGCAGCGCCACGGCGTGCCCCGCGTCCAGCAGCGTCTTCTCCTGCCGCGCCAGCTCCATGTCCTGGGCCAGCATGCGGGAGATGAGCTCGTCCAGCCCGATGCGCGGCTCCCAGCCCAGCACGCGCTTGGCGCGCGACGGATCGCCCTGGAGCGCCACCACCTCGGTGGGGCGGAAGTAGCGCGGGTCGATCCGCACGTGCTCCTGCCAGTCGAGCTCGAGCCGCGCGAACACGCGCTCGACGAACGAGCGGATGGTGTGGCTCTCCCCGGTGGCGACGACGTAGTCGCCGGGCTCGTCCTGCTGCAGCATGCGCCACATGGCCTCGACGTAGTCCGCGGCGTGCCCCCAGTCGCGCATGGCGTCGAGGTTGCCGAGGTAGAGCTTCTCCTGCAGGCCGAGCTTGATGCGCGTCGCGGCGCGCGTGATCTTGCGCGTCACGAAGGTCTCGCCGCGCCGCTCGCTCTCGTGGTTGAAGAGGATGCCGTTGCTGGCATGCAACCCGTACGCCTCGCGGTAGTTCACCACCAGGTGGTGCGCCATCACCTTGGCCGCGGCGTACGGCGAGCGCGGGTAGAACGGCGTCGCCTCGCTCTGCGGCGGCGGGCTGGCCCCGAACATCTCCGAGGTGCCGGCCTGGTAGAAGCGCAGGTCGGCCTGCGTGCGCTGTTTCACGTCGCGCACCGCCTCGAGCAGGCGCAGGGTGCCGAGGCCGTCCGCGTCGGCCGTGTACTCGGGCTGCTGGAAGCTCACCGCGACGTGCGATTGCGCGCCGAGGTTGTAGACCTCGTCGGGTTGCACCTCCTCCAGCACGCGCCGCAGCCCGGGGCCGTCGGAGAGGTCGCCGTAGTGCAGGAACATGCGGGCCTCGGGCTTGTGCGGGTCGACGTAGAGGTGGTCGATGCGGTCGGTGTTGAAGGTGCTGGCGCGGCGCACGATGCCGTGCACCTCGTAGCCCTTGGCCAGCAGCAGCTCGGTGAGGTAGGAGCCGTCCTGGCCGGTGATGCCGGTGAGCAGCGCGCGCTTCATGCGGCGGCGGTCCCGGGCTCGCGTCGGCGCCGTGCGTGTGTCATGGTTCTCCCCCCTGGGGCTTGCCCCCGTGCCCCGGAGTATACGGGGAGTGGCCGGGGCTCGGGCGGGGGACGCATGCGCCGGCGCACGGGTCCGGTCCGCCGAGGGCGCGGGCAGGCGCGGCGCGACCCCCAAGAGGGGGGGAGGGCCCCGAGACGTGGGCGGACAACGAGACGCGCGGCGCCCGCTGGATGCGGGCGCCGCGCAGGGTCCGTGCCGTTCAGGCGCGGCTCAGGGTGCGGGCGGCGGGTTGAACGCGATCATCGGAACGTCCATGCCGGTGAAGCCGCCGAGCGTCACGGCGGCGGCCGGGGCGCCGGTGGCGCTCAGGTCGGCCGCGTCGTACTTGACGACGGGGCCGTTGGAGCCGCCGTAGTTGGCCACCCACAGGTCGCCGGCGTTGTCGAACGCCAGGGCGACGGGCCCGCTGAGGGCCCCGCCGTTGTCGCTGATGGTGACGTCGGGCGCGGGGCTGCCGCTGGCGGCGAGCTGCGCGGGCGTGAACTTCACCAGCGTGTTGGTGGCGGCGCTCTCGTTGGCCACCCACAGGTTGCCGTCGGCGTCGAAGGCGAGGCCCTCCGGCCGATCGAGCGAGGAGGCGTTGGCCGTGAGGATCACGCTCGCGGTGGCGGTGCCGCTGGAGGCGAGCTCGCTGGGCGGGAACTTCACGACGGCCGGGGTGCTGGCGTTGGCGACCCACAGGTTGCCCTGGTCGTCGAAGGCCATGCCCAGCGGGTTGTTGAGCGTGGCCGCGGCGGCGGTGAGCACCACGCTCGGCGACGGCGAGCCCGAGCTGGCCAGCTGCGCCGGGGTGTACATCTCGAGGCGGTCACCCGACGAGTTGGCGACCCACAGGTTGCCGCCGGCGTCGAAGGCGATGGCGTACCCGGCGCCCAGCGACGTTCCATCGGAAGTGATGACGACCGACGGCGTCGGCGTGCCGGTGCTGGCGAGCTGCGCCGGCGTGAACATGGCGATCGCGGGGGTGTAGATGAGGCTGACCCAGAGGTTGCCGTCCGCGTCGAACGCCACCCCGTCGGGGCCGCTCGCGTTGGAGAGGACCACGTCGGCCGTGGGCGAGCCGGAGCTGGCCAGCTGGCTCGCGGCGAAGCCGTGGACGGCGGCGCCGTCCTCGCCGACCCACATCTTGCCGCTGCCGGGGCGCATGGCGTAGGTGATGGTCGAGGTGGCCGTGGCGCCCGCCGTGACGCTCACGGTCCCGCCGCCGCTGGCGTCGTAGGCGGTGTCCACGATGGCGCCGGGCACGCGGCCCATGGCGCCGGTCACGGTGTAGGTGCCCGCCGTCAGGCCGCTGATGCGTGGTGCTGGAGTTGACGGTATTGTTGTAGCTGCCCGGTCCCGTGACCGTGACGACGGCGGTGCCGCCGCCGGGCAGGCCGTTGACGACGATGGCCAGAGAACCCGTGGACGTGCCGGCGCATGCCGGCAGCACCAACAGGGCCGCGCCCGCCAGCGCGAGCAACAGGAGACTGAAGCGTCGCATGCCGATTCCTCCCTCGGGTGGGGCGCCGACGCGGGGGCGGCGAGTTCCGTCCCGGCATGGGCGCACACCGATCGGATCGTGCCGGGAACACCGTAGCACGCCCTCGGGAGGGCCGCTCGCGGCCGTGGTGGACGCGGAGCGGGCGGTGCGCTCAGGCCCGTGCGGCGGGCACCGCGAGCGCCACCACCAGCACGGCCAGGTCGAGCAGCGCGCCGATCAAGCCCTTCTCCACCAGGTGGTCGGTGTGGCCGTCCCAGAACAGCACGATGGCGGCGAGGGACAAGACCGCGGCGCCGATCAGCAGCGGCCGCCACCAGGGGCCGTGGGCCAGCACCGCCGCGCCGCCGAGCGCGAAGGCCGCGGCGCACAGCAGGTACACGGCCACCGCGAAGGCGCGCGTCGCCGGCTCGCCCAGCAGGCCGGAGAGCGCCCAGGAGTGACCCGTCCAGCCCATCTCCGGGCGGAAGGGCACCAGCCGCAGGCCGAGCACCACGTACCACAGGTGGGTGAGGCCGTGGAGCAGGACGAGGACGCCGGCGAGCACCGTCACGGCCGCACCCCGATCGGCAGCAGCAGCACGGCCAGCACGATGGCGACGTTGATGGCGACGCCGGCGTACGCCACCGTCCAGTCCAGCCCCGTCAGGACGAGCGACGCCAGGGCCACGGTGAGCAGTAGGCCGCGCGCCCACGGGGCGCCGAACGCCAGCGCCGCCGCGGCCGCCACGAAACCGACCGCCGCGACGCCCCATAGCGCCCCGAACGCGGCCATGCCGCCCGGGCCCACGTCCCAGCGGCCGCCGAGCAGCGTGGTCTTGTACGGCAGGCCAGCGACGTCGCCGAGCCGCATGTACGCCACGGCGCCCATCAGGTGGATGAGCCCGTGGAGGACCAGCACGGCGATCCCGATGATGCCCAGGATCCTGGTCATGACGCACCTCCGCCGCCCACTGTGCGATGCGGCGCGCCTCGGGGGCGCCGCGATTGCGCGGACGTGGATTGTGGGAAAAGTGCCCACAAGGTGGGAAGGTGGGAGGGGCGCGGAGCCATCACCGACGTCGTCCGCGCGTGTGTGCCGGCGCCGTCCACGCGCACGGTGTTCGCGCGCTCCGTGTTTGCGCGCTCCGTGTGTTTGCGCGCACGGTGTTCGCGCGTGCGGCGTTCGCGCGCACGGTGTTCGCGCGCACGGCGTGGCGGGGTTGCGCAGGTCTGCGCCGTCCGCCGCGCTCAGCCGAAGCGGTCGACCCGCAGCGCCTCGAGCGGCAGCGAGGGCGGATCTCCGGCCAGCAGCTCGGCGACCAGCTCTCCGGTGATGGGGCCCAGGCTCATCCCCATCATGGCGTGCCCGGTGGCGATGATGAGGTTGTCGTGGCGGGGGCTGCGCCCGATGTAGGGGAGGCCGTCCGGGGTCGTGGGCCGCAGGCCGTACCACACCGGGAGCCCCTCGAAGCGCTCGCGCTCCAGCACCGGGAGGTAGTCGGCCACGGCGCCAAGAAGGCCCCGCACGCGGGCGTTGTTGACGCCACCGCGCTCGGCCGTCTCGGCGCTCAGCACCTCCATGGTGCCGCCGACGCGCAGCGCCACGCCCATGGGAGTGATGGCGACGCGGGCCTCGGAGAGGATGGCCGGAACGCTGAGTGTCTGGGGCGGGTAGCGCAGCGTCACGCTGTAGCCCTTGCCGGCGCGCATGGGGAGCCGCACCCCGGCGTCCCGGGCCAACCCCTCCGACCACACGCCGGCGGCGAGCACCAGCTCGTCGACCTCCAGGTCCTCCTCGAAGTCCTCCTCTGGGGCCGGTGCCGGGGCAATGGGCGCGTCGCGCCCGCCGGCGCCCGCGGCGGCCCCCCCGGGCGCGGCCTGGGGGGTCGGTGCGCCGCCCGCCCCGGCCCGGGCGTCGTCCGGCGAGAACGGCGAGGCGGCGCGGCCGCGGCGCTCCTGTTGCTCCCGCTTGGGCCGGTCGTCCGCCTCATCGAGCGTTGCGGCCCGCAACCGCACCCGTTCGATGCGCGGGGCGCCGTGTAGGCTGGCCACCTCGCGGTTGAACAGGAAGCGCACGCCCTGGCGCTCGAGCCACATCTGCAGCGCCGCCATGGCGTGCCGCGGGTTGAGCTGTGCGTCGCCGGGGTAGTACACACCGCCGGCCAGGTCCAGGTCGACGCCCGGCTGTAGGGCGGCGACACCCGCGGCGTCGAGCACCTCGGCGGCGACACCGAGCCCGCGGGCGCGCTCCGCCAGTGCGGCCTCCTCCTCGAGCCCCGCCTGGCTGCGGCACATCATCACCAGGCCGCGCTGGCGCAGGCCGAAGTCGAAGTCGAGCACGCTGTCCAGATCCCGGTAACGCTCCAGGCTGGCCCGGTTGAGGTCGCGCAGCAGCGGCGCGACGCGGCCCACGTGCGCTTTGGTGGCCGAACGCCAGAAGTGGTAGCCCCAGCGCCACAGGGCGGGGTCGAGCGTCGGGCGCACGTAGAAGGGGCTCTCGCGGTTGGTCATCCAGCGGATCCCCTGGGCCACGGCGCCGGGTGCCGCCAGCGGCACGAAGTGGCTGGGCACCACCAGGCCGGCGTTGCCGAAGGAGGTGGTGTCGCGCCGGTCGCCCTTGCGCTCCACCACCGTCACGCGCAGGCCCTTGCGCAGCGCGTAGTAGGCGCTCGACAGGCCCACGATGCCGGCGCCGACGATGACGACGCGGCGCTCGCTCACGGCCGCCTCGTTCCCCGCGGGGTCGCGCCGGGCCGGGCCATACCCGCGGCGCGGGGGGTCTCACCGTCGGCCGGCCCGCGAGGGGTGGCGTCTCCGGCCGGCCCGCCGGGGGTACCGACCCGGTCCGGTCCGCGAAGGACCGCGTCCGCGCCCGCGGCGCGGGGCGCGGCGCCGGCCTCCCCGTCGGCCGCGGGGCCGCCCCCCGCGCCGAAGATGCCGAAACGGAAGGGGTCGTCGGGGTGCTGCAGCAGGGTCGCCTCGGCGGTCACGTAGGCGCGCCCGGTGATCGTGGGGTGCACGCGCCCGTCCGCCCCGGGGCGGTAGGAGGCCTCGAAGGCGCTGCCGATGACGCTCTCCTGGCGCCACACGCGCCCGGGCTCGAGCCGCCCCTCGGCCGCGAGGCAGGCCAGCTTGGCGCTGGTGCCGGTGCCGCAGGGGGAGCGGTCGAAGGCGCGGCCGGGGCAGAGCACGAAGCTGCGGCTGTCGGCCGTGTCCGAGGGGGCGAAGAGCTCGACGTGGTCGATCTCCGCGCCGCCCTCGCCGGTGACGTTGGCGGCGGCCAGGGCCTCGCGCACGGCCCAGGCGTGGTCCGTGAGGGCGTCGAGGTGGCGCGCGTCGACCGGCGTGCGGGCCGGGTCGGCGTGCGTCAGGAAGAACCAGTTGCCGCCCCAGGCGACGTCGCCGCGCACGCTGCCGTAGCCCGGCACGTCGACGCGCACGTCGGCGCGGTAGCGGTAGGCGGGGACGTTCTCCACGCTCACGCGGCCGTCGCCGTGGAGCTCGGCGACCACCGGGCCGACGGGCGTCTCGAGGGTGTGGCGGCCGGGCCCGATGCGGCCGAGGTGGCGCAGCGTCTCGACGACGCCGATGACGCCGTGGCCGCACATGCCGAGGTAGCCGACGTTGTTGAAGAACAGCACGCCGGCCGTGGCCGCGGGATCGACCGGGGCGCACAGCAGGGCGCCCACCAGCACGTCCGAGCCACGCGGCTCGGTGACGAGGGCGGCGCGCCACGCGTCGTGCTCCCGGCGCAGGCGCGCGAGGCGCTCGGCCATGGGGCCACGACCCAGCTGCGGCCCGCCGCTCACGACCACGCGCGTGGGCTCGCCGGCCGTGTGCGAGTCGACGACGCGCACGCGCCTTACGCGCGCGTCGTGGTCGTGGGCCGCCTCGGGCTGGGCCGCGGTGGGCCCGTCACGCGAACCGCTGTGCATGGGCCTAGACTACGCCCTTCGGGGCGCGTCCGTGAGGCTGAGTTCCGCGCCGAGCCCGCCCTCGAACAGCGACTGGACCTGGCGCTGCACCTGGCGGGCGTGGGCCAGCGCCAGCGCCTCGGCGCACGCCTCGTCACGTGCGCGCACGGCGGCGAGCAGCTCGACGTGCTCCTGCACGAACGCGAGCGGCAGGCGGTCGTCGAAGCTGGCGTAGTACAGCCGCAGCATGCGCCGCCCCTCGTCCAGCAGGCGCGCGTAGAACTCGGTGTAGTAGTCGTTGCGGCCGGTGCGCGCCAGCGCCACGTGGAAGTCGCGGTTCACCTCGATCATCGCCAACACCTCGCCGGCCCGCACGGCGTCGGCGAAGCGGGCCTGCAGCGCCTCGACGGGCGCGAGCTGGTCGACGCGGTGGTGACGGGCGGCGAGCACGGTGGTGGCCCGCTGCATCAGCGCCAGCGCGTCGAAGTAGGCGTGTATGCGGGTCAGGTCGAGCGGCGCGACGATGGCCCCCCGGTTGGGGAGCGACACCACCAGGCCGTCCGCCGCCAGCCGCACCAGGGCCTCCCGCACGGGCGTGCGCGAGAGCGCGAAGCGCGTCGACAGGGCGGTCTCGTCCAGCGGCGTGCTGGGCGCCAGCTCGAGGGTGAGGATCTCGCCTCGGAGCGTGTCGTAGACGCGCCGCACCCCGCTGGGGCGGCCGCCCTCGGGGCGCCGCGCGCCGCCCGCGCCGCCCGATACGCTCGATCCGCCAGATCCGCCCGCGTCGCCCGATTTGCCAGATCCGGCAGATCCGCCAGATCGCCCCAGATCCGCCCGCACCTTGCGGCGCCGAGCCCGGCGTCCGCGTGGACCGCCGCCTCGCCCGCCTCGCCCGCAGCGCCCGCCTGGCGTGCCTGGCGTGCCTGGTCCGCCCGGCCTGCCTCGCGCCCGGCCCGCGGGCCGCGGCGGCTTGCGTCCTCGCTCATGGCCGTCTAGTATACACAGTGTCGACATCGAGCCGGCGCGCCGCTGGGCGGGCACCCGGGAGGCCCCTGGGGCCCGCGCATAGCCGCCGCAGCGGGTAGCCGTTGCGGGCGCGCCGGTAGCCGGGCCGCACCCGCCGGCCCGGCGGAAGGAGCACCCATGGCCGTTCCCTGGCGAGGCGTCATCCCGGCGATGACCACCCCCTTCAACCGTGACCTCAGCGTGGACCACGACTTTTTGGCCGAGCACGCGCGCTGGCTGGTGGAGGCGGGCTGCGTCGGCGTGGTGGCCGGCGGCTCCCTCGGCGAGTCGGCCACCCTCGGCTTCGACGAGAAGGTCGCGGCAGTGGCGACGCTGACCGGCGCGCTCGGCGCGTCGGCCCCGGTGGTGGCCGGGGTGGCGTCGCTGAGCACCGCGGAGGCGCGGCGCTACGTGCGCGAGGCCGAGGCGGCCGGCGCGAGCGGCTTCATGGTGCTGCCGCCGTACGTCTACAGCACCGACTGGCGCGAGATGAAGGCGCACGTGGCGGCCATCCTGGAGGCGACCGAGCGCCCCTGCATGCTGTACAACAACCCGCCGGCCTACACCACCGATTTCACCCCGGAGCAGATCGAGGAGCTCGCGCGCGAGCACCCCAACCTGGAGGCGGTGAAGGAGTCGAGCACCGACGTGCGGCGCGTCACCGCCATCCGGGCGCTCGTCGGCGATCGGTTGGAGATCCTGGTGGGGGTCGACGACGCCATCATGGAGGGTGTCTCCGCGGGCGCGGTGGGGTGGATCGCGGGGCTGGTGAACGCCTTCCCGGCGGAGTCCGTGGCGCTGCTGCGGCTGGCGCAGGAGGCGCGCTTCGACCCGACCCGGGCCGCCGAGGCGTTCGCGCTCTACCGCTGGTTCCTGCCGCTGCTGCGGCTCGATACCGTGCCGAAGCTCGTGCAGCTCATCAAGCTGGCGCAGGAGAGGGTGGGGATGGGAAGCGCGCGGGTGCGCCCGCCGCGGCTCGAGCTCGTGGGCGCCGAGCGCGACGCGGCGCTAGCCGTCATCGACAAGGCCCTGGCGAGCCGGCGCGAGCTCCCCGTCGGGGCGAGCGCCTGATGCCGGGCAAGGAGCGATCCCACGGCGGGGTGGCGCCCGACGCCCAGGCATTGACGGGCGCGGCGGTGGTCATCAGCGGGGTGCCGGCGGGGCACGCCCAGGCGGGCGTCGCGGATGGCGTCGCGGATGGCGCCGCGGGCGGCGCCGGGGGTGGCGCCGGGGATGGCGGCGGTGCACCCGCGTCGGCCGGAGCCGGCGCGCAGGCCCCGGCGAGGGCCTCGTCCGCTGCCGCGTCCTCTGCTGGGGCCGCCGCCGGGACCGGGGCGCCGGCCGACGCGGGCCGCAGCTTCCGCGCCGTGGACCCGTCCACCGGGGAGGCGCTCGAGCCCGCCTTTCGCTGCGCCGAGCTACGGGACGTCGACCGCGCGGCGCGGGCCGCCGCGGGGGCGGCGGCCGCGTTCGGCGCTACCGCGGCGCGCGAGCGCGCGCGCTTCCTGCACGCCGTGGCCGACGAGCTCGATGCCCAGGGCCCGGTCATCATCGCGCGCGCCAACCGCGAGACGGCGCTGGGCGTGGCGCGCCTCACGGGCGAGCTGGGGCGCACCACCAACCAGCTCCGCATGTTCGCCGCCATCGTCGCGGACCGGGCCTACGTCGACGCCCGCATCGACCGCGGAGATACGGAGCGCGCGCCGGCACCCAAGCCGGACGTGCGCTCGCTGCGGGTGCCGCTCGGGCCGGTGGCGGTGTTCGGCGCCAGCAACTTCCCGCTGGCGTTCAGCGTCGCTGGCGGCGACACCGCCTCGGCGCTGGCCGCGGGCTGCCCGGTGGTGGCCAAGGCCCACCCGGCGCACCCGGGCACCTCCGAGCTGGTGGGGCGCGCGATCGTGGCGGCCGCCGAGGCGGGCGGGCTGCCCGCCGGCACCTTCTCGCTGCTGCTCGACGACGGCCACGCCGTGGGCCAGGCTCTGGTGCAACACCCGGACATCCGCGCGGTGGGCTTCACCGGCTCCCGTGCCGGGGGGCGCGCGCTGATGCGCCTGGCGGCCGAGCGCGACGAGCCCATCCCGGTGTACGCGGAGATGAGCAGCGTCAACCCGTTGGTGGTGCTGCCGGGCGCCGCCGCGGCACGCGCGCAGGCGATCGCGGACGGCCTGTTCGCGTCCTTCACGCTCGGGGTGGGGCAGTTCTGCACCAACCCGGGGGTGGTGCTGCTCCCCGCCGGGGCGGCAGGGGACGCCGTGCGCGACCGGCTTGCCGCCCGCACCCGCGACGCGGAGCCCGGCACCATGCTGACCGCCGGCATCTGCGAGGCCTACGGCCGCGGCCTCGAGGCGCTGCGGGAGGCCGGTGCGCGCGAGGTCGCTCGCGGCCGCCCTGCGCCGGACGGCCCCCCCGGGCGCGCCGTCGGCCGCTCCGCGGTGTGGGAGGCCGACCTGGCCGAGGTGCTGGGCGCCGCCGCCCACGGCGGGCCGGCGCTGCTGGCCGAGGTCTTCGGGCCCAGCACCCTGCTGCTACGCTACGCCGACGTCGCGCAGGTGGGCGCCTTCGCCTCGGCGATGGAGGGGCAGCTCACGGCCACGATCCATGGCGAGCCCGACGAGCTGGAGCGCCACGCCGCCCTCGCCGCGGCGCTGGCGCGTCGCGTCGGGCGGCTGATCTTCAACCAGTTCCCCACCGGCGTCGAGGTCACCGACGCGATGGTGCACGGCGGCCCCTACCCCGCCACCTCGGACGGTCGCGGCACCTCGGTGGGTGGTCGGGCGCTGCTGCGCTTCACGCGCCTGCTGGCCTACCAGAACGCGCCGCAGGCGCTGCTGCCGGCGGCGCTGCGGGACGACTAGCAGCCGTCTCGACACCGGATGCCCGCGGTCCTACCCCGAGGCGGCACAGATCCACATCGCGAACGACACGCCCTCGTCCTCGATGCGCCGCTCCTCGATCACCCGGAAGCCGGCGGCGGCGACCGACTCCACGAACGCACGCCGCGCCGCGCCCCCACCCGGCACGGTCCCATCCTTCACCACCACCAGTCGCCCCCGGGGACGCAACACGCGGCGAACCTCCCCCAGTCCACCCCTCTGGTCCTGCCAGTGATCGAACGAGTCGAACGCGAACACCACGTCGGCGACCGCGTCCTCCACAGGCAACGCTGCGGCCGCTCCCTCGCGGAACTCGATCCGGGCGCCGGCGGGATGCGAAGCTGCGCGTTCCCGAGCGATCTCGAGCATGCGTGGCACCGGATCGATCCCGATCAGGCGCCCACGCGTCACCACGGCCGCCGCCCGCCGCAATGCGGCGCCCGCGCCGCAACCGACGTCCACCACGGTGCTCGCCGGAGCGAGCTCGAGCGCATCGACCGCCAGCCGGTTGGTGGCGTACTCTCCGTATTTGCTGGCGTACCACTCGGCGGTCTCGGCGTCCCACTCGCTCATGCTGGCCGTTGTAGCACGACCGGTCCCGAGATCGTTATCGACGCCGCGGACGGCCGCGGCACCTCGGTGGGTGGTCGGGCGCTGCTGCGCTTCACGCGCCTGCTGGCCTACCAGAACGCGCCGCAGGCGCTGCTGCCGGCGGCGCTGCGCGACCGCTGAGGATCAACGCGGCACCGTGAGTCGCGGCCCCTTTTCGTGAGCCATTGACGTGTACGTACACCGTGTGTACACTGTAGGGGCGGGAAAGACGAGCCGACTGAGGTCGAGATGGACCACGATCGGACGCCCGCGGGAGGAGCACGAGCGCGATGAGCACCCCAGCCACAGCAACACGCAAGGGCAAGGGCAAGCAGGCGAAGTCCGCTGCTGCCGCGCCGCGCGATCAGCGACTGGGGCTCCGCGTGCCCGCCCACCTCAAGGAGCGCATCGAGCAGGCCGCCGCCTACCGCGGCATGAGCGTCAGTGAGTTCCTGCTCTCCACCGCCTCCGAGGAGGCCACCCGCACGATCGAGCGCCACAACCGCTTCGAGCTCGACGCCGAGGCCAGCCGCCGCTTCGTCGAGGCGCTGAGCGGCCCCGGCCGGCCCCGCAAGGAGCTTGTCGACCTGTTCCGGACGTGAGCTCCACTCCCGCGTTCGCTCTCCAGCTCTTGGATCCGCGCCGGCACGACCGGCGCGGCTTCGTGTGTGGCGAGGATGAGCTCGACGCCTACCTGCAGCGCACCGCCAACCAGGACGTGAAGAGCAACGCCGCGGTGGTGTACGTGCTGGTGCCCGAGGACGAGCGAGAGCGCATCGCCGGCTACGTCACCCTGGCCAACGCCACGGTGGCCCTGCGGGCCATCCCCGAGGCCGCCCGCCGGCCGCTGCCGCGCTACCCGGACGTGCCCTCTACCCTCATCGGGCGCCTGGCCGTGGCCGAGGCCTACCAGGGGCAGGGGTTGGGCGCCAGGCTGTTGCGCGAGGCGCTCATCAGGGCCGTGGAGGCGGCCGCCTCGGTGGCGAGCGCCGCGGTGGTGGTGGATCCGCTGCACGAGCGCGCCGCCGCGTTCTACCGCCGCTACGGCTTCGAGCCGCTGGGGGACGGGCAGCGCATGTTCCTTCCCATGAAGGACGTCATCGCCTCGCTGGTCGAGTCGGGCGCCTGAGGCTCCAGCGGAGGTCGAATGCCCTGCCGCCCCGCTTCGTGCCGCACGCGGCCCTACCCGCCGCACGCGGCCCTGGCCGCCGCCTGCCGCCCTACCCGCCCGCGGCGGTCGTACGCCCCGCGCCGCTTCCGCGGCCCTACCCGTCAGCCCCCGCCGCCCCCGGCCCCCGCGCCGTCACGTAGTCGGGCGGAGGCACCTCCCCGGCCTCGCGCAGCAGCGCCTCGAGGCGCGCGTGGAGCGTGCGGCGCAGCCCCCGGGCCTCCTCGGCCCAGAACAGGTTGCGCAGCTCCCACGGATCGTCGCGGTGGTCGAACAGCAGGCAGAATTCCTCGTCGCGCGCGGCCACGTAGGTGTGCGTGCGCGTGCGCAGCGCGCGGTAGGGGTGGTCGCCGAAGGCGAAGCGGGTGTCCTCCCACTGCACCAGCACCGCGTCGCGCAGGGCCCGGTCGTCGGCCAGAGCGCCGGACAGGTCGAGGCCGTCGAGCCCCTCGGGCACGGGCACCCCGCACAGCGCCGCGCTGGTGGGGAAGATGTCGATGCCGCACGCCGGCTGGGTGTAGTCCACGCCGGCCGGCAGCGTGCCGGGCGCGCGCCACACCAGCGGCACGTGCAGCGACTCCTCGAAGGGCACCTGCTTGTCGCGCCGCCCGTGGCTGCCGCCCATCTCCCCGTGGTCGGAGAAGAACGCCACCACCGTGCTCTCCGCCAGGCCGCCGGCCTCCAGGGCGTCGAGCAGCCGCCCGACGTTGTCGTCGAGGTTGGCGATGAGCCGGTAGTAGCCCGCCATCTGCTCGCGCGCCGCGGCCTCGCTCGCGGTCGGCACGTTGCCGCGCAGCTCCAGCTCGTCGGGCTCGAAGCGCGATTCATACGGCTCCGGCACCGGGTAGAGCCGGCTCCGCGGCGTCCCGCCCCGCCCCGGGTGGGGGCTCTCGTAGCTGACCACGTGGAACCACGGCTCGCCCGGCGGCCGCTCGGCCAGGTAACGCAGCGAGGCGTCGGTGAGCGCGTCGGTCTGGTACCCCTCGAGGCGGATCGGCGCGATCTTCTCGCCGGTGACGACGTAGGTCTCGTAGTAGTTGTTGGAGAGGTTGAAGGCGTACCAGTCCTCGAAGCCGCCGCGGAAGTCCGGGTGCACCCAGAACTCCTGGCCGATCCACCCCTCCGGGGTCACCATGGCCGCGCCCGACTCCGGCCCCAGGTGCCACTTGCCGACCCACGAGGTGCGGTAGCCGGCGTTCCGGAAGGCGTGCGCCACGGTCTTCAGGTCGGGGTGGAGGTAGTCGCCGTGGCGGAGCGTGCCGTTGGAGGTGGCGCGCCGCCCCGTCACCAACCCCGCGCGGAAGGGCACGC
Organism: uncultured Trueperaceae bacterium; assembly: GCA_963739805.1. Lineage (GTDB taxonomy): Bacteria > Deinococcota > Deinococci > Deinococcales > Trueperaceae > CAVUBJ01. Next base: position 366,891 of record CAVUBJ010000003.1, read on the forward strand.
ACACGGGGTACTGGGTGAACGCCCGCGTGCAGCGCACCCCCTGGGCCACCAGCCGGTCGATGTTGGGGGTGCGCGACGTTGGGGTCGCCGCTCGAGCCCAGCGCGTGGTAGCGGAGCTGGTCGGCCATGATCCACAGCAGGTTGGGGCGCTCGGCCGCGGCGCCCGGGCGGTCGCGCCCCTCGGTCGACGGGTGCGCGCTCACGCGCGGCCCGCCCCTCGGGTCCCCCACGCGCGCCCCGCCCCTCGGGTCCCCCACGTCGCGCCCCGCCCCTCGGGTCCCCCGCTCGCGCGCCGCGGCGGCCGTCGCGCGGGGCCGCCGCCGGCCCCCGCTCACCGCCAGTCCGACGGCAGGGCGTCGGCCACGTCGTGCGGGAACGCCGCCAGCAGCGCCACGGTGGCCTCCACGTCGCGCAGGTGGCACAGCTGCACGGTGGAGTGCATGTAGCGCGTGGGGGCGCCGATGGTGGTGGCCCAGGCGCCGAGCCCGCGGCGCTGGATCTCGGAGGCGTCGGTGCCGCCGCCGAGGTTGCGCTGGTAGGGGATGCCGCGCGCCTCGCAGGTGCCGAACAGGGCGCGCACCAGCTCGGGGTTGCCGATGGTGCGGTTGTCCATCAGGTAGATGCCGGTGCCCTCGCCCAGGGCGCACTGGCGCTCCTCCGGGCGGGCGTAGGGCGTGTCGGAGGGGAGGCTGCCGTCGATGGCCAGCGCCACGTCCGGCGCCACGGCGTGGGCGGCGGTGGGGATGCCGCGCACGCCCACCTCCTCCTGCACGCTGCTCACCGCGTACACGTCGACCGGCGGCCGCTCGAGCCGGCGCATCGCCTCGATCAGGCAGAACAGCCCCATGCGGTCGTCGAAGTTGCGCCCCACCACCACGTCGCCGTTGAGGTGCTCGAAGGTCGCGGCCAGGGTGACGGGATCGCCGACCTCCACGGCCGCGCGGACCGCCTCGGCGGGGAGCCCCAGGTCGATGTAGAGCTCGCGCACCGCGAAGACGCGCTCGCGGTCGCCGGGCGCGCCCAACCAGCCCGCCTGCGGCGCGATGACGCCCTTGAGGCTGAGGCCGCCGCCGGCGCTGCCGTGCACCACCACCCGCTCGCTCACCAGCGTGCGCGGGTCCAGGCCGCCGACGGCCCTGAAGCGCACGAAGCCGTCGTCGTCGATGTGGCTGACCATCATGCCGATCTCGTCGACGTGGGCGCTGTAGAGCAGCCGCACCGGGCGCTCGGAGCCGTCGGCGCCGAGCAGGCGGCGGCCGCCCACGGCGCGCTTGCAGGCGATGACGTTGCCCATGCGGTCGCGCCACACCTCGTCGCTGCACGCCCGCAGCGCCTCCAGGGCGAGGGCCTGCGCCTCCCCCTCGAAGCCGGAGACGCCCGGCGCGTTGCTGAGCCGCTCGAGAAGCGTGTGGTCGAGGTCCATGATGTGCCTCCTCAGGCGGGGTGGCGTGCGTGCGCGCGCATGGGCGCGGGTGTGTCGGGGTGGTCCTGCGGACGGCTCGCGCCGCCGCACTGCGGAGCGCCCGGGCGCGGCGTCGCGCTCATCGGGTGTGCGGGTCGAAGGCGTCGCGCAGCCCGTCGCCCAGGAAGTTGAACGCCAGCATCACGATCGCCAGGGCGATGCCCGGGTAGAGCGCGAGGTGCGGGTGGCTGCGCATGGCCTTGAAGCCCTCGGCGATCATGATGCCCCAGCTCGGGGTGGGCGGGGTGGCGCCGATGCCGATGAAGCTCAGGAACGCCTCGGTGGCGATGAACTGCGGGATGGCGAGCGTGACGCGCACCAGCAGCGGGCCCACCAGGCTCGGCACCATGTGCTTGAACACGATGCGGGCGTCGCCCGCGCCGAGCGCCACGGCGGCCTGGATGTGGTCGGAGGTGCGCAGCGCCAGCGCCATGCCGCGCGTCAGGCGCGCCATGGCGACCCAGGAGGTGAGGCTGATCCCGACGATGATGAGGAACACGCCGCCCATGCGGGCGTCGAGCCGCGCGATGGCCTGGAAGAACGGCCCCTGCAGCGCGCTGCCGCCGAAGCCGGTCTTGAACGTGATCATCAGCAGGATGATGAACAGCAGGCTGGGGAAGGCGTAGAGCACGTCCACGACGCGCATCATCACGTTATCCAGGCGGCCGCCGTAGTAGCCGGCCACCACGCCGTAGGCGAGCCCCACCGTGAACGAGAAGAAGGCGCCGAGGAACGCCACCGTGAGCGAGATGCGGGTCCCGTAGAGCAGGCGGGTGAGCAGGTCGCGCCCGAGGAAGTCCGCGCCCAGCGGGAAGCGCGCGCTCGGCGGCGCGTAGTTGGCCAACAGGTCCCCGTCGGCGTAGCCGTGCGGGGTGAGCACCGGCGCCAGGATCGCGATGGCCACCAGCAGCAGCAGGGTGACGGCGCCGACCACGGCGGCGCGGTGGCGCAGCAGCCGCCGCAGCGCCCGGCGCGAGGGGCTGTCGGACGTCCGGGCGCGGGTGCGGGCGGGGCTCGCGGCGACGCTCACGACTCCTGGTCCAATCGGATGCGCGGGTCGATGAGGGTGTAGGAGAGGTCCACCGCCAGGTTGGAGAACACCAGCATGACGGCGAAGAGCAGCGTGGTGCCCATGATCACCGGGTAGTCGCGCGAGCTGACGCTGTCCACGAAGTAGCGGCCCAGGCCGGGGATGGCGAAGATCTGCTCCACCACCATCGAGCCGGTCACCAGCGCCGCGAACAGCGGCCCCAGCACGGTCACCACCGGGATCAGCGCGTTGCGCAGGGCGTGCTTGATCACCACCACGCGCTCGCGCAGCCCCTTGGCGCGGGCCGTGCGGATGTAGTCCTGGTGGATCACCTGCAGCATGCTGGCGCGCGTCAGCCGCGCGATCACGGCGGCGTGCCCCAGCCCCAGCGTGAGGGCGGGCAGCACCGCCTGCTGCCAGGTGCCCCAGCGCGCCACCGGCAGCAGGTCGAGCTTGAGCGCCACGCCCCAGATGAGCAGCGGGCCCAGCGTCATGGCGGGCACGGAGACGCCGGCGATGGCGAGGAACATGGCGGCGTAGTCGATCCAGGTGTTCTGCCGCAGGGCGGAGACGATGCCGATGGGGATGCCCAGCACGATCGCGACCGTCAGCGCCAGCACCCCCAGGACGGCGGAGGGCGGGAGGTGGTCGCGGATGATGTCGTTGACGCTGCGGTTGCGCTGCATGTACGACGGGCCCAGGTCGCCGCGCAGGGCGTTGCCCATGTAGCGGAAGTACTGCGTGACCAGCGGCTCGTCGAGGTGGTAGTAGGCCTCGAGGTTGGCCTGGATCTGCGGGGGGAGCGGCTTGTCCTCGGCGGCGAAGGGGCTCCCCGGCACCGAGTGCATCAGCAGGAACGTGATCACGCTGATCACGAACAGCACCGGCACCAGGGAGAGGACGCGACGAAAGACGAAGACGGTCATGGATGAGCATCGGGCGCCCGCGGCCCGGCGTCAAGCAGGCCGGGCAGCGGGCGCGGGGTGCGGCGCTCAGTTATCGAGCGTCCACTTCCAGAACTCGCGGTTGAAGCTACCGGCCAGCACCGGGTGCAGGGCGGGATTGATGAGCAGGTTCTCGGCCGACCAGTAGATGGGGATCACGCCGGCCAGGTCCTGGACGAGGATCTTCTCGGCCTGGACGTACATCTCCTGGCGCTTCGCGGGGTCGCGCTCGATGGCGGCGTCCTTGATGAGCTGGTCGTACTCGGCGTTGTGCACCAGCGCCGCGGCGCCCACGTCGGAGGTGAAGAGCTCGGCGTGGATGTTGTTGGCGTCGGGGTAGTCCATGCCCCAGCCCATGCGCCAGACGTTGAAGGCGCCCTCGGCGGCGATCTGCGAGTAGGCGCGGCCCTCGACGGGCTGCAGCTCGATGGTGGCGCCGAGCGTCTGCTGCCACATCTGCTGGATGGCCTGCGCGATGCGGCTGTGCGTCTCGCTGGCGTTGAACGCCAGGGTGATGGTGGGCAGGCCCTGGCCGCCCGGGTAGCCGGCCTCGGCCAGCAGCGCCTTGGCGTGCTCGGGATCGAACGGGATGCCGACGTTCGCGGACGCGGGCACGTGCCCGACGCTCCCCGGCGGGGTGAGGGTGGGGGCGGGCACCTCGCCGCCCTTGGTGATGAAGTCGACGATCGACTGCTTGTCCAACGCGGCGGCGAACGCCTGGCGCACCTTCACGTTGTCGAACGGCGGCTTCTGGGCGTTGAAGTCGTAGTAGTACAGCACGTTCTTGGGGCCGTTGTAGAACTCGCTGGAGAGCATCGGGTCGCTCTTGACGCGGTCGAGGTCGGTCGACGGCACCGACACGATGTCCAGCGCGCCGTCCTCGAACAACGCCAGGGCGGTGGACTCCTCCTTGACGACGAACAGGTCGATGGTGTCGATGTCCACCTGGTCGGCCGCGAAGTAGCTGGGGTTCTTCTGCAGCACCGCGAGGTTCTCGGGCTCGAGCTTCGTGAGCTTGTAGGGCCCGTTCACCACGATGTTCTGCGGCAGCGTCCAGTCCTCGCCGTTGGCGTCGATGGCCCACTTGGGCACGGCGTGCCCGATGGAGCCGAGCGAGGAGAGGAACCACGAGGCGGGCGCCACCAGGTCGATCTGCACCGTGTGGTCGTCGAGCGCCGTCACGCCCAGCGTGCTCATGTCGGTGGTGTCGCCCTGGTTGATGGCCTGCGCGCCCTGGATGACGTAGATGCGGTAGGCCATCGGCGCGGCGGTGGCCGGGTCGGCGATGCGCTGGAAGGAGTAGACGTAGTCCTGCGCGGTCACCGGGGTGCCGTCGGACCAGGTCCAGCCGTCGCGGATGTGGAAGGTGTAGCGCGTGCCGTCGTCCGAGACCGTCCAGGAGTCGGCGCCGGCGGGCACCACCGAGCTGGTCTGGAAGTCGTACCCCACCAGCGTCACGAACATGTTGGCGGGCACGTCGTAGAGCCAGTTGGCGGTGGGGTCGATGATGTAGGGGTCCTGGTCCAGGCTGACGTTGAGCGTCTTCTGCGCCTGGGCCCCTCCGAGTGCGACGACGAGCAGCGCGGCGAGCAGCAGCAACGTCCTCACGAATGGTCTGCGTCCGGTCATGCTTCCACCTCCGTGGCGTTACGCCAGGTCCCGCGCCCGCATGAGGGTCGCGCTGGGGGTCGTGTGGGACGGGTGAAGCGCGTGCGGCCGTGCCGGCGCTCGGGGCGCCGCCACCGCCTGTGGGGGAGTGATATAACGTTATACGAGGCCGCGCGGGTTGTCAATCGGATATGGTTCTCACGACGCCGCCGCGCCGTACCCCGGGCGTCCGGGGGCGCCACCTGGACGGCGCACCCAACGGGGGACACGGAGGGGCACGAGGAGCATGGCAGCCGACACCACCAGGCGCGTCACCCTCAAGGAGGTCGCCAAGGAGGCGGGCGTCTCCGTGGGGATGGCCAGCCGCGTGCTGGGCGAATACGGCTCCTACAGCGAGCGCACGCGCGCCAAGGTGCAGCGCGCGGCGCGCGCGCTCGACTACCGGCCCAACGTGCTGGCGCGCTCCCTGCGGCTGGGGCGCACCAAGGCCATCGGGGTGGTGGTGTCCAACATCGTGTCGTATCACTGGACGACCTTCGTGCGCGGCATCGAGGCGGCGGCCGCGCGCCGCGGCTACCAGGTCATCCTGGGCACCACCGCCGACGATCCCGACGCCGAGCGCGACTACGTGCGCGCGCTGCACGAGCGCAACGTCGACGGGCTCATCCTCTCCCCCTCGGCCGAGAACGAGGAGCTGCTGGTGAAGCTGGCCGAGGAGGGGCTGCCGATGGTGCTGGTGGAGAGCGCCATGGCCTCGGTCGACGCGCCGCGCATCAACGTCGACAACCGCCTGGCCGCGGAGCGCGCCACCGCCTACCTGCTGGGGCTGGGGCACCGGCGGGTGGGGATCGTCGCGGGCGCCCAGAGCCTGCCGTCGGGGCGCGACCGGCTGCAGGGGTACCGCGACGCCCTGGCCGAGGCCGGCGCGCCCGCGGACGAGGCGCTGGTGGGGCACGGGGAGTACCGCTTCGAGGACGCCTACCAGGCCACCCGCCGGCTGATGAGCCTGGCGGACCGGCCGACGGCGCTGCTGGTGTGCAACGAGTCGATGACGGGCGCGGCGCTGCAGTGCCTCAAGGACCTCGGCGTCAAGGTCGGCGACGAGGTCTCGCTCGTGGGCTTCGACGACCCGGCCTGGACGTCGTTCTTCACGCCGGCCATCACCACCGTGCGCACCCCGCGTCAGCAGGTGGCGGAGCTGGCGCTGGAGACGCTGCTGGCGCGCATCTCCGAGCCGGGGAGCGAGCGCGCCGCGGCGGTGGAGCGCCTCATCGCCACCGAGCTGGTGGTGCGGGAGAGCTGCCGGGCGCTGTGAGCCGCCGCGCGGGCTGCGCCTGACGGACGCGCACGCGCCCGCGACGGGGTGCACCCCGCCGCGTCAGCCCTGCCACAGGCGCGGGCTGTGCTCGGTCAGGCCCGGCTCGCGCATCACGGCCTCCACCTCGTCCAGGTCGTACGGGGCGCCGTCGTTGAAGTTCTCGATGCCGTCGTGGGTGATCACCACGGTGTCCTCCACCCGCAGGTAGCGCCGCTGCTCCGGGATGATGAGCTGCGGGTCCACCGACAGCACCAGCCCGGGGCGCAGCACCTGCCCGCGGTAGTGGCCCACGTCGTGCACCGCCATGCCCACGGGGTGGGAGAGGTGGTGGGGGAACGCCAGCGCGCGGCGCGCGGCCTGCTCGTGGACCGGGTCGGTCCAGGCGGTGCGCGCCACCACCTCGGCCATCTCGGCGGCCGCCTCGTCGCGCACCTGCTCGGCCGTCACGCCGGGACGCAGTAGCCGCAGCAGGGCCTGGTGGTACGCCACCATGAAGCCGTAGAGCTGCCGTTGCACGTCGTCGTAGCGGCCGTTGACGGGCCACATGCGGGTGATGTCGCTGGCGTAGTGGCGGTAGTCGGGGCCGCAGTCCACCAGCACCAGGTCGCCGTCGGCGAGGGCGGCGTCGTTGGCGTTGTAGTGGCCGTACCAGGCGTTGTCGCCGCCCCCCACGATGGCGCGGTAGGAGACGTCGAGGGCGCCGTGGCGCAGGTAGACGAAGCGCATGGCCGCGTCGAGCTCGTACTCCATCACGCCGGGGCGGGTGACGCGCATGGCCTCCAGCAGACCCTGCGCGCTGAGGGCGCCGGCGCGGCGCAGCAGCGCGAGCTCCGCGTCGCTCTTGAGGATCCGCAGCGCGTCGAGCCGCGGCGCCAGGTCGCGGATCTCGGCGGCCGGCAGGCGCTCGCGCAGCAGGCTGCACGAAGCGCCGCATGCGGTCGGGGCGGCCGTCCCAGGGATCGGAGGCGCGCTCCTGCTGGGCGCGCTGCAGGGTGTCCCAGCTCTGCACGGCGCCCTCGCCGGCGCGCAGCGGGGTGAAGAGCAGGCGCACGCGCTCGAGGTAGGTGGTGAGCTCGTCGAGCCCGTGCACGGCGTCCACGCCCGTGGCGCGGCGCGCCTCGTCCGGGTGGGCGGCGCTGAGCAGCGCGCCCTCGCGGGCGCGGCGTTCGGGCGGCTGGTAGGGGAGGAACAGGTGGCTGCTGCCGTCGCGCCCGTCCAGCACCAGGTAGGCGTGCGGGGTGGCGATGGGGCACAGGTACTGCAGGTCGTTGACCTGGCGGAAGCGCACGTGGGCGGAGTCCTTGGGCGCGCCCTGCAGCACCGCCACGCCCGCCTCGGGGGTGCCGGTGCCCGGCGGCAGCGTCCCCAGCGCAGCGCTCGCCGCGGCGGCCTCGCCGCCGGCCGCGAGCGACGCCAGCAGGCGCGCTCGGCGCTCGGCGTACTCCGCCGGGGGGATGTCGATGGCGTCCGGGGGTCGAGGGTCGGTGCGGTCGGGCTCGTTGGGGTCGATCGGGGTCACGCGGGGCCTCCTTGGCGGGGCGGGTCGTCGAGGCGGTAGACGCGCCGGCAGGTGCCGCCCAACACGGCGGCCCGTTCGTCGCCGGAGAGCCGCGCCGCCCAGTGGCGCACCACGTCGACGGCGGTGGCGTAGTCGGCGGCGACGGTGCACACCGGCCAGTCCGACCCCATCATCAGGCGGTACGGGCCGAAGGCGTCGAGCACGGCGTCCAGGAAGGGTGTCAGGTGCTCCGGCCGCCAGGCGTCCCAGCGCGCCTCGGTCACCAGGCCGGAGAGCTTGCAGCTCACGTTGGGGCGCTCGGCGAGGGCCTCGAGGCCCTCGAGCCACGGCCGGTGCCGCGCGTCGGGGCCGGCCGGACGACCGGGCGAGGCGCGCATGTCGGGCTTGGCGATGTGGTCGAGGACGAAGGTCTGCTCGGGGAAGCGGTCGACCAGCCGGATCGCGGCCGGCAGCTGCGGCGGGCGCAGCAGCAGGTCGTAGGCCAGGCCGGTGCCGGCCAGGGCCGCCACGCCGCGCAGGTGCTCGGCGGAGACGGCGTAGTCGGGGTCGGGGCGCTCCGGGTCGGGCATGTCGTGCACCAGCTCGCGCACCCCCACCAGGCGCGGGTGCTCCGCGAGGCGCGCGACGGTCGCCTCCAGGTCGGGCGCGGCGAAGTCGACCCAGCCCACCACGCCGCGCACGAACGGGTGGCGATCGGCCAGCGCGAGCAGCCACTCGGTCTCGGCCAGCGTGCGGCGCGCCTGCACCGCCACGGTGCCGTCCACGCCGGCGCGCGCCAGCTCCGGCCGCAGGTCGGCGGGGAGGTGGTCGCGGCGCAGGCGGTCCATGCCGGGCCCCATCCACGGGTACTCGCGCTCGGCGTAGGCCCAGAAGTGCTGGTGGGCGTCGAGGACGGCGGTGTTGGGGATGGTGGGGGTCGGGGTCGGCGACGTCGAGGACCGCGCGCTCGGGAGCGGCCGCGTTGGCGGTGTCGGGGGCGGCCGCGTGGGGTGTGGCGGATTCGGGGGCGGCGGGCACGCGGGGCCTCAGGCCGTCGGCGCCGGCCGCGCGCCGCCGTACGCCCACTGCCGGTTCATCACCGGCTCCAGGATGCGCTGCACCTCCGCGACCAGGTCGCGGTCGACGGGCTCCGCGGCCCACGCCAGGTTGCGTTGCAGCACCTCCGGCGTGCTGCACGAGAAGATCGTCACCGGCAGGCGCGGCTCCTGGCAGGAGAAGGCCAGCGCCAGCCGCGCGAGCGGCACGCCGCGGCGCTCCGCTAGGGCGGCGGCCCGGGCGAACACCGCGCGCGCCTCGGGCGGCGCCGGGTGCCACGCGGGCGGCGCGCCCCCGGTGAGCAACCCGCTGGCGAAGGGCGCGGCGTTGATCACGCCGGTGTCGCGCGCCTCCAGCAGCGGCAGCAGCTCCACGGCGCGCACGTCGCACAGCGTGTGGTGGTTGTGCAGCAGCACCGCGTCCGGGTCGACCTCCAGCAGCACCCGCTTCCACAGGTCCATGGCGTAGATGCCCGCGCCCACCGCGCCGATGCGCCCCTCGGCGCGCAGCGCGCGCAGGGTGGGGAAGCCCTCGCCCAGGGCCTGGGCCTCCAGCGTGCCCTCACGGTAGTCGAAGTCGTGCAGGTGCAGCAGGTCGACGCGGTCGACGCCCAGGCGCTCCAGGCTGGCGTCCAGGGATCGGCGGATGCCGTCCTCGGAGTAGTCGAAGGTGTCGCGCCCCTGCTCGTCGGTGGTCTTGCCCACCTTGGTGGAGAGCACGAACGACGCGCGCGGCACGCCCCGCAGCGCCTCGCCGAGCAGGCGCTCGGAGCGGGTGGCGCCGTAGGCGGGGGCGACGTCGAAGAGGGTGATGCCGGCCTCCAGCGCCGCGTGGACGGTGCGGACGGCGTCGCCCTCGGCCACCGGCTCGAACACCCCGCCCAGGGCGGAGGCGCCCAACCCGATGGCGGAGACGCGCAGCCCGGTGCGGCCCAGCCGCACGGTCTTCATGCCGGTCGGGGTCTCGCCGGTCGGGGTCTCGCCGGTTGGGGTCATGCCGGTTGCGGCTGGGCCAGCGTGTGCCTGCGCACGGCCTCGGGGTCGAGCGTCACGCCCAGCCCGGGGCCGGTCGGCACGGGCAGGCAGCCGTCCTCCAGCGGGAGCGCGAGGAGCGCGTCGTGCGGCGCGCCGAGCAGGTTGGGGTGCAGGCCGATCTCGGTGAACTCCACCGCGTCGACCAGGCCCGGGATGGAGGCCGCGAGCTGCAGCTTGGCGGCCATCTCGAGCCCCAGCCCGAAGGCGGTGCCGAGCACGCACTGGAGGCCCGCGGCCTCGGCCACGGCCGCGATCTTCTTGGCGTGCAGCAGCCCGCCGGCCTTGCCGATCTTGATGTTGAGCACGTCGACGGCCTCGTGCCGCACGAGCTGCATGGCGTCGTGGACGGTGTAGCACCCCTCATCGGCCTCGATGAGGGTGTCCACCGAGCGCCGCACCAGCGCCATCCCCTGCAGGTCCCACGCCTTCACGGGTTGCTCCAGCAGCTCGAGCCCCACCCCGTCGCGCTCGGCCAGGCGGCACAGGCGGATGGCCTCCTTGGGGGTGTAGCCCTGGTTGGCGTCGGCGCGCAGGCTCACGTCGGGGCCCGACGGCGTCGCGGATGGCGCGCAGGCGCGCGGCGTCGGCGTCCGGGTCGCCGCCGATCTTGGGCTTGAAGGCGCGCACGCCGCGCTCCATGAAGCGCACGCACTCGGCCGCCATGGCGTCTGGCTCGCCGCCCGCGATCTCCACCGACACCGGCACGCGCGTGCGCACGCGCCCGCCGAGCAGCGTGCTCACGGGCGTGCCGAGCGCCTTGCCGATGAGGTCGTGGAGCGCCAGGTCGAGGCCGGCCCTGGCGCAGGAGTGTCCGCGGAAGTCGATGACGCTCATCAGCAGCTCGCGATCCAGCGGGTCGCGGCCCACGAGCTGCGGCCCGAGGTAGTCATCGATGCCGGTCTGGACGGACTCGAGGGTGTCCCCGAAGAAGCCGACGTCGGCCGGGCTCTCCCCCATGCCGGTGACGCCCTCGTCGGTGTGGATGCTCACCAGCACGTACTCCAGCACCGGCGTGGGGCGCTTGGGGGAGACACGGCTGCGCTTGCCCCAGTGGTGCTTCGAGCCGGCCCCGGCCGTGGCGTAGGGCGCGTGCTCGACGTGCATCCGGATGGGCGTGGTGACGACGGAGGTGATCTTCATGCGGGGTCCCCGTTCCGGCCCTCCCCGGTCTGGTCCGGGGCGGGCGGTTGCATCTCCAGCAGGGCCTTGACCACGCCGCTGCCCGGGTGCGTCCAGCCGGGCAGGTCGCGCACCAGCTCGGCGGGCGCGGCGCGGGTGGTGATCCACGGCGTGGGGTCCACCTCGCCCGCGCGCAGCGCCCGCAGCACCTCGCCGAAGTCGGCGCGGGTGGCGTTGCGGCTGCACAGCACGCTCAGCTCGCGGCTGTGCAGCAGCGGGTTGGACAGGGTGAGCGTGCCCTTGGTGTGGCCGATGAAGACCAGCCTGCCGCCGTGCGCCGCCAGCGTCCCCGCCCCCTCCATGGAGCGGGCGTTGCCGGTGGCGTCCATCACCACGGTGGGGAGCTCGCCGCCGAAGTGCTCGCGCACCGCGCCGGCCGCCACCGCGGTGTCGGCGTCCACCGAGGCCTCGAGGGCGTGGGCCAGCCCGAGGTCGTTGACGAAGTCGACGCGTTCCTCGTCGAGCTCCAGGGCGAGCACGCGCCCAGCGCGCAGCCGCGCGAAGGCCAGCGCGCTGAGGCCGATGGGCCCGGCGCCGAGCACCAGCACCGTGTCTTCGGGGCCGATGACGGCGCGGCGCACCGCGTGGGCGCCGATGGCGAGCATCTCCACCAGCGCCACCGCCTCGAGGGGGAGGTCGCCGGCGCCGATCAGCAGCCGCGCGGGCAGGGTGAGCTCGTCGACCATGCCGCCGTCGCGGTGCACGCCCAGCACGGCGAGCGTCTCGCAGCAGTTGGTGAGGCCGCGGCGGCAGGCGCCGCAGGTGCCGTCCTCGAGGTAGGGGAGCACGGTGCACACCTCCCCCACGCGCAGCTCCGGCGCGTCCCCGGCCGGCGCGCCCCGACCGCGCGCCCCGCCGCCCGTCGGCCCGTGGGCGGCCCGAGCTCGAGCACCTCCACCGCCAGCTCGTGCCCGAGCACCACGGGGTAGACCATCATCGGCTGCCGCCCGCGATAGGCGTGCAGGTCGGTGCCGCACACGCCGACGCGCAGCACCCGCACGCGCGCCTCCCCGGGGCCCGGGCTCGGCGCCGGCGGCGCCTCGCGAAGGGTCAGACGATGGGGTGCCTCCAGCACGATGCTGCGCAACGCCGCTACCTCCTGGGTAAGTCCTTGGATTGGATCCGGCTGGATCGAGACCGATTGTATAACGATATACCATCGGCGGCGCGTGCGCCACGGGGGCCACCGTTGGCCCCGTGCCCGCCACGGGCCACGAGCACGACAGGGGTCACGGGCACGACAGGGGTCGCCGGTGCCGCCGGCCGGGTGCGGCGCCCCCGGCCGCGCGGGGCGCCCGCGGCGGCCGGCGCGCCTCGACTCACCCCTTGCCGGCCTCCCACGCCTTCTCGTCGAGGATGGCGTCGACCTCCTTGGGGCCCCAGGTGCCGGCGGGGTAGGGGTGGGCCTCGGGCGGATCCTCGAGCAGCGGGGTGTACAGCGCCCACGAGGCCTCCACCTCGTCGGCGCGCACGAACAGCGTCTGGTCGCCCTCGACGACGTCGAGCAGCAGCGTCTCGTAGGCCTCGGGGATGGCCTTGAAGGCGTCGGCGTAACGGAACTCCAGCGACTCCTTGGTGAGCTCGAAGACGCCGCCCGGCTTCTTGACGTCGAAGCCCAGGTGGAAGCCCTCGTGCGGCTGGATGGTGATGCGCAGCACGTCGCCGTGCGCGTCCGATCCGTCCAGGGGGTGGAAGAGCTGGGTGGGCGGGCCGCGGAACACCACCGCCACCTCCGTGACCTTCTTGGGCAGGCGCTTGCCGGTGCGGACGACGAAGGGCACGCCCTGCCAGCGCCAGTTGGCGATGCCGAGCTCCAGCGCCACGAAGGTGGGCGTGACGGAGTCCTCGGGCACGCCGTCCTCCTGGTGGTAGCCGCGCACGCCGCCGCCGTCGATGTCGCCGGGGGTGTACTGGCCGAACACGGCGTTCACCACGCCGTGCGGCTGCATCGACTTGAGCACCTTGACCTTCTCGTGGCGGATGCTATCGGCGTCGAATCCGGCGGGCGCCTCCATGGCCACGAAGCACAGGACCTGGGTGATGTGGTTCTGCACCATGTCGCGCAGCGCGCCGGCGCGGTCGTAGTAGGCCGCGCGGTGCTCGACTCCCAGCGTCTCCGCCACCGTGATCTCCACGCGCTCCACCCGGTCGCGGTTCCAGACGTGCTCGAACAGCGGGTTGGCGAAGCGGAACGCCATGAGGTTCTGGACCGTCTCCTTGCCGAGGTAGTGGTCGATGCGGTAGACCTGCTGCTCGTCAAAGTTGGCGTGCACCACGCCGTTGAGCTCCTCGGCGCTGTTGAGGTCCGAGCCGAAGGGCTTCTCGACGACCAGCCGCGCCCACCCCGGCGCCTCGTTGAGCCCGGCCGTGCCCAGGCCGCGGATGACGCCCGGCACCGCGCCGGGCGGCAGCGCCAGGTAGAACACCCGGTTGCCGGGCAGGCCGAGGTCCTCCTCGAGCTGCCGCATGCGGGCGCCGAGGGTGTCGAAGGCCTCCTCCGAGCTGTCGGGCATCTGCTGGTAGTGCAGGTGCTCGTCGCACCAATGCCGGAGCTTCTTGGAGTCGACATCGCGCTGGTCGAGCTTGTCGAAGAGGTGCTGGCGGAAGGTGGTGTCGTCGAGCTCGTCGAGGGCCGCGCCGAGCACGTGGAAGCCGTCGAGCTCGCCGCGCCGCACCAGGTTGTACAGCGCGGGGATGAGCTTGCGGCCGGCCAGGTCGCCGGTGGCGCCGAAGATCACGAACAGCGTCGGGTCCGGCTCGCGCGCGCCTCCGCCCTGCGGGTCTGGTTGGGGTCGGGATGCCATGGCCCCATGCTAGTCCCGACTCTCATGAGAGACCGTTCGGGGTGGAACGGTGTGTGGCGGCCGCGCCCGGGCGCCCCGCCTCAGTACGGCAGCGGCGTGAAGTCGAGCTTCCCGGCCTCGGCGTCGCCGAGGTAGGGCGGGTAGGGGAGCGGGTGGTCGTAGCTGATCGCGCCGGCGGCGAGGTAGGCGGGGTTCGTGGTGGTCGACCCGACCGCGACGATGGTGTACGCCACCGAGGTGGCCGAGGTCTCGGTGAGCCGCAGCGCCATCGTGCGCCTGGGCGGCGGGCTGGTCTGCGGCGCCACCGCCTGGGGCACGAAGTCCTCGCAGCTGCCGGCGAGCACCTCGCCCTCCACGGCGTAGTCGCTGCCGCCGAAGGTCGCGCTGCCGCTGACGTCGTAGCGGCCGGCGTCCACCAGGTCGGCGGTGAGGTCGAGCTCGATGGGTCCGTCCTCGGTGGGCTGGTCGAGGTGGTAGCTGCCCGCGAAGTGCTGGCTGTCGGGCGCCGCCGTCGGGCACCTTCACCTCCTGGTTGGTGCAGCCCGGACCGAAGATGGCCCCGATGAAGGGCAGCAGCAGGAGCTGGCAGCCCGTCAGCGGGACCACCCCGAGTACGAGTACGAGAAGCACGGCCGTGCGTTTCATGTCGCCCCCTCCCTGGTCGACGTGACCGACGCGTCAAGAATGTGACGTTTCCCCGATCCTAGACCCTCGCGGGCGCCCGGGGGCGCCTGTGTCGTCCGGCCCGGGGCTCGTGAGCGCGCCGGACCACCCGTCGCGCGTAGCCGGACCACCCGTCGCGCAGGCGGCGCCCCGCGGTGCCCGTGCGGCGCGCCGCTGCCGCCTCCCGCGCCGCCGGGGGCGCGCTACACTTTGGCCAGCGCGCGGTGCTCTGGCGAGCGTCCGCAGCGTGGCGCGCGTGCGATCCGCGGCTCGTCGGGCGCGACGTAGGCCGGCACGCGGCGCGTGGATGGAGCATCGGTGGAGGACGCGGCCGCCCGCCGCGCGGCGACCGCCCGGAGGCGTTCATGAGCGATGTCACGTCGGCCCCTCCCATCCCCGTGCTCGACCTGACGCCCGAGATCGAGGCGCTGTGGGAGGAGCTCGAGGCCGCGATGACGCGCGTCGCGCGCTCCGGGCAGTTCATCCTGGGGCCCGAGGTGCGGGCGTTCGAGCGACGAGGCGGCCGCGTACCTGGGCGTGCGCCACGCCGTGGGCGTGAACTCCGGCACCGACGCGCTGGTCATCGCGCTGCGGGCGCTGGGCGTGGGGCCGGGCGACGAGGTGATCACCACCCCGTTCAGCTTCTTCGCCACCGCCGAGGCGGTGAGCGTGCTCGGCGCCGAGCCCGTCTTCGTGGACATCGATCCGGACACCCTCAACCTCGACCCGGCCAGGCTCGAGGACGCCGTCACGCGCGCGCACGAGGGCCGTGCTGCCGGTGCACCTGTTCGGGCGCCCGGCGGACATGGCCGCTATTCGAGAGATCGCGGACGCGCACGGCCTCAGGGTGCTCGAGGACGCCGCCCAGGCCTTCGGCGCCACGCAGGGGGGCCGCCGCATCGGCGGCCTGGGGGACGCCGCGGCCTTCTCGTTCTTCCCCACCAAGAACCTCGGCGCCTTCGGCGACGCCGGCCTCATCGCCACCGACGACGACGCCGTGGCCGAGCAGGCGCGCATGCTGCGCGTGCACGGCTCGCGCGAGCGCTACCACCACGAGGCGCTGGGCTACAACTCGCGCCTGGACGCGCTGCAGGCCGCGGTGCTGCGCGTGAAGCTGCCGCATGTGGACGCCTGGAACGAGCGGCGGCGCGCGGTGGCGGCGCGCTACGGCCACCTGCTGCGGGGCGTCGAGGGCGTGCGCGCCCCCGCGGTGACCGACGGCCACGTCTTCCACCAGTACACGGTGCGCGTCACCGGCGCGGAGCGCGACGCGGTGCGGGCGCGCATGCAGGAGCAGGGTGTGGGGACGATGATCTACTACCCCATCCCGCAGGACCGCCTGCCGATGTACGCCGACGGGGCCGGCGACTGCCCGCACAGCGACGCCGCGGCGGAGCAGGTGCTGAGCCTGCCGATGTGGCCGTCGATCACGGAGGCGCAGGCGGCGCAGGTGCTGAGCCTGCCGATGTGGCCGTCGATCACGGAGGCGCAGCAGGTGCGGGTGGTGGAGGCGGTGGCGGCGGCGCTGGGCGCCGCGTAGCGGGCCCCGCGGAGACCCGGCCCCCAGAGACCCGGCATCATCGCGAATACACGGCCCCCGCGTCGCAGAGGCGGCCGAGCGTTACCCGCCCGGCCGCCTGGCCGCCGTTCCGCTCTAGCGCATCACTGCACCACCGCCACCGGCGTGTGCCGGTCGGTGGTGGTGCCGTCGCCGAGCTGACCCAACTGGTTGTACCCCCAGGCCCGCACGGTCGTGTCGCCGAGCAACGCGAGCGAGTGCATGTTGTGGGCGCTGATGGCGGTGACGTTGCTGAGCCCCGACACGGTGACGGGGGTCGTGCGCAGTGTCGTCGTGCCGTCGCCAAGCTGCCCGTTGCTGTTGAATCCCCAGGCCTTGACGGTGCCGTTGCTGAGCAGGGCCAGCCCGTGCCCAAACCCGGCGGCCACCGCGACAGCGGTGCTGATGCCGGATACGCGCACCGGCACGTTGCTCTTGCTGGTGCCGCCGTTGCCGAGCTGGCCGTAGCTCCCCTGCCCCCAGGCCCAGACCGCGCCGTTGTTGTCGACGGCGAGCGAGAAGGAGTCGCCGGCGGCGATGCCCACGATGTTGGTGAGGGAGCCCGCGCGCACCGGGGAGGACTTCTCGAGGTACGTGCCGTCCCCGAGCTCGCCCGCCCCGTTGGAGCCCCAGGCGTAGACGGTGCCGTTACCGAGTAGTGCCAGCTTGTGGTTGGCGCCGGCGGCGATGGCGGTCACGCCGGTAATGCCGGTGACCATGCTGGGCGTGCCGGTGTAGTTCAGGCCCCAGATGAACACGTTGCCGTAGGTGCGCAGCGCCATGGAGTAGGAGTTCCCGGCATCCACCTGGATCACGTTGGTGAAGCCGCCGGCGTCGACGGGCGTGCTGCGGTTCGTGGTGGTACCGTCCCCGAGCTCGCCGTCGCTGTTCTCGCCCCAGGCGTACACGGCGCCGCCGACGATGGCGAGCGAGTGGTTGCTCCCCGCCGCGATGCCCTGGGCGGACCCGAGTCCCACCGTGGCCACCGGCGTGTGCCGTTCGGTCGTGGTGCCGTCGCCGAGCTTGCCGTAGTTGTTGAACCCCCATCCGTACACGGTGCCACCGCTGGTGACGGCGAGCGAGTAGTTTCTGCCGGCGTCGATGTGGGTGACGTTCGACAGGGTGGTGACGGCCTTCTTGGTGAACGTCGCGGTGCACGTCCGATCGGCGTTCATGGTGACGCTGCCGTCGCTGCAGTCGGCGCTACCGGACCAGCCGGAGAACTCCCAACCGCTGTCCGCCGTGGGGGTGAGGGTGACGGCGGTGCCGGCGTCGTAGTCCTGCGAGCAGTCGTGGTGCAGCTGATGCCCGCGGGGTTGCTCGTGACGGTGCCGTTGCCGGAGACGTTGACGGTGAGCGTGTAGCGCGGCGTCACGCTCTGGCAGCGCGTGGTCGTCCAAGGGCCGTCCTGGTCGGTGGTGAGGTAGCCGCCCTCGTTGGCCTGCAGGGCGAAGTAGAAGCAGTTGGTCCCGCTCCCGCCGGTCAGGTCGAGGTTCAACGTGGCGCTGCCGCCCGCGGTGATGCTGGCGGTGGAGGACGTGGCCTCCCCGTCCCACGGTGACGCCTTGTTCACGTCGGCGATGCCGTGCAGGCGTAGGTTGTAGGCGCTCCCGCTGGCGGACGGGTACCGCGCGGTCACGGACACGTGGAACAGGTTCTGTGCCGCGTCCCAGGTGATGGACAGGGTGGAGGTGTCGAGGTACGGCATCCAGCGGTGGAAGGTGACGCTGGCGTCGCTGGTGACGTCGGCGCTCCCCTTACCCCAGTACTCCTCAGCGAGCAAGCCGCTGCCGGCGGGCTTGAACACCTTGTAGTAGTAGGTGGCGGGGGTGAGGCCGGAGAAGCTGACCGTCCCGGAGGACGTGGTCTTGCTGGCCACCTGGGTGGTGTAGCCGCTGTCGCTGTAGAGCTGCACCCGCAGCGGTGAGGACGTCCACGGCGTGGAGCTGTTGACGTTCTCGATGGTGAGGTCGAGCGTGGTGGTTGCGGGCGGGTCGCAGGTGCGGGAGACATCGAAGGAGGTGCCGGCCCCGTCCCCGCCCACGGTGATCGTTCCCTGGTCGTGGGTGCTGGACGTGCTCGACGATGCGGGGCAGGCGCTCACGCCCACCTGGATGGTGCGGCTGCCGCCGGACGCAACCGTACCGGTCTGATCTCCGGTGGCGATCGTCACCCACGACGGGATGCCACTCAGGGCGTAGCTGCCCGACGCGTCGCCGACGTTCTGGATCTGCAGTGGCTTGCTGCGATCGCCGATCCGTAGGCGCCGGAGAAGGGCAGCGACGTCGGCGAGGTGGCCCACGTTGCCTGGGGTCACCTTGCTGTAGGTGATGGTCTGGCTCGTCGAGCCGCCGCCGGTCACCGTCACGCCCTTGCTCGCCGGGCTCGGGGCGTAGCTGTCGGCGCCGCCCGTGACCGGATTCGCCGTGATGGTGTAGGCAGCCCGGGTCGAGCTCGGTGAGCGTGCCGGTCGCGGTCAGGTGCGCGCTGTACGCGCTTGGTCCCGCCACGTCGACGTCGCCGTTCACGCCGCTCGGGGAGGCCCGAGATGGTGACGGTGAGGCTGCCGGTGCAGGGAGCGACGGTGACCGCGTGGGTCGTCCGGCTGGACTGCGCCCCCGATCGGTCGGTGACGCGGAGGCTAGCGTTGTAGGTGTCGGCCGAGCCGTACGTGTGCTTCGGGTTTTCGGTGTTGCTGGTGGTGCCGTCCCCGAAGTTCCAGTCCCAAGCGGTGACATCGCTGCTACCACCGGGATCGGTGGAGGCGTCCGTGAACGTTGCCGTCAGGCACTGCGTTCCATGCGTGAAGTCGGCGCTGGGCGGCAGGTTGTTCACGGTGAGCGAAAACGACGCGCTGTTGTTCCCCTCGTCCGTCTCGGCGACCGTGTTCTGGTTGTCGATCACCATGCTCACCGCGTAGGAGCCGGGCTCGAGGCCCTTTCCGAGCTGGTTGAAGCGCTCGATGTTGCCCACCGGTTGGCCGTTGCTCATCTGGATGGAGTGACGCTTCCAGGCCGTGCCGTCGCGCAGGAGTTGGAAATCGAAGCTGGTGCCGTCCGGCACCGGATCGCCGAGGTTGGTCCAGGTGGCGCTCAGGTCGAAGCCGGAGCCCTCGTCGATGGCCCAGGTCGAGAAGTTCTTCAGCGTCGGCACGATGTTCGGCAGTGCGTACTCGGCCAGCACGAGGTCGGGGCCCGTCGGGGCCGGCTGGACGACCTGCACGGTCTGACACGTCTGGTCGGTGGCCCCGCCATCGTCGGTGACCTCCACGCACACCTGTGGTTGGCCCGCGCTGGTGAAGGCCGGGGGTGTCCAGGTGGCGGCGCCGTCGTGGCTGTTGCCGCGACTGTCGGTGAAGTGGTACGCGACGATGGTGCCGTCGGCGTCGCTGCTGGCGCTGGCGTCGGCGTCGAGCTGCTGCCCCACTTCGATCTGTTGGCCGGGTCGGATGGTGAGGCGGGCCGTGGGTGAGAGGTTCGCCGGGGCCTCGACCTTCACCGTGGTCGTCGCCACGGCGCTGCCGCCGCGCCCGTCGTCGACGGTGAGGATGGCCTGGACGCTGCCTGCGGTCGCGTAGGTGTGCGCCTGGCTGCCTCCCGGAGAGCAATCGCTGCCCGACAGGGTGTAGTCGTCGATCCCGTCGCTGTCGATGTCGATGCCGCAGGTGAGGGGGTCGCCGTCCGGGTCGCTCACGCTCCAGGAGAAGGTGGTGGGGGAGCCCGGTGCCACGGGCGAGGGGTCGGCCGCGAAGGCGGTGAGCTCCGGGGCGTTGTTCACGTCCACCCCGATCATCGTGGAGTCGGAGGCGGTGCCGTCCGTCACGCGGAATAGAGCGATGCTGGCCCCGCTCACGTCGACGGGCGCGTCGCCGCTGCGCGAGCACGGGTATCGGTGCCACACGCGCGACAGGTAGTGCCCCGGGCCCTCGACCCTGAGTTCGCAATCGAAATCGTCGTGGACGTCGGGATCTCGGAAGGTCCAGGTGAGGTGGCCCGCGGAGATGGCGGCGTCATCGATGGTCGGAGCCGTGTTGTGGTGCGGCACGGTGACGCTCAGCTCCGCGTACGTCTCGCTGGTGAGGCCGCTGCTGTTGGCGAACCGGAAGCGCGGGGACACGATGCCGGTGTTGATGTAGGTGTGCGAGATCGTGCGCGCGGCCGTCAGCGAGTACCCGAACAGCCCCCGCGGCGGACAGGTGAACGGCGTCCAGCCGTTGCCCTCACCCCAGTCGACCTCGCAGGTGGCGAGGTCGCCGCCGTTGCCGATGGCGTAGGTGAAGTCGACGGGCTTGTCGACGATGCCCCGGAAGCCGCTGACGTCGAAGTTGTAGATCGGGGGGCTGATGGTGCCGTTGGGTCCGGGGGCCCACGTCAGTCGCTGCTCGGCGCTGGCGTAGCGCGCCGGCACCGTGGCGGTGAGCACGGAGGCCCCGTTCTCGTTGGGAGGCACGGAAAAGTTGGCGCGTCCATTCGAGGTGGTGACCGCCGCGGGGAAGCGCCGTTCGTAGCGGCCGCCCGTGGTGCCATCGGTGAAGGCCTCGTGCAGGTACACCTTGACGCCCGCCTCGGGCGGGTCGATCTGGACGGCCACGAACCCGTCCTCGTCGCGCGGGACGTTCGACAGGCCGTTGACGAACGAGACCGAGCCGACCTGGGCTCCGAAGGCGCCCGGATCGCAATCGACGCCGGTGACGATCGCGGTGCTCCAGGCGTAGGAATTCTGGGTGCCGCCCAGCAACGTCTGGTGACGGAAGTCGAAGAACGTCACGCGGATGGTGTCGTGGGATCCGAGCGAGTTCGCGCTGAACTCGCGCAGCGTCTCGCGCTCGATCTCGTCCGCCAGAGTGCTGGTGAACACCTCGCCCAGGTCGCCGAGGTCCATCAGGATGCCGTGGAGCTTGTCGAGGGTCTTGATCGGCTGCGGCAGTCCGACGGCGCCCTTGGCGTACCCGATGGCCATCGATTGCCCCATGCGGAGTAGGTGGCCATCTCCCGGGCCTGCGACATCGCCAGGGCCTGCGTCAGGAAGGCGAATTCCATCGGCGTCATGCACATCTCGACGATCCCGTCCTGGGGCGACGCCTGGGGGAGGTGATCGATGGTGATGCCGATGCTCTGGGCGATCGCCTGCGACTCTAGGAAGGAGACGCCGTCTGCCGCCACGCTCAACACGATGGTGACCGGGTTCGGGATCACCTGCGCAGCCAGCCGCCCGGTTGCTGCCGAAGACGCGGCCGACAGGCCCTTGACGTAGATCGACCGGGCGCCCGTGGTCGGGTTCGTGGCGACGAACACGGCCGTGGCCCCCACCTCGTCGTACGAGACCGTCGCTCCGGAGACGGGATGACCGTCGGTATCGCTGACGCTCACGTCGAAGCTGGAGGAGGAGGCGTCGCTCACGATGCCGATGTGGCCGCTGGCGTCGGTCGAGCCGGCCACGGGCTGCTGGCCGGTGAACTCGGGCACGTCGGCGGCGGGCGTGGTCGGGCGTTGCCCGCAGCCCGACAGTGCCAACACCAGCGATGCCGCGAGAAGCACACACAGCGCTCGCGCGCGGCGCCCCAAAGGAGTCGAAGACAGGTCGTGATGCATGACATTCCCCCTCCGGCGGCGCCCATTACCGTTTCGCCATGCGGCCCGAACCGGGCACGACGAATCCGTTTGCGCGTGGTCTTGGCCTGAGCGTCACCCCGAACCGAAGCGGGATGCCCACGAGGTCGGACGCACGCGGTGCGCGTCACCCTCACGCTTATGGCGAGCTCTGGCGGCGCGCGTCGTTCGCTGCGCTGGGCACGTCAGAACCCCCGGTCCTAGGGATTCATCATTCCACGAGCCCCTCCCCCACGTGCTTTATTCGGAGCAACCGAGCCGCGGTACGCCCGCCGCAACCGATCCATGGGTACGTGTGGGGCTTACGGGGCCGTTGGATCACCAGCGCTCGCCGACCGACGATCGGGGCTGGAACGCATCGGGTCCATCGGCGGGTCGGATGCCTGCATGCCACAATGGTCCGCGTGACGACCGACGAGCTGGTCACGGCCATCCACGCCACGCCGCAGCGCATGGTGATGGCGTTCGCGGGGGCGGGGGTGCAGGCGCTGGCGTGGCTGCACGCCGTGGGGGGCTCGTCGCGCACCATCCTCGAGGCCATCGACGTCTATACCGATCGCTCCATGATCGATTTCGTGGGCTTCACGCCCAACCGCTTCACGTCGCGGCGCGTGGCGCGCGCCATGGCGGCGACGCGCGTACCGGCGCGCGCGGGCGCACACGGACGGGCGAGGCCGAGACCCTGCCGGTGTTCGGCCTGGCGGCCACCGCCACCATCGCCACGGATCGCGCCAAGCGCGGCGAGCACCGCGTGGCCGCCGCGGTGAAGGACGCCTTCGGGACGGCCACCTACGCGCTCACCATCCACAAGGGCGCGCGCGACCGGGCCGCCGAGGAGGAGCTCGTCAGCCTCATCCTGCTGCGCGCCGTGGCGGACGCGTGCGGGGTGCTGCACCGCCCGGACCTGCCGCTGGTGGAGGGGGAGGAGCTGGAGGTGGGCTTCGCGCCCGCGCCGCTGCTCGCCGAGCTGCGGTCCGGGGCTCGCGACGCGGTGGTGGTGCGCCCCGACGGGATGCTCACCACCACGCTGCCGGACAGCGCGCGCTCGGCGGAGCTGGGCGGCGCGCCGCTGCTGCTCTCGGGCGCCTTCAACCCGCTGCACGAGGGGCACCGCGACATGGCGCGGGTGGCGGGGGAGCGCTACGGGGCGCGGGTGGCGTTCGAGCTGCCGCTGGAGAACGCCGACAAGAGCAGCATCGGGCTGGTGGAGGCGCGCCGGCGCGCGCAGCAGTTCGCCGGGGAGGCGCCGCTGGTGCTCACGCGCGAGCCCCTGTTCGTGGGCAAGGCGGCGCTGTTCCCGGGCTCGCTGTTCGTGATCGGGGCCGACACCGCCGAGCGCATCCTCGACGCGCGTTTCTACGACGGCAGCCAGGCGGAGGTGGAGCGCGCGCTGCAGGGCGTGCGCGACCGCGGCTGCCGCTTCCTGGTGGCCGGCCGCGAGGTGGACGATCGCTTCCTGACGCTGGCGGACATCGCCATCCCGGCCGCGCAGCGCGACCTGTTCGAGGCCATCCCCGCGCGGGCGTTCCGCAAGGACATCTCCAGCAGCGAGATCCGGCGGGCGTGGGCGGCGGAGGGGTGAGGGCGAGCGCCCCGCGCGCCCTGCGACCCACGCGCGCCGCGCCGTAGAATGCCCCATGTTCCGTAGCGCCCACCCCGCCTGGAGCGCGCGTTGGCTGGTCGACGCCAACGCGCGCCTCGAGCGCGCCACGGCGGCCGAGCGCCTGCGCTGGGCGTGGGAGGCGCTGGAGGGGTCGCTGGTGGCGACCTCGTCGTTCCAGACGCAGAGCGTGCCGCTGCTGCACCTCATCGCCACGACACGTGCCGGAGATGCCGGTGCTGTTCCTGGACACCGGCTTCCACTTCCCGGAGACGCTCGCCTTCCGCGACGAGCTGGTGCGGCGCCTGGGGCTGAACCTCGAGGTGCTCACGCCGCGCGGCGGGCACGAGGGGTTCCTGGAGCAACACGGGCAGCTGCACCGCACCGACCCGGACCTGTGCTGCCACCTCAACAAGGTCGAGCCGCTCGACGACGCGCTGGAGGGGTACGCCGGCTGGGTGGCGGGCGTGCGCCGCGACCAGACGGCCGCGCGCGCGCACGCGCCCATCGTGGAGCTCACGGAGGGCGGGCAACTCAAGCTCGCGCCCATCGCGGACTGGACCCAGCGCGACGTGTGGCAGTACGTGCACGATCACGACCTGCCCGAGCACCCGCTGCTGGAGCGGGGCTACCCGAGCGTGGGCTGCGCGCCCTGCACGCGCGCGGTGCTGGACGGCGAGGACGCGCGCGCCGGGCGCTGGGCGGGGAGCGGCAAGACCGAGTGCGGCCTGCACCTGCCGCGCAGCGGGAGCGGCGCGGGCGGGCGGGCCGCCGGCGCCCGGGAGGGGCACCCCGACGCCATCGCAGACACCATCGCAGACACCACCCCCGGCACCACCCCCGACGACTCGTGACCACCGCCCCCCGCACCGTGCTGGTGACCGGCGGCCTGGGCTACCTGGGCTCGCGGCTGCTGCGCGACGCGGCCGAGGTGCTGCCCGGCAGCACCGTGCGGGTGCTCGACAACCTCCACACCCACGGGCAGCGGGCGCTGATGGACCTGCCCGAGGGGTGCCGCTACGAGTTCGTGGAGGGCGACGTGCTCGACGCCGGCGTGACGCGCTACGCGCTGCGCGAGGTCGACACGGTGATCCACCTCGCGGCCATCGTGCGCACCCCGATGAGCTTCGAGCACCCCACCTGGACGCACCAGGTCAACCACTGGGGCACCGCGGCGCTGGTCGAGGCGTGCCTGCGCGAGCGCGTCAGGCGCGTGGTGTTCGCCAGCAGCACGGCCGTGTACGGGCCCGGCGGGCCGTTCGACGAGACGGCCGCGTGCCGGCCGCTGGGGCCCTACGCGGAGGCCAAGCGCGGCGCCGAGCGCTCGCTGGAGGGGGGCCGCGGCCGCGGGCTGGACGTGTCCGTGTTGCGCCTCGGCATGCTCTACGGGCCGGCGCCGGTGATGCGCTTCGACGGCTTCGTCAACCGCCTGGCGTTCCTCGCCGGGGTGGCGCGGCCGCTGCCGGTGCACGGCACCGGCGGGCAGCGGCGCCCGGTGCTGCACGTCGAGGACGCCAGCCGGGTGGTGCTGGAGCAGGCGGCCGCGGCCGCCGCGACCCCGCTCGCCAACGTGGTGGACGGCAACCCCAGCGTGCTGGAGGTGGCCGAGGCGCTGCGCGGGGTGCGCGACACGGTGCAGGTGCGCATGACGCAGCAGGACGTGCTCAACCACCTCAGCTTCGAGGTGGACGCCACGCGCCTGCGCGCCACCGGGTGGCACCCGCGCCGCGCGCTCGACGAGGCGCTGGGGGAGATGCTGGCACACTTCACGGGCATGGTGCCGCTCGCGCGGCCGTAGCTCGCGCGCGCCCTCCTGGTCGGCACTCCGCCGCGATTCGGCCGGAGGATACACCTCCTGGCCCGCGTGGCACTTGGGGCCTTAGGGTATGTCGGGTAGCGCCTCGAGCAGTCTGTCCCGTACCGGCGTGACGTCCTCTACCGAAGCGCGTGTCAGGAGATCGCCCACGGTCGTCGTGGCCCGCAGAAGCACCGGTTCCTTGATCGGCTGGTCGGATCCCAAGAAGTAGTCCTCGAACTTGAAGTCGCCTCCCGTGAGGGACTCCGTGATGCGGACCCTGCAGCTCGGAACCCCGAGGGCATCGGCCAGGATGAGTCCGTGCAGCGAAGATGAAGCGACCGCCGTGCAACGAGACACACGATCCACGATGCCAACCCGATCGCCGGTGACGTCCACCACCTCCACGTCGGGGTGGCGCTCCACGAAGGCGGCCACCTCCGGGGAGGCCATGTCCACGTAGTGCGGGATCAGGCAGAACCGAACCCCAGAGGACGGCGGTTGGGCGCGCGCGCCGTAGACAGCATCCGCCAGTACCCCAGGGTCCCCGAAGGTTGTGGGTGCGGGGAGGCCGGCCCGGCGCAGTAGCGCCGCGGTGCGCGGGCCGCGTACGGCGTGGAAGCGAGCAGAGGCGAGCGCCGGCCGTGGCGCGTCGGAAGCCTGGATGAATCCAGCCCCCCACACGCGGGCGTTCCGGGACCGGACCAACCCGAGGACGCTCCCGGTGCCGACCCACACGGGTGCGCCGAGATGAACGGCGACCTCGTCCAGGCTCACGACCTTGCGCCCGGTCAGGTGTTCGAAGAGGTCTACGTTGTACCCGTCGCCCCAATTCGCGTGGCCCGTCCACCAATCCACCACGACGACGTGTCGCCGCCATGCACGGTAGCTGTTGTGCCAGGCCGCAGGGTCGATGAGGCGCCGTAGCCGACTACGCACGGCCTGGCCCTCGAACATGCTCCGCCCCATGGGCGCCGCACGCCACGGAGGCGCCGTGGAAGCGGACGGACTCCAGGGGACGCGCTGCCGGCACGCGCGCAGCATCGCGGGCGCCCGAGAGCACGGTTGCGGCCAGGAACGCCGTTCTGGTCACGGCTCAGGCTACCACGGCCCGTGGGACTGCCTGAACGCGGCAGGTGGTCGCCGTGTCGACGAAGCGCGCTGAGCGCGCGGTACTGCCGGCTCGGACGGAGCGCTTCGGGACCGGCGGTAGGAGGCGTCCTGCGCGTCTCGAAGGATCCAAGGCGCCCACCAGATGGTTCTGAGCCACCACGGTATGCTCCTTGGGGATGGCGGGCTCCGATCCACCTCTCGTCTCGATCGTGCTGCCCGTATTCAACCGGGCCGAGGAATTGCCACGCGCAGCGGCGTCCGTGTTGCGCCAGTCGTACCGCGACATCGAACTGATCATCGTGGATGACGGCTCGACTGACGACACCACGTTGGTGGCGCGGCGCATCGCCTCCGGAGACGGGCGCGTGCGGCTCGTGACCCTCGACGAGAACCGCGGTGCAGCCGTCGCGCGAAACGAGGGCATCCGCCTCTCGCGTGGGCGATACGTCGCCTTCCAGGACAGCGACGACGAGTGGTCGGTAACCAAGTTGGAGCGGCAACTCGGCACCCTTCGGTCCTTGGGTCGCCGCGCCGCGGCTTGCTACTGCCGGTTCGAGATGGAGTCCCCTGCAGGCTGGACCGTGGTTCCGGATGGACCGGCGGAGCCCTTCCATGGGGATATCGGTGTGCGTCTGCTCTCGGGCAACGTGGTAGGGACCCCCACGCTCCTGGTCGAGCGTGAGCTGTTGGAGACCGTCGAGGGATTCGACGCCTCGCTGCGGGCATTGGAGGACTGGGATCTGGCGTTGCGGCTCGCGTTCCGGACCCAGTTCGGCTTTGTGGATGCCGTACTGGTCAGGGCGCACCGCGGTGTCGGAAGCGTCAACGCCAGAGCCGACCTCCTCACCGAGTGGGCCGTCTTGAAGAAACACTGGGTGTCCGCCGAGACGTCGGGTGACGTGGCCCTGGCCAGGCACTTCCAGCGGCAATCCTTGCGGTATGCGAGCCGCGGCCTGCTCGGTCGCGCCGCCAAGCTGGCGTCCGTCGCTTACGGGATCGAGCGACGACCCCTCGGGTGGGCGTGGGGGTATGTGCAGGCCCTCCGCCGTGGCGCGGCCAAATGCCTGTCGCTGCGCCCAGGTGGCCCGTAGGGTCGGTAGCTTGGGTCGGGTCCGTGGCGTCAGGGCGGGATGCGGGCGGTGGCGGACGCGGTATCTTCGTCGACGCCGGTGTCGCTGCCGCCACATCCACATCTTCGATGGCGGGATGAGGGGAGGGTGGTCAGCGTCCACCTGCGTTGCGGTGCCCGATCGGACTAGACTCGTCGACGGGGTGCATGGGGCATCCGGGGGAGAGCCCGGGAAGACCGCAAGGCACGGCCGAACTCGGATACGCCGATAGGAGCACCATGAGGCAGCGGAAGTGAGCGCACACGACGACCGACCCTCCGTTTCCATGATCCTGTTCGCCTACAACCAGGAACGGTTCGTGGGAGACGCGGTCCGGTCGGCGCTGCGGCAGGATTACCCCCGGCTCGAGATCATCGCGTCGGATGACGGCTCCAGCGACGCCACATTCGACGTGATTCGCTCCTGTGTGGCCGACTACCGCGGCCCCCATGAGATCGTCGCCCGCCGGAACGAAACGAATCGGGGCCTGGCCGATCACTTCAACGACCTGGTGGCTCGGGCGCGAGGGGAGATCATCGTGGTGGCGGCGGGCGACGACGTCTCGGTGTCGCGTCGCGTGTCGATGACGGTGGACCTCTTCGCTACGGACCCCGAGGCGTCCATCGTGTCGTTCACGGACGTGATGATCGACGAACACGGAAACACGAAGAGCAGGCCATCCACGAGAGAGGTCGGGGGGCCGCGACCCGTGCGCCTGGACGATCACCTCTCCGGGCGCGGCCCGCACGTCAGTGGAGCGTCCCGCGGCTTCAGGCGAGCGTTGTTCGAGGTCTTCGGCCGGCTCGATGGTGCGTGTCCGACGGAGGACACTCCCTACCTGCTGCGGGGGCTGATGGCCGGACACGCGCTCGTCTCTCCCGAGGCGGGCATCTACTACCGGTGGCACGGTGGCAACGTGTCGGCTCCCGACTCGATCCATGCCATGGATATCGGTGCGATTCGCGACCAGTATCGGCGCGATGCCGGTTTGGCCAGGGCCAAGGGCCTCGTGAACGACGAGACGTATGCTCGCATCCTCGGGTGGGCCGATCAGACGTACCGACGGCGGCAGCTCGCGGCCGGTTTCCACCAGAGTGAACATCGGCTGCGCTACTACCTCTCGCACATCCTGCCCAGCCGCGATCTCCCTCTGGGCGAGAAGATGCGCATGCTGCGCACCGTGATCTCGTGACGGACCGTTGCCCCCAGGGGGGTCCGGCGTCGCCACGCTACGATTGGAGCTCGCCCGGGTCGCTCCCGGCGCAAGGCCGCGGCGTTGCGCGATGCATCCGCCGCCGGGCAGCGCCGTGGCCCGGCGCGCTCAACGGCCGGGCTTGGCGCCGCCTGTCGGGTCGTGGGGATGGGTGCGCCATGCGTTCCGCGCCAGGACGATCGACCGCACTCCGAGGGCGATACCGAGGGCGGTGGGGCCGAGATACGCCAGCGCCGCCTCGCTCGATTGGACCCACAGCTTGGCCGCCAGGATCCCGGCACCCGCGAGGAGGAGCGTTCGAGCGTTCCTGGAGGAGAACCGGAAGCCAACGAGGCTCCGCACCATGGCATAGGCGAGGATGCAGTACAGCAGATAGGTGATGGCATAGCCCACGCCAACGCCTACGAGCCCCAGGCCCCGCATGGCGAGCCATGAGGCGGCGATCAACATGGCGCCGACGAAGGTCTCGGTCAGGAAGTAGGCCGACGAACGTCCTTGTGCCAGGATTACGATGACCAGCGCCCAACTGGTGAAGCGGAACAGATCTCCGGCGAGCTGCCACTGCAGGACGCCAACGGCGGGCGCGAAGGCGGGGCTGTAGATCACCGGGACCACGACGGGACTGAGGCCGATGGCCAGGAAGATGGTGGGCACGGAGATCAGGTAGATGACCTCGAGCTGCTGGTTCGCCGCGACGACCAACCGAGAGGGCTGATCGGACATGGCGGAGAGGCGCGGGTAGTAGTCCTGGGCCATGGCGGTGGTGAGGAATCCCAGGTAGGTCACGGCGATCGCGGACGCCGCCCGCACGTACCCGACGGTGGATTCATCGAAGAGCCGGAACACGAGGATGGGGATGAGAAGGCGGGCGCCGGTGCCAGCGAGCTGGCTCAAGAAGTACGGACCCCCGAAGCGAACCAGCCCGAGTGCGGCGCTGAGGGCGTCCTTGAGTGGGGCTCGGCTTCGCCTGCCCACGTGTCGGAGGGCCATGACGCGCGCCAACGCCCAGGCCGCTCCCTGGCTCCCGAGCACGGCGTACGGAATACCCGTGCGACCCAGCGTCAGGACGAAACCGACGGTGATCCCCGCTTGCAGGAGAGCCGCATAGATGCCGTAGCGTGCGAGCACGCCCACGCGGTGGTGGGCGTTGATGAGCGCGACGTGGAGTCCGGCCGCGAGCGAGAAGATCAGCGCCGCCGCCAGGAACGCGACGCCGGTGGCGTTCGAGGCGCCGCCGGCCAGGGCGGTCGCGACCGGCACCCGGAACACGAAGAGCGCGGTGGCGACCGGCAAGGTGAGCACCCAGAAGACGAGCCACGCGCCCGACCAGAGCGCGGCCGTGTCCTCCTGCCGCCCCTCGCTAACGCTCTTGGCGCCGACCCGCACCACGCCCGTGCCGATGCCGAAGCCTGCGACGAGACCGGCGAGCCCCAACACGCTGAGCAACAAGCCGTACAGGCCGACCCCTGCCGGCCCGAGCGCGATGGCGTTGACCTTGGCGGTCACCAGGCCTGCTGCGACCGTGACCACCGTGCTGCCGGAGAGGACGGCGGTGGCGCGGAGCACCTGTCTCAAGCTCGGGCGGCGCTCCATTCTCGAACGGCCGCGATGACTCGATCCTGGTCCGTGTCGGAGAGGTGCGGGCCGATCGGCAGGCTCAGCACCTGGTCGTGGATACGCTCCGAGATGGGGAAGGCGCCGATTCCGATACCCCAGCGATGCGTACGCCTTCTGGCGGTGCGGCGGTACGGGGTAGTGGATCACGGTGCCGATGCCGGCGTGGTGGAGATGCGCTCGGAGCGCGTCGCGCTCGCGGGCCCGGACCACGAAGACGTGCCACACGTGCTCTACTCCCGGACGCACCTCCGGTAGGCGCACCCCGGTGCCGGCGAGGTTCTCGAGGTAGCGGCAAGCCAGCCGCTTGCGCCGATCGTTCCACTGGTCGAGGTGCGGCAATTTTGCTCGCAGCACAGCGGCCTGGATCGGGTCGAGGCGGCTGTTCAGGCCGACCTCCTCGTTGATGTATTTGGTGGTCGAACCGTAGTTGCCCAATCTCCGCACGCGCTCCGCAACACCGGCGTCATCCGTTGTGACCGCCCCCGCGTCCCCGATCGCGCCCAGATTCTTGCCCGGATAGAAGCTCCACGCGACCACGTCGGCTGCGTGGCCGACCTTGCGCCCGCCGTATTGCCGCGCCGTGAGCCTGCGCCGCATCCTCGAGGACGCGCAAGCCGTGCCGGTGCGCGACCGCGTAGATGGCGCCCAAGTCGGCAGGCTGGCCGTAGAGGTGGACGGGCAGCACCACCTTCGTCCGCTCCGTGACGGCCTCCTCGAGTCGGGCCGGGTCCAGGTTGAAGGTCCCCTCGACGGGCTCGACGGGCACGAGCCGTGCCCCGCATTCGGATACGGCCAGCCAGGTCGCGATATACGTGTTCGACGGAACGATGACCTCGTCACCCGGCCCGACATCCAGCGCCATCAGCGCAAGACGCAGCGCATCCAGGCCGTTCCCGACCCCCACGCAGTAGCTCGCGCCCAGATACTCCGCGAACGCCTCCTCGAACGCGGCGACCTCTTCCCCGAGGATGTACCAGCCGCTCTCCAGGACGCGCTGCACCGCGTGGTCGATGTCCGCCTTCAACTCCTGGTAGCCCGCCCTCACGTCCAGGAAGGGCACCTCGGGCGGCGTCACCCTCTGCCACCGACGGCCGCCACGTACTCGTCGTAGTCGCGGTAGTAGTCCGCTTCGTCGTAGGGCGTGGAGGCCAACGCCAGGCAGACCGAGCCGGACGAGAAGTTGTGCAGTTCGCGCCACACCATCCGCGGGATGTACAGGCCGTAGTAGGAGCGGTTGAGGAAGAAGGAGCGCTGCTCCGTTCCATCATCGAGCAGCACCTCGAAGCTTCCGGAGGCCGCGATGAGGAACTGTTCGAGGGCTCGATGGGCGTGCCCTCCCCTGGATTCCCCTCCGGGCACGTCGTAGAGGTAGTAGACGCGGGCGATCGCGAAGGGGATCTGGTTCCCCCCCTCCACGAACGTCAGGTTCCCCCGAGGGTCCTGGATGCGCGGGAGTTCGATGATGCGTGCGTCCATCATGGCCTCACAAGAAGGTGAATTGAACCAACATACCGTCTCCAACGGCGTACGTGGCGCAACGGGAGTTGCCGTCCACCTTGGTTCCGGGGCTCAGGGTGGAGGACCTCCCGATCGCGCGGCAGCGGGAGACACCGCGCCCGTGGAGTGTGGCCACCTGGTACTCGGGGAAGTAGAAGGCGCGCACGTGCCGATCGATGTCCGGCCAGGGCATCGTCAGGTCGATGGCCGCGGCCTCCGGCAGATCGAGGCTCGAACGGGTGTAGACGCTCGCGCGGCCGTTGTCCTGCGGCCGTTCGGACACGGCGTCCGTCAACAACGCCTCGAGGTTGCGCGCGAGTAGGGCCGTCGCTTCCACGTGCAGGCGATCGTAGAGCTCCCGTGCCGTGAGCCCCGGGTGCAATGCGAAGGTCGCCTGATCGACGATGGGCCCGTCGTCGATGCCGGGCCAGATGCGGTGCAGGGTGACGCCAGACTCCGCCTCGCCGTTGAGGATCGGCCAGATCGACGTGAACACGCCCCGGTAGGCCGGCAGCGCGGAGAAGTGCACGTTGAAGAGCCGATCGGACGCGTACTCCTTCACGGGGAGGATGCGTTCGTACTCGAGGGATAGCAGCAGCAGACCGGGATCCGCCATATGGGCCTTGGGCTGCTCGACGGGAACGCCCAGCTCATGGGCAGCCTTCGCGAGCGATGGCATCCAGGTGTCGTACCCGCGGTCGTTGGCCGCCGGGCACGCGGCGATCCGACACGGGATCTTGCCGATGCCGACGTTGCCCGCGACGAGCAACAGGGCGTCCACGGCAAGTTGGCCCTTGCCACAGATCAGGACGGTGCTCGGATACCTCATCGAGGTATCGATCGTCCGAGTCTCGCTGAGCCGCACGCCTGCACGTCGTGCCGTCGAGAACACGCGTGCCGTGCGCGGGGTTCGCTCTCGCGGGATGCGGTATCCGTTCTCCGAGGAGCCCTCACGTGGCGACTGTATTCGCGGTGCTACCCCTCGCGCAATGAGCTTCTCCCCGTTCGCTGCCTTGGGGCGCCCTCGGGAGCCTGCGTGGCCTGGCGGCGGCCATGCTCGTGGCGGCCGCCGGCCG
>CAVUBJ010000004.1:0-647489 GCA_963739805.1 uncultured Trueperaceae bacterium
ATGTCGTTATGCACGACGTTGAGGCAGAGGCCGGCGGCCACACCCGCGTCGACGGCGTTGCCGCCCTTGAGAAGCATCTCGATCGCGGCCGCCGACGCGAGGTAATGGCCCGTCGAGACCATGCCGTAGCGGCCCAGCACAGTCGGTCGCGCGGAGTCGCCGAAGCGGTGGGCGCCGGCACCCGCGTTTGCGGTCGGTCCTTCAGTTGATCGTGCCACGAGCCTTCTTCCCCGTACCGTCGCCATGTGCACTCACCCGGGCGAAACCCGGGGGTCGAGCAACGAGTACGACAGGTCCACCAAGAGGTTGATGAGCATATAGATGAGCGCCAGGGTGATCACCGCGGCTTGAATGAGCGGGTAATCCCGGGCGTAGACGGCGTTGACGACAAGCCGGCCCAACCCCGGCCAGGCGAATACAGTCTCGGTCAGGACGGCTCCTCCGAGCATATTCCCGAACTGGATGCCGATCTGCGTGGTGACCGGCAGCAGCGCGTTTCGCAGGGCGTGGCGCAACACCAGCCTCAGGTCTGGAACGCCCTTGGCCTTGACCACGGTGATGAACGGCTGCGCGAGGGCTTCGAGCGTCGCCGTTCGCGTGAGCCGCATAATCTGGGCCATGGTGCTGAGAGACAGGGCCACCGCCGGCATCACCAAGTTCCTCCAGGAACCGATCCCCGCTGCGGGAAGCCAACCGAGCGTGAGCGCGAACAGCAGCATCATGAGGAGGCCCGTCCAGTACACGGGGGCCGACAGCGCGAGGCTGGCGACCCCAGTCAGCAGGCGATCCACGAGTTCCGAGCGGGTGGTGGCGGCCCAAACACCGAGAGGAATGCCTATGCCGACGGCCAGGAACAGGCCCGAGACCGCGAGCTGGAGCGTGTGTACAAAGGCCTGGGCGATCTCGTCAATCACCGGCCGGCCGGTTCGGTAGGAGCTGCCCAGGTCCCCACGCAGGGCATCGCCCCAGAAATGCAGGTACTGTTGCCAGACGGACCGGTCGAGCCCGAGTTCGGCCCGTAGGCTGGCGACCGCCTCCTTCGAAGTGTAGAGGCCCAGAATCTGCTCCGCTGGGTCCCCCGGCGCTAGACGGAGCACCAGGAAGATGCCCGAAACGACGATAATCAGGGTCGGGATGAACTGGAGGAGCCGACGACCGGTGTACCTCAGCACCTAGCCTCGCCCCTTCCGGCGCGCACCCGACCGCTGCGGGTTCATCATGTCCCGCAAGCCGTCGCCGAGGAGGTTGAACCCCAACACGGCCAGCATGATGCACAGCCCCGCGAAGGTAGTAATGTACGGCGCGCGCCGGAGGTACGGGCGTCCCTCGGAGATGATCATGCCCCAAGACGGCACGTTCGGCGGCACACCCAAGCCCAGGAAGCTCAGTCCGGACTCCGTCATGATGGCCCCGGCGATTCCCAGTGTCGCGATCACGACCAGCTCGTTCACAGTGTTCGGGAGAACGTGCCGGTACATGATGCGCCACGGCCGGCCGCCCAGGGCGCTGGCCGCCGTGACGAATTCGCGCTCGCGCAAGCTTAGCGTAGTGGCGCGCGCGATCCGGGCGAAAACGGGAATGTTCCACAAGCCGATCGCCAGGATGACGTTTCCGACGCCAGGGCCAGCGATCGCCACGATTAGGATAGCGATCAGGATCTTCGGTACTGACAGCAGGATGTCGCTGATGCGCATGAGTAGGGCGTCGAGCCTGCCCTGGAAGTAACCGGCAGCCACGCCCATAGGCACGCCCACCAGCATCGCCCCCAGGATCGAACCGAGGCCGACCACGAGCGACACCCGGGTGCCGATATGAGCCGCGACAACACGTCCCGGCCGAGCGCGTCAGTGCCGAGCAGGTGCTGCTTGCCGGGAGGCTCGAGCCGAGCAAGCAGCTCGCTTTGGTCGGGGCGGTATGGCGCCACCCAGGGAGCGGCCAGGGCCAGGAGGATGAACATCAGCACCACGGCAGCCCCCACAACGGCACCTGAGTTGAGGTGGCCGAGGCGCCCTCTCGGGCGCCTCGGCAATTCCCTTCTGGCGCGTCCGGGGAGCTGGCGCGCTCCCTCGGTCATTCGCCCTCGACACTCACATTGGTGAGCTGGATGGCCTCAGTGGGATGCGGTTGGAATCCGTTGACGTAGTCACGGGACGCATGCAGGGCGCTCTGCCAGTACAGCGGAACCCACAGGTATTCGTCGGCAATCTCCTGCTGGATCTTCCGATACAGGTCTAATCGCGCCTGTTCGTCAGTGATCTGCTGGGCCTCGATGATCTCGTCATTGGCGGTGCTACCAATCTGGTTGTAGCGGCTACTGGTGTGGAAGATGATCGTCATCACGTAGTCGAGGTCGGCGGTGGAGACTCCGGCGCCGAACAGGAACACGCCGAGTTCCTTGGCGAAGATCTTGTTTCGGTACGTCTCCCACTCGAAGGACCCGAGATCGACGTTCGCGTTCAGGGTCTGCGCGAGCGCTCCCTGCAAGTATGCGCCGATCTCCGTGTCCTTAGGGTAGCGGTTCTGGGTCACGTAGAGCGTGAACGCCAGAGGTTGTCCATCCTTCACGCGGACGCCGTTCGGCCCGAGCCTCCACCCCGCATCATCAAGGACCTGCTTCGCGTGCTCCGGGTCGTACACGTAGGGCGTGATCTCGTCGCTGACTCCGAAGACGCCGGGGGCAAATGTCGGGCGCGTAGCGGGCCGGTGGAGGCCCTCCAGGATAGCAGCCGCGATGCCCTCGCGGTCGACAGCTTCCGCAATGGCGTGGCGCACGGCGATGTCGTCGAACGGGGCCATCGTTGGGTTGAGCCACAGGTAGACGGTGCGCAGGGTGTCCGCCTTGTACGTCTTAATACCGGATTCCCCCGACAGGCCATTAAAGTCCGCCTCCGGCACCCCGAGGTCGAGGTCAATCTCGCCCGACTCAAGAGCTACCAAGCGCGTACTGGCGTCGGGAATGTAGCGGAAGTCGACGCGCTCGAGCTTCGGCAGGCCCTCTTGCCAGTACGCCTCGTTCCTTTTCAGCGTGATGTCTTGACCCGTCTGCCACTGCTCGAACTGGAATGGTCCGGTGCCGATCGGCTGACGCCCAAAGTCGTCGCCGGCGGTGGTAACGGCGGCCGGGCTCAGAATGGCATTCCCGAGATGCGCAAGATTGTTCAGGAACGGAGCGAAGGTGTTCTTGAGGTGGAAGGCCACCACCAGGTTATCGACGGCCTCGACCGAGTCAAGTTGGGTCAGAAGCGTTGCGTAGCGGCTCTTCTTGCCGTCGAGGGCCCCCAGCGCCCGCTCAAAGGTGAATTTGACGGCTTCGGCGTTCAGCGGCGTGCCGTCGTGGAACACGACGCCCGGCCGAAGCCGAAAAGTATACGTCTTGCCGTCTTCCGAGATGACCCACGACTCCGCCAGCTTGGGCACAAGTTTCATGTCGTTGTCGAACGCGACGAGCGTTTCGAAGATGCTCTCCTCGACCTCGGAGGCAGGTCCACCGGCATCACGCTGCGGATCAAGCGTGGGTGGCTCGACGGAGGCACCGACGGTTAGAACGCCAGGTTGCTGCGCTAATGCGGAAACGGCCCCCGTCATCGCTAGCCAGGCAATCACGAGCACGCCGAGCAGGCGAGTGTAGCGGTGGTGGGGAGGGCGGAGGGCAAAGATCTTCATGTCAGCTCCTGTTCGCGCTTCGGCCATCCGGCCGGTGGGCGCACTTCGCAGGTCGTGTCGCAATAGGAATTCCTGTCCTGAGGGAACGCTGGGGGATCATGCGTCGATCGCGAGGGTATGGAGGGTCGACTGTCTGTGGTCCTCGATGCGCTCGAGCACCCGGTGCGTGACGACGCGAACGTGCTCGGCGTCGTCGCTGCGGAAGGCGTCGAGCGGAGCGTGGTGGTTGCGATTCGAGTGCTCGATGAGGTCGGAGGTTTGGCGCAGACCGTTCGGCGCGGCTTTCAATAGCTCTTGGATCAGGTTCCGCATCCGGGTAAGGATGGGGTTTCCGGCGCCGCGGGCCACAAACCGATGGAACGCCAAGGCGAAATCGGATGTACCGCTCGAAGTCGCCATCTGCCAGCGTTAGCATCTCGACACGCTGCGCCTCGAGCCGCACCATAATATCCGTAATGTCCTTCGCCAGTTCGGGCCCGGCCGAGATCCTGTCGCCCGGCGCTAGTTCGCCTCGTTCGAGAAGAGTGAAAACCTGATCTATCGCGATGTCGGAAACGGGCCTTCGCTTGATCCTCGTGAGCCTTCCTCCCCTTAACTTGCTGCGTGGACCTGTTGCAAATGCTGTGGATATGCACTGATAAGATATAAGATACAAAGCGCCTGCGGGTTTGTCAAGGGAGTGCAATCGTTCAGGTCATGTGAGACGCAAGAGGGTTTCTCTTATCTGAAGGTATAGGGTCGGGGTGAGGTAACGCAAGTTGGCGTGGGGGCGGTGGTGGTTGTAGAGCTGATCTGGTTTCGGATGCGTGAGCCCTTTCGGGTGTGGACCTAATTCGGTATGAGCCTCTTTCCGTTCTTGATCTAGCCTATGGGTAAGCCCTCCCCATCCAGATCGTCAAGCTCGACCGCCAGTTCATCAGCGGCATCGGCAAACAACTCAGCGACGAGACCCTCATCCAAGCCGTGATCGCCTACGCCGACACCCTCAACCTGCAGACCCTCGCCGAAGGCGTCGACACCGAAGCGCAACACCACTGGCTGCAACAGCACGGCATCGACTACGAGCAGGGATACCTGCACGGCAGACCCGCGAGCCTTCCCGTCGCTCCCCCGAAGCTCCACGGGTGATGCTCGTTCGGGCGCACTGACCGTCGGCAATTGAGACCGACGCACCGTCTCCAAACGTCTGTTGACATGAAGGCCGCGTCACCATGCAAGGACGCAGATGGCGAGAACCGTCGCCCGCGAGGCCCTTGGAAAGCGCGCTCCCCCATGCGACCGTCCTCTGTGGTTGCCACCGGGGATGCAGCGGTCGCGATTTGCGCCCAGCTGTGTTGACCAACCAGCAAGGCAAGCCCGCGATCCGTCCATTGGTCCGGTGAACGTCATGGCTGATCGGGGTTCGTAACAGCGCCCCACAGGGAGCACACGGCTCCTCGAAGGCCGGGCGCGCGTTTCTGGTAGCGCCGGTGATCCGCTCCGAGCGTCACTGGCAGCGCGAAGCTCTTGAAATGACGCAAGACCACGACTGGATTGGCACGTGGGGGACGATCAGTCGTCCTTCTTCTTGTCTCCCGCAGAGTCCCGACCGCGCCCACGGTTCCGCAGCGTGCGGCCCCCGAGGACAGCCACCACCAGAACGATCAGGATGACGACCACGGTTCCCATGCGGCAGAGTCTAGCACCTGCACCCCTGCCTCGAGATCCTCAAGCACCCTG
Source organism: uncultured Trueperaceae bacterium (assembly GCA_963739805.1). Lineage (GTDB taxonomy): Bacteria > Deinococcota > Deinococci > Deinococcales > Trueperaceae > CAVUBJ01. The sequence continues at coordinate 5,383 of CAVUBJ010000004.1, forward strand.
CGCGATGACTACAGCCCGTATCGCCTACCTGTTCCCTATCCGGTCGCGCCCCCGGGAGCCGTTTCACGTCTTTCTAGACAGCATTTCTCGGCACTCTCGCGTGGTTGGCAGCCCACCTCGTGTGGCTATTCGTTGCCCATCTCACCACTGAAGAACCGCCAGATTCGACCTCCGATGCGACGGCGCCTTCGGACGCCCTCTGGCGCTGGCGGAGCCGCCAGCTGGCGCCGTAGCGCGCGGTTCTCTGCCTCGAGTGCCTCCAGCCGTGCTGAGGTCTCCTGCTGAGCCTCCAGGAGGGCCCGTAAGAGCTTCAAGACCTGACCGCGAGGGGCGTCGCCAGGGCCCACCAGCGATGCCGGGATGTCCAGCCCGCTGTCTCCGGCCTCTACGACCCTCAGGGCGTCGGCGATGGACCGTTGCTTGCCTGTGGTGACGAGCTCGCGGGCGCGCCGCAACCTGGCTACCGCCTCGACGGGCCACACTCTCGGCGAGGTTCTCCCTGTTCGATCTGGATCCCTTGGGAGCTCGCCGTATAGCTCGGCGTAGATGCTTGCCAAGCGCCGCAGACCGGATGCGCTCACGCCTAGCGTCTCGGCGGCCTGCTGAGGGGTGAACAGCTGGGGGCCGTTGTCGGCATCGGCTGCGTTCATGCCCTCACGCTAGGCGCTTGCGGGACGCGTCGCTATGGGGTGCTGCACTCCGTAAGGGTGTCGACTGCAGTGTTGGCATGGGGTGTCGCCAGGGGGTGTTGAGCAGTCCGATACTCCCAGATTCTCAGCCGCCCTCCGCCGGCGACGTGAGAGGACGCCTCTTCGGCCTGGAAGGCGATGCGCTCAACTCGGCATACGTCAACACGATCGCATCGGCTACCTCAGCGCCTCCCGCCCGCCAACGACCGCGCCTCCGGCAGGCGGCGCAGGCGCAGCAGAGCTAGGATCCCCAGCGCCGGGCCGATGGCCAGCAGCGCGAATCCCGCCGTCCAGCCGCCGCGCGCCGCCACCCGACCCGCGAGCTGGATGCTGCCCAGCGTAAGCAGGAACCCGAGGCTCGTCTGCACGGTCAGCGCCGTGCCCACGTAGCGGGGGTCGGCCAGCTCGGCGATGGCGGTGCTGTATTGCGCACTGTCGGCGATGACGGCGAGGCCCCACAGCAAGCCCAGGGCGAGTGCCAGGTAGGGGCGATCGAACAGCGTGCCGGCCACCAGGGCGCAGCTTCCGGAGACGACGAGGCTCGCGATGGTCACGGCCGTGCGCCCGATCCTATCGGCCAGCCAGCCCGCCGCCACGCTGCTCCCCCCTCCCACCGCGATGACCGCGAAGGCCCCGAGCCGGGCCGCGACCAGCGGGAGGCCGGCCGCCTCGAAGCTCGCCAGCAAGAACAACGGGAACCACGCCCACATGGCGTAGAGCTCCCACATGTGGCCGAGGTAGCCGAGGTTGGCCAGGCGCACGCCGCGCTCGCGGATCGAGGCCGTCACCTGGCGCCAGCGCAGCGGGGTGGCCGCGGCCTGCGACGGCGCCCGCGCCGGAAGGCTCGCGACCAGCGCGCCCCCGGCCACGGCGAGCGCCGAGGCCGCCAGCAACACCACCCGCCACGATGCGCCGGCCGCCGCCGGGCCCGCCGGGGACAACGCCGCCAGCAGGTGCGGCGAGGCCGAGCCGACGGTGAGGGCACCGACCAGCAGCCCCACGCACAGTCCACGGTCGCGGTCGCACCAGCCCACCATGATCTTCATGCCGACCGGATAGACCCCAGCCAGCGTCACGCCCGTGAGGAAGCGCAGGGCGAACACGGCCGCGAGGTGGGGGGCCACGGCCACCACCGCCGCGTTGGCCACCGCTCCCGCTGCCGCGCTGACGGCGAACAGCCGCGTGGGCCTGACGCGATCGGGGAGGTTGGCCAGGGCGCTGGCAAGCGCACCCACCACGAAGCCGAGCTGGACGCTGGCGGTGAGCCATGCCACCTGGCCGGGTCCGAGCGACCACGCCGCGGCGAGCTGCGGCGCCACGGCACTGGCCGAGAACCACAGCGACATGACCAGGAGCTCGCCGGCCGTCACGGCGAACAGCACCCGCCGCTTGCCCGGTGCGGGACCCTTCTGCATGGTGCCGCCAAGTATAGCGCCGGCGACGCGCTGGGCGTCCTCTCGGCGTCCTCGGGGCGCCGTGTCTCGCGCCGCCGACCGGCCCCGCGGTCGGCATCCTGGGGAGTCGACCCGCGGGGCGCGTCTCAGGAGCGCAGGGCGCGCTCCCAGTCCACGGCGCGCGCCAGCAGCTCCGCCACGGACTCCAGCCCCTCGCGGTCGACCTCGTCGAAGGTACCGGGTCGGTCGCTGTCGAGGTCGAGCACGGCTACGACCTGGCCGTGGTGGAAGATCGGCACCACGATCTCGGAGCGCGAGCGCGGATCGCAGGCGATGTGCCCGGGGTAGGCGTGCACGTCGCGCACCACCTGGCTCGCCCGGCGCGCCACCGCGGTGCCGCACACGCCCGCTCCCACGTCGATGCGCACGCAGGCCGGACGGCCCTGGAACGGCCCCACCACCAGCTGGCCGCCGCGCATCAGGTAGAACCCGGCCCAGTTGAGGTCGGGGAGCCAATCGAAGATGGCTGCTGCGACGTTGGCCAGATTCGCCAGCCAGTCCGCCTCCCCGTCCATCAGCCCCGTGAGCCGCACGAGCAGCTCGGCGTGTCGTGTGCGCTTCCGCGTGCTTGGGTCGGCGGTCGCCCGGCCTTCGCGCTCCGTCATGCGCGTCAGCGTACCTCCGCGGATGGTCGAGGGCGTGGGGGCGCTCCTCAGGCGGTTCGGCTGTTGGGGTCCTCGATCAGGCCAAGGAAGCGGGCGCACAGGTGCGGATCGAAGCGTCGCCCCGACCCCGACCGGAGAGCCGCGACGGCCTCCTGGCGGCTCCGAGAACCGGCCGACGGCTCGCCCGCGGCCTCATCGAAGGCATCGGCCAGCGCGAAGACGCGCGCGGCCAGGGGGATCTCCTCGCCCCCGAGGCCCTCGGGGTAGCCGGACCCGTCCCAGCGCTCGTGGTGCGAACGCACCACCTCCAGCGTCTCGGGGGGCAATCCGGGCACCTCGCGCAGCAGTTCCACGCCGTACAGCGTGTGCTCGCACAGGGTGCGCCGCCCGGCTTCGGCCTGGTGCGTCGCCCCGCACCGCGATGCGGTCGGGCAGGGCCAGCATGCCGACGTCGTGCAGGAACGCACCCCAGCGCAGCGCCCGCAGGGCCGCCACATCGAGGCCGATGTCGCGCCCCAAGACCTCGGCCCAGGCGGCCACACGCCCGGTGTGACCCGAGGCGACGTAGCCGCGCAGCTCCAACGCCTGCCCGAAGGCATGAAGCGTGCCCTCGAAGGCGCCATGGAGGTCCTCGATACAAGCGGGATGGGCGACGTCGAGCGCGCGGCTGGCGTCTTGCGGCCCGCGGCCGCGGCGACCGGGCCCGCGCACACGACCCCGGCGCTCGTTTCGCCTAGCCAGCTGCGCGATCCCCATGCCCCGACTCCGATCCCGGCGCGCCCGGGATGCACACCAGCCCGGACTCGCCCCATTTCGATACTGCCTCAAGCATGCACGACGACGGACCCTCCACACCGTGAAGTTCCCGACGCGTGCGAGCGTCGGTGCGCCGAGGGCGCGCCGTCTTGGGCGCCGGGGGCCCGCGCGGGCCGGGGCGCGAGCGCACGCCGCCCCGCCATAGCCGAGCCGCAGCCGAACCGCCGCGCCCGCCGGGTATTCACCGCTCCTTAAGGCGTGAACGACGTCGGACACGGAGATACGCGGGGTCGGAAGATCAAGGCGCACGGCGCTGTCATGATGGCGCCCGCCGCGGCTGCTACGAATGGTGCATGGATCCGACACGCCCCGCCGCCAGCCCCACCCGCGCAGCTGACCCGCGCCTGCCGCGGCGCTCGAATCGTCGGGCACGCCCCCTTCGCGCCGCCGCCGTGCTGCTCGTTGCCGCCGTGTCGGCCGCCCTGCTGGTCGCCTGCGAAGTGGCCGGGCCCCCGGCCTCGGGCGTGCGCCCCACGGCGCACATCGACGCGACGCCCCCATCGGGGAGCGCCGACGCCCCCGTCGACGTCACCTTCAGTGGCGCCGGGAGCAACGACCCGGACGGCACCATCGTCTCCTACACCTGGAGCGTCGACGGCCAGACCGACAGCGGTGTGCAGACCGTGGTGAGCTTCCTGGGAGAAGGCAGCTTCACCGTACGGCTCACCGTGACGGACGACCAGGGGCTGACGGGGACGGCCAGCGTCGACTATGTGGTGGGCACGGCCACGCCGGGGACAGACCTGGTGATCGCCCCCCAGCCCATGAACGGTACGACCCAGGCCACCGCGACGGTGAGCGCCGGCACGAGCTGGTCGCTCAGCACGAGCGATCCGGGCATCGTGTCGTTCCAGCCGAGCACCGGCACCGGCGACGCCACCGTCACGCTCACGGTGGATCCCACCACGCTTTCGCCGGGGAGCTACACCTTCGACGCGACGCTGAGCGCCGGGTCGGACGTGGTGCACCGCAGCGTCGATTTCTCCTTCCCTGACCTCCAGGGGACCGTCACGACGGCCTCGCCCCTGCGCGCCACGCCGGCCGCGAGCACGACCCCCTTCCCGGATGCGCCGTTGGGGCGCTCCGCGGCGGCCGCGGCCCCGATCCCCGCGGGTCCCGCGCGCCTGTTGGTTGGTGTGGCCCGCGCCACGGCGCGCGGCGTGGCGGGCGGCACCCTGGCGACGCAGGCCGTGGACGCCGTGGCCTCCACCCCCGGCGTCACGGTGGAGCGGCGCTTCGCGGCGGCCGGTGTGCTCAGCGTGCGCGCCGACGACGCCGCCACGGCGGCCGCGCGGCTGCGCGCCCAGCCCGGCGTGCGCTACGTCGAGGCCGTGCAACGCGTCGAGCCCTTCACCAACGACACCTACTTCGGCGATCAGTGGAACCTGGGCGTGGTGCGCGCTGAGGCGGCCTGGGGCACCGCGACCGGCGCGGGCGTACGGGTCGCGGTGCTCGACCACGGGCTCGACCCGGCCCACGCCGACCTCGCCGCCAACGTCGCGGGCAGCTACGACGCAGTCCACGGCACCAGCCCCGCGACGTTCGACTCCGCCTGCAACGCGCACGGCACCCACGTGGCCGGCATCATCGCGGCGGTGGCCGACAACGCCACCGGCATCGCCGGCATCGCCCACGGGGCGGACCTGTTGCTGGTGGATCTGGGCGACCACGCGAGCAGCTGCACCATGGACACCGTCTCCCTCGTCGCGGGGTTGGACTGGGTCACCAACGGCGGCAGCCCGCGCGCCGACGTGATCAATCTCAGCCTCGGCTTCGATACGGACAGCCAGGCGGTGCACGACGCCGTCACCGCGGCGCGCGACGCAGGCATCACGGTCGTCGCCGCCACCGGCAACAGCGGCGCCGCCGTGGCCTACCCGGCCGCCTACCCCGAGGCCATCGCGGTCGGCGCCACCGGCTACGCCAGCGATGCGGCCGGTTCCTCGGTGGCGCCGTACTCCAACGCCGGACCCCAGGTGTGGGTGGTGGCGCCGGGGGGCAGCAACGACGGCACGCCCTCCCACGGCGTGCTCAGCACCTGGTACACCAGCACCGCCGACGACGTCTACGCCTACGAGATCGGCACCAGCATGGCGAGCCCCGCGGTGGCCGCGGTCGCGGCCCTGATGCTCTCGACCCGGCCCGGCGCCACCCCTCAGCAGATCGCCCAGGCTCTCGCGGACGGCGCCACCGATCTGGGGCCGACCGGCCGCGATGACGCCAGCGGCTACGGCCTGGTCGACGCGCCCGCGGCCATCGCGGCGCTGGCGGGTACGGCGCCGCCCAGCAGCTGGATCCTGCGCGTCAGCGACGGACGCGAGCTCACGCTTCCGGCCAACGGGGCGTTCTCCGTGCCGGACGTGCCCACCGGCAGCGTCACGCTCACGGCGGGCACGGACGAGAACCGCAACGGCGTCCTCGGCGATCCCGGCGAGTACTACGGCCAGGTCACGGTCGACGTGCAATTCGACGCGCCGCTCGGGTCCATCGCCGTCCCGGTCAGCCTGCAGTAGGGCAGCCGCAGGGGCCAGCCACGGAGGACCGGCCCGGCCGGACGCGCCCGATGCGTGCGGCCGGAGGTGGCCCCCGTGAGCGCCCCGGATATGGCCCGCGGGGTTGCCCGCGGGGTTGCCCGCGGGGTTGCGCGCGGGGTGGAGCGTCGCGGGTCCCGGCCCCAACGCCTGGGCAACCGCAAGCGTGGCTAATCCATAGCTTGACACTCGGAATTAGCCGCCGATAGACTGGCGTGTATTCCTGAGCGATGCACTCGGGAAACGCCCCAGTGGCCCTGCGCCGCACGCCCCACCACCACCGGGACTTCCGCTTCCCTACCGTCGGGGACGCGGATGTGCGCGTCGCCGCGAAAGGATCGCCCGCATGCACCTCGCCTCCCACGGTCGCCGTCGGCGACTCCCCACACTGCTCCAGTCCCGCACTGCTCCCGGCACTGCTCCTCGCGCTCGCGGCGGGCTGGGCGGTGGCGTCGGCCCCGTCCGCGGACACCCTGATCGCCACCCAGAGGGTCGCGGCCCGCCTGGACGCCGCGGCCGCGCTGGCGTTGGCCGGTGTCGGCGGGGAGGCGCTGGCCCTGGTCGAGGATGCGCGCTCCCGTGCCGAAGAACTGCCATCGCAGGCGGCGGGCGTCGCCGGCCTGCGGTCCGCCGCGGAGGCGGCCGCCCGGGCCGCCGGCGTCGGCGATGCGAGCGCGCTCCGGACCGCGGCGCGGCGGGGCGCGGACGCCGCGGCCGCGGCGCTGGCCGCGCGTGCCGACGACGAGGCGGGCGCGCAGGCGCTGGCCGCGCTGGTGCGCGACGTCGAACGCGAGGCCGCCGAGGCCGGCCGCGACGGGGATGCGGCGGCCCCGGCCCTGGCGCGCGCCCTGGCGGCGCGAGCGCGCTCGATGCTCGCAGTGCTGCCCCTACCCGATGCCGCCACGGCCGCGCTGGACGGCCTCGACCGGGGACTGGCCGACGAGCCTGTGGACGCGGCGAAGGTGGAGCGCGCCACGGACGCCCTGCTTGCGAGCCTGGGCACCGCCCCCGCGGCCGACCGGACGGCGCGCTACCTGAGCACCATCCGGGCGGACCTCGCCACCGCCGTGAGCGCCTATCGCCGCGGCGACGCCGCCGCGGCGGAGGACCGATTGATCGACGCCTATCTGGAGAACTTCGAGTACCTCGAGGCGCCCCTCGAGGCGGTGGATCACGACCTGATGGAGGATCTCGAGCACGCCCTGCGCGACGACCTGCGGGCCATGCTGCGCTCGGGTGCCCCAACCGACGCCTTCGAGCGCGCCGTTCGGGCCGTGGTCTCCGATCTCGCGCGGGCCGAGGCGGCCCTGAGGTGATCGGGCCCGCGGGCGGCGCCGTGCGCTGGGCCCGGCCCCACCGGGTCCCTCGTGGCTCGCGCCGGTGGCTGCCGTTCTTGCTGATGCTGGCATGGCTGGTGGCGCCACCGCTGGCGCGTGCCGCCCAGGTGGACGTTCCGGCGCAGCTGCACGTCGCGCACGACAAGGTCGCCGAGAGCCTGCGCCTGTACCGCGAGGGCGACCTCGACGCCGCCTTCCGGTCCTCCCGCTCCGCCTACCTCGACCATTTCGAGTACGCCGAGCCGCAACTCCGCGTGCTGCACCCCGACCTCATCCTCGACACCGAGTTCCTCTTCGCCAACCTGCGCAACGGCATGCGCGATGGCGCCGACATGGCGGAGCTGCAGGGGATCGCCAGCCACATCTACGACAACCTGGTGGAGGCCGAGACCATCGTCAGCGGCACCGGCGCGCTGGCGCCGACGCTAGCGGCAGGGGCAAGCTTCTTCATCCTGTTCCGCGAGGGGCTCGAGGTCGTGCTGTTGCTCGCCGCCATCCTGGCCTACCTCCACAGCACCCGCAACGACCGCCTCACCCCGGGCGTCTGGGCCGGCCTGGGCGCGGCCCTGCTCGCCACGGGCCTGACGTTCTGGGCAGCCCAGACGGTGCTGCGCATCGCCCCGGCGTCGCGGGAGCTGCTCTCGGGCATCACCAGCGTGGTGGCCGTGGCGATCCTGTTCTACCTCAGCTTCTGGATGCTGCAGCAGAGCGATCGACGCCGTCACATGGAGTACATGCGCGCGCGGCTCGGTCAGGCGGTCCAACGCGGCAGCCTCGCGGCGGTGGCGGTGGCCGCCTTCGCCAGCGTCTACCGTGAGGGCTTCGAGACGGCCCTGCTATACCAGGCGCTGATCGGCGTGAGCGCACCCGTCCTCGGTTACGTCTGGCTCGGCCTCGGTGCCGCCGTCGTGGCGCTGATGCTGGTCGGGATCGTCATCCTGCGGTTACGGCGCCGCTTGCCGCTGCACGTGTTCTTCCGCGTGGCGGTGAGCGTCACGGCCCTGATGGCGGTCGCCTTCGTCGGCAATGCGGCCCGCTCCCTGCAGGGAGCCGGCTGGCTCCCCATCACCAACCTGCTCGGCACGCTCCCCCGGCTCAACCCGAGCCTCGCCGCCCTGACGGGGTTCCACCCGACGCTGGAGACGGTGCTCGCGCAGGCCGGGCTGGTCACGATCTACGCGCTCGGGGTGGTAGCATTCCTGGTCCGCCGGGGCGGCCGTCGCCGCCAGGCTCGCGTGCCCGCCGGCGACGGCGGCACCGCCTGAGCCCGCCGACGCAGCACGACGGCGGTCGAGGCGCTCCGGCCCAGGAGCCGAGCGCCGAGGCGCCCGCCATGACGCACCGCGATCCCACCCCACCCCCGACCCGCGCCGTGCGGATCGGCATCGACGTAGGCGGCACCTTCACCAAGGGTGTCGCGCTGGACGCTGCGGATCATCAGGTGTTCGCGAGGGAACGCGTCCCGACCACTCACGACGCCCCCGAGGGCGTGGTCGCCGGCGTGCTGGCCGTGCTCGTGCGCCTGCTCGAGCGGCTGCCGGCGGACCGCGAGGTCGCGCTGGTGGCGCACGCCACGACCCAGGCCACCAACGCGCTGCTCGAGGGCGACATGGCGCGCGTGGGTGTGCTGGCGCTGGGGCCGGCGGCGGACGAGGCGATCATCCGGCGCCGGACGCGCTTGAACGGTCGACGCGGCGCCGCCTCCCGCACGCTGCGCAGCGAGTGGGCGTTCGTCCCCAGCGACGCCCCCGGCTTCGAGGCGCACGTCCTGGAGGTGGCCGCCACCTGGCGGCGCGCCGGCGTGGAGGTGGCGGCCGTGAGCCAGGCGTTCGCCGTGGACGACCCCAGCCTGGAGCGTCGGGCGGCCGCCCTGCTGCGCGACGCCGGCCTCCCCGCCACCGCCGGCTCCGAGCTCAGCGGGGTGTACGGCCTCGAGATGCGCAGCAGCACGGCCGCCATCAACGCGTCGGTGTTGCCGACCATGCTGCGCACGGCGCGCCACGTGGAGACCGCCCTCGCGCGCACCCTCCCGGACGTCCCCTTGCTGGTCGTACGGGGCGACGGCGGCGCGGTGGACCTGCGGGGGCTGCGCGAGGCACCGATCCACACGGTGGTGAGCGGCCCGGCCGCCTCGCTCGCCGGGGCCATCCTCTACCACGGCGTCAGCGACGGCATCTTCTTCGAGGTCGGGGGGACCAGCACCAACATCGGCGCCATCAAGGCGGGCCGACCGGTGATGAAGTACATGACCGTGATGGATTTCCCCACCGCGCTGCGCGCCGCCGACATCCGTATCGCAGGGGTGGCCGGCGGCAGCCTGGTGCGGCTGTCGAGCCGCCGCATCGAGGAGGTGGGGCCCCGCAGCGCCCACATCTCCGGCCTCCCCTACGCCTGCTACGCCGCGCCGGCCGAGCTCGAGGGCGCTCGGCTGGTGCTGGTGGCGCCCCGGCCCGGCGACAGCGAGGACTACGCCGTGCTCGCCGGCGAGCGGGGCCGCTGGGCCATCACTCCGACCTGCGCGGCCAACGCCCTCGGGCGCCTGCCGGAGAACGACGCCGCGGCCGCGCCGCCCGAGGCGGCCGTGCTGGCCATGACGCGCCTGGGCGAGGCCCTGGGGGCGCCCGCGGAGGCCGCGGCCGAGGCCGTCCTGGAGGCGGCGGCCGAGAAGCTCACGCGCACGGTGCGGGAGCTCGCCGACCGCTACGGCCTGGGGCACGCCCCGCTCTACGGGGGCGGCGGGGCTGCCTTCGTCCTCGGTCCCGTGGTGGCCAAGCGCCTGGGCATGCCCTTCGAGGGCGTGCCCGAGGCCGACGTCATCTCCAGCATCGGGGCCGCCCTCACGCTCATCCGCGTCGAGCGCGAGCGCAACGCCAACATCAACGACCCGACGGTGGGCGACCTGCTGCTGCGCGAGGTGGAGAGCGAGGCCGTACGCCTCGGCGCCGATCCGGCGCGCCTGCAGGCCGAGGTGCGCTACCTCCCCGAGGAGCGCGTGCTCCGGGCCGTGGCCTTCGGCGCCCACCCCGTCGACGGGCACCAGAGTGAGCTCGACGACGAGGTGCTCCAGAGGCTCGCCCGGCAGCAACTCGACGCGCCCACGGCGGCGCGCTATCGCTCAGAGGCGCTGATGGTGGTGCAGGGGGAGCGCGAGCGGCGTCGCCTGCTCGGGCTCGGCCGCCGCGTGTCGCACCCGCTCGTCGTGTTGGACCGGCGCGGCGCCCGGCTGCTGGAGCTGGAGGACGCCGAGCTCCGCGTCGGCACCCCCGCCCAGGTGCTCGCCGGCCTCGAGGCGCGCCTGGGCACCGGCCTGGCACCCCAGCTGTACGCCATCACCCCCCGCCGCCTCATCGACTGCAGCCATCTCGGGGAGGCGGAGGCGCTGCTCCACTTCCTGCGCGCCGTGTACCGGCTCGAGTCCGAGGTCGCGCTGATCCTCGTGGAGCGCTGAAGGAGCCGTCCATGCTGTACCGTCGCGAACGCCGCTTCCCCGCCTGGTTGGCGGCCCTGCTGGCCGCCGTCGTGGCGCTGCCCGCCGGGTTCCTGGCGGGCCGCGCCGGCGCCCCGTCGCCCGACCTGGCCGCCCTCCTGGCTCCGGACGTCGAGCAGCTGCGAGACGCCCAGGGCACGCTCGACATCGTGGCCCTGGAGTACGCACGCGCGGACCTCGGCGGGGCCTCCGCCGGCGCCAGCCTCGACGCCGCCACCGCGGCCATCCGCCGCGGACTCGACGGCGTCGACCGGGCGTCGCAGCTGGCGCGCCTCTACCCCGAGCGCGCCCGCGCCGCGCGCTCGGACTTCGAGGCGCTGCTGCGGGCCGTGCAGGGCCGCTCCGCCAGGGCGGACGTCGACGCGCTCATCCGCGCCCTGAGGGCCGATCTCAGCGCGCTCCAGCCGCCGCTGTGAGCGCCAACGCCTCGAGCGCGCGCCGCGGACGGCCCGGCGACCCGCTCCCGGACACGCCCGCACTCGGCGTTCCCGGCCCCCTGGCGGTCGGCGCGACGACGCTCGCCTTCGTCGACCCCGACCGGCCCGACCTGTCGCGGCCGGGCGCGGGAGGCGCGCCGGCGCGCTACGACCGTCCGCTTCGGATCGAGCTGTGGTACCCGGCCCGCGCCGGGACCCAGCCGGCGGCGCAGTACCGCGACACCCTCCGCGACCGCGACGGGCGGCTGCGCCGCTTCCGCTTCCTCGGCCGGGCGCGGCGCGGCGCCCCGCCGCGTCTCGACGGGCCCCCGCCGGGCGGCGCACCCTATCCGCTGGTGATCGTGTCCCACGGCTACCCGGGCTCGCGCGTGATGATGAGCTACCTCACCGAGCAGCTCGCCTCCTGGGGCTTCGTGGTCGCGGCGATCGACCACACCGACTCGATCCACGGGCACCATCGCGGGCGCTTCGCGAGCACGCTGGCGCACCGCTCCGCGGATCAACTGGCCACGCTGCGGGCCGTGGCCGCCTGGGCCCGGCAGCCTGGCCACGTGCTGCACCGCCTGGCGGACGCCGATCGGAGCGCGGTGGTGGGGTACTCCATGGGCGGTTACGGGGCGCTGCTGAGCGCGGGCGCCGGGCTGGAGCGGGTGGCCGCGTCGCGCCTGGCCGAGGCCACCGGCCTGCCCGCGGCGCTCCTCGACGAGCTGTGCGCCGACGCGCCCGTCTTCGAACAGCCCCGCGACCCGCGGCTGCGCGCCCTCGTCGCGATGGCCCCCTGGGGCGGGCCGCTCGGCCTGTGGAGCGCCGACGCCCTGGCGCGGGTGCGCGTGCCCGCGTTGTTCGTCGCCGGGGACGCCGACGACGTCTCGGGCTACCGCGACGGGGTACGGAGGCTGTGGGCCGGCTGCCGGGCCAGCGAGCGCTGGCTGCTGGTGTACCAGAACGCCCGCCACAACATCGCCCCCAACCCGCCGCCGCCCGCCGCCTACACCCACCCGGCCGCCTACGACCACTACGCGGAGCCCGTCTGGGACGAGAGGCGCGTGAACAACGTCAATCAGCACATGATCAGCGCCTTCCTGCGCTGGCGGCTGCGCGGCGAGGACGAGGTCCGCCGCTATCTGGAGGTCGCCACACCGCGCGCCGCGGACGGCGGGTACACGCTCGACTCCGACCTGCGCGGGGCCGCGGGGCCCGACCACTGGCCGGGCTTCGCGCCGCGCAGCGCCCTGGGGCTCGAGCTCTGGCACGCGGCGGCGGGAACAGAGCCGTGAGCGTCGGGGCCGCCCGCGCCGGCCGCCGCGGTCCCATCGGCGACGCTGGGTCCCTGCACCATGCCGATGCCGCGCGCGCCCGCGAGCCGCGCCGCGCCCGGGCGCCGACGTCCTGCACGCGGTTGCCCGGTGTGATGCGGGCGTCGTAGAATGTGCGGCGCACGGTGCGCGCCCGTAGCTCAGCTGGATAGAGCAGGGGACTCCTAAGCCCAAGGTCACAGGTTCGAATCCTGTCGGGCGCACCACCACCCCCACCACCCAGGGAACCCGCCGCCAAGCGAGATGCCCCACACACGGCGCGGCGCGAACGCCCTATGCTGGCGCCGCGCCCGGAGCCGCGGGCGTGGAGCTGGAGCCGTGATGCTCGGACATCTCATCGCCTTCGTGCTGTTCTTCGTGATCTATGGCGCGTTTCACGCCATCGCGGGCCACGCCATGCCGCTCGTCCCGTCGCTGGTGATGAGCGTGCCGTGCGAGGTCGCCGGCGTGGTGGCCGGCCGTTCTTTGCGCGCCTGGACCCGCGGCTGAGCGCCCGCGCGGCGCCGTTGTCGGGAAATCTCCGACAGTCCTGTCGGAAAGCGCGGGATTGGCGCACCCGTGCGCGGGCCGTAGCGTGGTTCGAGGCCTGCGGCAACGCGCTCGGGTCCGGCCGGAAGGGGGCCCTGGATGTTCGTCAACGATTGGATGGTCGCCGATCCGGTGACCGTCATGCCCGAGACGAAGCTGTTCGAGGCGCAGAAGACGATGCGCGACGGGGGCTTCCGGCGCCTGCCCGTGGTGTCCAAGGGGCGCCTGGTGGGGATCGTCACGGACCGCGACCTGCGCGAGGCCGCGCCGTCGCGCGCGACGACCTTGTCGGTCTTCGAGCTCAACTACCTGCTCAGCCGACTCACGGTCAAGGACGTCATGAAGGCGCCCGTCCTCACCGTCTCCCCGGACGACCCGGTGGAGCGCGCGGCGTTGCTGATGAACGAGCACAAGATCTCGGGCCTACCCGTGGTGGACGGCACCACGCTCGTCGGCATCATCACCATCACCGACCTGCTGCAGGCCTTCGTCACGCTGCTCGAGCTCCGCGAGGGCGGCCGTCTGGCCGCCCTGCAGCAGGAGTCGGGCGGCGCCTGAACCCCGCCTTCGCACCTACCTCCTAGCGCACCCTGTGAGCGGCCTCGGCCGCGGACAGGGTCTCCTCATGGGCCACGGCAATCGCCCCCGGCCGCCGTCCTCACGGCGCCAGGGCCGCCCCGATCTCGTCCAGGACCTCGGTGGCCACGCGCTCCACGGCGGCGGCCACCGCGGGGCTGAGCCCCTCGCCGGAGGCGAAGTCGGCTCCCTCCACGCCGAAGACGAGCAGCCGGCCGGGCAGCGCGTCGAGCACCCGCGCGAGCTCCACCACCTGCGCCAACGGAAGCAGGTGGCTCGAGACGCCGAACGGCTCCGCGGGAAGCGGCGCGGCACCGGCGTCGAAGCGACGGCTGGTGCCGGCCGGGGCTCCGCTGTGCATGGCGTCGACGACGACCGCGCGCTCGCACCCCCGCCACACCTCGATGAGATCGGTCGGTTCGCCACCGTGCACCAGCACGCGCACCCCCGGGCGTTCGGCCCGCGCCACGCGCAGGGCCACCGCCGGCCCCACGCCGTCGTCGCGCCTCAGGTCGTTGCCCAGCCCGGCCACCAGCGTGCCGCCGGCGCGCGACGTGTCGCTCACGGGTGGCGCTCCACCGAGAGGTCGAGGAAGTGCGTCGCGCAGGAGATGCAGGGATCGTAGTTGCGGATGGCCTGTTCGCACTGCCAGGTCAGGCGCGCGTCATCGAGATCGAGATGGTCCTGCACGAAGGCGCGCAGATCGAGCTCGATGCTCTTCTGGTTCTGCGAGGTGGGGGGCACGATGTTCGCGTCGAGGATGGTGCCGTCGCCGTCCAGGGTGTAGCGGTGGTAGAGCATGCCACGCGGCGCCTCGCTCCAGCCGTACCCGCGCGCCGCACGCGGCGCCACCTCGAGGTAGGCGCGCTCCGGCGGACGGTAGCCGCGGATAAGGCGCAGGGCCTCCTCGACCGCGTAGAGCGTCTCGACGGCGCGAACCACGATGCTCTGGAAGGGGTTGCGGCAGCTCTCGCCCAGCCCCGCCTCCCGAGCGGCCTGCTGGGCCGTCGGCGACAGGCGGTCGAAGTTCAGGCTGTAGCGCGCAAGGGGGCCCGTCACGTAGGCGCCGCGCGCGCGCACGCGGGCGTGCAGCGCGGTGGAGTGCGCGACGTGCTGCTCCTCGAACACTTCCTCGAACTCCGACGGTGCCAGGTCGAGCCCGCGATCGGAGACCAGCCGGCCCCCGGCCATGGGGTACTCGTCCGGATGGCGCAGCGCCACGTACTCGTGCGGCTGCGTGAGGTCCGGGAAGTCGAAGCCGGCCACCCAGCGGACCGTCTGCTCGGCGGCGACGCGGGCCAGCTCCAACGGTTCCTCCAGCGCCCGCAGGGCGGCCTGGTCGGGGAGTGCGTAGAAGCCGCCGACACGCACGTTGATCGGGTGCACGGCGCGGCCACCGAGCACCGCCATCAGGTCGTTGCCCACCTTCTTCAGGCGCAATCCGCGCTGCACGGCGTCCGGCGCGTCCTTGGCGAGCGCCAGGGCGCTGTCGTAGCCGAGGAAGTCCGGGGCGTGTAGCAGGTAGATGTGCAGCGCGTGGCTCTGGATCCACTCACCGCAGTACAGCATCCGCCGCATGTCCCGCAGCGCGCCGCCGACCTCGACCCCGCAGGCGTCCTCCAGCGCATTGACCGAGCTCATCTGGTACGCCACGGGGCAGATGCCGCAGATGCGGGCGGTGATGTCGGGCGGCTCGGTGTAGGCGCGGCCCCGGAGCATGGCCTCGAAGAAGCGTGGCGGCTCGTAGATGTTGAGCTCCACCTCCTCGACCGTGTCGCCGCGAACGCGCACGCGCATCGCGCCCTCACCCTCGACGCGCGCGAGCGCGCCCACGCTGAGGCGCCTCAGCTCCTTGGCATCAGCCTTCATGCTCGAGCCCTCCCTCCGGCTCCGCGCTCCGCCGTGCGAAGGCGGGCGCGCCGGCGTTGAATGTGTGCAGCGCGCGCGTCACGTCGCGCTCCTCCACCCCCATGCGCTGCTCCCACCAGCCCATCAGGGACGGCACGTTGGGGGTCTCGGTGGGCCCGAAGCAGCCGTAGCAACCGCGCCCGTAGGCCGGACACAGCGCCCCGCAGCCCGCCTGCGTCACCGGGCCGAGGCAGGGTGTGCCGTGGGCCACCATGACGCAGGGCGTGCCGCGACGCTTGCACTCGAGGCACACGCTGTGGCTCGGGAGGTTGGGTCGGCGCCCGTGCAACAGCGCGCCCACCAGCTCCAGCAGCTGCTCCTTGCGGATCGGGCAGCCGCGCAACTCCAGGTCGACGAAGACGTGCTCCTTGATCGGCGTGGAGGTCGCCAGGCTGGAGAGGTAGGCGGGCTCGGCGTACACCATGCGGGCGAAGGCAGCGGCGTCGGCAGTGTTGCGCAGCGCCTGGATCCCGCCGGCCGTGGCGCAGGCACCGATGGCGACGAGCAGGCCGGACTGGCGGCGCACCTCCTGGATGCGCTCGAGATCGTCGGGCGTGGCGATGGAGCCCTCCACCAGGGAGATGTCGTAGGGGCCCTCCACCACGGCGCTCGAGGCCTCCAGGAAGTACGCCACCTCGAGGGCCTCGGCGAGCTGAAGCAGCTCGTCCTCGCAGTCGAGCAGCGTGAGCTGGCAGCCGTCGCAGGAGGAGAACTTCCACACCGCCAGCTTCGGGCGTTTCGCGGCCGCGGACGTGCGTTTGCGGGTGCTCATGCTGGGCCTCACACTTCCGCGATGCCGAGCGGCGTGCGCACGGACGCGAACGGAAAGACGGGGCCGTCACGGCACACGAAGTGCGGGCCGAACTGGCAGTGGCCGCAGAAGCCCACCGCGCACTTCATGTTCCGTTCCAGCGAGACGTGGATGCGGTCCTCGGGCAGGCCGCGCTGCCCCAGCTCCTGCGCGGCGAAGCGCATCATCAGCTCGGGCCCGCACACGAAGGCGACCGCGTTGCCCGGTTCGAACGGCGCGTGCCGGATGAGCGTGGTCACGAAGCCCACGTTGCCGCGCCAGTCCTCCGTGGCGCGGTCGACCGTCACCCGCACCTCGAGGTCGAGGCGCGAGCGCCAGCTCCGCAGCTCGCCGCCATAGAGCATCTCCTCGGGGGTCCGGGCGCCGTAGAGCACGACGACCTTGTTGTAGCGCGAGCGGTGCGCCAGCACGTGGTACAGCGCCGGTCGCAGGGGCGCGAGGCCGATGCCGCCGGCGACCAGCACCAGGTCTCGCCCCTGTGCCGCCTCGACCGGCCAGGAGGAGCCGAAGGGCCCGCGGACGCCGAGCGCCCGGCCGGGTTCCAGCGCCTTCATGGCAGCGGTCACCGCGCCGACCGAGCGGGTGGTGTGCACAAGTTTCTCGGGATGCGAGGGGTCGCCGCTGATGGAGATGGGGACCTCGCCCACACCGAAGACGTAGAGCATGTTGAACTGGCCCGGAAGGAACGGCGCGGAGGTCGGCGCCCCGGCCGCCGGCTCGAGCTCCAGCGTGAAGGTGTCGAGCGTCTCCGCCCGCATGCGCGTGATGGCGAAGGGCGCGGGCAGCATCGGATCGGGCGCGTGGGCGCCGGGCGGGCGTTCAGCGAGTCTGGCCATAGAGATCCAGGAGCTGCAGCCGGGTGGCTTGCAGGCGGTCGGTGACCACGGAGGCGAAGCGTTTCATCAGGGCGTAGCCGAGCTCGGCATCGTCGTCGCACTTCCCGCGCAGGCACTCGCCGTCGAAGGCGGTGGCACGCACGTCCTCGAGGGCGCGGGCGTCGAACTGCCAGCGGTACGGGGGGAAGAGCCAGGACCAGCCAACCACCTCCCCCGCATCGACCGTCTGCAGGGTCATGGCGGGTCCCGCCGGTCCGCGCACCTCCAGCCCCACCCGACCGGAGCGGATGAGGAAGAACCGATCCGCCGGCTCGTCGAGGTGAAACATGTGCCTTCCCTCGCGGTACGCCACGTTCCAACCGCAGCCGGCGATGAAGGCGATCTGGTCCTGATCGAGCCCCGCAAACATCGGGTGTTCGGATAGCAGGTCCGTGAGTTCGCGGATCATCGCTCACCTCCCGAGGTCCCGGAGGCGCCCGCGGCGCGTCGCCGGCGCTCGCCGGCAGCGCGCCGCGCCTCCGCCTCCGCGGCGACCGCCTCCACCAGCGCGCCCGCCTCCTGCGTAATATCGATTCCCACGGGGCACCAGGCGATGCAGCGACCGCAACCGACGCAGCCGCTCTCGCCGAACTGCTCCCACCAGGTGCCCAGCTTGTGGGTCAACCACTGCCGGTAGCGCGCCGCCGCGGAGGTGCGCACGCTGCCGCCGTGGATGTAGCTGAACGACACGTTGAAGCACGAGTCCCAGGTCCGCACCCGCTCCGCCTCGACGCCGGCGAGGTCGGTCACGTCGTCGACGGTGGTGCAGAAGCAGGTGGGGCACACCTGGGTGCAGTTCGCGCAGCTCAGGCACCGCTGTGCGACGCGCTCCCAGTGGGGTAGCTCCAACCCCTCGTCGAGGGCCTGACGCACCGGCCCGACGGCGAGCGAGCGCCCCATCGCGTCCGCCGCCGCGGCCACCGCCTCGCGGGCCCCACGCAGCTGCTCGGCGCTCGCCTCGCCCCCGCCGAGGGCCGTCAGCAGCTCCTCGCCGCGGTCGCTCCCCGCGCGCGCCACGAAGCCGTGGCCCGCACCTTCGAGCAGCTCCGTGAGCGCCAGGTCGAAGCCCTGCTCCGCCCCGGGGCCGCTGCCCATGGAGGCACAGAAACAGGTCTGGGCCGCCTCCGTGCACTCCACCGCCACCACGAAGGCCGAGCGACGCCTGGCGGCGTAGACGGGATCGACATGGGTACCGCCCATCAGGACCCGGTCCTGCACGCCAATCGCCGCAAGGTCGCAGGGGCGCACGCCAATCAGGGCCAGCGGCGCGTCGGGCGGCTCCGGGCCCTCCAGCTCGAGGCCCCCCTCATCGTCGCGCCGCGCGCTCAGCAGACGCACCCGCGGTGGGTGGAGGAAGGCCTTCCAGGCGTGGGCGCCGACGCGGTGCCCGAACACGCGCGCGCTCTCCGGGTCCTCGGGGGAGCGGCGCGAGACGCGGTAGCGGCCGGGGCCCGACTCGTCGACCCAACCCTGCGGCAGGTCCTGGGCTCCACGGAGCTCCGTGAGCTCCAGCGTGTCGCCGGCGACGCGCGGGCCCATCAGCCGGTAGCCGCGATCCTCGAGCGCGGTGAACAGCCGTGGGAGCGCGGTGGCGTCGAGCCACATTGCGGTTGTGCTCATGCCTGCACCCTTCCGGTTCGATCCGCACGCCCCCGGGGGGTCCGCGGTGCGGGGGCGGCCTCCGCCCGGCGTGGCGCCGCTGGGCGCCGTACCTGGCCGCGCCGGAACGAACCACTCCTGTGTTGTGGACGGTGGTGGGGATGGACGGCCGAACGCGTCGCCATGGATCCTCCGCGGACGCCCCCGGCAGGTGTCGTCCGTTTCTCGTTCACGCTACCGACGCGATGGCCACGGGCCCACCGCAAAGCGCTGACAGGGGCTGTCGGAGAAATACGGACGGTCCCGCCGGCGGCGCCGTGGTGCTCTCACCGACGTCACCGCGCCCTCTGGTAGAACCGGGCATGCGTCGCGTCACCCGCACCCTCGCCCTGCTCCTGGTGGTCCTGCCCGCGCTCGGCGCCCGGGCCGCCGGGCCCTACCGGGTGGGCGTGGTGGTGTCGCGGGCCGGCACCGCGCGACCCGCCGGGGCCGCCCAGGCGCTGGCCGCCACGGCGTTCGCGTCGCGACTGCGCGCGCAGGGGGGCATCTTCGGCGAGGCCATGGAGCTGGTGCTGCGCGACGACGGAGGGGATCCGTCCCGCGCGGTGCAGGAGGCGCGCGGCCTGATCGAAGACGAGGGCGTCGACGCGCTGGTGTGCTGCACGGTGCCGGCCGCGTCCTCCCGGGTCGCGGCGTTGGCCGAGCAGAGCGGCGTGCCGTTGCTCTCCCCCACCACGCTCGCGGACCGTGGCGACGCGCCGTACTGGAGCTTCTCGCTCGCCCCACGCGAGCAGGACGCCCTCGCGGCCGTCGTGGCCGACGCCCAGGCGCGCGGCCTGCACAGCCTGGCCCTCATGACGCTCGACAACGGCTTCGGGGACGACGCGGTCGCGGCCCTCCGGAGCCTGCTGGACATCGCCGGCATGGGGTACGCCGGCGAGGCGCGCTACCCCCCGGGCACCACGGACCTCCGCGCCGAGGGGCTATGGACCGCCAGCCGCGCCGCGGGCGCGGTGGTGGTGTGGGGCCTGAAGGGCGACCTACCGACCGCAGTGGACGCCCTGCGCAGGCGGGGGTGGGAGGGACCGATCTACGCCCGGCCGGCCCTGCTGGCGGCGGCCGGTGGCGGTCTTTCGCTCGGCGCACTCGAGGGCGTGCGCTTCCCCGTAGCTCCGATCGCCGTGGCGGACGCGCTTCCCGCCAACAGCGCGTGCCGCGAGCAGGCCCAGGAGCGGGCCGCGCAGCTTCGCGCCGTGTACGGCGGCGTCCTCGACCTGACCTCGGCGGCACCCGTCTTCGACGCGCTCGACCTGCTACGTCAGGGGCTCGAGCAGGTCGCCGCGTTGCGCCTCGGCGATGCGGCGCCGGCCCAGCGCCGCCAGGCGCTGCGCGACTCCCTGGTGGGCCTCGGGCCGATCTGTGGGGCCGGCGGGCGCTTCGATCTGCGCGAGGGCACCGTCGCCACGCTGCAACCGGCCAGCCTGGTGAGCGCCACCGTGCGCGGGGGGCGCCTGGCGCTGGTGCCCTGAACCCTGCCGCCGGTGCCCGCGGGGCCGGGCGGGGCGGCGGCCGCCGCCCCGGCGCCCGGCGCGGCGGCGTCGGGAGCCGTCGGATGCCCGCGGTACACTGGCGTCAATGATCGAGAAACTCAGGACCCTCAAGGACGAGTTCGAGGCGCTCGAACGCAGTCTGGCGGAGCCGGCGTTGATCACCGACCCGGTGCGCTACCCCCAGGCCATGCAGCGCTACAGCGAACTCAAGGGGATCGTCGATGCCTACCACGCGTACGCGGGGGTGCAGCGCCAGCTCGAGCAGGCCCGGGAGTTGCTGGGTGACGCCGAGTTCGGCGACACCGCCCGCGAGGAGGTGGCGTCGCTCGAGCCCGAGGCGGAGGCGCTCGAACGCGAGCTCGAGCAGCTCCTCGTGCCACGCGACCCCTTCGATGCCAAGGACGTCATCGTCGAGGTTCGCGCCGCAGCAGGCGGCGACGAGGCCTCCCTCTTCGCGCGCGAGGTGCTGGACATGTACCTGCGCTACGCCGAGGCGCTCGGCCTTCGCACCGAGCTGCTCGACTCACACCCCACGGAGGTCGGGGGGCTCAGCCGCGTGTCGTTCGAGGTGGTGGGGCGCGGGGCCTACGGGAGCTTCAAGTTCGAGTCCGGGGTGCACCGCGTGCAGCGCGTTCCGGCGACCGAGTCACAGGGGCGCATCCACACCAGCACCGTGACGGTGGCGGTGCTCCCCGAGGCCGAGGACGTCGACGTGTCGCTCAGCCCGGCGGACTACCGCGTCGATGTCTACCGCTCCAGCGGCCCGGGTGGCCAGTCGGTGAACACCACCGACTCGGCGGTGCGCATCACCTACCACCCCGGCTCGGCCGACGAGATCGTGGTGACCTGCCAGGACGGCAAGTCGCAGATCAAGAACAAGGACAAGGCGCTCGCGGTGTTGCGCGCGCGGCTGTTGGAGCGCGAGCGCGAGCGGGCCACGGCGGAAGCGCGCGAGGCGCGCCTGGTCCAGATCGGCAGCGGCGAGCGCAGCGAGAAGGTGCGCACCTACAACTTCCCGCAGTCGCGCGTGACCGACCACCGCATCGGGTACACGTCGCGAGACCTGCAGGGCGTGTTGTTGGGGGACCTGGGATCCCTGACCGAGGCGCTGGCGCAGGCCGAGCGGGAGCGGCGGCTGGGCTCCCTCGCCTCGTCCGAAGGCGCGGACGCCGCCCCGGCGGCCGCAAGCGCGGCCGGGACCCGTGGCCCGGCGTGAGTTCGTCGTTGCCGCAGCCATCCTGCTCGACTCCCAGGGTCGGGTGTTGCTCGTCGGCAACGACTGGCAGGGCTACGGCAACGTGCGTTACACGCTTCCGGGAGGCATGGTAGAGCGCGGCGAGTCCACGCTCGACGCACTCGTGCGCGAGGTCAAGGAGGAGACGGGCCTCATCATCACCGACGTGACCCACCTGGCGTACGCCGTGCACGTCGAGGACCGCCGGCGCAACGACCGGGCGGTGTCCTTCGCGTTCCACGCCCACTACGACGGCCTGCTCAACCCGCGCGATCCTGACGGCTTCATCGTGGAGGCGCGCTTCTTCCCCGTCGAGGAGGTGCGCGACATCATCCCCATCCCCCCCTTGCGCGACCCGTTGGTGGCGTACCTGAGCGGCACGGCGCCCGGGCGCTTCTACTCCTACGCGGGCTGGGACGGGCGCGGCGCGCGGGACGTGTAGCCCGGAGCGACCGGCGTCGTACCCCGCCCCCGCTGGGACGCCGCCCTGTGCGCCCTGGTAGCATGCGCGCATGCCGCCTTCTATACCCCGATCGCAAGGCGGAGGCCCGGGCGGTCCGCCGCCGCTGCCCCTGCCGGAGGCGCTGGAGCGCGTCCGCGCCGCGGCGCCCGCGCCCACGCGCGAGCGCGTGCCCCTCGCGGAGGCGCTCGGGCGCGTCCTGGCCGAGGAACTGGCGAGCCTGGCCGACCACCCCAGCACCGACAACTCGGGCCTCGACGGCTACGCCTGCCGGGAGGAGGACACCCGGGGGGCGACGGAACGCGAACCGCGGCGCCTCCGCGTGATCGGCGAGGCCCCTGCCGGCGGCGCCTTCCGGGGCAGCGTGGCCGCGGGGGAAGCGGTGCGCATCTACACGGGGGGGCCCGTGCCGGACGGAGCCGACGCCATCGTCCCGGTGGAGGCCACCGAGGAGGAACACGGCCGGGTCGCGCTGCGTCAGCCGGCGCGGAGCGCCGACGTGCGCCGCCGCGCCGAGGACCTCACCGCGGGCACCACCTACCTGCGCGCCGGCCGGCGCCTGGACGCCGCGGCCGTGGCGCTGGCGGCGGCCATGGGGCACCCCACGGTGCTGGTGGCGCGCCGGCCGCGGGTAGCCGTGCTGAGCACGGGCGACGAGGTGATCGCGCCCGGCGAGCCGCTGAGGGCCGGCCAGGTCTACGACTCCAATGCCGCCGCGCTGCACGCGCTGACCACCGCGGCCGGCGCCGAGCCCGTGCCCCTACCCCACGTCCCCGACGACGTGGCCGGCCTGCGGGCCGCGCTCGACGAGGCCGGACCGGTGGACCTGCTGCTGACCAGCGGCGGCGTCTCGATGGGCCGCTACGACGTGGTCCGTGACCTGCTCTTCGAGCACGGGGAGGTGCTGTTCTGGAAGGTAGCCATCAAGCCCGGCGGGCCGGTGTTGTTCGGGCGCTATGGCGGCGTGCACGTGCTCGGCCTGCCGGGCAACCCGGTGTCGAGCATGGTGATCTTCCTGCTGTTGGGGCGCGCCTACCTCGATGCGTGCACCGGCCGCACGGGCGGGGACCTGTTGGCGCACGCGCGTTGGGTACGGGCCGGCACCGCGTTCCGGGGCGCGGGCGTCAAGGAGGCGTTCCACCGCGGCGTGCTGCGCGGCGGCCGCGGCGGCGACGAGGTCCACGGCGTCGCCAGCCAGTCCTCCGGGGTGCTGCGCTCGATGACCGAGGCGGACGCCCTGGTGCGGGTCCCGGCCGGCATCGACATCGAGGCCGGCGACCTCGTGGAGGCGATCGCGCTGGCACCCTGGCTGGGGTGACGCCCACCATCGGCAGCGCCGCGCTCACCGACCCGGGCGGGCCCCTCGGGCCGCCCCTCGTGCGCTCGTTCTACGCCAGGCCGGCCGACGAGCTGGCGCGTGCGCTGCTCGGCACGGTGCTGCGCGTGGCGGACGCCCGCGGCGTGCGGAGCGCCCGCATCGTGGAGACCGAGGCCTACCTCGGCGAGGAGGACCTGGCCTGCCACGCCTCCCGTGGGCGCACGCGGCGCACCGAGACGCTCTACGGCGCGCCCGGCACGGTCTACGTCTACCTGGTCTACGGCATGCACGAGCTGTTCAACGTGGTGGCCGCCGCACACGACGAACCGCACGCCGTGCTGGTGCGGGCCGTGGAACCGCTGCAGCCGCTGCCCGGGCGCACCGACGGCCCGGGACGCCTCACGCGGGCGCTGGGCATCGGCCGCAGCCACAACGGGATCGAGCTCTTCTCGCCCCCGCTCACGCTTCACGCCGGCGACGCGCCGCGCCGGGTGGGCGTCGACGCCCGCATCGGGGTGGGCTACGCCGGGGCCTGGGCGGACGCCCCGCTGCGGTTCTTCGACGAGGACAGCGCGCGCCTCTCCAGGCCGGCGCGGCGCGGCGCGCGGCGCGCGGCCCCCCAGGGGGCGCGCCGCCGCGACTAGGCCCCACCGTCCGGGAACTCTTCCTTGGGGGTGCGTGGGCCCTCCCGCTTCCCCTCCTCCACGGGCTCGACGTGGACGGTGGTGACGAGGTCGGACAGCCGGCCCCGCATGCGATCCTCGAGCCGCGCCACCAGGCGGTGGGCCTCCTGCACGCGCATGGCCGGGTCCACGAAGATGTCGACCTCGGCGAAGCGTGCACGACCGGAGCTCCGCGTGCGCAGCCGGTGGAAGCCCCGAACGGCCGGTTCCTGCTCCAGCACGCGCATCAACTCGGCCTCCTCGCGGTCGGGGAGCCGCTCGTCGAGCAGCCCGGAGAGCGAGCGACGCATCACGCGGACCCCCACCCACACGATGTTGGCCGCCACCAGCAGGGCGATGATGGGGTCGAGCGGCCCGTAGCCGGTGAGCCGCACCAGGAGCACCGCCAGCAGCACGCCCACCGAGGTCCATACGTCGGTCAGCAGGTGGCGCGCGTTGGCCTCCAGCGCGGCCGAGCGGTTGGAGCGTGCGGTGCGGAAGAGGTACACGGCCAACCCGGTGTTGAGAAGCGCTGCCACCGCGGACACGAGCGAGCCGAACAGGACGTGCTGCAGCGGCTGTGGGTGGAGCAGGCGCTGCACCGCGCTCACGGAGATCGCCAGGGCGGCCACCATGATCAGCGCGGCCTCCAGCACGCTCGAGAGGTACTCGGCCTTGGTGTGCCCGTAGGGGTGACGGTAGTC
Organism: uncultured Trueperaceae bacterium; assembly: GCA_963739805.1. Lineage (GTDB taxonomy): Bacteria > Deinococcota > Deinococci > Deinococcales > Trueperaceae > CAVUBJ01. The sequence continues at coordinate 30,280 of CAVUBJ010000004.1, forward strand.
GGGAGGGGTGCCGGCCACGCTCAGGGCGATCATCAGGACGATGGCGGCCACCAGGTTCACCAGCGACTCGCCCGCGTCGGAGAGGAAGCCGACGGAGCCGGTCAGTGCATAGGCTCCGAACTTCAGCCCGAGGATCGCCACGGCGCCGATCAGGCTGATGCCCGCGGCGCGGCGGCCCAGCGCGTCGCGCCGCCTGCCCGGGGCGGCGCCGGAACCCGGCGGTCGGGTCACGTCCCGGCCTCGTCCTCCCCGTCGCCGGCCTCGGCGGGGGCGTGCTCCGCGCCCATGTCGGCGAGCAGGCTGTCGAGCTCGTCGCCCTCGTAGTCCGTGACGGTGTCCGCGATCACCACCAGGGCGCGCTCGGCGTCCGCCTCAGGGACCAGCACGCAGGTCGCCCCTGCGCTGGTGGAGCCGAGGTGGGAGAACACGTCGTTGACCGAGTCCACGCCTCGAACGGTGACCACGAAGCCCTCCTCCTCGAGGATGGCCGCTACCATCTCCGCCAGGGGGGCCGCCGGCGCGAGATCGACCACCGTCCAGCGATCACCGTTGAGCAGGACGGTGTCCCCCTTCGTCACGACGGACCCCCGAGGTAGGCCGTCGCAAGCCGCCGGTAGACGTGCCGCGCCAGCGCCAGGTTGTCGACGGGCACGCTCTCGCGGGTGGTGTGCGCCAGCTCCTCGTCGCCGGGGCCGAAGCCGACCACGACGCCGCCGCGCCGCACCAGGTGGGGCGCGTCCGTGGCGAACCACCAGGTGCGCTCCCGCATCACCCTCCCCTTCTCCTCGAGGGCTGCGCCGACGGCGCGCCGCCCGGCCTGGACCCAGGCGTTCTCGCCCGGCGCCAGGTACGGATCGACGGTCCGCGGGAAGTCCATCACCACCGCCCCGCTCTCGCTCTCGGCGTGCTCGGTGGGGATCGACACCTCCACCCTCGGATCGTCCGCCAGGCCCGCCAACCGCGCGAGCACCGCGGCCTCGTCGTCCCCCGGGATGGTGCGGTAGTCCACCGTCAGCAGGGCGCCCCCCGGCACGACGTTGGCGCCGTCCTCCGGGAAGCTGATCAGGCGCGTGGGGGTCGCGCTCGAGCCCTCGAGCGGGCCGCCGCCGGGGAGCGCCAGGCCATCGAGCCGCGAGAGGTAGCGTGCGGCGTGGTACAGCGCGTTCTCGCCGAGCGCGGCCTTGGCCGCGTGGGCGATCTTGCCGGGGAAGCGCACGTCGACCTCGATGCGGCCGCGGTGACCCAGCATCAGGTCGCCGTTGCTCGGCTCTCCGAGCACGATGACGTCGGCGGAGAGGTGATCGCCCAGGTAGCGCGCGCCGAGCCCCCCGACCTCCTCCTGCACCACGCCGGTAACGAGCAACGTGCCGGAGAAGCCGTCCCGCGCGGCGTCCGCCGCGGCCATCGCCATGCACGCCAGCGAGCTCTTCATGTCGCTGGTGCCGCGCCCCCAGAGCCGGCCGTCGGCCACCGCACCCGAAAGCGGCGGGTGCGACCACAGCGCCGCATCGCCCAGGGGCACCGTATCGAGGTGCCCGTTGAACATCACGGTGGGCCCGTCGCCGCGCCGCAGGACGCCGACGGCGTTGCCCGCGTCGTCCGCGTAGGCCTCGTCGAAGCCCAGGACCTTGAAGGCGCCGAGGAGCACCTCCACGGCGGGGCCCTCCCGCCCCGACGGGCTGGGGGCGCGGATGAGGTCGCGGGTCAGCGTGATCAGGGGATCGGAATCCATGCCTGGCATCATACGAACTTTCGCAGCGCCCTCCGCGCGCGCTCCGCTATCCTCCGGGCATGGGCACCACGGCCTGGCAGTGCGGCGCCTGCGGTTTCGACAACACGGACGGACTGGTCTGCGCCGCCTGCGGGGTGGCGCGCCGGTACGTCGAGGACCCCCCGCTGGACCTGCCCTACGCCCCTCGCTGGAGCGAGCTCCCCAGCCTCTACGCCGGCTTGCTCTGGGGCATGGTGAGCGTGGTGGGCCTGGCCCTGGTCCTGGCCCCCGGCTGGCGCGCGTCGCTCGGCCTGGGGACGCCCTTCGTCCTCTTCGGCCTGGCGTCCTCGCTGGCGGCGGCCTTCACGGCCTCCACCACGGCCTGGTGGGACAGGCACTTCAACGAGGTGGAGCTCGAGCTGCCGCAGACCGTCCGCAGCGGGCAGCCCTTCCGCGCCACGCTGCGCCTGGTGCCCTACGACCGGGTCGCCTCCGCGCATGTGCGCTTCGCGCTGCGCGACAACTTCTACGCGCGCGGCGCCAACGGCAGCGTTCAGACGCGCAGCCGCACGCTGGAGCGCCAGCTCGCGCTCGCCGGCGAGCCCCTCTCGGGACGGCGCCTCCACGAGGCGCAGGCGCTCTTCGTCGGGCCCTTCCCCGCCTCGCGTCACACCGACATCGTGGCGGAGGTGATGGCCTCGCTCTACGGTGCGCTGGCGTTCGTGGTGCCCGGCCTGGGCCTGGCGGCGCGCAACCTGCGCGAGCACGGCGGGTACTACGTCGAGGCCACGGTACGCGTGGGGTGGATGCGGCGCACGATCAAGCGCCGCGTGATCGCCTTCCACCTCGGGGAGGACCTGTTCGTCGGGTGACACACCGCACGGCGGGGACCGCCGCCCGCCCGGTCTCTCGAGGATCACGCTCACGCCCCGGCGCGGCCGGCGCCGGGCTCGCCCGGATCCCAACCGTAGCGCCGCAGGTCCACCGCCCCGCCCCGTACCGGCACGCCCTCGGACCGCAGCAGAGCCACCTGCAGCTCCCCGCTGCCGACCTTGTAGGTGGAGATGCCGCCCCGGGCGTTGACCACCCGCTGCCACGGCACCTCCGCCTCGCCGTCACCGAGGCGCCGCAGGATGCCTCCGACGGCACGCGCCGCTCCCGGCGCGCCCGCCCACAGCGCCACCTGGCCGTAGCTCACCACGCGACCGGCGGGCACCGCCCTGACGACGGACAGCACGCGAGCCCTGAACCCCTGCCCGGCGGCATCTTCCATGCCCCACTGTAGCCCGCCCAGGCGCCTGTTAGGCACCTCGCACCGCGGCTGCGCCGGGGCGCCGTAGACTGCCGCGATGCGCGCACCCCGCCGCTCCCCGGCCGCCCTGGCGCCGTTGCTAGCGCCGTTGCTGGCACCGTTGCTGGCGCTGTTGCTGGTGGCCATGCTGGCGCCGGCGTCGGCGGCTCGCGCCACCGCGCTCCCGCTCCTCGCGCGCGAGAGCCCTCCCCCGCCCGACCCGGCGCTCGAGGGGGCGCTGCTCGCCGCCAGCAACGCCGCGCGCGCCGAGCACGGTGCGCCCCCGCTCGCGCAGGACGAGGGCCTGGCGCGGGCGGCCCGCGCCCACGCCGAGGAGATGGCCCGGCTGGGGTACTTCTCGCACGCCTCCCCGATGCCGGCCCACGCCGACCTCGCGGACCGCCTGGCGCTCGCCGGTTCGCCGCTCGCGACCACCGCCGAGAACCTCGCGATGTTGGGGCGGCCCGGCCCCGCCGCGGAGGCCGCACGGCAGGCGCTGGAAGGCTGGCTGGCGTCCCCGGGGCACCGCCGCAACCTGCTCTCGGCCGACTACGACCGGGTCGGGTTCGGGGTGGCGCGCGATGCCGGCGGCCGCCTGATGATCGTCCAGGACTTCGGCGGCGATCCGCTGTCGCTCGAAGACGCCCGACTGGCCCCGGCGCGTCGCCACGTCACGGAGGTCCGGGTCTCACTCCAGGCGGACCGTCCGCTGCGGGCCGCCGTCGCGCTCGGTGGCGGGGGCGCCACGCCGCGCGCGCTGCCGGCGGGGGCCTCCACGCTCGAGTTGACGACGGAGGCCGAACATCCGGTCCAGCTCCTCGTCGGCGTCGAGCTGGGGAGCGGTCGTTTCGTCGTCGACGATGCGGGCTGGATCGACCCCGCGCTCTCGCGCTGGCGTAGCGATCCGAGTGCCCCGCGCACGCGCCTGCGGATCACGTCGGTGCGCGTGACGCCCACGGCGCAGGCCGGCGCCCAGCTGTCGCTGCGCTACCGTCCGCCGACCGACACCACACTGGTGCTGTTCCTCGAGGGCGTCGATCGCCCCGCGGCGCGCGTCGGACCCGGCCGCTTCGAGCTGTTCGTGCCCGCGGTGCTGGGGGTCGCCACCGTGGAGGTGGGCGAGAGCCGGGCGGACGGTAGCGTGCGCATCGTGCACCGCTTCCACCTCGATGCGGCGGCCGCCGCGCCGCGACTGTGGGCGGGTCCGGCGCCGCAGGGCGACGCCCCCTGAATACCGGGCGGCGGGCCGCGCAGACGGCCGACCGGCGAGCCGCGCAGCGCACGCGCGCACCCGTCGAGCGGTCGGCGATCCGCGCACCCCGCACCGAGGTATCCTGCCCTCGCCGTGAACCCCGCCCTGCTCCTCTCCATCCGCGTGGCCTCGTACCTCTTCCTGGCGGGCATCATCATGGTGCTGGCGTCGCTGTTCCCCGCCGTGCAGCGCCGCGCCCCGCGGATCTTCCTCTACGGCTTCCTGGTGGCGGCAGGGAGCCTGTTCGTGGTGCTCTTCGCGGCACTGCTGTTCCGCTGAGGCGCCGCCCGCGAGGCGGGCGCGCCCTGCTACAATGACGCCCGCGCCGCCCCGCGGCGGCGCCCGAGGAGGGACGAGCCCTTGCGCGCCCACGTCGTCACCTACGGGTGTCAGATGAACGAGTACGACACCCACACCATTCAGTCCGAGCTGGTCGCCGGCGGACATCAGCTGGTGGACCACCCAGGCGACGCCGAGCTGTTGCTGCTCAACACCTGCGCGGTGCGCGGCAAGCCGGTGGAGAAGGTGGTGTCGCTGCTCGGCGAGCTGCGCAAGGAGAAGGCCGCCGGGCGGCGCTTGACGGTCGGCCTGATGGGGTGCCTGGCGCAGCTCGAGGAGGGGCAGGCGATCGCCGAGAAATTCGCCGTGGACCTGTTGATCGGGCCGGGAGCCATCGCCGACATCCTGCCCTCGCTGGAGGCACTCGAGGCGGGGCAGGAGCGCGTTCGCAGCCTGCGGTTTCGCGACGACCTCGCCACCATGCTACCGCCGGCGCCCGACGCGCTGACGGGCTACCTCACCATCATGCGCGGGTGCAACCACCACTGCACCTACTGCATCGTGCCGACCACCCGGGGCCCGGAGGTATCACGCCCCCCGGCGCTGGTGGTGCGCGAGGCGGAGGCGATGCGCGACGCCGGCGTCCAGGAGGTCGTGCTGCTGGGCCAGAACGTCAACTCCTACGGCCTCGGCGACGACGGCCTGCCCTCCTTCGCGGAGCTGCTGCGGCAGGTTGCGCGGGTCGGGATCCCACGCGTGAAGTTCACCACCAGCCACCCCATGAACTTCAGCTCCGACGTCATCGACGCCATCGCCGAGGAGCCCGCCATCTGCAACTACATCCACCTGCCCGCGCAGTCGGGTAGCGACCACGTGCTCAGGCGCATGGCGCGGGAGTACCGGCGCGAGCGCTACCTCGGCATCATCCGCGAGATCCGCGCCAAGGTGCCGGGCGTCGTCATCAGCACCGACCTGATCGTGGGCTTCCCGGGCGAGACCGAGGAGGACTTCGAGCAGACGCTCAGCCTCTACGACGAGGCCCGCTTCGACCACGCCTACATGTTCCTCTACAGCGCCCGCCCCGGTACGCCGTCGTTCGAGCACTTCGACGACCTCCCACGGGAGCTCAAGGTCGAGCGCCTGCAGCGCCTCATCGAGCGGCAGAAGACGTGGTCCCACCGTTCCAACGGCGGCTTCGTCGGTCGCGAGGTCCGGGTGCTGGTCAAGGAGTCAGGGCGCGAGGGCGTCTACGCCGTGGGTCATTCGGACCAGAACCACACGGTGCTCGTCCCCAAGGAGCAGGTGACGCGCATGGGGCTGGAGCGCGTGCGCGTCACCCACGCCACGCCGCACACCCTCTACGGCGACGTCGTGGGCGCGCGCCCCAGCGCCATCCCGCTGACGATGGCGTCTTGAGCGACGGGGCCGGGGTGGGCGCGGTCAGCCGCGACTTCGCCGCCACCGTATTCGTGGTGTGGCGCGGCCGCCTGCTGCTGCACCGCCATCGCAGCTTGGGCTTGTGGCTGCCCTGCGGCGGGCACGTCGAGCCCGGCGAGCTGCCCGACGACGCGGCCGTGCGCGAGGTGCTGGAGGAGTCCGGCGTGCGCGTCGCGCTGGTCGGCGAGCGGGCACTGGAGCTCGAGCCTCCGCGCCAGCTGTTGCGCCCCCGCGGCGTGCAACTCGAGACCATCGGCCCCGGCCACGAGCACATCGACCTGATCTACCTGGGGCGGCCGCTCGAGCCGTACGACGGCGCGCTCCACGGCGCCGAGAACGGCCTCGGCTGGTACGGCGCCGAGGCGCTGGCGGCGCTACCACTCACCGACGAGGTGCGCGCCTGGAGCGCGCTGGCGCTTCGCGAGCTGGCCTGAGGCCGCGGCGCGCGGCCCCCGGGCCCCCGGGCCCGGCGGGCGACCAGGGCGCTCGACGCACGCACTTGCCCGCCCCAGGGGCGTTCTGTATACTTTGGTGCCGTCGGGGACCCGGTTCGGTCCTGGGCGGCGCGTTTCGGGGCGTAGCGCAGTCTGGTAGCGCACCTGCTTTGGGAGCAGGGGGTCGCTGGTTCGAATCCAGCCGCCCCGACCACCGGCCGCAGGCGGGAGTAGCTCAGTTGGTAGAGCGACAGCCTTCCAAGCTGTATGTCGCGGGTTCGAATCCCGTCTCCCGCTCCAACCGTCCGTGTTCCGGGCCCCGCCGGGACCCGGAACTCACGCGGCGACGCACGCACCAGTAGCTCAGTGGATAGAGCAGCCGCCTTCTAAGCGGTAGGTCGAGGGTTCGAGTCCTTCCTGGTGCACCATGCTCGTTCGGGAGGTAACACTTGCGGGCCACCGGATGGCGCGGACAAGTGCTTCGGGCGCCCCTCGGGCGCCTACGCCACCGAAGCGCCCGTACTCCGCCAATCCCAACCGCCAACGAGATCCCAGTTACCTCGTCCTGGACAACTTCAAGGTACTCAGCCGCCCTCACCGCATACTGCCGAAGCAAACGAGCAGTAGGTCGGCGGTTCGGATCCATCATCGCCCACCAACATCCGATCGACCCGCGCGTTCCGCGCCCCCAGCTGGGGCACAATGGGCCCCCAGGCGTTCCGATCCGCTTGGGCTCCGGCGCACCGGGCTACTCGGCGTTGAAGCCGATGTGCCAGTGCGTACCGTCGCAGAATGGCTTGTTCTTCGAGCCTCCGCAGCGGCACAGGGCGTAGTGCTCGGTGGATGCGCCCTCCCCCAGTTCGGTGTCCGCCAAGGCGGGCCCGCCCGTGACCATGTAGGGACCGTCGGGTGACACGAAGATAGCGGGCTCCCCTTCCCTGTCGCGGTGTTCGACGCCGTCGATCGAGTAGCTCAAGGCGCCGGACGGGCACCTGCGGATCGTCGCGACGATGGCCTCGCGCTCCGCGCCGTTCGGATCGATCCACGGCTTCGCGCCCGACGTGAACACGGCAGGGAGCCCGTCGGTGCAGTACGCGGCGTGCGCGCAGATGCCTCGGTTGTCGTGGATCGTGACCTCGCTCCCTTGGTAGTCCCTGCGCCTGTCGGGGACGCGTTCGTCGCTCTTGGCCGAGGAGAACCCGTTGCGTCGGTGGGTCGAGTCGCAGAAGGGTTTGTTGGCCGATCCGCCGCAGCGGCACAGCCTCATCGACGCCTTGCCCTCGATGGGACCGCGCTGGTTGCGCAGCGAGTCGAGCCCGCGCACCTCGTACGGACCGTCGCGAGTAGGGCGGATGGTGGGGCGGTCGTCGTCGGCCATGGTGCCTCCTGGGTGAGCTTGGTGCAGTCTACGCTCGGCACCGGGTCGCTGTTTCGTGTCGCGGTTCCCGGCCCGACCACCGTCACGAGCGCCAGGCGGCGGTGGATGGGTGAGGCGAACCGGTCGCCGCCTATGACGTCATCCCCGGCACGGCGATGGGCCACCGTGCTGCCTCGAGAGCGACGCGCAACCCACGGATGTCGACCACGCGCTCGCCGGTGCGCCCCACGCCATCGGGCTCGTCGGCCATCGTGGAGCTACCGTGGCCGGCGCGGTTCGGTGCATCGGCGTCGCCCATGCCTTCCTCCTCAGGGTAGACGGCCCTCGACCTTGTGGCACGCAGCTTCGAGTTGGGCCGTTTACACCGTGCGGCCCCCCGATCAACGCATACGGTCATTCCTGGGGGGCCCCGGTACCGGGCATCGAGCATGAGGAGGACCGGTCGATCGCAGACAACATCCCCACATTCATCTGGACGCCTTTCGAGCAACCGTTCACCCAGTATCCGGGCGTCTTGGTGGGGATCGCCATCCTCTGCGCCGTCGCAGGGTCCGGGGTGGGACGACTGCCCGGAGCGTACCGCCGACGCGTGCTCCAGAAACGCCTCAGAGATGCGGAGGATCAGGTGCAGCGGTCCGAAGCGGAGGGCAGGCGCTTTGCCGAGTTGCTCGGCGTACCTCCACCGGCCAAGCGTCACTCAGGCGCCTCACCAACACGCAGCTGCGGGCCAAGACGCACGCCTTCGTGTCCGCGTTGCACAGCCAGCTCGCCAGCTGGGAGCAGGAAGGCGAGCGGCGCCTCGCCAGTGGGCCCCCCCAGCAGATGGTCACCGCCGCCGCCGAGGTCCGAAACCAGGTCTGGGGCCAGCTGGTGCAGCAACTGCGGGCGGAGAGCTCCGCACGCCTCGCCGCCACTGACGATCGCTTCGAGGTGGACGCCGCGATGCTGCGAACCGCGATCTCCCGCCGGCTCGACCGCCCGCGCGAACGATCCATGGAGGTCGTCATGCACGTGGCCTCCCCGGTGGACCCGTCCGCGATGACCGGCGTGGCAGACGACCTCGATGCTCTGGTGAGGCTGCTGCCTGAGGACGGCAAGGCCGGTGCACCTTGGCCCGAGCGCCGGGAACGCGTTCGCAGGCACTCGCGACACCGGAGCTGACCGCGCGCTTCGCGAGCTGGCTCAGGAACGCGCCTGCCGACCTCGGGCCGCTATCCAGCGGCACACTCAGCGTAGCGATACCGACGGCGATCGGGCCCCCTAGAGCGCCTACTCCGCCAATTCGCCCGTACTCCGCCAATCCGATCCTACGAGCTGCTCCGGGAACTTGCCGTCCAGGACACGCTCACCATAGCCAGAGAACCTCACCGTGTGCCGCAGAAGCCTCATGCGGTAGGTCGAGGGTTCGAGTCCTTCCTGGTGCACCATCGTCTTGCAGAACGGTCCTTGTGGCTCTCGGCCTGGCGCGCGCCGCCGCGCGGAGGTTGGTTGCTCGCGCCTCTCGACGGCTGGGGCCAACCCGCCGGCGCGAACGTCTGGGGCCCGCGTAGTCACCGGACCCGATCAGGCACCGTGGCGCCGGCCAGGTTGTACGATGACAGCCAATTCCAATAGTTCGGGAGTGGGGAGGCGCGACATGGCGAGGCCGACCTTGGTGGCAGTCGATGACGATGCGCAGGTGCTGCACATTGCCGCCGGCATCTCCTACCGTCGCCCGGAGGTGCCGGGGGCGCTCGTGCTCACGGGCTCGGGCGTGTACTGCGGCGCGGCCGCGACCGGGGCCGGCAGCACCGAGGGACAGGACGCCCACATCGTGGGGGGCGGCAACTCGGCCGGACAGGCCGCCCTGTGCTTCTCGCGATTCGCAGGTCAGGTCACGATCGTCATCCGCCGCGCGAGCCTCCGGGCGTCGGTGTCGCGGCACCTCATGGACCAGATCGGGGGCGCGCCCACCATCTCGATGCGGGCATCGGCCCGCGCCGTCGGGGCCCGCGCCGTGAGCCCCGAGGCCCACGGCGACGAGGCCCACGGCGACGAGGCCCGCGGCGACGAACACCTCGAGCACCTGGTACTCCAGGACGAGGCGGGAGCCGTGCCCACCTGGCCGCTCGACCGCGATCCCTACGTGCTCGAGACCAGCGTGCCCGGCATCTTCGCCGCAGGAGACGTCCGCAGCAGGTCGATGACGCCGGTGTCCTCGGGAGTCGGCGACGGCCCCGTCGCCGACTCCCTGATCCATCGCTACCTGGCGGCGCCGTGAACCCGGCAGAGGAACTCCGGGGCGTCGGCGTGTTCGCCGACCTGGAGGACGAAGACCTCCGTTGGCTCGCCGAACGAGCACGGATCGTGGCGCTGGAGCCCGGCGAGGTGCTGCTCCACGAGGGCGATCCCGCCGACGTCCTGATCGCCCTGCTCGACGGCGAGGTCCGCATGCGGCGCGAGAAGGGGACGCCGGACGGCCGGGTGATCGTGCGGACCGCGGGGATGGTCACCGGCATGCTGCCGTTCTCGCGGCTCACGCACAGCCCCGTGACGGCCCGGGCGACCATCCGCACGCGGGCCGCGTGCTTCCCGGCGGATCTGTTCCCCGAGATGCTCCGGCGCATCCCCGTGCTGCAGCCGCGACTCGCGGCGGCGATGGTCGATCGCTCCCGCGAGTTCACCCGCCACGACGAACAACGCGAGAGGCTCATCAGCCTCGGCAAGCTGTCGGCCGGTCTCGCGCACGAGCTCAACAACCCCGCGGCGGCCATCCAGCGCCGGGTGGACGAGCTGGCGCAACGCCTCCACGGCCTCAGCGCCATGGCGAGGACGGGCCTCGAGCGCGACGCGACGCCGGCCCAGCTCGGGCCGCTGCGAGGCCTCGACGAGTCCACCGCGGGCGCGGCGCCCCCGGTTCCCGGCGCGCTCGAGCGCAGCGACGCGGAGGAGCGGGTCACCGCCTGGCTCGAGGAACACGAGCTGCCGGAGCCGTGGCTGGCCGCCGAGACCTTCGTCTCCGCCGGGATCTCAGTCCCGGACCTGGAGGCGGCCACCCTCGGCCTGCCCGCGGGCGTGCTCCGGCCCGCCCTGCGGTGGCTGGAAGCGGACCTCGCCTCGCGCCGGCTGGTCGAGGACATCGCCGAGGCGTCGCGACGGATCGTGGAGCTCATCGCCGCCGTCAAGTCCTACTCGAACATGGATCGTGGCCCGAGCAAGCGCGAGACCGACGTCCATGAGGGGATCCAGTCCACGCTTGCCATGCTGGCGCACAAGCTGCGCAGCAAGAACATCGTCGTGCAAACGGAGTTCGATCCGGCGCTGCCGCGGGTGAACGCCAATCCGGGCGAGCTCAACCAGGTGTGGACGAACCTCATCGACAACGCCATCGACGCCGTCCCCGCGGCCGGGGAGATCGTCATCAGGACCTCCGGCAGCGACGACGCGGCGGTCGTGCAGGTGATCGACAACGGTGCCGGCATCCCGCCCGCGTTGCTCGGGCGCGTCTTCGAGCCCTTCTTCACCACCAAGGACGTGGGCGAAGGGACCGGTCTCGGGCTCGACATCGTGCGCCGCATCGCCCACGCCCACGAGGCCGAGGCGCGCGTCGAGTCGGCGCCAGGGCGCACCTGCTTCGAGATCCGGCTGCCCGCGTATCGGGCCGGCGCGGACGCCCCCTGAGCGCGAGGCGCCCGAGGTCGGCCGCGGACGGCGGACCTCGCCTTCGAACGCCGTCGAGGCGGCGGCATCGCGGGCGGGGGGGTGGAGCGCTCGCGCCCTTGATTCCTGACGCACCGCAGCGGGGCCCGGCGCGGCATCCGCGGGGGGCTTCCCACGGCCCCCACCGGTTCTGATACACTGTTTGGCGCGAGCGTGGTGGATGTAGCTCAGTAGGTTAGAGCACCGGATTGTGGTTCCGGGGGTCGTGGGTTCAAATCCCATCATCCACCCCACCCTAGCGGGGCAGTCCCCCGATGCCCGAGAGGGGCCGCACGGCGGCCCCTCCTTGCGGCATGACGGGGAGCGCAGCGCAGGGGTGCGACGCAGGACGCAGGGTCCCGTCGGGGTCCCGCCTCATGCGAGGATGGCGGAATTGGTAGACGCGCCAGATTTAGGATCTGGTGGCCTAGCCGTGCGGGTTCAAGTCCCGCTCCTCGCACCAGGTCGGCAGGCTCCCGAGCTTGCCGCTTTTTTTCGGTTCGCGCCAGCAGCGCGCGCCGTCGTGCGCCCCGTCGTGGGCGGCCGCAGGGCCCGGAGGTCCGCGGCGAGGCAAGGAGAGCCATGGAAGCACAGCTCATCGAGAAGCAGGCCGTCAACGCAACCTTCAAGGTCACGGTGCCGGCGGCCGAGGTGGACGCGACCTTCGACCAGGTGCTCGGCACGCTCTCGCGCCAGGTGCGGGTGCCGGGCTTCCGTCCGGGCAGGGCGCCGCGCGGCGTGCTGGCGCGCCGTGTCGGGCGCGAGGCGCTGCAGGGGGAGGTCCAGGAGGCGCTCGTCGACGCCAACTACCCGCAGGCGGTCAAGCAACTCGAGCTCAGCCCCATCCACGCGCACTTCCACGCCGAGTCCCCCACCGAGGGGGAGGATTTCACCTTCGAGGTGCACGCCGAGCTCTACCCCGACGTCGTGCTGCCCGACCTGGACGACATCGTCATCGACGCCGAGGGCAGGACCCTGAGCGACGAGATGGTGCGGGACGCCGTCGAACAGCTCCGGCGGGAGAACGCCACCCTGGTGCCGGTGGAGCGTCCGGTCGAGGCCACCGACTACGTGCTGCTCGAGGACGCCTCCGCGGAAGCCAGCCCCGAGGGTGGTGCGCCGGCAGCTACGGAACCCACAGCCACGGAACCCACAGCTACGGAACCGGAAGCCACGGAACCGGAAGAGGCAGGGCCGGAGGCGACAGGGCCCGAAGACCCGGAGGCGGATCAGACAGGACCGGATGGGCCGGAGGCCGCGGGCGCCGAGCCGGTCGGGGCGGCCGCTGCGGGCGCGCCGGAGGTGTCGACCACCCCGGTGGACATGGAGACGGCGTCCGAGGAGGTGCGCGAGCAACTCTTCGGCAAGGCGATGGGCGAGCTCGTGACGCTCACCCTCACCGATGACGCTGAGCAGGACGAGGGCGGCGCGCCGGCGGTGCGGACCCTCAGGGTCCGCATCCGGGACGTCAAGGGCAAGGAGAAGCCCGACCCGGACGACGACTTCGCTCGTACGCTCGGCGTGGAGACCTGGGCGGACGTCGAGCAGCGCGTGCGCTCCTCGCTCGAGGACGAGCTGCGCCGTGAGGCGTTCGAGAGCCAGCGCGACGAGTTCGTCGAGAAGCTGGTGCTCGGGGCCACCTTCGAGGTGCCGCAAAGCCTGCTCCAGCGACGCCGCCAGAGCCTGCTGGAGGACCTGCAGCAGGACCTCCGGCGCCAGCAGATGACGCTGGATCGCTACCTCGAGCTGCTCGACGAGCGCGGCACCCGGCAGGAGTTCGAGAGCGAGCTCGACTCCAGCGCCCGTCGCGCCGTGGAGCGCGACATCGTGCTCGAGCGCCTGCTGGAGGTACGCGGCACGGACGTGAGCGACGAGGAGTTCGACGCGGCCATCCGACACCTGGCGGCGCGCCGGCGGCAGGACGCGAGCCGCTTCAAGCGCGACATGGGCGACGCCTGGGTACGCAACTACCGTTTCCTGCTGGCGCGCGACAAGGCGCTGCGCGAGGCGGTCGAGGAGCGCACCGGCGGCGCGGGGCAGCCGGCCGCGGCGCCCGACCGGGGCGCGTCGACTCCGCCGGCGGATGCGGCCGCGGAGGCGGTGCCGCCGGCGGGCGAGGAGGCGGAGCCGTCCGGCGAACCCGACGCGGACTGACCGCGGGCTCGGGCGCACGCCGGAGCGGCGCCGGGCGCCCCCCGCCCGGCGCGCCGACGGCCCCCCGGGCGGGGGGGAAGGGCCGGCCGTCACCGGCACTTCGGGCGCCCGGGACGGGTGCTAAGGTGGTGGCACCATGCCGCTGATTCCCTACGTGATCGAACAGACCGGGCGGGGCGAGCGCACCTACGACGTCTACAGCCGGCTGCTGAAGGAACGCATCATCTTCCTCGGGTCGGCCATCGATTCCGAGGCCGCCAACGTCGTCACGGCCCAGCTCCTGCTGCTCGACTCGCAGAGCTCGGAGCAACCCATCAACCTGTTCATCAACAGCCCGGGCGGTGAGGTCTACGCCGGCCTGGCGATCTACGACGTGATGCAGTACATCTCCGCCCCGGTGCACACCAACTGCGTCGGCATCGCGATGTCCATGGGATCGGTCATCCTGATGGCGGGCGAGCCGGGGCACCGGGTGGCGCTGCCCCACAGCCGCATCATGATCCACTCCGGCTCCGCAGGCTTCCCACGCTCCAGCCTGCCCGACCTCGAGGTCCAGGCGCGCGAGTACATGGAGGTGCGGGACATGCTGGAGTCGATCTACCAGCGCCACACCGGCCACAGCCGCGAGCAGTTACGCCGCGACATGGAGCGGGACAACTTCATGTCGCCCGTCCAGGCGATGGACTATCAGCTGATCGACCGCGTGGTCGAGCCCCGCAACATGTCCCGCTTCGGCGGGGGCGACGAGGACTGAATGGCGCAGGCACGCTGCAGCTTCTGCGGCCGCACCCAGGCCGAGGTGCGCGAACTGGTGTCGTCGGCCAACGGCGCGGCACACATCTGCAACGATTGCGCAGAGCGCGTGGCCGATGTCCTTGCCGAGAGCAAGCCCCGCTTCACGGCGCTCCAGAGGTTGCCGACGCCGCGGGAGCTCAAGCACCATCTCGACGAGTACGTCATCGAGCAGCACGACGCCAAGCGCACCCTGGCGGTGGCGGTGTACAACCACTACCGGCGCCTGCAGCACCCCGAGGCCGAGATCCAGAAGGCCAACGTGCTGCTCATCGGCAACAGCGGCACCGGCAAGACATTGCTTGCTCAGACCCTGGCGCGCATCCTCCAGGTGCCCTTCGCCATCGCCGACGCCACCACGCTCACGGAGGCCGGCTACGTCGGGGACGACGTCGAGAACATCGTCCTGCGGCTGCTCCAGGTGGCCGACTACGACGTTGCCTCCGCGGAGCGGGGGATCATCTACATCGACGAGATGGACAAGATCGCACGCAAGTCCGAGGGCGTCTCCATCACCCGTGACGTCTCGGGCGAGGGCGTACAGCAGGCGCTGCTCAAGATCATCGAGGGCACGATCACGCACGTGCCGCCCCAGGGGGGCCGCAAGCACCCGCATCAGGAGCTCATCCCGGTCGACACCGGCAACATCCTGTTCATCGCCGGCGGAGCCTTCGAGGGACTCTCGGACATCATCCGGCGGCGCGTCAGCGTGTCGCGTGTCGGCTTCCAGCGTCCGGACGAGGCGGTGGGCGGCGTGGATCCGGTCGAGCGCGCCGAGGTGCTGCCCGAGGACCTCATGGCCTTCGGCCTCATCCCCGAGCTGATCGGCCGCCTGGCGGTGACGGTGCGGCTCGGCGACCTCAGCACGGATGCGCTGGTGGACGTGCTCACCAAGCCCAAGAACGCGCTGGTGCGCCAGTACCAGGAGCTGTTCGCGCTCGAGGGCGTCGACCTGCAGTTCTCGCGCGAGGCGCTCTTCGAGGTCGCGCGCCGCGCGCAATCGCGCGGCACCGGTGCGCGCGCCTTGCGCTCCGTGCTGGAGCGCAGCCTCGAGGTCCTGATGTACGAGGTGCCGGGCAGCGACGTCGTGGGGCTCGAGCTCGGGGCCACCGACCTCGACGAGCCCGAGCGCGTGATGGCCCGCGCCGCCCGGCGCAGGACGGCCTGAACTAGCTCCCCCGGGCCCTCACACGGCCACGCGGCGGCAACGTCGCACGGCCTCGAGCAGGCGCCCCCCGGCCTCCTCCGCCTCCGCCTCGCTCACCAGGTGGCCGAAACTGGCACGCACGCTGGCCTTCGCCGCGGCCGCATCCAACCCCATCGCCAGCAGCACCGGGCTCGGCTCCAGGCTGCCCGCGGCGCAGGCGGAGCCCGCGCTCAGCGACACCCCGAGGCCGTCCAGTGCCATCAACAGCGCCTCGCCGTCGACGCCGTGGATCCGCACGTTGCTGTGCTTCACGCTGCGCGCGGCCTCCGCGCCGTTGACCTCGACGCCTTCGAGGGAGGTCGCGACGCGCTCGAACGCGTCGCGGGCCGCGGCGGTCGCCCGGCGACGCGCCGACCGCTCCCGCTCCGCCCGCGCGACGGCCTCCCCCATCCCCACGATGGCCGCGGTGTCGTGCGTCCCCGGTCGCAGCCCGCCCTCCTGCTGCCCGCCATGGAGCAGCGGCGCGGGCCGGATGCCGGGCGCCAGGACCAGCGCACCGATGCCCTTGGGGCCGTAGATCTTGTGCCCGGAGAGCACCACGGCGTCGGCCTGAAGGGCACCCAGCGTGACCTCCTCCAGCCCCATCGCCTGCACCGCGTCCACCACCAGCAGGGCGCCCGCGGCGTGCGCCACCCGGGCCATCGCCGCCACGTCGGTGAGCACTCCGGTCTCGTTGTTGACCTGCATCAGCGCCACGACCCGCGTCTCGGGGGCCCGGCGTAGCACCCGCTCGAGGTCGCCGGGCTCGAGCGCGCCGCCCGGGCCCGGCCGCAACCACCGGACGAGCGTGCCCACCCTCTCCAGGGCCTCGGCCGTGGCGCGTACCGCGGCGTGCTCCAGGGGGCTGGTCACCAGCCCTCCCCCGCCGGCCAGCAGGCCGCGCAGGGCGAGGTTGTCGGCCTCCGTGGCGCTGCCCGTGAAGACCACGTCGCGTGGGCGCGCGCCCACGGCCGCGGCCACCTGCTCGCGCGCGCGCTCCACCAGCCTGCGCGCGGCCTGCCCGGGCCGATGGATGCTCGATGGGTTGGCAAAGGTCGTGGTCAGGGCCGGGCGCATGGCCTCCAGCACCGCCGGATCGAGCGGCGTGGTGGCGGCATGGTCCAGGTAGATCTCGCTCACGGGGGAGCGTTCGCCGGGGCGGGCGCCGGTCAGCCGGCGCGCACCGTCGCCTCGGGGACGCGATCGAGTTGGAGGAAGCGCCTCTGCGCCATCAGGTCGGCCAGGGAGGTGCGCTCGAGGACGTCACGCACGGCGCCATCGACCTGGCGCCAGAGCATCTCGGTGGAACAGTTGCCCATGCGCCCACAGGCCTCATCGTCCTCGATGCAGCCGACGGGGGCCACGCTTCCCTCGAGGAGCTCGACCACCTCCAGCGCCGTGACGCCGGCCGGGGCCCGTGCCACACG
This sequence comes from uncultured Trueperaceae bacterium, assembly GCA_963739805.1. Classification (GTDB taxonomy): domain Bacteria; phylum Deinococcota; class Deinococci; order Deinococcales; family Trueperaceae; genus CAVUBJ01. The sequence goes on from CAVUBJ010000004.1 coordinate 47,299, forward strand.
GTAGCCGCCGTGGGCACCGCGCACCGACTCGACGATGCCGGCCCGTCGCAGCACGGCGAAGATCTGCTCGAGGTATTGCTGGCTGAGGTCCTGCCGGTCGGCCACGGTCTTCAGGCTGGTGGGATGGCCACCCCCGAGGGCGACCTCCACCAGGGCCCGCATGCCGTATTGCGCTTTCGTCGAGATCCACATGGGCATCCCCTCGGGGGCGTCCTCGAACGTCGAAACGACATACTCTGTTCGGAATCATTCCGAGGACAGCCTCGAGTAAGTATAGCGGCGCGGCCGTGGAAGCGTCAACGAAGCGCGACGCGAACGCGCCCTAGCGCACGGTTCAGCCGTCGGCCCCGCCGTCGGCGGGGTGCCGGACGGCCCCGTGGGCGAGGCGGAGGAGCTGCTCGGGCCGGAACGGGTGATTCACGCAGGCCACCCCGGCCTCACCCCGTGATCCGCCGGCGCGCGCGCGCGCCCGCAACTCGATGCGCGGCACCTGCGCCAGGACGCCGTCCTCGGCGAGCAGCTCCGCGAAGGGGCGCCCCGCGGCATCGACGATGGAAGCGTCGTGCACGATCAGGTCCGGTGCGCTGCGGGCCGCCTCGGACAGTGCCGCGGCGGCGTCGGCGGCCTCGATCACGTGGAAACCCTCCCGCACGAAGCGCCCGCGGAGCAGGCGCCGCAGGTGGGCGTTGTTGTCAACGAGCAGGACGCGCTTCATCGCCCAAGGCTACTCGGCCGGTGTCGCCCCCGTCTGTGCCGAATACGGTGACCGGCCCAACTGTGAGACCTCTCACACAGGCGCGGCCACACGAGCGCGGTCGAGCGCAGCGCTCAGCGATCGGCCAGCCCCTCGAGGTAGGCCAGCGGATCGACCGCGCGCCCGTCGAAGCGCAGCTCGAAGTGCAGGTGGGGTCCGGTGGAGGCGCCGGTGCTTCCCACCTGACCGAGCGCGTCCCCCTGGCGCACGACCTGCCCCACGCGCACCAGGATGCGACTGAGGTGGGCATAGCGGGTCTGGCTGCCGTCGCCATGGTCGAGGAACACCGTCTGTCCATAGGTGCCGCCCCAGCCGGCCTTCACCACGACCCCGTCGCGGGCGGCGTCCACCTCGGTGCCCCAGGGGGCGGCCAGGTCCACGCCGCCGTGATAGTGGTTGCCGTTCACGGTGAGCGACCGCCAGCCGAAGCGCGAGCTGATCAAACCCTGGAGCGGCGCGCGGAAGCCGACCGCCCCCCAATGCACCCGGGGGAGCGCCGTCAACGCGGCGCGCAGGGCGTCGATCTGCGCGAGGCGCAGCGCCTCGCGCGGATCCGCCGCCGCGGCTACCGGGGCGCCCGCCGGCCCCACGTCGGCGCCGGCATCGGCCGCTGGGGCGGCCGCCACCCGGGCCGGCGGATCACCCGCGCCGAGCGCCATCGCGCTCCCTGGTGTTGCGACCGGGGGGGATTGCGGCGGCGGCGTGATCGCGGGGGGTGCGTCCGACGTCGACGGCACGGGTGCGGCCCCGCTCGGGCCGCCCGCCCCGGGAGCAAGCCCCGGAAGCAGCAGCGCCTGCCCCGGCTCGAGCGCGTAGGGGGGCACGAGCCCGTTGACCCGCGCCACCTCCGCCGGCGACAGGCCGGCACCGGCCGCGAGGCCGAGCAGGGTGTCGCCGGCACGCACCCACACGGTCTCGCCGTCCTCCGGCGGCAGGGCCACCGGCGCGCCGGCGAGGTCCGCCCCCGGCGACAGGCCGGGGTTGGCGGAGCGCAGGCTGGCAAGGTCCAGTCCGGCGCGTGCCGCCAGGCTGGCCAGCGTGTCGCCGGGGCGGGCCGTCACGCTGCGGTAGCCCGTGGGCGTGGCCGTCGCGACGGGGAGGCGCAGGCGCTGTCCCACACGCAACAGGTCGCCCTCGAGGCCGTTTGCGGCCTTGAGGGCGTCCACCGTCGTGTCGAAGCGCTGTGCGAGCGCGTACAACGTGTCCCCGGGGCGGACCTCGACCTGCTCCTGGGCCCCGGCCCAGAACCCGAGGGCCAGCACCACCAGCGCCAGCGCCAGGCGCGCCCGAGGAGTCATGCCTCAGGCTGGCACTCAGCCCTGGCCCAGCGTCGCGAGGAATTCCTCATTGCTCTTGGTTCGCCCCAGGCGGGAGAGCAGCATCTCCATCGCCTCGGCGGCGTCCATGTCGCTGATGACCTTGCGCAGCAGCCACATCTTCGCGAGGATCGCCTCGCCGAGCAGCAACTCCTCGCGCCGGGTACCGGACTTGAGGATGTCGATGGCCGGGAAGATGCGCCGCTCCTCGAGGCGCCGACTCAGGTGCAGCTCCATGTTGCCCGTGCCCTTGAACTCCTCGAAGATCACGTCGTCCATGCGCGAGCCGGTCTCCACCAGGGCGGTGGCCAGGATGCTGAGGCTGCCGCCGCCGCGGATGTTGCGCGCCGCGCCCAGGAAGCGCTTGGGCCAATGCAGCGCGCTCGAGTCGAGGCCCCCCGACAGCGTGCGTCCCGTGGGCGGCGTCACCAGGTTGTTGGCTCGGGCCAGGCGCGTGATCGAGTCCAACAGGATCATGGCATGGCCCCCCTCCTCGACGATGCGGCGCGCGCGCTCGTGGACGAACTCGGCCACGCGGATGTGGTTCGAGGGTGGCTCGTCGAAGGTGCTGGCGATGACCTCGACGCCACTGACCGAATCCCGGAAGTCCGTGACCTCCTCAGGGCGTTCGTCCACCAGCAGCACGATGACCTTGATGTCGGGCTCGTTGGTGATCACGGAGTTGGCGATCTTCTTCAACAGCGTGGTCTTGCCCGCCTTGGGGGGCGCGACGATGAGCCCGCGCTGCCCGCGGCCGATGGGGGCGAGCAGGTCGATGACGCGCGCCGACAGCTCGTCCTGCGCCGTCTCGAGCTGGATGCGTTGGTCCGGGAAGATCGGCGTGAGGTCGTCGAAGCGCGGCCGCTTCGAGGCCTGGAACGGATCGACGCCGTTCACCGCCTCCACTCGGATGAGCGTCCCGTAGCGCTCGTTGTCGCGCGGCTTGCGGCTCTTGCCCAGGATGAGGTCACCCGTGCGCAGCCGGAACTGCTTGATCAGGCCGGCCGACACGATCACGCTCCGGGAGCTGAGCTGAAGCAACGACTCCTGCAGGAAACCGTAGCCGTCCGAGGAGATCTCGAGGTAGCCCTGGACGAGCTTGAGGCCCTCACCCTCGGCGGAACGCTCGAGGATGGCGAGCGCCAGCTCGTCCTTCTCCATCTGCCGGTAGTCGTCGAGGCCGACCTCCTTGGCGAGGAGGTGGAGCTCCGGCACGATCTTCGATTGCAGCTCGCGGTAGTTCAGGCCGCCCTTGCGCCCGCCACCACTGCCACGGCCGCGCCGGTTGCGCCCGCCTCGGCCGGCACGGCCGCGCTGGTCGTCACCCCGCTGGTCGTCGCCCCGCTGATCCTCGCCCCGCTGATCCTCGCTGCGCTGATCGTCGCCGCGCTCGTCGTCCTCCCCCGAGTCCCTGCCGCCGTCGCCGTCGTCCTGGTCCGATCCGCGGCCGGACGCGCCCTCGTCACCCGAGCGGCCGCGCCCCTTGCTGCGGCCGCCACGCCCGCCGCGCGGGGCGGAGCGCACGGCCTCGTCGGCCGCGTCGGCGTCGCTGGCCTCCGGCTGTGGCTCCGGTTGCGGCTTTGCCTTGGGTGCCTGCGGGGCGCTCTCCTGGCTGGCCTGCGCCTCGTCGCTGTCGCTCTTCTTGCGCGGGCGCCCGCGCCGCTTGGGGGGGCTCTCCTGCGGCGCGGCGGCGGTCGTTTCGCTGTCGTCGACGTTCTTCTTGGTTCTGGGGCTCATGCGTTCTCCATTCCCAACGCCCTCGCCGCATGTGCGGCCGATCGACCGGGTTCGGGTGTCTTCTTCAGGTCGCGCGCAGGCAGCCGCGTTCTCGCCACGCTGCCCGGCATCGCACACCGTGCGTCCAAAGGCCGACTGCGAGCGGGTGGGCGCACGAACCAGTTGTGCGAGGAGACGCAGCGGCGTATTGACCTGTCTGGGGCCTGCTGCTACCGTTAGTATATGCGTGGTCGCTTGCCATTGTAAAGCGATCCCACATCCGCCCTACGGGCGGCGGGGGTCCCCCCCGAGGCGTTGACGGGACCGAGTACGGCGTGCGAAGGCCAGCAGCGAGCCGGGGACGGTGCGAGCCCGGCAGGACCCCACGCCCGAACATCCTCCCCGAGCCGCTCCCCGAACCGGCGGCCCCGCGCGGGCCGACACAGTAGACGGAGCCGCGAGACGCGCGTTACAGCGTCGGGCTCTCCCGCTCCTGCGGGGCAGCCGCCGAGGTCGGCGACCGCGAGGCGCCGGCACCGTTGGGTGGTACCGCGTGTCGGACGTTCCCGGCGCGCCCCAACGCCGAGTGCGTTCGGGGCGCGCCGTTGTGTGCGCTCCCGGAAGGCGAGGTGCGACGTGTTCCGCGAGGTACCATCCACGATCCGGTTCCCGGATCTCGAGCAGGAGATCATCGCATTCTGGCGCGAACGCGACGTCTTCGGACAGTCCCTGCGCAAGGACGCTCCCATGGGCCGCTACGTCTTCTACGAGGGCCCACCCACCGCCAACGGCAAGCCCGGGGTGCACCACGTCATCAGCCGGGCGTTCAAGGACCTCTTCCCCCGCTTCAAGACGATGCAGGGCTACCGGGTCGGGCGCAAGGGCGGGTGGGACACCCACGGCCTACCGGTGGAGATCGCCATCGAGAAGCGGCTGGGCTTCACCAACAAGCAGCAGGTCGAGGCGTACGGCATCGAGCGCTTCAATCGACTGTGCCGCGAGGACGTCTTCAGCAACATCCGCGAGTGGAACCAGATGACCGAGCGCATCGGTTTCTGGCTCGACCTGGAGCACGCCTACGTCACCTACACCAACGACTACATCGAATCGTGCTGGTGGGTGATGCGCCAGCTCTGGGACCGCGGCCTCCTGGCCGAGGACTACAAGACCACCTGGCACTCGCCGAGCAGCAACACCACGCTCGCGTCCCATGAGGTGGCGTTGGGGTACGAGGAGGACGTCGAGGATCCGTCGGTGTTCCCCAAGTTCGCCGCAGACCGGGCGGAGCTCGCGGGTCGCGGCCTGCTCCCGGCGGACGAATCCCGCCCCGTGTGGCTGCTGGCCTGGACGACCACGCCCTGGACCCTCGCGGCCAACACGGGGCTGGCCGTGGCCGCCGACGCCACCTACGTGTTGGTCGAGGGGCCGACGCGCCGCGGCGAGGCGGGCTCGGGCGAGTTGTACTGGCTCGCCGAGGCGCTCGCCCCCGCCGTGTTCGGCGACGCGGTCTCCGAGCGCGTGCTCGCACGAGCGCCGGGCGCGCGGCTCGAGGGGTTGTCCTACCGTCCGCTGCTGCGGGGCTCCGCCCCCCCGGACGAGTCGCCGGCGCGCGGCTTCCGTGTGGTCACCGACCCGTTCGTCAGCCTCGAGGACGGGACCGGCATCGTGCACCTCGCTCCGGCGTACGGCGACCTCGAGCTCGGGCGCAAGCACGACCTGCCGACGCTGTTCTCCGTCGACCTTACCGGGCGGGTGCTGCCCGAGGTGCGGCCGCTGGACGCGCCGGAGGGGGGCGACGGGCCCTACTCCGGGCGCTGGTTCAAGGACGCCGACAGCGCCATCGCCGCCGATCTGCTGGAGGGCGGCCTGCTGTTCGAATCGGGCACCGTGCGCCACGCCTACCCCTTCAACTGGCGCGACGGCACACCCCTGATGAACGTGGCCAAGAAGAGCTGGTACATCCGCACCACCGCACTCAAGGACAAGCTGCTCGCCAACAACGACAAGGTGCACTGGTTCCCGGACCACATCCGCACGGGGCGCTTCGGGAAGTGGCTCGAGAACAACGTCGATTGGGCTCTGAGCCGCGAGCGCTTCTGGGGCGCGCCGCTGCCGATCTGGGAGAGCGATGACGGCGCGGAACGGCTATGCATCGGCAGCGTCGCCGAGCTCGCCGAGCTGGCCGGACGTGACCTCTCCGGGCTCGACCTCCACCGCCCCTACGTCGACGACATCACCTTCGTGCGCGGCGGCCGTACCTTCCGGCGCGTGCCCTACACGGTGGACGTGTGGTTCGAATCCGGCGCCATGCCCTACGCCCAGTGGCACTACCAGGGGGATGCCTCGAGCGCCGAGACGCAACGGGAGCTCAGCGACAACTTCCCGGCGGACTACATCTGCGAGGCCGTCGATCAGACCCGGGGCTGGTTCTACAGCCTGCACACGCTCGCCACGCTGCTGACCGACAGCGGCGACGAGGCCAGCGGCCGACCGCCGGGCCCCCTCGCGGGCCTCGCACCCGACAGCCCCGCGTTCCGCAACGTCATCGTGCTGGGTCACATCGTGGACGAGAACGGCGAGAAGATGTCGAAGTCCAAGGGCAACGTGGTCGACCCCTGGAACGTGCTCGACACGCAGGGGGCCGACGCCCTGCGTTGGTACCTCTACAGCGCCTCGCCGCCGGACGCCACCAAGCGCTTCAGCGCGGCGCTCGTGGACGAGACGCTGCGCGACGTGTTCCTGACGCTGTGGAACGTCTACAGCTTCTTCGTGCTCTACGCCAACCTCGACCGGCCCGACCTCGCCGCGGCGCCGCCCCCGCGGGAACGACCCCTGATCGATCGCTGGTTGCTGTCGCGCCTGCACGCACTGGTGCGCGAGGTCACGGACCGCCTCGAGGGCTACGACCCGACCGGCGCCAGCCGAGCGTTGCGCGATTTCATCGTGCTGGAGATGTCGAACTGGTACGTACGACGCAACCGCCGGCGCTTCTGGAAATCCACCTCGGACGCAGACAAGACCGCGGCCTACGCCACCCTCCACGAGGCGCTGGTCACGGTGGCCAAGCTGATGGCGCCGATGGCGCCGTTCACCCCCGAGGCCATCTACCGCAACCTGGTGCCGCCGGTCGACGCGTCCGCGCCGGAGTCCGTACACCTCGCCGCCTGGCCCGAACCCGACGACGCCCTCATCGACGAGGACCTGATGCGCGACATGCGAGGGCTGATGCGGTTGGTGGAGCTCGGGCGGGCGGCCCGCGCGTCGTCCGGCATCAAGATCCGACAACCCCTCCCCGAGGTGCTCGTCCGGCTCCGCAGCGAGGAAGAGCTGCAGGGCGTGCGACGCCTCGAGGAGCAGCTCCTGGACGAACTCAACGTCAAGAGCGTGCGCTACCTCGCGGTCCACGACGAGTTCGTGGACTACCAGGTCAAACCCAACCTCCCGCGCGTCGGGAAGAGGCTCGGACGGCTCGTGCCCGAGCTGCGCAGTGTCCTGGCGGAGACCGACGGGCGCGCGATCGCGGCGGCGGTCCGCGAGGGGCGTGACACGCTGCTCACGCTCGCCGGCGAGGAGCACCGCTTCGCTCCCGAGGATCTGCTGCTCGATGCCGCCAGCCCAGAGGGGTACGCCGCCGAGGAGGACCGCGGTTACCTTGCCGCACTCAACACCACCGTCACGCCCGAGTTGCGGCGCGAGGGGTGGGCGCGCGACGCCGTGCGGCTGGTGCAGAACGCCCGCAAGAACGCCGGGCTGGAGGTGGCCGACGGCATCGACCTGGTACTCGAGGCCGACGGCGAGCTGGCCGAAGCGCTGCGCGTCCACGCCGCTGCCGTCTCCAGCGAGGTGCTGGCGCGTAGCCTGTCGATCGCCTCGCCCGAGGCGGGGCCCTCGGGGCCGGAGGCCGCGGGGTGGCATCGCGAGACCCACGAGGTCGAGGGGGAGCAGCTGGGGATCGGCCTGCGTCGGGCCTGACCCCGGCGCCACGAGGCCGCGCCGCCTGTGCGCGGCCCCCTTACGACCGCGACCGCGCCCGGTGCGCACGACCCCGCGCGAGGGCGCACGGCACGCGCGTCCGCCCGTTTGCACGGTCTTCGGGCCGTGGCGGTACAATGGCATCGTTGTAGTCGGGAAACTACGTACACAACGTTTCGGAGGCACACCATGAACATCGGCATCAACGGCTTCGGCCGCATCGGGCGACAGATCTTCCGCATCGCGCAGGAGCGGGGCCTCAACGTGGTCCTGGTGAACGACCTGACCAGCAACGAGGCGCTGGCGAACCTGTTGAAGTACGACTCCAACTACGGCCCCTACCCGGGCGAGGTCGGCTTCGACGACGACAACCTGATCGTGGACGGCAAGAAGATCCGTGCCACCGCGGTCCGCAACCCCGAGGAGCTGCCCTGGTCCGAGCTCGGCGTGGACATCGTGGTGGAGTCCACCGGCATCTTCACCAAGCGCGAGCAGGCGGCGATGCACCTCAAGGCGGGCGCCAAGAAGGTGCTCATCAGTGCCCCCTCACCGGACAGCGACTTCGACATCATGATCGGCGTCAACGAAGACGAATACGACCCGGCCAAGCATGACGTGGTGTCCAACGCCTCCTGCACCACCAACTCCCTGGCCGCCGTGATGAAGGTGCTGGACGAGACCTTCGGCGTCGAGCAGGCCATGATGACGACGGTGCACAGCTACACCAACGACCAGCACGTCCTCGACGCGCCCCACAAGGACCCGCGCCGGGCGCGCAACGCGGCCACCAACATCATCCCCACGAGCACCGGCGCGGCCCGTGCGGTGGCCAAGGTGTTGCCGCAGTTCAAGGGGATCTTCGACGGCATGGCGCTGCGCGTGCCGACCCCGACGGGATCGATCTCCGACGTCACGGCGATGCTGAAGGTCGAAGCCAGCGCCGAGCAGGTCAACGATGCCATCGCGAAGGCGGCGGCCGGGCCCCTGGCCGGCATCGTGCGCTTCACCACGGACGAGATCGTGTCGCGCGACATCGTCGGCGATCCGCACTCGGCCATCGTCGACGGCAAACTCACCAAGACCATGGGGCGCATGGCCAAGGTGCTGATCTGGTACGACAACGAGTGGGGCTACAGCAACCGCATGGTGGACGTGCTGGAGCTCATGGGCGCCAAGCTCTGACCCAGTCTCCGCGGCCGGTCGACGCAACGCGCGGGCGCCGTGGAGGATCCGCGGCGCCCGTCTCAGGCAAGGAGCGGACATGTTCAGGACCCTCGACGACCTCGATGTCAAGGACAAACGCGTGTTGGTGCGGGTCGACTTCAACGTGCCCATCAAGGACGGACGCGTCGGCGACGACACCCGCATACGCTCGGCGCTCCCCACGCTGGAGTGGTTGCGTGCCCGCGGCGCCACGCTCGTGCTGATGAGCCACCTCGGGCGCCCCAAGGGGCCCGACGAGTCCGCCCGCCTGCGCCCGGTGGCGACCCGGCTGGCCGAGCTGCTCGACGCCGAGGTGCGCTACCTGGCGTGCGATGGACCCGGCTCGAGCGAGCAGCAGAGCTTCGTGGCGGCGGCGCCGCACGGCAGCGTCACCCTGCTGGAGAACACCCGCTTCGATGCCCGCGAGACCAAGAACGACCCCTCCCTGAGCAAGATCCTGGCCGGCTACGGCGACCTCTTCGTCAATGACGCCTTCGGCTCCGCCCACCGCGCCCATGCCAGCACCGAGGGCGTGGCGCGGCTGCTGCCCTCGGCGGCAGGGAGGCTGCTGGAGCGGGAGCTCCGCGCCCTCGGGCGGCTGCTCGAGGATCCCGGTCACCCGTTCGTGGTCATCCTCGGCGGGGCAAAGGTGTCGGACAAGCTCGGCGTGATCCAGAACTTGATGGGCTTCGCCGACCGCATCCTCATCGGTGGCGCCATGGCCTACACCTTCATCCGGGCCCAGGGCGGCGACGTGGGCGGGTCGCGCGTCGAGCTTGACCAGCTCGACACGGCGCGCGAGATCCTCGAGGCGGGCGAACGACGAGGTGTGGACCTGCTGCTGCCGAAGGACTCCAACTGCGCCGCAGAGATTCGCGAAGGCGTGGCGGCCGCGGTCCATCCCTCGGATGCCATCCCCGAGGGGCTGCTCGGGCTCGACATCGGTCCGGAGGCGGTGGCCGCCTACCGGCGCGCGCTCAGCGGCGCCCGGACGGTGTTCTGGAACGGTCCCCTGGGGGTGTTCGAGACGCCCCCCTTCGACGCGGGCACCAACGCCATCGCGGAGGCCGTCGCCGGCCTTCCCGAGGCGTTCACGGTGGTGGGAGGCGGCGACTCGGTGGCCGCGGTCAACGCGGCCGGCCTCGCGCCGCACATCGATCACATCTCGACCGGCGGCGGGGCCTCCCTCGAGTTCCTCGAGGGACGCGTCCTTCCCGGCGTCGCGGCGCTGGAACACTGAGCGCGGTGCGGGACGTCCGCGAGCTGGAGATCGACGCGGCGCGGCTGGCCGCGCTGCTGCCCGCCGAGGAGGCCGTTGCGCTTGGCGAGGGGCCGACCTACGCCAATCTCGAGGGGGACTACGGCTACCTGGGTGTCGGCTACTACGCCTCGCTCGACGCCGAGCTCGAGGGGCGCACGGTGCTCCCCACCAGCGGGGACGCCCTGGACGCCTACGTGGCGCCCATCGCCATGCACAAGGCGCAGCTCGCGGGGCTGCCGGTCCCGAGCTACCACATCGTCACCGATCGCTTCCCGCCACCGCCGCTCCTGGCCTACCCCATCAATCCGTTCTCCAGCCGCGGGGAGTTGCTGCTCGACGCCGAGCGCATCCTCGCCCGCCGCAACGGCCTGAGCTACGCGGGGAAGTACGCCGTGCTGTGCCAGGAGCTCCCCCCGGACTACCGGATCGACGTCGTCCGGGTGGTGCTCGGCCGCAGCACGGTACCCGAGTACGCCCACTTCGCCGCCGCGCTCCTGCGTGTGTTCCGGCTGCCGCTGATGCGCGCGCGCGTGATCGTGACGCCCAAGGCCTACCTGCTGTCGGCGATCGAGCCGTTTCCCCGCGACGAGCTGACGGCCGAGGAGAGGGCCATGTTGGAGGAGGTCGGTACGTGGCGCGACTAGCGATCTTCGCCGAGCGCTACACCATCCGCTCGTCGGTGGAGCTCACCGCCCTCACCAACTTCCGGCTGGCGGCCTTCGAGCTCGGACACGAGCTGGACTTCCTGTTCCGCAACGAGCTGAAGTACCTCAAGAACTACGACGGCGTGCTGATCCGCGCGCTCACCGATCCCCTGAACACCAGCTACGTCGTGGCGAGGACGGCGGAGATGCTCGGCAAGCGCGTGCTGGACCACGCCGAATCGATCCGCATCTGCTGCGACAAGGTGAACATGTACGCCCGGCTGCAGCGCCACGGCGTGCCGCTGCCGGAGACCCGCTTCCTAGAACAGGACGAGGTGACGGCCGCCACGGCCGAGGCGCTGTTCGAGGCCCTCGGCGCGCCCCTGGTGCTGAAGGCGCCCAACTCCAGCTTCAGCGCCTACGTCGACAAGGTGGCCACCCCCGTGGACTTCGTGCGGGTGGGCAAGCGCTTCCTGAGGCGCGCCGACCGCATCGTGGTGCAGCAGTACATGCCCAGCGACTTCGACTGGCGCGTCATCACGCTCGACGGCCGCGTGCTGGCGGTACTCAAATACCGCTTCGCGCCCCACCAGTGGAAGCTCATGGACCGCACCGAGGAGGGGGAGTGGGCGCGGGTCGAGGGTGTGGCGCGCGAGGACGCCGACGCGCGCCTGCTGGAGGTGGGCGTGGCGGCGGCCAACGCCGTGGGCCGCAGCCTCTACGGTGTCGACATCAAGGAGATCGACGGCGCGTACACCGTCATCGAGGTCAACGACAACCCCACCATCGCGGCAGGTGAGGAGGACCAGGCCAACCCCGAGATCTACGACGAGATCATCCGGTACCTAGCCGGCGACGACTGAGCGTGCCCCAGCGCTCGACCAGCACCATGGAGCGGTGGCGCCGCTTGCCGTAGCGACTGACGGCCTCGAAGTCCGCGCGCGGCAGGGCCAGGTGCACGCTGTCGGCGCGCTCGGCGCCCTCCGGCACATGCGGGTCGTGGAGGTAGAGGTGCTCGGCGTCGAAGCCGGTCATCACCACCCAGTGGGGCACCTTCTCGTCGAACAGGCGGTAGCCCGAGAGCAGCACCAGCGGCACCGCGCCGCGCTTCAGCGCCACCACCACGTCGCGGTCGGTCACGTCGTGCAGCTCCACCTGCCCCGCCAGCGCCCGCAGGTCGCGCTCGAAGGTCTCGTGCGCGATGCGCATGACGTCCTTCTTGTCGGCCGTCCGAACGCTGTCGAGGAAGGGCACCTCCGCGTCGCGCGTGACGACGGTGGCGCGGAAGCCGCGCCGCAGCGCCGCCACCGCCAGGCCGTGCGCGCTGCAACCTCCGTGCCCGGCAAGCATGAAGATGGTGGTCGCCTCCCGCCAGACGGCGAGCTCGAGCCAGCGCTCCAGCGGCACGGGGTAGCCGTGGTGGCGCATCGCCATCATCAGGGCGGCCGGTCCACAGGTGAATTCGAGCGATTGCGGGTAGTAGGGCACCGGCAGCAGCCGGGCGCCGCCGCCCTTGAGGCGCTTGCGCATGCGCAGCGCCGTCGAGTGGTCCTCGTAGTAGTCCGACGTGTGGCCCACGATCTCGTAGCCGGCGCCGCGATACAGAGCCACCGCCGCGGCGTTGTCCTCACGCACCTCGAGCCGCACCGACACGGTGCCGCGCTGCAGTGCCCCGCGCTCGGCCTGCTCCAGCAGGCGGTGGGCGATGCCGAGACCGCGGTGCTGCGGGTGCACCACCATGGAGTACAGGCGCGCCGACGCGAAGCCCTTCCGGTAGAGGACCACCGTGTCCCCGACGACTTCGCGGCCTCGCTGTGCCACCCAGAGCTCGGCGCTCTCGCGCCCCAACAGGCGCGCCAACGCCGCGCGCTTGAGGCGATCGCCGGGGAAGCTGTCTTCCAGCGATTCCAACGCGTCGAGGTCTCCACGCAGGGCGCGCCGTACCGTCACCGGCGGCGTGCTCGTCACCTCGTTGCCGGCGGGTCCCCCGGCACGCGGCGTGGCCGGCGGCACCGCCCTACCCCCTGCGGCGCGCCAGCGCCTCGCGCAAGGGAGGCACGACGGCATGGACGTCGCCGACGATGCCGTAGTCGCACACCCTGAAGATCGGCGCGTCCGGGTCCTTGTTGACCGCCACGATCACCTTCGATCGGTTCATGCCCGAGAGGTGCTGCACCGCACCGGAAACGCCCAGGGCGAGGTACAGGTCGGGCGTCACGGTCTTGCCCGTCTGCCCCACCTGCTCCTCGTACGGCCGCCAGCCGGCGTCCACCACGGCCCGCGTCGCACCTACGCCGGCGCCGAGGTCGTCCGCCAGCGACGCCACCAGCGTGTCGAATCCCTCCGCGCTGCCCACCCCCCGGCCGCCCGTGACCACGACGGACGCCTCCTCCAGGGCCACGCGACCGCCGCGGGCCGCGGCGCGCTCGCTGACGGAGACCGTCAGATCCTCCGCGGAGAAGCGGACCGGCAGCGACTCGACGCGGCCATGGCCGGCGGGCTCCGCCGGGGTGAGCAGGTTGGGTTTCACGCTGATCACGACCGGCGTGCTCGCAGCGCGCACGGTCTCCGTGACGCGCGAGAGGTAGCTGAAGCGAGTCGCCACGATGGCGCCGTCGTCGACGCGCAGGGACGTGACGTCCTCGAGCAGCGGGGCCCCCAGGCGGACAGCCAGGCGCGGCGTGAAGCTCTGGCCGGAGCGCGACGCCGTGCTCAGCACCACCTCCACGGGCTGCGCCTCGGTCAGGGCCTGCACCCCACGGGTGAAGGGCAGCGCCCGGAACGGCGAGAGCTCCGGAGCGGCCACGCTGTAGACGGTGTCGAGGTAGCGCGCGAGGTCCTCGGCGACGGCCCCCGGGTCGGCACCCAGCACCGCTCCTGCCAGGGGAAGACCCAGGCCATCGGCCAGCTCCCTGCCGGCGCTCACCAGCTCGCGCAGCGGCTTGCCGGCCTGTTCTCCCTTTGCGTACGTGACGATCAGGATCATCGGACTCTCCTCGGGCCTCAGTCCAGCACCTTGGCCTCGTCGGCCAACAACTGGACGAGCGTGCTCGCGGCCTCGGCGGGATCGCCCTCGATCAGCCGTCCGGTCCGCTCGCGCGTCTGGATCTCCTGGCGTGTGATCACCGTCTTGGGCGACACCGTGGCGTCCTCCACGGGACGCTTGCTCAACTCCTTGCGCTTCGCCTTCATGATGTTCGGGAGCGTCGGGTAGCGCGGCTCGTTGAGCCCCTGCTGCGTGGTCACCACCAGCGGAAGCTCCGCGGTGAGGGTCTCACTGCCGTCGTCGCTGTCGTGCCGCACCCGCACGGAATCGCCGTCGAGCTCCAGCTCGGTGGCCCAGTCGGCGTGCGCCCACCCGAGGGCCTCGGCCACGGCGGGTCCGAGCGCGGCGCTGTCCCAGTCGGCCTGCTTGCCGCCCACCAGCACCAACGCGGCGCCCTCCTCACGGATGACCGCGGCGAGGAGCGGTGCCTGGCTGATGGGATCGAGCGCGGTGTCGGTCTCGAGGTGCACGGCGCGATCGGCGCCCATGGCGAGCGCCGTGCGCAGCGCCTCCTCGAAGCGTCGCGGACCGAGCGCCAGGGCGATCACCTCGGCGTCCACCCCGCCCTCGCGCACGCGCAGTGCCTGCTCCACGCCGTATTCGTCCATGCCGTCGATGACGTAGGTGACGCCACCGAGGTCGATGCCGTCGGCGGTCGCCCGGACGCGAGCCTCGGCGTCCGGCACCTGCTTCAGGATGGTCACGATCTTCACGGTATTCCTCCAAAGCCCTTGGGGGCCGTCGCGGCATGGTCCGTCGAGCGGCGACCTGCGCCGGCCCGCCGACCCCTATTCTAGTAGCCCGCGCGCGATGACCACGCGCTGGATCTCGTTGGTGCCCTCGTAGATCTGGTTGAGCTTGACGTCGCGCAGGAGCTTCTCCACGGGGAACTCGTTGACGTACCCGTAGCCGCCATGGATGTTCAGGGCCTCGTCGGCGCTCCGGAACGCCATGTCCGAGGCGTACGCCTTGGCGATGGCCGAGGCCTCCGTGTGGGGCCGCCCTTGGTCGGCCAGCCAGGCGGCGTGGTACGTCTGCCAGCGCGCGGTCTCGATGCCGATCTTCATCTCCGCCAGCTTGAACTGGATGGCCTGGAACCGGTTGATGGGGCGGCCGAAGGCGTGGCGCTCGGCGGCGTAGCGGCGCGCCTCGTCGAGCGCTCGCCGGGCGACGCCCACCGAGCCCGCCGCCACGGGAATGCGGGTCTTGTCGAGCGTACGCATGGCGATGGTGAAGCCGTCGCCCGGCTCCCCCAGGACGTTGGAGCGCGGCACGCGCACGTCCTCCAGCACCAGCTCGGCCGTGGGGCTCGCGCGCTGCCCCAGCTTGCCGTGGATCTTTCGGGCACTGAACCCTTCCCGCCCGCGCTCGACCACCACCGCCAGGGTGCCGTGGTGACGCGCCTCGGGGTCGAAGGTGGCGAAGATGACCGTGAACGCCGCACGGTCCCCGTTGGAGATCCACATCTTGCTGCCGTTGAGCACCACCTCGTCGCCCTCGAGGCGTGCGCGCGTCTTCATGGCCCCGGCGTCGCTGCCGTTGTCCGCCTCCGATAGGCCGAATGCGGCGAGCTCGGGTCCCTCGAGCAACGGCGCGAGGAAGCGGCGCTGCTGCTCCTCGTCGGCGGCCAGGAGCAGCGGCGTGATGCCGAGCTCGGACGCCATGAGGATGGTGTAGATGCCCATGCAGCCATAGGCGAGCTCCTCGCCGAGGACGACCTCGTCGAGCAGGCTCAGCCCGAGACCGCCGACGGCCTGCGGCACCGAGGTATTGAGCAACCCGAGCTCGTGCGCGCGCGCCACCACGGCCTCGGGGTAGCTCTCCTCGAGGTCGTGCCGCGCGGCCACGGGGATGATCTCGTCGCGCGCGAACTGCCGCGCCAGAGCCTGCATCTGCCGTTGCTCATCGCTAAGATCGAAGTCGATCATCGGGGGCCTCCTCGTCCGGGGCGCGGCGCCCCATCAGGCATTCTCGCTCAACAGCGCCTCCAGCGTGCGCTCCGACCAGCGGTCCTGCGGCCGCGGGCGGACCCGCGGTGCGGCGAGCGGCCGCATGTGCACCCGCTGCGCGCGTGGACGGAAGCCGGCCGGGGCGGGCTCGGGCAGGTCGAGACCCAGCCGGCCGCGGGCCTCCGCCGTGGTGGCCCACAACGCGCCCTGCGGGTCGCGCAACGCCAGCCCGTCGAACCACCCCAGCGCTCGGCCGTCGACCCCCAGGAGCTGCCCCTCGACCACGCGTCCGAGCGGTCGGTTGTGGCGGTCGTACAGCACCGCCGGGCCGCTGAGATGGTAGCGGGCCTCCCCCGCAGGGCCGTAAAGCAGACGCGTCAACGGCGCCCCCGATCGCGGTAGATCTGGCGATGGATGACCATGCGCTGGATCTCGCTCGTGCCCTCGTAGATCTCGGCCACGCGCGCGTCGCGGAAATATCGTTCCACGGGCGCGTCGCGCGTGTAGCCCGCCCCGCCGAATACCTGGATGGCACCGTGGGTGATGCGTCCCGCGGCCTCGGATGCGAACAGCTTGGCCTGGGCGGCCTCGCGCGTCACGCGGTAGCCGCGGTCCTTGAGCCAGGCGGCGCGCTGCGTCAACAGACGTCCGGCCTGGAGCTCCACGTCCATGTCGGCCAGCCGGAAGCCCACCGCCTGGAACTCGTGGATCGGGCGGCCGAAGGCGCTGCGCTCGTCGGCATAATCTCGGGCCGCCTCGAAGGCCGCGCGCGCCACACCCACGGACAGCGCAGCGATGCCGATGCGCCCGCCGTCGAGCGAGGACATCGCGATGACGAACCCCTGCCCCACGGGCCCGAGGACGTTCGCGTCGGGAACGAAGGCGTCGTCGAAGGTGACGGTCGTCGTGATGCTCGCGTGCTGGCCGAGCTTGTGCTCGGGGGCGCCGAAGATCACGCCCTCGGCGCCCTTCTCGACCAGGAAACACGTCACGCCGCGCGCGCCCGCCGCCGGGTCGGTCTTGGCCATCACCAGGTAGAGCTGCGACTCCCCGCCGCCCGTGATCCACGCCTTGCTGCCACGCAGGCGGTAGCCACCCTCGACGCGGTGAGCCCGCGTGCGCATCGCCACCGCGTCGGAGCCGGCATGGGGCTCGGAGAGGCAGAACGCGCCCATCCACTCGCCGCTGGCCAGCAGCGGCAGGTACCGCTGCCGCTGCTCCTCGGTCCCGTGGGTCAACAGCATCTGCTGGGGCAGGCCGTTGGTGACGCTCATGAGGGTGGCGTGGCTGGCGTCCGCCGCGGCGATCTCCTCGAGCAGGACGACGTAGCTCAGCGTGTCGAGCCCCGCGCCGCCGTAGGCCTCGGGCGTCATCACCCCCAGCAGCCCCAGCTCCCCCATGCGGCGCAACGTCTCCCACGGAAAGCGGGGCGCGCGGTCGAGCTCCACCGCCACGGGCGCGATCTCGCGCCGCGCGAAGTCGCGCACCGTCTGCTGCATGGCGAGGAGCTCCTCCGACAGGGAGAAGTTCACGCGCCTGTCCTGACACCGGCCCGACCCCGAGGGGCCCGCCGAGGCCGCGGGTCCACCAGCGGGGTCCTCGGGGGAGACAACATCGGAGCGAGTATACCGGGGGCCCCGACCGGCGCCCGACGGGGACCCTCCCCGGCGTACAACCGGGGGCCCGGCCACGGTCCTCGCGGCGTGCCCCGCCGGACTACACTGGGGCATGACCGCGCTCGAGCTGCTCCGTCGACTCCCCGAGGTCTACCAGGGCGATCCGGACGACCAGGACGTCATCGTCCAGTACGCCATCTCCACGCCCGTCCACCACGTCCTGCGCGGCGGCTCCCTGGAGACCCGCGAGGGCGCCGCCGAGGCACCGGACGTCACCATCCTCATCAGCGACGACAACCTGGTGAAGCTCATGCGGGGCGAGCTCAACCCCATGTCCGCCTTCATGACGGGCAAGCTCAAGGTCAAGGGCGACCTGATGTTGGCGCAGCGCTTGGTGTCGCGCGTCGATCGCGATGCGCTGCGCCGGCTCGGCTGAGCGGCCCTCCTAGGGACCGCGCTCGACCGGTGCGCGCGACACGTCCACTCGCTGCCGGGTGCGGTGCCCTCAGCGCGCGGGGGGCGCCGGGCCGGCACCGGGCGGCGGCGAGGGGCGCTCCAGCGCCTCGGGCCCGCCGGCGTCGCGCCGCAACACCGCTCCGTCCGCTCCGTAGACCGTGACCTCGAAGCCCTGGAACACGCCCCCGCCGTAGCGCAACGTGGCAGAGAAGAGGCCCGGCTCGTCGAGCCACGGAAGGAACAGGCGGTCACCTGGCCACAACGGAAGCAACGCCACCTCGGCGTCGGGTACCCAGTGCAGCGACCCCTCGGCGGAGGCGCGCTCGATCCCCTCGAAGCGCGTCACCAGGTAGACGAACGCGTACCAGTCGTGCTCCCCGTCGAAGTCCGGAAAGGTGAGGAAGCCCCGCAGGCGCGCCTCGCGCACCTCCAGCCCCGACTCCTCGTGCACCTCGCGGCGCAGGCACGCCTCGGGAGACTCGCCCGCCTCGAACTTCCCGCCCAGGCCGTTGAAGCGCCCGTGGTGGACGTCCGAGCGCCGGCCGTCCCGGCGCAGCATGAGGGTGTGCCCATCGCGCCGCAGATACGCCAGCGTCGCGAGTCTCAGTCCCATGTCGTGGACTCCGCGCGGGCGTCGTGCAGCTCCCGCAGGAACAGCGCCAGCAGGCGCGGGTCGTCGCTCGTCTGCGATCCGCGCTCGAGCCGCAGGCGCGTCCGCGTCGCGGGGCCGATGCCGCGCTCGGCCAGGCGCCGGGCCACGAAGCGCACGGCGGCCTCGTTGGCGCTCGCCGGCGTGACCAGCGTCTCGCGGCTGCGCCCGCCGGCGGGGTCCTCCAGCACCACCAACACCTCCACCCGCCCGGCGCGCGGCCGCAAGAAGAGCTGCTCGACGCGGTCGGCGCGCATGGCGGGCCCGGCCCCTCAGGCCGCGTCGGCGGCCGCGTCGAGGCCGAAGGCGGAGTGCACGGCGCGCAGCGCCTCCTTGGCACGGAGCACCGGGATGACGACGCTGATGCGCACCTCGCTGGTGGTGATCATCTCGATGTTGGCGCCGACGCTCGAGACCGCCTCGAACATCCGCCCGGCGATGCCGGGCGTGGACCCGATGGCGATGCCGACGATGGAGAGCTTCGCCACCCCGGGATCGACGTGCGCCTCCCCGCCGAGCTCCGCGAGCACGGGGCGGACGGCCTCGATGGCGTCTTCGGCCAGGTCCTGCGGCACCGTGAAGGCCATCTGTTGGCGACTGTCCCCGGCGCCGGGGACACCCTGGATGATCATGTCGGCGCTGACGCCCGCCGCGCCCAGGGCGGCGAACAGGCGCGCCGCCACGCCGGGGCGGTCCGGCACGCCGTGCACGTCGATGCGCGCATGGTTGAGGTCCAGAGCCACGCCGGTCACGGGTCTGTCTGTGATCATCCTGCCCTCTTCCCTGCCCCCGAAGGAGCTCACGATGGTCCCGGTGTTGTAGCTGAACGAGCTGCGCACATGGATGCGGACGCCGTAGCGCCGCGCGTACCACACACTGCGTGGGTGCAACACCTTGGCCCCGAGGGTCGCGAGCTCCAGCATCTCGTCGTAGTCCACGCGCTCGAGCTTGCGTGCGCTGGGGATGGCGTGGGGGTCGGTGGTGTAGACCCCCTCGGTGTCGGTGAAGATCTCGCACTCGGCCACGCCCAGCGCGGCGGCGAGCGCCACCGCGGTGGTGTCGGAACCGCCGCGCCCCAGCGTGGTGATGGCGCCCTCGCGGTCGGCGCCCTGGAAGCCCGCCACCACCGCCACGTCGACCACCTCCAGCGCGCGCCGCAGGGGCGCGGGGTCCACCTCGAGGATGCGCGCCCCGCCGTGCATGGCGTCGGTGAGGAATCCCGCCTGGGCGCCCGTGAACGAGCGGGCCCGGACACCCATCGCCTCCAGCGCGATGGCCAACAGCGCCGCGGATTGCTGCTCGCCGGTAGCCAGCAGCGCATCGAGCTCACGCCGGGCCGGCCGGCCTGCGAGCTCGCGCGCCATGCCGATGAGACGGTCCGTGGTGCGGCCCATCGCCGACACCGTCACGGCGACCTTGTGCCCGGCCCGGACGCTCCGCGCCACGCGGTTCGCGACCTTGCCGATGCGGTCGAGATCCCCCACCGAGGTGCCGCCGAACTTCTGCACGAGCAGCGCGGCGGCCGGCGGCGGTGCGGGGTCGCGTTGCGATTCGGGCTCGACGGCGTGGCTCATAGGCGCACAGGATACCCAACCCCCGCCGGCAGCGTTACCACGCGGCGCCCGCCGTGGGACATTCGGCCGTTGGGAGCGTGGGGGACGCGTGGTATGAACGAGGGCATGAGCGCTCCGCAGTCTTCACCCCTGCGCGTCGCCGTCATCGGCGCCGGCCCCTCGGGCTTCTACGCGACGGATGCGCTGCTCAAGCAGCGTGAGGACGTATCCATCGACCTCATCGACCGTCTGCCCACGCCCTACGGCCTGGTGCGCTACGGCGTGGCGCCCGACCATCAGAAGATCAAGTCCGTCACCAAGCTCTACGAGCGGACCTGCCAGGATGCCCGGGTCCGCTTCCTCGGCAACGTCGCGTTCGGGCGCGACCTCGACATCGAGGACGTGCGCCGGCACTACCATGCCGTGGTGTTCGCCGTCGGCGCGCCGTCGGATCGGAGCCTGAACATCCCCGGCGAGGACAAGGCGGCCTGCCTGTCCGCCACGGAGTTCGTCGCCTGGTACAACGGCCATCCCGATTATCGTGACCTCGATGTCCCGCTCGATGCGCGCCACGTGGTGGTGGTGGGCATGGGGAACGTGGCGGTGGACGTCGCCCGGGTGCTGGCCAAATCCGTCGATGAGCTCGCGACCACCGACATGGCCGACTACGCGGTCGAAGCACTTCGCGCCAGCGCCGTCACCGACGTCACCATGTTGGGGCGCCGCGGGCCCGCCGAGGCCAAGTTCACGACCAAGGAGCTGCGCGAGCTCGGCGAGCTCGACAACGCCGACATCGTGGTGCTGCCCTCGGAGCTGGAGGTGTCGGCGGAGAGCCTGGCGGCCATCGAAGGGGACGCCACGGCCCAGAAGAACCTCGAGGTGCTTCGCGCCATGGCCGAGAAGCCGCTCGAGGGGAAGCCGCGACGCCTACACATCCGCTTCTGCGTCTCCCCCAAGGAGGTCCTGGGCGACGAGCGCATCGCGGGCGTCCGGCTGGAACGCAACCGGCTCGAGCCGGACGACACGGGCTACATCCGGTCGATCGGCACCGGCGCGTTCGAGGAGCTGCCCGCGGAGGCGCTGTTCCGTTCGGTGGGGTACCGCGGGACCGCGCTACCCGGCGTGCCCTTCGACGAGCGCCGCGGCGTGATCCCCAACGATCACGGCCGGGTGCTCGAGGGGGTGGGTGGACGCCAGGTCGCGGGTACGTACGTGGCCGGGTGGATCAAGCGCGGGCCCACCGGCGTCATCGGCACCAACAAGGCCGACGCCATGGACACCGTGACCTCGCTGCTGGCCGACGAACAGCCCGCCTTGGGCGGCGACGCGGCCACGCCTGCGTCCGTCGACGCGCTGCTCGCCGAGCGCGGCGTCCGCCCCTTCGGCTTCGACCATTGGCTGGCGCTCGACCGCCATGAGCAGGAGACCGGCAAGACCCAGGGGCGGCCCCGGGTCAAGGTCACGGACGTGGAAGCCATGCTGCGCTTCGCCGAGAAGGGCAACTGAGCGCGGCGCACCGTCTCAGCCGCGCCCCTCGCCCCCGAGCTCTGCCTCACGCGAGACCACGGCCTCCTCACCGACCAGGCCGCGGGGACGCAACACCAGCATCAGCATCAGCACGAGGCCGATGATGATGATCTGAAGCGCACCCCCCTTCACTTGCAGACCGGAGGGCAGGATCGCCTGGGTCAGCGATCCGGTACCGGTCCACAACGCCCACACCAGGACCGAGCCGAGGATGGCGCCGCGGTTGTTGCCGCTGCCACCGACGATCAGCATGGCCCAGATCTCGAAGGTGAGGATCGGCAGGAAGTCCGTGGGAGCGATGAAGCCGATGAAACTGGCGTTGAGCGCACCGCCCAGGCCCATGATGGCGCAGCCGATCACGAACGACTGCAGGCGGAACGCGAGCGGGTTCTTGCCCAGCGAGGAGGCGGCGCCCTCGTCCTCCCGGATCGCCTTCAACACACGCCCCCACGGCGAACGCACCATCGCCTCAAGGGCGAAGTAGACCACCACCACCACGATGATCACCAGCAACAGGTAGACGGCGTTGTTCCAGAAGTTGTTGGTGATCAGGTCGGCGAACGGACGCGGGAGGCTCTCCGCGCCGCGGCTGCCGCCCGTCAGCCCACGGGCGTTGAGCGCTACGAGTTGCAGCGTGACGGCGATGCCGATGGTGGCGATCGCCAGATAGTCCTCACGCAACCGGAGGGTGGGGATGCCGACCACGAAGCCGGCGATCCCCGACAACACGATGGCGCCCGCCACGCCCACGAACCAAGGCAGCCCGAAGCCGCCGAGGTGCGTGAGGTAGAACGGGCCGCACAGGATAGCGAAGGTGTAGCTTCCGATCAGGAAGAATCCCCCCACGCCAATGTTGAACAACCCGGTGTAGCCCCACTGAAGATTCAGGCCCAGCGCCACCACCGAGTAGATGAGCGCCTGGATGAGGAAGAACACCAGGTAAGAGGCGAAGCCGATCATGTGCGCTCCCCCAGCAGGCCGCCGGGGTAGACCAGCAGCATCAGGAACATCAGCAGGAAGGCGACCGCGGGCTTGTAGGCCGGGTCGATCCAGAACACCGACACCGACTCGGCGAGACCGATGACCATGCCCCCCAGCACGGCGCCGTACACGCTTCCGATGCCGCCCAGGATGGCGGCAGCGAACATCGGGAGGATGAGGTTGAAGCCCATGTTGGGTCCTACCTGCACCGTGATGCCGTAAAAGATGCCCCCGATGGCCGCAAGCGTTCCGCCCACCACCCACGTCAGACGGATGATGTTGTGGACGTTGATGCCGGTCACCTGCGCCAGCAGGGCGTTGTCGGAGACGGCGCGCATCGCCTTGCCCATGCGCGTGCGCGTGAGGAACAGGTGGAGCGCCACCATCAGCACCGCCGCCAACACCACCACGAAGATCTCATCGGCCGTCACCCGAACGCCCGGGAGGATCTCCTTGGCGATGGAGATGGTGCGGAAGTAGTACTCGGGTTGGTTGCCCCAGATCAACACGACGACGTTGCGCAGCATGAGCGAGGCACCAAACGAGGCGATCACGATCGTCGCCACGATGTCGCTGCGACGAAGCACCCGGTAGACCAATACGTCCACGATGATGGCCAGCACGGCCGCAAGGGCGGCGGCCAGCACGATGACCACCAGGAAGCTCCAACCGAAGGTGAGCGACCCCAGGGGCGCGCCGGCGGCCAGCACGGTCGACAGCGCGAGCGCGAAGTACGCTCCGAAGGTCAGCAGCTCACCGTGCGCGAAGTTGGCGAAGCGCAAGATCTTGAAGGTCAACGTCAGGCCGATCGCCCCGAGCGACAACGTCGCACCCAGGATGATGCCGTCGGCGATGTACTGACCCACTAGGCCAACCCCTTTCGCGCGCCGAGATAGAGCTCTCCGACCTCAGGATTGTGCAGCAACTCCTGCGCCGGACCGGAGACGCGGTCCTTGCCGTCGGCCAGCACGTAGCCTCGATCCGAGATCGAGAGCGCCGCCTTGGCGTTCTGCTCCACGATCAGGATGGTCACTCCGATGGCGCGCACCTCCCGCACCTTGTCGAAGACGTGCTTGACGAGCACCGGAGACAAGCCGGCCGACGGCTCATCGAGCAGCATGAGGCGGGGCTGCAGCATCAGCGCCCTCCCGATCGCCACCATCTGGCGCTGCCCGCCAGAGAGGCGCCCGGCTGCCTGGTGCCGCATGCGCTGCAGGTCCGGGAAGAGCTCGTAGGCTCGGTCGAGCCCGGAACGGAGCCGGCTGCGCCTCACATACGCCCCCATCTCCAGGTTCTCCTCCACCGTGAGCTTCGGAAACACGTTCTGGGTCTGCGGCACGTACCCTACGCCGCGCGCCATCATGCGGTGGGCGGGCAGCTGGGAGATGTTCTCGCCGAACAGCCGCACCTCGCCCGAGCGGACCTTGAGCAATCCCGAGACCACCTTGATGAGCGTGGACTTGCCGGCACCGTTGGGCCCCAGCACCGTGACGATCTCACCGGCTTGGACCTGCAGGTCGATGCCCCGCAGGATATCCACGCCCGGGACATAACCGGCAACGACGGAATCGACCGCGAGCGCCATCTCGCTCATTCGGGTGCACCACCCAGGTAGGCCTCGAGCACGCGCGCGTCACTGCGAACCTCGTCGGCGGTGCCCTGCATGAGCAACGCCCCCTGCGCCATGACCAGCACCGGATCGCACAGCGCCGCGATGAGGTCCATGTTGTGCTCGATGATCAGGAAGGTGATGCCGGACTCGTGGATCTCCTGGAGTTTGTCCATGATGGTGCCGAGCAGTGTGGGGTTGACGCCGGCTCCGGGCTCGTCCAACAGGATGAGCTTGGGATCGGCCATCAGCGCTCGGCCGATCTCGAGGAGCTTCTGCTGACCGCCCGAAAGGTTCTTGGCGTACTCGCCCGCCAGGTGCTCGAGCCCCAGGAAGGCCAGCACCTCCCGCGCGCGGTCTCGCGCGGACCGCTCCTGCTTGCGCACCTCGCGGCGTTGGAACCAGTTGTTCCAGAAGCGCTCGCCCGCCTGGTCCAGGGGAACCAGCATCACGTTCTCCAGCACCGTCATCTCGGCGAACGGCCGGGGGATCTGAAACGTCCTCACCAGCCCCGAGCGGAAGACCGCATGGGGGGGGCGGCCCTCCATCGGCTGCCCGCCGAACGCGATCGATCCCGAGGTGGGCGCGAGCGCTCCCGCCATCATGTTGAACAGCGTGGTCTTGCCGGCGCCGTTCGGGCCGATGAGCCCCGTGATGGTGTGCCCCTCGATACGCAACGACACACGGTTGACGGCGCGGAGGCCCCCGAAATCCTTGACGAGATTCGTTACCTCTAGCATTCCATTCCCTGTCGTGACGCCCGGACAGGCGAACGCGCGTGAACGCGGCCCGCAGCCCTGCGGCCTGTAGCGGCTCGCACAGATAGTAACAGATGCGCGCATGGTCGAATGCCCGGCGCTCCCGCGCCGCCTGCCACAATGCCCCGGGCGCGTATCGGCACGTCGCGTGACGGCGCGCCACGCGACGAACCGCCACGAACGAACACGAAGAAGGGGGCCGCCGGCGTTGCGGCGGCCCCCGGTACATCCGATGTGCCGGGACGCTACTGCGAGATCTGGTCCTGGACCTCTTGGATCTCGGCCACGGTGATCACGCCGGTCTCGGTGACCGTGCCGTCCTGGACCGTCCACTTGACGTAAGGGCCGGCGACGTCGCCGTATTGGTCGAACACGAGCGGGCCGGTGGCGCCGACGTACTGGATGGTGCTGCCCAGCTTCATCAGGCCGTGCGCGGCCTCCAACTCGTCGCGGCCGGCGTAGACCTTCTGGCCGTTGGGGTCGGTGACCTTGCGGATGGCGTCGCGGATGGCGGCGGTGTCGGTGGTGGTGCCGGCATATTCCATCGCGAGTCCGACGATGATGGTCGCATCGTAGGCGTTGGTCACGTACGGCTGCGTCGGCACGCTACCGAACTCCGCCTCGAACTCCTGGCGGAAGGTCGCCAGCGACGGCGTCTCGGAGGTGCCGGGTGCGGTGCCGTAGACCGTCTTGAGGTACTGTGCGCCGACGTCGTCCACGAAGTGCTGGTCCTCGAGGCCGTCGGGCAGGAGCCACGTCTGCGGGCCGCCGGAGGCCACCCACTCGCGGGCGATGGTGGTGCCGTCACCCGGATAACCGACGAGGAACAGCGCCTCCGGATCGCCGCCGAGAGCCTTGTTGACCTCGGAGCGGTAGGACGGCTGGTCGGGGTTGTACACCACGCTCTGCGTCACCGTGCCACCCAGCGCCTCGAACGCATTGCTGAACTGCTCGGCCAGGCCCTGGCCGTAGGCGTTGTTGAGGTACATGACCGCGACCTGGCTGATGCCTTCGTCGAGGGCGTACTTCGCCATCCCCAGGCCCTGCAGCGCGTCCGACGGGGCGGTGCGGAAGAAGTACCCGCCCGTCTTCCCCTGCTTACCGAGGTCGGTCAGCGTGGGCGAGGTGGAGGATGGGGAGATCAGGATGACGTTGCTGGGAGCGGTGACCGACGTCAGGATGGCGGTGGTGATGCCACTCGCCAGCGCACCGACGATGACGGGCACCTGCTGCACGTCCACCAGCTTCTTGGCGGCGTCCACACCGACGTTCGCCTGCGTTTGGTCGTCGGCCAGCGACAACTTGACGGTGCAGCCGTTGACGCCTCCGGTCGCATTGAGATCGGATACGGCGAGCTGTGCACCCTGCGCGATCGCCTGACCCAGGACGCCCAGGGATCCCGTCAGGGCCATTACGCTTCCGATGGTCACCGTACAACTCTGGGCCATGGCCGAGCCAAAGGCCAGAGCCACGAACAACACGCCTACCTTGAGGGCCCTCCTCATCAGATTCAATCTCCTTTCGCGTTTCACGCGAGTGTACCGAAGGGCACCCGAGATGTCCAGCAGGCGCCGTGTCGCACGCACAGGCCGGGCGCGGGGCGGCCGCACGCACAGGCCGGGCGCGGGGCGGCCCCGCGCCCGCTCCGCCCCGTGCCCGGCGGCGGCGGGAGGTCGGGGTGCACCGCGCTCCCCGAGCGCCAGTAGCGTGGCCCCGCACCGGCCCCGACGTGCCGCCCGCCCGCCCAAGTGGCCGAAAAGCCGTCCTCTTGTACAGCCAAATCGGCCCGAGTGGCCACTTCTGGCGTGACACCTCGCACACTTGGCCCCTCCCTGTGGTACCGTGGGCGCCGGTCGCGCCGATGGTGAGCGCGGCCGCAGCCAACAGGGCGCCAGCGCCCGAGGAGGACGACGCGTGGGCATCAGCAAGAGCGACATCCAGAGCCAGCTGCGGGACAACGACGTCAGGTTCCTGCGGCTCCAGTTCACCGACATCCTGGGGCACAACAAGAACGTAGAGGTCCCCGCCTCGCAGTTCGAGAAGGCACTCGACGGCGAGATCATGTTCGACGGCTCCTCCGTGCAGGGCTTCACCCGCATCGAGGAGTCCGACATGCTGCTCAAGCCGGACTTCGATACCTTCTTGATCTTCCCGACCATCATCGAGGGCAGCGAGCGGGGCACCGTCGCCCGCCTGATCTGCAACATCTCCATGCCCGACGGCTCGCCCTTCGACGGCGACCCCCGCACCATCCTGCAGCGCCAGGTCGAACGCCTCAAGGCGCTGGGCTTCGACGACATGTACGCCGGCCCGGAGCCCGAGTTCTTCCTGTTCATGCGTGACGGCGCGGGGAACCCCACCACCATCACCCAGGACAGCGCCGGCTACTTCGACCTCGCGCCGGTGGACCTCGGCGAGGACGCACGCCGCGACATGGTGAACGCTCTGGTGGACATGGGCTTCGAGATCGAGGCCGCCCACCACGAGGTCGCACCGGGGCAGCACGAGATCGACTTCAAGTACGACGAGGCGGTGCGCACCGCCGACTCCATCGCCACCTTCCGGCTGGTGGTCAAGCGCATCGCGCTCAACCACGGCCTGCACGCCACCTTCATGCCGAAGCCGGTGGCCGGCATCAACGGCTCCGGGATGCACACGCACCTGTCGCTGTTCAAGGGCGGCAAGAACGCCTTCTTCGATGCCGACGCCGAGCACCAGCTCTCGCGCACCGCGCTCAACTGGATCGCGGGCCTGCTGGAGCACGCCGCCGGCATGGTGGCGATCACCAACCCCATCGTGAACAGCTACAAGCGCCTCACGCCCGGCTTCGAGGCGCCCACCAACATCGCCTGGTCGGCCTCCAACCGCAGCGCGATGATCCGCGTGCCCGCGCGCCGCGGCATGAGCACGCGCAGCGAGCTGCGCATGCCCGATCCGTCGTGCAACCCCTACCTGGCGCTGGCCGCGATGCTGGCCGCCGGCCTCGACGGCATCGAGCGCGACCTCACGCCACCGCCCGCCATCCAGCGCAACATCTACCAGATGAGCGTGCGCGACCGCCGCAAGCACAAGATCAAGGAGCTGCCCGGCACCCTGCGCGAGGCCCTGCTTGCCCTGAAGCGCGACCGCGTGATCATCGACGCGCTGGGCGAGCACACCTACCAGCACTTCATGGGCGCCAAGACCCAGGAGTTCGACGAGTACCGCATCGCCGTCCACGACTGGGAGCTCGACAGCTACCTGGCCGAGTACTGAGCGCGGACGTGGCCCCGACCCGACGCGATCCCACCGAGGCCGAGGCCTTCCGGGTGGTCGGGATCGACCCCGGGATCGCCAATCTCGGTCTGGGAGCCATCGAGGAGGTGCGTCGCGAGGCGCGCCTCCTCGGCGTCGAATGGGTGCGGACCAGCAGCCGGCGGCCCCAGACCGAGCGGCTGGTGCACCTGCGGGACGCGGTCGCGTCGTTCCTCGACGCGCACCGGCCCGATGCGGTCGCCATCGAGGGGCAGTTCTTCCACCACCAGCGCGACGTCGCCTTCCGGGTCGGCCAGGCCTTCGGCCTCGTCATCGTAGCGGCAGCGGACCGCGGCGTGCCGGTCTTCGAGTACGGCCCCATGCAGGTCAAGCAGGCGCTCGTGGGCACGGGCAGGGCGCACAAGGACCAGGTCGGCTTCATGGTGCGGGCGCTCCTCAAGCTGCCCGCCACGCCCGACAGCCACCACGTGGCGGACGCCCTGGCGTTGGCGCTCACCCACCTCCACGGGCGCCGCGTGAACCAGCACGGGAGCGTCTGAGATTCCCGGGCGGCGCCCGCGCGGCGCGCCTCACCCCCCGGCGTCGCCCCGCTCGCGCCCGGTCTCCCCGACCGCCGGCCCCTCGCTCTCTTCGGCATCGCCGTCGTCGTCCCCGGCGGCGCGCTCCGTGGCGTCGGCCCGCGCCTCCCGCAAGCGCTCCAGACGGTAGCCGCTGCGGACCTCGGCGGCGTCGAGCACGCGGGCAAGCCTCTCCGCGGCATCGCGGGCGGCCGCATCTGGGGCCGTCGCAACGGCCACGGCACCGATGAGGGCATCACGCAACAACCGGTAGCGCCCGCGATCGAACCACCACACGCCCTCGTAGCGGTGCACGCGCAGCAACTCGCGCGCCGCGGGCGCCTCGGACAGCGCGCGCAGCAGGCCCTCGGCGGCACCCGCAGGCCCCCCATCGCGGCGGCCCGGCGGCGCGGCGGCCGCGGCCACCTCGGCTCGCAACGCCCACAGCACCGGAACCAGGGCCGCACACGCCGCCGCATCGGCGGCGGCGCCGGCGGCCAGCGCCCGCTCGAGAAGCGGCCGCAGGCGCAGGCTGCCGTACACCTCGCCCGGGTCCTCCAGCCCCGCCAACGCGTCGGCCGCCCGCAGGGACCACGCCAGGCCGGGCTCCTCGGTGGCGCGCGCCACCGAGGAGCCGCCTGGAGCATCACCGGCCGCTGAGGCCGGCAGGGGCGCGAGCGCCTCACCCTCCCGCATCGACGGCGCGGCGGGTGCCGCCGCCGGAGCGGTCTGGGCAGGAATGCTCTCCGCCGAACCGGCCTGAGCGGCACCGACCTCAGGCCCGGCTTCAGGCCCCGCCTCAGGCCCGGGGGGCGGCGCGGCGCCCGGGCGGCCGAGGCCGAGCGAGGCGACGATGGCGCCGATCGCGCCCGCGTCGCTCGTTGGGCCCGCGTCGACCCGCGCGGAAGCGGCCTCCCCGACCGCCGGCTTCGCATCCGATGCCGGCTCCGCCGCCCCGCCCTCGTCGACGCGCCCAGCGGGCCGAAGCTCCGCGGCGCCGTCGCGCCGCACCGCCTCCACGAAGGTCGTCGCGGCTCGCGTGATGCGCTGTCGATCGCCCGCGGCCGCCGCGCGCAGCAACGTCAGGAAGGCCCCGTGGACCGGCTCGAGCCGCAGATCCCGTCGCGCGGCCTCCACGTCGGGAACCGGCGCCCCACCAAGCCGACGCGCGAGGGCGTCGAGGCTGCCGTCGTCGTCGCGAAGCTCGCGCACGTCGACGTACACCTCCACCTCGAAACCGTCGAGCACCACGTGCAATCCGTGGGCGCACAACTCGGCGCTGGGCAGCAGCCGCTCGTGGTCGCGCACGGGATCACGGAGCACCACGAAGTCGTCCACGCCACCCCGGAGCCCGAGCGCGTCGGCCAGCGTGTCGCTGCGGGTGCCGCCGGAGCCGTCGGCGTGGGGCACGCTGTGCGACACGCGGCCGCTGGCCCGCGCATAGCGGTTGTTGTACAGCACGAGCGAGGCGCCCCCCGGCCCGCGATTGGCGTAGGCAAAGACGTCCTCGTTGACGCCGCCACCGTCGGCCTGGAGGTCGAACAAACGGAAATCGCGCACCCCCGCGAAGCTCGCCCGCCGGTGCAGCAGCGGCGCGATGGCCGCGCGGTGCCGCGCCACCATGCGCTCGTCCGGGCGTTCGTCGAGCTTGGGCGAGCGGTACTCCATGCCGTACTTCTCGCGCAACCCCTCGACCTGCCCGTGCCCGAACATCGGCAGGCCCGGCAGCGTGGCCATCAGCGTGGCGACCCCGAAGTACTTGTCTCCGTCCCCGAACTGGGCGATGGCCGTCTCCTCGTCGGGGTTGTTCATGAAGTTGACGAAGCGCTCGAGGATGCGGGGGTCGAACGCCAGCACGTTCTTCATGGTGGTGCGATAATCCGCGTTCTCCTCGCGCTTGAGCATGTTCATGAAGGCGCTGTTGTAGACCCGGTGCATGCCCAGGGTACGGACGAAGTAGCCCTCCATCATCCAGAACGCCTCCGCCAGCAGTAGCGTGCCGGGCGCCTCGGCCGCGACGCGGTCGACCACCTCGCGCCAGAACTCCACCGGGATGCGGCGCTCGAACTCCTCCTCCGGGAGGCTGCCGTACTGGCTCCGCGACGGGATGGCGCCGCCGTGCCCGGGCGCCGGATACCACAGCCGCTGCACGTGCTGCTTGGCCAGGGTCATAGCCGCGTCGAAGCGGATGATCGGGAACATGCGGGCCACGTGCAGGATCGTCTGGATGACGGCTTCGCGCACCTCGGGCTTGAGGTAGTCGAGCTGTGCGGTGTCGTTCCACGGCATGGCGGTGCCGTCGTTGCCGTGGTAGATGTAGCGCCGCTCGCCGGTGGCGTCGTCGCGGCGCTCGAACACGACCGCGGCGTCACTGCCGTCCCAGTAGTGGTCCTCGATGCGCACCCCGACCCTCGCGTCGGCCGAGAGGTCGGGGTCCCCGAAGCGGTACCCCGGGTACGGCGGGTGATCGAGCTGGACGAACCAATCGGGGTGCTCGATGACCCAGCGGCCGTCGATGCCGACGTGGTTGGGCACCATGTCGCTGGCCAGGCGCAGGCCGTGGCGGCCGGCCCGCTCGCGCAGGTCGTGATAGGCCGCCTCGCCCCCCAGGTCGTCGGCGATGGCGTAGTCGTAGAGCGCGTAGGCGCTGGCCACGGCGTCGACCTGTCCGCGGCGGTGCTTGATGCGTCTGGACGCCTCGCTGCGCTGCCACACCCCGATCAGCCACAGGCCGTTGAAGCCGGATTCCGCGAGCTCGGCGAGCGCCTCGTCCGGGATCTGGTCGAGGCGGCGCACCTCGCGCCCGTAACGGCGCTCGAGCTGCACCATCCACACGTAGGCGCTCTTGGCCACCAGCACCGCCCGAGGCATCCAGTCGCTGTCGGGGCTGAACGCCTCGATCTCGGTGCCGGCCCGGAGCACCGCGGCGTCGAGCACGGGCGCGGGTCCCGGGCCCACGGCCCCCGGCTTGCGCTCCTCGCGCAGCACGTCCACCGAGCGCAACAGGCGCTCGAGCAGCCCGCGGTAGCGCCCGCCGAGCAGCGGCCCCCACCGCTCCCGGATGACCTCGAGCTGCCCCTCGAGCGAGGTGGGGCTGCGTCGCTGCGGCGCATAGAGCAAGTCCAGCAGCGTCTCCCCCGCGGGGCTCCCGCCGTCGACGCCTCCCAGTTCCGCCTCCACCAACGGCACCAGCCGCTCGTAGGCGCTCGAGCGCCGCAACGCGGCGTCGTCGAACAGCTCGTGCAGGCGTTCGAGCGCCGGGTTGGCGTTGGCCAGCCACACCAGCAACGCCTCCTCGAGGACGACCTCGCGGTTGGACACGCCCTCCGTGGAGGCCCCGAGGTACGCCGGCACCGGACGCCCGTCGGCCACCTCCGGCGCCGGGAAGAGCGTCGCGAAGGCCGCCAGCGACGCCTCGAGCGCCTCGGCGCCAAGCTCGCCGGCGGCCCGTTCCAGCGTGCGACCGAAGAGCGCGGGCGCGCCGCGCTCGAGCGTGGCCTCGATGAGGGCATGCATCAGCTCGTGGATCAGCGCCGCGGCGTAGATCTCCCCGGCGCGGACCGCCGTCTCAGGGTAGCGCGACGCCTCGCGGACCCCGTTGATCGCCTCGGCGATGTCGTGGGCGCGGGACAGGTCGCCGAGGAGCAGGCGCCCGCGCAAGCCGAAGAGCTCGCCGCGCAGTCCGTAACGCTGCCTTGCCAAGGTCGAAACGTGCAGGTGCCGGCGGCCGCCGCACGGCCGGCGGAGGGTTCGGGGGATTGCGCTCACGGTCTCGCCCTCCATCGGGGCCCAAGGCATGCGGCGCCGCTCCGGGCCCGGGGCGCGTCGCCACGGCACGCGGCCGCCTCTGCCGCCCACGCGCAACTTCGTCCGTCCTCAGGAGCTTAGCATGAGCCCCCAGGGGCGCCCGGTCGGCCGCATTGCGCCCGGGCGGGCTCACGGAGCAGTCAGGCGCGGACGGGTACAATCCCATCGTCGTCTCGCTGTCGCATCGTCTCGCCCGAGGATGGAGGACCGCCGCATGGCAGCCCAGGACTGGTTCAAGGACGCCGTAATCTACGAGCTCTACGTGCGGGCGTTCCGAGATAGCAACGGGGATGGTCACGGCGATCTGGCCGGCGTCCTGGAGAGGCTCGACCACCTGACCTGGCTCGGGGTCGACGTGCTGTGGCTTCTGCCGTTCTACCCGTCGCCGCTGCGCGACGACGGCTACGATATCAGCGACTTCTACAACGTGCACGACCAGTACGGCACCATGGGCGACTTCACCCGCCTGATCGAGGAGGCCCACGCGCACGGGCTCAAGGTCATCACCGACCTGGTCCTCAACCACACCTCGGACCTTCACCCGTGGTTCCAGGAGTCGCGCCGCAGCCGCACCAACCCCAAGGCGGACTGGTACGTGTGGAGCGACGACCCCACCCGCTACGCGGGCACGCGGGTCATCTTCACCGACAGCGAGGCGTCGAACTGGACCTTCGATCCGGTGCGCGGGCAGTACTACTGGCACCGCTTCTTCCGGCACCAGCCGGACCTCAACTACGACAATCCGGAGGTGCAGGAGGAGATGAAGCGCGTGGTGCGCTTCTGGATCGAGCTCGGCATCGACGGCTTCCGGATGGACGCCATCCCCTACCTGTTCGAGCGCGAGGGGACGAACAACGAGAACATCCCGGAGACCCACGCCTTCATCAAGGAGATGCGGCGCTACATCGACGACATCCGGCCCGGCCTGTTCCTGCTCGGTGAGGTCAACCAGTGGCCGCAGGACACGCTGCCGTACTTCGGGGACGGCACCGACGAGATGCCGCTGCTGTTCCACTTCCCCGTCATGCCGCGGCTCTACGAGGCGCTGGCGCAGGGGCGCCGCGACGCCGTGGAGTGGATCCTCGACCAGACCCCCAAGATCCCCGAGACGTGCCAGTGGGTGGTGTTCCTGCGCAACCACGACGAGCTGACGCTCGAGATGGTGACCGAGGAGGAACGGGCGTTCCTCTACGAGTGCTATGCGCCCGATCCGCGCATGAAGCTCAATGTCGGCATCCGGCGACGGCTCGCACCGTTGATGGACAACGACGCCCGGCGCATCAAGCTGATGCACTCGATGCTGATGACGCTTCCCGGCACGCCCATCCTCTACTACGGCGACGAGATCGGCATGGGCGACAACATCTACCTCGAGGACCGCAACGGCGTGCGCACCCCGATGCAGTGGGACGCCAGCCCCACGGCGGGCTTCAGCGAGGCGGAGGTGCTCTACGCTCCCGTCATCGACCGTGCGCCGTACGACCGCGCGCACGTCAACGTCGAGCGCCAACGCGCCGATCCCGACAGCCTTCTCCACTGGGTGCGCAAGCTGGTGGCGCTGCGGCGCAGCCACCGTTGCCTGGGGCGGGGACACTTCGAGGTCCTGCGGCCGGAGAACCGCGCCGTGTTGGCATTGCGCAACGAGTCCGACGGCGACCTGGTGGTGGCCGTGCACAACCTCTCGGACGAGGCCCAGACCGCGGAGCTGGACATGACATTCTGCCGCGACCGGACCCTGGTGGACGCTTTCGCGTTCGACGACGGCGAACTGATCGCAACCGAGGCAACGCGCGTCGAGCTCGAGCCCTACGGCTTCCGCTGGTATACCCCACGCGAGCCGGGGCCCGCGACGTGAGCGGCGCGGCGCGGCGCGCCCCTCTGCGGGCCGTGGCGGCGCTGGCCCTGTTGCTCGGGGGCTGCAGCAGCGACCTCGCGACGCCCGGGGAGGCCCTGCGGGTGGTGGGCACCACACTACCCGAGGCCTACGTCGGGGAGGCGTACGACGAGCCCGTGCATGCGGTCGGGGGGCTGCGGCCGTATGGCTTCGAGGTGGTCGAGGGCGCCCTCCCGCCGGGCCTCCGCCTGGAGGGGGGCACGCTCCGCGGCACCCCCGAGCAGACGGGCAGCTTCACCTTCACGGTGCAGGTGTCCGATGCCAACCTGTCCAAGACCGTGCAGCGCTACGCCCTGCGCGTCGCGGCGGTGCCGCCGCCCAGCCTGACCTTCGAGCCACCCTTGACCGAGGTCCAGCGCCGCATCACCCTGCACGCGCGCCTGACGGACGCGCGCCACCTGCAGGGGATCCGCAGCGAGGTGCGCTGGGACGCGACGCGCTTCCGCCTGGTGGAGGACAGCGTGCAGCCCTCGTTGCGCGGCGTGGCGCTGCTGTTCGATGCGCAACCGGGGCAGTTGCGCCTCGCCGTAGCGCCACTCGGCACGACGCTCGACGGCGCCATGGAGCTGCTGCGCTTCGAGCTCGAGCCCGCCGACGGGCCCAGCACGCTGGAGCTCACGGCGCACACAGAGGCGGTGTCGGACGGACGGCGGGACGTCGCCACCACCCGCGAGGGGCGCCCGCCCACGGCCGGCGGGGCGTCGACGACCCCGTCCCCATCGGGGGGGAACCAGCCGGGACCGGACAAGCCGGACTCGGGCCTGCCGGGTACCGGGATCCCCGGTTCGGGGCTGCCCGATTCGGGCGGCGACGCCCAGGGCACCGAGGGGGGCGGCGGATGAGGCGCGCACCTCCGGCCGCGCGCCCGAGTCGCCAGGGGCCCGGGACTGGTGGGACGCCGGGGCGCCCCACCGCGCGACGCCCGGCGCTCGGCCGCCAGCGCTGGTTGCCCCTATCGCTCGCGCTCGCCGTGGCGCTGGCCGCGCCCGTCGCGGGCGCCAGCACCTACCTCGACACGGCGCCCGCCGTCATGGTCGACAAGGCGGACCTGATCTTCGTGGCGACGGTGGCGGACGTCCACGTGACGCTCCAGCAGGGCCAGCCGTGGACCACCGTGCGCTTCACCGTGGAGACCGCCCTGAAGGGCGTCGCAGATGCCGGCGGGGACTTGCCCGGCACGGTCGACCTCGATTTCCTCGGCGGCCAGCCGGCCGGCGCGCCCGCCCTCACGGTCTCCGGCATGCCCGCCTACACACGGGGCGAACGCGTCCTGGTGATGGCCTACGATCAGCACTACGCCTCACCCCTGGTGGGCTTCCGCCAGGGCCTGTGGCGCATCGACGCCCGGGGCCTGACCGACCCCGACGGCCGGCTCCTGTCGGTGGACGCCGGGGGCGCCCTGCTGAGGGGCGGCGACGGCGCGCCCCTCGAGCGCGTACTGGAGGCGATACGCCAGCGGCTGGTCGGTCCCGAGGGGGCGCCGTGAGGCGGCCCGGCACCGCATCACGGGGCGCGTCTGCCGCGCGCCGGCGCGAGCGTGCGGGGCGCGGGCCGATGCGCGTTGGGCGGCGCGGCCTGGCGCGCCTGAGCGCGTCGCTGCTGGCCGTGCTGGTGCTCGGCGCGGCCGGGGTGCGGGCACAGGGCGACGCCGGCGGCCAGCCTCCGACGCAGGGCTCCGGCGCGGCGGACGGCGCGGAGACCCCGGGCACCCCGACCCCAGACAACCAGACCCCAGACAACCAGAACGCGGGCGGCCCCGACGCCGGCTCTGCGGGTGCGGCCGCCCTCGCCGCCCCCGTGCGGGCGGTGCGCCTCGACGCGAGCGGCGGGCCGCTGACGCTCGAGGAGGCCGTCGCGAACGCCATCGAGGCGTGGCGCCGGGCCGCCCCGGACGCGGTCGCGGTGGTGGTGCGCGAG
This sequence comes from uncultured Trueperaceae bacterium, assembly GCA_963739805.1. Classification (GTDB taxonomy): domain Bacteria; phylum Deinococcota; class Deinococci; order Deinococcales; family Trueperaceae; genus CAVUBJ01. Next base: position 83,739 of record CAVUBJ010000004.1, read on the forward strand.
GATGCCGATAACCGCGTCGGGTACGGCGATCCCGCCCTGCTCGGACCCGACACCCTGTCGCTGACGCTGCGCCACGAGGGGGAGGCGGGCGTGGACATCCGCCTCGCCCCGGACGCCATTCGCGCGCACCCCGCGGTGCTGCTCCACGTCGTCGGCGTCCTGCTGGGCCTCCCTGAGTCCGCCGACGGCGTCATGGCCAGCGCGATCCCCGCGACCGACGCCCCCGACGCGCCCACGCCCGCCGACGTTGCCTCCCTCGAGGCGCTGCGCGCCTACCCGCCGGAGGATCTCAACCGGGACGGCACGGTCGACTTCTACGACCTGGTGCTCTTCGGCCAGGCCTTCGGGGGGCAGGGGGTAAACCTCCCCGCCGACTTCGACGGCGACGGTCGCGTGGACGAGGCGGACCTGACGCGGCTGCGAGCGACGTACGGCTTCACGGCGCCCGCCACGCAGGGGGGTCCGCTGGTCGCGCCCGGCGGCGCGGCGCCCGATGGCGCAACGGCCGGAGCCGCAACGCCCTCGCCCGAGGCGGCCCCTCCGCCGAGTGATGGCCCGGCCGCCCAGGACGGGAACGCGCCGCCGGGGGGCGGCACCCCCAGCGGCGACGCAGCGCCCTGAGCGCGGCCGCGCAGCCCCCGGCGGCGGCCCGAGGAGCCCACGCTGCGGGCCCGGGGCTACAGGGCGTCGATGGCTCGAGCCATCTCGAGGTCCCGCTCGGTGACCCCGCCGGCATCGTGGCTGAGGAGCTCGAGCACGACCGTGGCGTAGCTGTTGTGGATCTCCGGATGATGGCCGTGCGCCTCAGCCAGCAGCGCCACGCGGGCGAGGAAACCGAAGGCCCGCGAGAAGCCGTCGAACCGGAACTCGCGCCTCAGCCGCTCGCCATCGAAGGTCCAGTGCGGCAGCGCGGTCAAGCGCTGGCGTACCGTGTCGGGTTCCAGGGCGTCTGGCATACGATCCCTCTCCGGGCGCGCCGCCCCACGGGGCACGCGCCCCACCGGCCGGGGCCCGGACGCTACAGTGCGCGACTCGACTCGATGGCGACGTCCGGGATATGGAGTACGGCCAGCTCCTGCTCGCCGCGCACCATCATGAGCGTACCGTCCCCCAGCGGCACCAGCAGGTAGTCCGTGAACGAGCCCAGCACCTGGCCCGGGAGCATCGCCACCAGGCTCTCGTGGGAGTCGCGGCTGCGGCCACGGTACTGCCGCACGGTGATCTTCTGCCCGCCGAAATCCACCGTGAGCGGCTCGCCGGTGAGCTGGTGCACGGCGGACTTGGCCCCCGCCGCGCGCTCCAGAACGCCGGCCACATCGGTGGGAGACACGGTCATGGCGTCGACGAAGCGCTGCACCAGCCCGTGGACCACGTTCTCCTCGAGGCTGACGCCCGCGGCGCGCGCCGCGCCGCGTACCAGGCCCTCGACGGCCTGGCGCCGGTTGGGGGCGCGGGCGCTGACGTTGGCCGCGCGCACCAGGGCACGCGAGACCAAATCCTGTGGTTCGCCCTGAACGGTGTTGGAGAGCACCTTGAGCACGGTGAGGATGTCGCTGCGCTGGGGGCTGCCGAGCACGAAGAACACCACCAGGGCCTCGGTCAGGCGCACGGCGAGGGAGCGGGCCTCGTCCTTGTAACGCAGGTGCACGTAGTCGCCCTCGTGGAACACGGTCAGCCGGCTGCGTCCGAGGTCCAGCAGGTGCCGCGGCTGCAGCGGTACCTCGTGCTCGTCGACGAACAGCGAGCGGCTGCTGCCGGCGCCCATGACGGCCACCTCGTGCCCCATGAGCGTGAAGCGCACGGGCCCCACGAGGTGGACGGTGAGCGCCGTGGCGCCGGGCGGGACCGCGTCCCAGCGCAGCGCCGGGTTGGCCGCGAAGAGCACGCCCCCCTCGAGCTGCGGCCCGCCGGCCCGCCCGCCGACCGAGGTCGGCAGGTAGTCGGCCAGCCGGTCGAAGAAGGCATGGACCAGGTCCGTGAAGTGCTGGACGTCGCGCTGGAACATCTGCCGCTGGTTGCGCTCGTGCGCCAGCGTCTCCGACAGCCGCTGTTCCAGGTCGCGCCGGTGCGAGGCGCGCTGCCCGTCCGGGAGGCGCTCCTTGGAGAGCTCCTGGATGGCCAGCCGCAGCTGCCTGCTGCTCGCGCCCTTGTGCGGCAGCAGCGACAGCGACCCGGCATAGGGGTCCTCTGCTACCGCAAGCGCCACCTGCCGCACGTAGGCCAGCGCGCCGGCCTCGGACACCTGCAACTCCGGGTAGGGGCTACGGCTGCGCCCCAGGGTCATGACGAGGTTGACCAGCTCGCGGACGATCTCCGCCAGCGAGTCCACATCGGAGAGCGAGACCAGGGGGTCGACCATCTCCGGGATGGAGTCCTGGACATGGAAGCCTCTCAGGCTCACGTCCTGACCGAAGGTCTTGCGCCCCGCATTGCGCTGTAGGTTCTGCAGCGTGGCGTACATCAGGCGGGCGGTGTAGCGCTCCCGCTCCGCGCGCCAGCCCGCCGCCACCTTCTGCACGAGCTCGTCGAGCTCCTCCCACCACACGCGCTGGGCGAGGCGCTGCAACACGGCCTGCTCGTCGCGCACCTCGGGGGGCTCGTTGCGTCGCGGGCCGGCCACGACGTCGTTGTCGGCGAGCTCGATACCCGCGTCGTCGCCCAACACCAGCGCGTCGATGTCCGGCGCGGCCTGCGCCGAGCCACGCGACGGGCCCGCCAGCACCCTCAACCCCTGCGCCAGGGTCTCGAAGCGCTCTCGCTCCTCCCGCGACAGGGAGGCCAGTTCCTGGCTCAGGAAGCCGTACAGCTCCCACAGGCCGCCCGTGCCCCCGCGTACGTTGTGGGAGGTCTGGTACTCCCGCACCTTGTACTCAAGGAGCTCGAGAGCGATGGATTCCAGCTTCGGCATGTGACCCACAGTATACGCGCGCGCGCGCCGAGGGTCGCGCCGGAAACCTCACCGCCCGCCGCGCCACGGCGCCGCGCGCCACCCTAGCCGGCGAGCGCCGTCAGGGCCGCGCGCAGCACACGGATCGCGCGCAGGTACTCCTCGATGTCGAGGCGCTCCTCGGGGGTGTGATCGAGGCCCGCGTCGCCGGGCCCGTAGGCCAGCATGGGGACGGGCCAGGCCGGAGCGACCACGTTCATGTCCGAGGTGCCCGTCTTGAGCTTCGAGCGGGGCCGCCCCCCGGCGGCCCGGATACCCACGCGAAGCGCGCGGGCGAGCGGGGAATCGCGCCCCGCCCGGTGGGCCACCTCGGCGCCCCGCACCTCCAGGTGCACGCCCTGGGGCCACGACAGCCCCCGCAGCACGTCCTCCAGCGCCGCCGGGCTCCAGCGCGGCGGCAGCCGGAAGCCGAGGGTGGCGCGGCAGCGCTGCTCGAGGCCGTCGTCCTCGGACCGGATGGCCTGCAGCGCCAGCTGCAGCCCGTCGAAGATGCCGGTCACGCCGGCGTTGTCCCGTTCGACGAAGGCCCGCGCCACCGCGAGCGCCCGCACCGCCAGCTCCGATGCCGTGGGCTCGTCCCGCGAGGAGTGCGCGTTGGGGCGCGCGGCGTCGAGCGCGACCACCAGGCGGCCCTTGTATCCCAGGGTGTAGGCGTCCCAGCCGCTGGGCTCGCCGATCACCACCAGGTCCGGGACCGGGTAGGCGCCCACGGCGTAGCGGGCGCCCTTGCTGCTGGGCGCCTCCTCTTCGACCGCCCCGATGAGGCGCACCTCGAGGCGCTCGCGCAGGCCGCCGGGCAGGCCGGCGACGGCCGCCACGGCGGTGCAGAAGCTACCCTTGGCGTCCACCGTGCCGCGGCCATGCAGCACGCCGCCCTCGAGACGCACGGGGATGACGCCTGGCACGGTATCGATGTGCCCAAGCAGCGTCACCCGCAGCGGACCGTGCCCCCAGCGCGCCACCGCGTTGCCGGCCGCATCGATCGCGGCCTCGTCGGCGAAGCCCGCCATCGCCTCGACCAGTACGCGCGCCACCGCGGCCTCGTCCCCGGAAACGCTGGGGGTGGCCACGACGCGCTCGAGCAGCGCCACCGGGTCGAGGGCGCGCGCCGCGCCGGAGGCCCCCGCACCCCCGGCCGCCGAGGTGCCGCGGTTCACGCGCGCAGCACGCTGCCGAACCGCGCCACGACCTCGTCGACCTGCTCGGCGGTGATGACCAGGGGCGGCAGGAAGCGCACCACCGTCGCGCCGCCGGAGATGGTCAGCACGCCGGCGTCTCGCAACGCCTGGATCACCGGGGCGGCCTTCTCCTTGAGCTCGACACCGATCATCAGGCCCCGGCCGCGCACCTCCCGGATCCTGTCGGAGCCGAGCGCGCGCAGTCCTCCCATGAGGCGCTCGCCCATCGACGCGGCGTGGGCCATCAGGTCGCGCGCCTCGATCTCCTGCAGCACGGCGAGGCCGGCCGCGGACGCCAGCGGGTTGCCGCCGAACGTCGTGCCGTGCCCGCCCTTGGGCATCGCCTGCGCCACGGCGTCCGTCATCAGCAGGGCGCCGATGGGGACGCCACCCGCCAGCCCCTTCGCCAGCGTCACCATGTCGGCAACCACGCCGTAGGGCTCGCTGGCAAGGAAGGTCCCGGTGCGGCCCACGCCGCACTGGATCTCGTCCAGCACCAGCAGGGCGCCGTGCGCCTCGGTCACCTCGCGCGCGCGGCGCAGGAACGCCTCATCGGCGGGATGGATGCCGCCCTCGCCCTGCACGGGCTCGAGCAGGACCGCGGCGGTGCCGTCGTCGACGGCGGCCTCGAGCTCGTCGAGATCGTTGTAACGGATGAAGGTGGCCTCGACGCCCAGCGGCTCGAACGGCTCACGGTACTTCGGCTCCCATGTCAACGGCAGCACGCCCAGCGTGCGCCCCGAGAAGCCGCGCTTGGCCGCCACGAAGTGACGGCGACCGGTGGCGGCGCGCGCCCACTTGAGGGCCGCCTCGTTGGCCTCCGAGCCGGAGTTGCACAGGAACACGCGTTCGAGCGGGGCCGGCACGTACCGGAAGAGCGCGTCGACGAACGCCGTGCGGGTGTCGTTCCCGAGGTTCTGGGGGCACACGATGAGACGCTGGGCCTGCTCCGCGAGGGCGCGGGCAAGCCGGGCATTGCCGTGACCGACGCTGGCGACCGCGATGCCCGCCATGCAATCGAGGTAACGTCGCCCGTCGGCATCCTCCAGCTCGGCGCCCTCGCCGCGCACGAAGACGATGTCGGGTCGCCAGAGGCCCGAATGGTGCGCGGCGTCGCGCTCGAGGATGGAGGCGGTGGCGGCGGCAAGTGGGGTGGTGGCCATGGGAAGGGGTCCTTTCCGGGGGGCTCCGGGGCGTGGGATCGGGTGGGGGATCGGGCGTCGGATCGGGCGTCAGATCGGGTGGGGGCCGCGCCCCACTCTGGGCGTTCAACCCTGGGCGTTCAGGAGACCACGGTACCCTCACCGGCCAGGGCGCGGCGTAGCGGCCGCGCACCCCGCGCGTCGGCGAACACCACCCGCCCGACTCCGCCGGCCACCGCCTCGGCGGCGCCCAGCACCTTCTTCTTCATCCTCCCCTGGGCCACGTCCAGGTAGGACGCGACGTCCGAGGCGGGGATGCCCCGGATGAGGCTGGACTCGTCGGGGAACTCCCGCAGCAGCCCCGGCACGTTCGACAGCAGCAGCAGGGCATCCGCGGAGAGCGCCACCGCCACCGCGGCGGCGGCACGGTCGCCGTCGACGTTCACCGCCGCCCCCTCGTAGCTGGCGCCCGGCGGGGAGAGCACGGGGAGGTAGCCGTGGTCGAGCAGCAACCGCAGCAGGGCGACGTTGACGCGATCGACCGTGCCGGTGTGGTCGCCGCGGAGGATGACCGTCTTCCCGCCCTCCACGCTGCGCACGCTACGCTTGTGCTTCCCCTCGAACAGGCGCCCGTCGAGACCCGAGAGCCCCACGGCATCGACGTTCCTGCGCTGGAGCCGCTCCACCAGCCCCTTGTTCATCTTGCCGCAGTAGACCATCTCGAAGATCTCCAGGGTCGACCGGTCGGTATAGCGGCTCGTGTAGCCGCTCGGGCTCGTGACGAAGCGCGCCGGGTGCCCGAGCCGCTCCGCCACGCGGTTGGTCTCGGCGCTGCCACCGTGGACCAACACCACGCGCTGCCCGTCGTGCCAGTGCTCCGCGACGTCCTCGCACAGGGCGTCGTAATCGATCCCCTCCGAGCCCCCCACCTTCACGACGATCATTCAGGCCTCCTCTATCCCCTGCGTTGGGGGGCCGCCGGGCGCGTCCTCGGCGTCGGGGTGCACCGCACCCGGCGCACCCGCCGCGCGGTAGAGGAAGCGCTCGAAGCGCTCGCCGCGGAGCGGCGAGAAGCCCTCGCGGGCGTAGAGGCCGTGCGCGTCGCGGGTGAACAGCGTCCAGTGTCGCACCTCGCGCAGCGCCTCGTGGCCCACCACGGCGCGGAGCAGGCGCTTACCCAGGCCACGGCCGCGCACCTCGGGCAGGACGAACACGTCGGCCAGGTAGGCGAAGCTGACGCGGTCGGTCACGACGCGGGCGAAGCCGACCTGCCGCCCGTCGAGGTAGAGACCGAAGTTCAGGCTGTGGCGCAGCGAGCGCCGCACCTGCGCCAGGGTCCGACCCGCCGCCCAGTAGCTGCGCGTGAGGAAGGCGTGGATCATCGCGACGTCGAGCCGCGCGGGGTCGGTGTCGACCTCGACGCCGTCGGCCCCGACGGCCGGCGCCTCGGGGCGGGCGCGGCTCACGACGGGGCCCCCGCCAACAGGGCCCCCCGCGTCGGCGGGTCGACGGCCTCCGCGGCCAGCACGGCGCTCACGCCCAGGTAGCGGGCGAAGCGGCGCATCGCGCTGCGCAGCGCGCCGCGCGCCACGGCGCGCGGGGGGCGTTCCCAGTAGAAGCTGAGCACCCGCAGGACCTGCCCAGCGTGCTCACGGCGGGCGTCGAAACGCCCCACCAACGCCCCGCGGTGCCACACGGGAAGCACGTAGTACCCCCAACGGCGCTCCGCCTCGGGCTTGTACACCTCCCACACGTAGTCGAAGCCGTAGAGCTGCGCCACCGCCTTGCGATCCCAAAGCAGCCCATCGAGGGGGGCCACGAAGCGCATGCCTCGCGGCAGCGGGGCATCGAGCGCGGCGAGCGCTTCGGGCACGGCCAGGTACGCCTGCCCATCGACCTCCACCGCGCGCAGCTCGCCATCGCCCACCATCGCGTCGAGCAACGCTCTTCGCTCGCCGGAAGCCAGCGGGAGCGACCACAGCGCGGCGTCCGCGTTGGGACGCAGTAGCCCGGCCGCCTGCACCCGGCGACGCAGCAGGTAGCGCAGGCTCGGCTCCTCGCCGGGGTCCGGCGCCGCCACCAGGGCCGGCGGCAGGACGCGTTCGGGCAGGTCGTAGACGTGACGCCCCTTGTCGCGATGGTGGGTCACCACGGCCCCGCTGAGCCACAGCCCCCGCAGGATGTGCTTGACCAGCTTGTCGCCGTACCAGCTGCCGCGCAGGTGGCGCGGGCGCGGGTCGTCCCCGAAGTCGAGGCTCGACAGCGGCCCGCGCCGCTCCAGCGCGTCGAGCGTCGCACGCACCTCGTCGGGGTAGTGGTCCAGCACGCGCTCCCCCCAACGCCTGCGGAAGTGACGATGGTACAGGCGCCGGTAGGGCCAGTCCTCCACCAGCGCCAGGCACGCCTGCTTGTCCCAGGCGTCGTAGATGCGCCTTTGCCGGTAGGCGGCGCGCTCCCAGCCGTGCTCGGTATAGCCCGGCACGCGTGCCTGCAACACCAGGTCCGGGTTGCGCCCCAACGGCTTGAGGGGATCGTACTGGATCGTGCCCAGGTGCTCGAGCGCCGCGCGCATTGGGCGCGGCGCGAAGTGGTACGCCCCCAGCAGGTGGCGGGCGTCGCCCACGTTCAGGCGCAGCGCGGTGCTTCTCACCAGCTGTCCCCGCCGCGCGGCGGCGGCCACGCCCCCAGCAGCTGGCGCACCAGCACCATCTGACCCGCGTGGTAGGCGGTGTGGGCGACGATCACAGTGATGCCCGAGCGCACCCTCACCGCCCGCTCCGCCCCCGCCGCGCCCGCCGTGGCGCGCGCCTCGGCGGCCTCCGAGAGCGTCTCCAGCTCCGCGACCCCCGCCTCGAAGCGGGCGCCGAGCTGCTCGGGCGTGGGGCGCCCCGCTGCCGACGACGCGGGCCAGGAGTCGGCCGCGCGGGGCACCGGGGGCGTCGGCTCGCCCCGCAGCGCGGCCACCTCCCAGTCCTGCCAGAACACCAGGTGCCACAGCTGGTCGTAGAGCGAGTGCCGGACGCCTTCCGGCCGGGCGTCCCATTGCCCCGGCTCGAGCCCCTCCAACAGGTGCGGCACCGGGGCGTATGCGCCCATCCCGAGCAGCAGCTCACGCACCGAGCGCGTCATGACGCGGCCCCCGCGGCCGTGGACCATGTGCTCACGGGTGCAGCCCCGGGAACCCCAGCCCCATCCGCTCGTCGAGGCCCAACGCGATGTTGAGTGCCTGCAGGGCGTGCCCCGCGGTCCCCTTCACGAGGTTGTCGAGGGCGCTCATCATCACCACGCGGCCACTGTCGGGGTCCATCTCGAAGCCCACGTCGCACCAATTGGTGCCGTCGAGGATCTTCGGGTCGGGAACCCGATGGATCCCCTTGCGCGCCTGCACCACCCGGACGAAGGGCTCGTCGTCGTAACACTCGCGCAGCGCCGCCAGCACGTCGCGGTCGCTGGTGCCGTCGTGAACGAAGGCGTGGGCCGTGACCATGACGCCGCGCACGCGCTCGATCGCGGTCGCGGTGAGATGGATGCGCGGTTCGCCGGGCAGGGCCTGTTGGATCTCCGCCGTGTGTCGGTGCCCGGTCGGGGCGTAGGTGCGCACCACGCCCATGCGCTCGGGGTGGTGGCCCGCCCGCGTGGCCTGGTTCCCCGCCGCGCTGGAGCCGATCTTCGCCTCCACCACCACGTCGCGGCGGGCCAGCAGACCCGCCGCCAGGAGCGGCCACAGGGCCAGGATCGAGGCCGTGGCGATGCACCCCGCGCCGGCGATGCGCGTCGCGCCGGGGAGCGACGCGCGATGGAGCTCCGGGTTCGCGTAGGCGAAGCTGCCGAGCAGATCCGGGCGCGGGTGCTCGGCCCCGTAGTAGCGGCGGTAGGCCTCCGGGTCGCGCAGACGGAAGTCCGAGGAGAGGTCCACGATGCGCTCGGCCCTGGCGGCCAGCGCGTCGATGCGACCCGCCAGCGTCTTGTGCGGCAGGGCCGCCACCACCACGTCCACCTCCTGCAGCGCCTCGGCGCGGACGAAGCGCAGCCGCGTCACGTCGCGCAGGTTGGGATGCACCAGGGGGACCGGCAGGCCGGCGTTGCGCTCGCTGGTGACCTGGACCACCTCGAGGCGCGGGTGCCCCAGGGCCAGGCGCAAGAACTCCCCGCCGGCGTAGCCCGAGGCGCCCACGATGGCGACGCGCAGCCTCGGCGTCGCGTTGTCGTCGGTCGGCGTCATGGCGGACATCATATGCGCTGTCGGGCCGGCGGTCAGGCGGCCACGAGCAGCCCGCGGGCGTAGCGCACCACGCGCCCCGGGATGTCCACGCCGGTGGTCTCCACGGAGTTGCGGAACTCCATGGTGTGGTTCACCTCGACCACCAGCAGGCCGCGCTCCGACTCCACCAGGTCCACCGCCAGCACCCCGCCACCGACGGCCCGCGCCGCGGCGGAGGCGACGTCGACCAGCTCGTCGTGCAGCGGGCAGTTGCTGGCGTGGCCACCGCGGGCCGTGTTGGTGATCCAGTGATCGCTGGAGCGGTAGATGGCGGCGATGACCTCGGAGCCGACCACGAACGCACGGATGTCGCGCCCCGGCTTGCGAATGAACTCCTGTACGTAGAACACCTTGTGCTGGGGCCCGCCCAGCACCTCCTTGTGTTCGAGCACGGCCTCCACCGCATCGCGATCGGACAGCCGCGACACCATCCGCCCCCAGCTCCCCACCACGGGTTTGAGCACGACGGGGTAGCCGAAGCGCTCGCACAGGTCGAGCACCGACTCCACCGTGAAGGCCACGCCCGTGCGCGGGGCCGGCACGCCACGCGCGGCCAGGGCCGCGTTGGTCGCGAGCTTGTCGCCGCACACCTCGATGACCTCCGGGCGGTTGACCACCTCCGCCCCCGCCGCCGTGTAGACGCGGCTGAGCGCAAGGCCGCGCGTCTGCGACAGGCAGCGCTCGATCACGACCTGCGTAGGAGCCGGCGCGAAGGCGCTGAAGTCCACCACCTGGTGCGGCGCATAGATCTGCTCGACCGGTACCCCGAGGCGCTCGAAGGCCTCGAACAGCAGGCGCTCCTCGGGGCGCAACCGGTCGTAGACGACGCCGATACGGGGCGCCCCGGTGGTGACGGCCACGACCCTACTCCCCCCAGTCCTCGTCCTCTTCGGGGGCCGGCTCGAAGCGCAGCGGGTCGAGCCCCACGACCTCGAGTTCGGTGCCCTCGTCGGTCACCACCAGCTCTCCGAGGGTGAGCGTGTCCGGTTCCACCTCGACGCGTCCGTATGGGGTGTCGATGGTCTGCATGGGAGTTCTCCTTACTTCCGGGCCGCGCTCGCGGCCCACGGGGGTGAAGGGTCGTGCCGGCACCCGCGTCGAGCGGGCACCCGACCGGGCGATGAATGCGCGCGGCGCCTCTGCGCCGCCCGACACGCGGGGGCGCGGCGCGTCTGCGCCGCCCGACACGCGGGCACGCGGCGCGGCCGGCCGTCTCACGCCGCCTCCCCGGGGAAGCGCCCGTGGCGGCGATAGAACGCCAACACCGAGCCCTCCCGCATGACCTCGCGCAGGAACGTCGGCACCCGCGGCAGCGGGAGCGCGCGCTCCTCCCCCGCGCGCCCGAGCCACAGGCGTTCTCGCTCCAGCTCGAGGCGCACGAGGTCGCCGTCGCGCAGCGTGTCGACCAGCTCCGGGGCCACCAGGGCGGGGATGCCGAGGTTGAGCAGGTTGCGGTAGTGGATGCGCGCGAACGAGCGGGCCACGATGGCACCGACGCCGAGGCGCTTGAGCGCCTGCGGAGCGTACTCGCGACTCGAGCCCAACCCCCAGTTGCTGCCCCCCACCAGCACGTCCCCGGGCCGCACGCCGTCGGCGAACTCCGGGCGCAGGTGCGCGAAGGCGTAGCGGTGGAAGCGCTCCTCCCCGACCATCAACGGAGCGTACTTCCCCGGCAGGATGTCGTCGGTATTGACGGCGTCACCGAAGAGCCACACCCGGTTCTCCGGGCTCACGCGCGCACCCCCCCGGCCGCCGCGCCGGGGGCCATGGGCCGCGGCTCTGGCGGTAGCGCGATCGCGCCCGCCGCCGCGCTCGCCGCCGCCACGGCGGGGCTGGCCAGGTAGATCTCGGCCTCCGGGCTCCCCATGCGCCCCATGAAGTTCCGGTTGCTGGTGCTGACGCACACCTCGCCCGGCGCCAGCACCCCCATGTGCCGCCCCATGCAGGGTCCGCAGCCGGGCACCCCGAGCACGGCGCCCGCCGCCAGCAGGACGCCGACCGTGCCGTCCGCCACGGCCTGCTCCAGGACGCGGCTGCTGGCGGGGATGACGAGTAGGCGCGTGCCCTCGGCCACGCGTCGGCCGCCCAGCACGCGCACGACCTCGTGAAGGTCCTCCAGCCTGCCGTTGGTGCAGGTCCCCACGAACACCTGGTCTACCGGGCGGCCGAGATGCTCGTGCACGGGGTGGACGTTGTCCACCTGGAAGGGGACGCTGAGGACGGGGGTCAGCTCGTCCAGGGGCAACACCAGGGTACGCACCGCTTCGGCGTCGGGGTCGACGCGGAGCCACGTCGGCACCTCGTAGCGCTCCGCAAGGCGCGCGTCGGGCGCCACCAGCCCCACCTTGGCGCCGGCCTCCACCGCCAGGTTGGCGAGCGTCATCCGCTCCCCGGGACCGAAGTCGGTCGCGCCGTGCAGCTCGATGCTGGCGTAGGTCGCGCCGTCGGCGCCCAGGCGGCGCACCACCTCGAGTGCCACGTCCTTGGCGCTGACGCCGGCCGGCCGGCGGCCGGCGAGCTCGACGCGAATGGTCTCCGGCACGCGCAGCCAGGTGCGGCCGGCGGCCATGGCGAGGGCGATGTCGGTCGCGCCCATGCCGGTACCGAAGGCGGCCACCGCGCCGTAGGTGGTGGAGTGGGAGTCCGATCCCAGCACCACCCAACCGGGCCGCGCCAGCCCCTCCTCGATCAGCACCTGGTGGCAGATGCCCCGCCCCACGTCGAACAACCGCAGGCCGTGGCGCCGCGCCGCCTGCCGCAGGCGCCGGTGGGTGGCCGCGACCTCCACGTTCGAGGCCGGCGCCACATGGTCGACGACCACCGACACCCGTTCCGGGTGAAGGATGCGACCGCCGAGCTCCTCGTCGATGAGGCGTAAGGCGCTCGGCGCGATGGAGTCGACCATCATCACCTGGTCGACCGGCACCACCGCCACCTCGCCGGCGCGCAGCCGCCGGCCCGCCTTGCGCGACAGGATGCGCTCGGCGAGGGTGAGGCCGCGCAGGTCGAGGCCGCCGTCGTCGGCCCCGGTGGCGGGCCAGCGCACCTCGCCCGCGCCGCTCACGGGCGCGCTACCTCGTGATCCGCCGCCGCCGCGCCCTCGCGTGCGGGCGCCGGTTCGCGGGCGGCCAGGGTGAGGAGGCGATCGATCTCCTCGAGGGGGACGTCGCCCTCGTCGGCACGCGCCTTTACCTCGCGGGTGACGGCGCGCAGGGCCCCGTCGCCGAGCTCGAGCTCGAGGCTCCGGGCGCGCTGGGCCAGGGCGTGGCGACCCGTGAGGCGGCTGCCGACCTGCATGCGGCGGCTCACGCCGAAGGCCTCCGGCGGGATGGCCTCGTAGCTGTCGGGGTTGAGGTAGATGGCCTTGAGGTGCATGCCCGCCTTATGGTTGTAGGCGAAAGCGCCCGTGAGGTAGTTGTTGAATGGGATGTCGATGCCGGTCATGCGCGCGACCATGGCGTCGAGCTCGGGGAGCAGCTCGAGCCGGTAGCGCTGCGCCAGGCGCTCGGGGTTGAGGGCGTACATGCGCGCCAGAAGGCCCCCCAGGGGGGTGATGCCGTTGCGCTCGCCGATGCCGAGCACGCTGGTGTCCACGTGGGTGGCGCCGCTGCGGACCGCCTCGAAGGCGTTGGCGATGGCGCAGCCCGTATCGTTGTGGCCGTGGAACTCGATGTCGCAGTGCACCGCGTGGCGCACGTCGGCCACCAGTTCCCGCACCTGCGCGGGGGTGGCGATCCCCACGGTGTCGGCGAGCCCCACCCGATCCACGCCGACGCGGTCGGCGGCCCGGTAGACGCGCAGCAGGTCGCGCCGCTCCGAGCGGAAGGTGTCCTCCGAGGAGAAGCGGACGTTGCAGCCGGCCCCCTTGACGAACTCGATGACCTCCAGGCTCTGGTCGATGATCTCGTCGACGCTCCGGCCGTGCCCGAAGCTGCGCAGCTCGCTGGAGGTGCCGAACAGGATGTCGACACCGTACACGCCGCACTCCACGGCGACGCGAGCGTCCTCCAGCGTGGCACGGGTGTGGGTGAGGATGCGGGCGTTCAGCCCCAGGCCCGCGATGGTCTCGAGTGCCTTTCGCGAGGCGGGAGACGCGACCGGCGTCGTCAGCTCGATGTACTCCACGCCGAAGGCGTCGAGGAGCTTCACGAGCTCGACCTTGTCGTCGAGGCTGAAGTTCCCGAGCGCGAACTGCTCGCCCTCGCGCAGCGTCGAGTCGATGATGTGCCAGTCGCGTATCGCCATGTCCACCTCGCGTTCGCAGCCTTCGATTCAAAAGGGGCCGCTCACCACTCGGGCACCGGAAGGTCGACGCCCGGTGGGCATCCTAGGCTACCGACTCGCCCCTGTCAAGCAAGGGAAGATCCCTTACCAATCGGGCTTTCTTTCGATTCCCAGGCGCCCCACTGCCGGCGCGTTGCTTCGCCTCGGGGGCACCGTCCCGCGCCTGGCATCGGCTGGCCCGGGACCCCGAAGGGATTCGATTCGAAAGCGTGGATCGGGTCAGGGGCCCACCGCGACCATGCACAGCGGCACCTCATTGCGCCCGTCGACCTGCAACAGGTCCGCCACCTCGTCGTCGTAGAAGTCCGTGACGAACCCGGCCGCCAGCCCGAGCGCCGCGCAGGCCACGGCCACCGCCTGAGCAGCGGCGCCGGCGTCGAGGTAGGCGTATCGGAAGGCCCGGCCCAGCGCCGGCGCGCGGTGTCTGCCCGGCACCCCCGTGAAGCACAGCGCGAGCGCGTGGGGCCCCGGATCGAGCGGCGGAAGCGCGGCGAGGGCCAGGCGCGCGACCGGGTCGCTGTTGCCGAGCTGCTCCAGGGTGTGATCGCGCGGGTTGTAGTGGTACGCGCCAGGGAACAGGTCCTCCACCAGATGGGCCAGCACGTAGGTCTCGAGGCTGGAGACACCGCGCGCCGACACGTGGGTGCGCTCCCCGCCGAAGGTGAAACCGGCCGCGGACCACAGCAGCTGCGACAGCTGGGCCTGGCGCAGGCGTCCGCCCTCCGGCAGGCCGGCGCGCGCCTGCGACAGCGACGTCCACACCCCCTGCCCCCCCTTCAGCTGCGGCACCGGCAGGGCCACCACCTCCTGGGGATTGGCATACACCTTGAACGCCGGCGCCACGCGTCCGCCCGCCGCGTGCGAATGCCCACGCCGGACCCTACTTTGTGCGTGCAGCTCCAGAGGAACCGACTTCTCTCGATTGTGCGCCACGGGTGCTCCCAGGCGAGTCTAGCATCCGCCGCACGGGCCCGGCCGCGACCGGCGCGGTACCCTGCGGCGATGACCGAGGCCCTGTTGCGTTGGTTCGACGCGCACCGGCGCGCACTGCCCTGGCGAGACCCCGCCGTGCGGGCCGATCCCTACCGCGTGTGGGTCTCCGAGGTGATGCTGCAGCAGACCCGGGTGGACGCCGTGGTGGCGTATTTCGCTCGCTGGCTGCGCCGCTTCCCGGACCTGGCCAGCCTGGCCCGCGCCTCCGAGCAGGAGGTCCTGCGGCAGTGGGAGGGTCTCGGCTACTACGGGCGGGCGCGCAACCTCCACGCCGCGGCGCGGACCGTGCTCACGAGCCACGCGGGCGAGCTGCCGCGCAGCCCGGAGGCGCTGCAGCGGCTCCCCGGCGTCGGGCGCTACACGGCGCGGGCCCTGGCGGCGCTCGCCTTCGGCCGACCCCTGGTTGCGGTCGACGGCAACGTCAGGCGCGTGGTCGCGCGGCTGCACGGCCTGGCGCGTGCGCCGACCGACCGGGTCGCCGAGGCGCTTCTCGAGCCCCTGGTCCGCGGCCCGCGAGCGGCCGAAGTGGGAGAGGCGTTGATCGAACTCGGCGCCCTGGTGTGTGCCGCGCGCTCCCCGGACTGCCCGGCGTGCCCGCTGCGCCCTGCGTGCGTGGCGGCGACGACCGGGCGGCCCGAGGCGTTCCCGGAGCGGAACCCGCGCCGGCGCCCGCCCGAGGAACGTCGCGTCGCCCTGGTGGCGGCGGACGGGCGCGTGGTGTGGCTCGCGCGGCGGCCGGGGCACGGCCTGCTGGGCGGCATGTGGGGCTTCCCGCAGGTGCAGGCCGCCCCCGCCGGTGCCCCGCTGCTCGGGGAGGTGCGCCACACCTACAGCCATTTCCGTCTCAGGCTGACACCGGCGCTGGTGTCGCCCGAGGCGCTGCGCCGCGCCGCGCCGAGCAAGGGGGCGCTGGAGCCGGTGGAGCGCGGGAGCCTGCCGAGCCTGCCCCTGTCGGTGGTGGACCGGCGGGTGCTGGCCGCGCTGGCCGAGCACGAGGCCCGCCAGCGCGGGGCGGTATCCTCCGAGCCATGAGCAGCCCAGCGCAACCCATCGCCGGCGCCCAACCCACGCGCCTGCGCGTCCGCTTCGCCGAGACCGACCAGATGGGCATCGCCCACCACAGTGCCTACGTGGTGTGGTTCGAGGCCGGCCGCGTCGAGTGGCTGCGAGGTCGGGGGATGAGCTACCGCGCCATGGAGGACGCGGGCGTTTCGCTGGCCGTGGCGGAACTCCAGCTTAGCTACCGGGCGGCGGCCCGCTTCGACGACGCGCTCTCGCTGGACACCGCGCTGACCACGGTGCGCAGCCGCAAGGTCGCGTTCCGCTACCGCCTGTGGCGTGACGACGACGGCGTGTTGCTCGCCACCGGCGCCACCGTGCACGTCCCCACCGACCGCAGCGGCGCCGCCGTGCGCCTCGCCCCGGCCTATCTGGAGCCGTTGCGTACGGCGCTCAACGAGATCGGTTGACCGGGAGCACGCCGGGCGTCGGCGCGGCGCCCCGGCGGCGGGGTCGCGGCGGCTATACTGGCCGCGTTCCGCCCCCGCCGCCGCGCGGAGGGCCCCTCGAGGTGAGCGCATGAGCCAGAGTCAACCCCCCGCACCGACGGCCGCGCGTCCGGCGCGCGGCAAGATCATCGGAGAGGCCCTGACCTTCGACGACGTCCTGCTGGTGCCCGCCCACTCCGCCGTGTTGCCCCGTGAGGTGGCGCTCGACGCTCGCTTCTCCCGGCGCGTACCGCTCAACATCCCGGTGGCGTCCGCCGCCATGGACACGGTGACCGGGACCAAGATGGCGGTCGCCATGGCGCGGCAGGGCGGGATCGGCGTCGTCCATAAGAAGATGACGGTCGAGCAGCAGGCCGAGACGGTGCGCAAGGTGAAGCGCTCGGAATCGGGGATGATCGTCGATCCCATCACGCTGGGCCGCGGGGCCACCCTGGGGGACGCAGAGCACCTGATGAGCGAGTACCGCATCAGCGGCGTGCCCATCGTCGAGCCGGACGGCCGCCTGGTGGGCATCCTGACCAACCGCGATATGCGCTTCGAGACCGACTTCGGCCGCAACGTCACGGAGCTCATGACCTCCGAGAACCTGGTGACGGTGCCCGTGGGCACCACGCTAGAGAAGGCGCGCGACATCCTGCGCCACCACAAGGTCGAGAAACTGCTGGTGGTGGACGACGACAACATCCTTCGTGGGTTGATCACCATCAAGGACATCACGAAGAAGCTGGAGTTCCCCTTCGCCGCCAAGGACGATCTCGGCCGGCTCCGGGTCGCGGCGGCGGTGGGCGTGTCTCAGGACCTGGAGGCGAGGTCCGCGGCGCTGGTCGAGGCGGGCGTCGACGCCCTGGTGCTCGACAGCGCGCACGGCCACTCACAGGGGATCCTCGACGCCCTGGTCTACCTCAAGGAGTCCTTCGCGGTGGACGTCGTGGCCGGCAACATCGCCACCGCGGAGGCCGCCCGGGCGCTCGTGGAGCGCGGCGTCGACGGCGTCAAGGTGGGCGTGGGCCCCGGCAGCATCTGCACCACGCGCGTGGTCACCGGCGTGGGGATGCCGCAGCTCAGCGCCATCCTGAGCGTGGCCGACGTGACCGCCGAGGCCGGCGTGCCGCTCATCGCCGACGGCGGCATCAAGTTCACGGGAGACGTGGCCAAGGCGCTCGCAGCCGGCGCCGACGCGGTGATGGTGGGGTCGATGCTGGCCGGAACCAGCGAGTCCCCGGGGGAGGACATCCTGCGCGACGGTCGCCGATACAAGGCCTACCGGGGCATGGGGAGCCTCGGCGCCATGGCGGGCGGAAGCGCGGATCGCTACTTCCAGGAGGATGCCAAGAAGCTCGTCCCGGAGGGGATCGAGGGGATGGTGGCGTACAAGGGCCCGGTGGAGGACGTGCTGTTCCAGATGGTCGGCGGGCTGCGCTCCGCCATGGGGTACTGCGGCGCACCCGACCTTCCCGCCCTGCACCGGCAGGCGCGCTTCGTGACCATCACCCAGGCGAGCCTCATCGAGTCCCATCCGCACGACGTGACCATCACCAAGGACGCGCCCAACTACTCCATCAAGACCCGCTGAGCGCCGCCGGCCCCGCGGCCGGGCGCCCCCGACGGGGAGTCCGACAGGCGCCGCCGCGTCGGCCTAGAGCACGATGCCGTGCACACCGTCGGCCGGCAGCTCCAGGTAGGCCCGCATGACGGGCGCGATTCCGAAGCCGAGCATGGGCCCGTACGGGCTCAGCACGCGCTCGGCCGGCTGCCCTAGCGGCAGGAGGTGTGCCGAGAGCCGCCGAAACTGGCGCCGCGTGATGGCATCGTTGCGCACCAGCGCCTCGCCCGTCTTGCCGCGTAGCTTCCGGAGCGTCAGCTCCAGGTGGTGCCGGCCGCGCTCCACGGTCCCCTGCAAGGTCGGGTCCACCCCGGCGACCTCCTCGAGCAGCGTGTCCATCAGGCGATCGAGTTCGTCCCCGGCCTCCCGGAAGCGCTGCGCGTGCCCCCCGCGCTCGAGCAACACGCCCTCGAGGCACCCCTCAGGATCGGCCTGGTAGGCACGGAAGTCGATACCGTACCTCTTCAGGATGCGCCGCACCGGCGGCTCCAGAACGGTCGCTTCGGCCCTGGGCCACACCAGCGGCATGGCCACACCATGGCGGCGGTAGATGCCCCGGAGTTGGGCGTAGTAGCGCAGCTCGCCCGGGCCCAGCACCACCGCGGCCGTCGGCAACGCCGCGTCCTGCGCCACCGGGCGCAGCGCGGCCGCCGGCGTGAGGCAGGCCGGATCGTCGCGCAGGCGCGCCCGCACCTCGTCGATGCCCAAGCGAACGCCCTCGAGCCGGAAGTCCCGCCCCTCGTGGCGGAGCAGCACGCGCTGGCCGCCGGGCCCCTCCAGGAACAGGTTGGTGGCGTGGGTACCGCGCCCGAGTTGCGGGTCTACGCCCAGGTCCCGCAGATGCCGCGCGGCGCTCCGGACCTCCTCGACGCTCGCCCCCGGCGAAGCCAACTCCCGCTCCAGCACGGGACTCAGCAGGGCCGCCGCGTCGGGCTGCATGGGGTCGAACAGCAGCAGGCCGGCATCGCCGAGCAGGCGGTAGAGCTGCGCGGCGAACCAGTCGGCGTAGGTCTCGGCCAGCTCGGCGGAGTCGAGGACCAGACGCTCCACCTCCTCGCGGTGCGGCGGCGGGGGGCGGAGCGCGTCCAGGCCCTGCGTCACGGCGTCGAGCCAGGCCGCCTCCATGCGCGCCCGCCCCGAGGGGCGTTCCGCGGGCAGCGCGACATGGATGCGGTGCAGCGTCTCCTCGTGGTCGAGCAGGTAGGCGTGATCGATCTCCTGGGTGTCGTGATCCTGGCTGGCCAGCCAGAACAACGGCAGCACCGGCCGATCCTCGGTATCGAGCTCGGCCGCAAGCCGGATCGCGGTTACCGCCTTGCTGAGCGTGTAGCCGGGGCCAAGCAACAGGCCCGTCTGTTGCCCGGCCACCACCACCCGCGACTCCGGGTGCTCGAGGCGCTCCAGCGCATCGAAGACGGCCGGGGGCGCGGCGAGCCGGCGGGCGTGCTGACGCAGGACGCCCGCGAGGGCGCGGCGGTCCTGGGCGCGCGGCTGGCGCAGCGCGGCCTCCAGGTCACCGGGGGCGATGTCGAAGAACTCGTCCAGGGCGCCGGAGCGATAGCGCTCCAGGAAGCTCACGGAGGATGGCGGCGCGTCGTCGCGGGACACGCGACACACTAACCTGGCCGGTGGTGCGCCGGCGTCGCGCAGAACGCACCCAGGACGGCGCCCCCCGCGCGCGGCGCGGGCGGGGGCGCGTGGTAGAATCAGCGGCGCGCCGGCGACTGCGGCCCGCGCCGCGGTGCGCGTCGCGGTCGCGCTTCCGGCCCCCTGCCCATGACCATGCGCATCCACACCGACCTCACCCCCCAAGACGGCTACACCGACGTGGTCCTGGTGGTGGACGTCCTCCGTGCCTCTACGGTGGCCCCGCTGCTGTTCGAGCGCGGGCTCGAGCAGCTGGCGCTGACGCCCAGCCTGCGCAGCGCCCGCGGCGCCACCAAGGACGGTTGGCTGCTGCTCGGGGAGCGCCAGGGGGTGCCCCCCGAGGGTTTCAACTACGGCACCTCCCCCGCGCAGCTCGCGAGCATGAACATGACGGGGAGGCGTGCGGTGATGGTGACGGAGAACGCGCCGCGCTGGATGCCCAAGTTCGACGCCGCGCGGCACGTGCTACTGGCGTCGTTCTACAACGCCGCCGCCGCCGCGGATGCGGCCGCCGCGCTGGCCCACGGGCGCGTCGACCTGGTGTGCTGCGGCTTCGAGGGCGAGCCCGATCTCGACGACACCCTGGCCGCGGGGCTGCTGGCGGGGCTGCTGGCCGAACGGTTCCCGACGGCGCTGCGCAGCGGCGCGACGCGCTTCGCGCTCACCCTGCTGCGCGCCTTCCCGGACCCCGTCGAGGCGCTGTGGCAGTCCATCGCAGGGCACTACCTACGGAGCCTCGACCTGCCGCACGACATAGCCGTGGCCGCCCGGACCTCGGCCAGCGACGTGGTACCGAGCCTGCGCGAGCGCGTGCCCGGGAGCGGCAGCGCGCCGCTGTACGTCTTCGCTCCCCACCGCTGAGCCCGGTGACGTCTCCCCCTGTGACGTCGTCCCAGGTGCCGCGCCGTCGCCTGCTCGGCTACCCGCTCGACCCGCTCACGCTGGCACAGGCGCGGGAGTGGGTTCTCGCCGGCCTGCGCGATCCACGCCCCAAGCTGGTCGTCACCCTCAACCCCGAGATCATCGTCCAGGCGGCCGATGACGCCGGCCTTGCGCGCGCCCTCGCCGCCGCCGACCTGTGCGTCGCGGACGGCGTCGGCGTCGCCTGGGCGGCGTCTCGAAGGGGCCGGCGCCTACCGGGCCGCGTCCCGGGTGTGGAGCTCGCCGCGGCCGTGCTCGCCGGCGGTGGTGAGGCCGTGTCGGTGTACCTGCTGGGCGCGCGGCCGGGCGTGGCCGAGCGTGCCGCGCACCACATCGAGGCGCACTACGGCTGCACGATTGCCGGCCTCCAACACGGGTACTTCCGCCGTCCCGACGAGGTGGCGGAGGTGTGCGCAGCGGTGCGCGGCAGCGGCGCGGCGCTGCTGCTCGCCGGGCTCGGCGAGGGGCAGGAGCGCTTCCTGTTCGAGAACCGAGAGGCGCTCGGCGTGCCCGTCATGATGGGCGTGGGCGGAACGCTCGACGTGTGGGCCGGAGAGGTGCGCCGCATGCCTGCCTGGACCTCGCGCCTCGGCCTGGAGTGGTTGTTCCGTGTGGGCCTCGACCCGCGCCGCTGGCGCCGGTTGCCGCGGCTGCTGCGTTTCGTGGGCATGGTGTTGCGCGCGCCCGGAGACGCGCCAGGTTGAGCGCCTAGCCGGCGCTCAGCCGGTGGAGCCAGCCATCTGCATGGCGTCGTGGTCGAGCCCCTCCTTCTCGGCCTCCTCACCCGGGTGGCCGGCCGGGTAGTGGCCGTCGAAGCAGGCGAGGCAGGTCCGCCCCAACGCGATGGCGCGGGCCAGCCCGGGCTCGCTCAGGAAGTGCAACGTGTCCGCACCGATGCGGCGGCGGATCTCGTCGACGCTCATGGTCGCGGCCGCCAGCTCCTTGCGCGCCGCGGTGTCGATGCCGTAGTAGCACGGGAAGCGGATCGGCGGGCTCGACACACGGAAGTGGACCTCCGATGCGCCCGACTCACGCAGCAGCTGCACGATGCGCCCGGAGGTGGTGCCACGCACCACGGAGTCGTCCACCAGGATCACGCGCTTGCCCCGCACGGCGGGGGTGGGCGCCAGCTTCAGCTTGACCTTCTGATCGCGCAGGCGCTGGTTCGGGTTGATGAAGGTGCGCCCGGCGTAGGGCGACTTGTACAACCCCATGTCGTAGGGGATGCCGGAGGCGCGGGCGTAGCCGATGGCGGCGGCCAGCCCCGACTCGGGCACGCCCACCACCACGTCGGCCTCCACCGGGGCCTCGGACGCCAGGACCTCGCCCATCCGCAGCCGCGACGCGTGCACCTCAACGCCGTCGAGCGTGGAGTCGCCGCGCGCGAAGTAGATCCACTCGAAGGCGCACGGGGTGGCCTCGGCGGGGAGCACCTGATGGCTGTGGAGCCCCTCGTCGTCGATGACGACGAGCTCGCCGGGGCGCACGTCGCGGAGGAAGCGCGCGCCCATCGTGTGCAGGGCCGCCGGCTCGGAGGCCAGCACGTGGCCGCCGTCGAGCTCGCCGATCACCAGCGGCCGCACCCCGTGACGGTCGCGCAAGCCGAGCACCCGCTGGGTGTCCATCAACACCACCGCGAAGCCCCCCTCGAGCTCCGCCATCACCTGCGCCGTGGCGTCCTTGAGACCGAGGTGGCTGTAGCGGGCGATGAGGTTGATCATCACCTCGCTGTCGTTGGTGGTCTGGAACACGGCCCCCTCGTCGAGCATGCGCAGGCGCATGGTCTTGGCGTTGGTGAAGTTGCCGTTGTGGGCCAGGGCGAGGATCCCCTTGTTGGAGCGCACCGTCAGGGGTTGGGCATTGAAGCGCAGGCTGGAGCCCGTGGTGGAGTAGCGCGTGTGCGCGATGCCGGTGCGCGCGCCGTCGAAACGCAGCGCATCGAGCCGCGCCTCGGTGAACACCTCGCTGACCAGCCCCATGTCCTTCTCGATGCGGATCTGCTCGGGCGATGCCGCACAGATGCCGCAGGACTCCTGACCACGGTGCTGCAGCGCGAAGAGCCCGACGTGCAGCAGCGACGCGATGTCGTCCGGTCGTGGCAGGTGGATGGCCACCACCCCGCACTCCTCGTGCGGCTTGTCGTCGTCGATCGCGTCCCAGGGAAGCCCGTCCATGGCCATCAGCGTAGCGCCTCGCCGTACGGTTGCAGGTAGGCCGCGCGCAGTGCCTCCACCGACGCGTCCACCACGACCCCGCCGGCCGTCAGGCGCAGGCGGTCGCCCCCGACCGTGCCCAGGGTGCGGCACGGCACCCCTGCCCTCCGGCAGCGCGCCTCGGCGCGCTCCACCGCGCCGCCACCCTCCAGCGCCACCACCACGCGGGCGGGCGCCTCGCCGAACAGCAGCGCGTCGCCGCTCCCGGCGGCCGCGCCCCAGTCGGCACGTCCCCCTCGGCCGCCGGCGATGGCCATCTCGGCCAGCGCCACGGCCAGACCCCCTTCGGAGGCGTCGTGGGCGGTGTCGCACAGGCCCTCCTCGATGAGCCCGCGCAGCACCTGCTGGAGCCGACGCTCGGCCTCCAGGTCGAGCGCAGGCGGGGCGCCGTCCTCCCGGCCGTGCAGGCGGTAGAGCGCCTCGCTGGCACCCCACTGAGCGGCGGGCTCGCCCAGGAGCAACAACGCGTCGCCGTCCCGCTTCCACGCCATGTCCGCGCGGCGCGTCACGTCTCGAAGCACGCCCACCATGCCGATGGTGGGCGTGGGGTGGATCGCGCGGTAGCCGGCGGCCGTCCTGTACTGGTTGTAGAGGCTGACGTTGCCGCCCGTCACCGGCGTACCGAGGGCGAGGCACGCCTCCCGGATGCCCTCGACGGCGCGCTCCATCTGGTAGTACACCTCGGGCTGCGTGGGGTTTCCGAAATTCAGGTTGTCCGTCACGCCCAGGGGCGTGGCGCCCACGCAGCTGAGGTTCCGCGCGGCCTCGGCGACGGCATGCATGGCGCCCAGGCGCGGCTCGAGGTAGACGTAGCGGGCGTTGCAGTCGACGGTGGCCGCCACGCCCCGGCCGCTCCCCTTGACCCGCAGCACGGCGGCGTCGGCGCGCCCCGGCAGCACCACGGTGTTGGTCATGACCTGATGGTCATACCGCTCGAAGACCGCCGCCTTGCTCGCGATGCTGGGGCTCCCCAACAGGGTGCGCAGCGCCGCCCCCGGGTCGTTCAGAGGAGGCGGCGCCTGCGTGCGCGCCCGCAACCGCACTACCTCCTCCGCCTCGACGCCCCGCCGGGTGTAGGTGGGGGGCTCGTTCAGCGCCGCCACCGGCATGTCCGCCTCGAGCCGCTGCCCGTCGTAGATGCGGAAGCGGCCGTGGGCGCGCACGACACCGATCTCCACTACCTCGAGTTCCCAGCGTTCGAGCAGGGCCCGGAGTTTGGCCTCGCGGCCGGGCGCGGCCGTGAGCACCATGCGCTCCTGCGACTCCGACAGCATCACCTCCAGGGCGCTCATCCCGTGCTCGCGCCGCGGCACCCGGTCGACGTAGAGGTCGACACCGAGGCCCGCCCGGTGGGCCATCTCCGCCACACTACTGGTGAGACCGGCCGCCCCCATGTCCTGGACGCCGGCCACCAGACCCCCGGCGTACGCCTCGAGGCACGCCTCGAGAAGGAGCTTCTCCATGAACGGGTCGCCCACCTGCACGGCGGGGCGGTCGGCGCCGGAGTCCTCGCTGAGGTCGGCCGAGGCGAACACGGCGCCGCCGAGACCGTCGCGCCCCGTACGCGATCCCACGTAGATGAGCTGGTTGCCCACCTCCCCCACCGTGCCGCGCTGCAACGCCTCGTGGCGCAGGTACCCCAGGGCCATGACGTTGACGAGCGGGTTCTCCTGGTAGCACGGGTGCACCGCGATCTCGCCGCCCACGGTCGGCACGCCGATGGCGTTGCCGTAGAGCGAGATGCCGTGCACGACGCCCGCCAGCAGGTAGCGGTTGCGGGGCTCGTCGAGCTCCCCGAAGCGCAGCGAATCGAGCACCGCGACGGGCCGCGCACCCATCGCGAAGATGTCACGGAGGATGCCCCCTACGCCCGTGGCCGCGCCCTGCACGGGCTCGACGGCACTGGGATGGTTGTGGCTCTCCATCTTGAAGGCGACGGCCAGGCCGTCGCCGATGTCCACCACGCCGGCATTCTCCCCGGGCCCCTGAAGCACCTGGGCACCTTCGGTGGGAAGGCGCCTGAGCAGCGGCTTGCTGTTCTTGTAGCCGCAGTGCTCGCTCCACAGCGCGCCGAACATCCCCGCCTCGAGCACGTTGGGTTCGCGCCCCAAGGCACGCACCACGCCGTCGTACTCCTCCGGGCTCAGGCCGAAGCGGGCCGCCTGGCTTCGAAGACCGGCTGTCATGCGTACCTCCGTGGGGACCGCCGGCGTCGGCCGCGCCGGGGCCCGCCGCACGCCGCGGGAGGGCGCGAGGCCCTCATCGATGGGCACCGAGCGAGGCCAACAGCGACCGGAGCAGCGGGGCGCCGTCCGTCGAACCCAACAGCGGCTCCACCGCCCGCTCGGGGTGCGGCATCATGCCGAGGACGTTACCGGCAGCGTTGACGATGCCCGCGATGGCGTGGCGGCTGCCGTTGACGTTGCCGTCCTCCCGGGTCTCGCCGTGGGCGTCGACGTAGCGAAACACCACCCGGCCCTCGGCCTCGAGGCGCGCCAAGGTGTCGTCGTCCGCGAAGTAACTCCCCTCGTTGTGGGCCACCGGCATGCGCAGCACCTGACCCGCCCCGTACTGGGAGGTGAAGGCGAGGTCATTGCGCTCCACGCGCAGGTGCACGTCCTTGCACAGGAAGTGCAGCGAGGGGTTGCGCGCCAGCTGCCCGGGAAGCAATCCGCTCTCGGTGAGGATCTGGAATCCGTTGCAGATACCCAGCACCGGCCCACCCCCTGCAGCGAAGGCGCGTACGCTCTCCATCACCGGACTGAGAGCCGCCAGGGCCCCACCCCGCAGGTAGTCCCCATAGCTGAAGCCGCCGGGAAGGACCACCGCGCCAACGCTACCCAGCGACGTCGCGGTGTGCCACACGAAGCGCACCGGCGCACCCAACACCTCCTCGAAGGCGTGGCGCGCGTCGTCATCACAGTTGCTGCCGGGGAAGCGTACGACGGCGATGGTCATCATCAGGGGCGTGCGCCGGCGGCGGGCGAAACCCACCGGACCGGACGACGGGCGTACTGTACCACCCGCGGGCTGGGGGTGAGCAGGGCCCGATCGACGCCGGACCCTTGCCGCGGGGCGGCCAACCCGGTACTCTTGGGGGCGAGTGTCGGGCGTTCCGGCGCCGCGCGACGGGGCCGGTGGCATCGCTTGCCGAGATGGCGGAATCGGTAGACGCAGTAGACTCAAAATCTACCGGGGCAACCCGTGCGGGTTCGAGTCCCGCTCTCGGCACCACACTTCGACCCAACCCGGCCCGGCCCCGTGCGAGCGCGGGGCCGCCTGTGGAGGAAGCTCATGTTCTGGATCGCGTTCATCCTGTTCGTTCTCGACTCGGTGCTCCTCACCGCCGTCATCCTCATGCAGGAGCCCAAGCAGTCGGGCCTCGGCGAGGGCCTCGGCGGCGGCGGTGGCGGGGGTGGCGACTTCGGCACCGCGGGCGGGACGGCCGGCGGGCTGCATCGCCTCACCATCTGGATGGGGATCGTCTGGGGGCTCCTAGCCCTGGCGCTGCAGGTCATCCCGCGCTGAGTCTCGGTTAGAGCCACAGACCAGCCGCGACGCCCTTACCCGCGCGCTGCGGACCGTCCGCGCTCGCTGGGCCAGGCGTCCTCCGTCGCGGGCGCCGCGGCGCCGATGGGCCCGGTGGACGGCGCTGCGCTGCGCCGACCGGCGCCCGCAGGGGGCCGGGCCGGCGCGGTCCGAGGGTACGGCCGGATCCAGGGCGCGGCGCGACGAGCCGCGACGGCCACGCCAGAAGTGTGGTTTCGGCTCGTTGACCGCCCGAAGGCGGGGTGCTACCTTGGATCGAACGTGGGTACTTGTATATATCCCACGGATCGGCGCGGCGGCCGTTGAGCGTGGCGACCACGGGTGTTCCTTGCGGCGCACCGTGGCGCCGGGGTAGCGTGACCCCGTCGCACCAGTCCACGGGACGCACCGGGCACCGGCCCGGGCGCGCACCGTGACCGACACGATGTGGAGGGTAGTATGAAGCGTTTCCTTCTCGTTCTGGCCGTGCTCTCGCTGGCGGCCCTCGCCCTTGCCGAACCGTTCGTGTGGAAGAACGCATGGACCGCGGCCGCACCCGGCGAGGCCTCCTACGGTGGTACCTTCCGGTACTACAGCCTCGGCGACCCGCGCACCCTCAACCCCATCACCTCGGCCGAGCAGAACGCCATCCTCGACTACACCGACGTCGACCATGGCGCCTCGCTGATCATCCGCGGACCGAACTCCGACGACTACCTCCCCTACGCGGCGCAGAGCTACACCGTCTCCGACGACGGCACCGTGGTCGACGTGGTGCTGCGCGACGGCCTCAAGTGGTCCGACGGCAGCGCCATCACGCCGCAGGACTACTACATCCGTTACGTGCTGGAGACCGACCCCGACATCGGCTCCAACGCCTACGACGGCTGGTTCGTGGGCGAGGACCCCATCAAGCTGGAGGTCACGGGCGACAACAGCCTGCGCTTCACCTTCCCGCGCCCCGACCGCCTCGCCTTCCCCGTGGTGGCACTGACGCCCGTGCCCGACAAGGTCTTCGGTGACGCCTACCGCTCGGGCGGCGCCGAGGCCGTCAAGGCCCTGTGGGGTACCGATGCCGACGTGACCCAGACCATCTGGTCGAGCCCCTGGGTACCCACCAGCTTCACCCCGGGCGAGCGCATCACCTTCGAGCGCAACCCCTACTTCGGCGAGTGGAACGTCGACGAGCAGGGCAACCCGCTGCCCTACCTGGACGGCATGTCGATCAGCATCGTCACCGACAGCGACGCCGCACTCAACCTGTTCCTGGCCGGCCAGATCGACGCCTTCGAACCGCGCAACCTCGACGACATCGGCACCATCAACGTGGCGGTCCAGAACCAGGACATCGACGCCACCGTCATCGAGAACGCCAGCCCGGTGGCGAGCAGTCAATTCATCGTCTTCAACTGGAACAGGGCCGCGGACCCGGTCAAGCAGAAGCTGTTCCGCTCGGCGGACTTCCGGCGCGCCATGGCGCACCTCATCGACCGCCCGGCCATCATCGAGCTGGTCTACGGCGGCGCCGCCTCCCCCATGTACACCAGCATCTACACCGTGCTGGAGAACTGGGTGAACAACGACGTCACCAAGTACGAATTCGACCCCGAGGCCGCCTCGCAGCTGCTCGCCCGCATCGGCTACAGCCAGAAGAACGGCGACGGCATCCTGGTGGACGCCGACGGCAACCCGCTGTCGTTCACGCTGGCCACCAACGCGGGCAACAACCAGCGCGAGCAGATCGCCCAGATCTTCGCCGACAGCGCGCGCGAGATCGGCGTGGACGTCAAGGTGGAGTCGCTCGACTTCAACCTGCTGGTCGACCAGCTCCTCTCCACCGGCGACGACCGCCCCTTCGACGCCATCCTGATCGGCCTGTTCCGCGGCTCGCGCGACTGGCCGTTCGGCGACAACGTCATCAAGTGCGACGGAAACCTCCACATGTTCAACACCTCGGGCGCCTGCCTGTTCCCGCAGGAGACCCTGATGGCCGAGCTGCAGCAGAAGGGGCGCGGCACGCTGGACAACGCCGCCGCGAAGGCGATCGGCGACCAGATCCAGCAGATCGAGTCCGAGCTCGAGCCCATCCTCTACACCGTTAGCCCCGCCGCCCACTACAGCTGGCTCAACGGCCTGCAGGGGCAGCATCCGGCCGACCTGATCAACTCCATCGTGGCCAGCCGCGAGCTGGAGCTCACCTTCAAGACGCAGTGACCTCCGCGCTGCGCGCGGGGCGGCCGACGGTCGGCCGCCCCGCGCGCAGCCGTCTATCTTGCGCACCGCTATCTCGCGCCGCGTCCGTCCGGAGGCCGCCCCGTGATCCCGTTCGTCATCCGACGGTTCTTCCAGCTCATCCCCACCTTCGTCGGCGCCACCATGCTGGCCTTCCTCATCAGCCAGCTCGTGCCCGGGGACTTCTTCGCCCAGAAGGCGCTGCAACCCAACGTCCGCCCCGAGACCATCGAACGCCTGCGCGCCCAGTACGGCCTCGACAAGCCCGCCTACGTGCAATATCTGCGCTGGATGGGCAACATCATGCGCGGCGACCTGGGGCTGACCTTCTCCAGCAACCAACCCGTCATCGACCGCATCGCCCGTCCCATCCGCAACTCCATGTACCTGGTGCTGCTGTCGATCGTGATGTTGTGGGCGGTGGCGATCCCGCTCGGGGTGTACTCAGCGGTGCGGCAGTATTCGATGGGAGACCAGGTGGTGAGCGCCTTCGCCTACTTCGGCCTGGCGATCCCCAACTTCTTCTTCGCCCAGGTGCTGGTGCTGGTGCTGTTCCTGCTGCGCACCTGGACGCGCAACGCATTCGGCTTCAACGACGTGCTGCTGCCGGTCGCCGGCATGACCAGCCAGAATTACCTCGACCTGGCGTGGTGGCGGCAGGGGTTCGACATCCTGTGGCACATGCTACTCCCCGCCTTCGTCATCGCCACCGCGGGCATGGCGGGATTCACGCGCGTGCTCCGCGGCCAGATGATCGAGTACCTCTCCAGCGACTTCATCCGGACCGCCCAGGCCAAGGGCTTAAGCCATCGCACGGTGACCTACAAGCACGCCCTGCGGCCGGCCATCATCCCCTTCGTGGCCGGCATCGGCAACCTGCTCCCTACGCTGATCGGGGGCGCGGGGCTGGTGGAGGTGGTCATGTCTTGGCCCGGCATCACCCCGACCTTCCTCCAAGCCATCAGCTCGCAGGACATCTACGTGGTGCTCGGGCTGCTGGTCGTCTCCACCCTGCTGCTCATGGTCGGCAACCTCGTGTCCGACATCCTGCTGGCCGTGGTCGATCCACGGATCCGGTACGGTTGAGGCCGGCGAGGTGACGCGCGCGCGCAAACGCCGCGGCCGCGACGCAGGATCGCCGCTCAGCCGCGAGAGCAAGAGCCAGGCACGCATCGTCTGGGAGCAGTTCCGCAAGCACCGGGCGGCGCTCGTCGGCGGCGGCGTGCTCATCGCCATGTACCTGATGACGGTCTTCGCGGGCTTCCTGGCGCCCTACGGGCTCAACGAGTACCGGCGCTTCCCGGTCACGGCCTTCGAGCCTCCGGCCAAGATCCACTGGATCGATCCGGACAGCGGCCGCCTGACCCGCCCGTTCATCTACGACCTGAAGTCCGAGCGCGACCCCGTGACACGCCAGCGCGTGTACGTCGAGGACACCAGCCAGGCCTACCCCATCCGCTTCTTCGTGCACCGCGAGGAGGCCCGCTACTCGGTGCTCGGCCTTGTCCACAGCGACCTCCACCTCTTCGGCGTCGACGATCCGGCCCGCCTGTTCCTGTGGGGCACCAATAACCTCGGCAAGGACCTCTTCTCGCGGGTGTTCTACGGCGGGCAGGTGAGCCTGACCATCGGCATCCTGGCGGTGTGGGTGTCGTTGCTGTTGGGTCTGTTGATGGGCGGTCTGGCGGGCTTCTACGGCGGCTTCGTCGACGACCTGATCATGCGCATGGTGGAGATCTTCGCCGCCATACCGGGCCTGTTCCTGCTCATCGTGCTGGCGTCATTGCTGCGCGACCCGCGCAACCCGCTGGCGCAGGCCTTCGGCCTGGAGATGACCTCGTCCCAGACCTTCCTGATGGTGGTCATCGTGCTGGGATTCGTCGGCTGGGGCGGGCTCGCCCGCGTCATCCGCGGGCTGGTGCTGTCGATACGCGAGATGGACTACGCCGCGGCCGCCAAGGCACTGGGAGCCAGCGAGTCCCGGGTGTTGTGGCGGCACCTGCTGCCGGCCACGGCCAGTTACGTGATCGTGGATTTGACCCTGACCATCCCAGGTTATATCCTCGCTGAGACCGGCCTGTCCTTCCTAGGACTTGGGCCCAGCGAGGTGGACACCGCGAGTTGGGGCTTGCTCCTGCGCGATGCCACCGCCCGCGGCATCAGTATCCAGTTCGTGCCGTGGATGCTCATCCCGGGGATTCCGATCTTCCTCGCGGTCTTGAGCTGGAACCTCGTTGGGGACGGTCTTCGCGATGCCTTCGATCCGAAGAAGCGGCGTTGAGTCCGAGGATGCGCCCGCAGGGACGAAACGGCAGAGCGTATCTCCTCGCAACGGGGGCCTATTTTGCGGGGCGTAGCGGAGGTTGCGGAAACGGACCATCCGGTGCGTCCGGGACGGCGCTCGCGCGTCGTTCGGGCCCGCCGCAATCGGGTACAATCGAACCCTGTGAGGAGTGTACGCACTGATGCCTAGTTCCGACCGGCTGCTGGAGGTCAAGGACCTCAAGACCTACTTCGACACCGATGAGGGCGTCGTCAAGGCCGTCGACGGTGTGAGCTTCCACCTCGACAAGGGCGAGACGCTCGGAGTGGTCGGAGAATCGGGCTCCGGGAAGTCCGTCACGAGCCTGTCCGTGATGCGCCTGATCGCCACCCCTCCGGGCCGCATCGCCTCCGGTGAGATGTTTTTCGAGGGGCAGGACCTGGTCAAGAAGAGCGAACGCGACATGCGTCGCATCCGCGGCAACGAGATCTCGATGATCTTCCAGGAGCCGATGACCAGCCTCAACCCCGTGTACACCGTGGGCGACCAGATCGCCGAGGCGATCGTGCTCCACCAGGGCAAATCGCAGCGCGAAGCGATGCGCATGGCGGCGGAGATGCTCGACCTGGTCGGCATCCCCGAGCCCGGCAAGCGCGTGAAGAACTACCCCCACCAGATGTCGGGCGGCATGCGCCAGCGCGTGATGATCGCCATGGCGCTGTCGTGCGGCCCCAAGCTGCTCATCGCCGACGAGCCCACCACGGCGCTCGACGTCACCATCCAGGCGCAGATCCTCGACCTCATGCGCAAGCTGCAGCGCGAGATCGGCATGTCGATCCTGTTCATCACCCACGACCTGGGCGTGGTGGCCGAGGTCGCCGACCGGGTGGTCGTGATGTACGCCGGCCGGGCCGTCGAGGAGGGCGACGTGAACGACATCTTCGCCAAGCCGCAGATGCCCTACACGCTGGGCCTGATGAACTCGATCCCGCGCGTCGACCGCGCCGCGGAGCACCAGGACCGGCTCGAGGCCATCCCCGGCAACGTGCCGAACCCGCTGTACCTTCCGGAGGGGTGCGCCTTCCATCCGCGCTGCCGCTTCATGGTGGATGCCTGCAAGGCGGAGAACCCCCGCCTCGAGGACACCGGCGGCGGCCATATGGTGCGTTGCATCCGCTACAAGGAGCTCGATCTGACCAAGGAGGTCGTGGCGTGAGTCATATGGCCACCGTCGAGTCCGAGGGCGTCCGGGATGCCAAGGACAACCTCCTCGAGGTCCGTAATCTGCGCAAGTACTTCCCCATCCGCGGGGGCATCCTGTCGCGCGTCGTGGCCAACGTCAAGGCCGTCGAGGACATCTCCTTCGAGATCAAGAAGGGCGAGGTGGTGGGGCTGGTGGGCGAGTCCGGCTCGGGCAAGACCACCGCCGGCCGCAGCATCCTGAGGCTCATCGAGCCGACCGCCGGAGAGATCCTCTTCGACGGGACGGACATCGCCCAGCTCTCCAAGCCGCGGATGCGCGAGTACCGCAAGGAGATGCAGATCATCTTCCAGGACCCCTTCGCCAGCCTCAACCCGCGCATGTCCGTGGGGGACATCATCGGAGAGGCCCTGACCATCCACAACCTGGCGCGAGGGAAGGCCAAGGAGGAGCGCGTCGCGGACCTGCTCGATCGTGTCGGTATGTCGCCCAACCACATGCGGCGCTACCCCCACGAGTTCTCCGGCGGGCAGCGCCAGCGCATCGGTATCGCGCGCGCCCTGGCCGTCGACCCGCAGTTCATCGTGGCCGACGAGCCCGTGTCGGCGCTCGACGTGTCGATCCAGGCGCAGGTGGTCAACCTGCTGCAGGACCTCAAGGAGGAGCTCGGCCTCACCCTGCTGTTCATCGCCCACGATCTCGGGGTGGTGGAGTACATCAGCGACCGCGTGGTCGTGATGTACCTCGGGCGCATCATGGAGATCGCGCCCGCCAAGGACCTCTACGCCAACCCGGTGCACCCCTACACGGAGGCGCTGCTGTCCGCGGTCCCCATCCCGGATCCGAGCGTCAAGCGCGAGCGCATCATCCTGCAGGGGGACATCCCCAGCCCCATCAACCCGCCCTCCGGGTGCGTGTTCCGCACGCGCTGTCCCATCGCCATCGACGATTGCGCACACGTGGTGCCGCCGCTGGAGGAGATCACGCCGGGCCACTTCAAGGCCTGTATCCGCCGGCCGTAGCCGGAGCAGGGGTGTGGTGGGCGATGCAACGCGATCCGGAGAAGCGCCGCAAGCTGAGCGCCCGCGACATCTGGGCACTCATCGCGGCTACCTACAGGGCGTCCTTCCCCTACCTGCTCCTCGTGATCGCAGTGATGGTGTTGCTCACCTGGTTCATCACCGTGGTCGTGTTCTGAGCCGCTGAACCCCGCCCCACGGCGCCGCGCACCCGCGCCTCGCGCGCGGCGCCCGTCGACCCCGCCCGGGCGCACCATGTCGGGGCAGGAGCGGCCGACGCGCCCGCTATACTTGCACGGTGAACGTTCTCCTCACCAACGACGACGGCGTCTTCTCCCCCGGCCTGCACGCCCTCGCCCGCGCCTGCGAGAAGCTCGCCGGCCGCGTGCTGATCGTGGCGCCCGACGTCGAGCAGTCCGCCTCCGGACACGCCATCACCGTGCGCCGACCGCTGCGCTACCGGCACACGGAGCTGCGCACCGCCCCCGGCATCGAGGCCTACCGCGTCGACGGGACGCCCGCCGACTGCGTGGTGCTGGGGGTGCACAACGGCGGGCGCCCCGACGTGGTGGTCTCCGGCATCAACCTGGGCTCGAACCTCGGCTTCGACGTCACCCACTCCGGCACGGTGGCCGCGGCCATCGAGGGCACCACGCTGGGCATCCCCTCCATCGCCGTGTCCATGCGGACCAACGGCGGGGCGCTCGACTTCGAGCCCGCGGCTGAGTACACCGCGCGTCTGGCCGCCCGCGTCGCGGAGCGCGGGCTCCCCGAGCGCACACTGCTCAACGTCAACTTCCCGGTGGGCCGGCCCGAGGGCGTGCTGTACACCCGACAGTCCGCACACCAGTACCTCGATGCCGTCGTCAAGCGCGAGGACCCCGACGGGCAGCCGTACTACTGGGTGGCGGGGACGCCCACCGCCGAGGACGAGCCCGACACCGACTACCACGCGGTGATCCACGGCTACGTCTCCATCACGCCGCTGCACCTCGACCTCACCGACGAGGCCGCGCTGCAGGAGCTGCCGGGCGTGCTCCCGGGACTCGACTGAACGCGCCCGTGGACGCCGCCGAGCGCATCCGCGCCGCCGTCCTGGCGGCCCTCCCCGCGCACCATCGGCAGCCCGAGCTGCGGCGCTTCCGCAGCCTGCTGCGCGCCTATCCCGAGCGCAGCGGCAAGACGCTGCGCGGCCGCTTCGTGCTGCTCTCGGCCGCCGCGCACGCCGGTGACGGCGCCGCGGCCCTGACGACGGCGGCCGCACTCGAGCTGTTCCAGAACTGGGTGCTGGTGCACGACGACATCGAGGACGACTCGGAGGAGCGCCGCGGCGCACCGGCACTCCACCGGCAGGTCGGGGTGCCCGTGGCACTGAACGTCGGCGACGCCATGCACGTGTACATGTGGCAGCTGCTGCTGTCGCTGCCCGCGGCGCCCGCCGGACCCGGTGGGGTCGATCGCGAGGCTGTGCTGCGGGAGTTCCTGTGGATGATCCAGCGCACGGCCGAGGGGCAGCACCTCGACCTCAGCTGGGTCGCGCAGGGGCGCTTCGATATCAGCGAAGAGGACTACCTGACCATGGTCACGCTGAAGACCGCGTACTACACCGTGGTCTGCCCCCTACGCCTGGGGGCCGCCTGCGGCTCGGCGGCGGCCGACCCCGGCGTGGAACCCGCCGGCGTGGACCTCGGTGCCGCCTTCCAGATCCGCGACGACGTACTCAACCTGCTGCCCGACGTGGCCTACGGCAAGGAGTTCGCCGGCGATCTGTACGAGGGAAAGCGCACGTTGATCCTCGCCCACCTCTTCGCGCACGCCACCGCCGACGAGCGCGCCGAGGTGCAGGACGTGCTGGCCGCGCCGCGGGCCGATAAGCGCCCCGCCGACATCGAACGCGTGCTGGCCCTGATCGAGCGCCATGGCTCGCTGGGCTACGCCCAGGGCGTGGCGGAGCTGCGGGCGCGCCGCGGCCTCGCGCGGCTCGAGGGCGCGCTCGAGGGCGCGGCGGACGCGGACGCCGCCCGGGATCTGTTGGAGCTGATGGCCTCGCTCGCCCGGCGCCGCACCTGAGCGATTGCCGCACCGGCGCGGCTGCCCAGCCCCACCCGGCCGCTGCCGCCGGCCCGTGCGCCGCGCGCGACCGTGGCGCGTAGCATGCGGCCATGCGACGCTCCGGACGAGGCGGCGGCACGCCGCCGCACAGCGCGGCGCGGCCCGGTGCGCGCCACCATCGGCCGGGCGCGTCGCGGCCGCGCCCTCCTGGGGCCGCCGCCGCGGCGCGGCCGCGCCCGGGTCCGCGACCCGATCCCGGCCGGGTCCTTCGCGCTGTGGGGGGCCGCCTTGCGGGCGCCGCCGCCGCCCTGCTCCCCTGCCCCGTCTGCGGCCTGCGCCCGGCGGGACGCGAGGGCTGGTGTGCGTCGTGCGCCGTGCGTCTGGGCTCCCCGGGTGGCGCAAGCGGCCGGCTCTGGCTCGGTCCCTACGCGGGCTCGCTGGGCGCCTGCGCGCGCGCTTTGAAGTACCGCGGCGCCGCCCGCCTGGCGACGCCGCTGGGGCGCGCGCTGGCCGCGGAGGTCGAGCGCCGGCGGTGGACCGTCTCGGCGGTGGTGCCCGTCCCCAGCCACGCGACGCGTCGGAGGGAGAGGGGCCTCGACCACACGGCGCTGCTGGCGTCGGCCGTGGCGCGGGCGCTCGGAGTGCCGATGCGAACGCCCCTGCACCGCACGCGGGCCACGCCCCCGCAGGCGGGCTTGGACCGCGCGGCGCGGCGCGCAAACGTCGCGGGCGCGCTGCGCGCCGACCCCGTTCCCGGGTGGTCGATCCTGTTGGTGGATGACGTGCTCACCACCGGCGCCACCGAGGCGGCGTGCCACGCGGCGCTACGTGCCGCGGGCGCCGCTTCGGTGCGCACCGCGGTCGTCGCGCGCGCGGAGGCGGATCGGCGGGGCCGCGGTCCTAGCCGAGCATGACCAACAGGCCGGTGGTGATGCCCAGCACGGCGCCCACGAGGACCTGCGGATAGGTATGGCCGAGAAGGGTCTTGAGTGCCTGGGGTTGGTACCCCTCCTCGAACAGGTGCGCCAGCTCCTGCATCAGCTCGTTGATCTGCTCGGCCTGCATGCCTGCGGCGCGGCGGATGCCCGTGGCGTCATACATCACGATCGAGCCGAACACGGCGGCCAGCGCGAAGTGCGGGCTCCCCAGGCCGTAGCGCAGACCCAGGACGGTGGCCAGCGCGGTCACGGCCGCGGTGTGGGACGACGGCATGCCGCCGGTCTCCAACATGCGGTCGAGCGCGAGCCGGCGCTCCGTCAGCAGGACCAGCAGCACCTTCAGCACCTGGGCGGCGGAGGTGGCGAGCAACGCCGCCATCAAGGGCGTGTTGGACAGCAACCCGTTCATCCACTTACGCGCCGTCGCCGGGCCGCGGCCACGGTGGTATCGATCACCATGGCCACGGTCATCAGCCCCGTGCCGCCGGGCATGGGAGTCAGGTAGCCGGCGACATCCGCCACCTCGGGATCGACGTCGCCGACGATGGCGCCGTCCTCGCGGGTCATGCCGACGTCGAGCACGGCGGCCCCGGGCTTCACCATGTCCGGCGTGAGCATGCGTGCCCGCCCCGCGGCCGCCACCACGATGTCCGCGGTGCGGGTCACCGAGCCGAGCTCCCGGGTGCGCGAATGAGCCATCGTCACCGTGGCGTGGCGCCGCTGGAGCAGGGCGGCCGCCGGCCGGCCCACCAGGTTCGAGCGGCCGATCACCACCGCGTGGCGCCCCTCGATGGGGATGCGGTAGTGGTCGAGCAGCGCCAACAGACCGAGGGGGGTGGCCGGCACCAGCGCCTCGCGCCCAGACCACAGGCGTCCCACGTTGACGGGATGGAGGCCGTCGACGTCCTTTTCCGGGTCGATCCGGTCGAGCACGGCCAGGGCGTCGAGCGGGCCTGGGAGGGGAAGCTGCACCAGGATGCCGTCGACCTCGGGGTCCCGGTTCAGGCGCTCGACGAGCGCCTCGAGCTCCGTCTGCGTCGTGCTCTTCCGAAGGGCGTGGGTCTCGGACAGCACGCCCACGCGCTTGGCCATGCGGGCCTTGGAACGCACGTAGTAGGTGCTGGCCGGGTCCTCCCCGACCCGCACGAAGACCAGCTTGGGAGCGAAGGGCAGCGCGCCGACCGCGCGCGCCAGGCGCTCCACCACGGCGGCCGAGACCACCTTGCCGTCAAGTCGTTGTGCTGCCACCGTCGATCACCTCGTCGTCGTCGCGTTCGGCGGCGATGCGCCGGAAGACCTTGGCCAACACCCCATTGACGAAGCGGCCGGACTCCTCGCCCCCGAACTTCTTGGCCAACCGCACCGCCATCTCGATGCTCACCTCGCCGGGCGAGGCCGGACCGAAGCGCATCTCCGTGACGGCCAGGCGCAGCACGTTGAGATCGGTCTGGGCCATCTGACCGAAGCTCCACCCCGTCACCAGCTCCTCGAGCTCGGCATCGATCGCCCCCCGGTGCGCCGCGAAGGCCCGAATCAGCGATTCCGCGAACGCCAGGGTGGGGGCATCCGGCGCGTCGCCGTAGGCATCCTCGCCGGGCGCCGCCGCCTCCTCCGCGAGATCCTCCCGCACCTGGTGCCACACCTCCAGGACGGGCACGCCGCCTCGCTCGGACTGGAACAGGGTACGGAACGCGAGCTCGCGCGCCTGGCGTCTAGCCACCGGCGTCGGCCTCCGGCAGGTCGATGTTCTCGACGTTGACGTTGACGCTGCGCACCTTCAGGCCGGTCATCGAGGCCACCGCCTCGCGCACGGCGCGCTGCGCCTGCTGCGCGACCGCCGGGATCTCCACGCCATAACCCACCGACACGATCAGATCGACGTACACGTCCTCCCCGTGGCGCTCGATCTGGATCCCCTTGGCGCGCCTGCCGCTGAGGATCTCCCCCACGCGTGCCTGCGGCACGATGGCGCGGATTCCCTCGATGCGATCGAGCGCGAGCTGGGCGATTCCGTAGAGCACGTCCTTGGAGATCTCGAGGTCGGGGCCCTCGGTCACGGTGACATCCTCCTGGCGATGAAGTTGGTGTAGACCGCTCCGCGCCGGAAGAAGGCGTTGTCGAGCACCTTGAGGTGGAACGGTACCGTGGTCTTCACGCCCTCGATGACGGTCTCCTGCAGGGCGCGCTCCATGCGGCGGATCGCCTCCGCCCGGGTGGGTGCCCAGGCGATGATCTTGGCGATCAGGCTGTCGTAGTGCGGCGGGATACGGTAGCCGGCGTAGACGTGCGAGTCCACCCGGATACCCGGGCCACCCGGCCAGTGGACGTCGTTGATGGTGCCTGCCGACGGGCGGAAATCGTGGTCCGGGTCCTCGGCGTTGATGCGCACCTCGATGGCGTGCCCCTCGAGCCGGATGTCCTCCTGCGTCACGCTCATGCCCTGACCGGCGGCCACCCGGAACTGCTCCTGCACCAGATCGAAACGCGTCACCATCTCGGTCACCGGGTGCTCGACCTGGATGCGTGTGTTCATCTCGCTGAAGTAGTAGTGCCCGTCGCGGTCCAGCAGGAACTCGCAGGTACCGGCGCCGCGATAGTCGATGTGCTGTGCGAGCTGCACCGCGGCATCGGCGATGCGCCCGCGCAGATCGTCGTCCAGGGTGCTCGGCGCCTCCTCGAGGACCTTCTGGTAGCGCCGCTGGATCGAGCAGTCGCGCTCGAAGAAGTGCACCACCTGCCCCTCGCCGTCGCCGAAGACCTGGATCTCGATGTGCTTGGGCTCCTCCAGGTACTTCTCCATGTACAGCTCTGGGTTCCCGAAGGCCGCTCGCGCCTCCTCCTGGGCATTGATGAACTGGCGCTCGAGATCGGCATAGCTGTGCACCACACGCATGCCACGACCGCCACCGCCGGCCGAGGCCTTCAGGATGAGCGGGAAGCCGATGCGCTCGGCGAAGCCGCGGGCGGCGTCCAGCGTGTCCAGCGGCGCGGATCCCGGCGTGATCGGAACGCCCGCCTCCTCGGCCAACCTGCGGGCCGCGGCCTTGTCGCCGATGCGGTGGATGGTCTCGGGCCGCGGGCCGATGAACACCAGATTGTGCTCCTCGCACTTCTCGGCGAACTCCGCGTTCTCGGCGAGGAACCCGTACCCCGGGTGGATCGCCTCGGCTCCCGTGACGAGCGCCGCGGACAGCAGGTTGCGGACGTTGAGATAGCTGCCGGAGGACGGCGCCGGGCCGATGCAGATGGCCTCGTCTGCCAGCAACACCGGGAGCGAGTTCTCGTCGGCCTGCGAATAGACCACCACCGTGCGGATGCCCAGCTCGCGCGCCGCGCGGAGCACCCGCAGGGCGATCTCCCCCCGGTTGGCGATGAGGATCTTGCGGAACACGGCGATCGGCTCAGTCCGGCTCGATGCGGAACAGGACCTGGCCGTACTCGACCGGGTCTTCGTTGTGCACCAGGATCTCGCGCACGGTGCCGGCGGTCTCCGCCTCGATCTCGTTCATCAGCTTCATGGCCTCGATGATGCACAGCACCGCGCCCGCCGTCACCCGGTCACCGACCTTGACGTAGTCGGGGGCGTCGGGCGCCGCCGCCGCGTAGAACGTGCCGACGATGGGTGCGGTGACCTCGTCGAGGTGGCTCGCGGGGGGCTCAGGCGCGGCGTCCTGCGGCGGCGCGGGATCCTGCGGCGCCGCCGCGCCCGCGACCGCCGGGGCGCCGGCGGGCTGGGCCGCGGCCGCCGGCGGGGCGACCTGAGTCAGCACCGTCTCGGCCCCCCGCTTGACGCTCAGCTTGTAATCCGCCGTCTCGTAGCTGAACTCGCGGACCTCCGAGGCGGCCAGGGCATCGAGAAGGCGCTTGATGTCCTTGACTTCCATCAGGCGCGTCCCAGGTAGTCACCGCTGCGGGTGTCGACGCGGATCGTCTCGCCCTGCTCGATGAACAGCGGAACGTTCACCGAAGCACCCGACTCGAGCCTGGCGGGCTTCGTTCCCCCGGACACCGTGTCACCCCGCACGCCAGGATCGGTCTCGACGATGGCGAGTTCGACCGTGTTGGGAAGCGTCACCTTGAGTGGTCGACCCTGGTAGTAGTCCACCGTCACCTCCAGGTTCTCCTTGAGGAAGCGGGCCTGTTCCCCGATCTGCTCACGGCTGAGCATCGGCTGTTCGTAGGTCTCGAGGTCCATGAACGTGAAGTGATCGCCGTCGGCGAAGAGGTACTGCATCTGGCGGTAGTCGATGAAGATGTCCTGCAACTTCTCGGTGGCGTTGAAGGTGCGCTCCACGATGGCCCCCGTCTCGAGGCTGCGAAACTTCCCCACGACCTTGGCGCCGCCGCGCCCGATCTTCTGGTGCTGGTAGTCCAGGCACTCCCACAGGCCGCCGTCCATGGCGACCTTGGTGCCGTTACGCAGGTCCGTCACACTGATCATTCGCTAGCCTCCGACGCATCAAGGCGCACCGGCGGGTCTTCCGAACGGACCCGGCGGGGCGTGGGGGATTCCAGACGCTCGCCAGTGTACCACCTGATCGAAGGCGCGCTAAAACCGCGTCACGCAGGGCAGTCGACCGGGGGTCAGGGGCCGGTCGCCGCCTCCGGTACGGCCGCACTGAGCTCGAGTACGGAGGGGCGCAGGTCCGCCGCGGCGATGAGCGCGCGGTAGCGCTCGGCGGAGAGCTCGCCGGAGGCGCCGTCGATCGCCACGAACACCGCCTCCAGCAGATTCGTGCCGATGCTGCGGCCGCCGAAACGCGGGGTGGTGGTGATCAAGGTGGCCACGCCGCGCTCGCGCAGGAACGCCACGTCCGCAGCGGTGGTGGTATTGGTCAGCACGATCTTGCCGTCCATGCGTGCCGGCGCGTAGCGGCGGATGTAGTGCCAATCGCCCGCGATCACGTCCGCATCATCGTAGTAGCGCGCGAACTTCTCGGTGGTCGAGCCGCGCTCCTGGTCGCTGCCCACCGGGTAGAGCCAGCGGAAGGGCAGGCGCACGAACAGCGGCAACAGCACCGTAGCCAACGCGTGCAGCGTGCCGAGACGACGCAACGCGAGCGGCACGCCCAACGAGAAGATCAGGTCGCCGAACACCACCCGGGCGCCATCGGCGACCAGCTGCTCGGCCATGCCGAAGCGGTCCAGGGCGGACACCATCAGGACGGGTCGCCCCGACCACGCCACATCGTCGTCCAGCGCGGAGACCATCGCGCGCTCGAGGCTGTTCTTGAGGCCCGCGCCGCACACCACCGGCGTCGTGCGGGCCGCTGCGGCGAGCTGGCGTGCGTCCCTGAAGTAGTATCGGCGGCGACCCACAGGCAGGAACAGGTCGATGCCCCCAAGGCCGATGGCATCGACGCGGCCGTCGAGCTCGGCGATGAGGCGACGCGCGGCGGCCATGTCCCCCTGCGTTCCGCGGCGCTCGACGCGCACCGTATGCCCGAGGATCTCGACCACCTGATCCGTGTCTCGCGAGGCGGAGCCGAGCGACACGCTCACGACATGCTTCATGGCGGAAGGATACACCGCAACCCCGCGCGGCGCACCGGAACCGGATGCGGCTCAGGCCAGCAGCTTGGCGTACCAGTCGAGGATGGGCTTGGCGTCGATCGCGAAGGCGTAGCCCAACCCCTCCCAGAATCGTCGGGCGCGCGGATTCTGGCCGTAGATACTGGCCAGCACACGCCGCGCGCGCCCTCGCAGGCGCTGCTCCAGGTCGCGCACACAGCGCCGGCCGAGCCCGCGGCTCTGCGCGTCGCCCTCGATCAGCAGCAGGTTGACCGTGGCGTCACCGGCTTCGGGGTAGTCGAGCTTGTAGTCGAGGTACCCCACGACCTGTCGGCCGCTCACCGGGTCCTCGAGGTCGCCGTCGAAGGGCGCCAGGGCCCGCGTCGGGAGAAGCACCAGCTCGGTGTAGCGGCGCGCGTCCCGCGCCGCGGTCTCCAGATCGGTCTTGACCTCCGCGAGGGTCGGTACGGGGATGGAGATGACCTCGAAGTACCCGGGGGTCTTCTGGTACAGGCGGTGCACCAGAGCCGCGTCGGAGGTTCCGGCCGGCCGCGTCAGGGCACCTGGCGACGTCAGGTTCAACGTGCTCATCCTCCTGGCGCTCCGGCCACGCACGGAGCGTCACTTGTTGGGACCACGCGGCGAGTATACCGCGCAGGGACAACACCGCGCCCGCGATTGGGTCACACCCGGGGCGTGCCCGGCAGGGGCCCAGGGTCCCCGTCCTGCCTCGTCCCGCGACCCCCGCGCGCCGCGCCCCGGCGCCGTCAGCGGCCGGCGGGAGGAGCTGGTCGCGGCGCTTGCGCCCAGGTCGCGCGCCGCGTAGGGTATGGGACCGGGCGGGCCCTTCCTGACGAGCAAAGGTGCCGCTGGGAGCCCATGCTATAGTGTCGCAATTGGTTTGCGGCGATTCCGGAGGATGTCTTGTCTGAGGCCATTGACACTCGCCAAAACAGCGTGCTGAACGAAGCGACCGAGGCGCCCGACGGGCGCCGCCGGCGCGACGCGTTCGAGAAGGCGTACCAGTACAACCGCGCCGAGCAGGCGGCCGCGGCGGGGATGCATCCCTACTTCAAGGCCATCGGCTCGCAGCACGGAGGCACCGTCACCGTGAACGGCACCACGATGGTGATCACGGGCTCCAACGACTACCTCGGCCTCACGCAGGACGAGCGCCTGAAGCGCGCGGCGCGCGGTGCGCTGGACGACTTCGGCACCAGCTGCACGGGCTCGCGGTTCCTGACCGGCACCCTGACCCTCCATGAAACGCTGGAGCAACGCTTGGCGGACTTCCTGAAGAAGGAAGACGTGCTGACCTTCAGCGCCGGCTACCTCGGCTGCCTGTCGGTCATCAGCGCGCTCGCCGGGCGCCACGACATCCTCTACTACGATCGCGAGAACCACGCCTCGCTCTACGACGGGGCACGCCTGTCCTTCGCGACACTGCGCAAGTACGACCACAACGACCTCGACCACCTCGAGCGCCTGTTGCGCCTCGACGCCGACAAGCCCGGGGGGCGCATCATCGTGTCCGACGGCGTGTTCTCCATGAGCGGTCACATCGCGGATCTGCCAGGCCTGGTGGAGCTCAAGCGCCGCTATGGCGCCCGCCTGATGATCGACGACGCCCACGCCTCGGGCGTGCTAGGCGAACACGGCCGCGGAACCGGCGAGCACTTCGGGCTGCAGGACGACGTGGACGTCATCATCGGCACGTTTTCGAAGTCGTTCGCGAGCGTCGGGGGATTCATGGCCGCCGACCGGAAGGTGGTCCAGTACGTCAAGCATCACGCGCGCCCCTTCATCTTCACGGCCGCGTTGCCGGCGATGCAGATGGCCGCTGCCCTGGAGGCGCTGACCATCATGGAGACCGAGCCCCAACACCGGCAGCAGCTGTGGCGCAACGTCGAGCGCCTGCACACCGGTATGGGGGAGCTCGGCTTCGACACCTTGGGCTCCGAGACGCCCATCGTGCCGGTGCTCATCGGCCAGGACGACCTCACCATGGCCTTCTGGAAGGGCCTGTGGGAGGAGGCGGTGTTCACCACCCCCGCGCTTCCCCCCGGCGTCCCCCCGGGCA
This sequence comes from uncultured Trueperaceae bacterium, assembly GCA_963739805.1. Taxonomy (GTDB): domain Bacteria; phylum Deinococcota; class Deinococci; order Deinococcales; family Trueperaceae; genus CAVUBJ01. The sequence goes on from CAVUBJ010000004.1 coordinate 127,260, forward strand.
AGTCCATCATCCGCACGAGCGTCAACGCCAACCACACCGAGGCGCAACTCGATGCTCTGCTGACCGCCTTTGCTAAGGTGGGCAAGCGCCTCGGCGTAATCTGAGCGGATCGGTAAGGGGCAGCAGCATGGTGGAACTCGTCAAGGTCGCGTCAAGGCGCGACCTCAATCGTTTCGTGGATTATCCCTACCGCAAGTACCGCGGCGACCCCGTCTTCGTACCGCCGCTTCGAATGGGCGAGCTCGACAAGCTCAACGAGGCGAAGTACCCCTTCTACCACAACGCCAGCCGAACGCTGTACCTCGCGCAGCGCGACGGACGGGTGGTGGGCCGCATCGCCGCCATCGACAACCGCGCGCATAATCAGCAATTCGGGGAGAACGTGCTGTTCTTCGGGTTCTTCGAGGCCGATGACGCGGACGCCTCGACGGCGCTGTACCGGGCCGTGGAGGAGGAGGCGAGGGCGTTGGGTCGCGAGGCCGTGCGCGGACCGACCAGCCCCACGATGGACGACGGCGCCGGATTCCAGATCGACGCGTTCGACACGCGGCCGTTCATCATGATGCCGTACAACCCCGCGGCGTACCCGCAGTGGGCCGAGGCGGCGGGGTACCGCAAGGTCAAGGACCTCTACGCCTGGATGGTCGACATCACGGGCGGCGCTCCCGAGCGCCTCGACCGCATGGCGGAGCGCGTCCGGCGCCGCTACGACGTGAGCGTGCGCCCCGCGGACATGAAGCACTTCAAGCACGAGGTCGAGCTCCTCAAGCACATCTATACCGTGGCGTGGGAGCAGAACTGGGGGCAGGTGAAGGCCACCGACGCCGAGTTCGACTTCATGGCGAACGACCTCAAGCTCATCATGGAGCCGGAGCTGGCCCTCTTCCTGGAGTACAAGGGGGAGACCGTGGGCGTGGCCATCACCATCCCGGACGCCAACCAGGTGTTCGCTCGCTTCAACGGCCGGCTGCTGCCCGTCGGCATCTTCCACCTGCTCAACCGACGGCGCATCATCAACCGCGGGCGCCTGGCCATCCTCGGCGTCCTGCCCGAGTACCGCAACAAGGGCTTCGACGTGCTACTCATCGCAGAGAGCGTGCGTCGCGGCCAGAAGCTGGGGTACACCGGAGGCGAGTGTAGCTGGATCCTCGAGGACAACGACGCCATGAACAAGGGGATCGCGGCGGCGGGCGCCACGCTGTACAAGACCTATCGGATGTACCAGAAGGAGCTATGAGCCCGCTGCGGGCCGCCCGCGTGCTGTGGGGCGACCTGGCGGCACTGCTCCCCGGTCCGCGGGCCCGGCTGTGGTTCGTGCTCCTGGGTGCGCTCCTGCTGCAGATCGGGTTCTGGTACCTCGCCAGCCCGGGACCGACGCTGCTTCGTTTCGCGCCGCGGGACCTGCCGCATGCCCTCCAGAGCATCCTGTGGTCGCTGGCCCTGCTGGTGGCGCTGCCGGCGTTGCTGCTGGGGGCCGTGGGTGTGCCTCTGTCGAGCGTCGGCTTGCGGCTCGGGGACGCCCGCTACGGACTCGCCGTCGCCGCCGTCGGGGTGGTCGTGGCCGTGCCGCTCATGGCGCTGGGGAGCGGCGACCCCGGGCTCCAGGCCACGTACCCCTGGGCCGGCGCCTGGGTCGGGCGCAGCTGGGGCACCCTTGCGACCTGGGTCGCGCTGTACGCGCTGTACTACCTGGCCTTCGAGTTCTTCTACCGAGGCGTGCTGCAGAACGTCGTGGCCGAGGCCTGGGGGGACTCGCAGGGGATCTGGCTGCAGACCGTCGCCTCCACCCTCGTGCACCTCGGAAAGCCCATGACGGAGGTGCTGGCGGCCGTCCCAGCGGGCCTGCTGTTCGGGGTGGTGGCTGCCCGCAGTCGCTCGATCCTGCCTTCGTTCCTGGTGCACCTGGTGATCGGTGTGTCTATCGACGTCTTCGTGCTGGCGCACCAGGGCCTGCTGCTGCCCCGCTGAGCGGCGGGCGGCCCGGCGCCCGCCTACCGTCGCCGCGCGACCGGTCGGCCACGCACCACGCGGGCGGCCGCCGCCTGCTACGCTGAACGCGCCCCATGAACGTCCTCGTCACCGGAGCCCACGGTTTCCTCGGCAGCCACATCACAGAACACCTGCTGCAAGAGGGACACGAGGTGCGCGCGCTGGTCTCCCCCTGGGGCGATCTGCGAAACCTCGCGCCGGTGCGGCAGTGGCCTGGGCTCACGCTGGTGCGGGCGGACCTGAGCCAGGAGGAGGCCGTCGAGGGCCTGTGCCGGGGGATCGACGCGGTCGTGCACGCCGCCGCGAGGGTCGCAGACTGGGGGCCCTGGGACGCCTTCTACCGCACCAATGTGTTGGGCACGCGCTACCTACTGGCGGAGGCGGCCCGGGCCGGCGCGCTTCGCTTCGTGCTGCTCTCCAGCGTGGCCGTGCACCGCTACCGCGGCTTCGTGAACGCCGACCCCCGCGTGGTGCCGCGGGACAATCTGCGCAACTCCTACGCCCACTCCAAGATCCTGGCGGAGGACCTGGTGGCCACCGCCGAGGGCCTCGAGCCGGTCATCGTGCGGCCCGGGCTGTGGCCCTTCGGCCCCCGCGACGCCACCTTCCGCAAGGTCGCGCGTGCGCTGGAGCACGGCACGCTGCCGCTGGTGGGGGGCGGAACCAGCGTCCTCAACACCGCCTACGCGGAGAACCTGGCGCTGGGCATCCGCCTCACGCTGGAGCGGCCGCAGGCGGCACACCGCACCTACGTCATCGCCGACCGTGGCGCACCGTCATGGCGCGAGGTGCTCGAGGAGCTGGCCCGGTTGCTCGGGGAGCGCCCGCCTCGGCTGCGGCTGCCCGGCACCCCCACCAAGGCCCTGGCCAGCGGCGTGGAGGCCGCCTGGGGAGCGCTATTCCCTCGGCTCGAGCCGCCGGTGACGCGTTACCGGGCGGGCCTCATGAGCCACGACGTGCACTTCTCGATCCGCCACGCCGAGGTCGAGCTGGGGTTCGATCCGCCGATGGACTGGCGCGAGGGCCTGCGCCGCAGCGTCGAGGCGCTCGACGCGCCCGCCACCTGAGGCACCCCGCGGCACCGCCCGTGCCTCGCCCGGCCGGGCGCCCCCCTCCATGGCCGCCCGCGGCCGCCACCTGTGGCGGTGGTAAGCTGTCGCGTCATGAGCAGCGGATTCGACTACCTCATCGTCGGCGCGGGCTTCTCGGGCGCGGTGCTTGCCGAGCGCCTGGCGAGCCAGCGCAACCGCCGGGTGCTGGTGGTCGAGCGCCGCGACCACGTCGCCGGCAACGCCTTCGACGAGTACGACGAGAACGGCGTTTTGGTCCACCGCTACGGGCCGCACATCTTCCACACCAACGCCGCGCGGGTGGTCGACTACCTCTCGCGGTTCACCTCCTGGCGCCCCTACCAGCACCGCGTGCGGGCCCTGGTTGACGGCCGGCTGGTGCCGATCCCGATCAACCTCGACACGGTCAACACGCTGTACAACCTCGACCTCTCGAGCGATGAGCTGGAGGCGTTCTTCGCGGCGCGGGCCGAGCCCCGCGAGCGCGTGGTGACGTCGGAGGACGTGGTGGTCGGGCGCGTCGGTCGGGAGCTGTACGAGAAGTTCTTCCGCGGCTACACCCGCAAGCAGTGGGACCTCGATCCGAGCGAACTAGACGCCAGCGTCACGGCGCGCGTCCCGGTGCGCACCAACCGCGACGATCGCTACTTCACCGACACCTTCCAGGCCATGCCGGCCCAGGGCTACACCGCCATGTTCCGCCGCATGCTGCGCCACCCCAACATCTCGGTGATGCTCAACACCGACTTCCGGGACGTGGCGGACCTGGTGCCGCACCGGCACGTGGTCTACACGGGGCCGGTGGACGCCTTCTTCGATCGCCGGCTCGGCCGCCTCCCCTATCGCTCGCTCGCCTTCGACTTCGTCACGCACGACGAGCCGCGCGTGCAGGAGGTGGGGACCATCAACTACCCCAACGACTACGCCTACACCCGGCGCACCGAGATGACCCACCTGACCGGGCAGCGCGGCGCCAAGAGCGTGCTCGTCTACGAGTACCCGCGCGCCACCGGAGATCCCTACTACCCCATCCCGCGCCCGGAGAATCGGGCGCTCTACGAGGAGTACCGCGCGCTGGCCGCCGAACGCCCCGACGTCACCTTCGTCGGCAGGCTGGGGACCTACCAGTACTACAACATGGACCAGGTCGTCGCCCAGGCCCTCAAGACCTTCGAGACGCTCCGCGACGTCTGAGGACGGCGAAGACCGAGCGCCAGCCATGCCGGACGCCCTCCGACCCCGCATCCTCATCGCCATGATCACAGCGGGCGGCGGCCATCGGGCGCCCGCCCTGGCGCTCCAGGCCGCGCTCGAGCGCCGCTACCCCGGGCGCTTCGAGATCGACGTGCTCGACTTCATGCACGAAGCGGGGCCGCAGGCGCTGGACCGGCGGCACAAGGCGGGTTGGAACTGGATGCTGGCGCACCCCCGCATCACCTTCGCGCTGCAGACGGCGATGGACCGGGTCGTGCCCGTGAGGCTCACGCGCGCCGTGCAGGGGGCGGTGTTGCGCGAGCACAGCCGGCGCGCGGCCGCCTTCATCGCCGAGCGCGGATACGCCCTGGCCGTGGCCCTGCACTTCATGCCGCTGCAGGCGATCCAGATGGCGCGCGCCCGCGGCGAGCTGCGCCTGCCGCTGGTGGGCATCGACACCGACCCGTTCGACGGGCACGCCCTGTGGGCGGAAGCCGGCATGGACGAGATCATCGTCGCCAGCGGCGAGGCCCGCGCCCTGCTGGCGCGCAAGGGCGTGCCCCGCGAGCGCATCCGTGTCTTCGGCTACCCGCTGAGCCTGGCGTTCGTCGATGCCGAGCGCGACCAGGCGGGCGCGCGCGCCCGCCTCGGCCTCGAGGCCGACCGCCTGGTGGTGCTGCACAGCGTGGGTGGCGAGGGCATCGGCGGCAACACCGAGGGCTTCGCGCGCGCGCTGCTGGCGGCCGACCTCGACCTGGACTACGTGGTGGTCGCCGGGCGGAACGAGGCGCTGCGGGCGCGCCTGCAGTCCCTGGCCGACGCCCACCGCGGTCGGCTGCGGCTGCGGCCCCTGGGCTTCACGCGTGACATGCCGAGCTGGATCGTGGCCAGCGACGTGGTCATGGGCAAGGCCGGCGCCGCATCCACCTTCGAGCCGTTGGCGCTGGGACGACCGGTGTTCCACACCAGCTTCGTGGCGCCCAACGAGAAGCGCAACGCCGACTTCTGCCGGCGCATGGGGGTCGGGCGGCTGGTACGGCGGCCGCAGGACGCCGTGGCGCTGTTGGCGCCGCTGACACGCGACCGCGCGCCGCTCGCCGAGCTCCGGCGGCACATCGACGCGCTGGCCCTGCGCCCGGGAACGCCCGACATCGCCGAGCACCTGGTGGAGCGCTACCTGGAGCGCATGTGAACCGCGCCGTTCTGCGGTCGCTGGTCGTGTCGATGGTGCTCAGCGGCCTCGGGCTGGCGTGGGTGGTGCTCCACGTCGGCTCGGTCCAGGACCTCGCCGTGGTCCGCCGCCTCCCGTGGAGCTACGGCGTGGCGGCGGTGGCGTCGCTGGCGGCGGCGTTCCTGTTCGCAGCGTTGCGGTTGCAGACGATGTGCCGCCGCCTCGGCTACCGGCTGCGACTGCGCCACGCGCTGCGCACCCACATCCTGGGGATGTTCAGCGCCACCGTCACGCCCGGCGGCAGCGGCAACACGCTGGCCATCGCGCTGACGCTCCAGCGTCAGGGGCAGCCGAGCGGTGTGGCCTGGGCCATCGGGGTGTCCGTGTTCGGCGCCGACGCGCTCTTCCACACCTGGGGGTTGCCGATCGCGTTGGGCGTGCTGTACGCGCTGGGCCTGTACCCGCGGACGCCGCTGTTGCTGGGCCTGGCGCTGGCCACGCTGGTGATCGCAGCGCTGGTGGCGTATGTGGTGCAGTTCCGGATGGCGTGGCTCGAGCCCGTCGCCCGCTTCGTGCTGCGGGGTCCCCTGATCCGCTGGCGGCGGCGCGGGCTGCGCTTCGTGGAGACCATGCTGGCGTCGGACAGCCTGTTCAAGAGCGCTCCACTGCGCTTCCACCTGCTGCTGCAGGGCCTCACGGCGCTGTCCTGGATGAGCTTCTTCGCCATCCTCTACTTCCTGGCCGAGGGGCTCGGCCTTCCGGTCACGGTGATCGGCGTCGAGGCCGCCCAGATGGTGGTCACGGTCATGTCCACCTTCATCCCCACGCCGGGGGGGAGCGGCTTCTTCGAGGTGGGCATGTCCTACCTGCTCATCGCGAAGGGGGGACGGCCTCGGTGCCGGCGGTGGTGCTGTTGTGGCGCCTGTTGACCTACTACTCGATCTTCCTGCTCGGCCCGCTGTTGGGCGGCTACCTCATCACCCGGCGGGTGGCGCCGCAGGCCTGAGCGCCGTCTACGCGAGACCGCGCCGGTGGTAAACTTCGCGCGATGCCCACCCGGGAGCCCCCCCTGCGCCTGGCGCTGTCGACGCCGGACTACCCGCCGGACCCCATGGGGACCGGCATCGGGACCTACGCCAAGAGCCTGGCCGAGGGGCTCGCACGGCGCGGACACGTCGTCCACGTCGTCACCAGGGGTCCCTCGGGCGAGGCGACGGAGCGGCACGCGGGCGTCACCGTTCACCGCATAGGCGTGCCGCGGCCCGAGATCCCGCCGCACCTCTCCCCCCTGGCCTTCCTGCGCCTCGCCGCGGTGAGCGCCGCCGGGGAGTTGCGCTACCGCGCCCGGGTAGCGCGCCGGCTCCACGAGCTCGTCGCGGCCGGCGAGGTCGACCTCGTCGAGGCCGCCGACTCCTTCGTGGAGGCCGCGTTCTACCGGCCGGGGCGACACCCCACCGTGCCCTTCGTGATCCGCCTGCACACGCCCATGTCCGTGGGGGAGCGCTTCGACCGCAACCTACCCGAGGCCGCACGCCTCGTGTTGCGCCGCATCGAGCGCGGCTACCTGCTGCGCGCGAGCCATCTGAGCGTCCCGAGCCGTACGCCGCGCGCGGAGTTCCGCCGCGCCATGGCCCTGTACCGCCGGCCGATCGAGGTCATCCCCAACCCGCCCCCCAGCGGCGACACCGAAGGCGCGCCGGCGGACGGGGCGGCAGGCGCGCCCCGCATGCGGGCCGACGATGGACCCGAGGTGCTCTACCTCGGTCGTGTGACCGCCGTGAAGGGCGTCCACGTGCTGGCCGAGGCCATCCCACTGGTCCTCGAGCAGGTCCCCGAGGCTCGCTTCCGCTTCGTCGGCGCCGACAGTGCCTCGGCCTCGGGGCGCGGCAGCACCATCGAGGCGCTGCGCGCCAGCCTGCCCGAGCCCGCGCTGGAGCGCGTACGCTTCCAGGGGAGGGTGCCCCTCGAGGCCGTGGACGGCTTCCTGCGCGGGGCGACGGTCTGCGTCTTCCCGTCGCTGTTCGAGAATTTCCCCTATACCTGCCTCGAGGCCATGCGCCACGGCAGGGCCATCGTCGGCAGCAGCGCCGGCGGGATGCGCGACATGCTCGCCGAGGGGGCTGCCGGCCTGCTCTACGACCCGCCCGACGCCTCCGACCTGGCGCGGGCGCTGGTGCGCCTGTTGCACGATCCACAGCTGCGCGCGCGCCTCGGCGCCGAGGCGCGCCGGCGCGCACACGAGGTCTACGGCGAGGAGGCGGTGCTCCACGAGACGCTGGCGTTCTACCGACGCGCCGTCGAGGCCAGCGGCTGAGCGCACCCGGCCGCGCAGGGCCGCCCTCGGGCCGCGCGCGGCGCCCCGGACCCGGACCCTGATCGGCGCCCGCACACCAGGGCGGCGCGTCCGAAGGGGGCGAGGCCGACGGGGGCGTGCGGGCCCCCAGCCGCGGCCTGTAGACTGGGGCCCGTGACCACGCTGCGCCGCCTCGCCCTTCGCAACCTCCTCCGACACCCGTGGCGCAGCCTGGCCACGGTGCTCGGCGTGGGCATCGGCATCGCCGCGGTACTGACCACCCTCTCCGTCGGGGCCAACGTCGAGGCCAACGTACGCAGCGCGCTCCAGGCGGCCGCGGGTAAGGCGGACCTTCTCGTCACCCCGGGCGCCGGCGGGCGCGCGGTGTTCCGCTACGGCGACGCCCTGAAGCGCATCGAGGCCGTCGACGGCGTGGTGGCCGCCTACCCCGTGCTCAACACCCGCTCCGAACCGGTACGAGAGGTGGAGAGCTTCAAGCGCTCGGTGATCCCCGGTGTGGACACCGGGTTCCAGCTCAGCGGCCGCGTCACCACGGTGCCGGACGACCTGCCCGCGCGGCTGGCGGTCGGCTCGCTGCCATCGCCCGGCTCGGACGGCGTGGCCATCGCCGCGGGGTTCGGGCGCAGCCGCGGCATCAAGGTCGGCGACACGGTGCGCTTCGCGACGCAGTTCGGCGAGCAACCACTCACCGTCACGGGGCTGCTGGACGACCGCTATGGGCTCGCCAGCACCAACGGCGGGCGCGTCGGCATCGTCGCGATCCAGGACCTCCAGGCGCTGCTGCGCCTCGATGGGCGCGCCTCGCACATCGAGGTGCTGGTGCGCGCCGGCGTGCCGGTCGAGCCCGTGCGCCAGCGCCTCGAGGCGAGCCTCGCCCAGGGACCCGACGCCGATGCGCTGACGGTCACCTACCCGGCGGGCAGCGGCAACGTGGCGTCCGGCATCGTCGACACGCTGCAGTCCGGTCTCAGCGTGCTGGCCGTCACCCTGCTGGCGCTGGGCGGATTCATGGCCTACAACACCTTCATGGCGTCGGTGGTCGAGCGCACGCGCGAGTACGCCCTGCTCCGCACCATCTGCATGACGCGCCGCGACGTCCGCAGCCTGGCCCTCATCGAGGCCGTCGCCCTCAGCCTGCTGGGGGTGCTGGCGGGCCTGCTGCTCGGCATCGGGCTGGCCTACCTCATCACCCGCCTGAACGCCATCAACCTGGGGTTCGAGTTCCGTACCCTGGTCATCCCCGTGCGGAGCGTGGCCATCGCCTCCGTGGTGGGCGTGGCGGTGTCCCTGCTGGCCGGCTCGCTGCCCGCCCGCAGCGCGTCGCGCACGCCCCCGCTGGCGGCCAGCCGCACGGCGGAGGACCTCGCAGCCCCGCGTGGCATCCTGCTCGGATGGGCGCTCTTGGGCCTGGGCGTGATCCTCGCCCTGCTCCCGTGGGGCGGCTACCTGGCGCTGGCGGCGAGCGGCGTGGCGATGGGGCTGTTCTTCGTGGGTGTGTCCCTGGCGGCACCGAGCCTGCTGGCCCCGGCCGTGCGCCTCGCGACCCCCGTGGCCCGCCTGCTGCTGGGCGCGCCCGGGCGCCTGGGCGGCAACTTCGCCCTGCGCAACGCCGCCCGCAACGGCGTCGCCATCGGCACCGTCGTCGTCGGTACCGGGCTCATCATCGGCGTGGGCTCGATGGTCGCCGGCATCAATCATGCCATCGCGGGCTGGGTCGACACGACCGTCGTGGGTGACCTCTTCGTCACCTCGCCGGTGAGCTTCCCCGACGACTTCGAGGCCCAGGCACAGGCCCTCCCGGGCGTGCAGGTCGCCAGCGGCGTGGGGATCCGCGTGGTGCGCTTCGAGCCGCAGCAGGGCGGGCGCGGCCGGTCCATCGCCCTGATCCTGGTGGATCCCGCGCGTTTCGACCCCGACACCGGCTTCGGACGATTCCAGTACATCCCGGGCCAGGGGAACAACCGCGAGGGGCACGCCGCCCTGGCCGGCGGGGAGGAGGTACTGGTGGCCAACACCATGCGCGACCGCTACGGCGTGGAGCGGGGCGACACCATCCGGCTGCGCACCTCCGAGGGATTCCGTGACTTCCCCGTGGCGGGGGTGGTCGTCGACTTCACGGGCGGTGGCGAGACCGTGGTGGCGAGCATCCACGACATGCCGCTGTTCGGCGGCGGCACGCCGGACCTGTACGTGCTCACCGTCCAGCCCGGCACCGAACCCACCGCCGTGCGCGACGAGCTGGTGACGGCCTTCCCGGACCTGCACCTCGACGTGACGCTCAACGCCGACTACCGGCGCTTCATCCTCGAGCTGACGCGGCGTTCGTTCACCACCACCAATACCCTGCTGCTCATCGCGGTGCTGGTGGCGGCCCTGGGGGTGGCCAACACGCTCGGCATGAACCTCGTCAGCCGCAGCCAAGAGATCGCCGTGCTCCGCACGCTGGGCATGACCCGTCGCGGCGTGCGGTGGCTCATCGCCACGGAGGGGGTGGTGGTGACCGTCGTCGGCGCGGTGCTGGGGCTGGCCTTCGGGTTGCTGCTCGCCCGCGTCATCGCCGCCGGGGCCGGGGCCCTCACCGGCTTCGTGCTCACCCCCGTGATCCCCTGGCCCCTGGTGGCCCTGGCCCTGGCGGCGGCGCCGCTGGTGGGCCTGTTCGCCTCGCTCTTGCCGGCCCGCCGGGCCGCCCGGCTCTCGCCCACCCAGGCGCTGGGCTTCGTGGAGTGACCATGCCCCAAGACCCCAGACCCGTCGCCCTGCGTGCCACCGGCCTGCGCAAGCACTATCGCCTCGGCGAGCTCACCATCCGGGCGCTAGACGATGTCGACCTCTCGGTCACCGCCGGTACCTTCGCGGCCGTGATGGGCCCCAGCGGCAGCGGCAAGAGCACCCTGCTCCATCTGCTGGGGTTGCTCGACGTGCCGGACGAGGGGGAGGTGGAGGTGGGCGGGCAGAAGACCTCGACGCTCGATGACGACAGCCTCACCGCCATCCGCCGCGACCGGCTGGGCTTCGTGTTCCAGAGCTTCGAGCTCATCCCCAACCTGTCTGCGCGCGAGAACGTGCTGCTGCCGGCGGAGATCGCCGGCTCGCGCGCCAAGGGGGAGAAGCGCCTGGCGCAGCTCGCCGAGCAGCTCGAGATCACCGATCGCCTCGACCACCGTCCGCGCCAGCTCTCCGGCGGTCAGCGCCAGCGCGTGGCGCTCGCCCGCGCGTTGATCAACGATCCCGTGGTCGTGCTGGCCGACGAGCCCACCGGCAACCTCGACAGTCGCACGGGCGAGGAGGTCCTGGCGCTGCTGCGGCGGGGCGTGGACGACTTCGGCTGGACCGTGGTGATGGTCACGCACGACGCCAACGCCGCGCTCCACGCCGACCGCATCGTGTTCCTGCGTGACGGTCGCGTGTCGGGCGAGACGAGCACGCAGGGCAGCGACGCACGCGACATCATCGAGCGGTTCGTGGGGGTCTAGGGCTCCCCGCGCCATGTTGGGTCGCCTCGCGCACTTCACCGCGCACCGGCCGCGCTGGGTCCTGGCGGGCTGGTTGTTGGTGATCGTGGTGGCGTTGCCCTTCGCGGCCCGCGTCGGTGACGTCCTTACGGCGCAGCCCGACACCCCGCCCGGGAGCGTCGCCGCCCAGGTACGGGATGTGCTGCGGGGGCACTTCGCGCTCCCCGACGACTACAACCTGGTTCTCGTGAGCTACGGCGTCGGCACGCGCGTCGGGGAGCCCGCCTTCGACACGGCCATGGATCGCGTGACGGCGCGTTTGCGCGCCATTCCCGGCGTGTCGGCCGTGCGCGACTACCGGACCGTCACCGGGCTGGACCTCACGGCCCCGGACGGGGCCTACACCGCGGCCCTGCTGAGCCTCGTGGCCAAGGACCTGCGCACCGCCAAGGACATCACGGAGCAGGTGCGGGTGGCCCTCACGGGGGAGCCCGCGCTGCGCTTCACGTTGGCCGGCGGCCCCGCCACGACCCGCGAGCTCGAGCAGGTGAGCGAGCGTGACGCGCGGCGCGCCGAGGTCTTCGGCCTGCCCATCTCGCTGCTCATCCTGATCATTGCCTTCGGGGCCATCGTGGCGTCGGCGCTGCCCCTGCTGGTGGCGGTCACCTCGATCACGGTGTCCCTGGCGCTGCTGTACGCCATGGGGCAGCTGGTGCCGTTCGCGGTGTTCACCCAGACTATCGTCACCATGCTGGGGCTGGCGACGGGCATCGACTACGCCCTGTTGATGGTCAACCGCTTCCGCGAGGAGCTGCGCCACACCTTCGACCCGCGCCTGGCCGCCGAGCGCACCGCGCGCAGCGCGGGCAAGGCGGTCGCCTTCAGCGGGCTCACCGTGGTGGTGGCTCTGGGCGCCCTGCTGGTGCCGCCGCTGGACTTCATCCGCTCCATCGGCGTCGGCACCATCGTGGTCCTGCTCGTGAGCGTGCTGGTCTCGCTGACCGCGCTGCCGGCCACCCTCGCGGTGCTCGGCCACCGGGTCAACTGGCTGCGCGTCACGCGCCGCGAGCCGGGGCTGCGCAGCCGCAGCTTCTGGCGCGCCCGCGCCCTGGCGATCATGCGGCGCCCGGGCGTGTGGACGGCCGCGGGCGTCGCCGTATTGGCCCTCAGTGCCATCCCGGCACTGCACATGCAGGTGGCCGACCCCGGTCCCCGCGGCCTGTCGATCGCGACCGAGGCGCGCCAGACCGTCATCGCCCTGGAGGGCCTGGGGCTGGAGGGTCTGCTCAACTCCTTCGACGTCCTGGTGGACTTCGGAGACACGGGCTTCTTCGATCCGAGCAGCGTGCGGGCGCTGTCGCGCTTCGACCGGCTGGTGACGGCGCTGCGGGGGGTGGAGGCGGTCACGAGCCCCATGGCCGTCAGCACCGTGCCCCGGCTGTTCCTCTACCAGTACTACGCGTCGCCCGAGATCGCCCGCCAGAGCGAGGTCGCGCCGCTGGCTCGAGCCACCGTCAGCGACGACGGCCGCTACGCGCTGGTGCGCGTCTACCCGCGCGGCTCCGTCACCCCGGCCCAGGGCGCGGCGCTGCAACAGGCCCTGCAGCGGCAGGCGGACACACTCGGCCTTCGCGTGCGCATCGGCGGCGGTTACGTCCAGGAACAGGAGTGGGCGGCCGCGCTGTACCGCAGCTTCCCCTGGGCCGTAGCGCTGGTGTACCTGGCGACCGTGGTGCTGCTGGGGCTGGCCTTCCGCTCGCTGCTGATCCCCCTCAAGGCCATCGTGCTCAACACCCTCACGGTGGGGGCGGCCTACGGCGTCATCACGCTGGTGTTCCAGGACGGGGTGCTCTCCTCGCTCCTGGGCGGCGGACCGGCGCTCGGATACATCGACACCAGCGCACCGCTGTTCATCTTCGCCATCGTCTTCGGCCTGAGCATGGACTACGAGGTATTCCTGGTCGCCCGCATGCTCGAGGCGCACGACCGCGGGCTGTCCGACCGCGAGGCGGTGGCCACCGCGCTGGCGGCCACCGGCGGGGTGATCACCAGCGCCGCGGCCGTGATGATCACCGTGTTCGCGTTGTTCCTGTTCAGCCACGTGGTGCTGGTGCGCACCCTGGGCCTGGGTCTGAGCGTGGCCGTGCTCCTCGACGCCACGCTGGTGCGCATGGCGCTGGTGCCCGCCGCCATGACCCTGGCGGGCCGCTGGAACTGGTGGCTGCCGGCGCCGCTCGCGCGCGTGGCGAAGCGCGCCAACCTGACCCACGATTGAGGGCGTCCCCCCGATGCTCGGTGCGCGGGCCGTGCCCGGCGGCGCATGGGCCTCAGTGCAGGTTGCCGCGCAGCAGACTGTCGGCGGCCAGGGTGCGGCTGGTGATCCCGGGCGCGTCGAGCTGCCAGGCGCCGCGGAGGTCGAAGTCCACGCTGGAGACGCCGGCGGCGACGCCCTGCAGCCGTCCGGCGAGGGCGGCCGCGATGCTCAGGGGGTCGAAGCGGAAGCTCACCACCACCGGCACGGTGGCGCCGGCCGGGACCGATACGGCGTCCAGGCCGGCGTCGGCGACCCGCACGCCGGCCAGCGAGAGCTCGAGGCTGGGCGCGGCCACGCGGTACCCGATCGGGCTGGGATTGGCAAGGTCGGCCGCCAACCGCACCTCCACGCTGGACAGTGACGCCAGCCGCAACTCGGTCGCGCCCGGGTCGAGAGTCAGCGAGGGGGCCAACAGCGCCAGCGGGGAGCGCACCTCGGCCCGCACCAGCGTGAAGCGCGGGAAACGTTGCAGGGAGCCGAACACGTCGACCCCCACGCCCGCCTCCACGCGCACCTCGGTGGGCGCACCGCCCACCAGCGAGGCGACCACCGGCAGCAGGCTCGGGACCTGCCCGAGCGGTACGCGGACGTCGAGAGACAACCGGGCGCTACCGCGGGCGGGGAGATCGACGCCGCCCTGGAAGCGCGCGTCCGCGGCGCGCACGCCGGCAAGGAACATCGCACCGTCCAGCTCGGCGAGCCGAAGCCCCACGGGGTTGTCGTTGTGCACCCGCATCTCGAGCCGGAACACGGCCGCACCGTCGCCCACACCCGGTGGGTCGATGCGGGTCAGGCCGCTCCCCTCGGGAAGCAACTCGAAGCTGGGGGGCGTGATGACAGCCGCGCCCGGCGCGCAGGCACCGATGAGCAGCAGCACGGGGATCACGGCAAGGAGCAGGATGCGAACGCGCACGGCGCACCTCCAGGGCGCCCGCGGGCGCCTCTACCGCAGCGTAATGCGGGGGTTGAGCAGCGCGTATAAGATATCCGCCACCAGGTTGGCCAGCGCGAAGCCAAGGACGGCCACCAGCGACACGGCCTGCAGCATCGGCAGGTCGCGGCGGTCGATGGCGAAGGTCAGCAGTCGCCCCAGGCCGGGGTAGTTGAACACGTTCTCCACCACGATCAACCCGCTGATGAGCCACCCGAAGCTGATGGCCACGACGGTGATGGTGGGCAGCAGCGCGTTGCGGAGCACGTGCGCTACGACCACGCGTCGCCAGGCGACGCCCTTGAGCACGGCCGTGCGCACGTACGGACGGCGCAGCTCCTCCAGCACGCTGGTGCGCGTGAGGCGCGCCACGTAGGCCAGCAGCACGAGGGTGGCGGTGAGGGCGGGCAGGATCAGCGACGGCAGCGCCTGCAGGAAGCCCGTGTCCGGTGCCACCGAGCTGTTGGCGGGCAACCATCCCAGGGTGAAGCTGAAGAGCTGGATGAGCACCAGTCCGGTGACGAACTCCGGCAGGCCCACCACCGAGAGGCTCGCGAGGCTGATGAGGTTGTCGAGCCAGGACTCCTCGAACAGGGCCGCCAGCACCCCCAGCGCGACGGCCGCGGGGACGGCGATCAGCAACGTCAGGCCCGCCAGGTCGAGCGAGTTGCTCATGCGCGCGAGCACCAGCGGCCGGACGGCCTGACCGGTGCTGTAGGAGGTCCCCCAGTCCCCGCGCACGAAGTCCCACAGCCAGCTCAGGTACTGCATGGGGAGCGGGCGGTCGAGCCCGAGCTGAGCCCGCAGCTGAGCCAACGCCTGGTCGCTCGCCTCGCGCCCCAGCAGCACGCGGGCCACGTCGCCGGGCAGCGCCTGGGTGATGAGGAAGATCACCAGCGAGGTGAAGAGCAACGTCAGCAGCAGGAAACCAAGGCGCCGGAGCAGAAACCTAGCCACGGGTGCCCCCGTCGGCCCCGTCGCCGTCGGCCGCCGTGCCACCGGCCGGCGCCTCGCGGCGCCCCGCTGCGGCGAAGCGGAAGGCCGGGCGCTGCTGGGCGGCCAGCTCGCCCAGGGGGATGTGGCAGTAGATCTCCAGCCCCTCGTCGTCGACCTGCCAGGGGGGCGGTTGGGTGCGGCAGATGTCGCCCAGCACGCGCGGGCAACGGGTGTGGAAGGGGCAACCGGTGGGCTTGTGGAGCGCGCTGGGTACATCCCCCTCCAGGCGGATGTCGGTGCGCTCGGCCTCCGGATCCACCAGCGGGATGGCGGACAGCAGCGCCTCGGTGTAGGGGTGGTACGGGGGCGACAACACCTGGCGGGCCGGCCCCTTCTCCATCACGCGGCCGAGGTACACCACCGCGATGTCGTCGGCCAGGAAGCTGACCACCGCCAGGTCGTGGGAGATGAACAGGTATCCGCTGCCGCGCTCGTCCTGCAGGCGGCTCAACAGGTTGAGGATGGCAGCCTGGACCGACACATCCAGCCCCGATACGGATTCGTCGAAGAGCAGCACCTCGGGCTCCGCCGCGAACGCGCGCGCGATGGCCACGCGCTGGCGCTCCCCGCCCGAGAGCGCGTCGGGGCGCCGCTCGGCGTAGTCGACGGAGAGCTGCACGGACTCGAGCAGCCGCGCGACGCGGCGGTCGGCCTCGGCCCGGTCCACGCCGGCGAGGCGCCGGTAGGGGCGCCGCAGCACGTCCCCCACGGTGCGGTAGGGGTTTAGCGCCTCCTCGGAGCTCTGGAACACCATCTGCAGCGAGCGGATCGCGTGGGCCGGGCGGCGCCCCAGCGCCGCGGCCAGGGGCTCCCCTTCGAGCTCCAGCGTGCCCTCGGTGGCGGGATCCAACCCGATGATGACGCGCGCGGTGGTGCTCTTGCCGCTGCCGCTCTCCCCCACCAACCCCAGCGTGCGGCCGGGCCGGAGCTCGAGGCTGATGTCCTCGACCGCGCGCACCGCCCGCTGCGGGGCACCCCGCAGCAGCTCGGCCAGCGTCCGCCGCAGTGGGTAGCGTTTGGCCAGGTGCGCCACCCGCAGGCCCGCCCCGCCGGGCGCCGGCGCCCTGTCGCCCGGCGGGCGCGGCGCCGCCGGTTGATGCGGGTCCAGCGTGCCGTCGGCGATATCGCGCCACCGGATACAGCGGACCCGTCGACCGTCGGCGGCGCGCTCCAGGGGGGGCACGTCGCCCCGACACGCGTCCACCGCCAACGGGCAGCGGGGCGCGAACACGCACCCTCCGGGCCGGTCGGACAGGGGCGGGATGCGCCCCGGGATGGGGCGCAGGCCGACCTGATGGCGGCTGGTGCCGAGGCGCGGCACGCTGTCGAAGAGCCCCTGGCTGTAGGGGTGCAGCGGTCGCCGGTAGAGCGCGCCCACGTCGGCGTCCTCGATCAGCTCGCCCGCGTAGAGCACGGCCACCCGATCGCACAGCTGGGCCACCACCCCCAGGCTGTGGGAGACGTAGAGCACGGCGGTGTTGCGCTCGCGCACCAGGTCGCGCACCAGGTCGAGGATGGTGGCCTCGGTGGTGACGTCGAGGTTGGTGGTGGGCTCGTCGAGTACCAGCAGCTCCGGCTCCCCCGCCAGCGCCATCGCGATGAGGGCGCGTTGCTGCATCCCGCCGGAGAGCTGATGGGGGTAGGCGGCCGCCACCCGTCCCGGGTCGGGCAGGCCCACGGCCTCCAGCATGGCCAGGGCCCGCGGACGGGCGCCGGAGCCGTCCGGCAGGCGCCCGCGACCGCTGGGGTCGAGCACCTCCGCCACCTGACGACCGATCCTGTGCGCGGGGTTGAGCGACGGCAGCGGGTCCTGGGGCACCAAGGCGACGCGCCGGTGCAGCTCGCTGCGCTGCGCCCGGGTCGCCGAATCCAGGTCGACTCCTGCGATCCGGATGCTCCCCGCCGAGACACGGCCGTTGGGCGGTAGCACCTGCAGCAGTGCATGGGCCAGCGTGCTCTTGCCGCTGCCGCTCTCGCCCACCAGGCCGTAGGTCTCGCCGGCGTGCAGGCGCAGGTCCACCCCGCGCACGGCGTCGACCCAACGGCGGCCGCGCCGGTAGGCGACGCCCACGCCGCGGAGCTCCACCACCGGGACCCGGCTCACGCGTCCCCCCCGGCACGCAGGGCGCGCTTGAGGCCGTCGGCGAGGAGGTTCACGCCGATCACCAGCAGCGAGATGGCCAACGCCGGGAAGGTGAGCTCCCAGGGCGAGAGGTAGACGTAGTCGCGCGCTTCGCTCACCATCAGCCCCCAGTCCGGGTTGGGGGGCTGGACGCCGACCCCGAGGAAGCCCAGCGACGCCACCAGGAAGATGGCGTAGCTGAAGCGCAGGGCGGCCTCCACGGCCAGCGCCGGCAGCACGCCGGGGAGGATCTCGCGCCCGAGGATGGCCGGCAGCCCCTCGCCCTGCATGCGGGCCGCGAGGACATAGTCCTTGCTCTTACTTGCCAGCACGACGCTGCGCACCACGCGCGCGACGATCGGGGTGTAGGCCACGGCGATGACGGCCAGGACGCTGAGGCGCGACGGGCCGAGGGAGCCGAGCAGCAGCAGCGCCAGCAACAGCGCGGGGATGGCGAGAAGGCTGTCGAACAGCCGGTAGCTGATCTCCTCCACCCAGCCGCCCAGGTAGCTCGCCACCAGGCCGACGAGGGTCCCGACCAACACGGCGATGAGGGTGCCGCTGCCGGCCAGGAGGAAGATGTCGCGGTCGCCGGCGACGACCCGGCTGAACACGTCCCTGCCGAGGTGATCGGTGCCGAAGAGGTGTTGGATCGAGGGGGCCGCACTGCGATCGCGCAGGATCTGTTGCGTCGGCCCGTACGGGCTCACCCACGGCCCCACCAGCGCCAGCGCCACGAACACCGCCACCAGGCTGGTCCCGATGCCCGAGGAGGGGCGGGCGTAGAGCTCACGGAGCAGGCGCAGGCCGGCGCGGGAACGCCGTCGGCGCGCGCCACCGACGCGCACGCTAGCCACCGCGGGCGGCCGGGCGCGCCGCGCCCCGCGGCACGATCCCGGGGAGGGGAGCGTGCGGCGGGGCCGGGGCGGGGGCTGGGGCTGACCGCGGTGGCTGCGCGGGTTGGGGGGCCATGGGTTGGGGGGCCATGGGTTGGGGGGCCATGGGGCGCGGCGCGGCGGGGCCGCCGCCGCCGGGACCTATTCCGCGGTGACCGCGGCCAGGTCGCTGCGGCCCGGGAAGGCCTTCATCACGAACCCCTGGAAGCCGTCGCGGATGGCGCCGAGCTGCGGGAAGAAGTAGGGGATGACGATCGGGCCGCTGCCGGCGAGCATGCGCTGGATCTGGTCGTAGGCGTCCTTGCGTGCCTGCTCGTCGGGCGTGGTTCCGGCGGTCTTCGCCAGCTCGTCGAACGCGGGATCGCAGTAGTGGCTCTCGTTCCACTTGGCGCCGCAGGTGAGCATCACGTCGAGGTAGAACTGCGGGATGGGGCGCGAACCCCAGCCGGTGATCCCGAAGTCGACCTCGAGCCAACCGTTGTCGCCGTAGTAGACACTCTCGGGCTCCACCACCACGTTGACGTCGAAGCCCGCCTCCGCCAGCTGCTCCTTGAGCACCACCGCCAGGTCCGGCCGGTCGCCGCTGTCCGGGGTGTGGAGGTCGAGCTTGAGGCCGTCGGGGTAGCCGGCCTCGGCCAGCAGTTGCTTGGCCTTGGCCACGTCGCGCTCCGGCGGCGTCGCCTCGGCGTCGTAGTAGCTGGCGTAGAGCGGCCCGATGGGCGTGTCGTTGCCCACCACGCCGAGTCCCTGCGTGACGACGTCGGTGATCGCCTGGCGGTCGACGGCGAGCTTGAGCGCCTGCACCACGCGCGGGTCGTTGCCGGGCTTGCGGTCGCTGCGCAGCCGCACCAGGTCGAAGGCGTTGGTCGCGACCTTGATACGGTTGACGCCGCCGACGCCGTCGAGCGACTGGTAGAGGGGGGTCGGCATGCGCATGACGAGATCGAGCTGCCCCCCGCGCAGGGCGGACACGGCGGCCGCCTGGTCGCTGAAGAAGATCAGTTCGAGCCGCGCCACGCCCGGCTTGCCCGCGACGTAGTAGTCGGGGTTGGCCTTCAGCACCATGCGGTCCTCGGGCTGGTAGCTGTCCACAACGAAGGGACCGGAGCCGTCGAAGGTGGAGCCGAGGTCCGTGGCGCCCCGCTTGACGATGAGGGCGTGGTTGTCGCTCAGGTCGTAGAGGAAGAACGGGTTGGTGTCCGTGAGCGTGAACACGACCTCGTGTGGGCCCGTCGCGCGGACGTCCCGGATGTTGGCGTAGAGGTCCGCCGTGGGCAGGCCCAGCTCGGGGTCGCGCAGGCGGTCGAAGGTCGCCACCACGTCGTCGGCCGTGACCGGCGAACCGTCGTGCCAGGTCGCGTCGGGCGCGAGCTCGAAGGTGTAGCTCAGGCCGTCGTCGGACACCGCCCAGGAACGCGCCAGCCGCGGCTGCACGTCGTTGTTGGCGTCTACGTCCACCAGGTAGTCGTACACGGCGTTCAACACCGCGATCTCGGCGTCGCTGGACGCGAAGGCCGGGTCGAGCTTGGCTGGGATCTCCAGGCCGACGCGCAGCGTGCCGCTGGGGGCGGACTGCGCCAGGGCCTGGCCGCCGACCAGCAGCAAAGCGAGCAGCGCCGCCGCCAGCACGCGTAGGCGGGTCAGACGGACGTTGATCGACTCGGTGAACATGATGACCTCCCAGGTCTCTTCCTTGTTGGAGTGCCGTGCAGGCATGGTACCCGGCGGGCAGGGTGCGGGGCCGTCAAGCGTCCAACACACCGCCCAGGGCGTGCGTGTCAGGGGGCGGCGAGGGGGATTCCGGCAGGCGTTCGCCCGCCGGCACGGCGTAGCCCAGGCGGTTCTCGGGTGGCGCCAGCGGGCAGTCCCATCGCGGGCTGTAGCAGCAACTCGGGTGGTAGGCGAAGTTGAAGTCGAGCACCAGCCGTCCGGCCTCGCTCCCGAGATCGGCGTGTTTGACGGTGTCCAGCAGGTAGCGGCCGCCGCCGTAGGTGGCCACTCCCGAGGTCGCGTCCGAGAAGGGCAGGAACAGCCCGCCGCCGTAGCCGAGGCGGCGATACAGCGCCAGCCGCAGCGCCGCCCCCGCCAGCGTGGCGTGCAGGAAGCCGACGCGCTCCAGCCCCATCACCCCATCGTCGCGCAGGGGCACCTCGAAGGGCTCGCCGGGCGCGTCCTCGAGGTCGGCGGCGGCGCGCCAGCGCGGATCAAAGGGGTAGTACGGCAGCCCCAGGAAGTGCCCGCGGCGGCCGGGCTCGAGCGGAGACTGGGGGTGCCGCGCGAAGAGAGCGTCGCGCCCCGCGCGCCAACCCCGCCAGCGGGCCTCCGGCGCGAGGCCCGGCTCGCGGGCCCGCGCGTAGAGCGCCGCCACCCGTCGGCGGTAGTCGACGAGCTCGAGCGCGTCCGTCGAACCGGTGTGCGTCACGTCGCCTCCGCGAGTGGGGCGCCGCCATGCTGGGCACGAGCCGGGCGGGCGGGCACCGAACCACGGGAACGTACAATGCGACCCATGGCGCTCATCGTAACGGAGGACGCTGGCCCGGTCCGCACGCTCAGCCTGAACCGCCCGGAGAGCCGCAACGCGCTCAGCCGCGAGCTCCGCGACGCGCTCGGCGAGGCCCTCGCCGAGTCCGAGCGGGACCCGGCGGTCAGGGCGCTGGTACTCACCGGGCGCGGGGAGGCCTTCTGCTCCGGTCTCGACCTGCGGGAGCTCGGCGCGCTGGCCGAGCACGGCAGCGAGCGCAACCGGGAGGACTCGCGGGCGCTGGCCGACCTGCTGTGGTCGCTCTACACCTTCCCCAAGCCGGTGGTCGCGGCCGTGCAGGGCACCGCCGTTGCGGGTGGCGCCGGCCTGGTCGGTGCCTGCGACGTCGCGGTGATGGCCGAGGGCGCGCGCATCGGCTTCAGCGAGGCGCGCATCGGCTTCGTCGCGGCCCTGGTGTCGGTGTTCCTGACGCGACAGGTGGGCGAGAAACGGGCCCGCGAGCTGCTGCTCGAGGCCCGGCTGGTGACCGCCGACGAGGCGTTGCGCATGGGCCTGGTGAACCAGGTGACGGCGGCGTCGGCGGTCCTGCCCCGGGCGCAGGAACGCGCGGCGCGCATGGCGACGAACGCGCCCTCGGCACTGGCGATGACCAAGGCGCTGCTCGCGAGCGTGCCAGGCATGGGCCTGGAGGACGGCCTGCGCTACGCCGTGGAGCTCAACGCCCTGGCTCGTGGGACCGGCGAGCTGCAGGAGGGGATCCGGGCCTTCCTCGAAGAGCGACCGCCGTCGTGGCGCCGCTGAGGGCCCGAGACGGTCGGTCGTGCCGAACCGCGCTTCCCGCCACGCGCCGGCGCGTGGGCCGGCGGCGGCACGCGGTCGGCCGGGGCCCTCCCCGGTGCGCCGGCCGGAGCCGACCCTTGACCGGCGCCCGCGCACACAGTACGATACAGTACATGTGTATGTTACACATCAGATGGACAACCCCATGACCCGGCCAACGAGGGTGCTGTTGCTGTGTGGCGGTCGATCCGAGGAGCACGAGGTCTCGCTGGCATCGGCGCGCAGCGTGCTGAAGGCGACGCGCGGGAAGCTCGACGTCACGCCGCTGGTGATCGACCGCCTGGGGCGCCTGCTCCCCCCCGGGGCATCGCGCGCGGCGCTCGCGGGCGCGGTCGAGGGCGCCGGCGCGAGGGCGGACGGGCCGGCACTGAACTCCGAGGGGGCTCCCCACCGTGGCGCCGCGGACGCCGTCCCCGCCGCCGACGACGCCGCCCGAGACGCTGCCGAGGATGCCTCCGGGGACGCCTCCGGGGACGCCCCGGCCGCGCTCGTCGGTGCCCTGGACCGGCTCGGACGCGACGGCTACGACGTGGTCTTCCCGCTGCTCCACGGACCCAACGGCGAGGACGGCAGCGTACAAGGGCTGCTCAAGGTCATGGGCCTGCCCCACGTGGGCTCGGCCGTGCTGGGAAGCGCCGTGGGGATGGACAAGCTGGTCATGAAGGCCGTCTTCGCGGCCCACGGGCTCCCTCAAGTGGCCCATGCCGGGGTGCAGCGCGGCGCCTGGCGCCGCGACCGTGCGGCCGCGCTGCGCGCGCTGCGGACGCTGCCCTGGCCTCGCTTCGTCAAGCCGGCCAACCTGGGCAGCAGCATCGGGATCGCCCGCGCCGATGACGAGCCGTCGCTGATCGACGCGATCGAGAGCGCGCTGGCCTTCGATCGCCGCGTCATCATCGAGCAGGGCGTACCCGGGGCACGCGAGCTCGAGGTGGCGGTGTTGGGCAACGACGAGCCCGAGGCCAGCGACGTGGGCGAGATCCGCCACCACAGCGGCTTCTACGACTACGACACGAAGTACACCGACGGTAGCGCGGAGCTCCTCATCCCCGCCCCGCTGCCGCCCGCCGTGGCCGAACGAGCCCGCACCATGGCGCTCGACGCCTTCCGTGCGGTCGACGCAGCCGGCCTGTCGCGTGTCGACTTCTTCTACCGCGAATCCGAGGGCGAACTGCTGCTCAACGAGATCAACACCATGCCCGGCTTCACCCGCACCAGCATGTACCCCAGGCTGTGGGAGGCGCGGGGCGTCGCCTACGCAGAGCTCGTGCGGCGCCTCGTCGAGCTCGCCCTGGAGCGCCGTTAGGCGGCGCGCGCGCCTGCTATACTCGCGCCATCGCCACCCGGGAGGTCACGGCCGCCGCGCAACCTGTGCACAACCCGCACCCCTCCCACCTGGGCCCAGCCGTCCAGGCCGCGCCGTCGCGCCCGCTGCTCAATCTCAACGCCGCCCGGGTGCTCATCCTCAACGCGAGCTTCGAGCCACTGCACGTCTGTTCTGTGAAGCGCGCGGTGTCGCTGCTGATGTACGAGGTGGCCGAGCGCGTCGAGGACGGCGACGCGGTGCTGCGCTCCCCGAATCGCACGTTCCCCGTGCCCAGCGTCATACGCCTGAAACGCTTCGTGCGCCGGCCCTACCGCCAGCGGGTGGCATTCAACCGCCGCAACGTGTTCCGCCGCGACGATCACACCTGCCAGTACTGCGGCGCGCGCTCGAACGACCTCACCCTCGACCACGTCCTCCCACGCAGCCGGGGCGGCCCCACCAACTGGCTCAACGTGGTGACGTGCTGCAAACGCTGCAATGCCCGCAAGCGCGACCGCACGCCGCGGGAGGCGCGCATGGCGCTGCGCCGCGAGCCCTTCGCGCCGCGCTTCATGTTCACGAGCGCCTACGGCGTGCTGCCCGACATCGACCCGATCTGGGAGAAGTACCTCGGCTGAGCCGCACGTCCCGAGGCGGGCGGTCAGGACTCAGGCACGCCGCCCGCGCGGCTGGTCGCGGAACAGGCGCGAAAGCAGGGCGCTGATGATGGTGAGCACCAGCGCGCCGACCACGGCGCCCCAGAACCCCGCCACCTGCAACGGCGTGATCGCGGCGACGATGCCGATGGCGAGCGCATTCACCACCAGCAGGAAGAGGCCGAGCGTGAGCACGGTCAGCGGCAGGGTGAGCAGGACCATCACGGGGCGGACCACGGCGTTGACCAGCCCCAGCACCAGGGCGGCGAGGAGCAGCGGGACGAGGCCGGCGCGCGTCATGGACAATCCCACGTGGAGTTGCACGGTCAACCACAGGGCGAACGCATTCAGGGCCCAACGGATCAGCAGGTTCATGGCGCGAGTATAGCGGTCGGCCCCGACCGTCAGCCTGGCAGGCGCACGAGCATCGGGTAGCGCTCGAGGGTGACGAAGCCCAACGACATCAGGATGGCGATGAGCTTGGGATCGGAGGTGCTGAGTCGCCCCTCCACGGTCCCGAAGGGGCTGGATCCCGCAAGCTCGTTGAGCGCGGTCACCACGAGCCGGCGCAGCATCTCGCTCGAGACGCGGTGTTCCTGCAAGACGCCCGAGCCGACCAGCAGGTAGGCGGCGTCTACGCCGGGCCGCTCGGTGCCGAAGAGCACGTACCCCACGGGCTCCTGATCCAAGGTCTCGCGCGCCAGGAACCACAGGTCCGGTCGGAACGGTCCCTCCCGCCGCTTCAGGAAGGCCCAGTAGCGGTCGCTGACCGCGCGCGCCTCCGCACGCTCGAAGAGCTCGCGGAAGGCCGGGTCCGCCGATAGCGTCCACGCCTCCAGCACCAGGGGCAGCCCCAGGGGTGGCACCTCGGCCAGATCGAAGCGCAGCCGCCGCATCTGGTCGCGCGCGAAGCCCAGCGGTGCCAGCGCCGCGGCCAGGTCGTCGACGCGTCCCTCGTTCACGCCGTGGAGCGCGGCGAAGGCGGCCTCGTGGGGGTGGCGGCGCAGCAGCTCGGCCACCAGCTCCCGCAAGCCCTCGGGGTCGTCGTCGTGCCACAGGCTGGCGAGCCGCAGGGACTGGTCGTCGTCCTCGGGATCCGGCGCGCGCAGGTAGGCGCCGGCGCTCGGCGTGCCCCCCCCGCCGAGGTACACGAAGCTGTGCGCGGCGTCCGCCGCCGCGTCGTGCAGCCGCGGGCCGAGCCGCTGGGACATCCCGTTCGGGTCGCTGTGGCCCAGGAAGCGCAGGGCGCGCCCCACGAACCACACGACCTCATCGGGTGTCAGGCTTCGGATCACGGTCGTCCAGTCTACCGCACGCGCCCTGCCGCACGGGCCCCGCGCTGCGGCCCGCGCGCCGTCGGGTGCGCCGTTGTTCCCCGGTCCCGCCATCGCTGCCATCCGGAAACGGTGCATGGCGCTATGGTGGTCGCGTCACTTCTGGGAACGCGGTCGAACCGCGTGGATAGGGGGATACGCCCATGAGGAAGCTCATCGCTCTCGCCGTCGCCGTGCTGGTGCTGGGATCACTGGCGCAGGCACAAACGCTCACGCTCGGCACATCGCTGCAGCTCTCGGGGAGCCTGGCCAACACCGGCCGCTACTACCAGGACGCCTACCAGATGGCGGTGGACGCCATCAACCAGCAGGGCGGGGTGCGTGTCGGTGACACCACCTACCAGCTCGCCCTCAAGGTGCTCGACAACCAGTCCGACACCAATCTGGCGGTGCGCCAGGTGACGCAGCTGCTGACCCAGGACAAGGTCGACTTCTTGCTGGGTCCCTATGCCAGCGACTTCGTCCTGGTGACGTCGGCCGTCGCCGAGAAGTACCAGGTCCCGATGATCGAGGGCGGTGGCGCCTCCGGGCAGATCTTCAGCCGCGGCTACGGGTACGTCTTCGGCACGCTGCCCGCCGCGGGATCGTACTTCAAGAGCACCATCGACATGATGAAGCAGCTCGACCCCCCGGTGACCTCGATCGGCCTGCTCTACGCCGATGACTCCTTCGACGTCAGTGTCGCCGAGGGAACGAAGGCGCTCGCCCAGGCCGCCGGCATCGACGTGGCGCTCGATCAGCGCTACAGCACGAACGCTTCGGACTTCAGCACCGTCATCTCGCAGCTCAAGAGCAAGGGCCCCGACGCCGTGCTGATTGCGGGCCACGAGACCGAGGCGCTCAATTTCATCCGCCAGGCCAAGAGCCTCGCCTTCAGCCCGCACATGTACTCGTTCACGGTGGGCGTGCCGACCGCCGACTTCCGCCAGGCGCTCGGCGGGGACGCCGACTACGCCTTCGGGATGACGCCCTGGCTCCCGCTCGCCAGCCTCTCCGATGCCTATTTCGGGGACGCCGCCTCGTTCGCGAGCGCCTACCAGACGCGCTTCGGCTACCAGCCCGACTACCACGCCGCCTCGGGCGTGGCGGACGTCGAGGCCTTCGCCAAGGCCCTGGAGGCCGCCGGAAGCCTGGACCCCACCGCCGTGCGCGACGCCATCGCCGGCCTCTCCTTCGACAGCCTCTACGGCCACGTGCAGTTCGGGGACAACGGCCAGATCGATCTGCCCCAGACCGTGATCCAGGTCCAGAACGGTGAGATCGCGACGGTCTTCAACGGCAGCGCGTTCGAGACCCAGCCGCAGTACCCGATGCCGGCGTGGAGCGCCCGCTAACGCCCACGCCGCACGGCAACGGCGCGCGGCCCGTCCTAGGCGGACGGGCCGCGGCCGATGCGCGCCGCGGCCCCGGGGGCGCCGGCCGGCGCCCCCGGGGCCGCCGCCGGTGCGCGGCGTGCTAGCGCTCCAGGTCCTCGCCAACGGCATCCTGCTCGGCGGGCTCTACGCCGCGGTGGCCCTCGGGCTCGCCCTGGTATGGGGCGTACTCGACATCATCAATCTCGCCCACGGCGCGTTCATCATGCTCGGCGGCTACCTCGCGTACTACCTGTTCACCGGCCTCGGGCTCGACCCCTTCGCGAGCCTGCCGCTCGTGATGGTCGCGATGTTCGCGCTGGGTTATGTGATCCAGTGGGGGCTGCTGAACTTCCTGGTGCGCGCCCCCATGTTCAACATGCTACTGGTGACCTTCGGCATCGACGTGGTGCTGACCTATCTCGCGCAGATCCTGTTCTCCGCCGACCTCCGGACCATCCGCCCCGCCTACGCCGGGAGCAACTTCCAGCTCCTTGGGGTCACCATCCCCTGGACGAACCTGCTGGCCTTCGCCGTGGCGCTGCTGCTCACCGGCCTG
Source organism: uncultured Trueperaceae bacterium (assembly GCA_963739805.1). Taxonomy (GTDB): domain Bacteria; phylum Deinococcota; class Deinococci; order Deinococcales; family Trueperaceae; genus CAVUBJ01. The sequence continues at coordinate 154,235 of CAVUBJ010000004.1, forward strand.
CTGGCGCTGTTCATGCAGCGCCACCGTTGGGGCCGGGCCATCCGCGCCACCGCCCAGAACCTGGGCGCCGCGCGCCTCCACGGCGTGCCGCCGCGCTTCGCCTACGCCCTGACCTTCGGCCTCGGCGCGGCGCTCGCCGGCGGTGCCGGCACGCTCTACGGCCTGGTCGCCCAGCTCACGCCCTACGTCGGCGTACCGCTCACCGCGAAATCCTTCGCCATCGCCATCATCGGCGGGCTCGACAATCCCCTGGGCGTCATCGTCGGGGGGTTGGTGTTGGGCCTCGCCGAGGCGTTCGGGAGCCTCTGGCTCGGCCCCACCTACCGCGACGCGGTCAGCCTCGGCCTGCTCGTGCTGGTCCTGATCACCCGTCCCACGGGCATCCTGGGGAGGACGGCGTGAGGGCGCTGGGCTGGGTACTGGCGGTCGCGGCGGTGGCCGCCGCCGCCGTCGTTCCCTTCACGCTCCCCCCGGTCATCGTCCAATTCGGTATCAGCACGCTCCTGCTGGCGGTCCTGGCCCAGGGGTGGAACATCATCGGCGGCTTCACGGGCTACGCCTCCTTCGGCAACTCGGTGTTCTACGGGCTCGGCACCTACGGCACGGCGATCGCCATGGTCCGCTACGACCTGCCGTTCTGGGTGGGGCTGGCGATCGGCGCCGCGGTGGCGGTGATCTTCGCGCTGCTGCTGGGGCTGCCCGTGCTGCGCCTGCGGGGCCACTACTTCGCGATCACCACCCTCGCCCTGTCGGAGGCGGTGGCGGCCGTGGTCTCCAACCTCGACATCGCGGGCCGCAACACCGGGCTGATCCTGCCGCTCATCCGAGGCGACACCATGTTCTTCGAGCTCAGCCTCGGCCTGGTCGTGCTGACCACGCTCACCGTGGCGTGGCTCTCCCGCAGCCGCTTCGGGTTCGCGCTCATCGCCATCCGCGAACGTGAGGACGCCGCCGAGGTCATGGGGGTTCCCACCACCCTCTACAAGAGCCTGGCCTTGGCGCTGGCGGCCCTGTTCAGCGCCCTCGCCGGCGGCATCCACGCCTACTGGATCACCTTCGTCGACCCCGCCAGCGCGTTCGACATCGCGCTCAACGTGCGCATGATCATCATGGCGGTCTTCGGGGGGGCGGGGACGGTCGTGGGCCCGGTCGTCGGCGCCCTGGTGCTGTCCGGCGTGGCCGAGGTGCTGGCGTCTACCATCACCGGCGTCGCCAGCCTCTTCTTCGGACTGGTGATCATCGCCGCCGTGGTGTTCACCCCGCGGGGCCTGCTCGACGCGCTTCGCCGGCTGCCGCGGCGCGGCCTCGGGGCGTTCCTGGACTCGGTGCGGGAGACCCGGCTGTGAGCGGGCGCGGCACGGACGGGCCGCCGCTGCTCGAGGCGCGCCGGGTGAGCAAGCGCTACGGCGGCCTGGTGGCGGTCTCGGAGCTGTCGTTCGAGCATCGTGAGGGGGAGATCCTGGGCCTCATCGGACCGAACGGCGCCGGAAAGACCACGCTGATCAACCTCATCAGCGGCACCCAGGAGCCGTCGGGCGGGACACTGCTGTTCCGGGGGCGGCCCCTGCGCGGCATGCCCCCGTACCGCCGCGCTCGCCTCGGGATCGCGCGCACCTTCCAGCTCATGAAGCCGTTCCCGGGCCTCAGCGTCCTCGACAACGTCGCGGCCGGGGCGCTGTTCGGGCGCGAGCCCGTACGCAGCCTGAGCGGGGCGCGCGACGCCGCGGCGCGCTGGCTCGAATTCGTGGGGCTCGGCGACAAGCTCGCGCACTCCGCCGATGCGCTCGGGGGCCCCGACCGCAAGCGGCTCGAGCTGGCCAAGGCGTTGGCGCTGCGGCCGCGACTGCTGCTGCTCGACGAGGTGATGGCGGGGCTCAACGCCGTGGAGATCGACGAGGTCGTGGGCCTGATCCGGCGCATCCGCGACGACGGCACCACCATCCTCGTCATCGAGCACGTCGTGAAGGCCATCCGACAGCTCTCCGACCGCCTTCTGGTACTGCAGTACGGGCAGCTCATCGCGCAGGGTTCCCCCGAGGCCGTGCTCGAGGACCCGCGCGTCGTCGAGGCCTACCTGGGGCGGAGGCGGGCCTGATGGCGCTGTTGGAGGTCTCGGGCCTGGCCGCGGGGTACGGCGACGCCGACGCCCTGCACGACGTGGACCTGCGCGTCGACGAGGGGGAGATCGTGGCCGTCCTAGGCAGCAACGGCGCCGGCAAGACCACCCTGCTTCGGGCGCTCTCGGGCGTGATCCGGAGCCGCGGACGGGTGCGCTTCGCGGGCCGGCCTGCCTCGGGCATCAGTCCCGACGAGGCGTTCGCCCGCGGCCTGGTGCAGGTGCCCGAGGGGCGCCAGCTGTTCGACCGCATGACGGTGGAGGACAACCTGCGCATGGGCGCCTTCCGCCGCCGCGACCACGCGGCCGTGACACGCGACTTCGACCGCGTCCTGGCGCTCTTCCCGGTTCTCGGAGAGCGGCGCCGGCAGCTGGCGGGGAGCATGTCCGGGGGCGAACAACAGATGTGCGCCCTGGCCCGCGGTCTGATGGCGGCACCGCGGTTGTTGATGGTCGACGAGATGAGCCTGGGGCTCGCGCCCGTCATCGTCGAGCGGCTCCTGGAGGTGCTCGGTGACATCCACCAACAGGGTGTCACGGTGCTGCTGGTGGAGCAGGACGCCCACAGCGCGCTGGCCGTCGCGCATCGCGGCTACGTGCTCGAGCGTGGGCACGTGGCCCTGGAGGGCACGGCGGGCGCGTTGCAGGACGACCCCCGGGTCAAGGAGGCGTACCTGGGGTTGTGAGGCCCTGGTAGCATGGCGGCCGGCATGCCAGCATCCACGCGACAGGCGACCGCGCCGTGAGCCGGCCCCGCATCCTCGGGGGGAGCGCACGGGGGTACGCCCTTCAGACGCCGCGGCACGGCACGCGGCCGAGCCCCGCCCGGTTGCGCGAGGCCCTGTTCGACATCCTGGCGTTCGAGCCGCGCGGGCGGTTCCTGGACCTCTTCAGCGGCTCGGGCGCCATCGGGCTGGAGGCCGCCAGCCGGGGCTGGGAGGCGACCTGCGTGGATCTCTCGACCGAGGCGGTCGCCGTCATCCGGCGCAATGCCGCAGGCGCGCACCTGCGCGTCGAGGTGGTGCGCGGCGACGCGCTGACGCAGGCGCGCTCCCGTCCCGCCTCCTTCGACGTGGTGTTCGCCGCTCCCCCCTACCCCGAGGACCTCGACACCCTCTTCCAGGGGGTCCTCGACGCCGCCCCGGCCGCCGCGGGCGGCCGTTACGTGTTCCAGCACCCGAACGATCGGCCGCCGGCGCTGGTGCTTCCCGAGGACGTCGGCGAGGCCCGCGTCAAGCGCTACGGCAGCAACGCGCTGACGTTGCTCCGGCGGCGCTGAAAGGCCCCACCGCGGCGCCCGGCCGGGGCGCCACAGCCCCGTTCAGCGCGCGTTCCCCGGGCTTCCTGGGGTACCGCGGGCGCGTGCTAGACTCGGGGGGTTGCACGGCGGTCGGCCCTCCTGCGCACGGCGCGCGGCCGACGCGCCCGGAAGGTTCAGGCATGCTGGGATTCGTCCAGAAACTGTTCGACAACAACGATCGCGAGGTCCGGCGCCTCGAGAACGACATCATCGACCGCGTCAACACCCTCGAGGACGAGATGGGCAAGCTCGAGGACCTGACCGCGGCGTACGCGGCGCTGCGCAAGCGCCGCCTCGACGGCGGCGAGGAGCTCGAGGACCTCCTCCCCGAGGTCTTCGCTCTCACGCGCGAGTCGGCCGTGCGCCATCTGGGGCTCCGGCACTACGACGTGCAGCTCGTCGGGGGCGCCGCCCTGCACTACGGCCGCATCGCCGAGATGAAGACCGGCGAGGGCAAGACGCTGGTGGCCACGCTCGCGCTCGCGCTCAACGCGCTGGGCGGGCAGGGCACCCACCTGGTCACCACGAACGATTACCTCGCCCGCACCGGGGCGGAGTGGATGGGGCCGGTCTACCGCGGCCTCGGTATCAGCGTAGGGGTCATCGAGCACGGCTCGGACGCCGCGCACCGCCGCGATGCCTACCGCCGCGACGTGACCTACATCACCAACTCGGAGCTCGGCTTCGACTACCTGCGCGACAACATGGCGTTCCGCACCGACCAGCTGGTGCTGCGGGAGGAGAACCCGCTTCACTACGCCATCATCGACGAGGTCGACTCCATCCTCATCGACGAGGCGCGCACGCCGCTGATCATCTCGGGCCCCGCCGAGGTGGCCACGGACAAGTACTACACCATGGCCAAGATCTCGCAGCAGCTCGAGCGCGGCGAGCCCGGCGAGGGGGAGGAGCCACCCACCGGCGACTACACCGCCGACGAGAAGGCCAAGGACATCCACCTGACCGAACCCGGCATCGAGAGGGCCGAGGAGCTCATCGGCGTCCAGGACATCTTCAGCCCCGAGAACATGGAGGTGGGGCACATGCTCAGGCAGGCGCTGCGCGCCCGCGAGCACTACCACCTCGACAAGCAATACGTGAAGGACGACGCGGGGCAGATCGTCATCGTCGACGAGTTCACGGGCCGCCTCATGCCCGGGCGCCGCTTCGGCGAGGGGCTCCACCAGGCGATCGAGGCCAAGGAGGGCGTCAAGATCGAGCGCGAGAACCAGACGCTCGCCACCATCACATACCAGAACTTCTTCAAGCTCTACGACAAGATCGCCGGCATGACGGGCACGGCCAAGACCGAGGAGAAGGAGTTCCAGGAGATCTACAGCTCCGACGTGCTGGTCATCCCCACCAACATGCCGGTGGTGCGCGCCGACTACGAGGACGTCGTGTTCCGCACCGTGCAGGGCAAGTTCAACGCCGTGGTGGACGAGATCGTGGAGGTCAACACCAGCGGCCAGCCGATCCTGGTGGGCACCGTCACCATCGACGCCAGCGAGACGCTGTCGCGCATGCTCAAGCGCAAGGGCATCAAGCACGAGGTCCTCAACGCCAAATACCACCAGCGCGAGGCCGAGATCGTGGCGCAGGCCGGGCGCAGCAGCGCCGTCACCATCTCCACCAACATGGCCGGCCGCGGCACCGACATCGTGCTCGGGGGCAACGCCGAGGCGCTGGCGCGCCAGCTGCTCGAGCGCGAGGGCTTCGAGCGCTACGACACCGCCACCGAGCTGTTCATCCACGCCATCATGATGGGCAAGCCCGACGAGGCAAGGGAACTGGCGACGAGCCTCGAGGGCCTCCCCGAGGAGATCATCCCGCGTATCGAGGCCATCCGCGACGAGGCCACCGCAGACCACCAACGTGTGGTGCAGGCCGGCGGGCTGCACATCATCGGCACCGAACGGCACGAGTCGAGGCGCATCGACAACCAGCTCCGCGGGCGCAGCGGCCGGCAGGGGGACCCGGGCTCGAGCCGCTTCTACGTGAGCTTCGAGGACGACCTGATGCGACTGTTCGCCAACGAGCGCGTCCTGAAGATGATGGACCGCCTCGGCATGGACGACAGCCAGCCGATCGAGGCGAAGATGGTCACCGGCGCCATCGAGCGCGCCCAGAAGCGCGTCGAGGACCGCAACTTCGGCATCCGCAAGCAGCTGCTGGACTACGACGACGTGATGAGCAAGCAGCGCACCGTCGTGTACGCCCAGCGGCGCGAGATCCTGCTCGGGCACGACATCAGCGAGGACGTGCAGGACATGATCGCGGACTACACCGACTCGCAGGTGCAGCGCTACGTCAACAAGGCGCTCGAGCCCGAGGAGCAGGAGATCGGCCTGCTGCGCTCGGCGGTGCTCGAGGCCGTGCCGCCCCTGGAGAGCTTCGACTTCGAGACGGTGCGGGGCCACGACCCGGACGACGTCACGCAGCAGCTCGTACCCCTGCTCGAGGGCTCGTACAGGGCGCGCGAGGAGGAGCTGGGCGCGGAGCTGATGCGGGAGCTCGAGCGTTTCATCGTGCTGCAGGTGGTCGACCAGCACTGGAAGGAGCACCTGCACAACATGGACGTGCTGCGCCAGGGCATCGGCCTGCGCGGCTACGGCCAGCGCAACCCGCTGCAGGAGTACGCCTTCGAGGGGTTCAACCTCTTCGAGGAGATGAACGCCAACATCCGACTCAACGTCGCGAAGCTGCTCTTCCGCGTCCAGGTGGACACCGGTCAGCGGCTCGAGCGCCGGCCCGCCCGCGCCTCCAACGTGCAGTACACCACCGATCAGCCGCAGTCCGGCCCGGCGAGCGGGGGTCAGGGTGGGCCCACGGCGCCGATCCGCGTGGACGACAAGGTCGGGCGCAACGACCCATGCCCCTGCGGCAGCGGCAAGAAGTACAAGCACTGCCACGGCAAGGCGGCCGCCTGAACGCGCGGCCCGGCCCGGACGCTCCGCCGACTCCCGCCATGGGCTTCCCCGACCGCCTCCACGACCGCATCCGCGCCACCGGCTCGCGCGTGTGCCTGGGGATCGATCCGCGCCCCGCCGCCAGCCCGCTGACGCACCCCGAGCGCTTCGGTGCGCCGGCAGCGGTGGCCGCGGCCGTGCTGGCGTACATGGTCGCCGTGCTGGAGGCCAGCCACGAGCGCCTCGCCTGCTGCAAGCCGCAGAGCGCCTTCTTCGAGGCGCTGGGGCCGGCCGGGCTGGACGCCCTCGCCGCGCTGTTGGAGCGTGCCCGGTCGCTGGGCGTGCCCGTGATCCTTGACGCCAAGCGCGGAGACATCGGGAGCACGGCCGAGGCGTACGCACGCGCCTACCTCGAGGACGGCGCCTTCGCGGCCGACGCACTGACGGTCAACCCTTACCTCGGCCTGGACACGCTCGAGCCGTTCCTGGAGGCCGCCGATCGGCGCGACCGCGGCCTGTTCGTGCTGGTCAAGACCTCCAACCCCGGCAGCGGCGACCTGCAGGACCTACTCCTCGCGGACGGCCGCCTGCTCCACGAGGCGCTGGCCGACGGCTTGGACGCGCGCGCCCGGGCACTGGCCGCCGGGAGGGGCGGGTACACGCTGCTGGGCGCGGTGGTGGGCGCCACCCGGCCCGCGGCGCTGGCCGCGCTGCGCAGGCGCCTCCCCCGCAGCGTGCTGCTGGTCCCCGGTTACGGGGCCCAGGGTGGCGACGCGCACGATGTCGTCGCCGCCTTCGACGCGGACGGGGGCGGTGCCGTGATCAATGCCAGCCGCTCGCTGACCTACCTGGGCGGCGCCACCCTGGCGGAGGTGGGTCGCCGGAGCGCGGCGGCGGTGGCAGCCATGGCCGAGGCGATCGAGCGCGCGCGCCTCAAGGCATCTGCATGAAGCTGAGGAAGTGCGCGGGGGACACGTTGGTGCGGAGTTGGGTGAGGAGCCCGAACATGGTCCCGACCCCCACCGAGGGGCCCTCGAACACCGCCGTGTAGAGGCGCAGCCCTTGGACCTCGGGCGCACGGAAGTCGAATGCCGCCAGCTCGTCGCCCTCGGGTACGGCCCGGGGCCACGCGCCGTCGCGGTCCGGCACGCTCCCCACCACGTACATGCGCGACTGGTTGGTGGTCAGGAACAAACGCTTGGCGGTGTCCTCGGGGGCCAGCACGTAGCTCCTCACGTGCACCGCGCAGTTGCCCATGTGCTGCAGGACGGCCCCGGGTCCCTGGGCCAGCGTCACGTCGCTCCGCGGGCGCAGCACCAGCAGGCGCGGGTACACCGTCCAGTTCCAGATGATCGCCCAGAAGGCCAGCCGGTCGCGGTCCCCCGGATCCGAGGCCAGCAGCGCGGCCGGGCGGATGGCGTGCGAGACGTCCTCCAGCGCGACGGACGCGTCGAGCAGCAGGGGCCCCAGGGTGTCCGGCGGGCGCACGGTCATGGCGGGGAGCTTGTACCACGCGCGGAAGGCGTTGAGCATGCCCGCCCAGGTGTCGGCGTCCAGCGCCTCGGGGGTCCACCCCTTCGGCAACAGCCTCCGCTCGGCCAGGTACCGGACGGTGTCGGCGTGCGGCGCGTCCGCCGCCACGGGCAGGCGCGAGTCGGGGAGCTTGCGCAGCGGCGGCAGGCCCGGCTCCACGAGCTCCACCGCCCGACGCAGCAGCAGCGCCGCGTCGACGCCGGTGGCGGGCCGGACGTCGCTCAGGTCGGTCAGTGCCGCGCGCAGCTCAGATACGCAGATCTGGGCGGACGCCGTGCCGCCCAGGAAGAGCAGGCAGCACAGCAGGAAGGGAAGGCGCCGCATGCGCCGAGCATATCGGCCCATGCGGCGCGCTTCAAGCGCCGCGCCCGGATTCACGCGCAGCGCGGACAATACGTCAGGGCGCCGTCGCGTACGACAGGTAGTAGGTGCTCTTCGAGCTCGCGCCGGCGTAGCTGTTGCTGGCGTAGATCTTGAGGTACTCGCCGGAGTACACATCGAAGGCCGGGTCGCCCGGGTAGTGCAGGACCGTTCCGGATACGCGCGCGCCCGTGTCGTAGACGATCTCCGCCACCATGTCGACCGGGGTGTTGACGGCGTCGAAGGTGACCAGGCCGTGGCTGGCGTCCGGGTCCCAGAAATCGACGTCGCCGAGGAGCTCGAGGGCCCCTTCGTCGCTGCCGGCGAAGAGCAATGTGGCGCCTGCGGTGCTGTCGTTGGACGTCTCGCCGGTGTCGTGGAAGGGCGCGCCGTAGGCGTAGACGTTCACGCTCATGCTGCCGCCGCTGTTGTTCTCCACCTTGGCGTACACCTTGGGCAGCGTGGCCGAAATGGTGCACGAGCCCAGGCAGGAGTAGTTGAGGTCGACGGACTGGGCGTCCAACGCGGCGCCGGCGGCGCTGAGGCCGAGACCGCCCGAGGCGAACACCGAGGCGGTGGAGCTGGTGGCGAGGCGGTAGCCGTCGCCGTCGTACAGCGTGAGGTTGATGTCCTGGTCGAGCTCGACATAGAGCACGTCCTGGTTGCGGACCGAGGACGACAGGCTGATGGCGTAGGCCTGGGACTCGCCGGCCGCGAGGTTGATGGTGTCGATGGGGCTGCCGTCCAGGTTGGCATCGCGCGCCAGGGCGTTTGCGGGGGGGGTGATCACGATCGTCAGGCCGCCGCACGACGTGAGTGCGAGCAGCGCGAGCAACGCTGCGATGAGGATCAGGGGTCGTTTCATGGAGTTGTGCCTCCTTGGACCGAGTGTACCGGCGGCTGCGCTGCGCGCATTGGACGCCATTTCATCGTTCCCTCATGGCCTCGGGCCCGGCCCGCCTCACGGCCTCGGGCCCGCCCCGCACGGTGCCCGGAGGGCTGTCCCCCACCGCCTGCGCGCGGACCCGGGCCGCCTCACTCCAGCACCATCACGTACGGATAGAGGTCCGGCGCCCCCGGGTGCAGCTCGAGCTCCAGCTCCGGATAGCGCGCCTCGATGCGCTCGACCAGCGCGGCGGCGGCGGAGGCCTCGACCACCGTGCTGTGGAACAGCGTGGCGATCTCGTAGCCGTCGGCGCGCCCCTCGAGCAGCGCCAGCAGGCAGGCGTCGCCGTCCGGCTCGGACACCTCCAGCGTCCCGTCGGCCAGGCCGATCGCCTCCCCCTTTGTGACCTCGACGCCCTCGATCGTCGCGCTGCGACTCGCCACCGTCACCTCCAGCGTGAGGGCGTGATCCGCCGCGTCGCGCATGCCGTCGAGCAGCGTGTCCGCGTCCTCCCCTTCCTGGAACAACACGGCGGCCGCCAGCCCCTCCCCCAGGGTGCGCGTGGGCAACACCACCACGCGCTTCTCGGGCACCAGCTCCGCGACCCGCTCCGCCGCCATGATGATGTTCTTGTTGTTCGGCATGACGATGACCGCCGGGGCGCCGACCGAGCGCACCGCATCCGCGATGTCCTGCACGCTGGGGTTATCGGTCTGGCCACCACCGACCACGCGTGCGCCCAGGCTGCGGAACACGCGCGTGACACCGTAGCCGCTGGACACGGTGACGAGTCCGGTGCAGGGCGCGACGGCCTCGCGCGGGTCCACGTCGGCGAGGATCTCGGAGTGCTGCTCGCTCATGTCCTCGACCTTGGACCGCACCATGTGGCCGAAGCGCGACACCTCCGCCAACAGGCGCTCGGGCTCCTCGGTGTGGATGTGTCCCTTGACGAAGCCCTCGGCGCCGACGACCAGCAGGGAGTCTCCATAGGGGGCCACCAGCTCCCGGATCTCGCGCGTGGGCACCGTCACGTCCGACAGGAGGAACTCGGTGCAGAAGCCGAACTCCTCCTCCTCGAACTGCGTCTGCGCGTGCCGATGCACCACCGGCGGCTCCGGCAGGTCTTGCCCGTGGAAGTACGCCAGGACGCCCTCGAGCACATACAGGAACCCGAGCCCTCCGGCGTCCACCACGCCTGCCTGCTTCAGGATTGGGAGCTGCTCGGGGGTGCGCGCGAGCGCCTCGCGACCCGCCTCCGCGGCCACCCGCAGCACCTCGAGCGGCGGCCGTGTTTGCACCGCCTCGGCCGCCTCGGCCACGCTCCGCACGACCGAGAGGATGGTGCCCTCGACGGGCTTCATGACCGCCGCGTAGGCGCTGCGGCTGCCCGCCGCGAGCGCCTTGGCCACGTCCCCGCCGTTGAGGCGCGCCTTGCGCCGCACGGACTCGGCGAAGCCCTTGAGCACCTGCGAGAGGATCACACCGGAGTTACCGCGCGCCCCGAGGAGCGAACCGTACGACAGGGCATGCGCGAAATCGACCATGGTGGAAGGGTTCTCGTCGACCAGCTGGCGCCGTACCGACTGCATGGTGAGGTGCATGTTGGTGCCGGTGTCGCCGTCCGGGACCGGGTAGACGTTGAGGGCGTTGACCTCTTCGATGAACACGCCGAGCCACTCGGTGGCGTGGCCGAAGGCCTGACTCAGGTCACGGGCGGCCAGCGTCTCGGGCTCTCGCTGGGCCACCTCAACCACGGCTGACCCCGTCGACGTGGACCCGCACCTCGTCGAGCTCGATGCCGGAGTAGCGACGCGACGCGTAGCGCACGCGGTCGCGCACCGATTCCGCCACCACCGGGATGTTCACGCCGTAGGCCACCACCACGTGGATGTCGATGTCCGCGCGCGCGTCGCCGTTGGGGTGCTGGATGCCGACGCCCTCGCGCACCTGAGCGAGCCCGAGGACGCGGCGCAGCCCCTCGCCGATGTTGGCGGGCGCCATGCCCACGACCCCGGGCACCTCGTGTGCGGCGAGACCCACGAGCGAGGCCAACGCCTCGTCCGACACCAGCACGCGGTCGATGTCGCGCTCCTTCTCGGATCGTTTCGGCTTCGCCGCGGGGCGGCCCGCCTTGCGTTCGTCCATGCCTCTGGTCCTCCTGCCCCCTGCTCGCTCGCGGGCCGAGCCCGCCTGGGGCGCTGGCCGGCCGGCCCGCCCACGGGCCGATCCACGCGACGCGGCAGCGCGGAAGCGTCTCCACCGTGCTCAACGCCCATACTAGCCTGCCGGCGGCCGCCCGCCCGTTCCGGTCGCGCCGCGCTCAGCCCGCCGCGCCGACGGCGTCCCACACCTCGATGTCGCGAGCGCTGTCGCGGACGTCCAGGCCCCGTGAGAGCACGAAGGCCAGCGCGCGGTCCAGGGTGCGCTCCAGCCACACGGGATCGGCGCTGATGGCGGCCACGCCGATACGCTCCCAGGCGTAGGCCTCGAGGCCGTCGAGGCGCGCCACCGACACCGGGAAGCGGGCCTTGAGCTTCTCCGTGATCGGCAGCACCAACGCCCGCTTCTGCTTGAGGCTGCGGACCCCGGGCAGTTCGAGCGTGAACGTCAGTACCCCCACGTAGGTGGTGACCGCCACGGCCCTCACTCCATGCCGGCCAGGAAGCCGATGCGCCGGAGCGCGCGGATGAGGTCCATCACGGTGGCCTCGGCGTCGTCGTAGGTGACGGCCACCTGAAGGTCGGGCGTGGCCTCGACGCGACGCACGCCGCGCACGCTGCGCAGCGCTGACTCGACGCGCTCGCGCGAGGCCGACGTATCCATGCCGCGTACCCCGAGCAGCACACGGGTACCGCCCTCAGGCATGGTCGTCCTCCGTGTCGGCGCGCCCCCGTGAACCGAGGCGCCGCTCGTAGCTCAGCATCGGGCGGACGCGGTACGACTCGGCGCGAAGCGCCGCCGCGCCCGCCAGATCGGCCTGAGGCAGGCTCACGTGCACGTCGTAGACGCCGGCGTCGTAGGCGCTCTTGGTCAGGGCGCGCACCAGCGCCCTCAGGGCGGCGTCGTCACCCGGCGGCCGGCTGACCATCCGGCTGGCGAGCACCGCGGCACGCTCCCCGTCGAACACGGCCTGGGCGAGCAGGTAGCCGCGCACCTCGCCGTCGCGACCCTCCGCTACGAAGGCGTGGCCACTACGCGCGAAGAAGCGCAGCGCGCCGGCGGTGGCGCGCGGCTCGACGTCGAAGGCGCGGCCGTAGGCGTCGTCGATGGGGCCCAGCACGGCTCCGTCCTCGGGATCTAGCGGTCGGGCGTGTGCGTCCAAGTGCCGGAAGACCCCCCGTCCTTGGCGAGCAGGCGGACCGCCTCGATCACGATCCCCTTGCTCGCGCCCTTGAGCATGTCGTACAGGGTCAGCGCGGCGACGCTCGCCGCTGTGAGTGCCTCCATCTCCACCCCGGTGGAGGCCGTGGTGCGACAGCGGGCCTCGAAACGCACGCGCTCGCCGTCCACCTCGCCGCGCACCCGCACGCCGCTCAGCGACAGGGGGTGACAGAGCGGGATGAGGTCCGCGGTCCGCTTCGCGGCCATGATGCCGGCGAGCTCGGCCACGGCCACAGCGTCCCCCTTGGGCGCCCCGTCGGCCAGCATCACCGCCGCCGCCGGCGGCAGCCTGACCCAGGCTTCGGCCGTGGCGGTGCGCGCCGTAGTCGGCTTCTCGCCCACGTCCACCATGCGGGCGTGACCGTCCTCGAAATGGGTAGATGCCATGCCGCCCATTGTACAGGCCGGGCCGCGGGGCCGGCCCGCCCCCGCTGCCCGCCCTCACACCGCCAGGTCGGCCACGGCGGCCTCCGAGGCGGCCGCGTCCCACGGCAGGTAGCCGGCCTCCGCGAAGTACAGCCCCTGGGGTGCCACGTTCTGCCCGGCGCGCGTGCGGTCCCGCGCGGCGATGATGCGGGCCACCTCGTCGGGGCGGAGCTTCCCCTTCCCCACCCACAGCAGCGTTCCCACCACGGCGCGCACCATGCCCCGCAGGAAGCCGTCCGCGGCGATGTGCAGGCGCAGTTCCCCGCGCTCCTCTCGCAGCTCGCACAGGTGCACCGTGCGCACCCGGCTGCGGGTCTCCTGGGTCGCGAAACTGGAGAAGTCGTGGGTGCCCCGCACCGCCGCGCACGCGCGCTGCATGCCCACCACATCGAGGTGCCGGAACACGGGCAGCCGGCGACGCCGCTGCAACGCCAGGCCGCGCGGATCGTCGCGCACCACGCGCAACCGGTAGAGGTAGCGGCGGTAGTGGCAGCCGTACTGGGCCTCGAAATCCGGGGCGACCGTGACGAGCCGCAGCACCGTGGCGTCGCGCGGGAGGTGGGCGTTGAGCGCCAGGCGCAGCTTGGCGTCCTCGATATCGCTTCCCGTATCGACGTGGGCGACCATCGCCAGGGCGTGCACCCCGGCATCGGTGCGCCCTGCGGCCACCACCGGCCCGTGACGCCCCGGCAGGCGTGCGAACGCCCCCTCCACCGCCCCCTGCACGGTGCGCTCCCCGGTGGCCTGGCGTTGCCAGCCGGAGAAGTCCGTACCGTCGAACTCGAGCGTGAGGCGCAGGCGTCGCACCGCTCAGCCGCCGGCAGCAGGCGCCAGGCGCCACCAGCGAGCCAGCAGCGGGGTGACCAGCAGCCCGGCCCAGCCCACCAGGAGGTAGCGCACGAAGGAGCCCAGCGTGCTGTGGCGCACGGCGTCCGGCACGCTCAGCGAGGATCCGATCTGCACGGCGAACACGAGCACCACCCCTAGGAGCACCACGGCGACCCTACGCGCAGCGCCGCCGGACGCCCGGTGGCGGACGAGCTCGGGGCCGGTGAGGAAGGCCGCCATGGCCCCGAGCATGACGCCCGAGTCGGGCGTCGGTGCCAGCAGCTGCAGCGCCAGCGGTCCCGCGAGACCCAGCGCCACCACCACCGCGGGCGACAGGCGCCATGCGACCCGGTCCAGGGCCAGGCCGGCACCGACCACCAGCGCCCCCACGGCGATGCCCCCGAGGACGTCGATGGGAAGGTGGACCCCCAGATAGAGGCGCGAAAGGCACACGAGTACGATCACCAGCGCCGCCGCCACACTCACCCAGGTGCGCCGCGCGTACACCGCGACCAGACCCCAGAAGGTGGTGCTCGACTGCGCGTGCCCGGAGGGGAAGCCGCTGCCCAGCGCGGTGTCGAGCGCGGCCTGCGAGGGCCGCACGGCAGGATCGAGTTCGAAGGGTCGCGGCGTGTCGAACAGCATCTTGAGCTGTTGGTTGAGGTAGAAGCCCGCCAGGAAGGTGACCGCCAGCCGCCTCCCCACCAGCGCGTCGAAACCCAGGTAGGCCGCCAGTAGCAGGATGATGTAGGCCTGCTCCGAGCCGAGCTGGGTCACCAGCAGCATGATCCGGTCCAGCACGGGGCCGTGCAGGCGCTGCAGCGCGTGGATGATGCCCATCGAACCTCCCGGGCGGCGGCGCCGCACCGCACGGATTCTAGCAGGGGCGGCGCGGGCACCTGGCGCCTGTCGGGCGACACGTTGCCAGCCGCGGTGCGCCGTGCGAGCATACCCGCATGGACACCACGGCCTCCGAGCACCTCTTCCGCCGCGCCCGCGCGGTCATGCCAGGGGGCGTGAGCTCCCCCGTGCGCGCCTACCACAGCGTCGGCGGCACGCCCCGATTCCTCGCACGCGGCGAGGGGAGCACGGTCTACGACGTCGACGGCAACCGCTACCTCGACCTGGTGCAGTCGTGGGGCCCTTTGCTGCTGGGCCACGCTCACCCGGACGTGGTGCGGGCCGTCACCTCCGCCGCCTCCGCCGGCACCTCCTTCGGCGCACCCACGGAGGCCGAGGTGGTACTGGCCGAGACGGTGCTGGCGCGCGTGCCCGGGGCGGAGCGCCTGCGCTTCGTCAACTCCGGCACCGAGGCCACCATGAGCGCCCTGCGGGTCGCCCGTGCCGCGACCGGGCGCGACGTGGTGGTCAAGTTCGCCGGCAATTACCACGGCCACGCCGACGGCCTCCTGGTCGCCGCGGGCTCCGGGGCGCTCACCACCGGCGTGCCCTCCAGCGCGGGCGTGCCGGCCGGCACGGCCGCCACCACGCTCGTCGCCGCGTACAACGACCTCGACGCCCTGGAGGGGCTGCTCGACGCGCACCGCGGGGAGGTGGCGGCGGTCATCCTCGAGCCCGTCGCCGGCAACATGGGCGTAGTGCCGCCCCGGCCCGGCTTCCTCCAGGGCGTGCGCCGGCTCACGACCGCACACGGGGCCATGATGGTGGTGGACGAGGTGATGACCGGCTTCCGGATCGCGCGCGGCGGGGCGGTGGAGCGATACGGGCTCGAGCCCGACCTGGTGTGCTGGGGCAAGGTGATCGGCGGGGGGCTGCCGGTGGGCGCGTACGGCGGCGCGGCCGCCGCGATGGAGCGGGTATCACCGGCCGGGCCCGTCTACCAGGCGGGCACCCTGTCGGGCAACCCGCTGGCGATGGCCGCCGGGATCGCCATGTTCCACGCCATCGACGCCGCGGGGGACGTCTACCCCACCCTGGAGGCGCGCGGAGCGCGTCTCGAGGCCGGCTTGCGCGACGGCGCCGACGCGGCCGGCGTGCCGGTGACGGTCCAGCGCGTGGGTTCGATGCTGACGGTGTTCTTCGGCGACGCCCCTGTGCACGACCTGCGCGGCGCCGAGGCCACCGACCGCGACCGCTTCGCCCGCTGGTTCCACGGCCTGCTGCGCCGCGGCGTGTTGTGGCCGCCCAGCGCCTTCGAGGCCGCCTTCCTCTCCTATGCCCACGACGACGCGGACATCGATGCGGTGGTGGCAGCGGCGCGCGGCGCCTTCGCGGACCTCACGGCGGGCTGAGGTGCCGCTGCCGCCCACCGGGGACACCATCGCCGCCATCGCGACGGCTCCGGGCGTGGGCGCCATCGGTGTCGTGCGCGTCTCGGGACCCGACGCCTACGCCGTGGCGGATGCGGTGTTCCAGCCGGAGCGGGGGGCGCCGCCGTCCTCCCGCCCTCCCGGGCGCGTCGTCTTCGGCCGCGTCCTGGGGCACGACGGGAGCACCGTGGACGAGGCGCTGCTGTTGACCTTCCGGGCGCCCCACTCCTACACCGGCGAGGACGTGGTGGAGATCCAGGCCCACGGCGGCCCGGCCGTGCTGCGCGCCGTGCTTACGCGCTGCGCGGAGGCCGGCGCCCGGCTCGCCGGTCCGGGGGAGTACACCCTGCGGGCCTTCCTCTCCGGGCGACTCGACCTGGTACAGGCCGAGAGCGTGCTCGCCATGGTCAACGCCCAGTCCGAGGGCGCCCGCCGGCACGCCGCCCAGGGACTCACGCGCGCCCTCTCCGACCGCCTGCATCTCATCCAGGACGACCTCACGCGCGCCTACGCCGCGATCCAGGCGGGGCTGGACTACCCCGAGGAGGGCGTCCCCGAGGCCCGTCTCGAGCGGCCGCTGCGCACCGCCCTGGAGGGGGTCGAGGCGCTGCTGGCCACCGCCGACGCCGGCCGCCTCAGCCGGCGCGGCGCTCGGCTGGCGCTGGTGGGGCGCCCGAACGCCGGCAAGTCGAGCCTGTTGAATGCCCTGCTCGGGTTCGAGCGCTCCATCGTCGCGGACGCACCCGGCACGACCCGCGACTACCTCGAGGCGCCGCTCGACCTCGGCGGCGTCCCGCTGACGGCGGTCGACACGGCCGGCGTGCGCGGCACCGAGGACGCCGTGGAGGCCTCGGGCGTGGCCCTGGCGCAGGCCATCGCCGACAACGCCGACCTGGTGGTGCTGCTGGTCGACCGCTCGCGTCGGCTCGACGAGGACGATGCGACCCTGCTGACGCGGGTCTCCGCCGAGCGCTCGGTGCTGGTGGCGAGCAAGGCCGACCTCCCCGCGGCCTGGGGGCCCGACGCGCTGCCGCGCCCCTCGCTGGCGGTGTCCGCCCGCGACGGCACGGGGGTGGAGGAGCTCAAGGCGACGATCCGTGAGCGCTTGGTGGGCGACGCCGCCGGCAGCGAGCTATGGATCACCGAGGAACGCCACATCGAGGCGCTGACGCGGGTACGCGGCCACGTGCGGCAGGCCCTGGGCGCGCCCGACGACCTGGCATCGCTTGAACTCCAGGACGCCCTGCAGGCGCTGGCCGCGGTCACGGGCCGGGGCGCCGTGGGCGAGGAGACCCTGGCCGCGATCTTCGCGAACTTCTGCGTGGGCAAGTAGCGCCGCGCCCGGCGAGCGGCCTCAGACGCGGTCGACCTGGGCCGCGGCGGCGGCATCGCGGATGGCCTCCGGGAAGCGGTCCATGACACTCTCGAGCACGCTGCGCGCCGTGAACTCGATCATCTTGAGCAGCGCCCGCCCGCCCCACTTCTCGGGGGCGGGCAGATCGAGATGGATGGTCACCGCGAAGCGGTACTCCACGCGGCTGCCGCGTGAGGGGAGCGCGATCACGCGGGCCCCACCGGAGACCTCGGCCCAACCGGGCCCGTCGGGGTCGAGGGGAAGGCCGCGAAGGCGCGCGCCGTCGTCGGTGAATCGCAGCTCGGATCGGAAGGGAAGCTCGCGCTGCCCGAACAGGGCCGCGTTGACCGGCAGCGTCGCGGCCACCACCAGCGGGGAGGAGGTGACCACCTGCAGGTCCGCCAGGAACGTCGCCCGGCTCAGCGAGCGTGGCACGTCCCGCACGAAGGCGCGCGCCTCGTCCGGGGGCAAGTCGAGCTCCAGGGCGAAGCTCACCTCGTGGCTCAGGTCCACCGGCTCACCTCTCGCTCCCGACACGGGGGCGCGCACCGACCCACTCCACACGCAGGCTGCCCTCCTCCACGGCCGCCTGCAGCTCGGCGTCACTCGCGGTGCGCAGCCGCGGCAGCTCGTGGAACAGCGCGGCGCTCGAGGCCAGGCCGACCCGCACCGTCACGGGGCCATCGTCGCTGACCCGACCGATGCGCCATAGCAGGTTCGACGCCAGGTCGTCCAGCGAAGCCGGCGGCACGCCGCTCTCGGGGCGTGCGGGTTCCACGCGATCCTGGGCGTCACTATCGCTCATCGAAGCGCCTCACGGTCTTCAGCCTACCGCATCGCCCGCGCCCGCGCCCGCTCGCGCGCCGGACGGGCGGCGCCCCGGTGGGGCGCGCCGCGGCGCACCGTGGTAGTTTCGTGCCGATGCCGCACCCCAGCTCCCCGCAACCAGAAGCCGCCGCCACACCGCGGGAGCGCGCCCGCCGGCTGCGCCCCGGCCTGGTCCTGCGGGGCATGGCCATGGGCACGGCCGACCTCATCCCCGGCGTGTCGGGCGGCACCATGGCCCTCATCCTGGGCATCTACCAGGAGCTCGTCGCCACCCTCGGCACGCTGTCGACCCGGCCGTTCCTCGATGCCGTACTGCGCCTGAGGCTGCGCCGGGCCTACCGCCTGGCGAACGGCGACTTCCTGCTGCTGGTCGTGGCCGGCATCGGAACGGCGGTGTTGGCGTTGTCGCGGCTGATGCACGCGCTGCTGGCGAGCTACCCCATCGCGGTGAACGCCTTCTTCTTCGGCCTCATCCTGGCCTCGGCCGCGTTGGTGGGCCGCCGCGTGGGGCGGTGGCGGGGAAGCACCATCGCCGCGGCGGTGCTGGGAACGGTGGCCGCCTTCCTGGTCGTGGGGCTGACGCCCGCGCGCACGCCGGACACGCCCCTGCTGCTGCTGGCCAGCGGCGCGTTGGCCATCTGCGCCCTGATCCTGCCGGGCATCTCAGGCGCCTTCGTGCTGGTGCTGCTGGGCAAGTACGAGAGCCTGCTCGGTGCCATCACCCGCCTCGACCTGTCGCTGTTGCTGCCCTTCGCCGTGGGGGCCGCCGCCGGCCTGCTGAGCTTCTCGCGCGTGCTGGCCTGGCTCCTGCGCCGCCAGCACGACGCCACCATGGCCGTGCTGGCCGGCTTCATGCTCGGCAGTCTGCGCAAGGTGTGGCCCTTCCTGGCGGCCGACGGCACGCCCGCCGCGCCCTGGGTCGCCGGTCGGGGTGCGCCGGTGCTGCTCGCGCTGCTGTTGCTCGGCGCCGCCTGCGTGGTCCTGCTCGAGCGGGCCGGCGCTAGGCGCGCCCAAGAGACCCGGCGCGCCTAGCGGCGCCCCCCGCGTTGGCGCAACCCGGCGGTCTCAGGAAGTTCACGTAGCTCTGGCGCCTGCTTCACGTGCTTTGGCTAGGCTGACGTGTGGGCGGGACCTCTCTCATGAGATGGTCCCCACAGCGCGGGCGGGGGGATCTCCCCCACCGCCGCACGCTGCCGAACCGAACCACCGACCGCCCCCCGGGCGGTGCGGAAGGAGGAGTCCCTTGCTTCGCAGACGCATCCTCATCTCACTCGGGTCCCTGGCGCTAGCGGCCGCGCTCGTGGTCGCCGGCATCACCCTCAACCGCGGCGTGAGCGCACAGAGCGCCACCCCCACCACGCCGAGCGCAACCGCGGCGACCACGTTCCAGGGCGACGAGCAGAACACCGTCGACATCGTCAAGACGTACGGGCCGAGCGTGGTCGCGGTCAACGTCACCGTCCAGGGGCAGCGCGTCAATCCGTTCCAGAACCTGCCGCAGGGGCTGCCGCCACAGTTCCGGCAGTTCATCCCGCAGATGCCCAACCAGCCACAGATCGAACAGAGCACGGGCTCGGGCTTCGTGGTGGACGGCGCCGGCCAGATCGTCACCAACTACCACGTCGTCAAGGACGCGCTGCAGCAGGGCGGCGTCACGCTGCTGGGCGGCGCCAAGCTGAGCGTCGTGTTCCCCAACAGCGACAAGGAGCTGCCGGCCCACGTGGTGGGCGCCAATCCGGACTACGACCTGGCGCTGCTGCAGCTCGACGATCACGAGCAGCTGCCCAGCGGCGTCCAGCCCATCCCGCTCGGCGACACCAAGGCGGTGCAGGTCGGTCAGAAGGCCATCGCCATCGGCAACCCGTTCGGGTTCCAATCCACCGTGACGCAGGGCATCGTGTCCGCCGTAGGTCGTGAGCTGCCCTCCATCGGGCGCGTCAAGATCGCCATGGTCCAGACCGACGCGGCCATCAACCCCGGCAACTCCGGCGGTCCGCTGCTCGACTCCAGCGGCCAGGTCATCGGCATCAACACGATGATCATCCCGGGCATGAGCGCCAACGGGCAGGCGGGCAACATCGGCATCGGCTTCGCCGTGCCCTCCGACCTCCTCAAGGAGACGCTCCCCGACCTCCGCAAGGGTGGGCTGATCGGCCTCTACGCACAGGCGCTCGATATCGCCAACAAACCCCGCATCGGCGTGCAGGTGCTGGCGGTGCAGGACTACCCGCAGCCCGTACGGCAGACGCTCAACATGCCCGATCACGGGGTCGTGGTGATGAACGTGGCCCCGGGCGGCCCGGCCGACAAGGCCGGCCTCACCGGACCCAGCTTCCAGGCCACCGTCAACGGCCAGAACTACCCGGCCGGGGGCGACATCATCACCAAGGCCGACGGCAAGGACATCCAAGCCGCCACGGACATCCAACGCCTGGTGCTGTCGAAGAAGGCCGGCGACACCCTCACGCTGGAGGTGTGGCGTGGTGGGCAGACGCGCACCGTCACCGTCACCCTCGAGGTGGTGCCCGACCAGGGATCCAACCCGATGCCCAACGGCGGCAACAACGGCGGCAACAACGGCAACTGAGAGGCATCGACGCGCGCTTCGCGGCGCGGCGACGCACACGGCGGGGCGGCCTTCGGGCCGCCCCGCCGTCATGGGGACCGGTCGCCGCCCCAGGGGGGTGCGCGGTCGGCGGCGACGGCGCAACCCAGGAGACCGGCGCCGATCGCGACGACGTCGTAGTACTCGTGCGGGAGCGGCGTTCGCGGGGTACGGCTGATGCGACCGTGGGGCATGGGCGAGCCTCACCGCGCCCCCGCACCCGCGGCCGCGGCCACATGGAGGGATCGCCCTCAGGGACGACGTTCCGACGCCGCTCCCGATGCCGCGCGGGGCGGCCACCGTGCTACCCTGCGGCATGGAACGTTCGCGCGACGCCCCCTCCCTGGGACTCGTGCTCTCGGGCGGTGGCGCCCGCGGTTTCGCACACATCGGCGTGCTGCGGGTCCTCGAGCGCGAGGGGGCGCGGTTCGACGTGGTGGCGGGCACCTCCATCGGCGCGGTGCTCGGCGCCCTGTACGCCACGGGCCTGGGCGCGGACGACCTCTACGAGCTGGCCGACGACACGCACTGGCGCGACGTGCTGGACCTGTCCTTGCAGACGGGCCTGTTCAAGGGCAGCCGGCTCGAGGCCTTCCTGGCCGAGCACCTGCCGGAGACCTTCGAGGAGCTGCAGCTGCCCCTGGCGGTCACCACCACGGACATCGAGACGGGCGAGGGGGTGGTGCTGCTGGAGGGTGAGCTGATCCGCGCCGTGCGCGCCTCGAGCAGCTATCCGGGCGCCTTCGAGCCGCTGCAGATCGACGGCCGCACCCTGGCCGACGGCGGCATCGTGAACAACCTTCCGGTCGGCGCCGCGTCCCTGCTGGGGGCCACGCGGACCATCGCCTCCGACGTCACCGCGCCCCGCCGAAGCGTCTACACCACGCCCAGCCAGGAGGGGAACTGGTGGGAGCGGATGGTGCAGACCGTGCGCCTGGAGCGACGCAACCCCATGGCGCAGATGCTGTTTCGCTCCAGCGACATCATGCAGTCGATCCTGGTCGACATCCAGCACAGCCTGCACCCGGCCGACATCCGCATCCGGCTGGGCATGCCCGAGATCCGCGTGGAGTCGTTCCGGGAGTTCCGCCGCATCGTGCAGCTCGGTGAGGAGACGGCCGAACGGGCGCTCGCCGCCAGTGGGGGGCTGGATGCCCTGCTGACGCTCCCGCGGACGGCGCGCGGTCCCATCGCGCTGGTGGGGCAGGGCGAGCTCTTCGCGGACGGCGACGTGACGGTGCGGCCGGACGACGCGGCCGAGGAACGTCCGGAGCGCACGCGGGGAGCCGCATCGGGGCGCGCGAAGGTGCGGCGCTGAGGGCGGTTGCCGACCCGCGCGCTCACCGATTTCACCTCCCATCCGGTAGACTGCGGCGCATGCCCGCCCCCTCCCGTGCCGTCCCTCACGCCGTCGCGCAGCGCTCCGGCGTCAACACGTGGTGGCGCACCGCGCTCGCCGCGGTGGCCGCGGGTCTACTCATCAGCGCCTTCGGCGTGGGCACCGTGGCCGTCCACGGACACTCGATGCAACCCACCCTGCACGACGGCGACGTCGCCCTGGTGCTCCGCGCCGACGCCTGGCTCCATCGCCTCGGTGTCGGCGCGTACCGGGCGGGGGACGTGGTGTACTTCCCGGATCCCACGCGCCACCGGCGCGGCCTGGCGCGCTGGTTCGGGCGGTCGCTGCTCATCAAGCGCATCGTCGCAGGCCCCGGCGCGCGGGTCGGGGTGAGCGAGGGCCGCCTGGTGGTCGATGGTGCGGAGCGCCCCGAGCCCTACCTGGACGCGGCGTACCGCGGCCTGTCCACGGTTCCGCCGCTGCGCGTGCCCGAGGGTGCGGTGTACGTCCTGGGCGACAACCGTCACCCGCTCGCGTCGTTCGACTCGCGGAGCTTCGGCCCCGTCCCCGCCACCTCCCTGCAGGGGCGCGCGATGCTCGTGGTGTGGCCCCCGTTTCGCCACGGGGCGGACGGCTGGACCTGGAACGTGCACCGCGTCGCCGCGCCCGGACCCTGAACCGCGCCACGCTCGGGTGCGGGACTCAGGACGCCGCGGTCGCCTGCGAGCCGTCCAGGCCGAGGGCCGCGGCGCGCCCCTGCATCGCCTCCAGAACGAACGCCACGTGGTCCCACAAAGGCACACCGAGCTCCGCGGCCCCGCGCTCCACGTCCTCGCGGGCCACGCCACGGGCGAAGGCCTTGTCCTTGAACTTCTTCTTGAGGCTCTTGAGCGTCTGGTTGGCGATGTCACGGTCGGGGCGCACCAGCACCGCGGCCGTGATCAACCCGGTGATCTCGTCACAGGCGTAGAGCGTCTTGGCGAGCGGCGTCACGCGCGGCACGCCGGTGTAGTCCGCGTGCCCCAGGATGGCCTCCGTCACCTCCTCGGGGTAGCCCAGCTCGCGCAGCTGGCGCACGCCCACCCAGGGGTGGCCGCTGTCGTCCCTGTCCGGGTTCGGGTAGCGTTCGTAGTCGAAGTCGTGCAGCAGGGCCGCGACCGACCAGAGCGTGGCGTCGGCGTCGGCCTCGCGGGCGTAGGCGGCGACCGCGGCCTCGACCGCGAGCATGTGCTTTCGCAGGCTCTCCGAGGCGGTCCAGGCTTGCATCAATTCCAGGGCGTCCGAGCGTGACGGAATCATGCGGGCAGTCTACCCGAGACGCCGCGGCGCCCCGGCTATACTCGCGCCATGCCCAAGCCCGTCCTCGTACACACCGACGACGTCCCCGCGGCGGGGCTGGAGTTGTTCGTGGACCTCATGCAGGCCGCCGTCTCCGCGCGCGGCCGCTTCCGGGTCGCGCTCTCCGGCGGTTCGACACCCCTGCCGATGTTCCGCGAGCTGGCGCGCCGCACCGACCTTCCATGGGCCGCCACCGAGGTGTTCTGGGGCGACGAGCGCTACGTCCCCCCGGAACACCCCGACAACAACGCCCGGGCGGCCCGCGCCGCCTTCCTGGACGCGGTGGCCGTTCCCGCTGGTGGCATCCACCCGTGGCCGTACCTCGACACGCCGGAGGCGAGCGCGGCGGCGTACGCGCGCACGCTGGCCGCGGCCCTGGATACCGACGGCGGCCTCGACCTGTGCCTGCTCGGGCTGGGCGAGGACGGCCACACCGCCAGCCTCTTCCCCGGGACCGGCGCCGTCCACGCCGACGGCCTCACGGTCGCCTCGCGCCCGGCGGGCCAACCGACGCCCCGCCTCAGCCTCACGCCGGCGGCCATCGGCCGCAGCAGGGTGGTCGCCTTCCTGGTGGCCGGGGAGGGTAAGCGGCGGGCGCTGCGGGCGTGGTTGGCCGGCCCCGGCGCGTACGACCGCTTCCCGGCTCGCGCCATCGGCGCACGCGAGCGCCTGCTGATCCTCACCGACGTCGCGGACACCGGCTGACGCCCTCCGACAACGCCCCGGCCGCGCCCGGTGGGGGCAGGCCGGGGCGCCGGCACCCCCAAGGTCCCGATCGCGCGTCTCAGGCCCAGCGGATGGCGCCCGCGTCGAAGGGGGACACCAGGCCCTCGTGGCAGGCGAAGGCGCGCACGCCGTACGCCAGCCTCCCGCTGAGCACCGGCCGGAAGCGCGCGCGATAGAGCTCGCCGCCGTCCGGGTAGGCCTCGATCTTCCGCATGCGCACGCGTTCGAGGTCGTGTTGCAGGGCGTCCTGGGCCAGGCTGTAGACCACCTCCACATGGATCTCGTCCTCACTCAGGCCGCGCGGGTTGAGGATCGCCTCGATCTCCACCTCGTCACCGATGCGTTTCAGGGTCTGCTCCACGGGGGTGGCACTGAAGTACACCGCGGACCACTCCCCGGCCACGTGCTTGCGCCAGGCGGCCAGTTCGGTCGCGGCCCGGAAGCCGTCGGCGCTCATCGAACGGCCGCGCCTGGAGGCCGGGGCGTAGTAGGTGTTGACGTACTGCATCACCATGCGCTGGGCGTTGAACGCCGGGGCGATGCTGGCGATGGCCTCCTTGGCGCGCGCCAGCCAAGCGCGCGGGATATCCGCGGCGTCGCGCTGGTAGTACAGCGGCACGACCTCGCGCTCCAGGATGGCGTACAGGGAGTCGGCGTCCGCGGCATCGGCGCGCTCGTCGTCGTCGAAACTCCGGGCGCCCCCGATGGCCCAGCCGTTGCGGCCGTCGAAGCCCTCGGGCCACCAGCCATCGAGGATCGAGAGGTTGAGCACGCCGTTCATGGCCGCCTTCTGCCCACTCGTGCCGGAGGCCTCCAGGGGGCGCCGCGGGTTGTTGAGCCACACATCCACGCCGCGCGTCAGCGCCCTCCCCACCGCCATGTCGTAGTCCTCGACGAAGAGGATGCGGCCGGCGAAGCGCGGGTCCTTGGAGAGGTTGTGGATGTGCGCGATCAGGGCCTGACCCGGCTCATCCGCCGGGTGCGCCTTGCCGGCGAAGACCAACTGGACCGGGCGCTCGGGATCGCTCAGGACGCGCGCGAGGCGCTCGAGGTCGCGGAAGATCAGGGTGGCGCGCTTGTACGTCGCGAAGCGCCGGGCGAAGCCGATCGTGAGCGCATCGGGATCGAACAGCTGGCCGGTGTCCTTGAGCGCCGTCGGGCTAGCCTCCTGCCGATCGAGCTGGCGCAGCACGCGCCCACGCAAGAAGCGCACGCTCTGCTCCTTGAGTAACCCGCGCACCTTCCACAGCGCGGCGTCGTCGAGCCCGCGCACGCCGGCCCACATCTCGCCATCGGCGAGCCGCTCCTGCCAGTGCTCGGGCAACACCGTGCCCACGAGCTCCTGCAGCTCCGGCGCCATCCAGCTCGACAGGTGCACGCCATTGGTGATGTGTCCGATGGGGACCTCGTCGATGGGGACCTCCGGCCACAGGTCGCTCCAGATGCGCCGGCTCGTCTCGCCGTGCAGGCGAGCCACGCCGTTGCGCCCCGAGGAGAAGCGCAGCGCCAGCGCCGGCATGCTGAACACCGGACCCCAGCCGTGGTCCGCCCGCCCGAGCTCGTGGAACTCCTGCTGACGCAGACCGAGGCTGCCCCAGAAGCCGCTGAAGCACTGGTTGATGAGGTCGAAGGGGAACGCGTCGTTGCCCGCGGCCACCGGCGTGTGCACGGTGAACAGCGTGCTGGCCGTGACGGCCTCCCGGGCCTCGTCGAAGCCCAGCCCGGAGGAGACGAGCTCGCGGCAGCGCTCCAGGACCATGAAGGCACTGTGTCCCTCGTTCATGTGCCACGCGGTGGGCGCGATGCCGAGCGCGCGCAGCATCCGCACGCCGCCGACGCCGAGGATGATCTCCTGGGAGATCCGGGTGCGCTGGTCGCCGCCGTAGAGTCGGCGCAGCAGATTGCGGTCGTCCGGGTGGTTGTCGGCCAGGTCGACGTCGAGCAGGTAGACCTTGACCGCGCCGGCCTCCACCCGCCAGGCGCGCAGCACGACCTCGCGGCCGAACACGTTGACGCGCGCCAGGACGGGCTCGCCGTCCTCGCCGGTGACCAGGGTCAGGGGTAGGTCGGCCGGGCTGTGGCGCGTGTAGACGGCCTCCTGTCGGCCGTCGGACGCGACGCGCTGGTGGAAGTAGCCCTCCGGGTAGAACAGGCCCACGGCCACCAGCGGCACGCCGAGGTCCGAGGCGGCCTTGGTGTGGTCGCCGGCGAGCACGCCGAGGCCGCCCGAGTACAGGGCCACCGCCTCGTGCCAGCCGTACTCCGCGCAGAAGTAGGCGTAGAGGTGGTCCTCGCCGATCTCGTCGCCGAACCAGGTCGCCTGGGCGAGGTAGCGGTCGAAGCGCGCCAACACGTCGGCGTAGGCGGCGAGGTACTCGGGTTCGCGCGCCGCGGCCTCGAGCCGGTCCTGCTTGACGTCCCGGATCAGGGTGATGGGGTTGTGGTTGGAGGCCTCCCACAGGTCCCGATCGAGGTGCCGGAACAGGCGGCGCGCATCGGGCGCCCAGGTCCAGTAGAGGTTGTGGGCAAGCTCGTGGAGCCGTTCGATGGGCTCAGGCAGGTTGGGTAGAACGGTGAGATGTCCGAGAATGTTCATAGGTGAGTGGTCCCCAGGGGAGTGCTCCGGGCCGACCGCCGCACAGTCTAGCACCCGACCGACAGAGGCGGCCCTCGCGCCGCACCCCGGGCGGCGCGAGGGTGCGTCTTGCACGGCCGCAGCGCATGTCCGGATCCGGCGGGGCGCGCGGCCACGGGCCGCGGCCCACCGCGCGCCGGGCCGCGCCGGGGCACACTGGGAGCATGCGCGCCCTCGAAGACCACCGCACGCCACGCACCCCTCGCCCCGCGCGCAGTCCCCTGCGCGGGCCCCACGCCCAGCCGCGACTCCTGGCCCTGGCGCTGGTGGTGACGTTGGTCGCCGCGCCCGCCGCACGCGCCCAGACGCTGGACGTCGCCGTCTCCGGCTCCCTACCGGGACCGGGCGCCGGCGTGGTGGTTGGCGTCCGAGGCGCCCGCGTCGAGGACACCGACGTCGACCTCGCGGTGCGCCTGGATGCGGCCGCCCAGCTCGATCTCGGCCTCCGCACCCACGCCACCTTCGGCCCCGTGGGCAACCTCATCGGCGAGCTCCACGCCTCGCTGCGCAGCGACGGACCCGCCGAGGCGTCGCTGGGCGCGCGTGGCGTGCTCGGCCCCGTGGCACTCGCCGTACACCTGCTCGCATTCGGCGACGACCCGGCCCGCTTCGATCCGCTTGCGATCGCCGACGACGCCCGGCCCGCGTTCGGGGCGGGCGGCTGGGGGGTGCGGCTGGGCGGCAGCGGCCGGCCCGCGCGGACGGTGGTGCTCGAGGGCGACGCGGCTCTCTACCGGATCGACACGGGCTGGTCGGGCACGTTCGCCGCCCGCCTGCGCCTGCTGCGTGCCGTGGGTCCCAACGAGCTGAGCGTGGCGCTCTTCGGCTACGCCGCCCCGGGCTTCGCGCCCGCGCAGGCGAGCCTGGAGGGGGCGATGACGATCGTGCGGCGCCGCGCCCCGAGCATCACCGCGGCGCTGTCGATCGGCGTGTCCGCAGACGGTGTGGCGCCGGGAGCGCGTCTGGCGCTGGGCCAGGCGCTCGGCGGAGGGGCCGAGGGCCGGCTCGAGCTCGGGCTCGAGCCCTACCGCCGCGACGTACCGCCCTATCGCCTGGCCGCCGACGTGGGTGTGCCGGTGAGCGTCGGCACCCTGAACGTGCGTGGGGCGGCCGCGGCGGGGCGCGGGGCGACGCGCGCCGCGATGCAGGTGGGCTTGGCCGTTCCCGTCGAGCTTCGCTGAAGGGCCTTCAGGGGCCGGCGGGCGCGAGCTCGCCGGTGTCCAACTCGAGCCGATACACGCCCGCGGGCGGCACGGCGCGCAGCACGGTGCGGACGTCGGCGCCACGACGCAGCTCGAAGGTGCGCAGCCCGGGCTGCAGTCCGACCGCGTAGCCGCCGTTCTGGACCACCCCGTCGATGGCGATCTGCCAGCTGCGCTCCTCGTCCCAGAAGACCAGCGGCTCGTGCCGCGGCCGCAGCGAGGCGTCGACGCGCGTGACGCGGTAGTTGCGGACCAGCACGCTGAACGTCTCGGGCAGGAACCCCTCGCGCTCGAGCCGCACCGTGTGGCTGCCCGGGAGGGCCGGCAGGGTGAGCGGCGTGCGCCCCTCACGCGCCCCATCGAGGTACACGCGGGCGTCGGGTGCGCTGGAGAGCTGGATGCTGCCGCCGGAGATGGCGGTCAGGATGACGTGCACGAAGCCGGTGTCCCCCGATAGCAGGTCGACGTTGCGGGACTCGGGCAGGAAGCCCTCCTTGCGGACCTCGAGGCGATGACGTCCCGGCTGCAGCATCAGCACGTCGAGGCGGCCGGTGCGACCCACCGCCACACCGTCGAGGAACACGTCTGCGTCGCCCGGTTCACTGGAGATGAAGACCCCCGCATCACCCTCGGGCAGGGCGACGGCCGCCCCGATGAAGCCAGCGACGGCGCCGCCCAGATCGGCGGCCACGGCCTCGAGGTCGGCGGGATCCAGGGCGCGGCTGATGAGGTCGCTGCTGCGGCTGCGCTCGGCGTCCACCACCAGCAGGCTGACGGCGTACGGCTCCCCCGCACCGGCACCGGAGCGGGCGATCTCGCCCGAGACGGCGTAGCGCGCGCTGTCGAGTTCCGCGATGAGCATGGCGAACTCGGGCTCGAGGCTGCCCGCGATGCCAGGCGTGATGAGGTCGCCCTCGCTCACGGCGAGGCCGCTATCCTGGGCCACGGCGTGGC
The DNA here is from genome assembly GCA_963739805.1 of uncultured Trueperaceae bacterium. Taxonomy (GTDB): domain Bacteria; phylum Deinococcota; class Deinococci; order Deinococcales; family Trueperaceae; genus CAVUBJ01. Next base: position 183,225 of record CAVUBJ010000004.1, read on the forward strand.
GCAACGCGGTCATGAACTCCGTCACGAGCGCATCGGGGACCCCGCCGCGGGTGCCGAACGTCGGCACCGACACCTGCGCCCACGCCATGCCCACGCACGCCAGGAGCACCACCAGCCACAGGCTGCGAGGTCGCGGGGAACGGTGCGTGAGCGCGGCGACGGGTACGCGGGCGCGATCGCCGGGGGGCGTGCCGCGCGGGGGCTGGCTCGGCATCACGCCTAGTATAGCCGTTCGCGTCGCGCCTCACGCGTCCGGGCTGGCGCGGACGGGGTGGTATCGTGGACGCGATGCGCTACCTGGTGCTGAGCGACGTGCACGCCAACCTCGCTGCCCTCGAGGCCGTCCTCCGGCACGCGGACTCCCGCGGCTACGACGCCGTGCTGTTCCTCGGGGATGCCGTGGGTTACTACCCGCATGCCAACGCGGTCCTCGAGCGGCTGCGCCAGCTCGAGCCGGAGGTGTGCCTCCTCGGCAACCACGACGCCGTGCTGCTGGCCATGGCGGACGGGAAGCGCTCGGGGCATCGCGAGGAGAGCCTCGTCACCGACGTCATCGCCCGGCAGCTCCGGGAGCTGAGCCCAGAGAGCCTGGCATTCCTGCGCGGCTTCCGCGAACACTACACGTCCGAGCGCTGGGAGGCGGCCCATGGGGCGCTGCGGGCGCCCTGGGAGTACCTGGCCACGCTGGCGAGCGCGCAGGCCAACTTGCCCCACATGACGCGCCAGGTCTGCCTGGTGGGGCACACCCACGTGCCCAAGATCTTCGCCTCGGTGCAAGGGGCGGATGGCCCCCTGTGGCGCACGGTCCAGGTGCGCGGGGAGCGCACCCTCTACCGCCTGCCGCCCCGCGCCCACGTGTTCGTCAATCCCGGCTCGGTGGGCCAGCCGCGCGACAGCGTGCCGTTGGCCGCCTACGCCTTCTACGACGACACCAGCGGCACCATCGAGCTGTACCGCGTGGAGTTCGACGTGGCCAAGGTGCAACGCGAGGTCCGTGCGGCGGGGTACCCGGAGGTCCTGGCCGCCCGCCTTGCGGTCGGCCGGTGACCGCCTTCGCCAGCCTACTCGGGCACGAGGCCGCGCGCGCGACGCTGCGGCGCCTCTACCGGTCGGGGCCGGGCCCGCACACGTTGCTGCTGTCCGGGCCCGAGGGGGTCGGCCGCAAGGTGGTGGCGCGCTGGCTGGCGGCGCTGCTCAACTGCGAGGCGGCGGATCCGGATGCGCGCCCCTGCGGGACCTGCGCCACCTGCCGCCGCGTCGCCGCGGACGAGGATGTCGACGTGCGGGTGTTGGAACCGGCCCACACCACGCGCAGCGGCCGCAGCCGGCGACGCCCGGAGATCACCATCGACCAGCTCGTGGAGCGCGCCCAGGGCGACCCCGATCCGCTCGGGCCGTGGCTAGCCCGGCGTCCGCGCGGGCGCCGCCGGGTGGCCATCCTGGACCATGCCGAGACGCTCAACCCACACGCGGCCAACGCCTTCCTGAAGGTGTTGGAGGAGCCCCCTCGATGGGCGGTGGCCGTGCTGGTGGCGCCCGGGCCGGATGCGCTGCTCCCGACCGTGGCGTCGCGCTGCGTGCACCTGCGCCTGGGCGCGGTCGACACCTCGGCGTTCGCCGACCTCGCGCCGCATCCGGCGCAGCGGCTCGGGCAACCGGGACCGCTGCTGCGCGCACGCGCGGATCCGGAGGCCTTCGCCTCGGCGGTGGAGGCGACGCGCGCCTTCCTCGATGCGCTCGATCGCGACCTGGGCAGCGCCCTGGCGGCGGCGGAGGCCCTGGCCCGGCAGGGCTCGCCGGCCACGGAAGAGACGCCCTTAGCGCTGCTGCGCGAACCGTTGCGGGGGTGGTCGCCCGCGCACTACGCCGCGGCCGTCGACGCCCTGGAACGCTGCGAGGCGGCCCTGGCCAGCTACGCCAACCCGTCGCTGGCCCTCACCGTGCTGGCGCTGGAGCTCCGCGCACTACGTTGAGGGGGCCCGGGGACGCATGCGCTCAGCTGCGCATGCGTTTGACCTCGGACGCGGGGTACTCCTCCACCCCGCCCTCGTCCGTGCGCAGGTCCACCGTACCCTTGAGCGGGTTGAGCTTGATGACCCGGCCACACGCCCCGCTGCCGTCGTGGCACGCGCGGCTGCCCTTCTTGGGCATACCCTTGAGCAGCTCCTTGTAGAGATCGTGCTCGTACTGCAGGCAGCACATCAGCCGCCCGCAGGGTCCGCTGATCTTCTCCGGGTTCAGCGGGAGCTGCTGGTCCCGCGCCATGCGGATGCTGACCGCGCTGAAGCTCTGCAGCCAGGTGGAGCTGCACGAACCCCCGCCGCAGGCCCCCAGCGTGCCCAGGATGCGGGCCTGGTCGCGCGGCCCGACGTTGTTGAATTCGATGCGGGCCGCGGTGTGCTGGATCAGTTCCTGGGCCAGCACCCGCAGCGGCGGCTGTTTCTCGGCCGAGTAGCTCACCACCAGCAGGGCCTCGTCCATGGTGAACTCGAGCGACACGATCTTGACGTCTGCGCCGTGCTGGCGCGCCCGCGCCCGCAACAGCCACTTGAGATCCTCGGCACGCTGCTTGAGCTCCCGCTCGCGCTCCAGGTCGTCGCCCTGCGCGTCGCGCACGTAGTGGCCGTGGGCCTTCCCCACGTCGCGCGCCTCGGTACGCACCAGGGCCACCTCCAGCCCGCGCCGGGTCGTGACCACGCAGCGCGTGCCCACCTGCGGGGGCGTGGGTGGCGCCTCCACGTAGTGGATCTTGGGGCCGTTATCGAACTTCACGCCGATGCACTCGGGCATGGTCGTCGTCCTTCCATTCGCATGCGGCGCCGTGTGCGCCGTCCCCAGCGGGGGACGTCGGGCGGGCGCCGCGGGTTCGCCCCATTCTATGCGGGGAACGGGCGCGTACCCGGGAACAAGCGTGCCCGCGCCACGGGGGCGAAGCTGCGGCGGTGCGCCGGGCACGGACCGAGCCGGGCGAGCGCGTCGAGGTGGGCGGCGGAGCCGTAGCCCTTGTGGCGCTCGAAGCCGTAGCCCGGGTAGCTCCGCGCAAGCGCCTCCATGCCGGCGTCTCGCACCGTCTTGGCCAGGATGCTTGCCGCCGCCACCTGCTGGCTGCGCGCGTCCGCCCGGACGACGGGGTGGTGGGCGAGGTCGCCGCCGAGCGAGAGGTAGTCCGTCACCGTCGCCGCCGGCCGCAAAGACAGACCTTCGAGGGCGCGACGCGTCGCCAGGCGCGTGGCCTGCAGGACGTTGACGCCATCGACCTCCTCGGCGCTGGCGCTGCCGACCGACCACGCCAGCGCCACGGCGCGCACCTCCTCGGCCAGCGCGCTGCGTCGTGCGGGGGTCAACCGCTTGCTGTCGCGGAACGCGTACCGCCCCTGGGGCAGGATCACCGCCGCGGCCACCACGGGCCCGGCGAGGGCACCCCTCCCGGCCTCGTCGGCGCCCGCCACCGGCATGTAGCCGCGCGCCCACAGCAGCGTCTCGAGGCTCCAATCGGGGACCGGGGCGGCGGGCCGGCTCGGCGCGCGCTCAGGCACTGCCGACCGCGACGCCCTCGGCATCGTGCACCGGCACGTTGGCCGGGATGGTGAAGTAGAAGGTGCTACCGCGGCCGACCTTGGATTCGACCCAGATGCGGCCGCCGTGCTTCTCCACGGCGAGCTTGCAGAAGGTCAGCCCCATGCCGGTGTCGTAGCGGTCGTGCACGGTGTGGCGCGACTGCTCGAAGGCGTTGAAGATGCGCTTCTGATCCGCCTCCGGGATGCCCTCACCGTCGTCGCGTACCGACAGCACGAAGTCGTCGTCCTGTTTCCACGCGCGGAAGTCGATGTACCCCCCGCGGCGGGTGTGCTTGATGCCGTTGGCCATGAGGTTGGCCAGGATGCGCCGCAGGAGCTTGGGATCGGCCTGGAGCTGCTCGGCCTCGGGGCGCACCAGGAAGCCGAAGTTCCGGTCCCGGGGCCCGCCGCTGACGTCGCCGAGCGACTCCTTGGCGAGCTCGGTGAGGCTGTCGATGCCCTGCGGCTCGTAGGGCATGTGCCCCTCCTTCATCCGCCGGACGTCGAGGATGTTGGCCGCCAGGTTGAGCAGGTGTTGGGACTCGCTGCGCGCCAGGCTCAGCAGCTCGTCCACCCCGCTGTCGCCCGGCGCCGCCTTGATCATCTCGAGGCTGTGATCCAGCAACCCCATGACGCTGGAGATGGGGCTCTTGAGGTCGTGCACCAGCATGTGGATGAGGTCGTCCTTGACGCGCTCGCTCTCCTTGTAGGCCTGCTCGAAGGTGCGCGACTGTTCCAGGGCCTCGCGCAGGGCACGCTCCATCTGGTGCCGGTCGAGCAGCCGCTGCAGGTAGGCGCGCACCACGGCGGGCCGCGTGGGCAGCGCGAGGTAGGCGTCCGCCCCCGAGCCCACCACGGTGGCGTGCACCTGGGCGTCCTGCGGCCCGAGGTACACGAACGGAACCTCCGCGAGCGCCTTGCGGCGTCGCAACAGGGCCACCAGGTCGAGTTGTGGGACCTTGGCCGCCAGCGCGTGCTCGATGACGAGCGCCTCGGGGACCGATGCCCGCGTGTGGTAGAGCAGCGCCTCGACATCGGTGAAGACCTCGCTGGCGAGCCCGAGCTCCTCGATGACACCGCGGAGTCCGGCGCCACGCTCCTCGGAGGACATGGCGACGAGCACGTACGGCGGATGCGGAGTGGCCATCGCGTTCATCATATCAGCAGGACTCAGCTTCCCAGCGGCAAAACTTCGCGTCTCGTCGGCGTCCGGGCCGCCACCCGGGGGGCGCCCCGGGACTGCTAGCATGGGTCGTGCTCCCCTTCGGTCTGCAGCTAGGGCTCCCCTGGGCGCTGCTCGGCCTGCCGCTGCTGTTGTTGCTCCCGCGTCGGCCCGGCGTGCTGCTTCGCGGCATCGCCCTGGGGCTGCTGCTGGTCGCGCTGGCCCAGCCGTCGTTGCCCCGACTGGGTGGCCAGACGGCGCTCCTGGTGGACGTCTCGGACAGCGTCGGGGACGGCGCGCTGGCGGCGGCTCGGGATCTGGACCTGAGCGCGCTGTCGCCGGCGCCGCAGGTGTTCCTCGTCGGCGCCGACAGCGCCCGGGTGCCCAGCCTCGATGCCGGCGTGCCCGCGGTGCTCGACACCTCCGCGACCGACCTCGCCCGCGCCCTACAGGTGGCCGCGGCGTCGGGCGCCCGACGCGCGCTGCTGGTGAGCGACGGCGTGGAGTCGCGCGGCCACGCACTGCAGGCGCTCCCCGACATGCCCATCGACACCCTGGTGGTACCCCGTCGGTCCAACGTGCGCCTGACGGACCTGCTGCTGCCCGACCAGGCCGCACCCGGCCAGCGCGTGGAGGGCGTGGCCGTGGTGGAGACGGACCGGTCCACCACCGTCACGCTGCGCGCCACCGCGGGCGACACCGCCCTCGCCCCGGTCGTGCGCGCCCTGGAGCCCGGGCGCCACGCCATCCCCTTCACCTTCGACGCCGGGGATCGCGCCTCCATGGCCGTGCAGGCGAGCGTGAGCACCGACTTCGCCCAGCCCACCGGGGACGATCGCCAGACGGCGGAGCTCACCATCCGCACGCGCCCCCCCGTGCTGGTGCTGGGCGACCCGGCCCTGGCGCGGCTGCTGCGCACGCAGGGCGTCGACGTCGTGGAGGGGGGCGTGGAGGACGTGCGGGCTCCCCTGGAGGCCAGCGCCGTGGTGATCCGGGGCAGCGCCGCGCGCTTCACGCCGGGGCAGCTCGAAATGCTTCGCCAGTACGTCGAGAACGGCGGCGGGCTGTGGATGACGGGGGGACCGGAGAGCTTCGGGCTGGGCGGCTGGTATCGCACGCCCGTGGAGGACGTGCTGCCGGTCACGACCGACCTCCGCACCGAGGTGTCGTTGCCGCTCGTGGCCATGGTGATCGTGCTCGACCGCTCGCAGTCGATGAGTGCGGGGTCCCCCTCGAAGATCGAGTTGGCCAAGGAGGGCGCCGTGCAGGTCGTCGACCTGGCCTACAAGGACGACCTGCTGGGGCTCATCGCGTTCAGCGATCCGGCCAGCACGCGCTGGGTGTTCGAGCTGCGGCCGGCGACGGAACGCGGTAAGCGCGAGATGCTGGGGGGCATCCTCGACATCGACACCGGCGGCGGCACCGTGCTTGGTCCGGCCTATCAGCAGGCGCTCGATGCCCTGCGCGGCAGCGAGGCGGCCGTGAAGCACGTCATCGTGCTGTCCGACGGCAAACTCTACGACGGCCAGGGGCCCTTCAGCGACACCAGGAGCACCGACTTCGGCGCGCTCGCCAACCGGGCACTGCGGGTCGACGGCATCACCACCTCCACCATCGCCATCGGCGAGGCCGCGGACTTCGAGCGCTTGCGCTCGCTGGCGCTGGCGGGCGGGGGACGCTACTACCAGGCGCTGGACGTCACCACGCTGCCGCAGATCTTCACCAACGAGGCGCTCACCGCCACGCGCTCGCTGGTGGTGAACGATCCCACCACGCCCACGCCCCGGCCCAACCCCTTGCTGCGGTTCCCGCAGGCCCTGCCCGCGATCGACGCCTACGTCGCCACCACGCTGCGGGCGGACGCCCAGGAGCTGCTCGAGGGGCAGCGCCAGGAGCCCATCCTGGCCACCCGCAGGGCGGGCCTGGGCCGCACGGCGGCCCTCACCACCGATCTCAACTCCTGGAGCGGCGCGTTCGGTTCCTGGCAGGGGCTTCCGGGGGCGCTTGCGACGCTGGCCCGCTGGTTGCAGTCGCAACCGCTGGCCTATCAGGCCCAGGCGCGACGCGACGGGGGGGACCTGCGCGTCGTGGTCGACGCCGTGCAGAACGGCGAGTACGTCAACAACAAGGAGCTCACGGTGCGCTACGGCGGGGCGTCGGCGTCGATGGAGCAGATCGCGCCGGGACGCTACCAGGCCCGCCTCCCCTTCCCAACAGGCGCGGACGGCAGCGTGGTGGTGTCGAACGCGGGCGAGGTGGTGGCGCGCACGCGCCTGGGCGGCCCCGACCCCGAGTTCGGCGACCCGCAACAGGCGACGCTGCTGGCCGAGCTCTCGCGACGGACAGGCGGCCGCGCGCTCGCGCCCGGCGCCCGCTACGCGCCGTTACCCAGCGGCGGACGGCGCTCGCTTTGGCCCCTGGCCGCGGGGGTGGCGCTGTTGCTGTTCCTCGCGGAACTGGTGTGGCGCCGCCTGCGCGGCGAGCGGGAGGCTCCCGCCCGGGCGCCGGCCGCCTGAACAACCCCCGGACACCGGCGTTCACTCGTCGCCATCGTCCTCCTCGGTGCCGGGGTGCGCCGCCGGGTCGTGCGGGGACCGCAGGGGCGCGTCGACCTCGACCTTCATGAGCTCGCGCAGCACGGTCGTGGCGTAACTCCCCTTGCGGAGCGTGAAAGAGACCTCGAGCGCGCCCTCGTCGTGGCGGGAGACCGCGGGCGCCTCGATGACCAGGCGGCTGATGCGCCGGTCGCCCCGGCGCGATCCGAACGAGCTCCAACGCAGGCCGTGCCGCTCGAGCACCCCGCGCTCCAGCTCCCCCGCCTGCGCCCCCGAGAGGCGCACGCGACGCCCGTACAGCGGCAGGGTGGCGCTGATCTCCAGCCGCTCGGCGCGGGGCGACTCGAGCGCCCCATCGGAGACCTCGAACACCCCCCCGGTATCGTGCTTCTGGGCCCAGTCGCCGGTGAGCACGCTTCGGTAGAGGCCGCCGCGGATGCGCTGGGCCAGCAGCTCGTTGAACAACAGCGACTGCAGCGCGGAGACGAAGAACCGCCGCAGCCGGTGACCGCCCGGCACGCGCTCGCCCCGCAACACCCGCACCCCGTCCACGGCGTTGGTGCCGAAGCGGCCGAAGCGCTGCGGCCCGAAGTAGTTGGGGCTGCCGAGGCAGGCCAGCCGCTCGAACACGGCGCCCGCGCGCGCCTCGGCGGCGGCGTCCACGTCGCGAATCACCAGCGTGAAACGGTTGCCGTGCAGGTGCCCGAGGCCGAGCTTGTTGCCGTGCAGCGACGTCTCCAGCACCCGCACGCCGGACATCTCGCGGAGGGCCTCCAGCGCCGGCTCGGCGCGCTTGGGCACGCTGAGCCACTGCACCGTGACGGCGCCCTTGTCCTTGAGCCCGGCCACGCCCACCTCCGCCTCGGCGAGCCCCCAGGCGACGAGGGCCTGCACCAGCTCGCGGGTGGTGCGGTTGCGTTTCTCCACCCACAGGTAGAGGTGCGAGCCGCGCCCGACCGGCAGGTAGGCGGGGATCTCCTCCACCCGGAAGTCCTCGGGGTGCACCCGGATGACGCCGCCCGTGCCGGGCAGGTCGGGAGTGACGAGGGGCAGGTCCTGCCAGGAGAAGCGCAGCCTCTCCCTCTCGCCCTCCTCCTCGGGCCTCACGCCCCCTCCGTGGGTGCGTCCCCGGCGCGCGCCGGGCCATGGGCCGCGAGGCGCTCGAGCATCATCTTGCGGGCGAGCTCGAGCCGTTCTCGCAGCGACGGCGCCTCCAGCAGCACCTGGCGCGACTCCAGCGGCACCCGGATGTTGGCGCACACGAACGACGCCTGGTAGAAGGGATCGTCGGGGACATTGCCCTCGATCTGCCCCTGGGCGTCGAAGGCGAAGAAGGTCTCGGCGTAGGCGCGGAACGAGTCGATGGCGTCCCAGGCCGCTACCCTCTCCAGGTTTGGATCGTCGCGGTGCAGGGGCTCGGGATCGAGCTCGGTGAAGAACAGCGGCCGGCTGGCGCCGTCGATCTCCGCGACCTCCTCGCGCCGGCTGATCTCCACCCGGCAACGCTCCTGCCCGTGCACCAGCATCTCGAAGGTCCCGTCCGTGTTCTCCTGCAGGCTCAGCACGTCCACCACGGTGCCGACCGGGGCGAACTTGGGCGGCACGTCGCCGATGGGCGCCTGCTTGCCCGCCATGGTGATGACGAAGCGATGCTCGTCCTGCTCCACCACCGTCCGCACCAACTGCTTGTAGCGCTCCTCGAAGACGTGCAGGGGCACCGTCATGCCGGGGAACACCACCATGCTGAGCGGGAAGATCGGGACGACGGGCACGTGCCCACCGTACCAGGGAGCGGCGCGTGGGGAGTGCAGCCTGCGGCCCACTGCACCGGGCCCGTGGAGGAGGGGCGCCGGTGGCCGGTCGCGCCGAGCCGCGGCCCGGTGTGCGGCCGGCGAGCGCGGAGGCCGCGGCAAGCGAACGGCCGGTCCCGGGGGACCGGCCGACTTGGCGGAGCGGACGGGATTTGAACCCGCGACCTTCTGCGTGACAGGCAGATATGCTAACCGCTACACTACCGCTCCACGCACCTCCCGAGTCTAGTGAGAGGCCCCGAGGCTGTCAAGCCCGCCGGCTGCCCCGACGCCCGCTCCCGACGCGCTCGGCAGCCCCTCAACCCGCCAGCGCCAGCCCGCCCACGATCCCCGCGAGCACCAGCACCCCCACCACCAGGTTGGCGTTGAACGAACGCAGCACCCACGCCACGTCCCTGCGACGTACGGCCACCTGTTCGTACACGAGCACGACGGCCGTGCCCAGCAGCGCGGCCAGGTAGGGCCACCCCAAGGGCGTCCACCACGCCACCGCGGCCAGCGCGGCGAAGCTCAGCGCGTGGGTAGCGGCGGAGAGCCACAGGGCCCGGTCGGCGCCGAAGCGCACCGGTACGCTGTGCAGGCCCGTGTTCCGGTCGAAGCCCAGGTCCAGCAGGGCGTAGATGATGTCGAAACCCGCGATCCAGCTCCCCACCGCCAGCCACAGGGCCACGGCGGTCGGCGCGAACGCCCCCGTGACGGCGATCCAACCGCCGGCCGCGGCGGCCCCGATGGTGACGCCGAGCCAGAAGTGGCACAGCCAGGTCACCCGCTTGGTGTAGGGGTAGAGCGTCAGGAACACCACCGCCACCGGCAACAGCAGCAGCGTCAGGCGGTTGAGCATCGCCCCCGCCACCACCAACACGGCGAGCCCGAGGAGGGCCAGGATCACGCCGTCGGTGCGCGTGAGCTTCCCCGAGGGGATCTCGCGCCCGCTGGTGCGCGGGTTGGCCGCGTCCACCGAGGCGTCGATCACGCGATTGAGGGCCATGGCCGCGGTGCGCGCACCGACCATGGCGAGCGTCACCAGCGCGAAGACGCGCCAGCCCGGCCAACCCCCGGCGGCCAGCAGCATGCCGCCGTAGGCGAACGGCAACGCGAAGAGGGTGTGCTCGAACTTCACCAGGGCGAGGTAGGTGGGCAGCGAACGGCTGCGGATCGGGGGCACCGTCACGCCCGAAGCCTACCACGAGGATGCGTCACGCACGGCATCCGGGCGACCCGGCCGGGGACGGGGCCGATCAGTGCTGCTTGGCGCTCTCCTTGATCGCGTGGGTGCTGAATCCGAAGCTGGGCGCAGGGGCCACGCCGTGGCCGCGGAGGACCGCCCCCGCCAGCTCGGCGAGGGTGGTGCCCCCGACCTCCACGGGCATGCGGAGCTCACGGCGCAGATCGTCCAGGGTACGGTCGTCGAGGAGGGTCTCGGTCCCGTACTTCAGCATGTTGGGCGAGATCAGCACCAGGTCCGCCTCCCCGGGCTCGACACCGAGCAGCACGTCGCGGCCGGCGAGCAGGCCGGCGACCGTGGTGACCTCGCCGAAGGTGCGATTCGCCAGCGGCCGCACCTCCAGGTCGAGCCCCTCCACGCCGGCCAACGGCGCCACCGCGTCCCGCAGGGTCGGGGCGAAGAGGCGGCCCGTGAGCAGCAGCACGCGCCGGGGGCGCGCGATCCGCCGCGGAAGGCCGGGCAACGGCTCGTCCAGGAAGTCGCGGACCATGCCCACGCCGTTCTCGAGCATGGGGAACCCCTCGTACGCCTCGGTGGGCGGTAGCGGCTCGCCCGCCACCAGGTAGAACTCGTCGCCGGCGAACACGAAGCGCGTGCCGCGCTCGTGGAGCATGCGTCGTTGGAAGGCGTGGACGCGCCGCAACACGTCCCTGGCCTGCTCCGGCCGGTAGGGCTCGAGCGCGCTCAGGTGGCCCCGATGTCCGGTCAAACCCACGGGCACCGCGGCGGCGGCCCGGACGTTGGGGCGCGAGGCGAGGTACGTGAGGGTAGCGCCCAGCGAGGCCCCGTCGTTTCGGCCCGGGAGCAGCACCATCTGCGTGTAGAGGTCGATCGGCTCCAGACGCTCGAGCAGCGCGCGGATGCGGGTGCTGCCGCCGGCGGGGGCCTTGTGCGGCCAGATCTTCAGAAGGTCGGCGCGCTCGGCCTCGTCGGCGCTGTGCACCGAGACATACAACGGACTGAGGTGCTCGTCCAGGATGCGCTGGATGTCGCCCTCGGAGAGGTTGGTGAGGGTCACGAAGGAGCCGTAGAGGAAGCTGGTGCGGAAGTCGTCGTCCATCAGGTACAGGCTCTTGCGCATCCCCTTGGGCATCTGATGGATGTAGCAGAAGTCGCACTTGTTGGCGCACAGTCGGATGCCATCGAACACCACGTCCTCGAACTCGAGGCCCGGATCCTCCCAGGACACCGCCAGCTGCAGCTCGGGGCCCCCGCCGGGAGGGCGCAGCAACAGGTCGGCCTCGCCGTGCTCCAGCTCCCGACGGTAGGCGAGCACGTCGGGGATGACGCGGCCGTTGACCCGGAGCAGCTCCCACCCCGCCCGCACCCCGGCGCGCTGCGCCACGGAACCATCGACGACGGCCCGCACGCGCGCGGGCGTGACGGTCTCGGGGGCGGCTTCGCGGCGGCTGAGAACGACCTTGGGCATAGCGGCAACAGTCTAGCAGAGCCTACCGGGGGCGCGGCCGGGCGTCGCGACGCTCGGGCGCGCCGCGCTCACATGGCCTCGTCCGGGCTCTCCTCGACCCGGCCGCGCCCCCGCTGTTCGGTCACCAGGAAACCGTGCAGCGGCGGCACCGCCTCGAAGCTCACGAAGCTGCCAGGGACGGGGGCCGGGGCCGCCGCGTCGAGCAGCGACACCACCAGCGGCGCGCCGCATTCCACGACCACGGCGTCGGGTTCGACGGCCACGACCTCCCCGCTGGCGCGGATGCGGCTCAGGCCCAGGGTCTCGACGCCGCGCTCGTGGGCCGCGGCAGGCTCGAGCCGCTCGACCATGGCGTTCACGATGACCTGCGCCAGTCCCGTGTGAGCCTTGTAGGGTCCGGTACGCTCGAGCAGCTGCACGATGGCCGGTCCGAAGCGGCACTCGATCAGCGGGGAGCCCTCGGTGCGCGCGAACAGCTCCACCGTGGCGGCGTAGCGGCGCCACCGCTGGATGAAGCTCTCCGGGGATTCCTCGATCATGGCCGGCCGCATTCTAACGCGCCGTCCGGCTCGCGCCGCGCCGGGGGCGAGCCGCGAGCCGCACGCCGCGGCCGCGCGGCGCCGCCTGTGCCCCGTGGCGCGCCGGCCCGCCCCGGCCCCGTGCTACAGTGACTCACGTGAAGCGACCCTGCACCGAGGTGTACCGTTGAACTCCGTTTGGCACCGTCCGAACGGGGTTTTTTACTTGCTGGAGGCGGGATGTTAGACATGCTCAGCGACGTGCAGGCGTTCGACCTGCAACTCGACGCCCTCGCCGAAGAGCGTGGGCAGACCCCCCCGGAACTCATCGCCACGCGCGCCAAGCGCGTCGATCTCGCCAGGCGGCTGGAGCGCAAGCAGGCCGAACGCGACGGGCTGCGGCGCCAGGTGAACAGCAACGAGCTCGAGCTCAAGGCCATGGAGCAACGGAAGAAGGACGCCTCGGAGTCGGCCCTGAGGGCCTCCAGCATGAAGGAGGCATCGCAGTACCAGAATCAGGAGTTGCAGTTCACCACGCGCGTGCAGGAGCTCGAGGAGGACACGCTGCCGCTGATGGAACAGCTCGAGACCGCCGAGCAGGAGGCCGCCGCCCTGCAGGCCGAGCTCGACGAGCTCCAGCCCACGCTCGATGCAATGGCCCAGGCAGAGAGCGAGCGCGTCGAGGCCATCGACGCCTCGACCAAGCGCATCCGCAGCGAGCGCGACGCGCTGGCGGCCGGCATCGAGGCCCCACTCCTCAAGCAGTACGAGCAGGTCCGGCGGGCGCGTCGCGGCCTGGGGCTGGCGGAGGTGTTGGATCACCAGAGCTGCGGTGGCTGCAGCGTCCGGCTGCCGATCCACGTCATCCAGAAGGCCCGCAGCGGGCGCGGCGTGACGCGCTGCCCCAGCTGTGGCCGCATCCTGTGGTTCAAGGACGCCGCCTGAGCAGTGGGGTCCCGAACGATGCACTGCGGGCCGTGCGCTTCATCGCACGGCCCGCAGTGCTTGGATCGATCGCGGCGCCCAACGGGCGCACGCCTCAGTTGAGCTCGCCCAGGGGATCGACGGCGCGGCCAGCCTCGTGCACCTCGAAATGCACGTGCGGCCCGGTGGAGATGCCCGTGGAGCCGACGCGCCCGATGGCACCACCCTGCTCGACGTACTGGCCCACATGGACCAGGATCTTGCTGAAGTGCCCGTACCAGGTCTCGGAGCCGTCGGCGTGGCGGATACGCACCAGGTTGCCGTAGCCGCGCGTCGACCAGCCGGCGAACACGACCGTGCCCGAGCGCGAGGCGCCCACCCGCGTACCCCACGGCGCGGCGATGTCGATGCCGCGGTGGAAGTCGGAGGTGCCCATGCCCAGGTGGCGGGGGCCGAAGCGCGAGGTGATGCGGCCGTGGACGGGCCAGATGAAGCGGTTCTCGGCCTCGCGCACCTTGGCCAGGCGGGCCATCGCCTCGCTTGGCGCCACGCCGGGCAGGAACAGCAGCATTCCCGGCCGCACGTCGAACGGGGAGCGCAGGTGGTTGGCGCGCGCCACCACACTAGGATCGACCTGGTAGGCGTCGAGCACGTCGGCCAGCGACTGGCCGTCCTCCAGCGTCACGACCAGGCCCGCCGCGGTGGGAATGAGAAGCTCGACCCCTGCGGGCAGGCGGTCGAGCGAGGAGATGTTCGGGTTGGCGCCGACGAGCGCCCTGACGCTCAGCCCGTACGCCTGCGCCACCGTGGTGAGCGACTCACCGGGCTTCAGCGTGTGCCACTGGAAGCCCGGAGGGGTCTGCAGAGTGGCGTCGGCGGGCCCACCGACGGCATCGACGTAGGGGATGCGGAGCTCGTCGCCCGGGTGGATCATCGGGCTGGTGAGGCCGTTCGCGTCCATCAACGCGTCCACGGCGATGTTGTAGCGGTTGGCGATGGAGCCGAGGGAGTCCCCCTCCTCGACCGTACGCAACGCGTACCCACCGGCCACCGCCAGGGAAGCGGAGAGAGCCGTCAGGGCCACCAGGATGCCAAATATTCGCTTCAAGATGCGCGTCCCCCTCGGACGTGGAGCGTCATACCGTAGGGAATGTACCAAGACGCGCTTGAGATTGTCATGAGATGCTTCATCTCGTGCTCGTGCCGCCGCTACCGGGCCTCTTGGTGAGAAGCCACGTCTGGCACACTCCGCCGCGGCCCCGCCTCGCGGCCGCGGCCGTCGCCACCACCCGTGAAGACCTTCACGATCACGCCGTCCGCGCCCCGCGCCGCGCCTCGACGGCCTCCCGGACGTAACGAACCACGTCCTGGGTGTTCGCGCCCGGGGTGAAGATGGCCCCCACCCCCATCTCCCCGAGGGTGGCCCGGTCATCGTCCGGCACGATGCCGCCACCGAACACGAGGATGTCCTCCGCGGCCCGTTCCCTCAGCCCCTGGACGACCGCCTCGAAATAGTGCATGTGGGCGCCCGAGAGAACGCTCAACCCAACCGCGTCGACGTCCTCCTGGACCGCGGCATTGACGATCATCGGGCCCGTCTGGCGCAGCCCGGTGTAGATCACCTCCATGCCGGCATCGCGCAACGCGCGAGCGATGACCTTTGCGCCGCGGTCGTGACCGTCGAGCCCAGGCTTGGCGATGAGTACGCGGATGGGTCGATCCATGGGCAATCCTCCACGGCCGGAGGCCGGCCGGCACGCTCAGATGAGCACGGGCTCCTGGTAGACACCGTAGACCTCACGGAGCGCGTCCATCTGCTCCCCGAGGGTGCACAGCGCGTGGGCGCACTCCAGGAACGCCGGCATGGTGTTGCGCCCCTCCGCGGCCGCCCGCCGCAGCCCCTCCAGGGCGCCGCTGGCGCGCATGTCGTCCCGCTCGGCCCGCACCCGGGCCAGGCGGTCGTTCTGGATCCGCACCACGTCGGGGTCCACCGGTTGGATGGGCACCTCCGGGTGATCCTGCTCGAAGGCGTTGACGCCCACGATGAGCCGGCGCCTCTCGTCGATGTCGCGCTGCTGGCGCCAGCTCGCGTCGCCGATCTCGCGGGCGAAGAAGCCGGCCTCGATCGCGCGCTCGACGCCGCCGAGGGCATCGATCTGCTCGAAGTACGCCAGCGCCCGCCGCTCCATCTCGTCGGTGAGCGACTCGACGAAATAGGATCCGGCCAGAGGGTCGACGGTGTTGGCCACGCCGGACTCGTGCGCCAGGACCTGCTGCGTGCGCAGCGCCAGCGTGGCGGCCTCGGCTGTGGGTAGGGCCAGCGCCTCGTCGTAGGCGTCGGTATGCAGGCTGTTGGTGCCCCCGAGCACGCCGGCCAGGGCCTGGATGGCGACGCGGGAGACGTTCACCAGGGGTTGCTGGGCCGCCAACGACACCCCCGCGGTCTGGGCGTGCGTGCGGAGCATCCAGGAACGGGGATCCTTCGCGCCGAACACCTCGCGCATCTGCCGCGCCCAGATGCGACGCGCGGCGCGGAACTTGGCGATCTCCTCGAAGAAGTCGTTGTGCACGTTGAAGAAGAAGCTGATGCGCGGCGCGAAGGCATCGATGTCGAGCCCACGCTCGAGCGCCTTGCGCACGTAGTGGATGCCATCGGCGAGGGTGAAGGCGAGCTCCTGGACCGCGGTGGATCCCGCCTCCCGGATGTGGTAACCCGATACGGACACGAAGTTCCAGCGCGGCACGGTGGCGGGTCCCCAGGCGAAGGTGTCGATGACCAGCTGCACGCTGGGGGCCGGCGGGAAGATGAACTCCTTCTGTGCGATGAACTCCTTGAGGATGTCGTTCTGGATGGTCCCGCCCACCCTGCGCAGGTCCGCGCCCTTGCGCTCGGCCATGGCCACGTACATCGCCCAGATGGCGTTCGCCGGGCTGTTGATGGTCATGGAGGTGGTGATGGCCTCCGGGTCGATGCCGTCGAACAACACCTCCATGTCTGCCAGGCTGGAGACGGCCACGCCGCACTTGCCGACCTCCCCCTGCGCCATGGGGTGATCGCTGTCGTAGCCCATCAGGGTGGGGAGGTCGAAGGCCGTGGACAGACCGGTCTGCCCGGCCTGCAACAGGCGATGGAAACGCTCGTTCGTCTGCTCCGCGGTGCCGAAGCCCGCGAACATGCGCATGGTCCACAACTTCCCTCGATACATCGAGGGTTGCACGCCGCGGGTGTAGGGGTACGACCCCGGGTATCCCAGGTCCTTCTCCGGGTCGAGCCCCTCGACGTCCTCGCGGGTGTACAGCGGTTCGACGGGAATACCCGAGAGCGTCTCGAAGGGTGAGTCGCGTTCGGGGAAGCGCTCCGTGGCGGCCGCGTACTCCTCGCGCAGCCAGCGTTCTTTCTCCGTCATGCCGGCATCATAGCCCGCTGCCAGACGGCCGCCCGGTTGTACGGCGGGGGCGCTCCGGTCCCCCTGCTCACGCCGCAGCCGCGTCCAGGAAGGCCAGTTCGGTGACCCTGACGCCGTCCACCTCCGGCAACGCGCCGTCGGGCGACCCCGTGCGCACCACGGCGAGGGCGACCACACCCTCGGCGGCGCCCCACGCCACGCTGCCGAGCCTTCCCACCGCACGCCCACCCACCCGCAGCTCGCGGTCCTGCGAGCGCTCCAGGCGCCTCGCGACGGCCGCGTCGCCGGCAAACCGGACGCGCGCCAGGGACCGGTGCAGGCGACCCCGCGCCTCGATCCGGGCCATGATCTCCTGCCCCAGGTAGCACCCCTTGCGGTAGCTCACCAGCGGCTCGAGCCCGGCCTCCTGCGGCAGCACGCCGCCGCCCGCCTCGCGGGCGGCGGCCGGCAGCCCGGCCCGGATCCGCGCCAACGCCAGCGCCTCCTCCCCCACCGCGCATGCGCCCGCCTGCTCCAGCGCCCCGACCAGCGACGCCACCTCTCCCGCCAACAGATGCAGGTCGACGCCGCCGGCCGGCCCGCGCCGGCGGCGCGTGACGAGCACGCGGCCCTCCCCCCACCCGTGCTCGAGCGCGCGCCCGGCCTCCGGCACCGCCCCCAGGACCGACTCCGCCACGGCCACCGCGCGCGGCCCCTGCAGCGTCAGCGCGGCCAGCACACCGGCAAGCGGCTCGATCGTCACCTCGTCGAACACCACGTGGGCCTCGAGCGAGGCCCGCAGCGCCTCACCGGCACCGTCCTCGACGGCCACGAAGACGTCGTCGGCGCGTCGGCACAGCAGGGCCTCCGCCACCACCTGGCCCCGCACGTTGAGCTGCAGCATGCGCCGGCACCCGTCTTGCGGGAGGCCCTGCACATCGTGGCTCAGCTGGCCGTGCAGGAACGGCAGGCGGTCCGCGCCACGCACGCGCAGCGCATCGACCCCCAGCAGGGGCACCAGGGCAGCCTCGGGCAACGCCGCGCCCGGCGCCTCGTCCGCGAGCCGTAGGACGCGGCCATCCGCTAAGGACGCACCGCGTCGTTGCCAGTACTGGGCATGATCCATGGGGTGATTATCGCAGGCCGGGCGGGTCGGCCACGGCAGCGGCCCTACGCGGCCTCACGGCCGCGTGGAGCGCGGCCCTCCCGAGCGCAGCCGGCGCCACCAGCGGCGCCAGCGGGGCGGCGCGAAGCGCCGCGCGAAGTCGACGGCGGCGTGGCGCGAATCGATCGCCTGCCCGTGGCGCTGACGCAGGAAGTAGAGGTGGTCCATGGTCCAGAGGTACACGTCGGCCTCCGTGCGGCCGGGGAATCGTTCCAGGATGCGGCTCTCCGCCACGGCCCGGGCCACGGGCAGGTAGACGGCGTCGTACCACGAGGCCACCGCATCGGACCACGCCACCTCGGCACCGCGCCGCTGCCCCATGAAATAGCGGTGTGTGGCGATGTGCTCGAGCAGCACGTCGCAACGCCCGGGAACGCTGAGCCGCAGCGTGCGCACCTCGGGCCGGAGGCGCTCCAGTCCGGTGGCCTCGAGGAAGCGCGCCGCCTCCCCCTTGAGCACCAGCGTCCGGAGCGTGTCGCCCGGCGCGACCTCCACCGGCACCGACAACTCCACCACCGCCGCATCGATGAAGCGCTGGCCCGCGTTGCGCGCCACGGACACGCGATGATGACCGTCCTTGACGAAGTAGATGCCGCCAACCTGGTACACCTCGATGGCCGGCAGGTTGGTGCCGTCGAGTCCGGCGCGCCGGACGCCGATCCAGCGCTCGAGCGGCACCCCGAGGCGCGGCAGGAAGAAGTGATCGAAGTCGCGGTAGCGATCCACCGAGCCCACGACCGCCTCGATCGGGATGGAGCGGACCCCGCTGTACGCCTCAGCCCGCGGCCGCAGCTCGCGCACGACGCCGAACGGTACGAGCTCATTGGGTTGCCCCCGCAGGCCGCGCAACACCGCCGTCCAGAAGGCCCGCACGCGGGTGCGCTCGGCGTCGTCGCGGGCGCGCTGATCGTTGTGCATCAACATGCGGTCCCCCCTCCCCCCGAAGCGTAGACCGCCAATCTAAGCCCCGGGTCAGGCGCCGGTGAATCCTGGGCGACACGCGTTCATGCACACGGGGCCGCCGCGCGTGCGCCGCCCGAGCCTCACGGGGCGGCCACGCTCGCTCACGTGTCGGGCAGGTCGATGAGGGCGAACTCGTAGGCGTTGACCACCCGTACGCCCTCCTCGGTGACGTACTCCCGGCGGGCATTGGCGCCGCTGAGGTGGACGTGGCCGTGGATGTGCAGGCGCGGCCGCCAACGTCGGTGGAAGCGGTTGAAGGCCGGGATGCCGCGGTGCGGCGGGTCGCTCCCCTCGTGCGGGCCGGTCGGCGGGGCGTGCGTCAACAACACGTCCACGGCGCGCCCGAAGCGCGCGCGGTTGATCCACAGCCGCGGCGTGAGTGAGGCGCCGATCAGCTCCATCTCGAACGGCGTGTACTGGTGCGGGCCGGGGCGGTAGCGCGCGCTCCCCTCCACCCCGGCGATGCGCACCCCTCGGATCTCCACGACCCGCCCGTGGGCATTGATGCAGCCGCCGGGAAGGTGCGCCTCGCGGCCGTCCGGGTCGCGCAGGTAGCCGTTGGCATGGTTGCCGAGCACATACACGGGCTGAACCCGCGTCTTCGTGGCGATGAACTCCAGGACGTACCCCGGCATGTCGCCGGCGGACACCACCAGGTCGAAGTGCGGCAGGTTGTTCGGGAAGTTCGAGGAGTAGATGACCGGCGACACCGCGTCGGCCACCGCCAGGATCTTCACGTCCCCCACCCTGGACGGGCGCGGCGCGGCGCCGCGGCAAAGGGGCGCGCCTCAGGCCGCCGCACGATGCTGCGCCGTCCACTCCAGTCCCGACCAGATCAGGTCGTCGATGTCGCCGTCCAGCACGTGATCGGGGTCGTGCCTCATGGCGGCCGTGCGGTGGTCCTTGACGTATTGCTTGTCCAACACGTAGCTGCGGATCTGCGATCCCCACTCGATGGCCTTCTGCTCCCCGCGGGCCTTCATCTGCTCCTCGAGGCGCCGGCGCTCCTCGCGCTCGAACAGGCGGCTGCGCAGCACCGTCATCGCCTTCTCCCGGTTCTTGATCTGCGACTTGCCGTCCTGGCAGGTCACCACGATCTCATCCGGGGTTCCGGCCCGGTACACCACGCGCACGGCCGAGTCGGTCGTGTTCACGGACTGACCGCCGGGACCGCTGGATCGGTAGACGTCGACGCGCACGTCCTTGGCGTCGATATCGATCTGGATATCCTCGTCGATCTCGGGCATCACCTCGACCGACGCGAAGCTGGTGTGCCGGCGGTTCTGCGCATCGAAGGGGCTCACCCTCACCAGCCGGTGCACCCCGCTCTCGACCCGCAGCAGGCCGAAGGCGCGCTCCCCGCGCAGGATCATCTGGGCATAGTCGACCCCGTTGGGGGCGTCCGAGCTGTTGACGAGATCGAGCAGCTCCACCTGAAAGCCATGCCGCTCGGCGAAGCGCCGGTACATGCGCAGCAGCATCCCGGCCCAGTCCGAAGACTCGGTGCCGCCCGCACCCGGCTTGAGCGTGAGGATCGCGGCCCGCTCGTCGTGGGGGCCGTTGAACAGGGTCTCGCGGTAGAGCGTATCGAGGTCACTCTCGATGCGTACCCGCTCGGACTCCAGCTCCTCGGCCTCCTCGGTGGACGCGATCTCCAACAGCTCACTCAGCCCCTGGACGTCGTTCTCCAGCGCCGTGAAGCTCTCGACCACCCTCCGTAGGCGGGCGGATTCCTGATTCACCCGACGCGCGCGGTCGGGATCGTTCCAGAGGTTGGGATCATTGAGCTCGGGCTCGAGCTCGGCTAGCCTGGCCTGCTTGCCAGCCAGGTCAAAGATACCCCCTGAGGGCGTCGAGTCGTTCGTGGATCTGCTGCATGCGTGCCTCCGGCCTGCAAGTGTACCCCAGGGCGCATGCATGCCCCCTGGGGACGGGCCGCGCGGCGACGCGTGGCGGCCCCCAAGGGGCACTCCCACGCCGCCGCGCTGTGCTATCGTGTCCGTGGGGGAGGGCGTTTCGAGCCTTTCTCAGCGGCACCGCACCGGTCACCGCAATCGTTCCTTGGGCCCGGGCAGAGAGGTCGCACGGTCGACCGCCCGGCGCCGGTGGAGGCACGCGTTTGGCTCCGTTCGACGGCTTCCGTCTCCAGGACGCCATAGACATCCTCATCATCAGCGTTCTGCTCTATCAGGGCTACGTGTTGCTCATCGGCTCGAGAGCCTGGAACGTCCTGCGCGGCCTGCTGGCGTTGGCGGGCCTGTGGTTCCTGGCGGGCCAGCTCCACCTCGACGCCACCAAGTGGCTCTTCGATCGCGTCGCCCCGGTCGGTTTCATCGCCATCGTGGTGGTCTTCCAACCCGAGATGCGGGCGGCCCTCGAACGGGTGGGGCGCGGCCGCTTGACGCGCACCACCAACAGCGACCCGGTGCAGGAGATCATGGGCGCGGTACGCGAGCTGGCGAGCCAGCGCCGTGGCGCGCTGATCGCGGTGGAGCGCCGCACGCCCCTCAAGGAGTACGGCGACACGGGCACGGCCATCGGCGCCCCGGTCACCGCCGCACTTCTCCAGACCGTCTTCGCCTCCAAGGGGCCGCTACACGACGGCGGCGTCATCGTCCGCGAGGACATCATCACCCATGCCGGGACGATCTTCCCCCTCTCCGACCGCCACGAGGGGTGGTCGGTGGTCCACGGGACCCGCCACCGGGCCGCCCTGGGCCTGTCCGAACTGAGCGACGCGCTGGTGGTGGTCGTGAGTGAGGAGCGGGGCACCGTCAGCATCGCCCGCGGCGGCGAGCTGCACAGCGACATCGCGCCGTCCGACGTCCTCCGGGCGCTGCGCGAGGTGTACGCCGAATGAGCGCGCCACTCGCCACCACCCGGCGGTTGCTGGGCATGCTGCTGCACAACTGGCCGCAGAAGCTGGGCGCGCTGGCTCTGGCCGTGGTGATGTGGCTGTTCGTCACCACCAGCTCGGTGAGTACCACCCAGCGAAGCCTGCTGGTGCCGCTCACGGTGGAGGGCGTCGAGGCCTCCCAGGTGGCGGTCGGCGTGCCGGATGTGGTGGAGGTCAACGTGTCCGGGCCCAGCACCCGCGTCGACCGATTGAAGCCGGAGAACTTGCCCGCCACGTTGGACCTCACGGGCCTCAGCGGCGAGTTCGAGGCCACCATCTCGGTGCAGCCCCCCCGGGGGATCCGCCTCGCGGGCACCACCCCGAGCGACGTCATCGGCTTCCTGGAGACGGTCACCAGCCGCAGCCTGGCCGTGACGCCGGCCCTGACCGGCGAACCGCCGGCCGGCCAGGTGCTCAGCGTCACGCTCGATCCGGACGCCGTCACCCTGACCGGTCGCAGCCAGCTCCTGCAGCGGGTGGAGCGCGTGGTGGTGCCGGTCCCCGCACGGCCGGGCACCCACCGGTCTCGGCCCGTCGCCCTCGACGCGGCCGGCGTGCCGGTGGGCGACGTGAAGCTCGCGCCCGACAGCGTCACGGTGGTGGTGGCCGGGCGCACGGCCCTGGTCACGCGCAACGTTCCCTGGGCCCTGACGCCGCCGGTGGACGCCGGCCTGGTGGAAGTCGTCTCGGGCCAGGGGGAGGTCACACTCGCCGGACCGTCCGACGTTCTGGCGGGCCTAACGGAGGTGCGCGGGAGCGTGCAGCCGCCTACCGGGACGCCCACGTCCGGCCGGTATACTCTGCCTGTCGAGCTCGACCTTCCCGAAGGGGTGGTCGCGCTCGACACGCCGACCGCGGTGCTACGCTACGCCGCGCCGTCGGGGCCGTGAGGGTCCCCAGACAAAGAGGACGTGACGAAGGTGATCCACCCCATCCGCTACTTCGGCGACCCCGTGCTCCGCAGGGTCGCGCGCCCCGTGACGCGCTTCGACGACGCCCTGAGACGGCTCGTCCAAGACATGGTGCAGACCATGTACGACGCCAACGGGATCGGCTTGGCAGCGCCCCAGATCGGCGTCGACAAGCGCGTGTTCGTGGCCCTGGAGACTGTGGAGACAGACACCGACGAGGAGCACGGCCAGGAGCATGAGGCGGAGCCCGAGGAGGACGACAGCCCCGAGGCCAAGCGCGAGCGCTGGGGCGTGATCCACGAGCACGTGCTCGTCAACCCCGTGATCGTCGCCCGCGACGGTGTGCAGTACGGCCAGGACGGCTGCCTGAGCGTGCCGGGCGTGTACGTCGAGCGGCTGCAGCGCGACCTTCGCGTGCGCGTGCGCTACCAGGACGTCCGCGGCCACGACCTCGAGATGGAGGCCGAAGGGCGCTTCGCGCACGTACTGCAGCACGAGTACGACCACCTCGAGGGGGTGCTGTTCTTCGACCGCCTGCTCGACGACGAGCGCCGCGACTTCCTGGAGGAGCACCGCGCGGAGCTGGCCGACATGCAGCGGCAGGCCAAGGCCCTGATCAAGGAGCTGCGACGGTCCCCCATCGAAGTCGCCGTCGAGTGAGGGCCCCGGACGCACCTGCAACGCGACTGCGGCTGGCGCTCTTCGGCTCGCCGGACTTCGCCGTGCCCAGCCTCGAGGCCCTCCACCGGCACCACGACCTGCGCCTCGTCGTGACCCAACCCGGGAAGCCCGCTGGACGTGGCCTGCACCCCAGGGAGCCCGCGGCGGCACGACGCGCCCGGGAGCTGGGCGTGCGCACCGAGCAACCGGGCCGGCTCAAGGGCAACGAGGCGATCGTCGCCACGCTGGCGGAGCTCGAGCTCGACGTGGCCGTCACGGCGGCCTACGGCAAGATCCTGCCGCCGACCCTGCTGGAGGTGCCGCGCCACGGCTTCCTCAACGTCCACGCCAGCCTGCTGCCGAAGTACCGGGGGGCGGCCCCGATCCAGTGGGCGCTGATCCGCGGCGAGGCGCGCACCGGCATCACCATCATGCAGACGGAGGCCGGCTTGGACACGGGTGCGATCCGCCATCAGGTAGCGATCCCGATCGGCCCCGACGAGACCGCCCCGGAGCTGTTCGAACGGCTCGCCGCGCTCGGCGCCGAGGCCCTGGTCTCGGCGCTCGAGCGCCTGGCGCGCGGCGCGTTGCCGAGCACGCCGCAGCGTGAGGCGGACGCCACGCTCGCCCCGCTGCTGCGCGCCGAGGACGGACGCGTGCGCTTCGCGGACCCGGCGGAGTCGGTGTACGCCCGCTACCGCGGCGTCGCCGCGTGGCCGGGGAGCCATTTCGTCCACGCCGGGGAGCGCGTCAAGGTGCTCGCCATGCGGCGCGCCGCACACGCGGAGGCCCCCGGCGAGGCGCCGCCCGGGACCGTCCTGGCGGTGGGTGCCGAGGGCCTGGTGGTCGCCTGCGGGGCGGGGACGGTGGCGCTCGAACGGCTGATCGCCCCCGGCAAGCGCCCGATGCCCGCCAGCGACTGGGCCCACGGCCGCGATGTGCGGCCCGGGGTGCGCCTTGGCTAGGGTCGCGATCGTCGGCCGCCCCAACGTGGGCAAATCGAGCCTGTTCAACCGCCTGGTCGGGCGCCGCGAGGCCATCGTCGCCGACGTGCCGGGGGTCACCCGTGACGTCAAGGAGGCCGAGGTCGTGTCCGAGGACGGGCGGCGCTTCTGGCTGCTCGACACCGGCGGCCTGTGGTCGGGCGATCGGTGGGAGCGACCCATCCGCGACCGCATCCAGGCCATGCTGCTCGGGGTCGACCTGGTGCTGTTCTGCGTGGAGGGGCGCCGGGACCTGGCGTCCGCCGACTACGAGGTGGCCGCGTGGCTGCGCGGCCTCGGCAAGCCGGTGCTGCTGGTCGCCACCAAGATCGACGACCCGCGCCACGAGGAGGCGGCCGAGATGTACGCCCTCTACGGCCTCGGCTTCGGGGAGCCCCTCGCCACCTCCGCGGAACACCTGCGCGGCACCGAGGAGCTGGTGAACGCCGTCCTCGAACGCCTCCCGGAGGAGGATCAGGAGGTCGAGGAGGAGAGCGTGCGGGTGGCCATCACCGGCCGCCCCAACGTCGGCAAGTCGAGCCTCCTCAACGCGCTGGTGGGGAGCGAGCGCGTGATCGTCGCTGACGAGCCCGGCACCACGCGCGACAGCGTCGACGTGCGCTTCACCTTCGCGGGCAGGCCCTTCGTCCTGGTGGACACCGCCGGCATCCGGCGCAAGGGCGACGCGGACCTCGAGTATTACGCCCGGCTGCGCTCCGAAAGCGCCATGCGCCGCGCCGACGTGGCCGTGCTGGTGGTCGACCCGTTCGAGTTCGGCGACCACGAGATGCGCCTCGCCAACCTCTCGCTGCACTGGGGCAAGCCGGTGGTGCTGGCCATCAACAAGTGGGACCTGGTCAACGACGAGCAGCTCGAGCCACTGGCCGCGGACATCGCCCAGGAGCTCGGGCATCTGGACTTCGCACCGCGCGTGTACACCAGCGCCCGCACGGACTTCGGCCTGCACGAGCTGCTCGCAACCGTGATCCGGCTCTACGACGGCGCGCGTCGCCGCGTCACGACCAGCGAGCTGAACGCCTTCCTGGAGGTCTGGACCCAGCGCCAGTCGCCGCCCAACTTCAAGGGCCGCCCCCTGAAGTTGTTCTACGGCAGCCAGGTGGACGTGGCGCCGCCGACCTTCATCTTCTCCGTGAACAGCGAGCGCTTCCTCACGCGCGCCTACGAACACTACCTCCGCAACCGCATCCGGGAGGATCTCGGGTTCCGCGAGGTGCCCTTCCGCATGGTGTTCAAGGCCCGCGGGCGGGACGGAGGGAAGAAGGTCCGGGTGTGAGGCGGGAGGGCCGGCCACGCGCAGCGGGAGCGCGGCTCAGGCCCGCTCCGACTCCAGCGTCACACGCAGGTTGCCGCGCCGCGTCTCGCCGTCTACGGACAACACCCGGAAGCGCCCCAGCCCGTCGGCGAAGACCTCGTCGCCCTCCGTCGCCGTCGCCGATTTCGCGGCCTCGCGCCCGTTGACGCGCACGCGCCCGGCCGCCACCCCCTTGGCGAAGTAGCTGCGCGACACCTTGAAGGCCTTGCCGCCGAGCACATCGATGCGCAGTGACGGCACCACCACCTGGATGCGCCGCTGCGCCCCAGCCGAGATCTTCTCCACCGGCACCGTCCGCGGCTCCACCGGGCGCCCCTCGAGGCGCCGCAGACCCATCAACGCCTCCGGGGGCGGGTCGAAGGTCACGATCGACAACCCGTCGGCATGGCGCACCACGTCCCCAAGGGCGTCGGCAGGCACCCCCGCGGCGCGTGCGCCGGCGCGCAGGGCGTGCTCGTCCCCGGCGCCCGCCAGGTAGACTCCCGCCAGCGCCGTCGTGGCGTTGGGGACGTGGGAGGGGAAGGCGGTGACGACGCGCCGACGCGCCCCCGCGAAGCCGCCCCAGGAGCCGGCCTGCACCCCGGCGGCGCGCAAGGCAGCAGCCAGTGCGTCGGCCGCCTCCGGCTCCAGGAACGGGCTGTGCGCCACCCTTCCGCCGCGGGCGGCGGAGGCAAGCGCGTCGGAAATGTCGCTCACGCCGACCCCGATGCGCGTCAGCGGACGTCGACCACGTCGACGCCCAGCGCCTTGAGCCGATCCGGGAAACCGTCGGCGTCCTCGCCGGTCACGCGCAGCACCAGGCGGCGGCGGTGCCCCTCCTTCACGCCCGTGGTCACCGCCGCGATGATGTTCGACGGCGGCCCGGCCCGGGCCACCGTGGCCAGCACGCCGGGTTCGTCCGGGAGGTCGACGGTGACCCGAGTGCCACCCTCGCGCATGCCCAGGAAGGACACGAAGGCGCGGGTCAGATCGGTGATGGTGAGGATGCCGGTCAGCGCACCCCCCTCGACCACCGGCAGGCCGGAGATGCGGTGCTCCTCCATCAGCAGGGCGGCGTGCTCGATGGGCTCGTCCGCCCGGACGGTGATCACGGGCGCCTTCATCACGTCCTTCACCGTCAGCTTGCTGAGCAGGTAGTTCAGCTCGTAGACCGACAGGGTCGTCGCTTTCGACGGCGTGGCCTCCTTCAGGTCACGGTCGGTGACGATGCCGATGAGCTTGCCGTCGCGCGTGACGGGGAGCCTGCGGTACCCACCCTCGCGCAGGCGCTGCATGGCCTCCATCACGGGCGTCTCCGCGGAGACGGTCTGGGGCTTGGGAGTCATCCAGTCACGTACGAGCATGGGGGCCTCCTTCAGGGTCGCTCAAAGAATACCACTGCGATGCCGGGAACGCCGGGCCAGACGGAACTCCGTGCTTTAATTGGGGGATGAAGCGCATCGCCGTGCTCGGCTCCACCGGCTCGATCGGAACGCAGACCTTAGACGTGGCGCGTTGGCGCGGATACCGCGTCGAGAGCCTGGCCGCCGGGCGCAATGCCGAGGTGCTGCTGGCCCAGGTGGCCGAGTTCCGCCCCTCGCGGGTGGCGTGCGCCGCCGAGGTGGCGGCCTCGGTCCGCCCACACCTTCCCCCGGGGACGCACCTCCTGGTGGGCCCGGAGGGGGTCGAGGCGCTGGCGGCGGAGGCGGCGGACGTGGTGGTGGCCGCCATCCCCGGCATGGCGGGGTTGGCGCCGACGGCGGCGGCGCTGCGGGCGGGGCACGACGTGGCGCTGGCGAACAAGGAGGCGATGGTGGTCGCCGGGCCGCTCATGTGGGAGGTCGCCGGCGCCGGCGGCGCCCGCATCACACCGGTCGACAGCGAGCACTCGGCCCTGTTCCAGGCCCTGGTGGGCGAGCCGCGCGAGGCGGTCGAGTGCCTGGTGCTGACCGCCAGCGGCGGTCCCTTCAGGGACGCGCCGGCCGATCTCTCGGCGGTGACGCCGGCCCAGGCGCTACGCCACCCGACGTGGGCCATGGGGCGAAAGGTCACCATCGACTCGGCCACCCTGTTCAACAAGGGGTTGGAGGTGCTCGAGGCCCACTTCCTGTTCGATCTCCCCCTCGACGCCATCGAGGTCGTGGTGCACCCGCAGTCGCTGGTCCACGGCCTGGTGCGCTACCGCGACGGTTCCATCAAGGCCCAGCTCGGCCCGCACGACATGCGCCTGCCCATCCAGTACGCCCTGGAGGCACCCGCGCGGCCCCCGACGCCGCTCGAGGGGCTGCCGCTCGAGGGCCGCTGGGAGTTCTTCGCGCCCGACACCGCTCGCTTCCCGAGCCTGCCCCTGGCCTACCGAGCGGGGCGGCTCGGCGGCGTCGCCCCGGTCTACCTCAACGCCGCCGACGAGGTCGCGGTCGAGGCGTTCCTGGGCGGCCGCATCGGGTTCCTCGATATCCCTCGGCTGCTGGAGGCGGCGCTGGCCGCGGCGCCGCGGGAGGCGCTGAGCTGGGATGCCATCGCCGCGGCGGACCGCGATGCGCGCCGGCTCGCCGGCGAGCTCATCGCGCGGGGGGCGCAGGCCGGCTGACGCGACGCGATGCGTGGGTGCCCTATCGTAGGGCATGTTCCGCCACGCGGTTCGCCTCCCCTTCCGGCTGCTGGGCATCCCAGTACGCCTCGACACCAGCTTCCTGTTGGTGCTGCCGCTGCTCGCCTACCTCATCGGATCGCAGATCCCCGCCTACCTGGCGCTCTTCCGCGGTGCCGGCGTGCCCATCGATGCCGGCGCGCTGGAGCGCGGATGGACGCCCTACTGGCTGGGGCTGGCCGGCGCCCTCGGGCTGTTCCTCAGCGTGCTGGTCCACGAGCTCGGTCACGCCGTGGTGGCGCGGTTCTATGGGGTCAAGGTCAAGGAGATCACGCTGTGGTTCCTGGGCGGCGTGGCGCAGTTCGATACCATGCCCAAGCAGCGCGGCGCCGAGGCGGTGGTCGCCATCGTCGGCCCCCTCACCTCCGGCCTGCTGGCGCTGCTGTTCGGCCTGCTGTGGCAGGGGGTCGCGCGGCAGCCGGCGGCCCTCTTCCTGCTCAGCTACCTGACGGTGACCAATGCCGGGCTGGCCTTGTTCAACCTGCTCCCTGCGCTCCCGCTCGACGGCGGACGCGTGCTGCGCTCGCTGCTGGCCCTGCCCATGTCCCATCTTCGCGCCACCCGCATCGCCGGCACCGTGAGCGCGGTGGTCGCCGTGCTGCTCGGCGTCTACGGCGTGCTCTCGCTCAACCTCTTCCTGGTGGCCATCGCCTTCTTCGTGTACAACGCGGGGCGGGCCGAGACGCAGGCCGCCATCCTGGTGGACCTGTTCGCGGGGCAGCGGGTGGCGGACCTGATGACGCGCGAGCCGGTCACGGTGGAGCCCGCCATGCCGCTGAGCCAGTTCCAGCGCCTGGCCCACTACCGGCCCTACAACGGCTACCCGGTGGTGGACGCCGGCGGGCGGTTGCTCGGGTACGCGCGCCTCTCCGATGCCTCGGGCGAGCCCGAGGGGACGGACGTGGCGTCGATCATGGTGCCGGCCGAGACCATCGCCGCGGCCGCGGCCGCGATGGACGCGCTCAAGCGGATCGGGCAGGGGCAGCTCGGCCGCCTGGCGGTGGTCGACGGCGGCGGCCGCCTCGTCGGCATGCTCAGCAAGACCGACCTGGTGCGCACCATCCACGAGCGCACCGGCGGCTCGTCGTCGAGCGATGGCGGGTCGCCCGAGCCCGGCGGTCGGTCGGGGGGCGGCCGTTCCTCGTGGCCCGGATAAGGCCGGTCCCGCCCGGCGCCGCGCCCGGTAGAGCACGGCACCCCGCCGCCGCCGCCCACCTGCCATACTGGGGGCGGCCGCCACAGGCCTGGAGATGCCCATGCTGACAGCCCTCGTGTTCCTTCTCATCCTGTTCAGCGCCGTGATGGTGCATGAGCTCGCGCACCTCGTCAACGCCCGCAGCGTCGGCGTGCCGGTGCGCGCGTTCAGCGCCGGCATGGGGCCGGTGATCTGGAGACGGCGCGGGCCGGAGACGGAATGGAGGCTCTCGCTCTTCCCCATCGGTGGTTACGTCGACCTGCCCGGCATGGCACCGAGGGTCGACGCAGACGGTACCCTGCACCACCCGGACGAGGGCATGGCGAAGAAGCCGCTGGGGGCGAAGCTGTGGGTGCTCGTCGGCGGCATCCTGGCGAACTTCCTGCTCGGCGTGGTGCTGCTGAGCGCGACCGTGCTGCTCCAGCCGGGATACCGCTCGATCACCACCAACGCCCAGGTCATCCACGGTACGGCCGTCGCCGGCGTGGTGGACGGCTCGACCGCCCAGCGCCTCGACATCCGTGTCGGCGACCGCATCGTCGCCATCAACGGCGTGCAGGATCCCACCCCGGACGACGTCGTGAGCGCCATAGGGAAGGCCGACCGGCTCGACCTCACGCTCGAGCGAGACGGCGTCACGCGCCTGGTCCATACCCCCTGGCCCCCGGCGGGCGCCAGCGCAGACGGCCGGCCGCTGTTGGGCGTGCAGCTCGCCCCGGCCGTGGTCGACCGTGCGGGCCCGGTGCGCGCATTCGGCGAGGCCGCGGCCTTCGGCGTGCGGGTCATCCCGCAGATGGTGCAGGGGTTCGTGCGCGGCTTCGGCGCGGCGCTCACGGGCCGCGACAACGGCGAGGTGGCGGGCCCGGTGGGGATCGTCACGATGGTGGGGCAGGCCACCCGCATCGGCGTCGCGCCCGTGCTGTTCCTGGCGGCCATCATCAACTTCTCGCTGGCCGTGTTCAACCTTCTGCCGATCCCGGGGCTCGACGGCGGCCGCATGCTGCTCGCCACGGTGGTGGCGCTGCGCGGGCGGCCGTTCAAGCCGGGGCAGGAGGAGAAGCTGCACTTCATCGGCATCATGGCGGTGCTCGCGCTCATCGTGCTGGTGACCTTCAACGAGCTCAGCGGCCTGATCCGCGGCTGATCGGACGCCATGCCGCGGCCCGACACCACACAGTCCACGCCTTGCGCCGTGCTCGTGCCGGCGCTCAACGAGGCGGCGACCGTCGGCTCGGTGGTGGAGGTGGCGCGCCGCGCCGCGCTGGGCCCGGTGTGGGTGGTGGACGACGGCTCCGCCGACGCCACCGCCGACCGCGCGGAGGCCGCCGGGGCTCGGGTGCTGCGCCTGCCGAGCAACGTCGGCAAGGGGGGCGCGCTGTGCGCCGGCGCCGCGGCCATTGCGGCCGAGGTGTTGGTGGTGGTGGACGCCGACCTGGTCGGGCTCCAGCCGGCGCATCTGCGGGCCCTGGCGGCGCCGGTGCTGTCCGGGGACGCGGACATGGCGCGCGGCGTGTTCCGCGGCGGTCGCTGGCGCACCACCGCGGCGCAGCGGCTCATCCCGCAGCTCAACGGCCAGCGCGCCCTGCGCCGCGCCGACCTGGCCGCGGTGCCGGGGCTGGCCGACAGTCGCTACGGCGTCGAGGTGCGGCTCACGGAGCATGCACGTCGCCGGGGGTGGCGCTGCGTCGACGTCCCCCTCGACGGTGTGAGTCACGTGATGAAGGAGGAGAAGCGCGGCCTCTGGCGCGGGTTGCGCGTACGCCTGCGGATGTACCGCGAAATCGTGTCCGCGCTCGTGCGGCGTGGGCGCCACGCCTAGCGCACGCGGAGGAGCTGAGCATGCACATCGATGTCCTGCCCGTCGGCCCGTTGAGCGCCAACGCCTACCTCCTCACCGTGGGGCGACGCGCCGTCCTGGTCGACCCCGGCGGCGAGCCGGAGCGGCTGTTGGAGGCGCTCGGCGCGCGCAACGCCGAGCTGCATGCGGTATGGCTCACCCACGCACACTTCGATCACGTGGGCGCGCTGGCCGAGCTGCTCGAGACCGTCCCCGTCCCCGTCTACCTGCACCCCGCTGACGCCCCGCTGCTCGCCTCGGCGGCGGACGCGGCGGCCGCCTGGGGGGTGCGCATCCGGCAGCCGCCGCTGGACACCCGGCCGCTCGCCGATGGCGACCGCCTCACGCTCGGCGCCGTCGAGGCGCACTGCCTGCACACCCCCGGCCACGCGCCGGGGCACGTCGCGATCTACCTCGCCGCGCAGGGCGTCGTCCTCTCCGGAGACGCTCTGTTCCGGGGGAGCATCGGCCGCACCGACCTGCCCTTCGGCGACCACGACGGGCTGCTCCGCTCGATCCGGGAGCGGTTGCTGGTTCTGCCGGGCGACACGCGGGTCCTTCCGGGGCACGGCCCCGCCACCACCATCGCCGAGGAGGCCGCCTCCAACCCCTTCCTGACGGGCGCCGGGCTCCGTCCGACGGGGCGCGCATAGCCCCGCTGGGCCCCGGGCCGCGCGCCCGCCCTGCGGCTCACCGCAGGGCGCCGAGGCGGTACGCGGTCATGGCACCGATCTCCCGAAGCGCGTAGCGCAGCCGCCCGCCGCGCACCCGGACGCCCGCCACCTGGGCGTCCAGCCCGAGCCGGCGCGCGAGCCACCAGCACCGGTAGGCGTGCAGGTCGTCGGTCACGATCAAGGTCGTGGCCCCCTTGAGCAGCGGCCGACTGAAGTCGAGGTTCTCGAGGCTGGTGCGCGCCCGGTCCTCGGCCGCGAGGTCCGATGCCGGGACCCCTCGCGCCTCGAGGTAGCGCACGCCGCTCGCGCCCTCGCTGAAGCGGTCGCCCGACCTCCGCCCGCCGCTCACGACCAGCCCGCGCGCGCACCCCTCCCGGTAGAGCTCCAGGGCCGCGTCGAGGCGCCGCCGAAGCACGGGCGAGGGACGGCCGTCGTACTGGGCCGCGCCCATCACCACGATGGTGTCCGCCGGGCACCGCAGGGCGCCGGCCGGCGGGCCCACCAGGACGTGGTAGGCGTCGGGGATGATGGCCGCCAGCAGCAGCAGTGGCGCCAGCAAGAGCAACCGCAGCGGGCGCACGGCGCCCCTAGCCGGGCTCGTCGAGCAGGCGCGACTCGATGGCACGGGCATGCGCCTCGAGCCCCTCGGCCCGCGCCATGAGCGCCGCCGCCCGACCCACCCGGCCCAGCAGCGCCGGACGGGCGGCCAGCAGCGGGATGACCTTCTGGAAGTCGCGCAGGTTCACGAAGCTGGCGTAGCGGGCGGTCCCGCCCGTGGGCATGACGTGGCTGGGTCCAGCGAGGTAGTCGCCGAGCGCCTCCATGCTGTGGGCGCCGAGGAAGAGCCCGCCGGCGTTGCGCACGCGCGGCACCAGGGCCCAGGGATCGTCGACCAGCAGGCACAGGTGCTCGGGGGCGAAGGCGTTCGCCACCTCCATGCCCTCCTCGAGGTCGCGCACCAGCACCAGCAGCCCACGCTCCTCGATCGACTCGCGGGCGGCAGCCGCCGTCGGCAGCGACGCGAGGGCCGCATCGAGGGCCGCATCGACGGCGTCCGCCAGCGCCGCGCTGGGCGTCACCAGCACCGGCTGTGCAGCCAGGTGCTCGGCCTGTGCCAGCAGGTCCGCCACCACGTGCCCCACCTCGGCCCGCGCGTCGGCGAGCACCAGGGTCTCGGTGGGGCCGGGCAGGGACTCGATCCCGACCCGGCCGAACACCTCGCGCTTGGCCAGCACCACGTAGCGGTTGCCCGGTCCCACGATCTTGTCCACGGCCCGCACGCTCTCGCTGCCGTAGGCCAGCGCGGCCACGGCCTGGGCCCCGCCCATGCGGTAGACGGTGCGCACGCCCGCCACGCGGGCCGCGTAGAGGATCTCCGGCGCGACGCTGCCGTCGCCGCGCGGCGGCGTGGCGGCCACCACCTCCGCGACCCCGGCGACGCGGGCCGGCACGGCCGTCATCAACAGGCTGCTGAACAGGGGGGCCGTGCCGCCGGGCACGTAACAGCCGACGCTGGCCAGGGGGCGCACGAGCTGACCCAGGAGGGCGTCGTCCTCCTGGTACAGGAAGCCCTCCGACGGTTGGTGCCGATAATACGCCTCGATGCGACGGGCCGACAGGCGGATGGCGGCCGCCAGCCCGGGTTCGAGCAGGTCCTCGGCCGCGTCGAGGTCGGCCTCCGGCACCACCAGGCCGGGCGGGCGCACGCCATCGAAGCGCTCGCTGAGGCGCAACACGGCCTCGTCGCCGCCGCCACGCACCTCGTCGATGATGGCGCGCACGCCGGCGGCGTCACCCTCGTCGAGGGCGTATCGGTCGCGGAAGGCACGCAGGGCGTCGGCGGTGTCGAGGATACGGCGCATGACGGACCATGATACCGGCACGCCGCGGGTGCCTGTGGGGGCAGATGCCCCATGCGCCCGGCCCCACCGCCGGGGCGGGGGCCGCGACCAGGGGGCGCGGCAGCATGTCGGCCATCGACGTACGGGTCGTCGGGGCCGGCATCACGGGCGCCACGTGCGCCTACCACCTGGCCCGGCGCGGCACACGAGTGCGCGTGGTGGAACGGGCGCCGCTGCCCGCCACGGGCTCCACCGGCCGCTCCGCTGCGGGGTTGAGGCACCAGTACTCGCACCCCGAGAACGTCCGCATGTCCCTGCACAGCGCGGCGGCGGTCTCGGCGCTCGCGGGGGTCGCCCTACCGGTGACGCCGAGCCGCCGGAACGTCTACCTCACCGCGCCGCTCGACGGCCTGCCGCACCCCACGCCGCTCATCGTCGACGTGGCCAGCGGCGTGTACCCGCGCAGCGACGGGCGCCGGGTGCTGTTCGGCCTTTCGAACCCGGACGAGACCCCCGGGGAACGCCTGGACGTGGACTGGTCCTGGCTGGACACCGTACTCGGGCGCGCCCTGCCACGCTTCCCCTTCCTCGAGCACGCCGCCCTGGACCGGCGCGCGTGCTGGGCCGGGCTCTACGCCATGACGCCGGACCACGTGCCGGGGATGGAGCACAACGTCGTGTGAGGGGCTCTCGGGTCCCGGCTGCTACGTCACGCGCCGCGGGCCGCGGCGGCGCCTCGGCCTTGGCCGCGCCCGAGGCCCTCGAGGGTCAGGCGCAGGGCGGTGCGGAGCTCGTCCGCGATGGGACGATCCTGCCGGTAGGCGGCCCACTGCAGGGCGGTGATGAAGAAGGTGTTGGCGAGCGTGCGCGCGAGGCGGTCGCGCGAGTAGTCGGCGCGCACGCGGCCGGAGGCACGCGCCCGCTCGAGCCGCTCCTTGAGCATGTCGCTCAGGGGCAGGGCGAGGAAGGCGGCCCGCGAGCGGTCCGGATCCGGGTTCAGCAGCTCGTAGCTCAGCGGCAGCACCAGCTCGCGGTGTCCGTCGAGGAAGTGCGCCAGCGCCTCGAACAGTTCGTACAGCTCCGCCAGCGGGTCCGCGGCCGCGCCGTCGCGCGCCAGCGACCGCCTCAGCAGGTCGAGCTGCTCCCCGAAGTAGGCCACCAGCAACGCCTCCTTGTAGGGGAAGTAGTTGAACACGGTGCCGCGGGAGACCCGCGCGGCTCGGGCGATCTCGCTGAAGGTCGTGGCCTGGAATCCGTGCGCCTCGAACAGGCCCATGGCCGCCTCGAAGATGCAGCGGCGGCGGTCGGCCTTCTTTCGCTCTCGCACGCTCGGCTTGACGGACACGGCGACATTCTACCGCCGCCGCGGCCCGGCGCCGGCCAACGCGCCGCCGCCCGGGCGCATCCTCCGGCCATGGCGCGGAGCGCCTCGGGCGGGCATGCGAGCGGCCCGCCCCTTCCGGGACGGGCCGCGGCCACATAGGTGGGGCGCGCCCGGGCTCAGGCCGCGTCGCGCGCCTTCTGCACAAGGCTACGGAAGGCCTCGGGCTGACGCACGGCGAGGTCGGCGAGGACCTTGCGATCGAGCGTGACCCCGGCCATGCGCAGGCCGTTGACGAAGCGCGAGTAGCTCATCCCCTCCGCCCGGGCCGCCGCGTTGATGCGGGCGATCCACAGGCGGCGGAACACGGTCTTCTTGTCGCGACGGTCGCGGTAGCTGTAGTCCGCGGCGTTGAGCAGGGTCTGCTGCGCGACGCGGAAGCTCTTCGAGCGCAGGCCCCAGTAGCCCTTGGCGCGCTTGAGCAGCTTCTTGTGCCGGCGGCGACGGACGATACCGGTCTTGGCGCGTGGCATGCTCTACCGCCTCACTCGTACGGGAGCAGCGCCTTGACGCGCTCCGCTTCCGGCTTGGCGAGGAGCAGGTCGGTGCGGCCCTGGCGGATGCGCTTCCCGGACTTCTTGAAGTTCAGGTGGCGTTTGCCGGAGCGCATGGCCGTGACCTTACCTCGCCCAGTGATCTTGACACGGGCTTTGGTGCCCTTGTGGGTCTTGAGTTTCGGCATGCTGGTCGTCTCCTTGCCGCGACCTCGCGGCGTGCTTGGG
Source organism: uncultured Trueperaceae bacterium (assembly GCA_963739805.1). Classification (GTDB taxonomy): domain Bacteria; phylum Deinococcota; class Deinococci; order Deinococcales; family Trueperaceae; genus CAVUBJ01. Next base: position 218,982 of record CAVUBJ010000004.1, read on the forward strand.
GTGGGATTCCCGGGGGTGGGAAGCCCGGCATCGAGAGAACCGAAGGCTCGGCGGTCAAGCCTCGGCGGCGACGTGGGGGCGAAGGATCATGTTCATGTCCATGCCCGCGATGATGGGTGCTGAGTCCACCGCCGCGAGTTCGGTCACGTCGCCCGCCACCCGGTTGAGGATCTCCTGCCCCAGCTCGGGATGCGTGCGTTCGCGGCCGCGGAACATGATGGTCACCTTGACCTTGTGTCCGCCCTTGAGGAACCGCCGAATGTGGTTGACCTTGGTCTCGTAGTCGTGGTCGTCGATCTTGACACGGAACTTGATCGACTTCATCTCCTGCTGACGTGAGCGCTTGCGCGCCTCCTTGGCCTGCTGCTGCATCTCGAACCGGTACTTGCCGTAATCCATCAGCCGGGCCACGGGCGGTTGGGCGCTCTCGCCCACGAGCACAAGATCCATGTCCGCGTCACGCGCACGGCGCATAGCGTCGCGGGTATCCACGATGCCCACCTGCTCGCCGGTCTCCGTGATGAGGCGCACCTGCCTCACGCGGATCTGCTCGTTGACCTTCATGTCTCTCGCTATGGACTTCACCTCCAAGAAGCCGGTGCGCTAGGGCGCGGCAGAGCCTGCCCCCTCATCGCGCACGGCGTACAAGTCTAGCAGATGAAGCCGCTGCCTTCAACGCGCGACGACGCGTCGGCGGCGGAGCAAACGCGGCCTCGCTAGCCGCCGCCAGGCGACCGAGGCGGGCCCGCGGCGCGCGCTATCCTCGGAGGCATGGACCCCGCGACCCCCCCGACCACGGAAGACGAGGACATCACCCGCTTGCTGCGCGGCACCCGACGCGTAGCCATGTTGGGCGCCAGCCCCAACCCCGAGCGCGCCGCCCACCGTGTGGGGCGCTACCTGCACGAGCACGGCATCGAGGTGGTGCCGATCAACCCGCGCCACCGCGGCGAGGAGCTGTTCGGCGGCCGCGTGCGCGGCGCCCTCTCCGAGCTGCGTGAGGCGGTCGACGTGGTCGATGTGTTCCGCCGCTCCGAGGACGTCCCGGCCCACGTGGACGAGGTGCTCGCCATGGACCCGCAACCGCGGGCCGTGTGGCTGCAGCTCGGCATCCGCAACGAGGAGGCGGCCCGTCGGCTGCGGGCGGCCGGCATCCAGGTGGTGCAGGACCGCTGCATCAAGATCGAGCACCGGCGCCGGATCGTGGACGGGGAGCCGGCATGAGGCTCAGCCTGGGCTACTCCCCCTGCCCCAACGACACCTTCATCTTCTACGCCCTGGCGCACGGGCTGGTGGGCGACGGCGAGCCCGCTTTCGACATCCGCCTCGACGATGTCGAGGCCCTCAACCGCGCCGTCGCCGACGGCGCTCTGGACGTCGCCAAGGTGAGTTACCACGCCTACGGGACCTTCGCCGACCGCTACGTCATGCTGCCCGCGGGGGGCGCGCTGGGCGAGGGCGTGGGCCCACTGATCGTGACGCGCGAGCCCCTCGACGACCTGCGCGGCCGGCGGATCGCGGTGCCCGGCGGCCACACCACCGCGGTGCTGCTCCTGCGGTTGTCGCAGCCCGAAGACGTAGAGCTCGTGCCGATGCGCTACGACCGCATCATGCCGGCCGTGGCCAGGGGCGACGTCGACGCGGGCCTCATCATCCACGAGAGCCGCTTCACCTACCCCGACCACGGCCTGCGTTGCTACCTCGACCTGGGCTCCTGGTGGGAGCGGAGCAGCGGCCGCCTGGTCCCGCTCGGGGGGATCGTGGCGCGGCGGAGCCTGGGGCCGGAGCTGCTCGGGCGGCTGCACGCGCTGGTTCGCGCCAGCCTCGCGTACGCCTGGGAGAATCCCTCCGCCACCGAGGCGTACGTGGCGACGCATGCGCAGGAGATGGACCCCGACGTACGGCAGCGACACATCGCCCTGTACGTCAACCGCTACTCCATGGACGTGGGCGCCGCCGGACGCGAGGCCGCCCGCGCCCTGCTCGAGCAGGGCGCGGCCCGTGGCCTGTTCCCCGCACCGACGTCGCCGCTGTTCCTGGACACGGCCGATGCCGACGCGGTAACCCGGGCGCCGGAATCGGCACGCACGTAAGCCGCAGGACGTCTGGCCCCTACCACTGCGCGCGGCGCAGGGGGTAGGCTGGCGTCATGCCGAGCTTCACCATGGGCGAGGAAGTGCTCTACCGGGGGCGCCGTTACGTCGTCACCCTGATCAGCCCGCGGCCGCCGTACGAGTTCCGCGTGGTCGCCTCGACGCCCGACGGCGCCCGCGTGGCCTGGGCCACCAACGAGGAGCTCCACAAGATAGACGCGTACCGCCAGCCGTACAACGACACGGCCCGCTACTGAGCCCCGCGCCGAGCCTGCCTAGGCGCGGCCGCGCGCGAGCAGCGCCCGGGCGAGGCGTGCGCCGTCCGCTGCCGACGCCTCGAAGGTCTGGGACCCCCGGGCGCACACGCCCGCCGCCGTCAATCCCGGCAGGCCGCGGACGCCGCCGTCGTCGTCCAGCGTGCGATCGCCCAGCACCCGGCAGGCCACGCGGTACGGTAGCGCCCCGCCCTGCGGATCGGCGTCGAGGACCTCCTCACGGAACCGCAGGCCGCGCCGCTCGAGATCGAGGTAGAGCTCGTCGTAGGCCATCTCGCTGAGCCGGCCGGCCGCCTCGGTCAGCGCGCCGACGGTGAGGCGCGCACGCAGGAAGCTCCCGGCGCACAGCGCGACGCAGGCTCCCAGGCGATCGACGCCCTCCCAGGTACGCACGCCACACACGCTGTCGTCACCCGCCAGCAGCAGACCATCGACGTTGGACTGCAGCAGGTGCAGGGAGGGTAGCGCCTCCAGCGCGGCCTTCGCGGCCCGGTGTAGCTCCCAGGAGGCGATCCGGCCGTCCGCTCCGACGCCGCCCCGCACCAGCCTCTCCATGAGCGTTCCGGTCGGGGGCTCGAGCCGGACGCGATCCCCCACGGTGTTGTAGACGGTGTCGAGGCTCGTGGTGACGAGCAGGACGTCCAGGCCGCCGCGCGCGCAGGCGAATGCCGCCTCCGAGCCCGCGATGCCGGCCCCGATCACGACGACGTCGTACCGGTGCCCGGGTCCGATGCGCGCCGGCACGGCGCGCTCAGTCGCCCTGATCGACCCCGGGCAGGATCGGCTGCCGCCGGCCCGCGGCCCGCACCAGCAGGTGCTGTCCGGACTTGGTGCGTTGGTAGATCAGGACACCTCGGGGGGCGCCCACCAGATCGCTCTCGTCCTCCGCATCCACCAACACCCGCATGTGTAGCGGCAGCGCGGTGCGCAGGCCGCCGAGCTCGTAGCGCCGGTCCTTCGCCATGCGGTAGCCGAAGAACACGTCCGGGGGGTCGTCTCCGCTGTACACGCAGGTCAGCGACTGCGCCTCGCCGGCCCGGTAGTGGGCCACCGCCTCCCACACGGCGGCGTGGGCCTCCGCCTCGCCAACGGCGTGGGTCTCGGGCGCGCGCGTGTCTCCGAAGAAGGCCGCCGGGAAGTTGCGGGCCTGGGCGTAGAATCCGTCGCGACCCACCCGCAGGCGCATGACCTGATTGTCGTAGGCCCGCCCCTTGACCAGGCTCTTGAAGTGGGAGATGGCGAGACCGAAGCGACGGTCGTGCCGGTCTGCGAAATCCTCCCAGTCCGGGTCGACGAGCGACGCGTCGGTGTTCAGTTCGAAGCCCAGGGGCACGTGAAGCACGGTGTTCAAGCGGGGACCTCTCCGACGTGCAGCGCCGAGACGCCGCACGTCTGCGTGTGGAAGTGGACGTCGTCGAACCCCGCCGAGCGCAAGCGCTCGGCCAGGGCCGCGGGAGGCGGGAATGCCATCACCGAGTCGGGGAGGTAGCGGTAGGCGCTCCTCCGGCCGGACACCAGGCCACCGAGCAGCGGCACGATGCGCAGGAAGTAGAGCCGGAACAGCGCTCCGAAGAACCCACCGGGCGGCGGCGGGAACTCGAGCACGACGAGCCGGCCACCCGGGCGCAACACCCGGCGGAACTCCCGCAGGCCGGCGTCGAGGTCGGCGAAGTTGCGCAGCCCGTAGGCGATGGTGACGGCGTCGAAGGAGGAGTCAGCGTAGCGCAGCGCCGTGCCGTCGCCCTGCTCGAAGCGCACGCCCGTGCGCCTGCGCGCCCCCTTGTGCCGGGCGAGGTCCAGCATGGGCTCGACGAAGTCGACGCCCACGATGTCCGCCTCCGGCGCCAGCGCCTCGACGGTGAAGGCCAGGTCGCCCGTACCGGTGGCGACGTCCAGCACGCGATGCGGGCCGTGGGCGACCGCCGCCGCGGCGGCCTGGTGACGCCAGCGCCGGTCGATGCCGAGGCTGAGGATGCTGTTCAGGAGGTCGTAGCGCCGCGCGATCGACGCGAACATCGCCTGGACCTCGATGGCCTTGTCGGCCTGGGCACGGCCCGCGGACGCCATGACCAGAAGGCTACCACGCGCATCCGGGCCGGCCGCGCTCAGGCGTCCCTCAGATCGTGCTGCTCGAGGAAGGCGTCGAACTTCTCGCGCGTGAAGCCGGAGAGGCTGGTGGCCCGACCCCCGACGACCAGCGTGGGCACGCTGCGCCGGCCGTCGTTGACGCGTTGCACGTAATCGGCGGCCTCGTGGTCCTCGTCGATGTTGATCTCGACGAACGGGATGCGGAACTTCTCCAGGAAATTCTTGGCGCGCTGGCAATCCCCGCACCAACGCGTGGTGTACATCGTGAGCGTCGACGTCGTGCTGTCCATCCTGCCCTCCGCCCGGCAAGGCGTTGGGGCGAGCCGCGGCTCGCCCGTGGCCGTGCATGGAGAAGAACCTAGCAGGGGCGGCACGACGCGCATGTCGGCCAGGCCGCACGCGGGGGGCGTCCGGGCGGGTGTACGTGGGTCGGGATGGCCGTGGGGAGGGGGCGGTCGCGCCAACCTTGAACACGCATGCTCTCGTTCCGAAAGGGATGTACGCCCGTTTGTAGCCTGGCATCCGGTTTCGGTGTACCAGGTTCGTATATGGTTCGTACATCCCTCGGTGGGAGCGCACACGCCCCCTCGCCACCCTGCCCACCGCGGGGGACGATCACGCGGGCCACGAGCCCGACGCCACCCTCTTGGAGGAGAACCCATGAGAACGATCCTGAAGACCCTCGCCCTCGCAGCGATGCTGGCCGCACCGGCAGCTTTCGCCCAAACCATCGTCGACGTCGCCGCCGGCAACCCCGCGTTCAGCACGCTGGTGAGTGCCGTGACCGAGGCCGGCCTGGTGGACACCCTCAGCAGCGAAGGCCCCTTCACCGTCTTCGCACCCACCAACGACGCCTTCGCCAAGATCCCCGCGGACCAACTCGACGCCATCCTGGCCGACAAGGAACTGCTGACGTCGATCCTCACCTACCACGTCGTGGCCGGCAAGGTCATGGCCGCCGACGTCGTGGGCCTGCGCTCCGCCGTCACCGTAGAGGGTGAAGCCGTCACCGTGAGCGTTTCCGACATGGGCGTGATGGTCAACGACGCGAACGTCACGGCCACCGACATCGAGGCGTCCAACGGCGTGATCCACGTCATCGACACCGTCCTGCTCCCGCCGAGCATCAGCGCGGCGAGCACGCAGTCGATCACCTACCCCGTGGCGGCCGTCAACGACAGCGGCGTCAGCGGCACGCTCACCCTCGACCGCATGGGCGAGCAGACCATGGTCACCATCAACCTCACCGGCACTCCGGCCGGCGGCGACCACCCGGCCCACTTCCACGCGGGTGACTGCTCCGCCATGGGCGAGGTCGTCGTGCCGCTGAGCAACGTCGACGGCACCAGCGGGATCAGCTCCGGCCTGGTGGACGTCCCCCTCGAGGCCATCCTCACGGGCAACCATGCGCTCTACGTGCACCTCGCGCCCGACCAGATCGGCACCGTGGTGTCCTGCGGCGAGATCGGTGGCGGCGCCCCCGCCCTCTGATCGCCGATCGCAGCCGGGCGCGCACGCGCCCCAGAACTCCGAACGCGGCGGGCCCCCGGGCCCGCCGCGTTCGCCGTGAGCCCGTCGCGCGGCACGGCCCGCGCGGCACGCCGTCCGCTATACTGCCGCGTTGGGCGCCCGCCCCCGACCGGGGCCGAGCTCGGTGCCCGGAGTTCCCATGACCTACCGAAACATCGCCATCATCGCCCACGTCGACCACGGCAAGACCACGCTGGTGGACGGCATGCTGCGTCAGTCGAACGTGTTCCGCATCAACCAGCAGGTCGAGGAGCGGGTGATGGACAGCAACGCCCTCGAGCGCGAACGCGGCATCACGATCCTGGCGAAGAACACGGCGGTCCTGTGGCACGGCGACAAGATCAACATCGTCGACACACCCGGGCACGCCGACTTCGGCGGCGAGGTGGAGCGCGCGCTCACCATGGTCGACGGCGTGCTGCTGCTGGTGGACGCCGCGGAGGGGCCCATGCCCCAGACCCGCTTCGTGCTCCGCAAGGCGCTCGCCCGCGGCCTGCGCCCCATCGTGGTGATCAACAAGGTCGACCGCCGAGACGCGCGCGCCGACGAGGTGGCGACGCTCACCTTCGACCTCATGGTGGAGCTCGGCGCCGACGACGACCAGCTCGACTTCCCCATCCTCCACGCCGTCGCCCGCGAGGGGCGCGCGTGGCGCGAGCGCGAAGCGCCGGCCGCCGACCTGTTGGCGCTGTTCGAGACCATCCACGACAAGGTCCCCGCCGCCAAGGGCGACCCCGAGGCGCCTTTCCAGTTGCAGGTCGCCAACCTCGACTACTCCGACTACCTCGGGCGCCTGGCGGTGGGCCGGGTGCTGCAGGGGCGCATCCGCACCGGCGACGCCATCGTGAGGGCGTTGCCCGACGGCGGCGAGCGACGGGCGCGCGTGACCAAGGTCTTCACCCACCTGGGGCTGGCGCGCAGCGAGTGCGAGGAGGCGGAGACGGGCGACATCGTGGCCCTCTCCGGCGTCGACGACGTCATGATCGGGGAGACGCTGTGCCACCCCGATGCCGTGGTGTCGCTGCCCAACGTGCCCGTCGACGAGCCCACCGTCAGCGTCACCTTCAGCCCCAACACCAGCCCCTTCGCGGGGCGCGAGGGGACCTACGTGACCAGCCGGCACCTCGCCGACCGGCTCGAGCGCGAGCTCCTCACCAACGTGGCCCTGCGCGTGGAGGCACTCGGCAGCGAGCGCTACCGCGTGTCGGGCCGCGGCGAGCTGCACCTCAGCATCCTCATCGAGAACATGCGACGCGAGGGCTACGAGTTCAGCGTGTCGCGCCCCGAGGTCATCCTCCACGACGGCGAGCAGGGCGTGCTCGAGCCCTTCGAGCGCGTCGTCGCAGACGTCCCGACCGGCGCCATGGGAGCGGTGATGGAGGGCCTGTCGTCGCGCCGCGGCGCCCTGCAGCACATCGAGCAGGGGGAGACGCGCGCACGGCTGGAGTTCCGCGTGCCGAGCCGCGGGCTGTTCGGATTCCGCACCATCTTCCTGTCGATGACCCAGGGGGAGGGCGTCCTCAGCCACGTGTTCGACGGCTACGAGCCCTTCGCCGGCGAGGTCGTCACGCGCGGCCACGGCTCGCTGGTGTCGATGGAGCCCGGCGAGGCCTTCGCCTACAGCATCTACAAGCTCTCCGACCGTGGGGATTTCTTCATCACCCCCGGCACCGAGGTCTACGTGGGCATGATCGTTGGCGCCCACAGCCGCCAGGGCGACCTCAACATCAACGTGTGCAAGAACAAGAAGCTCACCAACGTGCGGGCGTCTGGCAGCGACGACAACCTGCTGCTCATCCCACCCCGCATCCTCACCCTGGAGGAGGCGCTGGAGTACATCGCCGACGACGAGCTGCTCGAGGTCACGCCCAAGGCCATCCGGTTGCGCAAGCGCGTCCTCGACCCCCATCTGCGTAAGCGCGAGGCCAAGGCGACGGCCTGAGCCCCGCGGCAGGCGGCTACCCGTCGCCGGCCGCGGCGGCGGCGAGGCCCTCGGCGCTCGCCGCGGCCGCGCGCGCCGCGCGCACCGCCGTCCGCGCGTGGTCCTCGTCGGAGCCGTCGCCGGGGGCGTCGGCGCGCGCCCCGCGCTCGACCAGGATGGGCCCGAAGGGGCGGTCCTGGTGGGCGCGTACGCGCCCCTGCCGGACCAGCTCCAGGAGCGCACCGAAGCTCACCGTGCGACTCGCCCAGTCTTCCGCCCCGGCGATCTCGAACAACCAGCCGCGCGCGACGCGCCCGAGCCCGGCCATCACGCGACGCATGGCCCCGGCGAGCGTGAGGCGCTCGACCGCCAACTCGAAATAGCTGCCGAGGCGGTAGCGCCCGGCCATGCGCGCGAGGTCGCCCGGCCCCGCCCGCACGGGGCGCTCCGGGCGCGGGTAGTCCGGCCGCGGCGCCCGCGCGGGCAGCACCAGGCGGCGCTCCTCGCGGCGGCGGCGGAGGAAGGCGATGGCGTCCTCCAGCTCCTCGAGCAGCACCACGGCGGACAGCGCCTCCTCGACCGCGTCGTGCTCCGCCTCGCCGTCGCCCTCACGCGGCGGGCGCGGCAACAGCAGCCGGACCTTGAGCTCGATGACCTGGGCCACGCGCGGCAGCGCCTCGGTCGCGAGCTCGAGGTCACGCTCGGCGAGCGGCTCGAAGTAGCGCAGGTAGGCGCGGACGAGCTGGTAGAGGTCGATGTCGGCGGGCTCGAGGGCGCGCGCGCGCAGCGCCTGGGCCAGCTCGGCGAGGCTGCCCTGGAACTGCGGTTGATCCACCGTGAAGCCCTGCGGCTCGTCCACGGCGCGAGTCTACCATCGGCGCCCTGCGCCACCACGACGCGCGCAAGCGGCGCCGGCGGGCCCTGGGGGGCCTCGGCGGCTCGAGCCGGCGGCCGCTCACGGCCGCGCTCAGTCGAGGAAGGGGTCGGCGCCCTCGCGCGTGAGGTGGCAGGTATCGTTCACGCGCTCGATCAGGATCTCGCCGTCGCGGAACAGCACGCGGCTGACGCCCGTGTGCCGCAGGTAGATGCGTTTGCGCCAGCGCGGTCGCTCCACGCCGAGCACGTCCGCCAGGAGCATCTGGATGGTGCCGGAGTGGGTGACGGCGACGACGTGCTCGGCACCCGACACCCCGTGCATCCAATCGACCGCGCGGTCGCGGAGCTGCCGGTAGGACTCGCCGCCCGGCGCCGCCCGCTCGAAGGGATCCTCGAACCACCACGCCCATCGCGGGTGGCCGGCGTTCTGCGCCTGTGTGGAACCCTCGAACTCACCGAAGTCCAGCTCCATCAGGCGCGCGTCGAGGTGCACGTCACGGCCTGGAAAGGCCAGCTCGGCGGTCTGCCGCGCGCGGCGCAAAGGGCTGGCGCAGACCATCGCGTCAGCCTCCAGCCCCCGCACGTAGCGGGCGAGATGGCGCGCCTGCCGCTCCCCCTCGGGCGACAGCGCGAGGTCGCTGTGCCCCTGGAAGCGACCGTCGACGTTCCACTGCGTCAGGGCGTGGCGGATGAGGGTGAGGCGCCGCATGCGACGCCGATTCTACCAGGGTGGGGCGCGGACCATCCGGGGCCCCCGAACGGGCGCCGGCCCCGCCACCGGACTCCGGCCGCCGCGTCGCAGAAACGTCCTGCACGGCCTTGGCCCGTGCTACCCTCGCAGCCATGAGCACCACCGATCCGTTACGAGGAAAGACGGCCCTGGTCACCGGCGGGAGCAAGGGCATCGGCCTCGCCATCGCCCGCGCCCTGGTGGGCGCGGGCATGAATGTGAGCCTCACCGCGCGCCATCAGGACGAGGTCGAGGGCGCCGCGAGCCGCCTGGGCGAGGCGGGCCCCGGTCGCGCCCTGGGTCTGGCCTGCGACGTGCGCGACTTCGAGCAGGTCAAGAGCGCCGTGGAGCGCACGCTGGACACCTTCGACGGCCTCGACGCCGTGGTGGCCAACGCCGGCGTGGGTCACTTCGGCGCCGTCGATGCGCTCCACCTCGACGACTGGCGGGCCGTGATCGACACCAACCTCAGCGGCGCCTTCCACACCATCAAGGCCTCGGTGCCGGCGCTGACGCGCAGCAAGGGCACCATCATCACCATCGGGAGCCTGGCAGGCACCAACTTCTTCGCGGGCGGAGCCGCCTACAACGCCAGCAAGTTCGGGCTGCTGGGCCTCTCCCAGGCCGCCATGCTCGACCTTCGGCCTCACGGCATCAGGGTATCGACCATCATGCCGGGCTCCGTCGCGAGCTACTTCAACGATCACACGCCCGGGCCGGAGGACGCCTGGAAGATCCAGCCCGAGGACATCGGCGAGATGGTGCTGTACCTCCTCCGCACGCCCCAACGCACCCTGCCCAGCAGGATCGAGGTCCGCCCGAGCCAGCCGCCCCGGCGCTGACGCTCCGGGACCCGCCCACCCGGCGGTAGAGTACCCTCGTGTACCCGATCGTCCGGCCTCTGTTGTTCCGCCTGCGACCCGAGCGCGCCCACGACCTGGTGTTGCGCGGCCTGGGCCTCGCCGGCGCCAGCGCACTGGCGCGCGGCGCACTGGCGCGCGCCTACGCCGTGAGCGATCCGCGCCTGGCCGTCACCCGCTTCGGACTCCGCTTCCGATCCCCCGTGGGGCTGGCGGCCGGGCTGGACAAGGACGCCGAGGCCGTGCCGGCGCTCGCCGCGCTGGGCTTCGGCCACCTCGAGCTGGGCAGCGTCACGGCCCACGCTCAGCCCGGAAATCCGCGCCCCAGGCTGTTCCGCCTGATCGAGGACGAGGCGCTGATCAACCGCATGGGCTTCAACAACCGAGGGGCGGCCGCCATGGCGGAGCGCCTGGTGCGCCTGGGCGCGGACCGCCCCGCCGGAGTCCCACTGGGCGTCAACGTGGGCAAGTCGCGAGTGGTGCCGGCGTCGCAGGCGGGCGAGGACTACCAGGCGGCGCTGCGGGCCGTGTGGCCGGTGTCGGACTTCGTCGTCCTCAACGTATCGTCACCCAATACCCCTGGGTTGCGTTCGCTGCAGCAGCGCGCGCCCCTCGAGGCGCTGCTGGCGCGCGTCATGGCGCTGCGCTCCGAGCTCGGCGCCCGCCCCGTGCTGCTCAAGATCTCCCCGGACCTGAGCGACGCAGCGCTTCGCGAGGTCGCGGCGGTGGCCGAGCATCACGCCGTCGATGGCCTCATCGCCACCAACACCAGCCTCGCGCGCGGTGTGCTGCGCTCGCCCCGCGCCGGCGAGAGCGGGGGGCTCTCCGGTCGACCGCTACGGCAGCGGTCGCTCGAGGTCCTTCGCCTGCTGCACGCCGCCAGCGACCTGCCGTTGATCTCCGTAGGCGGGGTGTGGGACGGGCTCGACGTGCTGCAGCGGCTGGAGGCCGGTGCCAGCCTGGTGCAGCTCTACAGCGCCTTCATCTACCAGGGACCCGCCGTGCTGCCGAGGATCGCCCGCACGCTGCTCGACGCACTGGAGCGCGAGCGGCTCGACTCCGTCGAATCGCTCATCGGCCGCGGGGCGCCCAGGGCACGTCCCCAACGCCGGCACGCAGGTTGACCACGCGCGCCAGTACGAACAGCAGGTCCGACAAGCGGTTGAGGTAGGGCAGCAGCACCGGGTTCAACGGCTCCCGCGCCGACAGCGCCACGGTCTCGCGCTCGGCCCGCCGCACCACGGCCCGCGCGAGCTGCAGCGCCGCGGCGGACGGCGCTCCGGCGGGCAGCACGAAGGTGCTCAGGGGCGGCAACTCCCCCTCGAACCGGTCGATGGCCGCCTCCAGCGCGGCGACGTCGTCGAGCCCTGGCGGATCCAGGTGGGTGCGCGCGGGCACCCCCTCCGGGGCCGACAGATCCGCGCCGACATCGAACAGCCGGTTCTGTGCCGCGGCGAGCACGTCGTCGACGTCGCTGAGGCCGGGAGGGAGGTGCGCGCGCGCCCACCCGATGGCGGCGTTGGCCTCGTCGACGCTGCCGTAGGCCACGACCCGCAGGGCGTCCTTGCGGACCCGCCCGCCGCCGAACAGGCCCGTGTCCCCGCCGTCTCCGCTTCGCGTGTAGATCTTCATCGCCCCATCGTAGCGCCGGCCCGCGGCAGCGGTCCCGCGCCGGCCGCTGCCCACGGAGTCGGGCGACCCCGTGAGCCGGGCAGGGGGGATGCGAGTACACTGGTCCGGCGACACGTACGCCCGCCGCGCCCCCCGAGCCCCGGAGGCACCATGGACCTGTCCTTCCTCACCCAAGCGACCCTCCTCGGCAACACGCCCCTACGGTGGTTGTCCGCGCTGGCCGTCGCCGCGCTCGTCACCCTCGGGCTGCGACTGGCCCGGCGGCTGACCCGTCGGCGCCTGCGCGCCTTCGCCCACCGCACCCGCTTCTCGTTCGACGACGTCATCGTGGACGTGCTCGCCGAGACCCACTCGCTGAGCTTCCTGGTCGCCGGCGTGTACGCCGGTTCGGCGATCCTGGCGCTCCCCGAGCAAGCACGGACGCTGGTCGGCCCCGGCTTCGTGCTGGTGATGCTGGTGCAGGTGGCGCTGTGGGGCAATCGCGCGCTCGTCACCGTGCTCGAGCGCTACCGCACCAACGTGGAGCTCGACAGCGGCCGGCGGACCACGGCCGCGGCCCTCGGCTTCGTCGGGCGCCTGGTGCTGTTCAGCCTGGTGCTTTTGCTCGGCCTGGAGAACCTCGGCGTGCACGTCACCACGCTCGTGGCCGGGCTCGGCATCACCTCGCTGGCGGTCGCCCTGGCCCTGCAGAACCTGCTCGGGGACCTGTTCGCGTCGCTCTCGATCGTCTTCGACAAGCCCTTCGAGATCGGCGACTTCATCATCGTGGGCGACCACATGGGCAGCGTGGAGCACGTGGGACTGCGCACCACCCGCGTCCGCAGCCTCTCCGGCGAGCAGCTGGTGTTCCCCAACAACGACCTGCTCACCTCACGCATCCGCAACTACAAGCGCATGGAGGAGCGCCGCGTGGTGTTCCCCTTCGGGGTCACCTACGACACGCCTCGCCCGGCACTCGAGGAGATCCCCGCCGTGGTGCGGGAGATCGTTGAGGCGCAACAGGACGTGCGATTCGACCGTAGCCATTTCAAGGCCTTCGGCGCCTACTCGCTCGACTTCGAGACGGTGTACTACGTGCTGACGAGCGACTACAACCGCTACATGGACATCCAACAGACCATCAACCTGGCGTTGTTCCACGCCTTCGACGAGCGCGGCATCGCCTTCGCCTTCCCCACTCAGTCGCTGGTCGTCGAACGCTGGCCGGGTGCCCCGCGCTGGGCCGACGCAGGCGGGCCGGAGGGGGAGGGCGACGCGGCCGCGCAGCGGCGCGGCCCTCGCGACCGCCCCGGGGCGGAGCCCACGGCCGACGGGGGTGGCGCCGTGCCGGCGGAGGGGGAACAGCGCTAGCGCGGGGCGGCGCGGAGCCGGGCACGCAGTGGGCGGCGCCCGCTGCGCCGCGCGCCCCCGGCCGTCGACGCCGTCGGCGCCCTCACGCCAGCGCCGCCAGCAGGCGCCGCGCCGCGCGGCGGCCGGACAACACCACCAGGGGGATGCCCCCGCCCGGGTGCACGGTGCCGCCGGCCAGCACGAGGTTGCGGACGCCGGACACGGAGGCCGGGGGCCGCAACGCACCCCGAAGACCCAACGGCGCGGCACCGTAGATCGCGCCGCGGTGGCCGCTGCGGGCGAGCTGGCGCGGCCCGAGCAGCCGCCAGAAACGCACGGCCTCCGGGTGCAGCGCTCCTCGCGCGGCCAGCGTGGCCAGCATGTGGAGGGCGTAGGCGTGCTCGCTGGCGGTCGGTTCTTCGCCGTCCACGGTGCGCAGGGGCGGTGGGCCGCCCGGCGCCGGGAGCGACGGCCGGGGCCAGACGCCCGCCAGCGGGTCGGTGTGCGCCCGGGGCCGGGCGGGAAGCGCCGGGGCGTTGGCCATCACGAACCAGTTCTCGCAGCCCTCCGGGGCATCGGCCGGGTCGGTGCGCGCGCTGACGTTGAGGTAGAGGGTCGGATCCTCGGCCAGGCGCCCGGCGCGGAGCGCGGCGAACTCACCAGGGTAGTCCGGCGAGAACAGCACCTGGTGCTGCGCACCCGGCGATCGACCCTCCACGCCAAGCAGCAGCACGACCCCCGAGAGGCTGGCCTCCCGGCCGACGGAGGCGTGGTACCGCCCCACCAGCGCATGGCTGTGCACCACGTCCAGGGCCGACACCACGCCGTCGACGCGTTGCCTGCCCGCGGTGCTGTGCACCGCCCTCACTCGGTCGCCGTGCAGCTCGAGCCCGGTGGCACGCACCCCCAGGCGCACGCGCACGCCGGCCCCGGCGAGGGCGCGCGCGAAGGCGGTGACGACGGCGCGCACGCCGCCGTGCGGGTGCACCACCCCGAGGCCGAGCTCCACCCAGGCGACGTTGTGGAGCACGGCGGCGGCGCGGTAGGGATCGGCTCCCACGTAGGTCGCGAAGCGCAGGAAGAACGCCTCCAGGTCGGCCTCGGCCCCGCTCCGGCGGAGCAGTTGCGGAAGCGAGCGGCCGGGGTGGGCGGCCGCCCCGTGCCGCAGCGCGTAGCGCAGCAGCGCCCCCGGGCCCGGCGCCGGTCCGAAGACGAAGGTGGGGGCGGCGGCCCGATAGAGCCTGCGAGCCTCCTCCAGCAGTCGGCGGTAGACCGGACGTTGCCCGGGCGGCAGGCCGGCCGCGGTGCGCTCGGCGTCGGCGTAGACGTCCCAGCCGCGCCCCGACGGCAGCCGGTAGTGGCACAGCGGGTCGAGCGCCGAGAAGCGCGGAAGCGGCGCCGCCCCCGCCTCCCGCAGCGCGCCCAGCACGACCTCCGGCAGCGTCACGACGCTCGGGCCGGTGTCGAATCGGAAACCGCCGGCGCGCAGCTCGCCCGCCTTGCCGCCGAGGACCGCCGCACGCTCGTAGAGCGTCACGCGCGCGCCATCGCCCGCCAGCCGCAACGCCGCGCTGAGGCCGGCGAGCCCGCCCCCGAGCACCGCCACCTCGCGGCTCACGGGTAGCGCCGCCCCTTCCAGGCGTAGCCCGGCCCGCCCCGGAGGGCGCGGGCCGCGATCCGCATCAGCACCAGAGGCGCCAACGGCTGCAGCAGCGCTCCGGTCCACGGGCGGCCCACGCGCAACTCGACCGCTACCCGCAGCCCCAGGGAGCCCGCCGCAGGCAGCAGCCATCGCGGCTGCCACGCGGCCAGCGGCCACGCCAGGGTGTGCGCCAGCAGGTTGAGGGCCACCAGCGCCACCAGCGCCCAGCGCAGGCCACCGGCCGCGGCCAGGACGTTCTTGGCGAAGCCCTCGACCACCTCGTCGCCACCCTGGTACATGCGGGTCTGCACCAGGTCACCGCCGAGCCGCAGCAGCAGACGGACGCCCGCGGCCTTGGCGCGCTGCGCCAGGCGCACGTCCTCCAGCACCTCGCCGCGCACCGCACGGTGCCCGTCGACGAGGGCGTAGGCCTCGCGCCGCCACGCCATGAGCTGGCCGTTGGCGGCCGCGAGCAACGGGCTGGGCGTGCGCCCGACCAGGGCAAGCGGAAGCCCCGCGAGCAGCACCATGTCCACCTGCGGAACCGCCACGCGCTCCGTGAGCGACACCAGCCGCTGGCGCGGCCACACGCTCATCAGCCCGGCACCGGAGGCGTGCAGGTCGGCCAGCACGGCGTCGAGCGCGCCCGCTTGCCAGCACACGTCCGCGTCGGTGAACACCAACACGTCGCCGCGCGCCTCCCCGGCGAGCTGGGCGCAGGCCCAGTTCTTGCCGTTCCAGCCGCGGGGCGGCGGCCGACCGCGCAGCACGCGCAATGGCGGGTTCCGCGCCTCCGCCAGCGCCAGCAGCGCGGCCGTGCCGTCGCTCGAGTCGTCGTCGAGCACCAGCACCTCATCGGCCCCCTGCGCCAGCCAGCCCGGCAGGGTTGTCGGCAGCGTGCGCGCCTCGTCGCGAGCCGGGATCAACAGCGACACGCTCGGTCGCCGTGCGTCGCGGGCGCGTTCATCTAGCCGACGCAGCGGGCGGAAGCCCCACAGGTTGGGCACCAGCACCGCCCCCTGCAGCGCCAGGAACACCACCGCGACCCACCACGCGGCACTCGCCATTCCTACGCCTCGTCGCGATCCGGGCGCCCCCACCACCGCACGGCCCAGGCCGTACGCCGGTCGGTGGAAGCCGCCCCGCGCAGCCAGCGCGCGTACCCCGGCGGGACACCCTCGGGATCCGCGCTCCGCAGCTCGGCGTCCAGCCGCGCCAGCGACGCCGCCAGGGCCTCGGCCAGCGTCGCGGCGGCGTCGGGATCGGCCGCCGGGATCGCCTCCCCCACGCGCAGGTAGGCCTCCGGCCGCTGCGAACCCCGCAGGGCCACGCGCACCGCGACGGGCACCAGCGGCCGGCCGCTGCGCGCGGCGAGGTAGCTCGCGCCGGGCCACAGCGGCGCCAGGGGCCCCGGCGCGCCGATGGCGCCCTCCGGGTAGATGACCAGCAGCGCCCCCGCCCGCACGCGCCGCAGGGCGGTGCGCAGCTCACGGGTGCCGATGGCGCCCTGGCGGCGGAAGAACGGGTAACGATCGAGCTGGCGCTCCGCCATCACCAGCGTCAACGGGCGGCGCAGGCGGCGCGCGAGCAGCAACGCAAGGTAGCCGTCCCACCAGCTGTGGTGGTTGGCGGCGACCACCAGGCCGCCCGCCGGAACCTCGCCGTCGAGGCGCCCCCACACGCCCGCGAGGCCGCGCCGCAGCGAGCACAGCACCACCAAGGGGAGCATCGCCCCCAGGGCACCCTCGAACAGTGAGCGTAGGGGCCCGGTCCGGCGGCCCCGCGCACCCTGCGCGACCCCGCTCACCGGCTGCCCGCCCGCTGCAGGGCCGCACGCACCGGCCTCCACGCCAGCATCACCGCGCCCATGGCGGCGAACGCCGCGAGCGCGGCCCAGGGCATGCCGAACAGCGTCAACCCGATCACCATGAAACCCGCCTGGGCCGCGTACACGGTGCGGGCCGCTCGCCCCGACAGGCGCTCGATCCGCGGCACCAGCACGCTCAGGAGGGCCACCAGTACCGCCCCGGACGCCGCCCAACCGAGGAAGTTGCTCCACGGCACGCCGTAGTAGCCGCCGGGGTGATCGAAGCGCCAGAACCCCTGCCGCACCATCAGGGGATCGAGCCCCAGGTCCCACGCCACCAGGGCCAGCGGCGCCGCCCACCAGCGATGCCGACGTGGCACGACCGCCACGGCCAGCGCGGTGAACGCCCACCAACCCACCGGCACCAGCAGGGGAACGCCCGCCAGCGACGGACCGGGCGCGGTGTAGCGGTAGGCCCCGAAGGGCACGCCGCTGCGGCTACCCAGCCACTCGACACCGAAGCCGAACAGCAGGGCCAGCCCGCACGCCAGCAGCGCGGCGCGCCCCATTCGCTCGAGCGCCAGGCCGAGCACACCCAACGCCAGCAGGGCGGTGCTGAGGTAGGCCAGCTCGGCGAAGGCCCGCGGCGCCAGGGGCGTCGGCACCATGACGAGCACCCAGGCGAGCAGCACGGCGTGCCACCAGCGCACGCCGGCCGCGGCCGGCCGGGCGCGCAGGCGCCGGCCCAGGCGCCGCGCCCGTCGGCCCAGCGAGTCGAGGCGCACTCGGGCGCGGGGATCGAGGGCCAGCGTCATCCCGAACCCGATGAGGAGGTTGGTGGCCAGGAAGAACGCCCCCTCCTCCAACGGCAGCCCGGCCAGGCGCACGCCGGTGGTGGCGTCCGGGCGGATCCACCAGATGCCGGCGGCGATGGCGTAGCGATCGGCGGCCATGAGGTATAGCGACGGCGGCGCGATGGCGGCCGCCAACCAACCGGGCCGCGAGGCCAGCAGGTCGCCCCCGAGCGCCCATTGCAGCGCCAGCACCGGCGCGGCCCACACCAGGATGAGGCCCAGGTAGAGCCCCCAGGGGGCGGTCAGCAGCCAGGCACCGAGGAGCCCGAGGCCGAGCCCCGCCGCCGTCCCCCAGCGGCGCGCGGCGCGGCCCCGCCCGCGGCGCGCCGGCGCGGGCGGCCAGGGGCGCAGGCGCGCCAGCCACAGCAGCCACAGCCCGACGAGCAGCGTCTGCAGCACGAAGAAGAGGTACTCCTCGAGCGGCACGTAGCCCAGCGTCGCCAACACGCGCCCCGTCGGGTAACCCCACACCCCCCGGAATACCAGGTAGTTGTCCCACGGCGTCGTGTACAGCAGGGCGATCGCGGCGTGCGCCAGGAGCGCCGCGAGCGCCAGTGCGTCCGATGCCCCCGCCCGCCCCGACGGATGCGCCAGGGGGGCGCCGCGGAGCCTGCGCGCCGCGGTGGCGAGCAGGAGGAGCGCGAGAGGGGGCAGCACGAACACCAGATGAAACTGAAGATACGTCACCGACGCCACCCGCCCCAGCGCCGCCGGCGTTCCAGATCGCCGAGCAGCACCCGCGCCGCGGAGCGCCCGGAGGCCCCCATGATGCCGCCGCCCGGGTGCGTGCTGGCTCCCGTGAGGTACAGCCCAGGCAGCGGCGCCCGGTACCCCGCGGCGCCGAGGAACGGGCGAAACCCGAACATCTGGTCGAGACTCATCTCGAGGTGCATCACGTTGCCGCGGTGCAGGCCGAGGTTGCGCTCGAGCCACAGCGGATGCTGGAACAGCCGCCCCACCACCGAGGCGCGCGTGCCCGGGGCGTACACCTCGAAGGCGTCCAGGATGCTCTCCCCTACCTCCTCGCCGATCTCGTCCCAGCCGCGTTGGCCCGCCAGGGCATAGGGGAAGTACTGCGCCCAGAGCCACAACACCTCGCCCCCCGGCGGCGCCAGGGTGTCGTCGACCGCGCTGAAGCTCATGCCCACGATGGGCGGGTCGCGGCTGGGTTCGCCGCGGAGGTAGTCGCCGTAGGCCGTCTGAATCTGGCCGCGATCTCGGCACACCAGCTGCACCGCGACCCGCGCCTCGTCACCGTCGTGAGCCGCGTAGCGCAGGGGCCGGTCGAGCGCGAGGCGCAGCACCGCGCCGAAGCCATTGCCCGCGCGCATCCCTTGCGCACCCCGCGGCCGATGCTGCTCGGGCAGAAGGCGACCGAACGTCTCCATCGCGTGGGCGCCGGAGAGCACGGCGCGAGCGCTGGCCATCTGCCCGCCGGACACCACCCCGGTGGCGCGCCCGCCCTCGACGACGATGCGGTCGACGGGCGCATCGGTCAGGACGGTGCCACCGTGCGCCTCGATGGCCCGGCGCAGCGCCTCGCTGAGCATCCCGGAGCCGCCGCGGGGCCGTGCGATACCCCCCTCGTGATAGAGCGGATGCCACAGCAGGAACGGCGCGGTGAGGGGCTCGGACGGCGGTGGGCCCGACTGCGCCGCCATCCACACCAGCGGCGCCTTCACCTTCTCCTCGCGGAAGTAGGCGTCGACCACCTCGCCGTAGGGGCGCATGAGCAGGGGTGCCAGCCGCTTCAGGTCGCGCCCGAGGCCACTGCGCAACGCCACGGTGCGTGTCAGGTTCCAGGGGCTCGGGGTGGCCAGGAAGGCGTCGCGAACCGAGCGCGCGAAGGGGCGCCAGTCGTCCAGGAAGCGCCGGTAGGCCTCCCCCTCCCCCGGGAAGCGCCGCTCGAGCCCCTCGATGGTGCGGGCCTCGCTGCGGTAGATCGTCACCGCGTCGCCGTCCTCGAAGGGCGCGAAGAACAGCGGATCGAGCTCGAGGTACTCCAGGCCGTAGCGCTCCAGCTCCAGCTCCGCGACGATCGGCGTCAACCGGATGAGGATGTGCGCGCTTCCCCCCAGATCGAAGCGGTAGCCGGGCACCATCTCGACGGTGGACACGGCGCCGCCCACCCGGGACGAGCGCTCGAACACGGCCACCCGCCGGCCGGCTCGAGCCAGGTAGGCCGCCGCGATCAGCGCGTTGTGGCCCGCGCCGATGACAACGACGTCGTAGTCAGGCACGACGCCATCCTATGCCGCCCGGGTGTGCGCGTCGCACCACGGCGCCCGTCAGGGGGCGGACACGACCAGCCCCACCAGCGCGCGCGGGATCGTCGCCAGGCGCTCCAGTGGGCGCAGGTAGGCGCGCCGCGTGAGGTTGTCGTAACGGTTCTGCTCCAGCTTGCGCAGGATCCCCTCGTAGTTCAGAGCGGCGACGCCCACGGCCGCGGCCGAGGGACCCCGCAACCGCGGGATGCCGCGCCACCCCTCCCGGTACAGCTCGTGCGCCAGAGCGGAGAGCTCAGCGAGCAGCGCGGTGTAGCCAGGGCTCAGGACCCCGGCCCGCAACGTCTCGAGGGAAACGCTGTGGGCACGCAGTCGGTCTACTGGCAGATAGCAGCGGCCGCGGCACAGGTCCTCGCCCACGTCCCGCAGGACGTTCGTGAGCTGCATGGCGTTGCCCAGGGCCACGGCGCTGCGCAGCGTCTCGGGGCCACCGCGGTAGCCGGCGATGGGCGCCACCAGCAGCCCCACCGCGCCCGCGACCCGGTAGCAGTAGCGCAACAGCTCGTCGATGTCGGCGATGGGCTCCCGGTGGATGTCGGAACGCAGCCCCAGATACAGCTCGGAGAAGCCCTCCACGGGCACGGCGAAGCGCTCGAAGACCCACGCCAGAGCGATCTCCACGGCCTCGTCAGGGCGGGGCGAACCCGCCGCGGCCCGCTCGATCGATCCCCACCAGGCGTCGAGGCGCCGCGCCGCCTCGACGGGGTTAGGGGCCTCGTCCACCGCGTCGTCCCCGAGACGGCAGGCGGCGTACACCACGGTGACCGCCCTGCGGCGCTCGCCACGGAACAGCCTGGAGCCGAGGAAGAAGGTGCTCGAGTGCCGGCGCGTGATCGCGCGGCACACGGCCACCGCGTCGCCGAGCGTGATGGCTCCCGCTACCCCTGATTCGGACATTCACAGAAGGTAGCACGCGACCCCCGCAGCCATCGGTGGCCCACACCCAAATCCGCAACGCCATGCGGCGCGTTCAACCGCCCCCGCGACCGAAGCGCCGCTCCACGTAATCGGCGAGCATGCCGTTGAACTCCTCGACGATGGTGTCCCCCTGGAGGGTCGCCACCAGCTTCCCGTCCCGGTACACGGGCGCCTTGGGGTCCTCGCCGTTGCCGGGCAGGCTGATGCCGATGTCGGCGTGCTTGGACTCGCCCGGGCCGTTGACCACGCACCCCATGACCGCCACGCGGAGCTCCTCCACCCCAGGGTAGCGGTCGCGCCAGCTGGGCATGCTGGCTTTGAGGTAGGCCTGGATGTCGCGCGCCATCTCCTGGAACAGGGTGCTGGTGGTGCGCCCACAACCGGGGCAGGCCGTCACGCTGGGCGCGAAGCTCCTCAGGCCGAGGGCCTGCAGGATCTCTTGGGCGATCTCGACTTCCCGCTCGCGGGGGGCTCCCGGCTCGGGCGTCAACGACACCCGGATGGTGTCACCGATGCCTTCGCTGAGCAGCGGCGTCAGCGCCGCGCTGCTGGACACCGCGCCCTTCACCCCCATGCCGGCCTCCGTCAGGCCCAGATGGAGGGGGTAGTCGCAGCGCGCCGCGAGCCCCCGGTAGACCTCCCACAGCTCCCGCACGCCCGACACTTTGGCGCTCAGGAGGATGCGGTCGTGCCGAAGGCCGCGCTCCTGTGCCAGCTCGGCCGACAACAGCGCCGACTGCAGCATGGCCTCGACCAGCACCTCGCTGGCACTGCGCGGCACCGCGGCGCGGGCGTTGTCGTCCATCAGGCGGGTGAGTAGGCGCTGGTCGAGCGATCCCCAGTTCACGCCGATACGCACCGGCTTGCCGTGCTCGACGGCGGCGTCGATGATGGTGAGGAAGTTGGCGTCGCGGTGGGCGCCGCCGCCGACGTTGCCGGGGTTGATGCGGTACTTCTCGAGGGCCGCGGCCATGGCCGGGTGGGCGGGCAGCAACTTGTGGCCGTTGTAGTGAAAATCGCCCACCAGCGGTACGTCGAGCCCCTCGTCGTCGAGGCGTTGCCGGATCTCGGGCACGGCGCGCGCCGCGGCGTCGTTGTTGACGGTGATGCGCACGATCTCGCTGCCCGCCCGTGCGAGCGCCGCGACCTGGGCCGCGGTGCCGGCAGCGTCGGCCGTGTCGGTGTTGGTCATCGATTGCACCACCACCGGGTGCTCGGCCCCCACGGGGACCGGACCGATCCAGGCGGTGGGGGTGGGGCGGCGGATCACGGTGCTCACGCCCCCCAGTGTAACGACCACCGCCGCAGCGACCGTGGCCGGGGCACCACGTCACGGCGCGGCGCAGCCCCCCGGTCCGCCGCCATCGCCCTCACGCGTCGTCGTCGCCCAGCGGCCGGTCCTCCGCGCCGTCCGGCCGCGGGACGCCCAGCGACGCCAGGCGCTCCTGAGCATGGGCCAGCCCGACGGCCAGGTTGGCGCCGCGGTACGCGTCGGCGGCCCGCCGTCGCCCGCGAGCGCATCGACCGCGGTCGACAGCCGACGCGCCAGCTCCAACCAGGCCTGCTTCAGGCGGGCGCGCCACACGGCCAATGCGTCCCCAGGACGACCCGCGCGAAGGTGTCGCCGGAAGGCCCCCAGATCGCTCGTGACGTCGATCCGGACCTCCGCACCGACCGACAGCCATCGATCGGCTCCCGGCACGACGCCCAGACGGTGGAGTTCCTGCCTCAGGTTGGGCGCCCGCGGGCGACCCCACAGCAACTCGGCGAGTTCCACGCGTGGCACGGCCCGCTCCTCCACGGCTAGGATCCAGAGCAACAGCCGCCCCTTGCGGGTGGCGGGCTCCACGGGCCGCCCGTCGAGGGCCAGCCACGCATCGCCGATGAGACGCGTCTCCAGGACGCCGCCGATTCCGTTCACGATGGAAGTATCCTACCGGGTTCGCGCCGCCGGCGCCGTGGGCCGCACCCGCCGTCAGGCCGGCGCGTCGCTCCCGCGGATACACGCCAGCACCTCGGGAAGCAGGGTCTCCGTGGTGCTCAGCCCCTCGCCCCCGTGGATGGTGGCGCGTCCCGACCAGTCACCGAACCAGCCACCGGCCTCGGGGAGGATGACGGCGAAGGGCGCGCAGTCCCACGGGTTGAGGACGGGATCGAGCATGAGCTCCAACCGCCCACTCGCGACCAGCGCGTGACCATAGGCGTCCCCCCAGCCCGCGCGGTACCAGCTGGCTGCCTGCAGGCGGCGCCACGCCGCGCCGCGACCGTGGACCTCGAAGGAACCCGCATCGGTGAACCCCACCGCCGCTCGCGCGAGCGAGGGCGTGTCCGCCACGCGGACCTGGCGCCCGTTGAGGTGGGCGCCGTGGCCGCGGACGGCGTAGAGCATCTCATCCAGCGCCGGGAAGTAGGCGGCGCCCAGCTCCACCACCCCCTCCACCTCGAGCGCCAGCAGGGTGGCGTAGAGGGGCACCCCCCGCACGAACGCCTTGGTGCCGTCGATGGGGTCGAGGATCCAGCGCCGGGGCGCATCGGCTCGTTCCTCGCCGAACTCCTCGCCCAGCACGCCATCCTCGGGGAACGCCGCGGCCAGCCGCGCCCGCATCAGCTCCTCGGCGGCGCGGTCCGTCGCGGTGACAGGCGTGTCGTCCTCCTTGTACTCGGTGGGGACGCCGCGGCGGAACGCACCGAGCGTCAGGCGCCCGGCGTCGAAGGCGATCTGCAGCGCCTCGTCCAGTGCGTGGTCGTGATCCATGTTCACCTCCGGCGCGCGATGCACCCGTCCCAGACGGGGTCCGAGCGCTTGCCCCCGGGTGCTAGGATACCCGCACCATGCTCATCACGCGCGCCATGCTCGAACGCAACGAGCGGCAGGCGCTGGCACCCTACGCCAGCCTGGCCGCCGAATCCCGTGGACGCATCTACCCCGAGGGAGAGAGCGCCTACCGCACCGCCTACCAGAAGGATCGCGACCGCGTCATCCACACCAGCGCCTTCCGCCGGCTGGAGTACAAGACCCAGGTCTTCGTCAACACCCAGGGCGACTACTACCGCACGCGGCTGACGCATACGCTGGAGGTTGTCCAGGTGGGCAAGAGCATCGCGCGGGCGCTGGGCCTCAACGAGGACCTGACCGAGACCATCGCGCTGGCCCACGATCTCGGCCACCCCCCGTTCGGTCACGGCGGCGAGAAGGCGCTCGATCGCCTGGCCGCCGCCACCGGCGGCTTCGACCACAACAAGCAGAGCCTGCGGATCGTGACGCGCCTGGAGCAGCGCTACGCGGACTTCCCCGGCCTCAACCTTAGCTGGGAGGCGCTCGAGGGCATCATGAAGCACGAGACGGAGTACGACGTGCCCGACGCCGAGTGGGAACCCGACCAGCAGCCGTCGCTGGAGGCGCAGGTGGTCAACATCGCCGACGAGCTGGCCTACAACGCGCACGACCTGGACGACGGGCTGCGCGCGGGGCACTTGAGCGCCGCGGGCATCCGCGAGGTTCCGCTGATCGGCGAGCTGATGGCGGCGCTGGGGATCGATCCGCTCGCCTTCGCCAATACCCAGCGCTACTATCTCGTCCGGGAGCTGCTCGGGCACGTCATCACCGACGCCGTGACGCATACCGACGGGGTGTTGCGCGCCGCCGGCGTCGGCGGCGTGGCGGACGTGCGGGCCGCCGGGGCCAAGCTGGTGGGCACCTCCCCGGAGTTGGCCGCTCGCCTGCGCGAGCTGAAGACGTATCTGTTCGAGAACTTCTATTTCCACTACCGCCAGATCCGCATGACGCGTAAGGCGGACCACATCCTCGAGCGCATCTTCGGGGCGTACATCGAGGAGCCCGACATGCTCCCCCCGGACGTCCGGAGGCAGGAGCAGAGCCTGGGCCTGGAGCGCGCCGTCATCGACTACCTGGCAGGCATGACGGATCGCTACGCCAGCGAGGAGTACCGCAAGCTCTTCGACCCCGGCGCGCTCACCTGAGCGGTCGACCGCGTGCCCACGCCGCACCCGGGCCGCACGCAGCACGGCCCGGGCGCGGCGTTCATTCGGCCCGTCGGGCCACGCCGAGCAGGTTGCCGTCCTGCGGGTCGCGCAGCCAGGCGACGCCGAACCCACCGCGCAACACGCGGATCATGACCCAGGGGCTGGTGAGGGCCTGGGTGGTGACGGCGCCCTGGGCCGGCCGGCTCACGCTCAGGTCGACGTAGAGCTCGCCGTTGTCCGTGTTGACCCGCCGCACGTCGATGCCGTAGCCGCCGGTGGGCTTCTGCCCGGCGAACAGCGCCAGCACCGTCTCGCGACCGAAGTCCACGCTCGGCACCGGGGGCAGGGTGAGCTGGGAGCCGTAGGCCTGGTTCCACAGGTTGGTCAACGCGGCCTCGTCACCCACCAAGGCGTAGTGTGGCTGGTCGAAGCCGACCGCCTGCTGTCCCTGCGCCAGCACCTCCCAGGGGAGCTGCTGCGGGGCCGGGGCGAAGGCGCTCTCGTCGGTGGCGAGCGTGCTCTGCACGTAGACGCCGGTCGCCAGGTACTCGCCCAGGCCGTCCATGGTGTGCGCGGGCAGTGCGTCGCGCGGTAGCACGGCCACGACGAAGGCGGAGCCGTCGCGCTCCAGCGCGTCGGCCAGCGCGTCGGCCTCGCGGTCGCTGAGCAGCCCGAGCCCGCGCAAGCGGTTGAGGCGCGGGCGCGGGACCACCCGCTTGGAGGTGCCGGCGACGCCGGCCTCCGCCAGCGCGAAGTACCCCTGGCCGTCGAAGTACACCACCGGCCCCACATCGCGCTCCACCGCGAGTTGGAGGTCGGTGGTGAGCGGGATGCGGCTGACGCGGACCGCGGGCGGATCCAGCGGCGCGACGCCGCGACGCACGTAGGGCTTGTCGTCGATGAGCAGGGCGCCGTCGACGGCGTAGGGCGCCGGCAGGCTGCCCTCCGACAGCGTCACCTCGGAACCGTCGAACAGGAACGTCCCGGGTGATCCGTAGAGGTAGCTCAGGCGAGCGTCGAGCGTGCCGTAGACATACACATCATGGAGCTTGGGTGCCGACTCGGGCACGCACCCCGCGAGCAGCAGGAGCACGGCCAAGAGCGGCAGGGCGAATCGCATGCGCACCTCCTGGCCGCATGCTATCACTGCCTCCCTGAGAAGCCGCTGAGGCACGCGAAGTTGCGCGACCTCACGGCCGGCGTGCCCGGGGATGCGCTTGCTATGCTGCCTGCGTGCCCGCCGACCCGCCCCGTATCCTCCTGGTGTCGGCCTCGATCGGAGGCGGTCACGTGGCGGCCGCCCGGGCCCTCGCCACCGCCCTGGCGGAGCGCGGCGTGAGCGCGGAACACGTCGATCTCCTGACCTATACGGCCGCTCCCTTCCGTCGCCTGTACCGCCAGGCGTACTTCGACCTGGTCCGCTCGGCGCCGGACCTGCTGCAGTGGCTCGGCCGTCGCATGGACCAGACCCCCAGCGAGGTCCAGGGCAGGCAGAAGCGGTTGCGGGCGCGCCTCACGCGCCTGTTGAGCTACGAGCTGCCCCGCCGGATCTCCCTGGCGCAACCGGATCTGGTGGTCCACACGCACTTCCTTGGCCCCGAGATCCTCAGCGGGCGGCTGCGTCGCCACGGCGCCGTGCCGACGCAGGTCGTGGTCGTCACGGACTTCTTCGCGCACAGCCTGTGGCTGCAGCCGGGCGTGGCGCGCTACTACGTGGCGACCGACGAGGTCGCCGTGCACCTGCGCTCGGCCGGCGTGGAGAAGGGTCGCATCCGCGTGACGGGCATCCCGATCGATCCGCGCTTCGCCTCGCTTCCGTCCCCCGCCGTCGCGCGGGCCGCCATGCGGTTGCCCGCGGACCGCGACATCGTCCTGGTGATGGCCGGTGGATTGGAGCCCCGAATCCTGACACAGCTCCTGGCACAGCTCCGGGCGCTGCCCTGGCCCCTCTCGGTCGTGGTGGTGTGCGGGCGGAGCGCGGACCTCCTCGACGTCGCCCACCGTGCCGTGGAGGGCGAGCGCGGACCGGTGTCCTTCGACATCCGTGGCGCAAGCCACGACATCCCCGCGCTGATGGCCGCCGCCGACCTGCTGGTGGGCAAGCCGGGGGGCCTCACCAGCAGCGAGGCGCTGGCGGCCTCCCTGCCGATGGCCGTGGTGGAACCCTACCCCCTGCAGGAGGAGGCCAACGCCAGCATGCTGCTCGAGCACGGCGCCGCCATGCGCATCGCACCGCTGAGCACCTTCAGCCACAAGCTCCTGGGCTTCCTGCAGGATCCGGAACGACGGGCGGCGATGCGGGGCGCGGCGACGCGCATCGCGCGTCCGGACGCCGCCCGGACCGTCGCGGCGTCGCTGTGCGACGACCCGCCACCGCGTGGCGTTCCACCACGCTCGGGGAGCCGCGGATGAGGGGCCCACGGCCGCCGCGCAACGTCGCCCCCCCGCCCCCTCGCGGCGTCGATCGCGCTCGGGTGCTGCGCGCGTGGGCGTTGGCCGCGTGGCTGGTCGCGTTGTCGGGCGTGCATCCTCTGCACGCCCAAGCGCCGGCGACCGCGATGCGCGCGCAGGTGTTGGTCGTGGGCAGCGAGCCCGAGGCGATCGTGGCGGCCGTGGCGGCCGCCGAGGAGGGCGCGCGCACCGTGCTGCTCACGCCCGATGCGCGCCTCGGGGGGCTGTTCGTCCTCGGCGAGCTCAACGTGCTGGACCTGCGTACCGAGCCGACGCCGCTCCAGGCGGGCGTGTTCGCGCGCTGGTGGGCACTGGCCGGCGGGCGACCCGCCTTCGACGTGGATCGCGGGGAGGCGGCCTTCGAGCGCCTGTTGCGCAACGCCGGCGTCGAGGTCGTCCGCGGCGTACCGCTCCCCGTCCCTGTGCGCGCCGCCGACGGGCGGCTGCTAGGGGCGCGGGCGGGCGCCACCACCGTACTTGCCGATCAGATCATCGACGGAGGCGGGGACGCCGATTTCGCGGCCGCGGCCGGCGCGCCCTTCGACATCGGCTGGGGAGCGTTCCACGTGCAGCAGCGCCAGGCGGATACCCTCGTGTTCGCGCTACACGGCGTCGACTGGTCGGCCCTGAGCGCCGAGGTGCGCGCCCGCGGGCACGGCTACGCTAGCGTGCGCGACAACGTGGCCTGGGGCGGCTTCGGGGGCTACCCCGGCGGGTACCGCCCCACCCTCCCGGGCCTACGCCTGCGCGGCCTCAACCTCGGCCGGGAGAGCGACGGCACGGTCCTCGTCAACGCGCTGCTGATCTACGGCTCGGATCCCCTCGACGCGGACAGCCGTGAGGCGGCGCGCGAGCGCGCTGCCTCCGAGGTGCCCGACATCGTGCGTTACCTCTCCGCAGGCATCCCAGGCTTCGAGCACGCGAGATTCGCGGGGGTCGCCCCGCGTCTCTACGTGCGCGAGTCGCGGCATCTGCGGGCCCAATGTACCCTTCGGGCCGACGACGTGCTCGACAACCGCGTCACCCCCTGGGACGTCGCCGCGGGCGGCTATCCGCTCGACGTGCAGAGCCTCACTCCCTACGACACGGGTTACGTCTTCGGCACGCCCGAGGTGTACGGAGGGCGGCTGTGCATGGCGGTGGCGCCGGCGCCGGCGCCGCTCTGGGTGGTGGGGCGCGCCGCCGGCTTCGATCCCGTCGCCTACGCCAGCGCGCGCGTCGTCCCGTTCGGCATGGCGATGGCCGAGGGCGTGGGGGTCGCCGCCGCGGAGGCGGCACGGCGCGGCCTCGACCCCTGGGCGCTGGCGGCGGACCCGGAACACGTGACGCAGGTGCGTGCCCGCCTCGAGGCCCGCGGCGCCTACCTCGCCCCGGTGCGCCCGCGCGCGGCGGAGGGGCCGGTCACCGACCCGGCCTACGACGCCTTCCGGCTCCTGCTCTCCAGGGGCCTGGCGGTCGGAGGTTACGACAATGCGCCGGCCTTAGGCGCGCCCATGACGCGGCTGGGATTCCTGTATCTTCTCGGCAACGTGGCCCAACGCTTCTTCGGAGACGGCGAGGTCGGGCGCGCCCTGGTGGCCCGCTTCGGCACCGACGACACCCCCCTGCGCCCGGAGGACGCCTACGCGCGCCTCCATGCCGCGGCCTGCGCGGTGGGCCCCTGCCCGCCCCAGGCCGATGGCGGCGCGCTGCAGCGTGCCGGGCTGCTCCCCGGAGCGCTGGCCGATGATCTCGCCCCGAACAGCGCCATGACGCGCGGCCAGGCCTATCGCCTGGCGGCCGCGCTGGCGGCGCGGGCACCACGCTGAATCGGCCCGTCCTCCCTGCCCGCGCCGGTGCGCGTCGCGCACCGGCCCAAGGCAGCCCCCAACCCGGCCCCGCCGTGCTTAGGCCGGTCCCGTGGCCCGTTCCTGTAGCACGGCATCGATGAACTGGCGCGCCGTGCGCCCCGAGTAGCCGTTGCCCCAGTCGGCGAATCGCACCGCGCGCGTGTCGAGGGAGTCCTCCTCGATGCCCTCGGCCCGGGCCAGCGTCCGTACGATCTCGAGGTAGCGGCGCTGGCTGGCGCTCGGGAAGGTGAGCGTCAGTCCGAAGCGGTCGGCGAGCGCCAGGCGCTCGTTGTGGGTGTCCCAGGCGTGCACGTCCTCGTCACCGAGCTCCGGGCGGTCGCCGTGGTGCTCGCCCAGAAGGTGGCGCCGGTTGCTGGTGGCGTACAGCACCACGTTCTCCGGGCGCAGGCTGAGGCTGCCTTCGAGCACGGTCTTGAGCGGATGGTAGCGGCGGTCGCCCCCTTCGAAGCTCAGGTCGTCGACGTAGAGCACGAAGCGCTGCGGTTGCCCGCGCACCGCCTCGATGACGGCCGGGAGATCCTCCAGGCGCTCCGCTGGTATCTCCAACAGGCGCAGGCCGCGCCCCGCGTAACGGGTCAGCAGGCCGCGGACGGCGGTGGATTTGCCGCTCCCCCGCGGACCGTACAGCAGCGTGTTGTGGGCCGGGCCCCCCGCCAGCAGCGCCTCGGTGTTCAACCTCAGGCGCCGCAGTTGATCGTCGATGCCCACCAGCACCCCGTCGTCGACCAGGTCCGGGTGCGCGATCCCCCGCAGGCGGCCGTCGCGCCAGCGGAGCGCGACGAACCGTGCGGCCGGTCCGAAGCCGGTGCTGCGCGCGCGTTCCTGCAACCAGGCCAGCACGTCCTCCGGCCCGCGCTCGCGCAGCGCCGTCGCCAACGCCTCCACCGCGGACCGCCACGCGGCATCGTCGGTGGGGCCCGCGAGCTCCGCGAGGGGGGGCAACGGGGCCTGGGCACGCGGACGCGCCTCGCCGTGCCAGTCTCGGCGCAGCAGCTCCGAGACCAGGCGCAGATCCGAGAGCGCGGCCTCGCCGACGCCGGCGGGCAGCGCGCCGCCGAGCGCGACCGGGGGCCGGTCCTCGAGCAGCGCGGAGGCGAGCGCGTGGCCCACGTCGGCGCGTCGGGCGCCGATGAGGGCCCGCACCAGCCGCAGGTAGGCCGCCTCGACCGGCGCCCCGCCGCGCGCCCCTGTCGGGGCCGCCAGCGCCTCGTCCAGGGAGGCCAGACCGTGCCACACGGTGCGCTCCTCGAGCGCGACGAACAACGCCAGCGGTCGCATCAGCGGTAGGCTCCTTCCAGGGCGCGCCGGAACTCCGGATACGCCTCCAGCGCGGCCTGCATGGCGCGCTCCCCGGCGAGGATCGCCTGGGGCGACTTGTGGAAATCCCACCACGCCAGCGGGGGCGTCTCCCGCACCAGCACGCTCCCCCCGGGCACCCGCACGCCTCGGCTGTACGACCGCAGCGAGATGGCCAGGCCACGGATCATCTGGCCGAAGGGGCCGAGCACGCGTACCCGCGCGGACGCGCGCTGGAACGCGCGCCCCGGACGCGAGGCGTTGAAGCGGCGGACGCGACGGATGAGCAACGACCGCTCCACATCCACCCCCGCGTGCAGGCCGACCATCAGCTCCGGCCCGAGCGTGCTGAGGGCCCGGAAGGGCACGGTCTCCACCAGTCCACCGTCGATCAACACGCGCCCGCCGGTCCGTACGGGAGCGAAGACGCCTGGGAGGGCGTAGCTGGCCTGCACCGCACGCGCGATCGAGCCCTCGCGCAATACCTCCAGCCGGCCGCTCGCCAGGTCCGTGCATGCCACGGCGAGGTCGATGTGCGTGTCGGCGAAGGTGGCGCCGAAGAAGAACTTGCGATCGAGCCAGCGCGCCAGGCGCCGGCCATAGATGAGGCTGCCGCGGTGCAAGCCCACGTCGAACCCCTGCAGCCAGATCTCACTCACATTCTGCTCTCGGACCAGGCGCTCGAGCTCCAGGGCCGGCATGCCCAGGGCATAGAGGGCGGCGAGGATGGCGCCGTAGCTGGTGCCCGCCAACGCCTGCGGCGCCCACCCCTCGGCCTCGAGGACCTTGAGGGCCCCGATGTGGGCCAGGCCGCGCGCCGTTCCGCCTCCCAGCGCCAGGCCGAGGCGCGGACGGTGCACCGGGCGCACGGCATGCTCCATGGCGCTCATGCTACACCGCCGGGGAGGCGCCGCGCGGCGCCAGGACGCGCTCCCGAGCGCGCCTGGTGCACCCGGCCGCCGCGCGGCCTCGGTGGTACAGTAGCGCCTGATGTCGGCCCTCTATCAACGCGCCCGGCCGACCCGCTTCGACGAGGTGGTCGGGCAGGAGCACGTCAAGGAGGTGCTGGTGTCGGCCGTCCGCAGCGGGCGCACCGGCCACGCCTACCTGTTCTCCGGGCCGCGCGGTGTGGGCAAGACCACGACCGCCCGCCTGCTGGCCATGGCGGTGAATTGCGAGCGCGAGGATCCGGGCGAGCGTCCGTGCGGGACCTGCGCGTCGTGCCGGCTGGTCCAGCAGGGATCGCACCCGGACGTCACCGAGCTCGACGCCGCGTCCAACAACTCGGTCGATGACGTCCGCGACCTGCGCGAGAAGGTCGGCCTCGCCAGCCTGCGCGGGGGCACCCGCGTATGGATCCTCGACGAGGCGCACATGCTCAGCCGCGCCGCCGCGAACGCCCTGCTCAAGACGCTCGAGGAACCTCCCCCCGGGTTGATGTTCGTGCTCGCCACGACGGAGCCAGAGAAGCTCCCGCCCACGATCCTCTCGCGCTGCCAGCACTTCCGGTTCCGGCGGCTGTCCGAGCGGGAGATCGCCGGCAAGCTCAGCGCACTGTGCCAGAGCGCCGAGGTCGGCGCCGAGCCCGAGGCCCTGGCGCTGGTGGCCCGCGCCGCCGACGGCGGCATGCGGGATGCCGAGTCGATGCTCGAGCGCCTGCTGATCACCGACGGGGCCATCACTGCCGCGGCGGCCGAGGATGCCCTGGGGTTGCCCCCCAGGGAACGCCTCGAGCGCATGGCCGAGGACCTGGCCGCGGGTCGCTTGGGCCCACTACTCGAAGAGGCGGGAAGCCTGTACCGCGACGGATTCGCGCCCAGGACCCTTGCGGAGCAACTCGGCCGCACGCTCCGCGACGGGCTCGTCTCGGCGGTCGGCTCCTCCGGCGCGGGCCCCGCGGGGCTCGAGGTCGCGGCCCTCATTCGCCTGCTGCACGTGCTCGACGATGAGATGGAGCGCTTCCAGCGCCACGACGATCTGTACGCCCTGGAGGTGGCGCTCATCAAGGCGTTGGACGCGGTGCATGGTGCGCCCGACGCCGCGGCCGACGCGCCGGCCTCCCCGGACGCCGCCGAGGGTGGGGCGCGCCCGGCGCCCGCCGGCGACCCGCGGCGAAGGGCCTCGGTCACCGAGGCACCGGCCGGGCGCGCCGGGGCGGCCGACGCGGAGCCTCCCGGGGTGCGCGCGGCGGACCCCGCTCCCAACGGTGACGTGCCGGCGGCGGTCACTGCGGCGGCCACGGAGACGGCCACGGAGACGGCCACGGAGGCCGAACCCGAACCCGCGCCGGCGGCCTTCGATCCCAACGCCCCCGCGGGCGCCCGGGCGGCGGCGCGCCGTGCGAGCCCGCAGAAGGACTCGCCGCTGTCCTGGCACGCGGTGAAGAGCCGCGCCGGCCCCCAACTCAAGGCCTTCCTGATGCCCGCGGAGGAGAGCGTGCAGGGGCACGAGGTGCACCTGCGGTTCCACGAAAAGCACCGTTTCCATCACAAGCAGCTGCTCGAGCACCGCGACGAGCTGGAGGCGCTCATCGACGAGGTCGCCGGGCCGGGGTACACGCTGGCCATCGAGGGTCCGGACGGGAGGTCGTCAAAAAAAGCGTGACGGGGCGGCGCGCCGCGACCGCCCCGACGACCGAGCCTGCGCCCGGGCGTTTGGCGGCGCCCGCGCGCGGGCCGGCGTCGCCGGCCGGCGATCGCCCCCCACCGGACTCCGAGGCGCCACGCTCGCCCGACGCGGCCGCCACGGAGCCGGACCGCTCCGCAGGCGTTGTGCGCGAGGCGAACGGGCGCGAGGCGAACGGGCGCGAGACGAACGGGCGCGAGGCGGGCGCCGGGCGGGCCTCGGCGGTGGGGTCGCCCGCCCCCGGGGCGGCGGGCGCAGCGGCAACGCCGGGCGCGCCAGGCGAGGGCCGCACCGAAGCGCCGGCCGCGGCCGCGGGGCCCTCCGAGCCCCAGCAACCCACGCCCGAACAACCCACGCCCGAACAACCCACGCCCGCGCCGGCGGACGCGCGCGCTGACGACGCCGGGGCGACCGCGCCGACGGCCACGCCGCGTCCCGACGACGATCCCGACACGGATCCCGACAACGATCCCGACGGGCCCGCCGCCGCCGTCATCCCGGACGACGCCGTCCTCGCGCGCGAGGCGTTGCCGGCGGACTTCTGGGACGCGGCGCCCGGAGCGCCTCCCCCCGAGGCAGGCCCCCCTGCGCCGCGGCCGGAGGCCGCGGCCGCTGCGCGGCGCCCGTCGCGCGACGCCGGCCCCGCGAGCACCCCGCCACACGCCCGTTCGCCGCGCGGCGCGGCCGCGCCCGACCTCGAGCGGGCCCTGCTCGGGCCCGTGGCGGACCCGGCGCTGCGCGAGACCGTCGATGCACTCCAGCGGCTCTTCCCCGGTCGCGTGCTGGAGGTGGTGGCGAGCGAGGACCCGGCGCCGGACGAGCCCGACCCCCTGCCGACCGAGGACGAGCGCGACGCCGCCGACGAGGAGGACGACCCCGGACACGAGCACTGACGCGGCGCGGCGGCCGCAGGGCGGCGCCTCGCCCGGCCCCGGGTTCCACGACGCCGCGCGCCGAGCGCGTGGGCTAGACTACTGCGGGAGCGTATCCATGAACATCCAGAAACTCATGAAAGAAGCCCAGAAGGCCCAGCGCAAGATGGCCGAGGCGCAGGAGAAGCTCGCCGCCATGAGCGTCGAGGGCAGCGCCGGCGGTGGCATGGTCACCGCCACGGCCAACGGCGAGGGCACCGTCACCGCGGTGCGCATCGATCCGCAGGCCGTCGATCCGGAGGACGTCGAGATGCTCGAGGACCTGGTCACGGCCGCGGTGGGCGAGGCCCAGCGCAAGGCGCGCGAGCTGCAGGAACAGGAGCTCGGAGGCGCCATGGGCGGCATGGGCGGCATGGCGGGGCTCGGAGGGATGCTCTGAGCGTCCGCCCGCCGGCCGGGCCGGCCGCGCACCCGCCGCGCGGGCCCGCACGCCCGCGACGGGGCGGCCACCCATGAGATACCCCGCCGCTCTCGTCACCCTCATCCGCGAGCTCGGGCGCCTGCCGGGCATCGGACCCAAGTCCGCCCAGCGGCTCGCCTTCTACCTCTTCAACCAACCCGAGGAGGATGTCCGCAGGCTCGCCGCGGCCATCAACGAGGGCAAGGCCGCCCTCGATCGCTGCCCCGTGTGCTTCAACGTCATGACGCGCGGCGAAGCCGCCTGCGACGTGTGCTCGGACCCCGGCCGCACGCGTGGTGTGGTGTGCGTGGTGGAGCAACCGGCGGACGTCCTGGCCATCGAGCGCAGCGGTGAATACGACGGCCTCTACCACGTTCTGCACGGCGCACTCAGCCCCATGAACGGCATCGGCCCGGAGCAGCTCACCATCCAGGCGCTGTTCGACCGGCTCGACGGGGTGGACGAAGTGATCCTGGCGAGCTCCACCACGGTCGAGGGCGAGGCCACCGCCATGTATCTGGCGCGCCAGCTCGCCGAGCGTGGCGTGGGCATCTCGCGCATCGCCTACGGCCTCCCCATGGGGGGTGACCTGGAGTACGCCGACGAGGTCACGCTGGGCCGCGCCATCAGCCATCGACGTCCCGTCTGACCCCGCGCCCGCACCGCCGTCTGTGCCCGACCCGCTGCTTGACAGCACGAGGGCCGTACGTATAATGGCGGCGCATTTGAAGGTGGGCTTGCATTGACACGAACCAAACAACCCCGTCGCCTGGTCATCGTCGAGTCACCGACCAAGGCGCGCACCATCCGCCGGTTCCTTCCGCCGGAGTACCAGGTCGAGGCCTCCATGGGGCATGTGCGGGATCTTCCCGCGTCCGCGGCGGAGATCCCACAGGATCTCAAGGGGCAGGCCTGGGCTCGCCTCGGCGTGAAGGTCGACGAGGACTTCAAGCCGCTCTACGTGGTGTCGTCGCGCAAGAAGAGCGTGGTCAGCAAGCTGCGCTCCGCGCTCCGCGACGCCGACGAGCTCTACATCGCGACCGATGAGGACCGCGAGGGGGAGTCGATCGGTTGGCACCTGGTGGAGGTGCTCGAGCCCGATGTGCCCGTGAAGCGCATGGTGTTCCACGAGATCACCGAGAGCGCCATCCGCGAGGCCCTCGACCGGACCCGCGACATCGACGGCCATCTGGTGGATGCGCAGGAGACGCGCCGGGTGCTGGACCGCCTGGTGGGCTACAGCATCAGCCCGCTGTTGTGGAAGAAGATCGCGCCCAAGCTGTCGGCGGGGCGCGTCCAGAGCGTGGCGGTTCGGCTGCTGGTGCTGCGCGAGAAGGAACGCATCCGCTTCACCCCCGCGAGCTACTGGGACCTGCGGGCCCGCCTCGCCAAGGCAGCGACCACCTCGGACGTGGGGCCGGCGCCGCGCTTCGAGGCCACCATGACCCACGTCGACGGCGTGCGCCTGGCCAGCGGGCGCGATTTCGACCCCGACACGGGGCGCCTCAAGGGGGACCTCGTCGAGGGGCGTGACGTGCTGCTCCTCGCGGGGGAGCGAGCGGCCGCGCTCGCCACGGCGGCTCACGAGGCTCCCTGGCGCGTGAGTGCCGTCGAGCGCCGGCAGGCCACGCGCTCCCCCGCCGCGCCGTTCACCACCTCGACGCTCCAGCAGGAGTCGAGCCGAAAGCTCGGCCTGGCCGCCAAGGACACCATGCGCGTGGCGCAGGACCTGTACGAGAACGGGTACATCACCTACATGCGCACCGACTCCACCCACCTCTCGCAGGAGGCGGTGGATTCCAGCCGCGGCGCCATCGAGCGGCGCTACGGCAGCGACTACCTGAGCCCCGGCCCGCGCCAGTTCAAGGGCACGGCGCGCAACGCGCAGGAGGCCCACGAGGCCATCCGCCCGGCCGGGACCGAGATGCGCACGGCCGAGGAGCACGAACTCGGCGGCGTGCAGGCGGCGCTCTACGACCTGATCTGGAAGCGCACGGTGGCGACCCAGATGGCGGACGCCCGCCTCAACTTCGTCACCGCTCGTATCACCGCCGACACCCGCGAGGGGGTCGCCGCCTTCCGGGCCTCGGGGCGTACCGTTGAGTTCCCGGGCTTCTTCCGCGCCTACGTCGAGGGGAGCGACGACCCCGAGGCCGCCCTCGACGATCGCGACCAGCCGCTGCCGCCGTTGGCCGACGGTGACGCCCTGCAGGCCGACGCCGTCGAGGCCGAGGGCCACGAGACCAAGCCGCCGGCACGCTACACGGAGGCGTCGCTCGTGAAGCTGCTCGAGGGCGAGGGGATCGGCCGCCCCAGCACCTACGCCAGCATCATCGACACCATCATCCGGCGTGGCTACGTGCGCAAGAACGGCTCGCAACTGGTGCCCACCTTCATGGCCTTCGCCACCAACAACCTGCTGGAGGCGCAGTTCGCGCAGCTGGTGGACACGGAGTTCACGGCCAACATGGAGGCGGCCCTGGACGACATCGCCTCCGGCTCGTTGGACGCCCGGCCGTACCTGCGCGACTTCTACCTCGGTGAGGGCGGCATCGAGGCCCGGGTGAGCGCGGGCCTCGAGGGGATCGACGCCCGCGAGATCTCCACCGTGGGCTTCCCCCGGTGGGGACCGTACGTCGTCCGCGTCGGTCGGTACGGGCCCTACGTCGAGGGCCCGGTCGAGGGGGGCGAGATCAAGACCTCCTCGTTGCCCGACGACCTGGCGCCCGGCGACACGACCCAGGACACGCTGCGCGAGCACCTCCTCGAGGGCAACAAGGGGGATGTGGTGCTGGGCGCGTTCCCGGATACCGGGCAGGACATGCTGCTCAAGCGCGGGCCCTACGGCCCCTACCTGCAGCTCGGTGACGGCAACGGGCAGAAGGGCAAGCCCAAGCGCGTGTCGTTGCCGCCGGGCGTCGAGCCGCACGACGTGCACGAGGAGATGGCCGTGCACCTGCTTGAGCTTCCGCGGCCGCTCGGGGACCACCCCGAGTCGGGCAAGCCGGTGGAGCTCGGCGTGGGCCGCTTCGGGCCCTACGTGCGTCACGCCGGCGTCTACGCGTCGGTGCCCAAGGGCACCTTCGTGCTCGACGTGACGCTGGACCAGGCATTGGAGTTGCTGCGCAACAAGGCCAGCCGGAACAAGCCCCTGCGCGTGTTGGGCGAGGACCCCGAGGCGGGCGGCAGCATCGAGGTGCGCGACGGGCGCTACGGGCCGTACGTCAAGCGCGGCAAGCTCAACGCCTCGCTGAGCAAGGACATGAGCCCCGAATCGATCACGCTGGAGCAGGCCGTGGAGCTGCTGCGAGCGCGCGAG
Source organism: uncultured Trueperaceae bacterium (assembly GCA_963739805.1). Taxonomy (GTDB): domain Bacteria; phylum Deinococcota; class Deinococci; order Deinococcales; family Trueperaceae; genus CAVUBJ01. Next base: position 256,679 of record CAVUBJ010000004.1, read on the forward strand.
GCCGCCAAGGGCGGCGGCCGGGCCAAGGGCGGAAAGGGCAAGGGCCCCGGCAAGAGCAAGGCCGCCAAAGGCACGGGCAAGGCCAAGGGCGTCAAGGGCAAGGCCAAGGGCGCGGGCGCCAAGGGCAAGCGCGGGGGCCCCAAGGGAAGTGGCTCGCGCAGCAACGGCAAACCCAAGGCGACGCCGGCGGACCTGGCGCCGTTCCTCGGCGAGCTCGAGCCGCGCACGGCCGAGGTTGTGCGCCGCCTCGAGGGGATGGAAGGCACGGCCTCCCAGGACCGCGAGGCGGTGGCCAGCGCGCTCGGTGTCAGCGCGGCCGACGTGGCCACGCTCCACAAGCGGGGCATGTTCAAGCTGCGCATGGCCTTCGGGAAGCAACGACGCGAGCAGGAGCAACGCGGCGGCGCCTGAGGGCCACCGCCCGCCCGTCGTGAGCGTCGGCAAGCCGGTGAACCTGTTGAGTCTGGCGAGGGCCGCCGGGGAGGGGGGCACGCTGGTCCCGGGCACGGGCCTGAGCGTGCGCCGCGTGGGGGTGCCGGAGCCCCACGACGGTGGCCGTGCCTGGCTGCTGGTGCTGGCCGGCACGCTCATCCTGGACCTCCCCCACGGTGATTTCCGCATCCTCGAACGCGGCGACGCCCTCCATCTTCCCGGCGGGGTGCCCGGCACGCTGCAGGGGCTCGAGGGTGCGGCGCTGCTGCTGTGGCGCTCCGACGCGGACGCTCCGGCCCACGGCTGACGACCGGGCGCGCGACCCGCCCGCGCTAGACTGATGCCGTGCCGCGCTACACGGTGTCCGAGGGGATCGTCATCCGGCGCACCACGTTGCCCAACGGCGACGTGGTGGCGACGCTGCTCGGCGAGCACGGCAAGTGGCGGGCGATCGCCCGCAAGGGGCGGCTTCCGGGGGGCAACCTCGGCCGCCTGAGCCTGTTCCACGACGTCACGGTCCAGGCCTACCGTCGGAGGGAGGAGGACCTGGCCGTGCTCACGCAGGTTCGCCTCAACGGCGCGCTGCCCAACCTGAGCCGGCCCGAGATCTATCCCTACGCCCACCTGCTGGCCGAACTCACGGATGCCCTCACGACCCACGTTCATCTCGGAGAGCGCGTGCACGCCACCCTGGCGAGCGGCCTCAGGGGTATCAACCAGCACGCCGACCCGTCGCTGGTGGCGCTCGCCTACGCCTGGCGCCTGCTCGGCCTGGCCGGCCTCGCTCCCGAGGTGACGCGTTGCGTGCACTGCCGCTCCGAGGGGCCCCTGACGCGCCTGGACGTGCCGGCCGGGGGGCTCGCTTGCGAGCGCTGCGCCCGCGGCGTCCCCCTTTCGGAGGGGGTCGCCACGGAGTTCAACCGCCTCGCCATCGGACGCCTCCACGCCGCCTTGCGCCAGCCACCCGCCGACGTCGGCGCGCATTGGCGACTGCTGCGCCTCTACGTCGACTACCATGTGCACGAGTTGCGCAGCCTGGCGGCCCTGGTGGCGCCCGCGGCGCAGGCGACGCATGCTTGACGCGGCCGCCGCCCTGACGGTCGGCTATCTACTCGGCAGCGTACCGACCGCCGCACTGCTCGCCCGCGTGCGCGGCCGCCAGATCTTCGAGGTCGGCTCCGGCAACATGGGGGCGATGAACACCGCGCGCCACCTCGGCGTGGCGCTGGGCGCGCTGGTGCTGATCCTGGACATCGTCAAGGGCGCCGTGGCGGTGCTGGCCGGCGGCTGGGTGGCGCGCGCGGCGGGCCTGAGCGATGCCGCCGCCCTGGGGCCGCCCCTGGCGGCCGGCGTCGGCGCCGTGCTCGGGCACGCCTTCTCGCTCTACGTGGGCTTCCGCGGAGGCAAGGCGCTGGCCACCGCCTTCGGCACGGCCCTCCCGCTCTACCCCCTAGCCGGCGTCTACGGGTTGGTCCTGCTGGCGGGGATGACCCTGTTGATGCGCCGCCGCTCGGACGCCGCGGCCATGGTCACACTGGCGCTCTACCCGTGGTTGGTGGGGCTCACCCTGTGGCGGACCGGGGCGCCCCCGCAGAGGGTGTTCCCCATCTTCACCGCCGTGGCCCTGATGGCCGCGGTGGCGTTGCTCAAGCACGCCATGGCCCTGGCTCGCCGGCGCTGACGCCGCGGCGCGTGCCGGAACGCGTACCGGAGCGTGCGCCGCGGCGCGGCCTCGACGGCAGCCCCCGGCGCGGTTGGCGCCGCTCACTGCCAGCGCGGATGACGCGGCAGCGGTAGCTCCAGGATCAGGGCGCGCACCTCGCCGACCAGGAACAGGCTTCCGGCCACGAGCACGGTGCCGCCCGCGGGAACGCGAGCGAGCGCCTGCGCCAGCGCGGCCGCGGGGTCCTCGGCCCAGGCGGAGGTGCCGAGGGAGGCCGCCAGGTCTTCGGGCGGCCACGCGCGCGGGCTGTGGGCCGCGCGCGTGGCCAGGAGGGGGGCGCCGAGGCGTCGCAGGGCGTTCCCGATCCCCTCGACGTCCTTACCCTGCGACACCCCCACCAGCGCGAGGTCCACGCGCGCAGGCACCTCGGCCAAGGCGCCGACCAGCGCTGCGGCCGCCTCCGGGTTGTGGGCGCCATCGAGCACCACGCTCCGGCCCCGCCACGCGAGCCGCTCGATGCGGCCGGGCCAGCGGGCGCGCGCCACGCCCCGCGCCACGGCCTCCCGCCCCACCCCGAGGTGCAGGGCCGAGGCGGCCGCCAGGGCGGCGTTGCGGACCTGGTGCCGACCGACCAGCGGCGTCCGCAGTGCCAGCGGGCCGTCCGCGGTTCGCAGCACGAAGCGGCTCCCCTCCCACCCCTCGAGCGTCGCCGCGGGCGCATCCACCCAGGCGATGGGCACCGCCGGGGCGGCGGCCGACAGCGCACGCCGCGCCTCCCCCTCCGCCGCGCTCAACGCCGGGACGCCGGGGCGCAGGATGCCGGCCTTCTCGGCCGCCACCAGCGCCAGCGTGTCGCCGAGGACCTCGGTGTGGTCCAGGGCCACGCCGGTCACGACCGAGAGGCTCGGGTCCACGGCGTTGGTGGCGTCCCACCGCCCCCCGAGGCCGACCTCCAGCACGGCGGTGTGCACGGCGTGGCCCTCGAACAGCTGCAACGCGGCCACGGTGAAGACCTCGAAGAAGGTCGCGCCCAGTGCGTCCGCCGCGGGCCGCAGGGCGGCGACCGCCGCGGCCAGCTCGGCGTCGCTCACGGGCTGCTCCCCCACGAGGACCCGTTCGCTCGGATGCACGAGGTGGGGGCTGGTATACAGACCGGTCAAGATGCCTTGTTCGGCCAGGCACGCCGCCAACACCCGCGCCGTGCTCCCCTTTCCGTTGGTGCCCCCCACCAGCACCTTCCGCAGGCGCCGCCCCGGGTTCCCGGAGCGGGCCAGCAGCGCGCGGGTGCGCTCGAGCCCCGGGCGCACGCCGAAGCGTTGCAGGCCGAACAGCCAAGCGATGGGGTCTGCGGGCTCAGGTCTCGGCATCGACGCGTCGCAGCAGCCCGGCCTCGCCAGCGGCGTCCCCACGATGGTGGTCCGCCACGAGCGCGGCGACGCCCACACTGCCGCCGGCGGCACGGATCATCTCCGCACCGTATCGGGCGTGGTAGCGCTTGAGCTGCAACGCACCGGCAAGCCCACCCAGGCGCGGTTCGGGCGGCACCGAGGCCGCCGGCAGCAGGTGCACCAGGATGCGCTCGAGCGCACGGTACGGACGCCCCACCTTGCCGACGTCGTGCAGGAGTGCGGCGCGCAGGAGCGTGTCCGAGGCCGCGGGCGCGCGCGCGCGCAACGCGCGCGCAACCTCGCACGCGTGGTGTCGGTCACGCCGGTCCATGCCCATGTAGAGCCCGTATTCGGCCTCGCTCAGCAGGCGCCGCGCGAAGGCGTCGTCGGGACGCGCCAGCGGCGGGAGCGCCGCGAGCAGCGTGCGCCTACCGGCGTTGAGGTACCAGATCGGAGCCTTGGGCATGACCGGAACCGAGTGTACCCCCGCCGGGGGCCGGGCGGCGTGCCGTGCGCGGCCACACACCGCCGCGGGACGCTGGGGTATGCTGGCCGCCGGCGCCGCTCAGGCTGGCGCCGGCGGCCCATGAGCATGACCCAGCGACGCCCCCCGACCCAATCCGCACGCGGCCCCCACCGGTGGGCCGGCGTGCTCCTGGCCCTGGTGCTGCTGGCCGCACCGACCGCCGGCGCGCAGGACGCGCCCGCCGCCGATGCGCCGGCCGCCGGCAACGCCGCGCAGGAGGCCGCGCCCCAGGGCACCATCCAGGGCAGCGACCCGACCGACGTGGCCGATCGGGCCGTCACGGCCTGGCTGGCGCGCAAACCGATCACACTCAACCAGCTCGCCTCCATGGACACGCCGCAGCTGTGCCAGGCGCTGCCCGACATGGTGGCCAACCCCGCGCCGCAGGCCGGCACCAAGGTCAACCTCGGCGACCGTCAGGAGCAGCCGAGCGACGATCCGGACGTCAAGCGCTTCACGTACAGCGCCGTGCGGCCGGGGGATCAACTCGACGTGGTCGAGGCGGACGTGCGCCGCGACGGCACCCTCTGGAGCGTCGACAAGGTGGGCTACCGCACCAACGTCGAGCCCCAGGGGGTGCGGCAGTGGCTCCAAAGCCCCACCGCCTCGTGGATCTTCATCCTCTTCACGCTGCTGGTCGTGGTGAGTCTGGTGCGCCCGTCCCCCCTGCGGCGCTGGCTCCGCGAGGGGTGGGGCAACCTGCGTGCCCATCGGCGCCTGGTGATCACGACGTTGGTCTTCCTCTACGCCATGTTCGGGCTCGGCGCCCTCGTCGGCGCGGGTCTCCCGCGGCAGTGTGAGGAGGCCATCGTCTCGGTGGTCACGACCGCCGTGACCAGCCTCGGCGCCACCTCGGCCTACGGCAGCGGCGACATCGCCCGGGCGGCGGTCACCACCTTCTACCAGAATTTCGTCGTGGTGACGCTCTCCGTCACCTTCACGCTGTCGCTGCTGTTCGGCATCCCCGCCTACCTGCTGAGCGCCGCCTCCTACTTCGTCCAGGGCATCCCGTTCGGACTCATCGGCACCGGCAACGCCGGTCAGCTCGTGCTCGTCCTGGTGCTCCTGGTGCTGGAGCTCAGCTCCTACTTCGTGGTGGTCGCGGGCGGCGGCATGTTCCTGGCGACGCTCATCCGTCGCGGCTTCGGCGCCCTCCCCGAGGCGTTCCGCAAGCTCGTGCTGACGCTCCCCTTCGCCATGGTGATCCTGCTCCTCAGCGCCTGGTACGAGGCCTTCATCGTGCTGCGGCTGGGCGGTTGACGCTCCGCGGTGGGCGGCGCCCTCCCGGGCGCGGCCCCGGTCGGCGCGCCCAGCACCTCAGGCGCCCCATCCGCTCCGTATCGCCGGCGCCACGTCGGTGAGCGCGCCCGCGGAAGCGAAGTCCGTCGCCGTGGGCCCCACCACCAGCAGGGGAACCGGGTTCCGGGTGTGCCGGGTCGTGGTGAGGTCCTCTAGGTTGCCGTGGTCCGAGGTCAGCACCAGGGTGGCGGAACCCAGCAGCGGAAGCAGGGCGGCCAACACCGCGTCGAGCCGCTCCAACAGCGCCACCGCCGCGCGGGAGTCCTGAAGGTGCCCCAGTCGATCCGTGGGCCAGACGTCCAGGAAGGTGAAGCGGTAGGCGCGGGCGAGCGCGGCCAGGCGCCGCGCGGCCTCCTCGGGCTCGAGCGCGGCCGGGCCCCCCTCCATCCGGGCGAAGCCCTCCCCGGTGAAGTCGGGCGCGATCGCGGCACCCGACCGGTAGGCGTGCATGTCGCGAAGCTCGACCTCCGCCGCGCGGGCCGCCACGACCGGCGCGTTGGGCCGCAGGCGACGCGTACCGAGGGCCTCGAAATATCCGGGCGGGTAGGCGTTTGCGAGGGCCGCACCGTCGCCCTCCGCATGGAACAGCGTTCCGGAGCCGAGGGCCCGCCGGAGGGTGGGTCCGGGCCAGGGGCCGTAGTGACGGCCCATCAGCTCCGCCCCGTTTCGCCCGGTCAACAGGGCCGTCTGCCCCGTCGCCGATTGCGGTAGGCCGGCATGGCCCAGCCCCGCGTCGAGCGATCGGAAGACCAGCCCGCGCTCCGCGCGCGCCGGCGCGCCGCGCGTCGGAGCGTGGCCGATCAGCGCCCGCAGCGCAGGAAGGCGCGCCGCCGCCAGGGGGTTGTGCTCGGGATCGTCGTCGCCCAGCCCGACGCCGTCGAGGAACAGCATGAGGACGCCGCCGCGCGGCGGCGCTCCGCCCTTCGGGGTCTCAGCCAACGCCCATCGCCCGTTTGGCCCGTGCCAGCGTCGCCGAGGCGATCTCCGCGGCACGCTCCGCGCCGTGCGCCAGGAGCGCGTCCAGACCCGCGGGATCGGCCATGATCTCGGTGAAGCGCGAGCGAATGGGCGCCAGGGTATCCATCACCACGGCGAACACGGCCTTCTTCAGGTCACCGTAGCCGCCGCCCTCCAGCGACGCTTCGACGTCCTCCATGGGGCGGCCGTCCAGTGCCTGCAGGATGGTCATGAGGTTGCGCACGCCGGGCGATGCATGCTCGAAACGCAGCTCGCGCCCCGAGTCCGTCACGGCGGACATGATGGCCTTGCGGATGAGCCGCTCCTCGTCGAGGAGGTTGATCGCATGCCCCGGACGCGTGGCTGCGACGCTCTTGGACATCTTGGCCTCCGGCTCGTCGAGGCCCATGAGGCGCGCTCCCACACGCGGGATGACGGCCTCGGGCAGCGTGAACACCTCCCCGAAGAGATTGTTGAACCGCACTCCGATGTCCCGCGTCAGCTCGATGTGCTGACGCTGATCCTCGCCCACCGGCACGATGTTCGTGTCGTAGAGCAGGATGTCGGCCGCCTGCAGCACGGGGTAGTCCAGGAGTCCGGTGCCCACGCTGTCGCGCCCCTCGGACTTGGCCTTGAACTGCGTCATGCGGTAGAGCCAGCCCAGCGGCGTGACGCAGTTGAGCAACCAGGTCAACTCGGCGTGCTCGTGGACGTGGGACTGCGCGAAGATGATGTTGGTGTCCGGATCGAGGCCGACGGCCAGGTACAGCGCCGCCACCCGGCGCACGTCGTCGCGCAGCGTGGCCGGCGAGACCGATTCCGGGATGGTGAGGGCGTGCAGGTCCACCACACAGAACACGTTGTCGCGCTCGGCCTGCTTCTCGACCCACTGCCGCAGGGCGCCGACGTAGTTCCCGAGGTGTAGGTCGTTGGTCGGTTGGACGCCGGAGAACACGCGCGGGCGGGTGGACCGGGGCCGGGAGGTGGCAGGCGCGGGGGCGTCCGCCGTGTGGGTCTCGCTCATCCGGCCAGTATAGCCAGGCGACGCACCGCTTCAGGGCAGGCGCACCACCCAGAGCGCGAGCCCGGGCAGCGTGGCGCGGCGCCCGACGGTGGCGCCCGACAGCAGCTCGCGCCCCCCGGCGACGCCGATGGCCGCGCCGTCGATGTCGACCGGGCGAGCGCGGAGGTTCGCCAGCACCACCAGGCGATCGTCGTCCGCGATGCGTCGCAGCGCGAGCACCGCGCGGGAGCCCGCCTCGAGGACCTCGGTGCTGCCGTGGTCGAGCGCCGGGTGGAGGCGGCGCAGGGCGATGAGCCGCCGATATTGCCACCACAACGACTCCGGGTCCGCCCGTTGCGCCTCGACGGAGGTGCCCGGCTCCTCGCTGCTGAAGGGTGCCCAGGGCACGCCGTCGGTGAAGCCGCCGCCGGGCCCATCGCGCCAGCGCATGGGGGTCCGTTTGGCGCGGTCGTCGGCCCCATCGCCGTTGGGCATACCGATCTCCTCGCCGTAGTAGAGGTAGGGCGTACCGGGAAGCGTCAGCAACAGGCCGGCGGCGAGCCGCATGCGAGGCTCGTCGCGGCGCACGAAGGACAGCGTCGTTGCGGGCCGCACCTGGTCGTGGTTGGCCAGGAACGTGGCGAGCCCCGCGTCGGGCGGGTAGAGGCGCTGCTCCTGCTCCAGCAGGGCGCCGAGGTCGGCCGCGCTGCGGGCCTGCAGGGCGGCGAGCACGGCACGCCAGCGCGGGTAGTCGAAGGCGACGTCGAGTCCGCCATCGCTCAGGTAGCGCGCGATGGCCGGGGCCTCGGTCCAGGTCTCCCCCACCAGGAAGGCGCCCGGCCGCATGCCGTGCATGGCGTCCTCGAAGGCACGCACCCAGGCGACGGTCTCCGACGTGTTGGCGATGACGCCCTCCGGGCTCTCAACGATGTGCTGGATGGCGTCCACCCGGAAACCGTCGACGCCCACATCGAGCCAGTAGCGGGCGATCGCCTCCATCTCGCGCATCACGGCCGGGTTGCGGTAGTTGAGGTCCGGCATGCTCGCCGAGAACAGGCCGAGGTATGCGGCGTCCCCGGCCGGGTGCCAGGCCGGACCCCCGCGGGTGCCGCGCCAGTCGAGGGGGGCGTCCGCCCAGACGTAGTAGTCGCGGTAGCGGGGGTCGCCCGCGAGGGCCGCCCGGAACCAGGGGTGGGCGTCCGACGTGTGGTTGGGTACGAGGTCCAGGGCGACCCGCATGCCGCGGGCGTGGGCGGCGTCCAACAGGTGCCTGAGGTCGTCGAGGGTGCCGTAGTCCGGATTCACGGCACGATAGTCCGTGACGTCGTATCCGTGGTAGCTGGGGCTGGGGTGGATGGGCATGAGCCACAACCCCGTCACGCCGAGATCCGACAGGTACGGAAGTCTCTCCAGCACGCCACGAAGATCCCCGATGCCGTCACCGTCGGAATCCTGGAAGCTGCGGACGAAGATCTCGTACCACACCCCACCCTGCCCTGGGCCGAGGGCGCCCGCGCGCACCGTCGGCACGCCGGCCGCCACGGCACTCACCCAGGGCGCCACGCCGATCAGCAGCGCGGTCGCCAGGACCACGCGCCGCAGGGTGGCGTGCTGCCGCGTGGATCGCACAAACCCATCATCCCACGGGCGCCGCCCGGCCGCCACGCCCGCACGGAGCTCAAGGGAAGGTGCGGTCCACCCACGCCAGCGGGTTGGTGGGCACCCCGCCTACCTGCATCTCCCAATGGAGGTGGGGGCCGGTCGAGAGCCCCGTGGTGCCGACCAGGCCGATGACGTCGCCGCGCTCGACGCGCTCCCCGACGGCGGCGAGGACCGTCGATTGGTGGAAGTAGAGGCTGAACACGCCACCGCCGTGATCGATCACCACCAGCCCGCCCTTGATCGGGTACGGTCCGGCCACCACCACCTCGCCGTCGTTCGTCGCGTGGATCGGCGTCCCCTCCGGGGCCGCCAGGTCCAGGCCCGTGTGGTAGGAGACGGGGCCGCCGGGGGCGTAGCGGCGAGCCGAACCGAAGCCCGCAGACTCGACCCCCTGGATCGGCATCTCGAACGGAGCTATCCACAGCGGGTCGGGCGCCCCCTGTCCCTCGACGCGCGCGAGGGTGTCGCGCTCCAACTCGGCGGCCTCGGGCGTCACCAGCGCCAGCGTTCGCGGCTCCAGATGGAGCTGCTCCACGGGCTGGGCCCGATCCTGCACGGCCACGTCCCGCGTCTCCTCGTGGACCTCGCCGAACTCGTCGGTGACGCGCACGTCGAGGGCGTAGGCGCCGCCCGGCGTGGCCAGGGGCACGGGCACGATGGCCTTCGCGCCGCCCGACACGCGCAGCACCCGCGCCGGCACGCCGTGGAACGATACGGCGACGTCCTCCACGGCCGCGCTGCCGGGGGGCCAGACCAGCCGCACGCCGAGCGGGTCCCCCGCCTCGAGCCTGCGCGCGGCGCTCACCCGCGGCACGGGGGCCGGCACGCCGGTCAGCGTCACGGCGGTCTCGGTGACGTTTCCCGCCCCGTCGGTGGCGCGGATACGCACCGGCCGCGCGCCCTGCAAGGCGGTGAGCTCGACCGTCCAGTCCTGGGTCACGTTGGTCTCGTCGCGCTGGCCGTATCGGATGGTATAGCTGACGGGCTCGTTGGCGCTGATCGTCAAGCGGACCCGCTGGCCCGCCTCGGCGCGCCTGGGACCGTCGAGGTAGAGCTGCGGTGGCGCGGTGTCGCGCCGGACCTCCGAAACGCCCAGTCCTAGGAACGCTGCGCCGAGCACCAGCAGCGCGATCAGCGCCCGCCTCCTCCTCGGCGTCATCCGCCGGACTGGCTGGTCACGAACGGGAGGTTGCGGTAACGATGGTCGACGTCGAGGCCGTAGCCGTAGACGAAGGCATCCTCGATCTCGAATCCGACGTAGTCGAGCGGGACCTCGACGACGCGCCGCGACGGCTTGGACAGGAGCGTGGCGACGCGCACCGAGAGCGGGCCGCGGCCGCGCAGGTACCCGAGCAGGTACTGCATGGTGAGGCCCGTGTCGACGATGTCCTCCACCAGCAGCACGTGGCGGTTCTTGAGGCTCTGATCGAGGTCCTTGACCAGTTTGACCTCGCCGGAGGACTCGGTGCGGGAGCCGTAGCTCGATACGGACAGGAAGTCGACGGTGAGGGGCATGTCGATGGCGCGCACCAGGTCGGCCATGAACACGAAGGCGCCGTTGAGCACGCACACCAGGTGGAGGTTGTGGTCGGGGTAGTCGTCGGCGATCTGGCGGCCGAGCTCGCCGACGCGCTCGGCCACCGCGTCGCGGGTGATGTGGACGCTGCCGTCGCCGGCGCGAAAGATGCTGCGGTGGTCCATGACGAGTCCTTTGCCGGGATGTCGGCCCGTCGCTGCGCTCGCCGCGCCCGGGCCCGCTACGCGCGAGTATACCCGAGCGTCACCCGCGTCGCCCACCACGTCGGCTCACATCTCACCGGCCCGCAGCGCGGCCAGCTCGTCGACCTCCAGGCGCCGCCACCGCCCGGGCTCGAGGTCCCCCAGCCGAAGCGAACCCAGCCGGGTGCGCTTCAAGCGGACCACCCTGTAGCCCACCGCCTCGAGCATGCGCCGCACCTGCCGATTGCGCCCCTCGCTCAGCACCACCACACAGCCGCCGGCGGCGCCACGGGCCCGAAGCGCGCGCGCCGGCCCGTCCTCCAACGCAACCCCTTCGCGCAGCCGGGCCAGTGCCCCATCCCCGACGCGCCCCTCGTCGCACCACACGCGGTACTCCTTCTCGTGGCCGTACCGCGGATGGGTCAGCCGCAGCGTCAGCTCGCCGTCGGTGGTGAGCAGCAGCAGACCCTCGCTGTCCCGGTCCAGCCGCCCGACCGGGTGGAGCCCGGGCTCCGACGGCACCAGGCCCACGACGGTGGGCCGGCCACGCGCGTCGCTGGCCGTGGTGAGCACGCCGGCGGGCTTGTACAACAGGTAGGTGACGTGCTCCTCCCGGCGCCGCACGCGCCGGCCGTCGACCCGCACGTCGTCCGCCGGCCCCACCCGGTCGCCGAGCCCCGCGATCGCGCCGTTGACGGTGACGCGGCCCGCACGCAGCAACAGCTCGGACTTGCGGCGGCTGGCCACGCCCGCCCGTGCCAGCACCTTCTGCAACCGTTCACGGCCGCCTCGGGCGGGATCCTCGGCACCGCTCACAGCTCCCGCCTTCCGGCCAGGGCACCATCGGCGAAGACGTGCCAGAGCTCCATGGTGTGCGTCATGGCGGCATTGTACGGGCGCGGGCGACGGCCCGGCGCCGGGCCGGCCGACGTTGACCGGCGGCCCGATGGCGCCCCCTATGGCGACGCCGCGCGCGCCTATGGTCGCGGAGCTCATCCCCCCAAGCGCTACCTTGGCGTGCGCGCCTTCGATGCGGCCCGCTGAGGCGCGTCGGGCGCGGCCGGCGCGTCGCGGGTCGGGCGCCCGTGCCCACGTGGTAGGCTCCCCGCGTGATTCACCCCCTACTCGAACGTTACGCCGCCCTGCTGGTCGGATACTGCGCCCGGGTGGTACCGGGCGATCGCGTCATGCTGGCCGTGGAGACTCCCGCCCTGGAGCTGGGTCGGGCCATGGTGCGCGAGGTGCTGAGGGCCGGGGCCGAGCCCTTCGTTCGCCTGAGCTACCCCGAGTACGGTGCCGATGTCGTGGAGCTGGCCGGCGAGGCACTGCTGGCCTCCGCACCGACCGCGGCGTTGGAGGAGATGCGCGCCATGGACGCCTTCCTGCGCGTAGCCGCGCCCGCCAACACGCGGACGCTGCAGGCCGCCGACAAGCAGCGCATGGCGCGCTGGCAGCGGCGCAACCGGCCGGTCCAGGAGCAGCGCGTGAACCACACCCGCTGGGTCGGCACCCTCTTCCCCACCGCGGCGGGCGCCCAGGCCGCCGGCATGGACCTCGACGCCTACGAGCGCTTCGTCTTCGACGCCATGTACCTCTACGAGACGGATCCGGCCGAGCACTGGGTGGCGCTCGGCCGGAGGCAGGAACGCCTCATCGAACGCCTTTCCCGGGCCCAGGAGGTCCGCATCACCGGCCCCGGCACCGACCTGCGGCTGTCCGTCGCCGGTCGCACCTGGGTGAACTCCGACGGCAGGCGCAACATGCCGTCCGGCGAGGTGTTCACCGGCCCCCACGAGGCCAGCGCGGAGGGCGTGATCGCCTTCGACGTGCCCTCCTCGGTGCAGGGCGTGCTGGTCGAGGGCGTGCGGCTGCGCTTCGAGGATGGCGTGGTGGTGGAGGCGAGGGCAGAGCGCGGCCAGGACATGCTGGAGGCGCAACTGGCGAGCGACGGCGGCGCCCGTCGCCTCGGCGAGCTGGGCATCGGCACCAACGAGCGCATCCGCGTGGCGACGCAGTCGACGCTGTTCGACGAGAAGATCGGCGGCACCGTGCACCTGGCCCTGGGGCGCTCCTACGAGCAGACCGGCGGGAACAACGACAGCGCCATCCATTGGGACCTGGTGAGCGACCTGCGGCGCGGCGGACGCATCCTGCTCGACGGCGAGACCTTCCAGGAGGACGGCAGGTTCGTGTCGTGACGGCCGCACCCCGCGCCGCCCAAGCGTGACCCTCGGCCTCATCAGCGACACCCACGGCCTGGTGCGCCCCGCGGCGCTCGAGGCGCTCGCCGGCGTGGAGCGCATCCTCCACGCGGGGGACGTGGGGAACCCCGCGGTGCTCGCCACCCTGGGGCGCGTCGCCCCGGTCACGGCCGTGCGCGGCAACGTCGATCACGGCGGCCTCGCCGCCCTGCCTCGGAGCGAGGCGGTGGAGGCCGGCGGCGTATGGATCTACCTGCAGCACGGCCACGAGGGCATCGACATCGACCCGCGATCGGCCGGATTCGCGGTGGTGGTGCGTGGCCACAGCCACCTGGCCTCGGTCTCGCGCCGCCTCGGCGTGCTGACGGTGAATCCGGGCGGCGCGGGGCCACGGCGCTTCCGCCAACCTCTCACGCTGGCCCGGCTCGAGCTCACGGCGGGCCGCGCCGACGCCGCGGTGCTGGAGTTGACCGACGACGGCCCGCGCCCCTACCCCGCGGCGCTCGAGCTGGGGACGTGAGCGATCAGCTCAACGGGCGGTCCAGCCGAGATCGATGGCCTGCACGCTGCCGGTGATCCCCCACGCCGCCACGGAGGCCAGGAACACCACGTAGGCCGCCACGTCCTCGGGCTCGAGCAGGCGCTTCACGGCCACGTTCTCAAGGAACACGCGCTGCTCGACCTCGGCCCGCTCGATGCCGCGCGTTCGCGCCTGGTCATCGATCTGTTTCTCCACCAGGGGGGTGCGGACGTAGGCGGGCGCCACCACGTTGCAGGTGATGCCGTGCTCACCCCCCTCGAGCGCCGTCGTGCGCATCAGGCCCACCAGCCCGTGCTTGGCGGTGACGTAACCGACCTTGAACGGGCTTGCGGTGAGGCTGTGGGCGCTCCCCATGTGGATGACGCGCCCGTGGCCGCTGCGCTGGAGCGGCTCCCAGGCGTACTTCGTCAGCAGGAACGGCGACCTCAGCATCAGCGCCATCATGCGATCCCAGGTGGCCTCCGCGAAGTCGGCGATGGGGTCGATGTGCTGGAAACCGGCGTTGCACACCAGGATGTCGAGGGCCCCGAAGCGCTCGATGGTGGCGTCCACGGCGGCGCGGCAGGCGTCCGCCCGGGTCAGGTCCGCCTCTACGAAGAGCGCGCCCATCGAGGACGCCACCTCCGCCCCCCGCTCACCATCGAGGTCCACGATGGCGACGGGGTGTCCCTGCGCGGCCAGCGCGCGGGCGCAGGCGAGGCCGATGCCGCTCGCCCCACCGGTCACAAGTGCGACTCGTTCCATGCTGCCTCCTGGCGCCAATGCTACCGCGCCCGCCCGCGCCGGCCGCGGGGCTTGCAAGCCATGGAGGGTGTGGTAGACTCCGTACTCGCTGGTCGTGCGCGCGCCGCCGGCGGGCCCCGCTCGGGGCCGGTCGAGGTGCACCGCCCCGTGCCGAAGTGGCGGAATCGGTAGACGCGCATGATTCAGGGTCATGTGCCCGCAAGGGCGTGGGGGTTCAAGTCCCCCCTTCGGCACCACACGGACGCGGGCCCCATCCTCGGGTGGGGCCCGCCTTCCGTAGCCGCGTCGCTCGCGGTGCGCGGTGCCCGCGCTCAGGCGCCCTCGAGCTGATCCAACGCCCCGAGCTCTCGGAGCACCTCCGTGACCTCGCGCAACAGCGCCAGCCGGTTGCCGCGCACGTCCTCGTCCTCCACCATCACCAGTACGTGGTCCAGAAAGGCATCGAGTGGCGCCTTGAGCGCCAGCACCTCGGCCACGCCGCCGCCGAGACCCTCGAGGGGCGCCTGCGGCGGCCTGCCCAGGTCCCAGGGCTCGAGCAGGTCGCGCACCGACGCCAACAGCGCCTCGACACCCCGGCGCGCGCCCGGCAGCGCCTCGAAGAGCGGAGCCTCGTGCTCGTCGCGGAACAGGCCGGGCTTCACGCCGCGCCGTTGCGAGGCCTGCTTGGCGAGGTTGGCGGCGCGCTTGTGCAGCGCCATCAGGGCCGGAAACTCCGCCTGCGCCATCAGGTGGCGAAGCAGGAACGCACGCCGGGACGCGTCGATCACGCTGGTGCTGCCCTGTACCGCAGCGCGCACCACCGGCACGCTCATGCCCAATTCGGACAGCAGGGAGGAGACCCGGTCCCACACGAACCGCACCACCTCGTCCTCGGTATCCCGCTCGACCTCGAGCCCGTTGCTGCGGTAGGTCGCGGCGGCCTCCAGCACCAGCTCGGACAGCGGCAGGCGCCACCCCTGGGCGTTGAGGACGCGGGCTAGGCCGAGGCCGTCGCGCCGCAGCGCGAACGGGTCGGCGGACCCCGAGGGGCGCTTGCCGAGGGCGAAGAAGCCGACCAGCTTGTCGAGCCGATCGGCCACGGCGAGCACGGCCCCCGCCCGCGTGTGCGGCAGCCCGTCACCGGTCCCGCGCGGCAGCACGCCGCCCTGGAGCGCCATCGCCACCGCCTGCGGCAGACCCTCCGCTTGCGCGTAGGCGCGCGCCATCACGCCCTCGAGCTCGGGGAACTCGTAGACCATGTCGGTCGCGAGGTCGGCGCGGAAGATGGGCAGCGCCTGGGCCAGGGCGGCGCCTTCGTCCTTGGCGAGCTCCAGCAGTCCGGCCAGCGCCGTCGCCACCTCGCCCACCCGCGCCACCTTGTCCGCCATGCTCCCCAGGTCCTTCTGGAAGGCGATGCCGGAGAGACCCCAGGCGTGCTGGGAGAGGCTCTTGCGGCGGTCGGCGTCCCAGAAGAAGCGGGCGTCGGAGAGCCTGCCGGCCAGCACCTGCTGATACCCCAGCCGCACCACCTCGACGTCGCGCACGCGGTTGTTGGAGATGCCCACGAAGTGCCGCGCCAGCCGTCCGTCGGAGTCGACCGTCGGGAAGAAGCGCTGGTGATGGATCATCACGGTGCTGAGCACCTCGTCGGGCAGCTCCAGGTATCTCTCCTCGAAGGCACCCAGGACCGCGACCGGCCACTCCACTAGGTTGGCGACCTCGGCGGCGAGGTTCGGGTCGTCCCGAACGGTGAGCCCGTGTGCGGCGGCGGCCTCGCTCGCGGCCCGGCGGGTGGCCTCGCGCCGCTCCCGCGGGTCGGCCAGCACCGACGCTGCGCGCAACGCCTCCAGGTACTCGCCCGGGCGCTCGAGGACGATCCCCTCCGGAGCCAGGAAGCGGTGCCCGTAGGTCGTACGGCCGGCACGGACGCCGGCCGCCTCGACCGGCAGGACCACGTCATCGAGCAGGGCGACCAGCCACTGTACGGGCCGCACGAAGGGGGTGCTCACGTCCGCCCAGCGCATCTTCCGCGGCGCAGGCAGGTCCGCCACCCAGGCGGCCAGCAGCCCCGGCAGGACCTCCTCGGCGGGCTCGCCTCCGCGGACGATGCGCGCGAAGACGTAGCGCCCCTTGTCGGTGTCGCGCTGCTCCAGGGCGTCGGCGGCCACCCCCACCGAGGCGGCGAAGCCGAGTGCCGCCCGCGTGGGGGCGCCGTCGTCGCCGAACGCGACCTCGGCCGACGGACCACGCCGCAGCTCTTCGCGTTGCTGCCGGCGCACGGGCAGGCCGCGCGCCAGAACCGCCACGCGCCGCGGCGTGGCGTACGCGAGGAGCTCCTCGACCGACAGGTCGGCCTGCGCGAGGCGCTCGCGCGCCAGTCGGGCCAGGCCGTCGCAGGCCTGGTCCACGTACCAGCTGGGGAGCTCCTCGGTGCCGATCTCGAACAGCAGGTCCGGCATCAGGCCGCCTCCTCGGCCGGCTCGAGCTCACCGCGCTGCGACAGGTACGCGCGGGCCGTGGCCTCGCTGAGGCGACGCACGCGCTGGACGAAGGTCTGCCGCTCCGTCTGCGACAACACCCCGCGCGCGTCGAGCAGGTTGAAGGCGTGGGAGCACCGCAGCACGAACTCGTACCCCGGGTAGACCAGCCCGAGCTCCAGCAGGCGGCGCGCCTCGGCCTCGTACTTCTCGAACAGCATGCGCTGCAACTCGGCGTCGGACTCCTCGAAGTTGTAGCGGCAGTGCTGGACCTCGAAGTCGGCCCGCAGATCGCCCATCTTCACGCCCGGGGCGTACTCCACATCGAAGCCGTGGTGGACGTTCTGGAGGTACATGGCGATGCGCTCGAGGCCATAGGTGAGCTCGACCGACACCGGCCGGCAGTCGAATCCGCCGACCTGCTGGAAGTAGGTGAACTGGGTGATCTCCATGCCGTCCATCCACACCTCCCAGCCCAGCCCCCAGGCGCCCAACGTGGGGGACTCCCAGTTGTCCTCGACGAAGCGGATGTCGTGCGCCCCGGGATCGATGCCCAGAGCGTAGAGCGAGTCGAGGTAGACCTGCTGCACGTCCAGCGGGGACGGCTTGAGCAGCACCTGGTACTGGAAGAAGTACTGGAAGCGGTAGGGGTTGTCGCCGTAACGCCCGTCGGTGGGTCGCCGGCTCGGTGCCACGCCCGCCACCTTCCAGGGCGCGGAACCGAGGGCCCGCAGGAAGGTGGTCGGGTAGAACGTACCCGCGCCCACCTCGGTATCGTGCGGCAGGGCGATGACACAGCCGCGGTCCGCCCAGAACCGGTCGAGCGTGAGTATAATGTCTTGGAACAGCATCCAGGCTCCTCAATTGCGGCGCGCGGGCGAGGGCAGAACGCTGGGCCCGCCTCACGAAGAACGTAACGAACGTCCTTTCTAGCCTCACGTCAGGCGGGTACTATACCACCATGATTCGGCGGCAAAAGGCGAGGGGCATCGGGCCCCAACCGCCGGAGTTCTCCTCACGGTCCGGGAGGACACCTTGAATAGGTACGACGACAGAGCCAGGTTGGTGTTCCACTTCGCCCGCGAAGAGGGCTCCAAGCTCGGGCACGCGATGATCGGTCCCGAGCATCTTCTTCTCGGTTTGATGCGCGAGGGGGGCACCGCGAGCAAGGTGCTGGCGGAGTTCGGCGCCACGCTCGAGGGGTTCCGCCGTCAGGTCGAGGAGATGGTGGGGCGCGGGGACGGACTGCCGCGCAACGAGACCGCCGCCATCACGCCTCGGGCGCGCCGCGTCATGGAACTCGCCGGTTCCGAGGCCCGCAGCCTCGGCAGCAACGTCATCGCCACCGAACACATCCTGCTGGGTATCATCCGGGAGGGTGACGGCGTCGCCTACCGCATCCTCCAGAATCTCACCCGCGACGTCGACACCGTGCGTTGGCGCATCCTCGCCGCCGCCGACCCGAAGAACCAGGCCGAGACGGTCAACACGCCGTTCCTGGACGAGTATGCCCGCGACCTCACCAAGGAGGCCCGCGACGACAAGCTCGACCCCGTCATCGGGCGCACCGAGGAGATCCGGCGCGTCATCCAGATCCTCAGCCGGCGCACCAAGAACAACCCGGTCCTCATCGGCGAGCCGGGCGTGGGCAAGACCGCCATCGTCGAGGGGCTGGCGCAGGCCATCAACGAGGGGCGCGTGCCGCCCAACCTCGCGAACGTGCGGGTGCTGTCGATCGACCTGAGCAACATCGTGGCCGGAACGAAGTACCGCGGCGAGTTCGAGGAGCGCCTGCGGCAGGTGATCGAGGAGCTGCGCTCGGCCAAGGTGGTCGCCTTCATCGACGAGCTGCACACGCTGGTCGGCGCGGGCGGGGCCGAGGGCACGCTGGACGCGGCGAACATCCTCAAGCCGCCGTTGTCGCGCGGCGAGGTGCAGGTGATCGGCGCCACCACCACGGGGGAGTACCACCGCTACATCGAGAAGGACGCCGCCCTCGAGCGGCGCTTCCAGCCCGTCATCGTGCTCGAGCCCTCCCCCGAGGAATCGCTGGAGATCCTGGTGGGGTTGCGGGAGAAGTACGAGGCGCACCACGGCGTGGTGATCCCGCAGGAGATGCTCGAGATGAGCGTGCGCTACGGGGAGCGGAGCCTGCCGGGGCGCAACTTCCCCGACAAGGCCATCGACCTCATCGACGAGGCGGCCGCGCGCACGCGTCTGAACAAGTCGCTCGGGTTCCCGGTGATCGAGGAGGAGGACGGCACCCCGGTCGTGAGCCGAGAGGACCTCGAGGCCGTGGTCAACTCCTGGGGTGGCATCTACGTCGACGACACCGACGGCGCCAAGCTGGCCCACATCGAGCAGAACCTCAAGCGCACCGTGGTCGGTCAGAACCGCGCGATCCATGCGCTGGGCTCGGCGCTGCGCCGCGCACGGGTGGGGCTTGGCGGCAGGACGCGCGTCGCCGCCTCCTTCCTCTTCGTCGGCCCATCGGGCGTCGGAAAGACGTTCCTGGCCAAGCAACTCGCGCTGGAGCTGTTCGGCAGCGAGCGTGCGCTGGTGCGCCTCGACATGTCGGAGTTCCAGGAGGCGCACAGCATCTCCAAGCTCATCGGGGCGCCCCCGGGGTACGTGGGGCACGAGCAGGGTGGCCGCCTCACCGAGGCGGTGCGCCGCCAGCCGTTCAGCGTGGTGCTGCTCGACGAGATCGAGAAGGCGCACCCGGACATCTACAACACCTTCCTCCAGGTGCTCGACGACGGCCGCCTCACCGACGGCCTCGGGCGGACGGTGGATTGCCGCCGCGTCATCCTCATCATGACCAGCAACACGGGCTTCAACCGCGGCGCGACCATCGGCTTCCAGGAGAACCCGCAGCAGGACGCTGACGGCCCCCTCAAGGGCATCTTCAGCCCGGAGTTCCTCGACCGCCTCGACGAGGTGATCGTGTTCGACACCTTCGACAAGGAGGGGATCCTCGTCATCACCAACCAGATGCTCGAGGACATCCGCCGCGAACTGCTGTCGCGCGACATCCAGGTCAGTTTTGGCCAGGAGGTCGCCGGCTTCCTGGTGGACAAGCTTCCCCGGGGCGAGAGCGCCCGCCCCATGCGCGGCGTCATCCGCGAGTACATCGAGGACCCTTTGTCGCTCGAGATCCTTGACCGCGGCTCCGAGGAGCCGCTGCTGGTGACCATCGAGGACGACAAGGTGGTGTTCGCGCGCCCCGTGCCGATGGTGTGACGCCCGGCGGCCGTCACGGCCCGCGCCGACGCGCAGCGCCGTGCCCAACTCCGCACGTCGCTTGCGCGGGGCGCACGGTATCGTGACCGGCATGAGGTGCGAGCATCGGGAGGCCCAGGAGCGACCGTGGCGAGGGTGAGCACGCGCTACGTATGCCGGGCGTGCGGTAGCCACTCCTCCACGCCGTTGGGGCGCTGCCCACGCTGCGGCGGTTGGGGCACGCTGGAGGCCGAGCGCGTCGGGGACACGGGGGCCACGCGCTCGCCGGCGACCCCGGCACGGCACGTCGAGACCACGGCCTTGGAGCAGGTGGAGGACGCTCGCCCGGCGCGCTCGCCGAGCGGCATGGCCGAGGTCGACCGCGTGCTCGGCGGCGGTTGGGTCGCGGGTTCCGCCGTGCTGCTCGCGGGCGAGCCCGGCATCGGCAAGTCCACCCTCCTGCTGCAGCTCGCCGAGAGTGCCGTGGCGGACCAACGCGCGACGCTCTACGTGTGCGGCGAGGAGTCGCTGAGCCAGGTGCGGCTGCGGGCGGAGCGTCTGGGGTTGGCGCGGGGGATGACGCTCACCCGCGAGACCGACGCGCGGGCCCTGGCCGGGTACCTCACCTCTGCGGCGCCGGATCTCGTCATCGTCGACTCCATCCAGACGCTGCACGCGGACGACGACGGCACTCCCGGGACCCTCACGCAGGTGCGTGACGGCACGGCCCTGCTTGTCCGCGCCGCGAAGGACAGCGGCACCACGCTCGTGCTCATCGGGCACGTCACCAAGCAGGGTTCCATCGCCGGGCCCAAGGTCATCGAACACGTCGTCGACGCCACCCTGGCGATGGAGTCGGCGGCGGGCATGCGCGTGCTGCGGGCGGCGAAGAACCGCTTCGGCGCCGCGGGCGAGGTGGGCGTGTTCGAGATGACCTCGACCGGGCTGCGCGCCGTTCCCAACCCCTCGGAGGCATTCCTCGCCGAACGCCCGCACGGCGTACCCGGCTCGGTCGTGCTGGCGGCATTGGAGGGGCAGCGCCCCCTGCTGCTGGAGGTCCAGGCCCTCGCCTCCAAGACGCCCTACGCCTCCCCGCGGCGGGTGGTGCAGGGGCTCGACCAGCGCCGCGTGGACGTCGTGCTGGCGGTGCTCGAGCGCCGCCTCGGCCTGCCGCTGGCGGACCTCGACGTGTTCCTCAACGTCGCGGGCGGCCTGCGGCTGACCGACCCGGGCGCCGACCTCGCGGTCGCGCTGGCGGTGTACTCCGCCGTGACCAACCGCCCCATGCCAGATCGCACCGCCGTCGTCGGGGAGGTGGGGTTGGCCGGCGAGGTGCGCTCCGTGGGGCAACTCGCGCGACGCCTGGAGGAGGCGCGCCGGGCCGATCATCCCCGCCTCATCGCACCCCGGTCCCGTGAGGTCCGTGGCGGCGTGGCGCACCTTCGGGAGGCCATCGACCGGACCTGGCAGGGTGCCGAGGACGCCGCGGCCCCGGTGTCGCCGGCGCGGAGCGCATCGTGACCGACCAGAGCGGATCCACGCGCCCGGCTGCGGCCCAGGCCGGTTCCACCGCCATCTTCCTGGTGCGCTGGCTCCTCAGCCTCGTCGGCGGCCTGCTGGGGTACGGGCTGGCCCTGCTGCTCCTCGACCGCGGCCTCTTGACGGGCCCCAACAACCTGCTCTACCTGACCGTCCTAGGAGTGCTGCTGGCCTACCTCTTCGGCGGTGCCCCCGCGCGTCGGGCGGGCGGCGCCTGGCACGCGTTGGCCGAACGCCTGGCCCGCATCGAGGCCGAGGCCGTGCTCGCGGCCGGGACCGGCGCGACCGTAGCCCTCTTGATCACCGTGCTGCTGAACAACCTACTGGCGGACGTGCCCGGGTTCACCTGGTACTGGTCGCTGCTCATCGCGCTCGTCCTGGTATCGAGCTCGGTGTGGTTCTTCGTCGCCAACCGTCAGCTCTTCGCCTTCAGCCGGGCCGCGGGCCCGTCGACGCGCGCCGCGGGCCCGCGCACGCTTCGCGAGAAGCTGGTCGACACCTCCGCCATCATCGACGGGCGCATCGCCGACATCGCGGACGCCAACGTCCTCGACGGCGCCCTGGTGGTGCCGAACTTCGTACTGACCGAGCTGCAGCACATCGCCGATTCGGACGATCCCCTGCGCCGCCAGCGCGGCCGGCGCGGCCTCGAGGTGCTCGACCGGCTGGTGCAGCAGACCGCCGTGGGCACCACCATCATCCACGACGATCCCGGCAAGGGCATGCCGGTGGACGAGAAGCTCGTGCGGTTGTGCCAGCAGCGCGATGCCGCCCTCGTCACCACCGACTACAACCTGGCGCGCGTGGCCTCGCTGCAGGGCGTGCGCGTGCTCAACCTTCACCAGCTCGCCAACGCCATGAAGGCGATGTTCCTCCCGGGCGAGACGCTGTCTCTGAGCATCGTGCGCCCGGGTCGGGAGACCGGGCAGGGGCTGGCGTATCTCGAGGACGGCACCATGGTCGTGGTCGAGGAAGCCGGCGAGCTGGTCGGCCGCACGGTCGAGGCGGTCGTCACCAGCAGCCTGCAGACCAATATGGGGCGCATGATCTTCGCTCGCCCGGAGCGCGCCGCCGACGTCGATTGACTCCGCTCGACGGCATGCTTGACACCCCCACGGGGCGCCGGTAAAGTCAGAGGCACGATCATCCCGGCTGCGACGCCGCTCCCCGTCGGGAACGGCCGCCGCGCGGGTGGCGTGGGGCCTTAGCTCAGCTGGGAGAGCATTCGCTTTGCAAGCGAGAGGTCGCCGGTTCGAGTCCGGCAGGCTCCACCACGACCCCGGCCGGGCGTCCTCGCGGACGTCCGGTCGGGCCGCTTGTGAACGTCGTGCAGCACGGGCGTCCGGCCGTTCGGCGGGCGCCCGCCGAAGGGTCCGAATCGGGACAAATGTCCCGCGGCCTCTTGAGAAATGCATGTGATACATTAGGGAGGTTCATTCGCGGCCGCAGGCCGCACATCATGCGTTCTACAGGGCTGTCGGACCCTCAACGCTACATCCCGGAGGAGGTCGTTCTGAGCGAGTCGAGCAGGTGGCGTGCATTATTGTGCACCCACCGGTACCCCCCGCCCATGGAAGCCGGACCCCGCTCTCCTAGCGTGGTTGCTCCCGAGGATCGTGCCTGATGCCTCAATACTTCCCGCCGAACTCCAACGCCTTCGCCAAATGGGCGCTCTGGGGGGGCACCGCATTCGTGGTGCTCCTGGTGACCGCACTCACCTTCTACGCCCGCGTGAACAACAACAACGTGGGCGTTCCGGTGGCGCAGCCCGTGGCATTCCCCCACAACCTCCACGTGACCCAGCTCGGGCTCGACTGCCGCTACTGTCACACCACGGTCGAGACCTCCAACACGGCGTCCATCCCGCCCACCGAGACCTGCATGACCTGCCACTCGCAGCTGCGCGTCAACACGCCGCAGCTGCAGGCCATCACGCAGTCCTGGAACGATTCCACGCCGATGCAGTGGAACCGGGTCCACAAGCTCGCCGACTTCGTGTATTTCAATCACAGCGCCCACGTGAACAACGGCGTGGGCTGCAGCACCTGCCACGGTCGCGTCGATGAGATGCAGGGGATGTGGAAGAACGAGGCGATGACGATGGGGTGGTGCCTCGAGTGCCACCGGGCTCCCGAGAGGTTCCTCCGTCCGAAGAGCGAGGTCTTCAACATGGCGTACCAGCCGCCCACCAACCAGCCCGAGCTCGGCGCGGAGCTGGTGAAGGCCTACCACATCGAGTCCGAGAAGCTCCCGAAATGCTCGACGTGTCACCGATGAACGAGACCGCTACGTTCGACGCCATCCGCGAGCGCTTGCGTGACCGGCAGGGCCCCGCGTTCTGGCGCGGCCTCGACGAGCTGGCCGAGACCGACGAGTTCCGTGCGTTCCTCGATGCCGAGTTCCCGCGCCAGGCCGCGCCGCTCGAGACGGGACTCGAGCGACGCGACTTCCTCAAGCTGCTCGGCGCCAGCATGGCCCTGGCCGGGCTGTCGGCCTGCGCCCGCCCGCCTCTGCCGCACCAGAAGATCGTGCCCTACGTCAAGCAGCCCGAGGCGATCACGCCCGGCAAGCCGCTGTACTTCGCCACCGCGGTGACCTATGGCGGGTACGCCGAGGGGCTGTTGGCCGAGAGCCACCAGGGGCGGCCCACCAAGCTCGAGGGCAATCCCGATCACCCGGCGAGCCTGGGCGCCACCACTGCCACCACGCAGGCGCAGGTGCTCGGCCTCTACGATCCGGACCGCTCCCAGTTGCTCACGCGCAACGGGCAGGCCGCCGGCTGGAGCACGGCGGCGCGCGAGATCGCCGACGCCGCGTCGGCGCTGCCACAGGGCAAGGGGCTGGCGATCCTCACCGAGACGGTCACCTCCCCCACCATGGCGGCGCAACTCGCGGACGTGCTGACGACCTACCCGCAGGCACGCTGGTTCCAGTACGACCCGCTCCACCAGGACCACGAGCTCGAGGGCGCACGCCTGGCCTTCGGGCAGGACGTGCGCCCGATCTACGACTTCGGCCGGGCGGACGTGGTGCTCTCGCTCGACGCGGATTTCACCCAGGCCGGCCCCGGCCGCCTGGGCCACGCCCGCGATTTCGCTGACCGCCGCCGCGTACACCGCGCGGGCGACACCATGAACCGCCTCTACCAGCTCGAGACGACGCCGACCCCCACCGGCTCGCTGGCCGACCACCGCGTTCCTCTCGCCCCCGCCGAGATCGGCATCGTTGCGGCCGCCGTGGCGAACGCCCTGGGCGTCGACGCCCCCGCGGGCACGTTGCCCGCCAAGGCGGGCGCCGCGTTCGTGGCGGAGCTGGTGAAGGACCTGCAGGCCCACCGCGGGAGCAGCCTGGTGGTGGCCGGGGAGGCCCAGCCACCCGTTGTGCATGCCCTGGCGCACGCCATCAACGATGCGCTGGGCAACGTCGGGTCGACGCTGCGTTACGTCGCCAGCCCGGAGGCCAGGCCCGAGGTGCACCGGGAGTCGCTCGGCGCGCTCTTCACGGCCATGGAGGTCGGCGAGGTCCGCTTGCTGCTGGTGCTCGGCGCCAACCCGGTCTACAGCGCGCCGGCCGACCTCGACATCGCCTCGGCGATCGCCAAGGTGCCGCTCAGCCTTCACCTCGGCGCGTACCGGGACGAGACGGCGGCCGTCACCACCTGGCACGTACCGCAGGCGCACTTCCTGGAGACCTGGAGCGACGCGCGCGCATTCGACGGCACCGCCACCATCCAGCAGCCCCTGATCCTGCCGTTCTACGGCGGCAAGAGCGAGATCGAGGTGCTGGCGGCCCTGCAGGGGCAACCGGAGGCCAACGGATACGATCTCGTGCGCGCGACGTGGCAGGACAGCGTCAGCGGGAGCTTCGACGATTTCTGGCGCGAGTCGGTCTACCGCGGCGTGGTGCGGGATACGGCCAGCGCCGAGGCGGCGGTGACGCTGCAGCCCTTCGACGCCACGGTGCCCATGGCGGGCGACCTGACGCTCCACTTCGTGCTCGACCCGTCGATCCAGGACGGCCGCTTCGCCAACAACGGCTGGCTCCAGGAGCTTCCCAAGCCGTTCTCCAACCTGAGCTGGGACAACGCGCTGCTCGTCGCTCCCTCCACGGCCGAGGCCCTCGGCGTGCACAGCCACGACGTGGTCACGCTCGAGGTCGACCGCCGCACCCTGGAGGCGCCCGTGTGGGTGCACCCGGGTCAGGCACCGGGCGCCCTCACCCTCGCCCTGGGCTTCGGCCGTCAAGCGACCGGGCGCGTAGGGACCGGCGTCGGCGTCGATGCCTACACCCTTCGCACACGCCAGGGGATGTGGACGGCGTCCGTTAAGCTCACGCCCACCACGCAGAGCTACCACCTGGTCACCACCCAGCTCCACCACAACCTCGATGGGACCGGCGAGAAGCGCCACATCATCCGCGCCGGAACGCTGGAGGAGTTCAACGCCAACCCCGAGCACCCGCACTTCGTGCACCCGGTGGCGCACGAGGAGTCGGACCTCTACGCCGACTACGAGTACACCTCCTACCGCTGGGGGATGGTCATCGACCAGAGTGTGTGCCTGGGGTGCAACGCCTGCGTGGTGGCCTGCCAATCCGAGAACAACGTCCCCATCGTGGGCAAGGCCCAGGTCGCCAAGGGGCGCGAGATGCACTGGATCCGGGTGGACAACTACCACGCCGGCGACCTCGACGACCCGCAGTACTACCATCAGCCGATGCCCTGCCAGCAGTGCGAGAAGGCGCCCTGCGAACCGGTCTGCCCGGTGGGCGCCACGACGCACGACGCCGAGGGGCTCAACGTCATGGTCTACAACCGCTGTGTGGGCACCCGCTACTGCTCCAACAACTGCCCCTACAAGGTGCGTCGATTCAACTTCCTGCAGTTTGCCGAGCTCGACACCACGGCCACCGAGCTGTCCCTGGCCAACAACCCGGATGTCACGGTGCGCAACCGCGGGGTGATGGAGAAGTGCACCTACTGCCAGCAGCGCATCGTTGAGGCCCGCATCACGTCCCTCAACGAAGACCGGAGCATCCGTGACGGCGAGGTCGTCACCGCGTGCCAGGCCGCCTGCCCGAGCCGGGCCATCGTGTTCGGAGACCTCAGCGACCCGGGCAGCGAGGTCGTCAAGGTCAAGGGCTCGCCGCTGAACTACCGCCTGCTCGAGGAGCTCAACACCTACCCGCGCACGAGCTACCTCGCCAAGCTCAGGAACCCCAACCCGGCCATCCTCCGTGCCGGCGCCGCCAAGGAAGGGGCCATCTGATGGCGGTCACCACCGGCAAGCCGCGGCGCGTCGTCGAGGAGACCAACCGCGTCATCGGCCGCGACCAGAGCTACGGCGGCATCGACGACGTCGTCAATGCGCCGGTCCTCGAGGGCCCACTCCGGACCCCCACCTGGTGGTGGATCGGCTTCGGCATCTCGCTGGCGTTCCTGGCGATGTACCTGGTGTCCATCGTCAAGCTCATCAGCACGGGCATCGGCATCTTCGGCAACAACGTCCCGGTCGCCTGGGGCATGCCCATCATCAACTTCGTGTGGTGGATCGGCATCGGCCACGCCGGCACGCTCATCTCCGCTGCGTTGCTCCTGTTCCGCCAACCATGGCGCACCACCATCAACCGCTTCGCCGAGGCCATGACGATCTTCGCCGTGGTGTGCGCCGGCCTCTACCCCATCCTCCACCTGGGGCGCCCGTGGGTGTTCTACTGGCTACTCCCCTACCCCAACACCATGGGGCTGTTCCCGCAGTTCCGCAGCCCGCTCGACTGGGACCTGTTCGCGATCTCGACGTACGCCAGCGTCTCGGTGCTGTTCTGGTACATCGGCCTCATCCCCGACCTGGCGACGCTGCGCGACAAGGCGCGCAGCAAGTTCCAGAAGCTCCTCTACGGCCTGCTGTGCCTCGGCTGGAACGGTTCGACACGCGCGTGGCAACGCTACCAGCGCGCCTACCTGCTGCTCGCCGCCCTAAGCTTCCCGCTGGTCCTCTCAGTGCACAGCACCATCTCCATGGACTTCGCGGTGGCCCAGGTGCCGGGCTGGAACAACACCATCTCGCCGCCCTACTTCGTGGCCGGCGCCGTGTTCGCCGGTTTCGCCATGGTGCTCATCCTGGCCATCCCGCTGAGGCGAGCGTTCGGCATGGAGAAGCTCATCACCATGCGGCACCTGGACAACGCCGCAAAACTCATGCTGGCGACGGGCATGGTGGTCGTCTACGGCTACGCCATCGAGGCCTTCAACGCCTACTACAGCGGCGTGGAGTTCGAGCGCTACATGATCTTCAACCGCATGTTCGGGCCGCACTGGCCGTTCTTCTGGGCGCTCATCTTCTGCAACTTCGTGGCCATTCAGCCGCTGTGGTTCCGGCGCGTGCGGCAGAGCCCGCTGGCGCTGTTCATCATCTCGATCATCGTCTCGGTGGGCATGTGGCTGGAGCGCTTCGTCATCATCGTCGTGTCCCTCACGCGCGACTACCTGGTATCGTCGTGGGCCGACTACATCTCGACCTTCTGGGATTGGTCGCTCTACCTGGGTAGCTTCGGCCTGTTCGCCACGCTGTTCTTCCTGTTCATCCGTGTCCTGCCCTCGGTGGCCACGACGGAGGCCAAGGAGACCTTCCATCACGACGAGCACCACGGCAGCGACGCCTTCGAGGGCATCCGCGAGGAGTACTACGGCGGGGAGGTGAAGGCATGAGCAGCGCCACCCTCGGAGCCGAGGCGAAGGCGCACGGCGACCTCTTCGGCCTGGCGGCCGAATTCGACGATGTCGAGCACATCCTCGAGGCCGCCACCGCGGCCCGGGACGCCGGCTACGTTCAGATGGACGCCTACACGCCCTTCGCCGTGGAGGGCCTGGACGACGCGCTGGGGATGCGCCCGACACGCCTCGGCTGGGTCGTGCTGGGAGCGGGCCTGACGGGGTTACTCGGCGGCTTCTTCCTGCAGTGGTACGCCAACACCAGCTACTACCCCCTGGTCATCGGCGGCAAGCCCTTCAACAGCTGGCCCAACTGGATCGTCATCATGTACGAGTGCACCATCCTGTTCGCGGCGTTCGCGGCGGGCCTGGTGATGATCCTGCGCAACGGCCTGCCGCGCCCCTACCACTCGATCTTCAACACGCCGGGCTTCGAGAACGCGAGCCGCGACCGCTTCTTCCTTTGCATCGAGGCGCGCGACCCGAGCTTCGACCTCGAGCGCACGCGGGCGCTCCTAGAGAGCCTCGGCCCCAACCGCGTCTCGGAGGTGGAGCGGTGACGGTGCCGCGTAGAGCCCGACGCGGCCGCCCGTTGGCCCTCGCGGCGTTGGCCCTGCTGACGCTCGCCCTGAGCGCGTGCGGGCGAAACATGTACGACCAGCCCAAGGCCAAGGCCTTCCAGGCCAGCCCCTTCTTCGCGGACGGCTCGGCCATGCGCCCGTTGCCCGCCGGCACGGTGTCGCGCGAGCGCGGCGGCCTCGACCCCGCCTTCGTCACCGGGCAGGACGCCAACGGCCTGCTGACCGACAGCCCCATCCCCGTCACGCTCGACACCCTCAAGCGCGGCCAGCAGCGCTTCGACATCTACTGCGCGCCCTGCCACAACTACAACGGCGACGGAGCCGGGGAGATCGTCCAGCGCGGCTTCCCCCAGCCCCCCTCCTTCACCGCCACGCAACGGCTGCTCGATCAGCCGGTGGGCTATTACTTCACGGTCATGACCAACGGATTCGCACGCATGTACAGCTACGCTTCGCGCATCCCACCGGAGGACCGCTGGGCCATCGCGGACTACGTCAAGGCCCTCCAGCTCAGCCAGAACGCCAGCGAGGACGACGTCCCCGCCGATGTGCTGGCGCAACTCAAGCAGGCGGGCGGGGGTGCGCCGTGAGCGGCCTGCAGTTGAGGCCCCCGGACACCCGTCGCCTGCAGACCGTGGGCCTGGTCGTGGGCCTGGCGGCCCTCGCCCTCGCGATCATCCTCGGGCTCACGCGCCCGCAGGGGTTCTTCGAGTCCTACCTCTTCGCCTTCCTGTTCTGGCTCGGCCTCTCGCTCGGTTCCCTGGTGCTGCTGTTCATCCAGCACCTGGCCGGCGGCTCCTGGGGGGCCCTCATCACGCGCCAGCTAGAGGCCGGCGCAGCCGCCTTGCCGGCGCTCGCCGTGCTCTTCGTCCCCCTACTGTTCGGCCTGCACCATGTGTTCGTGTGGACCGACGCCGGCTACCTCGCGGAGCACGCCACCGTCGCCGCCAAGTCGGGCTACCTCAACGTCCCCTTCTTCATCGTGCGGGCGGCGATCTACTTCCTCATCTGGGGAGCGGCCGCGGCGCTGTACCGGCGCCTGTCGGTGCGGCAGGATGCCGAAGCGGGGAGCGGTGGCCGCCTGGGCTTTCGCATGAAGAACATGGCGGGCGTGTTCGTGGTGATCTACATCCTCACCATGACCTTCGCGGGCATCGACTGGGCGATGTCGCTGACGCCCACCTGGTGGTCCGGCATCTACAGCGTCATCCTCATGGCCGGCCAGGCCATCACGGCGCTGGCCCTGGTCATCGTGACCTCCGTGATGCTGGCCAGGAACAACGATTCGGTCGACCGGCTGCTGACGCCCAAGCGCCTGCAGGATCTCGGCAACCTGCTGATGGCCGTGACGATGTTCTGGGCCTACACCCAGGTGTCGCAGCTCATCATCCAGTGGTCGAACAACATTGTCGAGACCAACACCTGGTACGTGCTGCGCCTCGGCCCGCAGTGGATCGGCCTGAGCGCGTTCCTGCTGTTCTTCGGCTTCTTCGCGCCCTTCGGTATCCTTTTCTCGCGCTGGGTCAAGCGCAAGCGGCGGGCGCTGCTGGTGATGGCCGTGTGGTCGTTCTTGGCGCAGCTCGTCAACACCTTCTGGTACATCGTGCCCACCTTCGGGCGCGTCGGGGTGCAGTTCACGGTGCTCGACCTGCTGATGCTGGTCGGCCTCGGCGGCCTCTGGTTGGCGCTCTACACCCGCGCCCTGGCCTCGTCCAACGTGCTGCCGGCCAACGATCCGCGGCTGTTGAGGGCGGTCGGAGAGCACCATGCCTGAGCCCACCCGCCAGTACCTCATCGGCGAGCGGCAGCTACGCCTCGCCACCGTGATGGGCACGCTCGGCATGGTCGCGACGCTGGTGGTGATCCTGCTCATCGCCACCGGGCGCCCGCAAGGGCGCCTGACGCCCCTCGACCCATCGCAGTTCCAGGCCTCCTTGACGCGGGCGACCGAAGACCTCCAGGGGTACGCCCTGCTCGGTGACGGGCGCGCCCGCATCGACATCGACCGCGCCATGGCACTGGTGGCCGACCGCGGCGTAACCGACCTCCAGCTGAGCGTGAGCGGCGCTCCCGGCGGCGCGTCGTCCGGCGCCGCTGCCGGTGCGGCCGCCGCCGACGCGGGCGGCGCACCCAGCGCACAGGCCGGCGCCGTCGACGGCGCCAACGTCTACCAGAACTGTTCGGCCTGCCACCAGGCCAGCGGCCAGGGCATCGCCGCCGCCTTCCCGCCGCTCGCCGGCCACCTGCCGGACGTGGCCAGCGCGGACCGCACGTTCCCCATCGACGTGGTCCTCTACGGCCTGGCCGGCGCCATCACGGTCAAGGGGCAGCCGTACAACGGCGCCATGCCGGCCTGGCCGCAGCTCAGCGATGAGGAGATCGCCGCGGTCCTAAACCACGAGCTCGGCTCGTGGGGCAACGCCGATCTGCTTCCCGCAGACTGGTCAGCCTATACGGCGGACGAGGTTCGGGCGCAGCGCGACCGCGGCCTCACGCCGGATGACGTCTACGCCCTGCGCCAGAAGTTGGCGCTCCCCTAGGCACGCACCGTAGGGGGCGCACGGCCGCCCGGGGCCGCGGCAGGCTCTCGGGCGCACGGCAGGGGCGGGCCCGTGGGGTCCGCCCCTGGCCGCATCGGCCACCTCGAGGGCGGCCGCCCGCGGCGCGCCCAGGACGAACCCGCCGGACGGCGCCCCGGGAATGGGTGGTGCGCCGGCTATCCTTGGGCATGCCCGCCCCCCGCGTGTTCATCACCCGCCGACTGCCCGAGCAGGGGCTCGAGCCGCTGCGCGCCTCGGGGCTCGAGATCGACATGCGCCCCGGCGACGATCCCATCGACCGCGACGACCTGCTTCGCGGCGTGCGCGGGGCCCACGCCGTCATCACGCTCCTCACCGACCGGGTCGACGACGCCCTGTTGGATGCGGCCGGCCCGGAGCTGGCGGTCGTGGCGAACTACGCCGTGGGTACCGACAACATCGACCTGGCGGCCTGCACACGCCGCGGCGTGGCCGTGGCCAACACCCCGGACGTCCTCACCGACGCCACGGCGGACCACACCTTCGCGCTGCTTCTGGCCGTCGCCCGACGCCTGCGCGAGGGGCACGCGCTGGTGGCCTCCGGTGGATGGAGCGGCTGGCAGCCCCTGCAGCTCATCGGTCGCGAGGTCGGCGGTGCGACGCTCGGCATCGTCGGCATGGGTCGCATCGGTCGCGCCGTCGCGCGGCGCGCCGCCGGATTCGGCATGACGGTGCACTACCACAACAGAACGCGCGACCGCCGCAGCGAGCGAGACCTCGGCGCGCGCTACCTGCCGCTGCCGGAGCTGCTCGGGACCAGCGACATCGTGAGCCTCCACTGCCCCCTCACCGACGAGACCCGGCACCTCATCGACGGCGCCGCACTGGCACGCATGCGGCCGGGCGCCATCCTGATCAACACGGCCCGCGGCGCCGTGGTGGACGAGGACGCCCTCGTGGCCGCGCTGCGCCGCGGGGCGCTGTTCGGTGCCGGCCTCGACGTCTTCGAACACGAACCGGCGGTGCACCCGGGGCTGGCCGAACGGGCCAACGTGGTGCTCGCGCCCCACACGGGCTCGGCCACCCCCGCGGCGCGAGACGGCATGGCGCGGCTTTGCGCCGAGGCCGTCGGCGCGGTGCTCTCCGGAGCATCGGTGCCGCACCTGCTCAATCCGGAGGTGCTCCCCGGCGCCCGACCGGCCTGAGGGCGCACGACGCGACCCCGCAACGTCAGAGTGCTAGACTCTCACCGGACCGGCGCCCGCCGCCCCGCGATGGCGCGGCGCGATGCCGGCCACGGGTCCACACCAGCCCTGCCACAACGCGTCACGAGCCCACGGGCGCGTGTCGCACCGCCTGCGCCGTAGGAGGGTTCGCAGGCGCCCCCACGGGGGACCGAAGAGAGAAGCAGCCCAACACCGACGTGGGTGCGTAAGCGTCGTACCCCTGCGTCCGATGTGGAGTGAGCGTGCGTGCGTGAACTGTATTCCTCCGTCGCCTCGGTCTTGCATCCGGCCTCGCCCTTGGCCCGGGACATCGGCAACCTGTTCTGGGTGACGTTCTGGATCTCCGCCGTCATCCTGGTGCTCGTCGGCGCCTTCGTGATCTCCAACATGATCCGCTTCCGCGACCGCGGCGACGACGACGCGCTGCCGCCCCAGATCCGCGGCAACACGGCCGTGGAGATCACCTGGACCGTCATCCCCCTGGCGATCCTGGCCGTGGTCTTCGTCCTCTCCATGGGGACCATGGCGCGCGTCACGCCCCGGCAGGACGCGCCGGTGGACATCGAGGTGACCGCCCACCAGTGGTGGTGGGAGGTCCACTATCCCGGCGCGGGGGTCACGACCGCCAACGAGATCCACCTTCCCGCCGGGCGCCCCATCCATGTGCGCCTGAGTTCCGCGGACGTCATCCACGACCTGTGGGTGCCCGAGTTGGGGCGCAAGATGGACGCCGTGCCCGGCCACGGCAACAGCATGCTCCTCCAGGCCGACCACCCCGGCGTCTACCTGGGCGCCTGCGCGGAGTACTGCGGTGCCGAGCACGCCTGGATGCGCGTGCGGGTGGTTGCCCAGGCGCCCGGCGACTTCCAGCGATGGCTGAGCGCCGAGGCGCAGCCCAAGCCGTCGCCGACCTCCGACCTGGCGAAGGAGGGCGAACGGCTCTTCGCCAACAAGACCTGCGCCAGCTGCCACGTCGTCCAGGGGGGCCCGAAGCTTCCCGCCAGCGTGGTGGGTCCTGACCTGACGCACCTAGAATCCCGCGCCACCCTGGCGGCCGGGGTCGTCGCCAACACGCCGGCAGCGCTGCGCTCCTGGCTCGCCGATCCGGACGCCATCAAACCCGGATCCTACATGCCGAACCTGCACCTCAATGGCCACGAGCTCGACGCGCTGGTGGCGTACCTGGAGGAGACACCGTGAGCCAGGAGTCGCTGTCGCCCCACGCGTTGCCGTTCCCGCCCCTCAACCGCGGTTGGGGCTGGCTGGTGTGGCTGTCGACCGTGGACCACAAGAAGATCGGCATCCTCTACATCGCCACCTCGGTCTTCTTCTTCTTCGTCGGCGGCATCGAGGCGCTGCTGATCCGGATCCAGCTCGCGGCGCCCAACGCCAAGGTCCTGACGCCGCAGGAATACAACGCCATCTTCACCATGCACGGCACCACCATGATCTTCCTCGTGGTGATGCCGCTGCTGATCGGGCTGGCGAACTACCTGGTGCCCCTGATGGTCGGTGCCCAGGACGTGGCGTTCCCGCGGCTCAACGCCTTCGGCTTCTGGGTGTTCCTGTTCGGGGGCGTGCTCATCTACCTCGCGGCCTTCACCGGCAGCCTGGCCGACGCCGGCTGGTTCAGCTACGCGCCGCTGAGCGAGTTCGCCTACTCCTCGAGGCCCGGCGTGGACTACTGGATCGTCGGGCTGATCGAGACCGGCATCGGCACCATCGCCGGGGCCGTCAATCTTCTCACCACCATCGCGGTCTTTCGCGCCCCCGGCATGACGCTCCGGCGCCTGCCGCTGTTCGTGTGGATGACCGGCGTGACGAGCTTCATCATCCTCTTCGCCCTCACGCCGCTCAACGCCGGACTCATCATGCTGCTCGGCGATCGCCTGCTGCACACCCACTTCTTCCTCGCCAACCCCGCCGGTGGCGGCTCCGCCATCCTGTGGCAGCACATCTTCTGGTTCTTCGGGCACCCCGAGGTCTACATCATGGCGTTGCCGGCGTTCGGGATCGTGTCCGAGGTGATCCCGGTGTTCTCGCGCAAACCCATCTACGGTTACCCCTTCGTGGCGGGCTCCACGGTGGCCATCGGGCTGCTCAGCTTCGCGGTGTGGGCGCACCACATGTTCGCCGTCGGTCTGGGCGCGCCGCTCAACGTGGCCTTCAGCGTGGGGAGCATGCTCATCGCGGTTCCCACGGGCGTGAAGATCTTCAACTGGTCCGCCACCATGTTCCGGGGCAAGGTGCGCCTCGCCACGCCCATGCTCTTCGCCGCCGCGTTCCTCATCCAGTTCGTCATCGGCGGCGTCACCGGCGTGATGTTCGCGGCCGTGCCGATCGACTGGCAGCTCACCGACAGCTATTTCGTGGTGGCGCACTTCCACTACGTCCTCTTCGGGGGGTCCATGTTCGCGGTGTGGGCGGGCGCCTATTACTGGTTCCCCAAGATCACCGGCCGCATGATGGACGAGCGGCTCGGCCGCTGGCACTTCTGGCTCGCGGTGCTCGGCTTCAACCTCACGTTCTTCGTGCAGCACATCCTGGGCATCATGGGCATGCCGCGCCGGGTGTTCACCTACCCGGACATGCCCGGCTACGCCGCGCTCAACCTGGTGTCCACCATCGGCGCCTTCATCCTCGGCGCGGCGGTGCTGGTGTGGGTGTGGAACATCATCCATAGCTGGCGCAAGGGCGCCACCGCCGGCGACAATCCCTGGGACGCCTGGACGCTGGAGTGGGCGACGAGCTCGCCCCCGCCGCAGCACAACTTCGAGGCCCTCCCCCCGATCCGGGGGCGCCGCCCGCTGTTCGACCTGGCCCACCCCGAGCAGGCCGACTGGAAGACGGAGGGTCACGCATGAACCGACACAAGGCCGGCATGCTCTTCTTCATCAGCTCCGAGGTGTTCTTCTTCCTCACCCTGATCTTCAGCTACATCTACCTCAGCCACAGCTTCGGCGACTTCCCGCGCACCTACCTGGCCGTGCCCCGCACCTTCGTCTTCAGCCTCTTCCTGTTCTCCAGCAGCGCCACGCTCTACCTGGCCGAGCGCGCCTTCGCACGGGGTCGGCACGGACTGTTCCGCGCCTTCATGCTCCTGACCGTCGGGCTCGGCGCGGTCTTCCTGGTCGGGCAGGGCATCGAGTACAGCGAGCTGGTCCGCAACGGCGTCACCATCGACTTCAATGTCTTCGGTTCGGCCTTCTTCACGCTCACCGGCTTCCATGGCATCCACGTCGTCACGGGGCTCATCATGCTGCTGTCGGTGACAGGCCTGAGCTTCGCCGGCCGCCTCGATCGCGGCCGCGAGGTGGCCCTGACGACGGTGGCATACTACTGGCACTTCGTCGACGCGGTCTGGATCGCGGTATTCAGTGTCGCCTACCTGCTGCTGCGTTGACCATGACGACCGTCCGCCTGCTCGCCCTCAGCTGGAGCCCGGATCCCTCCGTCCTGGGAGGGACGCTGGCGCTCGGCGCGGCCTACCTGGCATGGTTGCGCGGTCGACCTGGCGCGCGCGCCGTGCCCTTCGCCGCGGGGCTGCTGGTGCTGGTTCTGGCGCTGACGTCTCCGCTGCACACGCTCGGCGAGCTCTACCTGTTCAGCGCCCACATGGCGCAACACCTGCTGTTGCTGCTGGTGGTGCCGCCACTGCTGTTGTGGGGCCTGCCCCCCGCAGCCACGGCACGCCTGCTGCGCCGCCCGGCGCTGGAGCGCCTGGAGTCGACACTGGGCCGGCCGGCGCTTGCCTTCACGGTAGCCACGGCCGCGCTGTGGGCGTGGCACCTGCCCGCCCTCTACGACCGCGCCCTTCTCCACCACGGCCTGCACGTGGGCGAGCACCTGGTGTTCCTGGTGACGGCCACGATGTTCTGGTGGCCCCTGCTGCAGCCGCGCCCGGCCCATCGCCTGGCGGCCGGACCGGCGATGGGCTACCTCGCCGGTGCCCTGGTGTCCGGCAGCCTGCTGGGCATCCTCCTCACCTTCGCCCCGGCCGGCACCTACCCGTTCTACCTGCATCCACCCGACCCGTTCGGCGCACTGACGCTCATCCGCGACGGTTGGGGGCTCACCCCCGCGGTCGATCAGCAGCTCGGTGGCATCCTCATGTGGGTGCCCGGGGGGGCCGTATACATCGCCGGCATCCTGGTCCTCTTCGGCCGCTGGATGAGCGGCGCGGATGCCGCCGACCACAGCGGCCCAGCCACCACCGGCGCGCTGCCGCGCACGCCGCCGGAGCGGGAAGACGGCCGCCATCGGACCTCGGCGCGTGGCGCCGAAGAAGCCGGAGACGGGGCGCACCCGCACCGTTCCCACCCCTCGCCCCCGGAACGCGCCGCCCGCGGCGCGCTGGAAGGAGCCCCATGAGCAAGCCCGATTCTGACGATTGGCAGGCGCCGCCGGCGATGGTCATCCCGCGGGCCACGGCGTGGCCGCTGGCCACGGCGTTCGGGGTCACGCTGATCCTGCTGGGACTGGTCACCGTATGGCTGGTGTCGATCGCGGGAGCGATCGTCTTCGGCCTGGCCATCGTGTATTGGATGGGAGAGATGCTACGTGAAGGACGAGACCAACACCCCCACGGGTGAGTGCGGCTGCGGCGCCGAGGCCGGGGGCGCGGCGGCCGCGGGCGGGGGGCCCGGGCCCAGCGCAGCGGAGCTGACGCGCCGGCGCTTCCTGGCGCGGCTCAGCATCGGCGTCGGCAGTGCCGCGGCGATCCTGGTGGCGGTGCCGGTGGTCGGCTTCGTGTTCGAGCCGCTGCTGCGCCGGACGCCGTCCGCATGGCGCAGCGTGGGGCCCGTGGACGACTTCGCCGTGGGCGAGACGGTCACCGTCGAGTACGAGGATCCGTCGCCGTTGCCGTGGGCCGGGGTCACGGCCAAGACGGCCGCGTACCTGCGGCGTGACAGCCAGCGCGGCTTCACCGCCTTCACCGTGAACTGCTCGCACCTGGGGTGCCCGGTGCGCTGGGAGGGGAAGGCCGCGATGTTCCTGTGCCCCTGCCACGGCGGCGTCTACTACGCCGACGGATCGGTGGCCGCCGGACCCCCCGACCGGGCGCTCGGTCGCTACCCGGTCCGGGTGCGGGGAGGGCAGGTCGAGATCCGCACCTCGCCGTTGCCGATCGCCGGCGGGGAGCCACCGACATGATCAAGCGCGTCGGAGACTGGTTCGAACGCCGCACCGGCGTGGGTGCGCTGCTCGGCCCCGTGCTCTCCCACCTGGTGCCGCGCGGCTCGGCATGGTGGTACGTGTTCGGCAGCGCCACGCTCTTCGCCTTCCTCCTTCAGGTGGTCACGGGCGTGGCCCTGAGCTTCGCCTATGTGCCGTCCTCCGGCCAGGCCTACGCGAGCCTGAGGTTCATCACCCTCGACTCCCCCATCGGCCACCTGCTCCGCGGCGTGCACTACTTCGGGGCCTCCGCCATGGTGCTGCTGGTGGGCCTGCACATGATCCGCACCTTCCTGTTCGCGTCGTACAAGTACCCACGCGAGGTGAGCTGGATCAGCGGCGCCGTGCTGCTGCTGTTCACGCTGGCCATGGGGTTCACCGGGCAGCTGCTGCGGTGGGACCAGAACGCCATCTGGTCCGTGGTGGTAGGGGCCGAGCAGGCCGGCCGCATCCCCCTGGTCGGCAACGCCCTGGCGCGCTTCGTGCTGGCGGGGGAAACGCTCGGGGGAGCGACGCTGGGACGCTTCTTCGCGTTGCACGTGTTCATCTTCCCGGCCATCATCTTCATCGTGCTGGGCCTGCACCTGTGGCTGGTGATCCGCAACGGCATCTCCGAGCCGCCCGAGGCCGGCAAGCCCGTCGATCCCGACACCTACGAACAGGAGTACCACGCGCTGCTCGAGAGCGACGGCGTGCCGTTCTGGCCCGACGCCGCCTGGCGCGATGTGGTCTTCGGCGTGCTGATGGTGGTCGTGGTGGTGGGGCTGGCCGCCGTGGCCGGTCCGCCGGCGCTCGGCAAGGCGCCCGATCCCACCCTGCTGCAGGCCCTACCCAAGCCCGACTGGTACCTGCTGTGGTACTTCGGCGTGCTCGCCGTGCTGCCGCACGGCAGCGAACCGTACGTGATCGTCCTCGGGCCGTTGCTGCTGGGTGCGCTGCTCGTGGTCCTGCCGCTGTTCTCCAACCGCGGCGAACGGCACCCCCTGCGCCGGCCGTGGGCCCTCGGCATCGTCGCCACGACCGTGGTGTTCATCGGCTCGTTCTGGTTCCTGGCGACCAAGGAACCGTGGTCGCCGAAATTCGACGCGCCGCCGCTGCCGCAGGGCGTCGTCGGCGCCGTGTCGGCTGGGGCGCAGCACGGGGCGCAGCTGTTCTACGACAAGGGCTGCGAGTACTGCCACCGCGTCCAGGGCTACGGCGGCGTGCGTGGGCCCGACCTCAGCTATGTCGGCGACAGGCTGGACACCAAAGCGCTGACCTGGCGCATCGCCAACGGTGGCTACAACATGCCGGCCTTCGCCGGCACGCTGACCGGCACGGAGCTCGACGACCTGGTGCAGTTCCTGCAGACGCGCAAGCGCAGCGTGCGCGGCGAGGCGGCGGCCGGGGGCGGGTGAGGGCCGCGGCCGTCGCCGGCGGGTTGCCGGCGCCGGCCGCGCGCGGTGCCTACCCGGCAAGGCGGCGCGGGCCCGAACGCCCGCGGCGCCTGCTGGGGGTGTCCCTGCCCGCCGATCGCGGCGGGCCCTCGCTCACAGGTCGAGCTGCGCTAAGTGGGCGTTGTCCTCGATGAACTCGCGGCGCGGCGGAACCTCCGTGCCCATCAGCATCTCGAACGTCTCGCTCGCCTCCAGCACGTCCTCCACGCTGACCTTGCGCAACACCCGGCTCTCCGGGTTCATGGTGGTCTCCCACAGCTGCTCGGGGTTCATCTCCCCCAACCCCTTGAAGCGCTGGATCTCCAGCTTCTTGCCACGGTGCTCGCGCACCATGCGCTGCAGCGCGTTGTCGTCGAAGAGGTAGTGGAGCTCCTTGGCGCGGCCGATGCGCACGCCGTACAGCGGCGGCTGGGCGATGTAGAGGTAGCCGGCGTCGATGAGGGGTCGCATGTAGCGGTAGAAGAAGGTCAACAACAGCGTCCTGATGTGGCTGCCGTCGACGTCGGCGTCGGTCATGATGATGATGCGGTGGTAGCGGACGTCCTCGATGCTGAAGTGGGCGTCGTCCCCGGTGCCCTCCACGCCCGCGCCGATCGCGGCGATCATGGCGCGGATCTCGGTGTTCTTCAGGATGCGGCCGATGTTGGCCTTCTCGACGTTGAGGATCTTCCCCCTGAGCGGCAGGATGGCCTGGAAGCGGCGCTCGCGGCCCTGCTTGGCGCTCCCGCCCGCCGAGTCCCCCTCGACGATGTAGATCTCGCTGACGGAGGGGTCCTGCGACTGGCAGTCGGCCAACTTGCCCGGCAGGTCGTCGTTCTCCAGCGGGTTGGCGCGCCGGACCAGGTCGCGCGCCTTGCGCGCGGCCTCGCGCGCGCGGGCGGCATTGGCCGCCTTCTCGATGATGGCGCGCCCGACCCTCGGGTTCTCCTCCAGCACCTCGGCGAACTTCTCGTACACCACGGATTGCACCGCGGTCTGGGCCTCGGGGTTGAGGAGCTTGACCTTCGCCTGGGACTCGAACTGCGGATCGGGCAGCTTTACCGAGATGACGCAGGAGATGCCCTCGAGGAAGTCGTCCCCGGTGGGCGGCGGGTCACCCTTCTTGAGCAGGTTCTTGGTGCGGGCGTAGTTGTTGAGCACGCGCGTGTAGGCCGTCTTGAAGCCCGTGAGGTGCGTGCCACCGTCGCGGTTGGTGATCATGTTCGCGTAGGTGAGCACGTTCTGCCCGTAGCCGGCGGTGTGCACCAGCCCCACCTCGACCTCGATCTCGTGGCTCGCCCCGTCGCTATCCACCGTCGTGGCGGAGCTGATGAGCACGGGCTCGTCGTACAGCAGCTTGCTGTCCTTGACGAGATGCCCGGCGAAGGCGCCCACGCCGCCCTCCTCGTGGAACACCTCGTGGCGC
Organism: uncultured Trueperaceae bacterium; assembly: GCA_963739805.1. GTDB lineage: Bacteria > Deinococcota > Deinococci > Deinococcales > Trueperaceae > CAVUBJ01. Next base: position 297,082 of record CAVUBJ010000004.1, read on the forward strand.
GGCTCGTCGCTACGCTTGTCGTCCAGCGCGATGCGCACCCCGCCCGTGAGGAAGGCCAACTCCCGCAACCGGCGCTTGATGCGCTGGTAATCGAAGGCGCGGACCTCCCGGAACACGGCGGGGTCCGGGCGGAAGGTGACGGTCGAGCCCGTGACGCCCTTGGGGGCGTCCCCGACGACGTGTACGGGATCCGAGACGTCGCCACGGTCGAAGCCGATGCGATAGAGCTTGCCGTCGATGGCGACCTCGGCGGTGAGGAAGATGGAGAGCGCGTTGACCACCGAGCTGCCCACACCGTGCAGGCCGCCCGAGACCTTGTAGGAGCTGTTGTCGAACTTGCCGCCCGCGTGGAGCTCGGTGAAGATCACCTCGATGGCGGGGCGCCCCTCCTTCTTCATGACCTCGACGGGGATGCCGCGTCCGTTGTCGCGCACCGACGCGGACCCGTCCGTGTTGAGCGTGACCTCGACCGTGTCCGCGTAGCCGGCCAGCGCCTCGTCGATGGCGTTGTCGATGATCTCCGTCAGGAGCTGGTGGTAGCCGTCGATGCCGGTGCCGCCCTGAACGTACATGGCGGGGCGCTTGCGGACGCCCTCCAAGCCCTTGAGGACCTTGATGCTTTCGGCGGTGTAGCTGTTCAAGGGACTGCCTCCGAACCCTGCGGCACACCGCTCCGGGGGGCGATGCGACCACGGGCCAGTATACCCCGCCAAGACCCCGCGGGTCAAAACATAATCGCCGTCAGGGACGCCACTCGTGCCGCCCCGCGGGGCATCCGACCCGTCCTCGGAGGCGCTCACCGGCGCTTCACGCCCCGGCGCTAGGCTACGCTCCGGCCCGAGGGCCGTTTGCGCGTCGGGGACGCTTCTCGCACCCCGGCCGGAAGGGACCGATGCCGCGATGACACGACGGACCCGACTGTGGGGGAGCGCCGCCCTGGTGCTCCTGCTCACGCCGCTCGCCGGCTGGGCCTGGGGGGCGTGGCACGCGCCGCCGCGTCCCCCTACCCCGGCCGACGCGGTCGAGCCGCCCTGGGACGGGCCCGCCACGCGCGACCTGGCCGAGCGGGCCTGCTTCGCCTGCCACGCACGGACCTCGCCCCGGGCCTGGTACGCGCGCGTGCCGCCGCTCGCGTGGTGGCTCTCGGCGCGCAGGCGCAAGGCGTTGGCCGCCTTCGCGTTCGACCCTGCCGCCGGTGGGGTGGGGCGCGGCATCGACGCCGCCGCCGCGATCGCGGACCGCACCATGCCCCCGGCTGCGTTCTCCTGGCTCGAGCCGGCCGCCCGGCTCGACGCCGAGGAGCGCGCGCAGTTGGCCGCGGGGCTGCTGCGCACCCTCGGCGGCATCGTTCAGCAAGAGGTCGCGCCGCCACCGGCCGCAGGCAGCGTGGTGCCACCCGGGCGCATGGCGCCCGTGCCCGGCGGCGGGCACCCCGCCTCGACGCCACCCGCCCCCTGAGGCGCGCGGTCGCGCCCGGGGGCGATTGTCCGCTGCCCCCGCGCCCCCGACGCAGTACCCTTGTCGTCGAGGCGCACCCATGGACGAACGCATCCTGATCGTCGAGGACGAGCCGCGCATCGCGGACCTGCTGGAGCTCTACCTGCGCGCGGCCGGCTACCGCACGGAGCGCGCCGGGGACGGCCGGCGTGCCCTCGAGCTGTGGCGCGCCGCCGCCCCCGACGCCATCCTGCTCGACCTGATGATCCCCGGTCTCGACGGGCTCGAGGTGGCGCGTCGGATCCGCGCCGATTCGGACGTGCCGATCCTCATGGTCACGGCCAAAGACGACGAGCTCGACCGCATCGTGGGCCTCGAGCTGGGCGCGGACGACTACATCGTCAAGCCCTTCAGCCCCCGCGAGGTGGTGGCCCGGGTACGGGCCGTGCTGCGCCGCGCCGCCGGCACCGCCCGGGGCCCACGGCATCTCCGCGTGGGTGAGCTCGATGTCGATCTCGACGCGTTCGAGGCGCGCTGCGGCGACGCCGTGCTGGCGCTGAGCCCCACCCAACTCCGGCTCCTCGGCGCCATGGCGCAACGGCCGGGTCACGCGCTCCACCGCGCGGAGCTGCTCGACGTCCTCGACGATCCCGGCGCGGACACCCGCACCGTCGACGCCCACGTCAAGAATCTGCGCCAGCGGCTCGGCGACTGCGCCGAGCTGCTGGAGACGGTGCGCGGCGTGGGCTACCGCCTCCGGGGGTGAGGCCGATGCGGTGGCGCGCACGGCTCATCCTGGTGGTCGCCCTGGTGGCGCTGGCCGCCGTCACCATCACCGCCCTGTTGAGCGTGCCGGTGACCTCCCAGCGGGTCCAACGCTTCCTCGACCAGAGCTCCGACCTGGAGCGCCCGGGGGTGGGTCCACGGGCCGGGGCCGGAGCCGCAGCCGGCGACGGCTCGGCCGGCATGGGCATGGGCATGGCGTTCGGCGGTGAGCGGCATGCGGCGCTCCAGCGCGACCTGTGGCGCGCGACCCTGCAGGCCGCGGCCATCGCCCTGCTCGTGGCGGCCGCGGCCGGCGTGCTGCTGGCCGACCGCCTCGTGCGCCCGCTCCGCGCCCTGACGCGCGCCACCATGCGCTACGCGGCCGGGGACCGGGGCGCACGCGCGCCGGACAGTGGGGGTGACGAGGTGGCGGAGGTGGCGGGGGCCTTCAACCGGCTCGCCGACCGCCTGCAGGGCGAGGAGGAGCAGCAGCGGCGCCTGCTGGCGGACGTCGCACACGAGTTGCGCACGCCGCTGACCGTCCTCAAGGGCGAGCTCGAGGCGCTCGAGGACGGGCTGCTGCCCGCCGACGGCACCACCTTCCGGCGCCTCGCCGAGGAGCTGAGGCTGCTCGAGCGGCTGGTCCAGGACCTCCGCCTGCTGACGCAGGCCGACAGCGGGGCGCTGACGCTGGAGCGCGGCACCGTTGCCCTCGACACCCTGGTCGCGGAGGTGGTGGAGGGCTTCGAGGCCCAGGTCGTCCGGCGTGGGCTGCATCTGCTCAGCCAGCTCGAGCCCGTGCGGGTCTCGGGGGATGCGCTGCGCCTGCGTCAGGTGGTGGGCAACCTGCTGGACAACGGGGCCCGCCATTCGCCCCCGGGGGGCAGCCTCGAGGTCAGCCTGCGCGCCGCCGGCGCATGGGCCGAGCTGACCGTGCGCGATCACGGTCCGGGCATCCCCGCCGAGGAGCGCGAGCGCGTGTTCCAGCGCCTCTACCGGATCGATCGCGCCCGAAGCCGGGCGTCCGGAGGGTCCGGCCTGGGGCTCGCCATCGTGCGCAGCCTGGTCGACCTGCACGGTGGGGAGGTCCGCGCCGACGAGCATCCGGAAGGCGGCGCGTTGCTACGGGTCCGCCTGCCGCTGGCGGAGACGGGCGCCCCGGCCGCCGAGCCGCCCGCCTGACCCCCGAGATCGCGTCGACGGCTGCCGCGCCGCGTCAGGCGCGCGTCTGGCCGTCTCCGTCGAGCAGGTACTTGGTGGTCACGATCTGGTCCAAGCCCATGGGCCCGCGCGCGTGCAGCTTCTGCGTGCTGATGCCGATCTCGGCACCGAATCCGAACACGAAGCCGTCGGTGAAGCGGGTCGATGCGTTGACGTAGACCGCGGCCGCATCCACCTCCTGCCGGAAGCGCTCGGCCGCGGCCAGGTCGCGCGTGACGATGGCCTCACTGTGCTGGCTGCCGTAGCGGGCGATGTGCGCCAGGGCCTCGTCGAGGTCGTCGACGATGCGCACCGCCATCTCGAGGTCGAGATACTCGGTCGCCCAGTCCCGCTCGACGGCGGTGCGGGCCCCGGGCACCAGTCGCCGGGTCCGTTCACAGCCCGCTAGACGCACCCCTGCGTCCTGCAAGGCCCCCGCGACGCGGGGCAACAGGCGCGCCGCCGCCTCGGCGTGGACGAGCAGCGTCTCCGCCGCGTTGCACACCCCGGGGCGCTGTACCTTGGCGTTCACCACGATCGCTTCGGCCATGGCCCCCTCGGCGTCGGCGTGCAGGTACACGTGGCAGTTGCCCACCCCCGTCTCGATGACGGGGACGCGGGCGTTCTCCATCACGTGACGGATGAGGCCGGCGCCACCCCGCGGGATGACCAGGTCGACACGCCCGCGCGCGCCGAGCAGCTCCGTGACCCGCGCGCGATCGGGGGAATCGATGAGCTGGACGGCGTCCTCGGGCAATCCCGCGGACGCCAGCGCGCGCCGCATGCTGCGCACCAACGCGCGGTTGCTGGCCAGCGCGTTGCTCGAGCCGCGCAACACCGCGGCGCTGCCGGCCTTGAGGGTGAGCGCGGAGGCATCCACCGTCACGTTGGGGCGCGATTCGTACACGAGGCCGATCACGCCGAACGGTACGGTCACCTGCCGCACGCGCACGCCGTTGGGCAACGACCACCCTGCGCGCACGCGCGCCAGGGGGTCGGGGAGTGCGGCCACCTGCTCCACGGCCAGGGCCATCGATCCCAGACGTTCCGGCGTGAGGCGCAGGCGGTCTACCAGGGCGTCCGAGGTCTCCCGGCCGCGCTCCCGGGCCACGTCCTCGGCGTTGGCCGCGAGGACGGCGTCCGCGTCCTCGCGCAGGGCGCCGGCGATGGCGCGAAGGGCGGTGGCGCGGTCGGCGCGCGGCAGGTGGCGGCTCGCACTGCGTGCCCGCTCGAGGAGCGGCGCGAGCGTCGGGCTCTCGGCCAGGACCATACGGGAGTATAGCGCGCCCCCGGATCGGGCCCGCGCGCCGCTAGACTGGGAACCGAAGGGAGCGACGCCATGGAGGACACCCGAGTGGTAGCGATCACGGGCGCCGCCGGTGCCATCGCCGGCACCGTCGCCCAGCGCTTCGAGACGGAGGGGTGGCGCCTGGCCCTGCTGGACCTGCCGCGCAACCAGGCCGGGCTGCGCGAGCGCTTCCCCGACGCGCTCGCGGTCGGCGCCGACCTGACCGAGGAGGACGACGCGGCGAGCGCGATCCATGCGGCCACCGAGCACTACGGCCGGGTCGATGCCCTGCTGAACGTGGCGGGGGGGTTCGGCATGGCTTCGGTGACGGAGGTGACCCTGGCGGACCTGGAACGCCAGTTGTCGCTCAACCTGCGCACCGCCTTCAACGCCACCCGCGCCGTCCTACCCGGCATGCTCGAGCGCGGGGAGGGGGCGGTGGTGGGCGTGGGCGCCGGCCCGGCGCTCAACGGCGGCGCGCGCATGTCGGCCTACGGCGCAGCCAAGGCGGCGGTCGGCGGCTTCTTCCGCAGCGTCCGCGCGGAGGTCGAGCCCTTCGGGGTGGGGGTGAGCCTGCTGTTCCCGATGGGCACGGTGGACACCCCCGCCAACCGGCGTGCCATGCCCGACGCCGATCCCGGCCGTTGGATCGACCCCGACGAGATCGCCTCCGCGATGCTCTACCTGGTGTCGCGCTCCAGGCGCGGGCGGGTGCGCGAGCTCCTGATCCACGCGGGCTGAGGAGCCCGGGGGGCGCGGCGGCCGGTGGATCCACGGCCCGGCCGACCGCAGCCACGCCCGGCGTGCCTGCGTCCGGTCGGCGGCCGGGGCGCCCTCACAGGGCGTCCTGGCCGAACGTGACCCGCCCCCCCTTGATCGTCGCACTCACCTCCAGCGCGTTGAGACTGACCAGCGGATCGTGCGACAGGACCACGAGGTCCGCGTCGAAACCCGGCAGCAGCCGACCCGAGCGCCCCCCGCGCCCGATGGCGTGCGCTGCGCCGGCCGTGTAGGCCGCCAGCGCCTGATCCGGCGAGAGGGTCTCCGACGGGGTCAACACGTCCCCATCGGGGGCTCGCCGCCGGCACGCGGCACGCAGACCGGCGAACACGTCGGGGGACGCGACCGGCGTGTCCGACCCGAAGGCCAGCGTCACCCCGGCGGCCCTCAGGGAGCGCATCGGGTAGGCGCGCGACGCGCGCTCCGACAACAGCGACCGGATGCTGGCCACGTCGAAGGTCAGGTGGATGGGTTGCATCGACGCCGTGACGCCGAGTCGACCGAAGCGCGCCACGTCGTCGGGGTGGATGTGCTGCGCGTGCTCGATGCGGGGCCGGAGGCCGCGCGCCCGCCAGGCGGGCGCCGTGGCCTCGAGGGCGTCGAGCACCGCGCGGTTGGCCGCGTCCCCGATGGCGTGCGTGACCGGCGTGAGCCCGGCCGCGATGGCCAGCGGGAGGCGCTCGCGCAAGACCTCGGGGCCGTCGACGCTCACGCCGCGATCCTCGCCGCCGGCGTAGGGCTCGAGCATCCAGGCCGTGCGGCTGCCGAGGGCGCCGTCGGCGAAGAACTTGGCCCCGCCCACCGTGAAGTCGGCACCCCCTTGCCCGGTCGCCAGCCCCAGCGCGGCGGCGTGCTCGATGTCCTCCTGCGGCACGCAGGCCCATACCCGCAAGGGGTAGGCCGGATCCGTGGCGGCCAGAGCCAGCTCCCGCCAGTACGCGGCGGGCTCGTAGGCCATGTGGTGCACCGTGGTGATCCCCCGGGAGGCGAGGTCCGCGGCGGCCCGGTCCAGCGCCTCCCGGACCGCCGCAGCGTCCGGGCGCGGCACGCGGTCCCACACCAGGTGCAGCGCGCGCTCCAGGAGCACGCCGGTGGGCTCCCCGCGGCCGTCGCGGGCCAGGGTGCCCTGGGGCGGATCCGGCGTGTCCCGGTCGACGCCCGCCTGCGACAGCGCCCGGCGGTTGGCCCAGGCGCTGTGGTGGTCCTGACTGCGAAGCAGCACGGGGTGGTCGCCGGCGGCCGCGTCCAGCGCCTCGGCCTCCGCACGGCCGAGGCCGCGCAGCCCCCAGCGCTGAAGGGCGAATCCGGAGCCCAGGATCCACGCGCCCGGGGGTTGCGAGGTGGCCCACTCGCGGACGAGCACCAGCGCATCGTCGACCGAGCGGGTAGCCGACAGGTCGAGCTGCGCCAGCTCGATGCCGTGCTGGGTGAGGTGCACGTGGCTGTCGTGGAAGCCGGGCATCACGGCGCGCCCGCCGAGGTCGACGACCTCGGTGTGGGGCCCGATGAGGCCGCGGATCTCCGCCTCCTCTCCCACGGCGAGGACCCTGCGACCGGCGAGCGCCAGCGCGCGGGCGGTCGGGCGGGCGCCATCGAAGGTGAGCACCGTGCCGAAGAAGACGCGGTCGGCCTGCGCCACGCTCACCGCCCCCGGAAGCGCGGCGGACGCTTCTCGCGGAAGGCGCGCACGCCCTCCGCGACGTCCTCGGAGGCGGCGGCGCGCGCCTGCATGCGCGCCTCGAGGGCGAGCTGCGTCTCGAGGTCGCTCGTCAGCGAGGCGCGCAGCTCGCGCTTGACCAGGGCGTAGCCGAGCGTAGGTCCGGTCGCGAGGCGTCGGACGTAGTCCCAGGCGGTGCGCTCGAAGTCGTCGGCCTCGAGCAGCACCTCGCCGAGTCCGAGGCCGTGCGCCTCCTCCGCCCCGACCCTGCGCCCGCTGTAGGCCAGCTCGAAGGCTCGGCCGAGACCCACGAGCCGGGGGAGGAAGTAGCTGCAGGAGGCGTCCATCACCAGGCCGCGGGTCGTGAAGCCGACGGCGAAGGAAGCCGCGCGGCTCAACAGGCGCAGGTCGCACGCCAGCGCCAGGCTCATGCCCGCACCCGCGGCCACGCCGTTGACCCCGGCCACCACCGGCTTCTCAAGCGACGCCAGCGCCCGCGCCACCGGGTGGTAACGCCGCTCGAGGACCGCACCGATATCGCCGTCGAGGCTGGTGGTGGCGAGGTCGGCTCCGGAGCAGAAGCCGCGCCCGGAGCCGGTGAGCAGCACCGCTCTCACCGCCGGATCCGCCGCCTCCCCGGCCAATACCTCGCCGAGCTCGTCGAGCAACTCGGGCGAGAGGGCGTTGAGGACGTCGGGGCGGTTCAGCGTGATGCGCAACGCCCCCTCCTCGCCGTCGACCCGCAGGGTTGTGAAGGCCATGCTCGCTCCTCGCGCGTCCGATGCGTTGCCGCGAGTCTACCAGTCGTCCGGCGGAGGGCGCCCGCTGGCGAGGGCGACGAGACGTTCGAATTCGTCGGGCTGCACGGGGTCGTCCAGGGCCGCGCGGTTGCGGCGCACGGCCCCGCAGCGCCGGCAGCGGTGCACGATGGTCCACCCCTTCTTGCCGCCGTGCTCCGCCGCCACCGGCTCGAGCACCCCGCCACAGTCGCTGGCCCGGTCGCCGGGGTTCACGTCGACGTGCACCGAGTGCAGGCAGAACGGGCAGTGGTTGCGGTAGCTGCCGTTGGCCAGCGGCGGGACATCCCGGCCGCACACGGCGCAGCGGAACCCCTGGTTGGCACCACGGCCGATGAAGCGTCGCACGCTGCGAGTGTACCCGCGAAGCTGCGGCCGGCGCATGGGCCTCAGGGGCTGGCTGACTCCGCCACGCGTCGCCGCACGCGCGCCACGTAGGCCTCCGGGTCGTGCTTGCGCCGGAGCCCGCCGGCCGTCATCGAACGCACCGTCCCGAACACCGGTCGCTCCGGCCAGGGGCGGTCGTGCGTGCCGTAGCACCACGACACGCCGGCGTAGGAGTTGGGACCAAAGCCGTCGAGCAGGTAGCGGTTGTTGAGGCGCAGCGTGAGCTCGAATCCGGCCTCCGTGTCCTGTGACCACTCCAGCAGCTTCTTGCCCCAGTACATCCGCATGGTGTTGTGCATCGCTCCCGTCTCCCGCATCTCCAGCATGGCGGCGTTGAAGTACGGGTCGGGCGTCTCGCACGCTTCGACCCGCGTCTCGGTGGCGATCCACGGCCGCGGGTCGCGCCGGTGGCGGGCGAGCGTCGTCCGGGCCCAGCCCGGTACTGCCTCGAAGCGATCGTAGTCGTCCCGGAACGCCGTGAAGTTCGCCGCCAGCTCGCGCCGAACGATCACCTGTTCCAGGAATGCCTCGCGGTCCTCCCGCGCGGCCTCCGCCTCATGGATTCGCAGCGCGACGCGCAGCGGCGAGAGCTGGCCGAAGTGGAGGTAGGGTCCGAGCCCCGAGCCGTGCTCGACCTCGATGCGCCGGCGGCGTGCGGCGTACCCGTGAAGCCCGTCGGAAACGAAGGCCTCCAGCCGCGCGCGCGCGGCGCACGCTCCGCCGGCATGCAGGTGGCTCACGGGGGCAGCGGCCGCGCTGCCGAGCCGGCGCGCCAGCGCCGGCAGGTCCTCCAGCGGCGTCGACGGCATCGGCTCCAGACCGTCGGCGCGCACGGCGAGCGGCACGTGCGGGACGGGGCGCAGGAAGCGCTCGAGTTGGCGGTGGATGCGGGTCCTGAGCGTGCGCGCCGCGTTCAGCGGCTCGGTGGCGGCCTCGTCCACGGGCACCACGGCGTCGCACTCGACCTGGATCACGGCGCACGGAGCCTCGCGACCGACACGCCGGCGCCAGGCGCGCTGGTGCCGGAGGTAGCCGCGGTCGCACACCAGGAGTGCGGCCCGGACGGTCAGGCCCAACGCGACGTCCGGCGGCGACCCCTCCCGCACCACCAGGCGCACGCCCCGGCGCGCCAGCGCCGCGCGCGTCTCCACCAGCCCCTCGAGCAGGAAGCGGCACGACCGCTCGGTGGCCTCGAGATCGCCGCCGTCGAGTCCGAGGGTCACCACCACGGGCAAGCCCAGCCGATTGGCGCGGGATACCGCGTACTCCAGGGCGTGGTTGTCGTCGGCGCGTTGGCTCCGCTCCATCCAGTACAGCACGTAGCGCCCCTCCCGCTCGGGCCGGTCATTCAGGGGGCGGATGCGCTCCGGTGGGAGGGCGGGCGCGCGCCACGGATCGTCGGGCAGGGGCGCCATGACGCACTGTACGGTCGACGGGCCGGCGCGACTGCGAGGCGCCACCAAGTCCGGCGCGCCCGGAGGGCCGCCTATGATGGGGCAGCGGCCGCCTTGGGCCGCGGCCCATGGACCTGCTGACCGCTCACCACCTCACGCGCCTACAGGGCGGGGAGGCCCTCTTCGCCCCGCTCGATCTGCGCCTCAGCGCCGGCATGCGACTGGGTCTCGTGGGCCGGAACGGCTCGGGCAAGAGCACGCTGCTCGAGCTGCTGGCCGGTCGCCTCGTCCCGGATGAGGGTCGCATCGTGCGTGCCCCCGGGGCCCGGGTCGCGTACCTGCCACAACGGCACGGGGCCCCGCGCGACGCAACGGTGTGGCAGGTCGCGGCGCGCGCGCTCGCGCCGTGGCGCGAGGCAGAGGCGGCCGTCCACGCCGAGGAGCGCCGCATGGCGCGCGGCGAGGAGTGTGCGCAGACCTACGATGCGGCGCTCGCACACTTCGAGGCGCTCGGCGGGTACGGTGCCGAGGCGCGGTTGCGCGCCCACCTGGCCACGATGGGCTTCGACGCCGAGATGCTCGATCGTCCCGCCGCCGCGCTCTCCGAGGGGCAGCGCCGGCGCCTCGCCCTGGCGGGTGCGCTGGCCGGGGAGCCTGACGTGCTCCTGCTCGACGAACCGACCAACCACCTGGACCTCGGGATGCGCCGCTGGTTGGCGGAACACCTTGCGGCCCGCCGCGGCGCGCTCGTGCTGGTGTCGCACGACCGGGCGCTGCTCGACGGGGCCACCGGCTCGACGATCTTCCTCGAGGCCGGACGGTGGGAACTCCGCCGGGGCTCGTACGGGCGCGCCCGGCGCGCGCGCGAGCGCGACCTCATGGCGTTGCGCCGCCGCGACCGGGAGCGCCGGAGGGAGGCCGCACGCCTCGAGGCGATGGCAGAGGAGCTCGGGAGCTTCGGGCACCGCAATGCGCAGCGACGCCGGCGCGCCGCACTGAGGGGCGCCCGCGCACTGGAGCCCGGGCCGGAGCGTGCGGCCGGCGCGGCCGCGGGCACGCCCTCACTGGGCCTGGAGACGCGTGGTACCCGCGGGCTGCTCCTCGAGGCCCACCATCTACGGCTGGAGGGGCGGGTCGCCGTGCCCCCCCTGCGCCTCTATGCCGGCGACAAGGTCGCGCTGCTCGGACCCAACGGGAGCGGCAAGAGCACGGTGTTGGCGCTGCTGGCCGGGGCGACGGCGAGCGACGATCCGCGCGGGCGGGTGCGTTATGCGCCGCGCCTGCGTGTGGCTGGCGTGGGCCAGTGTGATCGCGGCCTGGTGGACGGAGAGCCCGTCGTGAGCCAGCTCCAACGCGTGGTGCGCGCGCAACGTGCGCGCCAACTGCTGGCCGAGGCCGGATTGGGGCACGATCGCTGGGACGAGCCCCCGGAGCGGCTCTCCGGCGGCGAACGGATGCGAGCCGGCCTGGCACTGCTGATGGCGCGGGAGGCCGACCTGCTGCTGCTCGACGAGCCAAGCAACGACCTCGACCTGGCGGCCGTGGAGGCGCTCGAGGAGGCCCTCCAGCGCAGCGCCGCCGCGGTCGTGCTGGCGACGCACGACCGGCGCCTGGCGGAATCCGTGTGCCAGCGCGTATGGGGCCTCGAAGGCGGTCGATTGCGCGTTTACGGCGACGTGGCGGGGTACATCGCGGGCCGCGTCTCGCGGGCGGACGCGGAATCGCCCGGGGGTCCCGCCGCGCCGACGCCGCAGGCTGCGCCGGTGCGGTCCGTGACCAGCGCCCCGTCCAGCGCGGCCGCGAGCGGCGCGCGGGAGCGGTTGCGCGCGCTCGAGGACGAGCGCTCGGCCCTTCTGGCGGCGGCCAGCGACCCGCTGTCGATGAGCGTCCGCGACGCCGCCCGCGCCGTCGAGCGCCTCGCCCAGCTCGAGGAGGTCCTGGTGGCATGGTGGGATGCCCGGTCGCCGTCGCCACGACCGCGTTTCACACTGCTGGAGCGGGGGCTGCGCATCGGCGCGGATCGGTCGGGCGCGGGGCTGTTGGTGCTGCTCGCACCGGAGCGCGAGGCGCCCGAGGTCATGGCGGAGCTCCTCCGCGGCCGCTCCGAGGGGCAAGACACCCCGCTCGGTACGGCGGCCTGGTGTGAGCTGCGGCGCATCGGTGAGGTCGTGCACGGGACGCTCCACGAGCCCGCCGAGGCGTGCCTGCTTCCCTGGGCCCGCGCCGCCCTCGTCGATGGCGCCGCGCGGCACGCCTTCCAACTCCTCGGCGGCACCGTCGCTCAGCTCCACTGCCGCGCTCCGCTACCGGACGTGCGGTGGCGGCCGGCCGGGGACGGATGGTGGCTGTATGCGCGCACGGACTTCGCGCGGGATTCGGGCTGGGGTGATGCGGAGGCCGAGGAGCGCACCGGGGCACGGTCCGGTGCGCTCTCGAAGCGCGGCCGCCAACGCCGCCATCGCCGTCCTGGAGGCGATAACGTCGAGAGCGAGTGAGCGCCGCGGGCGTGCTACGCTCGGAGCGAACGGTCGTCGCAAGGGCGCTCCGCCGGCCCACGCTGCCACGACCGCGACCCCGCCCACCCCGGAGGCGCGACGCGTGGCCCAAGAGATCGATCGCGCGAGAATCGAGCCCTTCGCGCCTGAGGCGCTGACCGCCCAGGACCTGCCGGCCCTCACGCGGCTTCACAATGCCGTGGAGGGCCAGGCCTATCCGGGCGATCCGCCACGGCCGGCGGCCTACGTCGAAGCGTTCTACGCCAGCCGCGCGAAGTGGAGCGACGTGCAGCTGCTGTGGTGGTGGGCGCGCCGCGGTACCGGCGACCCGTGAAGCCCGGCGCGCGCGTGCTGGCTACCCTGGCGTCGGCCGTCGCCCTGCTGGTCGTGCCATGGCCGGGCGCCTGGGTCGAGGCGATCTTCGGCCGCGGCCTGATGGTCGCGAGCAGCCACCTGCTGGCCCCCACCGTCGGCCGCGTGCCATGGAGCGTGAGCGGGATACTGCTGGCGCTTGCCGCCGTGGCGCTGGCGGCGGCGCTGGCGAGCCGTGCCGGCCGCAGCGCGCTCCGTCGTCGTCTGCCCGGGATCCTCGTCGGACTCCTGCTGAGCTTCTCCCTGGTGTGGGGTCTGGGGTACCGCCGCGCGCCGTTGGCGCAGCTCCTCGCCCTCCCGCCAGGCGCGCCGGACGCCGCCGACGTGCGCGCGGCCGCGGACACACTCATCGGCGTGCTGCGCGAAACGGCGAGCGCATCGCCGGGCCCCTCGGAAGCGGCGACCTCCGAGGCGCGGGCGGCGGCCTGCATCGCGGCGGAGGTGCGGCGCCTCGGCGGCGCGAACGTGGCCGTGCCGCCGATCGCCAAGCCGCTGCCGCCGGGGAGCCTGCTCGCGCTCGGCTTCGGCGGCGTGACCTCGCCCTGGTTGCTCGAACCTCACGTCGACGCCGCCCTGCCTCCGGCGGCCCGCCTGGCCACCGCGGCCCACGAGATGGCCCATGCCGCCGGCTTCGCTCGGGAGGCCGACACCGATGCTCTGGCGGTCCTGGCGGGCCTGCGGTGCGGGGACGCGGGGGTGCGCTACGCCGTGGCGCTCCACGCGGTGTCCGGCCTACTGGCGGGCACGCCCCGACCACAGCGCGACGCCCTCGCCGCGCGCCTGCCGCAGCGGGCGCGTGCCGACCTGGAGGCCCTGGCCGTCGCGGCGCGCCGCTACCGATCGGACTGGGCATCGCGCGCCGCAACCCGCGTCTACGACGCCTACCTCAAGGGGCGTGGGGTGCGCGCCGGCATGGCCGACTACGACCGGGCCACCGACCTCGTGGTCCGCGCACTGGCGGCCGGCGCGCCCGCGCGCTGAGGGGCGCCGAACGGTCGCCGCCCATGCCGCCCCGCGGGGCGGAGAACGGCGACCGCCGGTCAGTCGTCGCCGGCGACCGGCGTGGGCGCGGGCCCGAGGTTCCTACGGATGAGTGCGTCGACGTCGGGGTCGCGGCCCATGAACGCCCGGAACAGCGCCTCGGGCTCCTCGGCGTCCCCCCGGGATAGGACGGCGTCCACCAGGGCGCGGCCCGTGTCGCGGTTGAAGATACCCTCACGCTCGAAGCGCGTGAAGGCATCGGCCTCCAGCACCTCGCTCCACTTGTAGCTGTAGTACCCGGCTGCGTAGCCGCCCGCAAAGATGTGCCCGAAGCCGCACAGGAACTGCGTGTGCGCGAAATCCGGCCGGATGCCGAAGGGCTCCATCACGTGCTGCCCGAAGGCGATGGGATCGCCACCGAGCTCGGGATCGTAGTCGATATGGAGCGCGAGGTCCACACTCCCGAAGCTGAGTTGCCGCATCTGGGCGCTCGCCTCGAGGAAGGTACGGCTGCGCTCCATGCGCTCCAGCAGATGCTCGGGCAGCGTCTCGCCGGTGTCGATGTGGTGGGCGAAGAGGTCGAGCGCCGGGCGCTGCCAGGCCCAGTTCTCGAGGAGCTGGGAGGGCAGCTCCACGAAATCCCATGCCACACTCATGCTGCCGCGCGCCGGGATGCTCACCCGGCTCGCGATGTGGTGCAGCAGATGCCCGAACTCGTGGAACAGGGTCTGGACCTCGTCGTGCGTCAGCAGCGCCGGCCTACCGTCCGTCGGTGGCGTGACATTGGCGACGATGACGCCCACGTGCGGGTCGAAGCCGTCGGCGGTGGGGCCCCCCACCACCATGGGGTTCATCCACGCCCCTGCGCGCTTCGATTCGCGAGGGAACCAGTCGGCATAGAGCGCGCCAATGTGCTGGCCGGCGTCGTCGTAGACATCGTAGGCCTCGACCTCGGGGTGCCACGTGGGGACCCCCTCGACCCGCTCGACGCGGACCCCGAAGAGTCGGCGCGCGATGCCGAACAACCCTTCGAGCACACCGTCGAGCGGGAAGAACGGGCGCAGCTGCTCATCATCGAGCTCGAACCGGCTGCGGCGCAGCGCCTCGCCCGCGAAGGCGACGTCCCACGGCTCCAGCCGGTCGAGACCGAGGCCGTCGCGCGCGAAGCGCTGAAGCGACTCCACCTCCGCCCGGAAGTAGGGCTGCGTACGGCGCGCCAGCTCCCGCTCGAAGTCCTGCGCCGCGGCACCGCTGCGGACCATCCGGTCGTCGAGCTGGAAGTCCGCGAAGTCACGGAAGCCGAGCAGCGTCGCCAACTCGCGGCGCCTGGCGAGGATGCTCCGCACCAGGGGCCGGTTGTCGTGCGGCCCCGAGGCGGCCCGCTGGCTGAAGGCGCGATATAGCGTCTCGCGGTGGCCACGGTGGCGCACGTGCTTCATGAACGGCGCGTACGACGGCGCCTGCAGGGTGAAGCGCCATCCGGGCTCGCCGCGGGCCTCGGCCTCCGCCCGCGCGCGGCGCCGCGCGCCCTCGGGAAGCCCGTCGAGCTCGGCCTCCTCGGTGACGGTCAACGCGAAGGCATTGGTGGCGTCGAGCAGGTTCTCGCTGAAGCGCGTCGAGAGCTGGGACAGCTCCACACGCAGCGCCTCCACGCGCTCGCGCGTCTGCGGGGGCAGATCCGCACCGGCCTTGACGAACTCGCGGACGGTCTTGTCGAGGTGTCGTCGCCGCACGCCGGTGAGCGCCGCGGCCTCGTCGCTGGCGGCGTACTCCTTGATGACGCGCCACAACGCGGGGTGCGTCGGGATGCGCGCCATGAACGCCGAGTACGCGGGGAGGACCTCGTTGTAGGCCGTGCGCAGCTCGGGAGCGCTCGCCACCTGGGTCAGGTGCCGGGCGATGCCGAAGGCGCGGGAGACACGCTCGAGCAGCGCGTCGAGGCGCAGCACGGTGGTGTCGAAGGTCGGGGCGCGCGTGTCGGAGACGAGCGCGTCGAGCTCCGCCTGCGCGGCGTCCAGTGCCCCGCGCACACCGGGTCCCACCACCTCGGGCGTGATGCGGTCGAACGGCACGCGCAGGGCGCGCGAGAGCAGGGGGTTGTCGGTCATGGGGTCTCCTCGGTGGACGCCCGCCGCCGCGGGTCACGGCCGGCGGGCACGATGCAGGCCAGTGTACCCGGGCGCGGCCACGCGGCAAGCCGCCGGGCGGACCTCCCGTCCGAGCTCCCCCGGGTAGGCGGCGCCGGCCGCCGGCCGGCGGGTTCAGGCGAAGGCGGGGACGTACTCGGCGGGCACCGCCTGACTGAACAGGAACCCCTGCCCTTCGTCGCACCGGAGGGTTCGCAACACGCTGTTCTGCTCGCGGGTCTCGATGCCCTCGGCGGTCACCGTCAGGTGCAGGCTCTTGCCCAGCGCGATGATGGCGCGCACCAGGTCGACCTCCTCCGCCGCACCGCCGAGGCGGCCTACGAAGCTGCGGTCGATCTTGAGTCCGTCGAGCGGCATGGCCTTGAGCTGCGTGAGCGAGGAGTAGGCCACGCCGAAATCGTCGAGGGCCACATGCACGCCCATGCCCCGCAGCTCGCGGAGCCGATGGGCGCTCGCCTCCAGCGTGGTGGCGGCCGTGCGCTCGTTGATCTCGATCTCGAGCAGCCCGGGGTGGAGGTCGAAACGACCCAGCGCCCGTTGCACGATCTCCGTGAACTCCTCGAGCGCCAGCGCCTCCGGGCTGACGTTGACCGCGACACGGCGGGGAGTGCGCTGCTGCTGCCAGCGCTTCGCCTGGCGGCAGGCCCGCTCCAACACCCACTCGAAGAGCATGGGGCCGAGCTGCGCCTCCTCGGCTAGCGGGAGGAAATCCGCCGGCTTCAGTAGTCCGCGCGTGGGGTGGACCCAGCGGACCAACGCCTCCACGCTCGAGATCGAGCCGGTCTGCAGCTGCACGCGGGGCTGGTAGTGGAGCACCAGCTGATCCTCGAGGATCGCGCGCCTCAGGTCCCCCTCGAGGGCCGCTCGGCGCCGCATGGCGTCGTCGAAGGAGGCCTCGAAGAAGCGAAAGCTCCCCTTGTCGCGCTCCTTGGCGTGCTTGAGGGCGTCCTGTGCACGCTCGACCAGCTCCGTGGCGTTGCGCGCCCCGTCGGGATAGAGGTCCACTCCCACGGAGGCGCTCAGGCGCATCGTGGTGCCGCCGTCCTGCATCGGCTCGGCGATGGCGCCGAGGACCTTGTCCAGGACGGGCAGGGCCGCCCGCGCCTGGGGAAGGTTGGCGATGAGCAGCGCGAAGCTGTCGCCCTCCCAGCGGGCCAGAGTGTCGGTGCGCCGAAGGGTGCGCCTGAGGCGCGCGGCGACCTCCTGGATCAGCCGGTCACCGTGACGGTGACTCATGGTCTGGTTCACGAAGCGGAAGTTGTCCAGGTCGATGAGCGCCAGCGCGATCGCGGTGTGGCTGCGCCGCGCCTGGAAGATGCCCTGTTGCACGCGGTCCTCGAGCAGGTGCCGGTTCGGCAGGCCGGTGAGGGCGTCGAAGTGGGCGAGCTGCCATAGCTCTGCACCCTGGCGCCGGCTGGCGGACACGTCACGCACCAGGCCGTAGACGGCCGTGACGCCCGCTTCACGGGCGCTCCAGCGC
Organism: uncultured Trueperaceae bacterium; assembly: GCA_963739805.1. Taxonomy (GTDB): domain Bacteria; phylum Deinococcota; class Deinococci; order Deinococcales; family Trueperaceae; genus CAVUBJ01. Next base: position 314,262 of record CAVUBJ010000004.1, read on the forward strand.
CGTGCGGCGAAGTCGTCGACCCACAGCACGCGCCCGTCCTTGGCCAACAGGCGATACTGGTCCGCGCGGCGCTCCTGTTGCCGGAGCCCCTCCAGCCGCTGCTTCAGGCGACCACGGTCCTCGACGTGGACGAGCCGCTCGAGGCCGGCCTGGAGCAGCTCCCACGGCTCGAAACCGGTGACGCTGCGCGCGGCGTCCGAGACCCAGCTCAGCTCGGCCCGCCCATCATCGAAGAGCAGCATCGCGTAAGTGAAGAAGCTGCCCTCGCCATCGAGGGTGGAGGCCAGCTCCTGGCTCACCTCGTGGGCTCCCGCGGCGTGAACCGCGTCGCTCACGTCGCGCTGCACCGTCAGCAGGTGGCTGACGCCGCCGTCGTCCCCCGCGATGGGGTAGGAACGTTGCTCGTTCCAGAACAGGCCGCCGTCCCGGCGGTAGTTGCGCACCACCACCTGAGTGCCGCGCCCGTCGCTGAGGGCCCTTCGCGCGATCTCGGCACCCTCCTGCTCGGTGTCGTTGGCCTGCAGGAAGCCCAGATCACGGCCCATCGCCTCCTCGCGGGAGAAGCCTGTAAGCGCCGTGAACGCGTCGCTGACGTAGACGATCGGGTGGCCGACCGCGCGGAGGTCGGAGAGCGTGAAGCACTCGCCAGCGAAGAGGCGCAGGGCGGCATCGATCACGGACGGGGTGTCACTGCACCCGGCCAGGGCGGCACGCACCGCCTCTCCCGTGCTTTCACTCCCACTTGGGTCTCGCATCATGACGTGACGCGCCTCCCTCGGCACCCTGCCGGCAACGCACGCCACTTCCGTGGACCACGCGGTTGCCGCTTGGTCATGCGGGGTTCGGTGGAGACGCCAATATACGGCCAGCGGAGCCTCCCAGCCTCCGGCCGACCATCTCCCGAACCTCCCCCGTCTCTTCCGCACGACATTACCACCCTCCTGGGCGATAGTCTCGTGACAAATTACCGTGCGCGAAGCGCGTCGGGGCTGTGCGTCGTGCGCGGGAGCCACACCTCCCGTCGGGCGGGGTCGTTCAGGATCCCTGGCGCTCGTCCTCGCCGTGTGGGGTGCCGAGGATGACCGCGGCGAGGTCGCGCGACAGCGCCACCTCCTCGTCTCCGATGCGAACCACAACCAGCCCACCGCGCGGCTCCCTCCGGGCCAGGCGGACCTCGGATCCCGGACGGAGGCCCAGCTCCGTCACGTAACTGAGGACCTCGGGATCCTGGCTGAGCACGCGTGAGACGGTGAAACGGCCGCCGCGCGGCACCTCGACGAGAGCCGTGCTCGGGGTGCTCGGCAGGCTGCCGTCGGGGCGCGGGATGGGGTCGCCGTGAGGGTCGTGGCTGGGCTGCCCAAGGTGCTCGGCGAGCCGCTCGGTGAAGCGTTCGGACATGACGTGTTCCATGGCCTCGGCCTCCGTGTGCACCTCGTCCCAGCCGTATCCGAGATCGCGGATGAGGAACGTCTCGAGGAGCCGGTGCCGCCGCAACAAGCGCAGGGCCTCGCTGCGCCCGTCGCCGGTGAGCTCGGCGCCATAGTACGGCGTATAGCGGATCATCCCCATGCGCTTGAGCTTGCCGAGCATGCCCGTGACGGACGGGGCGGTCACGCCCAGCGCACGCGCGATGTCGCCCGTGGAGGCGGGGCCCTCGCGTGCGATGACCCAGATCGCCTTGAGGTAATCACCGACCGAGGTGGAGAGCCCCGGCGCCGTTGCGTCCCTGGTCACACCGAAGTGTACGGGCTCCCTACGGGGCCTGCAAGCACCGCCAAGCGAACGGTCACGCCGCCGAATGAGGGGCCACGTCGTCACGGAGGTGCGCCAGCAGCGCCCGTGCCGAGCGGCTACACAACGCATCCGGGCGCCGCAGCAGGGTCAACGGCCGGACCAGCGCGGCCGCCGGCAGCGGCACCACACGCAGGAGGCCGGCTTGGATCTCCCGCTCCACCGCCAGGCGCGAAAGGAATCCCGCTCCGATGCCCGCGAGCACCGCCTCCTTGACGGCCTCGAGGCCCGTGGCCTCGAGGATCGTGCGGAGCTCAACGCCGGACGCGAGCAACGCCCGATCCACCACCTCGCGGGTCCCGGACCCGCGCTCGCGCCGCACGACCTCGAGGCCACCGAGGTCCAGCAACGAGGTCGCCCGCCCGGACGCCAGGGCGTGTTCCGGCGGCACCACCAACACCAGCTCGTCGTACCCGAACAGCACCGCCCGCAGCTCGGCCGGCAACCTTGGTACCGGGCCCTCGACGATGGCCAGGTCGGCGCCGCCGGCGAGCAGCAGGGCGAGGGCATCGGCGGAGTTGCGCGTGAGAAGCTCGAGGCGCACACCCGGACGGGCGCGCCGGAAGCCGGCGAGGTGCGCAGGCAGCAGGTACACCGCCACGGTCATGCTGGCCGCGATGCGCACGCTCCCGCGATCCATGTCGCCGAGCTCCTCGCTCAGGCGGCGGGCGCCCTCCCAGGCGTTGACCAGCGCGCGCGCGTAGGGCAGCAGGGCCTCGCCGGCCGGGGTGAGCCGGACCCCGTGGCGATGACGAAGGTAGAGCGGCTCACCCACGGCACCCACCAACGCCCGCATCTGCGCGGACACCGCCGGCTGGCTGCGATGCAGAACCAGCGCGGCGCCCGAGACGCTCCCGGCCTCGGCGACGCGGACGAACGCGATGAGGTGGTCGGGGTCCAGGCGCACGCCGTACTATAAGCATCTTGTATGTCTTACGTCCGATTCACGACTTTGTCTTATGGGCGGCAGCGCGACTAGACTCGCGCATGGTCCCCGTCGCGCCCCGAACCCTGCTGCCCGGCCTGGCCCTGGCCGCCATGCTCTCCGTCCTCGCCTGGTGGATCGCACACCTTCCGGGACTCGCGGCACTGGGGGCGCTCGGCATCGCACTGCTCCTGGGGCTGGCGTGGCGCACGTTGGTCGGCCTTCCGGCGGCGGCGCTGCCGGGCACCACTTTTGCCGCCCGCACCCTGCTGCGCCTGGGGGTGGTGCTGCTCGGCGTCCGCCTCGATTTCGGCCTGCTGTGGCACTCCGGGCCCCGCGTGCTGGTCGTGGACCTACTGGTGGTGGGCTTGGGTCTGGTGGTCATCGAGCGCCTGGGCAACGCGCTCGGATTGGACCGCGGGCTACGCCTGGCGGTGGCGGTGGGATCGTGCATCTGCGGCGCCTCGGCCATCGCCGCCGCGGCCCCGGTCATCGGCGCAGACGAAGACGATGTCTCGATCGCCGTGGGCATCGTGTCGCTGCTCGGAACTCTCGGCGTGCTGGGCTTCGCGCTGCTGGCGCCCGTGCTGGGGCTCAGCGTCCCCCGTTACGGCCTGCTCGCAGGTTCGACCCTCCACGAGGTGGCCCAGGTGCTGGCCGCGGGGGCGGCCCACGGAGGCGCCGCCCTCGACCTGGCCACCGTCACCAAGCTCACGCGCGTGGCGCTGCTCGCGCCCACACTCCTCGTTATCGGCGGGGTGCTGCGTCGACGCGACCGCAGGCGCGTGGCCGCGCACGTGATCCCGGACGCGACGCCCCGCCCCCCGCTGCTGCCCGGTTTCCTGCTGGGCTTCCTCGCCGTAGGGGTGGCGCACAGCCTGGGGTGGGTCCCGGAGCCGGCCGCAGGAGTGTTGCGTTCGGCCAGCGCCTGGGCGATGACGGCCGCCATGGCGGGCATCGGGCTGGCGGTGGACCTGCGCGTCGTGCGCCGGCTCGGAGGCTCGGCCGTGGGCCTGGCACTGGCCGGATTCGCCTTCACGCTCGCCGTGGCGGCCGTGGCCACCATCGGCGTGCGGCCGTAACGCCCCGGGTGAGACCGCCCGACGAAGGGGCGCCTCCCGAGCGCGGCGCCGCTCGGGCCCCGTGACGGGGGCTCCGCGGCCCGGAGGATCGCCCGAGCATTCCCATCGGGGGCCGAGCAGCACCGCTCGCCGCGGCGAGGGTGCCTTATACCCCGGGTAGGTATAAAAGCCGACACGGGGCCGCGCCAAGTGGGTGCTAGCATTCCATGTGGATGGAGGGTGCGATGCCCAAGAAGCAGCATCACAACGACGTGGTGATCATCGGTGGAGGGCCGGCAGGCCTCACGGCCGGGATCTACGCCGGGCGGGGCCAGCTCGACACCGTCATCATCGAGAAGGGCTTGCCGGGCGGGCAGATCGCCCAGACCGAAGAGGTGGAGAACTACGCGGGATTCCCCGACGCGATCAGCGGGCCCGAGCTGTCCCAGCGCATGGTCATGCAAGCCGAGAAGTTCGGTGCCTCCATCGTGATGGACGAGGTACAGAGCGTGGAGCGCGTCCCCGCAGGCGGGTTCGTGGTCCGGGGGTACGACGCCGACTATCACGCGGCCGCCGTGATCATCGCTACCGGTGCGAATCCGCGCCGGCTGGGCGTCCCGGGCGAGGACGAGTTCTACGGTCGGGGCGTGTCCACCTGCGCCACCTGCGACGGCTTCTTCTACCGTGGCAAGCGCGTGGTGGTGGTCGGAGGGGGCGACGCGGCCATCGAGGAGGGCACGTTCCTCACCAAGTTCGCCGACAGCGTGACGATCGTGCACCGGCGCGACGCGCTTCGCGCCCATAAGGCGGCGCAGGAGCGGGCGCTCGCCAATCCCAAGATGCACTTCGTGTGGGACACCGTGGTCACCGAGGTACTCGGCGCAGACGGGCAGGTGACCGGCGTGCGGACTCGCAACGTCCACAGTGGTGTAGAGGGCGTGCTAGACACCGATGGCGTGTTCATCTATGTCGGCCACGAACCCAATACGGACTTCCTGGCCGGCGTGGTGGAGCTCAACGACCACGGCTATGTCGCGGTGCGGGACGAGATCTACACCACCCAGGACGGGGTCTTCGCGGCCGGGGACGTGGCCGACGAGGTCTACCGCCAGCTCGGGACCTCCGTGGGGGCCGGCACGCGCGCCGCCATGGCGGCCGAACGCTGGCTCGCCGAGCAGCCCCCTCGGGTGGCCGGCACGCGGGCCGAGGCGGTCGGCTCCGAACCGGCCGCAGAGAGCGAGAACCGCGCGCCGCTGGCGTTCAACGTACCCGTCGCCAAGAGCTGAACACCCAGCCAGGCCAGGATCGGACGCCCGGGCCGCCCGACGCGGACCGGGCGTCCGATTGGCGCGGCCCGCGCACGCCGCCCGCCCGGCCCCGTGCCCGGGGCGCCAGCGGCCGTCCTCAGCGAGGCAGGAAGTCGTAGAAGAGCAGGGAGTCGGCGTCCGCGGTCACCAACACCCGACCGTCGGTCCACAGCGGCGTCCCCACGCCGGCGCGCCAGGATGCCCCGCCCGGCTGAAGAAGGCGCAGGAAGGCCCCGTCGGCCTGGGCGGACCAGCCGTCGCCGCTCAGCGGCGCATCGCCCCCGGCATCGCGCTGCAGCACCGTTCCCTCGCCCGCGGTGGGAAGCTCCCCCGGCTCGAGCCCCAGGTAGGTACCCGGCCCCGTCGGCGTCATGCCGAGCTCCGGCACGCCCAGGGCCAGCAGCGTGCTCGCGTCGCCCGACCCCGGAACCACGCGTTCCAACACCACCAGTACCGGCGGACCCTCGGGATCGGGCCGGTACTCCGCCGCGCGGACGTCCGACAACGGCAGGGACACCCCGTCGGCCACCAGCGACAAGACCGAGGCGCGGTAGGCCTCACGCGCATCGGCGGAGTCGTCGGCCCACCCCTCGGGCCACAACGGAAGGTCCTGCACGCGCGTGACGCTGCCGCCCTCCCCGGGCACCGCGAGCCAGGCATCGAAGGTGTCCACCACGCCATCGAGCAGCGTCACGTAGCGCGCCTGCGTCAGCGGGGAACGGCTCTGCAACCGCACGGCCACGCCGCCCAGCCACGGCAGCACGGTGACCTCGCGCCCCTCCGGCACGATCCGCGTCAGCACGCGCGGCGCCAGGGACACGATGCCCGGTGGGATCGCCTCGGCCAGCGCAGGCACCGGCCGCCCGCCCGCGATTCCCGGCATCGCGTCGGCGAACACCAGGGCCGCCTGCCGGTTGGCAAACGCGCCGACGCGGACCCGGTAGACATCGCCCTGGCCCGTGGTGGAACGCACCACATAGGCCGGGTACCCCTCACCGTTGAGCTGCGCCTGCAGCTGAAGCGCCGACTCCTTGTCCGACAGCGCAACCACCTGCACCGTGTAGGCGATGCCCTGCGCCAGCGCGGCCGCCGGCATCAGCATGCACAGCACAGCCAGCAGCCGCCGGGGGCCGAACACGGCTAGAAGTCCTTCCGCTCGAACAACACCACCGACACCGCGGCGAAGGCCGCGCAGTACAGCGCGATCAGGGCGACCACCCAGCCGAGATGCGCCACCGGCTTGACGTAGGCATTGAGCTGGGTGGTGAGCAGGTACGGTTCCAGTACGGGGAACACCACCAGGAGCTGCATGAAGATCAGCACGGAGAGCGTGGCCAGCGCACCGCCCGCGGCATTCATGAACATCACCGTGAAGAGCACGGCAAGCAGCGCGATCGGCACCAGGCTGTACCCCGCGATCAGGTAGGCGCCACCGACCTCACGCAGCGCCTGCAGCGGCTGCATCATCCCCTGGCCCAGGAGCCCCGCCTGGCCCAGCCCGGTCCCGCCGACGAAGCCTCCGAAGCCGTACGGTGAGCCCGCCAGCAACGACGTCAACAAGAAGAACAGCATCACCGCGAAGGGGTAGACCGACACCACGATCAGCTTGGCCAGCAACCACTGCGAGCGCGTGACCGGGCGCAATAGCACGGTCGGGAGGGTACCGTGGTTGATCTCCACGCCCAGCATCTCCGCGGCCGTGATCGCCACCAGCAACGGCAGCAGGAACTGCATGCTCGACAGCAGGCTCAGGGCCGGGACCTGGTAGCCCGACACCAGGTAGAAGCCGTAGACCTCGAAGATGCCCGGCGCGTACGCCCACAGGATCGGGAAGACGATCAGCAGCGCGATGCTGAAGCGCACACTCGCCAGCCGTCCCATCTTGCCGAACTCCATCGCCAGAAGACTCCTCACGGCCGCGCCTCCGGACCCAACTCCTCGGACGGCGGCCGGACACCCGTGCGCCGGACGCGCTCGCTGTTGACGCGCTCGCGGTAGTACGCGCGGAGGTCGAAGATGTCGCGACTGAGCTCGAGCACGGCGATGTTCGCCTGCGCGAGGCTGAGCGAGACGCGCTCGAGCGCCTCGGGCCGGGTGGGGATGAACACCACCTCGTCTCCGCGCACGGCGCTGTGACGGATCCAGGGCTCGGTATCGAGCAGCGCCTTGGCCTGATGGGGTTGCGTGACCCGGGCGCGGAAGCGCTCGCGGCGGTCGTGCAGGTTCACCTCGTCGATGAGCACGCCCTCCTCCATGATCGCGACGCGCGTGCAGTACGCCACCACCTCGTCGAGGTGGTGCGTCGAGAGCAACACCGCCGTGCCCCCCTGGGCGGCGGTCTGCAGCACACTGTGCACCAGGTGCAGGCTCAATGGGTCCATGCCGCTTGCCGGCTCGTCCAGGATGAGCACCTCGGGGCGCGTCAGCAGCGCGGCGGCCACCCCCAGGCGCTGCCGCATGCCCAGGCTGTAGACGCCCACCTTGCGGTCCCCGGCGTGCTCGAGCTCCACCATCTCGAGCACCTCCTGGATGCGCGCCTCCTCCACACCGCCGGCCAGCCGCCCGTGCAACCGCAGGTTGCCACGACCGCTCAGGTACGGGTAGAACGCCGCGGGCGCCTCCACCACCGCGCCGAGCTTGCGCCGCACGGCGGGCTGCTGATGCGGGTCCTGGCCCAGCATGCGCACCTTGCCGGAGGTGGGGAAGGCGAGCCCCGCCACAAGTCGGATCACCGTGGTCTTGCCTGCCCCGTTGGGGCCCACCAGGGCGTAGACCTCGCCGGGATTGACCTGGAAGCTCAGGTCCCGGACGATCGGGCGGGCGCCGTAGCGCTTGGTGAGTTTTTCGGTCTCGATGGCCGGCGTGGGCATGGTGCTCCTCACGGGGAGTGTACGCGTCCGTGCCGCGCGCACTCGATAACATTCTTCATGGCGCGTGGGCCGCGGCGCGCGGCCGCGCGATCCGGGTCGGGCGGGATCAGGACGGGTCGGGCGCCGCCGGTTCCTGGTACTGCTCCACGAGCAACACGTCCAATACGTGCTCGATGGCCTTCTCGACCGCCTGGTCGAAGTCGTCGGCGGGGATCGTCGGCACGCCCTCCAGCTCCGCCTGCTCCACGATATAGTCCTGGAGGATACGCACCTCCTCGAAGTGCTCGAGGTAGGGCTGCTGTTGGCGGCGTCGGCGCGTCTGCCCCTCCCTCAACCCGAAGTGGCGTCGGTGATCGTCCTCATCCGGCACATACAACACCGCCTGGATCAGGGTGGCGTCCCGGAACTCCCGGCTGGGCGCGATGCCGGGCACCAGGTGCACGCCCTCCAACACCAGCGAAGTCGCCTCCGTGATGTTGCGGTCGATGATGGCGCACACGGCCGGGTCGAGCTGCTGGACCTGCGCCAGGAAGCCGCGGAGCACGCGCTTGCGCTTGGGCTTGACCGTCTCGCGCTCGCTGGGCAAGAGCTCGGCGCGCCACGCCGAGTAGCTCGAGCTGTGCAACACCGGGCTGAGGTCGGCACCGATCAGCGAGCGCAGCGCCTGGCGCACGGAGTCCGTAGACACCACGCGTGGGATGCCGAGGCGGTAGCCGATCTCGGAGGCCAGCGCCGACTTTCCCACGCCCGGCGCGCCGCCCACCACCAGGACGATCGGCTTCTCGGGGCGGCGCACGTTGCGCATGAGCTGGTAGCGCCGGGCGAACTCCTCCCCGGCCTCCTGCTCCAGCAGGTCGCTGACCTCGCGGCGCACGTCGCTGCGTGGCACGTCGGACAGCTCATGCCGGTACAGGACCTCCTCGACGCGCTTCGCGAGATTGTGAGAGAGCTCGGGGGCTAGCCCCACGGCGGTCAGCGATTGGGCCAGGATGCCGCGCGAGAACGGCATGGTCACGCCGTCCTCCTCCACCACCCGCACCTCGTTGACCAGTCGCGTGTCGGCCTCGTAGCGCAGGCGCGTCTCGCGGCCGTAGCGGGCCTCCAGGGCGAGGGCGATGCGGTGTGCGAGCTCGCTCTGGGGGAGCCGTTCGACCCCCTCGGCGCGCATCCCCTGCTCCACCTGATTCGACGCGGCATGCGCCTCCTTGAAGCTCAGCCCGAGCTTCTCCAGGGAGGCCATGAGGGTACGGCGAGAGAACGTCTCCACGCCCTCCGGCCCCTCGACGAGCAGCGACACGAAGGGGGGCGTCTGTTGGTCCAGGCGCTCGGCCACCTCGGGCGCGACCCGCTCGGCGACCTGCCGCTTGAGCCCGGCCATGAGCTCCCCGAGCTCCACCCGGCGGACGTTGCGGTTGCGCAGCTCCTTCTCCGTGTCCCGCGCGATGCCGATGGCCTCATCGGTGAGGACGCCGGCACTCTGGAGCGCCTCCACCACCTCGCCGGTGGAGTAGGGGTACTTCTCGTTGCCGCGAACCACGCGCAACTCGCGTCGCTTCATGCGCGTACCCCCTTCCGGTGCCCGGCCGGGGCCGTCCCGGCCGGCGGGAGCGAGGCTACCACGGATCGAAGGGATCGCCGTGGCACCCGGAAAGCACGTCCAGCAGGTTCTTCACGACGTTCCCCGTGAAGCCCCAGATGCGCCGCTCCCCCCACTGATAGCTGTAGATCCTGCGCCGGTAGCTGTGCAGCTGACGGACCTCGCTGGTCGGCGTGAGCGACGCCAGGGCGGCCACGGGCACGGTGAAGGTCTCGGCCACCTCGCCGGGATTCATCGCCAGTGGCTGGGGCCAGGCCACACGGGCCACCAACGGCGTCGCGACGTATCGGGCCGGCGAGGGGTGGTCGCTCAGCGCGCCCAGCACCGCCCCCGGCTCGAGCCGCAAGCCCACCTCCTCCTCGGTCTCGCGCAAGGCCGCCGACAGCAGGTCCTCCCCGGCTTCGACACGCCCCCCCGGGAAGGAGATCTGGCCCGCGTGGTTGGCGAGGGCGGCCGACCGCACGGTGAAAAGCAAGGAGAGCCCCTCCTCGGCCTCGAGCAACGGCACCAGTACCGCCGCGCGGCGGAAGCCGGGGATCTCGAGGGGCACGCGTCGGGCCCGGTCGAGGCGGTCGCGCACCTCGTCGACGCCGGATGGGCTCACGTCCCCGCCTCGGCGGCCTCCCGCTCCAACCGGGCCTCGACGTGGTCGCGCAGCGCCAATTCGGGATCGATGCCGGCGCGCTGCGCCACTCGTGCGAGGGCCAACAGCGCCGCTCCAAGGCGCTCTGGGCGCTCTGCGACCTGGCGCACCGTCCAGCCCTCGGCGCCGTCGTCGGGCTCCCAATCGAGCGCCTCGCCGAGTCGCGCGGCGCGCGCCAGGGCCGGCAACGAACGTGGCACGCGGTGCTCCGGCGGGCGCCGGTCTCCCCCGCGCTCGGCGGCCTTGAGTTCCTCCCAGCGGCGCACGACCGCGGCCTCGTCCTCGGCGGGGGCGCCCGCGAACACGTGCGGATGCCGGTGCACCATCTTCCGGACGACGGCGTCCTCGATGGCGGGGTAGTCGTACTCCCCCAGCTCCTCGGCGATGACGGCGTGCAACGCGACCTGGAGCAGCACGTCGCCCAACTCCGCGGCGGCCTCGGCAGGCGCATCGAAGGCGAGGGCGTCGGCCGCCTCCGCGGCCTCCTCCAACAGGTAGGGGCGCAGCGACGCGTGGGTCTGGCGGCGGTCCCAGGGGCAGCCGTCGGGAGCGCGTAGCCGCCGCACGATCTCGAGCAGGGCCTGCATGCCACAGGATAGCGCGGGGCACGGCGCCCCGGGGTCGCGGCGCGGCACGGCCCGTACCACGGGCCTCAGGCGTCGGGCTCGAGCCCGATGAAGGCCCAGTGTCGCCCGGTCACGCCGCGGTCGCGCCGGTGGCTGTAGAAGCGCTCGGCGTCGCAGTGCGTACACGCGCCGAGGCTCCGCACGCGCTCCGGCCGGACGCCGGCGCGATGAAGCGTCCAGCGGTTGGCGGCCACCAGGTCGAGGCGGTAGCGCCCCTCCGTGTCGGGAACCGCGACGGTGGGCGGGAAGCCCGCCCCGGCAAAGGACTCGACGACCTCGGCGCCCACCTGGTAGCAGGCGGCCTGGATGCCGGGCCCGATGGCCACGCGGACGTCCGCGGGCCGGCTCCCGTAGCGCTCGCCCATGGCCGCCACCACCTTGCCGGCGAGGCCCCGGACGGTGCCGCGCCAGCCGCAGTGCGCGGCACCGACCGCGGCCCGCTCCGGGTCCCAGAACAACAGGGGGAAGCAATCCGCAACGCTCACCACCAGCAGCGTCCCGCGGCGGTCGGTGGTGGCGGCGTCACCGTCGTGCTCGAACCAGCTGGGGCTGCCATCGAGGACGCGGTCGCCGTGCACCTGGCTGAAGGCGCAGACGTCCTGGCGCGCCACGCCCAGGCCGCGCAAGAGCCGGTCGCGGTTGGCCTCCACGCGCCCCGGCGCGTCGCCCGAGCTCAGTCCGAGGTTGAGCGAGGCGTACGGTCCCGTGCTGACGCCGCCCGCCCGGACGGTGAAGCCGTGGCGAACGAGGAGCTCGGACGCCCGCAGCACCTTCGGCGCGGCCCGGTCGCGTGCGGCTCCAGGGGCGGATTCCATGCCCGCATGCTACCCGCAGCGCGGCGCCGCGCGTGTACCGCGCCCGGCTCCAGGGGGAGCGGCCCACGACGCGCTCAGTAGTTGCGCTGCCGCACCTCGAGCCCTGTCGCGGCGGCCAGCCACTCCGTGACCGCGTGCACCGCACCGCGGCAGGTCGCCGTGATGACGGGGTCGCCGAACGACTCCAACCGTACGATCACCTCGTCGGCTGTGCGCTGATGCACCAGCACCAGCATCTGCTGCTTGATGTCGGGCTCGTCGACGGTGGCTCGCACCCACCAGCGCACCCCACCCTCGGGGGGCTCGGACCCGAAGCTGCGCGCCACCTCGTGCAGGATGACGTGCCCGTCGCGGTAGGCCTCGACGACCTTGCGGAACGGCGCCTCCGGGGGGAGGGCGCCACGGAACAGGCTATGCGGCATGGTCTCCGGCCTCTCCAGGATGGGAAACGACGGCGTTGAGCGGCCGCCGTAGACGAACTCGACGAAGTGGAGCGGCTTCCCCTGGGCGCGCCACTTCAGCGCGTACTTCGTTTCCAGCACTTCGACCGCCGGCGGCACGCGGCGCTCCTCGAAGCAGCCGCTCGCCCGCGCCTCGTCGAGCGCGAAGGCCAGGTAGTCGGGGTGGTCGGTGGCCAGCCGGACGCTGCCGCCTACCGCCAGGCGGCTTGCGGCGAGGTCGAAGAAGCCACGCTGCAGCAGGCGATGGCGGACGTGGCGCTCCTTGGGCCAGGGGTCCGGAAAGTTGACGACGATGGAGGCCAGCGACCGGGCCGGGAACAAGTGTCGGAGCGCGAAGCCGGCACCGGCCTTGGCCAGCCGCACGTTGCCCACCCCCTCGCGCCGCACGCGGCGCAGCGCGCGCTGCAGGCTTCCGCTGGAGATCTCGAGTCCGACGAAGCGCTCCGCCGGCGCGGCACGCGCGCGGCGCACCGTGTAGCGACCGTCGCCGAAGCCGATCTCCAGGTGGAGTGGGCCCAAGCCGCCGAACTCCGCCTCCCAGTCGATGGGGAACGGCAGGCGGCGCCACGGCAGCAACGGGCGCTTGGGCGACGATTGTGACATGGAGAACCCCGGGGCCGGCGGCGGGCTCAGTCGCGCTTGGCGACCGGTCGCACGAGGAGGGCCTCGTTGGCGGCGAGATCGGCCCGGAAGAGGGTATCACGCGAGAACAGCAGGTAGGGGCCCGCCCCCTGGATGGGCACGGCCTGGAAGACGAGCACCTTGCCGTCCTCGCGGCGGCAGGCGATGCGCTCCGTGGGTGCCCCGGTGGCACGCTCCCACGTGGTAAGGATGCCGGGGTCGACGCCGGCCGCGCCGGGCGCCATCGCCGCATCCCCGAGCCGCGCGACGAGCCGCGCCGTGCGCGCGCGGCGGCTCCGCATCTTCAATACGCCCACCCGCACCAGCCGCTCCACCGTGGCGAGCACCATGTCGGGATCCAAGCCGGCATCCAGGGCGATGCGCGTGACGTTGCGCTGACCGTTGGTGTGCTCCAGCACGGTGCGCTCCTCATCGTTGAGGGCGAGTTCGGCCGCCCGTTCGAAGGCCGTGTCTAGCGCAGGTACCGCGTCCCGGGCGACCGACGGCGCCCCGTCGCGGCGGGCCTCGTCCAGGCGCCGGATCGCCTCCAATACGATGTTCTCGGTCGAACCCCTGATGCTCTGCTCGGGCGCCGGGATGCCCAGCTTGAACTCGAAGCCACCCCGCTCGTCGCCGAACAGCGCGAACACAGCGTCCTCCCCCTTGAGGTCGCCGAATTCGGCGTGCACGATCTGCCCCTTCTCGAAGTACACGCGTGCCAGACCCGCCGGATGGTCGATGCCGAGGCGTCCCGACCGCTGCGAGGCCGACAGCAGCTGGAACAGATCCACGAGGGAGAAGAGCCCGAGGGTGCCGGTCACGGCCGCATTCTACCGTCCGGGCCGCGCCCGGCGTGGCCCCCCTGAACGCCGCCCGCGGGCGGCCCCACCGCCACGCCGGGGTCCGGAAGGTCCACGCTGGCCACCACCACCGATTCCGTCTTGCTGTCCGGAGCGAGGGCCACGACGCCCTCGCGGTCCTCGACCCAGGCGTGGCGGACCAGTGCGGCGTTGGCCAGGACGCTGCTGCGCCCCCGCGGCCGGAAGCCCATGGCCTCCCCCACCAGCATGGGATTGACCGCGTACAGCAGATGGCTACGCCGCTGCAACACGCTGCGCAGGCCCCTCGCCAACCACGCCTCACCCTCCGAGAGGCGCGGGTCGGGCGGCCACGGCCGCCCCCAATCCGCATCGTTGGCGCTTGGCTGGACCAGCACGCGCGCGCCCTGCCCGTCGAGGGCCGCGACCACGTCGTCGAACCAGCCGTCGAGGCAGATCGCCACGCCGACGGGGCCGAGCGCCGTGTGGACGGGCCGCAGGTCCTCGAGGCGCCCGCACGTCAGCCCCGCCCGCGACTCGGCACCCGCCGCGAGGTACACCTTGGCGCTGCCCCCCAGGATCCGCCCGGCCGGAGAGAACACGGTGCTGCGGTTGAACACGCGCCCGTCGGCGACGTGCCATCCCCGGGCCGCCTCGTACGCCACCGCTGGGAAGAAGCCACTTCCGGCCACGACCGTGGCGCCGCTGCGACGCGCCACCTCCGCGAACGCCTCCGCGTATGCGCGGTAGGCGGGGACCGCGCGGGCGAGCCAGAGCGCGGCGGCGGGTGGTCGCCGGTGGCGCAAGGCCTCGCGTAGGACCAGCGGCCATTCGCGGCGCATCAGCTGCCACGCTGCCCGAGCCAGGTCGGTGGCCCCTAGCACCTCCCCGGGGGCGTCGAGCGCGAGCGCCAGCGGCAGCGCGATGGCCTCGGGATATGCCAGCAGGACCGGCCCGCCGTCGGCGGGCACCGCCTCCATGGCACGGTCGGCGAGCCCCACGACCCAGGCGCGGAACGCCGGCGCGGTGGCCACATGGCGGACTTCGAGGCGGGCCTGGACGGCCACGAGATGGGCGCGCACGCCTCCAGTGTATGCGCCCGCCGCCGCGCGGAGAAGGCGCGCCTGGGACGTCGCTGGCGCCCGGGAGAGGACGCCCGCCCGGTATACTGCGCGGGTGCCCCGACGATTGGCGCGCTACCTCCTGCGCGAGACCGCGGGCCTCTACCTGCTGGGGGTCGCGGCCCTCTGCCTACTGCTCTCGATCGACTTCCTCAGCGTCCTGGCGCGCTTCCTCGTGCAGCAGGACGCCACCCTGGCGGACGTCGGGCGCCTGCTGTTGTTCAAGCTCCCCTGGTTCTTCCACCTCAGCCTCCCGATCGCCACCGTGTTCGCCATCCTCCTCGCCACCGGGCGGCTGGCGCGCGACTCGGAGCTGAAGGCGGCATACGCGCTGGGCGTCTCGCCGCGCGCGCTCCTGCTGCCCTTGGTGGGCTTCGGCCTGGCTGTCGGCGCCGTCAGCCTGGTCAACAATGGGCTGCTCGAGGCGCGCGCGGAGCGCGCTTACCAGCAGCTCATCGACGCCTTCATCTACGTGCGCCCGCCCGCGCAGGTCCAGACCAACGTGTCGTTCCGGGTCGAGGGGCAGGGCGTGTTCTACGCCTCGCGCCTGCGGGGGGAGAACGACACCCTGAGCCAGGCGCAGCTCGAGGGGATCCTGGTGGTCCGAGCCGATGGCACCGTGCTCACGGCACCACGCGGCACCTGGTCGAGCCGCAATCGGACCTGGACGCTCGAGGACGCCGAACGCACGCCGCCGGGCGGCACGCCCGAGCGCCTCGGCTCCTTCACCGTCCCGTTCGCGCTGGAGGCCTCCCCGAGCGAGACGCTGGCGCGCGGCGAGACGCTCCCCATGGACCGCCTGATCGAGCAGATACGCCGCCTTCGCCGCGCGGGGGGCGACATCGAGGCCCTCCAGTACCAGCTCCACCGGCGCATCGCCGACGCGCTGAGCGCGGCCGTGTTCGCGGCCATCGCCGCCGCCCTGGGCCTGAAGGTGCGCGGGCGCGGCGCGGGCTTCGCCTGGACCATCGTGTTGCTGGTGGGGTTCTGGGCCCTCTGGTTCCTCGCGGGCAACCTCTTCCAGGCGGGCGCCGTGGGGCCCCTGGTCGCGGCCTGGCTCACGCCCGCGGTCGGCGCGGTGGGCGCGGCCGCGCTGAGCCTCGGGGGCCTGCGGCCGTGAACCGCTTCAGCCGCTACCTGTACCGCGAGATCGTGCCGCTGTACGGCGCGGGCCTCGCGGTGCTGCTGCTGCTGCTGCTGATGAGCTTCCTGCTGGGCGTGCTGGCCGACGTCCTGGCACGCGGCGTGCCACCGGCTCTGGTGGCCCGCTATCTGCTGTTCAAGCTCCCAGCCGCCGCCGGTCCCGGCATCCCACTCGCGCTGCTGTTCGCCGCCCTCCTGGGGCTCACGCGGCTCGGTCAGGACGGCGAGATCAAGGCCGCGCTGCTGCTGGGCGTGGGCCCCGGCCGCTTCCTGCGCCCCGTGCTCGGCCTGGGATTGGTCGTCAGCCTGCTTGCGTTCGCCAACGACGAGCTGCTCATCCCGTGGAGCGAACAGCGGGCCGCCGAAGTCCAGAAGGACATCCTGCTCCAAAGCCCACAGACGGTCTTGCAGGAGGGAACGTTCTTCACCGACGCCCTGGGCCGCAGCATCTACATCGGGGCGCTCGAGGCCGGCGGCCACCTGCGCGACGTCACCGTCATCACGCCCGGGGGCTCGCAGGGGCCGCGTGAGCTCATCCAGGCGGCCTCCGGCGACCTCGACAGCGGCGCCGGCGTGTGGCACCTGCAGGACCTGCGCTTCCGCGTCTACCGCCGCAGCCAACTGGTGCTGGACATGCGGGCGGACGGGGGCACGCTGCCGGTGCGCGGGCTGTCGACCGGTACCAGCGCCACGCCGGACCTGGTGTACCTCCCGCTCCCCGAGCTGTGGCAACGCCTGCGGGCGGATCCCGACCGCAGCAAGCCGGCCGCCTGGACCGCCCTCCATCGCAAGTTCGCCGAACCGCTCGCCGCCACGGCGTTCGCACTCTTCGCGCTGGCCGTGAGCCTCTTCACCTTCCGCCGCGGCACGCCACTGGGGTTCGTGTCCGTGCTGTTCCTGACCTTCGTGTACTACGCCACCTGGAGCGTGTCGAAGCTGCTGGGTGCCCAGGGGACCATCCCGGCGGCGTTGGCCGGGTGGGCGCCGGTCGGGCTCTACCTGGTCGCGGGCGGCGCGCTGCTGGTGCTGTCCTGGAGGCGTTGATGCGACGGGCCTCGAAGGCGGCGCTGGCGTTGCTGCTGGTCCTCGCCTGCGGCCAGGCCTGGGCGGTGCGCATCACCATCGACAGCGGTGGCGACCCCGACAGCCGCCTGGAGATCCGCACCCTCACCCTGCCGGACGGCAGCGAGGCGCAGCTCTACGTGCTCGAGGGCACGGAGATGCGCGTCAGCATCGACCAGGCGCTGCTCATCGCCGACCACGTCGAGTTCGACCTGACCAACCGGCTGGTCCGCGTCATCGGTTACGGGCGCTACGACAACGGCAGCGAGACCGTGGCCGGCGACGACCTCATCATCGACCTCTCGGACGAGAGCTTCCAGGGCCGCGATGTGCTCATCACCACGGCGGCGATCGACGTGCGTGGCGATAGCGCCAGCCGCGTGCCGGGGCAGATCAGTGTGCTCGCGGGTCACTTCAGCCCCTGCAGCCGCTGCGATCAGAGCGTCGAGGACTACGGCTTCGAGGCCGGGCGTATCGAGCTGTTCCCTGGTGACCGCCTGGTGGCGTACGACGTGACCGTGCTGCTCCGTGCGCGGCCCCTGTTCACGCTGCCGCTGCTCGTGGTCCCGCTGGGGCCGCCCGAGCGGCGCCCGCAACTCAGCATCACGCGCGGCAGCGCCAGCGAGCGGGCAGCCGTCGAGGCCACCTGGCCGTACGTGGCCGGGCCGGACGCCTACGGCACGATGAGCGTGCGCTACTTCGCCGACGTCACGCCGGGCACGGGTTCCTGGCCGGAGACGACGGTGCTCGGCGGCGGCGTGGTGCGGAGCTACCTGGGCGGTGGCGTCGACCACCGTTTCTATACCGAACGCGGCAAGGGGGAGCTGCGCGTCGACTACGCCCCGGGGTTCGTGGAGGACGCCGTGAAGCTCGACGACACGCTCCAGGCGGACCTCCACTACGCGACCGAGGACGTACTCGGGCCACCGTCGCTATCGCTCAGCCTCACGCGGGACGACACCGCGCTCCCACGGTTGTGGGAGTACGGGCTCGCCACGAGCAACGCCTCGGATGGCGTCCAGGGAACCTTCACCAGCCAGGGGTACGTCGACCTTGACCCGCTCGACGACGTATCCGTGCCCGGCTACGCGGGCCCAGCGACGCCGCTGCGCACCATCGCACGCCTCCAGCTCCAACCCGAGGACCTCGCCGACCTGCGCCTCGAAGGGCTGCGGCTCGACCGCCTGCTGCTCGACCTCGGGGCGTTCGAGGACAGCAGCAACCCGGGAAACCGCAGCGCCGCACTCACGCCCACGGTCACCTCGGGGCGCCTCAGGGACGGGTACACCCTGACCCTGGACCCCGTGTCGCCGTGGGGCGGATTCTCCGTGCAGGGCTCGAGCGCCTTCCTCGGGTCGTACTACGGCACCGGCGAGCGCCTCATCGACTGGACCAGCACGCTGGCCCTGCGGCAAGCCCTGGGCGATGTGGGGTCGCTCTCGATCGGCGCCAACCGCGTCGTCCAGGAGGGCGAGACGCCGTTCCGGTTCGACCGCATCGCGCTGCGCAACCGCACCGACGTGAACGCAAACCTGCTCCTGGCCCCTCTGCCGTGGGCGCGACTCGAGGTGGCGAGCGGCTACGTGTTCGTCGACAACCGCAACCCCGATGCTCTCGGGCTCCAACCCCTGAAGAGCACCCTGACGCTGTTCGGCGATACGCCGTGGATCGAGGTGACTCTCGCGAACGACGCCGATCTCTCGGAGGGCGACCCGGGCACCCTCGACGCCACGCTCGACCTGCGCGCCCGTGGCGCGCTGGAGGCCCGCTTCACCGCGCGTCACGTCGAGGATCTGAAGGTCACTCCGGACCGGCTCACGGGCGCGCCGGTGGACGACACCCACACCACCGTGAGGGCCTCGCTGAGCGTCGGCCAGGTTGCGAGCGTGTCCGTGGAGGGGGGGTACGTCTACGCGCCCCCGGCACCCGTCGCCGGCGAGCCGCCCGAGGCCTTCGATCCGCTCGTGCTGGCCGTGACCCTCGGCAGCACCGTCACCGACGATGCCATCCCGGGCGTGACGGTCCGCTACACGCGCGACCTCAACGCCGGTGCACTCACCGCCCTGGGGGTCGAGGCGCGCGCCGCACTGGGCCCGCTCCGCTTCAGCGCCAAGGAGTCGCTGGCGTTCCCGTCGGGCGACGTGGCCAGCAGCACCCTACGCGTGGCCTGGCCCGGCGTGGCCGCGGCCCAGGCCGACGGAGTGGCCTGGCTCCCGCCCTCCTGGCTGGGCCTGGCGGACACCCAGAGCACCGCCCGCACCGTGGCCCTGGCCCTGGAGGATGCGCCGCTGATGGGTAATCCGAGCTGGCAGTTGCGCTACAGCACGGTGCTCGACCCGGCGCTCTCGGCCGGCTCCGGCGGTCGCCGGAACTCGGCGCTGACCGCGCGCGCGCTGCTGACGGACCGGCAGATCGGTGCGGTGCGCTTCAGCGTCGATGCCTACGCCGACCTGCAACTGCCCGACGACGTCCTGCCTCAGGCCTACCTGCGGCGCGCCAACCTAGGCTTCGGGCTCGACCTCTACCAGCGCGTGGGCCTGCAGGGCACACTGGGCTACAACGGCGTGTTCGACAGCGTGGCCCTGGAGGTACGCAGCGCCCGGCTCCAGCTGCAGCAGGTCGCGCTCGTCGTCCGGCCACTGGACGAGTTGTATGTTGGCGCCGTGTTGGATGATGTCTGGGACTTCAGCGGCAACGATCCGTCGGCGTTGCCGTTCAATCTCCAGCCCACCTTCCTGGTGGCATGGAACCGCTGCTGCTGGGCCCTGTATGGCTCCTGGAACAGTGGCACCGGAGCGGTGCGCATCTCCCTGACGACGCCGGGCTCGAACCAGGGGCTCGTGCAGGAGTTCCCCACGGCCCTCACGCTGCCGAGGCGCGAACCGTGAGGCGGCAGAGCACGGGACGTGCGCGTCACGGGGGCAGGCTATGAGCCGCCGTCGCCTCGTACGCCTCGCCCTCGCGTCGCTCCTGTGCGCAGCGACGCTAACGGCGTGCACGGGGACCTCCGAGACGGGGCCACCCTTCCTCATGGCGGTGGCGGTCGGCGGCGGGACCGGCGGCACCGCGACCGCCCACGTGCTCCTGCTCCAGGATACCTTCGGCACGACCGCCGATGCGACCCGCGACGTCCTGGCCGTGCCGGGCTCGGAGCGTACGCTGGACTACCCCGCCGTATCGATGGACGTCGCCGATCGCCTCCGGGATCGATCGGAGCTCGTTGTGCTGACCCGGCAGCTCGGGGCCGGCGCACCGATCTCGCGGGTGCGCACGTACGCGTTCGGTCAGATCGACGTCAACGACCCCTCGTCGTTCCAGGAGAGTCGCGCCGTTTTGTCGCTGAGCGGCGAGACGGGATCGCTGTTCGATTCCCAGACCGCTCCCTGCTTCACGGCCGTGCAGACCGATCGAAGCGGAGACGTGCTCGCCCTTCTCGACGACCCCTCGCGGTGCGGCGTGTCCGCTCTCCCCCGCATCTTCGTCGTCGATCGGAGCCAGAGCCCGCCCGAGGTGACGGACCTGACCGGCGGCCGCTCCGTCGTACCGGCGGCGCCGTTCCTCGACCAGCATGGCGTCGGCCGCGTGCTGTTCCTGGTCTCCGCGATCAACGCGTCGCAGGTCTGGGCCGCCGATCTCGACGCCCTGACGCCCGTGCAACACAAGCAACTCGAACTCGACGGCACCACGCAGAGGAGCCTGGAGAGCAACGGCTCGTCGCTGTGGGGCCTCCTCGCCGACACGACGCTCGTGTCCACCCCGTACCCGGACGGGGGCTCGCGGGCGCAGGTCGACACCGTAGCCGATGCCGACCTCGCCGTCGGCGACCCCGTCGGCGCCACCTCCCAGGTCCTCGTCACGGGTCCATCGGGAACGGTGGTGCTCGACGACGCGGCCGACGATGCCCCGGCCGTCGTCCAGGGAGGCGCCACCGTGGCGGGGGTGGCCGCGCTGCTGAACCCCTTCGACGGCTTCGGCTACGTCTACGCGGCCGGCCGGGTGTACGTCATCGACCTGTACGCCGCCCGCGGCCAGGATGGCGTACCCACCGCCGGCTTCGACGTGCCGGCGTTGGCGTATCCGCAAGACACCGACGGGAGCGCAGTGACCGCCACGGCCTGGACCCGCGGGTTCACGCCGGCGGCTCCTTGAGCGTCCCGTCAGGCGGGCTGCGGCTCCTGTTGGCCGGCCCCCTCGACGTCGGCGATGCGGGCGCGGATGCGCCCGATCAGGTCGGCCTCGACGGCCCGTTGCGCGGTGCGTAGGGCGTTGGTCACGGCCCGCGCGTCCGCGCTGCCGTGCCCGATGAAGGCCGGCGCGGCAACGCCCAGGAGCGGCTGCGCTCCATACTCGGAGGGGTCGAGGCGGCTGGCGATGCGACGCAGCGCGGGCCGCACCAGCAGCCCGCCCAGCCGGCTCAGCGGTCCCGAGCGCAGCGCCTCGCGCACCCAGGAGAACAGCTCGCGCGCCTCGCCCTCCGCCAGTTTGAGCACCACGTTGCCGGTGAAGCCGTCGGTCACGACCACGTCGGTGAGGCCGCGGAACAGGTCGCGCCCCTCGACGTTTCCGTAGAAGCGCACGCCCGGCGTGTGCCGCAACAGCACGTGCGCCTCGCGCGTCAGGTCGTTCCCCTTCTCGGGCTCCTCCCCGATCGACATCAGGCCCACGCTGGGATCCTCGTTCCCCCAGAAGGCGCGAACGAAGGCCGAACCCATCACCGCGAATTGCTGCAGGTGGAGGGGGCGACACTCGGCATTGGCGCCGACGTCCAGGAGCGCGACGAAACCGCCCTTGACGGGGATGTTGGCGAGGATCGCGGGCCGGTCCACCCCGGGCAGCCGCCCAAGCACCAGCAACGCCGCCGCCATCGTCGCGCCGGAGTGCCCCAGGGACACCGCAGCCGAGGCGCGACCCTCCTTGACCATCCGCATCGCAACCATCACGCTGCTGCTCTTCCGCCGCCGCACGTCGGTGGCGGACTCGGACATGCCGATCACGTCGTCCGCGTGCTCGATCGCCACCTCCAGGCCGCGGGCAGCGAGCTCCGGGCGGAGGCGTGCCTCGTCGCCGACGAGCACCACCGGGATCCGCTCGCGCGCCGCCCGGGCCGCGCCTTCTAGCGCGGCGCCCGGCATGTGGTCGCCCCCCATGGCGTCGAGTGCGATCGGCTCCATATCCAGCCAGTATAGCGCCGACGCGGTTCACCCTCGGAAGGCGGCTAGACTGTCCACGTGGACGTTCGCACATTCGAGGCCCCCACCGGGGAACGACTCGACGTCGCCATCGCCATCGCCCTGGAGCTCTCCCGCACCTATGCCAAGGAGCTGGTGAGCGAGGGGTACGTGACGCTCGACGGACGCCCGGTCGGCAAGGCGGCGACCAAGCTCAGCGGCAGCGAGGTGGTCTCGGTGCTGCTGCCTCCCCCGCGGCCGATGCGGGTGGAGCCCGAGGACATCGACATCGACATCATCTACGAGGACGAGCACCTGGCGGCCATCAACAAGCCGCCCGATCTCATCGCCCACCCCACGGCCACGGTGCGGACCGGGACGGTGGTGAACGCCCTGTTGGGGCGCATGGAGCTGTCGAAGGAACGGCTCCACGACCCCGACAGCGACACGTATCGCCCGGGCATCGTGCACCGCCTGGACAAGGACACCTCCGGCGTCATGGTGGTGGCCAAGACGGATGCGGCCCACCGGCATCTGGCGGCCTCGTTCAAGAAACGCCTGACCGCCAAGGAGTACGTGGCGATCGCCGTGGGGGACATGGAGGACGCCGTCCATCTCGAGGCCGCGATCGGACGGCACGCCGTCAAGCGGCAACAGATGACCGTGGGGGGCGAGGCGTCGAAGAGCGCCACCACGGTGTTCCGCGTTCTCGCGCGCATCCCGGGATACGTCCTCGTGAAGGCCAAACCGCACTCGGGGCGGACCCACCAGATCCGCGTGCACCTCGCGCACCTCGGCGCGCCCGTCTTGGGGGATCTGGTGTACGGGCGCCCCTCCGAGGTCATCGATCGGCAGGCGCTGCACGCCTACCGGCTGACGCTGCCCCACCCTCGGGACAACCAGGCCATCACGTTCATCGCGCAGGTGCCCGTCGACATGGTGTCGAGCTGGCTGCGCCTGGGCGGAAGCTGGCCGCCGGCCGGCGAAGAGCAGCTCTGAGCGTGGGCCGGCCACTGTGGCTGCTGGCTTTCGGCGCCGCGCTCCTGGCGCTCGCTCTCGCCCTCCTGGGCCTGGTGTCGCGCCGCGACCGGAGGCGCCTGGGCGGCATCGGGCACTTCCTCGCGTCGACGATCCTCGTGCTGGCGGCCGCCTTGGCGATCGCCGTGGGGGTGGGCATGCGCGGCTACAGCGCGCTCACGCGGGAGGTGAGGGCGGCCACGGTGGAGGTGCGCGCCCTCGGGAATCAAAGATACGAGGCCGTGGTGCGCTTCCGTGACGGCGGCAGCCAGACCTTCACGCTGCGGGGAGACGCCCTGTACGTCGACGCACACATCCTCAAGTGGACGCCCGCGGCAAACCTCCTCGGCCTGCACACCTCCTACCGCCTCGACCGCATCGCCGGTCGCTACGACAGCATCGACGACGAGCAGACCCAACCGCGCACGGTGTACGCCCTCCACGATCCTGCCGCGGTGGACCTCTTCGCCTTCGCGCAACGCTACCGCTTCCTGGCACCGATCCTCGACGCCACCTACGGCAGCGGCACCTTCGTGCCGCTGGGAGCCGGCGGGACCTTCGAGATAGAAGTGTCGACGACCGGACTCCTGGCCCGCCAGACGAGCACGGCGCCGGCGCCCCCCGCACCGCCGAGCCGGTAGACTGCGGAGGCGGACCGACACGGGAAGGGACGGTGCCTTCGTGGCTGACGCCGACCTGCCGCTGTGGCAGCTGGACAGCATCTACCCGGGACTCGACGCACCGGAGATCGAGAACGACCGGCGCACGCTCCGGCAGAGCCTGGATGCGCTGGAGGCGTTGATGGATGCGAGCGGCGTGCGTGCGGTCGCCGCCGGCGGTCGCACGGAGGCGCCCAAGGACACCCTCGACGCCGGGCTGGAGGCGTTGGAGCGCATCGGATCGCTGTTCGCCACGGTGCGAACGTACCTGAACCTGCGTCTCGCGGTGGCCACCGACGACGAGGACGCCCGCGTCGCCCTGACCGCGCTGGATCCCGCGGCAGCCCGCCTCGACACGCTGCGCGGCCGATGGCTCGCCTGGGTCGGCGACCTGGAGCTGGAGGCGGAGGACCTGGGACCACGTGCTCGGGACCACCTCTATCTCCTCCGGCGGGCGCGGGCACAGGCCGAGCACCTGATGGGTGAGGAGGCGGAAGCGCTGGCGGCGGCGCTGGACAGCAGTGGCGCCACGGCATGGTCTCGGCTGCACGGCGAGCTCGTCGGCGGCAGCGCCGTGACGGCCACCATGCCACCCGAGGGCAGGCCCCACGGCTACGGCCTGGCGCAGCTCCGCGTTTTGCAGGCGGACCCGTCGGAGGCGACCAGGCGGACCGCGTTCCACGCCGAGCTCGAGCTGCTGCGAACCCACGCACCGGCATTCGCGGCCGCCATGAACGGCATCAAGGGGCAGGTGGGGGAGCTCGCCCGGCGCCGCGGTTGGGCGGACCCGCTGGAAGAGGCGCTGTTCGCGAACGCCATCGACAACGCCACGCTGGAGGCGCTGCAACAGGCCAGTGAGGCGCACATCCCGTCGCTCCGCCGTTACCTCGGCGCCAAGGCGAGGCTGCTGAACAAGCCCTCCCTGGCCTGGTACGACCTCTTTGCCCCGCTGCCGCAGGCCGGCGCGCGCGCCTTCTCCTGGGGGGACGCGACCCGCGTCGTGGTGGACCGATTCGCGCGGTTCTCCCCGGCGTTGGCGTCCTTCGCCACGAGTGCGTTCGAGCGTGGCTGGATCGATGCGCCGCCTCGCCCCGGCAAGCGCAACGGAGCGTTCTGTGCGCCCGTCCACGGGAGGCGCGAGTCCCGCGTGATGCTCAATTTCGGCGGCCGACTCGACGACGTGTTCACGCTGGCGCACGAGCTGGGTCACGCCTACCACAACGACTGCCTGTACCGCCACGGGCGCGGCGTGCTGCGATCGCGAACCCCCATGGCCCTGGCGGAAACGGCCAGTATCTTCTGCGAGACGCTCGTCCTCGACGGCCTGTTGACGGAGGCGGACGAACGCGAACAGCTCGCGATCCTCGAGCAGGACCTGCAATCCACGGCCCAGCTCGTCATCGACATCCGCTCCCGTTTCAGGTTCGAACGTGCCGTGTTCGAGCTGCGGAGCGAACGCGCGCTGTCCGTCTCGGAGCTCGACACGCTCATGCTCGACGCGCAAGCCGAGGCATACGGCGATGCGCTCGACGCCGGCGCCAGGCACCCGATGATGTGGGCCCTGAAGCCGCACTACTACTCCGGCGGCCGGTCGTTCTACAACTTCCCGTACACCTTCGGGCTGCTCTTCGGTCTCGGGCTGTTCCGCGTCTACCAGGCCGACCCCACGGCCTTCGTGCCCCTGTACGACGAGTTGCTGGCGAGCACGGGATCCGCCGACGCGGCGGAGCTGGCCGCCCGCTTCGACATCGACATCCGGGACCCGGCGTTCTGGCATGGCGGCCTGGCCATCGCCGATGCCCGCGTGGAACGGTTCCTGGAACTCACGGAAGGGATGCAGACATGAACTACCGCGAGCTGTTCGATCTGAGCGGGCGCACCGCCCTGGTGATCGGTGCCGGTTCGGGCATCGGTCGGGCGAGCGCCGCCGGGCTGGCCGATTTCGGTGCACGAGTGGTGTGCGCAGACGTGCACGCCGAGACCGCAGAAGCGGCGGCGGCCGAGATCCACGGCCGCGGCGGCGACGCCCGGGCCATCGCGCTCGACATCACGGACGAGGGCAACGTCACCAACGTCATCGGTGGCCTCGACGCGCTCGACGTGGTGGTGTGCACGCCCGCGATCAACGTCCGCAAGCCGCTGATCGAGGTCACCAGCGACGAGTTCGATCGCGTCGTGGAGCTCAATCTCAAGGGCAGCTTCCGCGTGATGCGGGAG
Source organism: uncultured Trueperaceae bacterium (assembly GCA_963739805.1). Classification (GTDB taxonomy): domain Bacteria; phylum Deinococcota; class Deinococci; order Deinococcales; family Trueperaceae; genus CAVUBJ01. The sequence goes on from CAVUBJ010000004.1 coordinate 340,184, forward strand.
TCGGGCCGCCGCATGGCCGCTCAGGGCAGCGGCAGCATCGTGCTCTTCTCCTCCATCCGCTCGCAGGTGGTGGAGCCCGGCCAGGGCGTGTACGCCGCGACGAAGGCCGGCACACTGCAGATGGTCCGCGCTCTGGCCGCGGAGCTGGGCCCCCGGGGGGTGCGCGCCAACGCGATCGCACCGGGCGTGGTGGAGACGCCGCTCACGGCCCAGATCAAGGACCAACCAGAGTGGTACCGCGCCTACGCCGAGAAGGGAGCGCTGGGGCGCTGGGCCCAGCCGAGCGAGATGGTGGGCGCCGTGGTGTTCCTGGCCAGCGAAGCCGCGAGCTTCGTGACGGGCTCCCTGCTCTACGTCGACGGTGGCTGGACCGCCGTGGACGGTCGGTTCACGCCGCCGCTGTGAGGCTCGAGCGTGCCTGAGGACCTGTCCACCCTGGCGCGGCGCGCGGCCGAGGCCGTCGATCCGCAGCGTGTCCGGGACCTCGCCCAGGGCCTGGTCCGGCGGCGGAGCGTGGTCGAACCGGAGAGCGGCAGCACCGAGCTCGGCGCGGCGACCTACGTCGCCGACGAGCTTCGTGGGGCGGGGTTCGAGCCCCACCTCGAGGAGGTCGCACCCGACCGGCCCAACGTCATCTGCGACTGGTCGGGGCGCGATTTCGACCCGGCCCGCGACCGCACGCTCATGTTCGAGGGGCACACCGATGTGGTGACGGAGGGAGATGCCCACCTATGGAGGGTGCCGCCCTTCGAGGGTCGGATCGAAGGGGATGTGCTGCACGGGCGCGGTAGCGCCGACATGAAGGCGGGGGTCGCTGCGGCGATCGCCGCGCTGGAGGCGGTCCGCTCGGGGGCTCCGGCGCTCGCCGGGCGCATCCGCCTCGGCGTCGTGGTCGACGAGGAGGGCCTGATGCTCGGCATCAAGCACTTCATCGCGCAGGGGTGGGCGGACGCGGTGAGCGGAGCCATCGTGTGCGAGCCGGAGGAGAACGAGATCTGCCTGTTCCAGAAGGGCGCCATGCGTCTGCATGTGCGCGCCCACGGCGTGATGAGCCACGGCGCCATGCCGTACGCGGGGGTCAACCCGATCCGCGGCCTGGCCGACCTCATCGTGGGGTTGAGGGACCTCGAGCAACGCGAACAGCAACGCATTGGGCAGCACGAGCACCTGGGCCTCCCGTGGATCACGCCGACGATCGTCCGTGCGCCGGCGGCGGGCGAGGCGCAGCACAACGTGCTTCCGGATGAGGCGTACCTGGCGCTGGACGTGCGGACCGTGCCCGGCCAGGACCACGACACCCTGCTGGGAGAGATCAACCAGGTCGCGCACGACGTGCAGGACGCTACCGCGCGGTTGCGATTGGACACCGAGTGCTTCGAGTCGCGGCCGTGGACGGCCACGGACCCCGGCGATCCCCTGGTGCGCGCCGTCGAACGCGCCTACCCCGAGGTGATGGGCGGGCCGCCGCGTTACGGTGGGGTGCCCGGCGCGACCGACGGCACCTTCCTGTGGGCGTGGAAGGACATCCCGATCGTGACGCTGGGGCCCGGCGACCGGACCATCCCGCATCAGCGTGACGAATTCGTCCGACTCGACGACACCGTGCGCGCGGCCCGGCTTTACGCCGCAGCAGCCGTGCGGTACCTTGGTTCTTGACGTCCGTCAAGTTCCCCCCAACGCCCCCGCGGCTCCGCCGCGCAGGGCCTGGGGCACGAGCATCCTTTAGGAGGGCTGCGATGAAACGAGTCTTGCCATGGTTGGTGGCGTTGGCGCTGATCGCGGGGCTGGCGCTCGCTCAGGATCCCCCGCCTGTGATGGGGGGCGAGGTGACCGTGTCCATCACGGCCGATCCGCCTGGGTGGGATCCCACCGCCTCCACCTCCCAGGAGATCCCGCGGGTGATGTACCACAACGTCTACGAGGGGTTGGTGCGATTCGACCGAAGCGGGGACATCGTGCCGGCTCTGGCCAGCGCATGGAGCGTGAGCGAGGACGGGCTCTCCGTGACCTTCCAGCTCCGGAGCGGCGTGGTGTACCACGACGGCACGCCCTTCACGGCCGAGGACGTGGTGAAGACCTTCGAGCGCGCCAAGGATCCGGACTCGGGCCATACCCACCCCGAGTACTACCAGGCCATCGCCTCGATCGATGCCGGACCGGACAACACGGTGACGTTCCATCTCAGCCAGCCCAACTCCAGCCTGCTGTACAACCTGGCGCGGCCCGATTCCATCATCTATCCGCCCGCCAAGGCCGAGACCCAGCGCAGCGAGCCCATCGGTACAGGTCCGTTCAAGTTCGTGCGCTACGTCGAGGGGTCCGAGGTGGTGTTGGAGCGCAACGCCGACTACTACCTCGACGGCGTGCCGTACCTCGACCGCGTCGTATTCAAGATCATCGGGGACCCGAACACGCGCTTCGCCGCCCTCCAGGCCGGCGATATCGACATGATCGGGGTGGCCCTCCAGCCCGAGCAGTACCTGCAGGTGAAGAACGACCCGAGCCTCAAGGGCACCGAGGGAACGGCTACGACCGAGATCACGCTGGCGCTCAACAACGCGCGCCCACCGCTCGACGACGTGCGCGTCCGGCAGGCGATCACCATGGCGATCGACAAGAACGCCATCGTGGAGGGCGCCATGTTCGGCCTGGGGACGGTCATCGGCACGCACATGAGCCCGGCCGAGCCGTACTACATCGACCTGACCGACACCTACCCGTATGATCCCGAGAAGGCAAAGCAACTCCTCGCGGACGCCGGTTACCCCAACGGCTTCACCATCAAGTTCGAGTTGCCAGAGCCGTACAACCTCGAGCGGCGGGCCGGCCAGGTGATCGCCCAGCAGCTCCGCCAGATCGGGATCGACACGCAGCTCTCGGTGGTGGAGTGGGGCACTTGGATCCAGCGCATCTTCCTGGGTGGCGACTACGACATGACCATCATCGGGCACTCCGAGCCACGCGACATCAACATCTACGGCAACCCGGACTACTACTACCACTACGACAATCCGGTCGTCCGGACGCTGCTCGCCCAGGCGGAGAGCGCGACGTCCACGGACGTGCAGATCGCCGACTACCAGCAGATCGCCAAGATCATCGCCGACGACGCAGTGAACGTGTGGATCTTCAGCCCGCCCTACCTGGTGGCGGCCCGCAACGACGTCTACGGCTTCTGGACCAACCAGCCGACCCCGGCCATCGACATGACGGGCGTGTACCGAGCGGAGTAGGAACGGAGGGACGACGGGTGGGCGGCCCTGCGCCGCCCACCCGCGGGCATGTTCGGCTACATCGCGCGACGCTTCCTCACGGCCGGCATCAGCGTGCTCCTGGCCTCGCTCCTGGTGTTCTCCGCGCTCCTTGCGGTGCCCGGCGACCCGGCGGAGATCATCCTCGGCCTCAACGCGAGTCCCGAGGCGCTCACTGCGCTCCGCGGCAAGCTCGGCCTGGATAAGCCTCCCGCCACGCGTTACGTCCATTGGTTGGCGGGCATCGCGGGCGGCGACTTCGGAGAGTCGCTGAACTACCAGAAGCCCGTCCGGCGGCTCATCGCCGATCGCCTGCGCGTGTCGGTGCCGCTGGCGTTGGGCGCCGCCCTGCTCGCGTGTGCCATCGCCCTCCCGCTCGGCATCCTGGCCGCCTTGCGGCGTGGCACCGTGCTCGACCCGCTGCTTACGACGATCTCGCAGGTGGGGGCAGCCATCCCCAGCTTCTGGTTGGGCCTGATGTTCATCCTGCTGTTCGCCGTGCGATTGGGGTGGTTGCCGGCTGGCGGGTACGTGGCGTGGAGCGACGACCCTTGGGGCACCGTGAAGAGTCTGCTGCTGCCGGTGTTCGCCCTTGGTCTGGGGCAGGCAGCCGTCATGACCCGCATGACGCGCGCCGCCATGATCGAGACGCTGGACCAGGACTACGTGCGTACCGCGCGCGCCAAAGGGCTGCCGACACGCCGTGTCGTCATGGTCCACGCCCTCCGAAACGCCCTGGTCACCCTCATCACCATCCTCGGCCTGAGCCTCACCAACGTGTTCATCGGCTCGATCATCATCGAGCAGGTGTTCGCCCTTCCGGGCATGGGGCGCCTCGCGCTCACCGCCATCGGGACACGCGATTTCCCGTTGCTGCAGGGGGAGATCCTCATCTACGCCACGACCATCGTCGGGCTGAGCTTCCTGGTCGACATCTCCTACGGCCTGCTGGACCCACGCATTCGGTACGACTGATGCGACGACTGGAGCGCCTCAACCTGTACCTAGGCGGCGGGCTCATCGCCGTGGTGCTCCTCGCTGCCACCGTCAGCTTCGTGTGGTTGCCGTTCGACCCGAACGCTCTGGACTTCGCCGTCCAGTTGCAGGGGCCCTCTCCCCACCACTGGTTTGGCACCGACGAGTTCGGACGCGACCTCTTCAGCCGCGTCCTGGTCGGGGCCCGCGGAACGCTGTATGTCGGCTTCATCGCGGTCGGCTTGGCCCTGTCGCTCGGCAGCCTGGTGGGTGCGCTCGCGGGCTACGCCGGAGGTGTCCCCGACGAGGTCTTGATGCGCCTGGTGGACGTCCTGTACGCCTTCCCCGCCATCCTCATGGCGCTGCTTCTTGCGGCGGTCTACCAGCCCGGAACCCTCACCGCCATGACCGCGATCGGGCTCGCCACGGTGCCCATCTTCGCGCGCCTGACGCGTTCCTCGGTGCTCTCGCTGAAGGAGCGCGATTTCGTGGAGGCGGGCCGTGCTTTGGGCGCACGACATCGCCGGCTGCTCGCACGCCACATCCTCCCGGGCGCGCTCTCACCCATCGTGGTGCAGGCGAGTCTCAGCCTGGCCGTAGCGGTGCTCGCCGAGGCCGCCCTGAGCTTCCTCGGGCTGGGCACTCCACCCGATGTTCCCTCTTGGGGAAACATGCTGCGCGAGGCGCAGGGTTTTCTCAGCATGAGCGTGTACCCAGCCCTGGTGCCCGGCCTCGCGATCGTGTGGACAGTCCTCGGCTGGAGCCTCCTCGGTGACGGCCTACGGGACGCCACCGACCCACGCCGCCGCCACTGAGTAAGGACCTCTCGACCGGACCCCGCTGCCGACAGGCTGCCGTGGGCCGCGCATCGAGCTCGTTCGATGGCCGGCCCGGGCAAGGGAGTGCGACCCGAAGCCGTGGCGAACGCCCTCCGGCATGGGTCCCGGGCGCGCCCGGAGCCGTGCGTCGGCGGCATGCCGCCGCGCGCCCGGGAGCCACCTTCGCGAGCGACGCCGATGCGTCGTTGGCAGTGCGGTACCCGCGTACGGCACAGCGGAACAGCCCGGAGAGCCTGGGTGGCTGGCGCCTAGATCGCATGAGCCACGCGTCAACACACCGCACGCCACGGTCGCCGGAGGCATCGCATCGGAATGGGCGAGCAACCCGCCCGCAACCCCTCCCTAGGCAACATGAGGTTCCCGCAAGGGGGAAACCAATCTCTGGAGGGAGCATGATGACACGCAATAGGATCGGCGTGAGGCTGAAAGTAGCGCACGAGAGTTTCACCAACCTCGTGCAAGAGATCCTGGCGCGTGCCGGGCTGGCATCCTCGGGCTCCTCGAACGGCGGCGTCGCCGAAGTGATCCTCGACTACCCCCTGACGTGGGCGTTCGCTCAGCTCGAGCCGATGAACAGCATTGAGCGCGCAAGAACCCTGGTCGTGACCCAGGCCAGCCACCCCGCTTATCACGACTGCCTCGCGAGCTATCACGTGAGCGGCGTGGTGGAATCGACGGACGAAACCGCGCTGCTGAGCGGTGTGTATGCGGCCGCATCGTCACAGAAGTCCTACCACTGGAAGTCCGGCCTGACGTACATGGAGCTGAGAGTCACACGGCTCTTGCTCAAGGGCCTCGACACCCGCGCCGTGGCCGGCGAGCTCAGCATCTCCTACAAGACCGTCAATGCCCACGTGTCGAACATCCTCGGCAAGCTCGGATTCGCGAATCGAGCCCAATTCATCGCAGGGCTTCTGAGCCACCACCAAGCCTGACCTCCCAGGCTCGGCGCACGGAACTACCGGTGTCGAGCCCTCTTCCCACCTCCCCGTCCCCGCCCTCGGCGGGGACGTCACCTTGGCACGCGCGGTGCAGCGAGGGTTGGGCTCCCGGCCGTGTACGCGTACCACGGGCACCGACCGGGGCCGCACACCGCCGCAAGGGAAGCTACGTTGCGCCGCGGGGATCCTACCAGCCCTTGCGGATGCGTCGGATGCGAGCGTTCACCAGCGGCCTCCGCGGATCGTTTGGAGGAAGCTGGCGGAGGGCCTCCTCCCAGAGCTGCAGGTCCTCCCCCTGTTGGTTGGCGAAGTCGATGAGCGCATCGGGATCGTCCGAGGCGAGCACCGCTTGTCTCAGGCTCTCCTCGATGTATCCGCGCAACTCCACCACCATCGGCGCCCGGGACTCGGGAAGCAGGGGCCCTCGATAGAGCTCCAACGCCGCCTGGACGCGGCCGTTCTGCAGCAAGACGAGGACCTCCGCGAAGTCGGCCCGGAAGGGCTCCGCAATTCGGTACGGCCCCGAATCGATCGGCACGATCTTCCGTGCCCTCGACACGGTCGCCTTCAGCGTGCTCTGATTCGCCCGTTCCCCATACAGCGCAAGCGCCAACGCCTCCCCGCGGATGCCCTCGGGATGTGCGGCGAGGATCGTTAGGAGTTCCGCGAATCTGGGAGAGAGGTGAACGGTCTGATTTGTCGTAGTGACGACCCGGGCGTTCAGCACCTTAATGTGGACCGGAAGTCTGCTGCCAACAACCCAGGCCTTCAATTGTGCTATCTGGCCTTCCGACCCAGCGAGCAACCTCCAGCCAGAGTCACCTAGCTGCAAGAGGACCGGCCTGGCGGCACTAAGTACGACCTGCGCGTCGTGCGGCCGTGACCACTCCAGATACAAACGAGCGAGGTGAATCGATGCTTGCGCGAAGTGTGTGCTGAACGGACGCTTCTTGAAGCGAGCTATCGACTCCCGAAGGAGCGGTTCGGCCAACGGGGAGCGACCAGCAGAATGGGCACAACCTAGTGCCAAGCGCGCAATGCTCACGTGATAGTCCGGCAAGCCAACCGCCATGGCCATGGCCTCTTCGGCTACAAAGACGGCCCGCTCATCTTCGCCTGCGGCCACCAGCGCTCGAACGATGTCGTTGGCGGCGAGCGCCACTGATCCGCGAGATTCCGAGGCCCGGTTCAACGAGTAGAAGTCAATTGCCCTTTCCGGGTTCCCCTCTACGAGTTCGAGGTCCCCGAGAGTGGAGATGATTCCCTCTAGCGTTGGGATGCCCAGCACCGACTCGTCGATGGTTACTCCCAGCAGCGATTGTTTCGCCGATTGGACCGAACCAATCAACAAGCTGGCAAAGGCATCCATGTTTACCAATGCGATGCGCAACAGCTCCTCTCGGAGACCGAGCGCATGGAATCGCCGTAGCGACCAACCTGACCAGTACTTGGCCGCCCCATAGTCGCCTTTGGAAATGCTGGCGAGCGCAAGGTTCATTGCTGAGGAAACTACGATCCTCGGTACCGACTGGCGTTCCCCAAAATCCATCGCAATGTGGTACATGGTCACGGCTTCTGCAACTCGTCCTTCCAAAAGGAGGATGAAGGCCAAGCCCGAGGAAGTAGTCGCGTTGGGCAGTGCCGCGTATGCCTCGCGAGCTTGATCCATCGATTCCTTGCCCGGCGACACGATCGCTCGCAATGCCCGAAGTTCGGGTGCGGTCCTTCGCGCCAGGAGCTCGTCTACCTCCGGGACAAATGTTGTCCAGGCATTGACCGATATCGCAGCGCTGAACCACCAATAGGCAACGCCATCATCCCGGTGTGTCCACTTGGGAAGCGCATTGATGGCCGCCCAGAAACGTCGAAACTCCCCGCGGTCAAATGCAGCATTCCCCGCCAATCGGACTATCTCGGACGCTCGGTGGGGTGCCGCGCGACATGCCACCTCTAGCGCCTCAACATATCTACCCTGGGCCGCCAATACGTCAACAAGGCTTGCACTCGCCGTACCGTGGCCTCCTGCCAGAGTTGGGGCGGTCGGAATCGCCTCCATCCCGCGGTCCTCGAAACCCAGAAGACGCTCGAGGACAACTATTGCACCGTCACTTCGCCCCAGAGCTTCAGCAATTTCGCTTTCCGAGGAGACTGCACCGAACAGATCGATAGCTTCCGTACGCGTGACCGCAAGGTCTGCCGGGCAAACGCGCGTGCATTGCACATCGTCAAGCCAATTGCTCAAGTGGCTGGGCGATTGAAGGATTAGGCTGTTGGGTTCGCCCACTATCCTGGCTAGTTGCCGAACAAGCGACTCGCTCCTGTGAGCGCCCATGACTACCACGACCATCGGCTCCAGCAAGACCAATGCTGCACGAAAAACGGCAAGGCCATAGTCGAGCGGCGCGCCAAGGCCGAACAGCGGTGCTCCTAGCCCAAAACGGATCGACTCCGACAGAGAGTTCCCGACCAATACCTCGTCGTGACAATCCACGGGGCCGAGGTCCAACATGATTGTGGGTCGTTCTGGGTCCACGTAGCCGCTAACGACTCTGTGTGGTCCCCAGTCCCGCCCCGCCTCGATCACAACCACTCCCGCATGGCGGAATAACAGATCCCTCACTCGCTGCTGCCAGTGGTTCACTTCGATGCACCCCTATTCTCGACCTCTTCCCCAACCACGATTACCTTTGCCAGTGCGCGCTATGCTACGGAATGCCGATCAGCGATCAGGCGCTTCTCCGACGCGCCAAGCGGTTCCTCCGCAGCGCACCCCTCGGCTTGTTCGCCCAAACATCCCCGGGCTTCGAAGTTCAGGCGCTCGAGGAAATCAGGCAACTCGGTCTGGCAGCATCCACCACGCCGGGCGGCGTTGCCTTTGCTGGAACCATGCCGGAGCTATACGCGGTGAACTACTCCACACAGTTGCCGTCTCGGGTGTTGTTGCGCATCAAGTCTTTTCTCGCCCAATCGTATCCAATGCTCTACAATCACACACGGAAGCTACCTTGGGAGGTCTTCATAGGCAAAAACCCCGAGGTCTCGTATGTCGTGTCCTCGAAGCAATCACGGCTTCGGCATATGGAGCACATTGCCGAATCCGTCCACCAAGCCATTACGCAGCGCCTTGAGCCCCTCGGTCTCAGCCCAATGCGGACGCCGCACGCTCAGCTCGGATTCCACGTGAGGCTGCACCGTGATCGAGCCACGATTAGCTTCAATACGTCGGGCTCGCCGCTGTACATGAGGGGCTATCGAACAGAATCTGGGACGGCGCCAATCCGTGAGAACTTGGCCGCTGCGCTGCTCTTCATGGTTGACGCAACACAGTTCGATGTCTTAGTCGACCCATTCTGTGGTTCAGGCACTTTCTGCATCGAAGCGGCCCTTATGGCGAGACGCGGGGTCACGTTGACCAACCGCGGACTCGCCTTGGAGTTGAGTCCGCTCCACTCCCCTGGCGCGCGTAGCGCAGGCATGCGAATTGCGGCCCAGCACCGAGGGAAGCCGGTACGGCAGAGGATATTCGGAAGTGATCAAGACCCCGAAGCCGTCGCGAATGCAAAGTCAAACGCTGGCAACGCCGGTGCGGCGCACGCCGAATTTCGTTGCCGTAACGCATTGTCGCGAGGGTAGGTTCCAGCACTAGCACCGGTTGAGCGCGGCTTGATTGTCGCCAACCTGCCCTATGGCGTACGCATTCTTAACCGCAGTAGCGCCATACAGGTTACGTCAGAATTCGCCTGCAACGTTCAGAGTATCCAGGGCGATTGGCGGTACTTGCTGGTGACGCCATTTCCCGAAGAGATCCGCCGGGCCGGATTGTCGATCTCATCGGAGAAACGTTTTCGCAACGGCGGATTGACGGTCTTCGCTGTATCGGGACCATTGGGGCAATCGCGCCCTGCGCCGAGCTCGGGCGCATGGGCGTGAAGCACGTGCCGCGTGCGCTCAGCCCGCCAGGATAAGGACCGGCTCGTCGGTGGCGTGGTCGACGTCAGGAGCCACCCGGTACGCGCCACCACGCTTCTGGTCGGCTGCGCATTGGATATCTCCTCGCTGATAAAGAGCTTCAAATAGCGGCACGAGGTTCGGATCAAACTGCGTACCAGCACCCTTGCGGACGTACTGAAGCGCTAGCTGAGGCGGCATCGGGCTGCGATATGGCCGCTCGCTAGTCAATGCCTCAAAGACGTCCACGATTGCGATGATACGCGCCATCTTCGGGATCTCCTGGCCGTGGCCACCAAGGGGGTATCCGAGGCCGTCCCACCGTTCATGATGAGCGCGCACGATCTCCGCAATTGGCCGGAACTCACTTGAGATGGACGCGAGGAGGTCCGCTCCGTATGCCGGGTGCCGCCGAATCTCTGCGAATTCTTCTTCAGAGAGGCGGCCATGCTTCTGCAATATGTACTCCGGCACAGCAATCTTGCCCAGATCATGGAGCATGGCCGACCAGTGCAGCACATCCAGTTCGGAAGTTGAGAGCCCAAGCGCTCTGCCCATGACAAGCGCGTTGTCAGCAACCCGTCGACAGTGACCTTGCGTGTCGTGATCCCGAACCTCAACCGTATTTGCCAGGCTCGCGAGGACTCGATCTAGACTGCCAGTCCCGTCGCGATCGGTGGTGGACCCCGCATCTCGCAGAAAAGGGCCAGCGCCTTCGCGAAACAGCAATCCAACGGTTACCGCGAAAACGGAATATACCAACAACTGCTCGACGAGCGGAAACGCCATTGGTGCAACAACCCACGGCACCATGCCCGCCCAGCCTCCGATTGCCACAGCAAGTGAGCCGACAACTCCGGACGCAACGGCGCCCAGAAGTATTGGGAGGAACATGATCTGTGCAACGACTGAGTCCCCCAAGCCCGGTATGGCCGCCACCCGCCCCACAGTGAACGCAAGGCCTGCCAATCCAACCGCCGTGAATATCCGGCGTCCGGTCCCTTTGTCAAATGCGGCCCTCTGAATGACCGCAACGAGCTGAGCAACATGCCCCTTCACAGGACCCCCCCCAACAATCCCGTGGCCATGGTGCCTCGATACGTGTGGGAAGACGGCTTGAGGACGGACAAGAGCCACGCCTCCTTTCGACGTGACCCAAGGTAGCAGGACGACACTTATACTGCGTATATGTGCCGTCCTAGACGCAGGTTGTCGTCTGTGTGCCCGCCAAAAGAAACGCGGCCGCTACTAGACGCAGTGCATTACGCTATCAGCGAGAGGAAACGTGCAAACCCGCCGAAGCGAGAAACGGAATTGCAGCCAGCAGCGAGAAAATGACAGTCGCGAAGATGCGCTTCCCATTGTTCTTCATGTGGTCCCATCCTCCCGTTGCCCAATGAAGGGCAACACTCAACCACCCGAGAACTCCCAACCCTCAGGTAGCGCCTTGACAGTCTCCCAACCATCAAAGCAACCTTGGCCAATCGGCCCAGCTCACATCTCATTTTTGGAGCGATTCGACTGTGGACGACGTTCTCCGCGACTTCTCGCTCCCATCCCTTCCCGCTCGAGGATCGCCTCGAAATCGACTTGGCCTCCCAACCTCATCGATTGCATGGAACGTAGCACGCCAAGACCATGCCAGTCAACAGATTTCGACTGCTTGGCCAGGGCAGCGCAATACGTATAACTGGTTTTCCTGACGCTACATCTAGCCCTTTCTGTTAGGTATTGCTCGTGCCATTCTCACCTCACTTAATATGCTGGTGATACGTGTGGGTTGAGGGAGTCCATACACCCGGGAGTAGGCGTTGTGCCCAATGATGTCCAACAATTGGTGCTTGAGCGGTTCCCGGGAGTCCACCTTGAGAGCGACATCCAAGGTTGGGCGTTCCTCGAGGAATTCGACCGGGGCGTCGAGGCATATCACGCACTAACCAGCCCGTCACCCGAGGATGACCGCTGGCTCGGAGTGTGCTACTTCCAACTCATCCGGGACATGGATGCTGTGGAGGCGTTCTATCGGTCTGTGAACCGCGGCCATGAAGCCGCACGGATTAATCTCGCTCACGTAATGAAGTTTATTGAACGGGGCGATGACGCGGCTCAGGAGCTTGGACGCATCGACGCGAGCAATCTTCGACCCTACGACAAGGTCCTCTACCACCGCGTCCTCAGCCACCACGAGGAGGTCACGGGGAACCTACGTGATGCCCTGAAGGCGGCTGAAGAGGCGTGGCGCCGAGTTCAAGGAATGGCCGAGTTCCCGCTTCTTGCACCCTCAATCCTCGCTCAGCTTGGCATCCTCTATGCCCGAATTGGTCGCTCCCAACGGGCCCTGTGGTTCCTTGAGCGTGGCCTCCAGTTCACCGGTGGTCAGGAGCACTTGAAGGTCCGCCTCAAGCGCGCTTCGGTTCTCATTAACCTGGGTAGGTTTCAGGAGGCGCAGGCCGAGCTTGAGTCAACCGACCTCGATCAGGCGCCCGAAGCATTCCGAGTAGAGCGGCAATGGATGAGAGGGGAGATCGCTTGGTCTCTCGGCAACCATGGTAAGGCTGTGACCCTCCTCACGAACCTAGGCAACACGGCTATGGAAATGCAGCTAGGGTACGAGGAGTTGCTTTGCCGGTTGGCGCTCGTGGCCATCCTTGGATCCAGAAACGAAATCTCACGTGCGAGGGAGCATCTTTCGCGTGCGCAGGCCCTAATCTCGGATCGCTCCGACCGAATGCTCTACCGGTTCCGCGAGGTGTTGCTGTTTTGGTGGGACGGTACGTATACGCACACCCATACCGTCGAGGAGCTAGATGGTTTAATTGGAGACTTCAGCGAGATGGGACTGTTACAGGAACAGAGCGTAGTACAGCTCCACAAGGCCAACATCTTGCGAAGCTTGGGGCAGAGCGACTACTACGGACTGCTCGACCAGATCCAGTCCCTCTCGATCTCACTCCAGAACCACGCGTTCCTGGCGCGGGAGTGGACGCTTCTGCCGGAGTTGCAGGCGATCGCGCGCAAGAGCCACCCCCGCATCGCGGGGTCCGCACCAGTCGTGTTCGAGGTGTTCACGCTGGGGCAGGAGCGCCTGATTCTGGACCGCAAACCGGTCAACATCCCACTGCGGCGGGGCGTCGAAGTGCTGGCGTATTTCCTCGAGCACAAGGCTGTCACGCTCAAGAAACTGTTGGCTGAGGTGTTCCCTGAGGATAAGCCACGGAGCGCCAAGTCGTACTTCCACCAGTTTCGTCACCAGCTGCGAGAGACGGTGGACGGTCTCGAGATCGAATACGACGGTGAGTCCAAGATGTACCGCCTCAAGAGCGAAATCGACATCCTTTGGGATGTTTCGGAGTTGCGTGCTGGACGTGTGATGGGTGAAACGGGCCTCTTCCTTCCGGGCTCGGGCAACGACTGGGCACTGGTGGTGGAGCAGGGCCTGGATCCACACCGCGAGGCGGCGGGGGTGCCGATCGCCGTTTAACCGTCCAGAGCGGCTCGGCAGCTGAGCGGAGGTCGTGTAGCCGTTGTGGTATCATTTGTAACAGGGAGAGACTGGCAGGCAGGGAGAATCCCGGAGGCGTGGTTGGGAGCCGCGCGCTCCGGGCGTTTTCTTTTTGGTGCCCCTCCAAGGGATCCCAGGCCGCGGCTCGAGGCGAATGGCAGGCAAGGGTGCCCACTCTCCCCGGGCGGCGCATCGGGCGGCGCATCGGACCCGGCGCGACCCTCCGGCCCTGGTCGGCCGAGTCCCCGAACCTCCCACAGTGGCGCCGCGCGGAAGGGCTGTAAGAATCCTGTAAGAAGGCCCCGCTATACTCGATTCGTGGACCCGAGGTAACTCTCCCATACCTCCTCCCATCTCTTCCGAACACCGGACTCCGTGCCTCCCACACGGAGTCCAACCCTTTTTTGGCGAAGCCAACACCTCTCATTCCCTGCCCGAGCCGCACGTCATTCCCTGCCCGAGCCGCACGTCCGGCAGCGCGAAGGGCGTGGCTGGACCCTGCGGTGCGGCACTGCCCGCGGCCCGCGCGCGCGACCCCTCGCCATGCGGCACGTAGGCCCCGCGCTGCCCGCTGGTGGTTGGCCACGGCTCACCCCGACACCGCCATACCCCCTACACAGGATCGGCCCGGGTGTGGCATCGTTGAGGTTCAAGACCGGACGGGAGCGATCGGTCCGGGCTACAGGGGAGGTCGTGGAGGGCGTCCCGGTGCCCGCGTTTGAGGCCTCCCCTCGAACACGCGACGGCTGCACGACGTTTCGCCTTTGCTTGCGTGCGGGGGGTGCGCCGTGCTGTAATGGATACTTGCCAGCAAAGACCAGGCGAGGAGGAACCCCCTTACATGGATGAGAAGACAAACCCGGCCGAGGGAAGCCCTGTCCCGGCCACCGACCAAGCCCCGGAGGAAGTCACCCATCAGGACCCATCCGCGGCAGCTGACCAGGGTGTAGGCACCGCGGTGGAGAACGAACCCGAACTCGAGACCCAAGGGGCCACCCCAAGCCAAGCACCCACCGACAGCCCGCAACCCGCGGAAGCGCAGGCGACCGCGGAGGGCAGCGAATCTAGCCCCGCGGAAGCGCAAGCGTCCGCGGAGGACAGCGAGTCAGGCCCCGCGGAAGCGGCGGCCGAGGATGTCGTGGCGCCCAGCGCAATCGCTGCCGAAAGCGACGACGGCTCCGAGATGACCATGGAGGACGTGCTCGCCGCGAGCGATGAGCAGCTCGCGCGCAAGCCTGTCCACCGCGGCATGATCACCACAGGACAGGTCATCATGCTCGCCCAGGACGGCATCATCGTCGACGTCGGCGCCAAGATCGAAGGCATCCTGCCGTACAACCAGCTGTTCGAATTCGAGACCAACGCGCAGGACGCCGCCAAGTACTTCAAGCCCGGCGACGAGATCCAGGTCTACGTGGTGCGCTCCGACGTGCCGAACAACACCATCGTGCTGTCGAAGAAGCGCGCCGATCAGGAGCGTGCCTGGAACCTCCTCCAGGAGATCCACGACAAGGGCAAGCCCGTCGAAGTGGAGATCATCGAGAAGGTCCGCGGCGGCCTGGTGGCCAACCTGGGCATTCGTGCGTTCTTGCCCGCCAGCCAGGTGGACGTGCGCCGCGTCAACGACCTCTCCCCCTTCGTCGGCCAGCGCCTCAAGGTCAAGATCATCGAGCTCAACCGGCGCCGCAACCGTGTCATCATCTCGCGACGCGCCATCCTGGAAGAGGAGATCGCCGAGCAGAAGGCGGAGACCCTCAAGAAGCTCGAGCCCGGTCTGCGCCTCGAGGGTGAGGTCGTCGAGATCACCGACTTCGGCGCCTTCGTCAACCTCGGCGGCATCGACGGCCTGGTGCACCGAAGTGAGCTCACGCACGGTCGCTTCAGCCACCCGCGCGACGTCGTCAAGCCCGGAGAGAAGGTCCGCGTGGAGGTCCTCGACATGGACCTCGAGCGCGAGCGCATCAACCTCTCCATGAAATCCCTGGTCTCCAACCCGTGGGATAACGTGCTCGCGAACTACCACATCGGCCAGAGGATCGAGGGCAAGGTCACGAACCTCACCCCCTTCGGCGCCTTCGTGGAGATCGAGCCCGGCCTCGAGGGGCTCATCCACGTCAGTGAGATGAGTTGGACCAAACGCGTGCGTCACCCCAAAGAGATCGTCACAGAGGGCGACGACGTCGAGGCCATGATCCTCAAGGTCGACACCAACCAGCAACGCATCTCGTTGGGATTGCGCCAGACCCAGCCCGATCCGTGGAGCAGCCTACCGGACCGGTACCCGCCCGGCACCGAGGTCACCGGACCGATCACCGGCATCACCGATTTCGGTGTGTTCATGGAGATCGAAGAGGGCATCGAGGGCTTGGTCCACATCAGCGAGCTCAGCCACGACCACATCGACAACATCAACGATCACTTCAAGCGTGGCGACGAGGTCAACGCGGTCATCCTCAATATCGACCCGGTCGAGCAACGCGCCAGCCTCTCGCGCAAGCGCCTGCTTCCGTTTACGGCGACCGACCTCGATTCGGTGGGAACCGGAACGCCGGCATCGCGCGGCGGCGGTCCCCGTCGCGGCCGTCGCGGCCGCCGCGGCTCCGACATCGACTACGACTACAGCTACGCGGCATCGGACGTCAACACCAAGACCACCACCAAGCTCGGTGACGTCTACGCCGACCTCTTCGCCCAGTTCGGCCTGACCGAAACCAAGGACGAAGACGAGGCCGAAGGCGAACAGGCCGCCGAGGCTGCCGGCGAGGCCGCGGTCGAATCGGCCGCCACGGAACCCGCGGCGGACAGCGCCGAGGTCGAGGCCGCGGACTCCGGCGAGGAGGCCGCCGCCGAAGCGACCGGGCAGGCCCCCGTCGAGGCGGAGGCTCCCGTCGAGCCTGCGCCCGAGGCGACGAGCCAGTCCGTGGCCGACGAACCCCGGACCGAGGCCCCGAGCGAGCCGGCGACCACCGCGGCCGCCGCGACCCCGGCCGAGGCCGACGGCGACGTCGAGAACGCGATCGACGCGGCCGAGGCCGCCGCGCTTCTGACCGCGGCCTTCCGGGATGGCAAGCGCCCTCCGAAGGAGGGGGAGCAGGCCGCCCAGCCGGACGCGGCTCCGACAGCAGAGGATTCGGCGGCGACCGAAGCCCAGGCAGCCGCAGAAGAAGAGGCCGAAGCCCAGGCAGCCAAAGCTCTGGCAGCCGAAGAGGAAGAAGCCGAAGCCCAGGCAGCCGAAGATGAGGCGGCTGAAGAGGAGGCGTCCAGGGCCTGAGGTCAGGGGCGCGATCCGTACCGACAACCCGGCGCGCCCCGCTCGCATGTGAGCGGGGCGCGCCTCGTATGGCGGTGACGAGGGCCGCCCTACCCCCTGCACTTCGATCCGGCTCTATAGAGAGGACGACGCGGCCGTGCGGCCCGAGCCGTAGCCGCACCATCGGCTCACATCCGGCGCAAGCGGTCGATCCGCTCCTGGATCGGGGGATGGGTGGCGAATAGGTTCACCGCGTTGTGGCGGGCGAGCGGGTTCACGATGAACATATGGCGTACGCCCTCCGATACCTCCAGGCCCGCACCGTTGTAGCGCGCCATCTTCTCGAGGGCAGTCGCCAGGCCATCGGGGTTGCGCGTGATGTAGGCGCCGGTCGCGTCCGCCAGGAACTCCCGGCGACGGCTCACCGCCAGGCGCAACACCGTCGCGAGGATGGGGCCTAGCACGAGCAGCACCACGAGCAGGATCATCATGATGCCTTGCCCACGGTTGTCGCCGCCCCCGCCGCGGCTCGCGCCTCGACCGCGCCGCGAGCCGCCCAGGGCACCGAAGCGGAACCAACGCAACACCAGGTCGCGCAGGATCACGATGGCGCCCACGGTGGCGGCGAGCATCGACATGAACCGGATGTCATAGTTGCGGACGTGCGCCATCTCGTGCGCCACGACGCCCTCCAGCTCCTGTCGGTCCAGCATCTCGATGAGCCCCGTGGTCACCGCGATGGCGGCGTGTTGCGGGTCGCGCCCCGTGGCGAAGGCGTTGGGAGCGGGGGCGTCGATCACGTAGATGCGCGGGGCCGGCACGCCCGCTCCGATCGCTACCGCCTCCGTGACGTTGACCAGGTAGCGATGCTCGTCCTTGGTCGCCTTCCTGGCCCCGGAGGCGCCGAGCGCGAGCTGGTCGCTGAACCAAAAGGCGATGACGCTTTGCCCCGCCCCG
Organism: uncultured Trueperaceae bacterium; assembly: GCA_963739805.1. Lineage (GTDB taxonomy): Bacteria > Deinococcota > Deinococci > Deinococcales > Trueperaceae > CAVUBJ01. The sequence continues at coordinate 357,847 of CAVUBJ010000004.1, forward strand.
ATGGCGGCGGCCACCGCCACGAAAAACGTGGCCGACTGCGGTGAGGTGACCTGGGCGAGGAGGTAGGCGATGCCCGCCAGCAGCGCGACCATGAACGCGCCGAGCACCCACGACAGGCGCTTGTTCGTCGCCTGCCAATCGAGCAACGAGATGCGCCTCCCGGTCGCCCGGTCGGTGATGACGTCGGGCAGGCGGGAGGCGCCTTCGATGGACATGTCCGGGTTGCGGGCGACGGATCAGCCCGCGAACGACACCTTGGGAGCCTCGCGCTCCTCCTCGGGGATCTCGAGGAACACGGCCTCCTTCTTGTTCATGGGTCCGGCGAGGAACACGCCGGGCACGGTTTCGATGGCGTTGTTGTATTGCAGCACGGCATCGTTGTAGAACTGCCGGGCATACGCGATCTTGTTCTCGACGCCGGACAGCTCCTCCTGCAGGAGCTTGAAGTTCTCGTTGGCCTTGAGCTCCGGGTAGTTCTCGGCGATGGCGAACAGGCGACCCAGCGCGGAAGTCATCTGGTTTGCGGCCTCGGCCGACTGGTTCACCCCCTGCGCGTTCATCATCGCCTGGCGCGACTTGGCGACCTCTTCGAACACGCCCTTCTCGTGTGCGGCGTAGCCCTTGACGGTCTCGACGAGATTCGGGATGAGGTCGACGCGACGCTTCAATTGGACGTCGATCTGACTCCAGGCGTTCTGGAAGCGGTTCTCCAGCGAGATGATGCGGTTGTACACGCTGACCGCGTAAACGGCCAGCGCGGCCAGGATGACCAGCACCACAACGGTTCCCATGGTGACCTCCTTTCGCCAGTGTACTGGAAATGCGCGGCCACACCGCCCCCCGGCGCCGAGCGAGCTCGCCGGGCCGCCGACGGGCGCGCCGGCCTAGGGCGTCGCGGCCGCTTCGCCGCGCTCGACGATGACACCTCCACCCAGGAGACGCTCGCCGGAGTAGAGCACGGCACTCTGTCCGGGCGCGACGGCGAACTGGGGCTCGTCGAAGCGCAGGCGGAACCCTTCGGGGGTGCGTTCCAGGCCGGCGGGCACCGGCTGCTGCCGGTAGCGCACCTGCGCCATGACCCGCTCAGGCAGCTCGGCCTCGTCCACCAGGAAATTCACCCGGTCCGCCTCCAGCGTGTGCCAGTGACACATCTCGCGGGTGCCGATCACCACGGTGTCGTCCTGCGGGCGGAGCTCCAGCACGTAGCGTTCGAGGTGGGACTTCCACAGACCCAGGCCGCGCTTCTGACCGACCGTATAGAACTGCACCCCGCGGTGGCGCCCGACCACGGCGTCGCCGCGGCTCCTGTCGATCACGGGGCCGGGGCGCTCGGAAGACGCCGTGTCGAGGAACGCCTGCACGGTGTCGGGGATGAAGCAGAGCCCGGAGGAGCTGGCCTTGTGGGCCGTCATCAGGCCCCGCTCCCGTGCCAGCGCCCGGACCTCGTCCTTGTTGAGCTCGCCGAGGGGAAACAGGAGGTAGGGAAGCACGTCGCGGGGGAGCGCCCACAGGAAGTAGGTCTGATCCTTGTTGTCGTCGCGGCCGCGATGGAGCTCGACGCCGCCCGGGCCGTCGATGCGCCGGACGTAGTGACCGGTGGCCATGAACTCGCAGCCGAGCGCCTGGGCCCTCTTGGCGAAGGCACCGAACTTGATGTGCCGGTTGCACCACACGCACGGGTTCGGCGTCCGGCCGGCCTCGTAGCTCGGTAGGAACGGGTCGATGACGATCTCCCGGAAGCGGTCCCGGAAATCGAGCAGGTAGAACGGAACGTCCACCGCATCCGCGACGCGGCGCGCATCGTAGGCGGCATCCGGGCTGCAGCACAGGTCGAAGGCGCCGTCCGGCCGGTCGTCGGGCCAGAACCGCAGCATGGTGCCGACCACGTCGAAGCCGCCCTCGCGCAGCAATGCCGTGGCAACGGAGGAATCGACGCCGCCGGACATCGCGCTGAGGACCTTCGGAGCGCCCTCACGCGCTGGCCCGGCCCGTCTGGAGCCATCGGCCGACGATCGATCGGGTGCGGAGACGGGGTGAGACACGTAGGGGCCTTCCACGAGCCCCCAGTCTACCGGCTGTCCGGGGTGGACGGCCGAGTCGAGCGACATCGGCCGAGGCGCCGCACCGGCCCAGGCGCCCGGTTGCGGTACCATGGCGCCACGGAGGTTGCTGTGAAAGGCGTTCGCATTCTTCAGGTCGTGCTGCTCATCCTGCTGGCGCTGTACCTGGTGCTGTTCAACAACGTCAACCCGGACCCCCTGGCGTTGCCGCTGGTCCCGGTCATCTTCCCCGCCCCTCCCGTGCTCGTCCTGATCGTGGCCCTGGTGGGCGGGTGGCTGGTGGGTTGGCTCCCCGTGCGCCTCCGGCTCTGGCGCGAACACCGCGAGGCGCGCCGGCTTCAGCAGCGCCTCACCGAACTCGAGCGCGGCGAGGCCCTCCGCGACTCCGACCTCCAGTCGCGTCCGGGAATCCCCGACCGCATGCCCATCATCCCCGACCGCATACCGATGCGCGACGACGTCGACGACGACGCGCAGGGATGAGTCGGGACCCCTACCTGCCCCCCACGCCACGCTGGCGCTTGCGCCCCCCCGCCCCACCGGAGGCGGTGGAGGCGTTGTGTCGCGAGCTGAAGGTTCCCCCGCTCCTGGCCGAGGTGCTGTGGTCTCGGGGGCTCCGCGAAGACGCCGATGCGCACCTCAACCCGCCCCTGGCGCCGAGCCGGGTCGCCAATCTCGACGCGGCCGCCGAGCGCCTCGAGGACGCCATCCGCGGGCGGCGGCGCATCCTGGTGCACGGGGACTACGACGCCGATGGCATCTCAGGCACGGCGATCCTCACCCTGGGGTTGCGCGAGCTCGGGGCGGACGTCACCCCGTTCATCCCGGACCGGCTGACCGACGGCTACGGGGTACACCCGGACCGCGTAGCGCAACATGCCGACGCCGCCGACCTGTTCCTGACCGTCGACTGCGGCATCAGCAACCTCGAGGAGATCCGGCGCCTGCAGGCCGCCGGCGTCGAAGTCATCGTCAGCGACCACCACACGCCGGGAGAGGCGCTACCGCCCTGCCTGGTGGTCCACCCGCGGATCGACGCGCCGTCGGGGCGAGCCGTGTCGGAGCTCACGGGCGCCGGCGTAGCGTTCCACCTTCTGTGGGCCCTGCGGCGGCGGCTCGGTATGGACCCCCCGTTGGAATACACCGACCTCGCCACGCTCGGGACCATCGCGGACGTGGCCCCGCTCCTGGGCGAGAACCGCGCCCTCATCAAGGAGGGGCTGACGCGTCTCGCGAATTCCCGCTGGCCCGGCGTGCGCGCCAGCGTGGTGCAGGCCCACCTCACCGGGGGCGTCACGGCGCGGCAGGTGGCCTTCGCACTCGCGCCGCGACTCAATGCCGCCGGACGCCTGGGCGAGGCCGGGCTCGGGCTCGAGCTCCTCACCACGGCGAGCGAGCGTCGCGCCCGCGAGCTCGCCGCCTACCTCGACGCCCGCAACCAGGACCGCCGCCGCATCCAGGACGAGATGTTCGCCCAGGCACTGGAACATGTCGACCCGGAGGCCCCGGCGCTGGTGGTCGAGGACCCCCGCTGGCATCCCGGCGTCATGGGCATCGTGGCATCGAAGCTGCTGGAGCGTTTCTACAAGCCCGTGTTCATCGTCGCCCAAGGCAAGGGCAGTGTGCGCTCGACGCCTGGCATCTCGGCCGTCGAGGGGCTCCGGGCTGCCTCGGCCCATCTGCTGCGCTACGGGGGCCACGCGCAGGCCGCCGGGTTCTCGCTCGACATGCAAGACCTGCCCGCCTTCCGCGACACCATCGAGCGCTACGCCGCCACCTTCCCCACCCCGGTGCCGGAGATCCTGGCCGACGCACTCATCGACGGTAGGGAGGTCGACGACGGACTGTGGCGGGCCATCCAGGCCCTGGAGCCCTTCGGCCAGGGGCATCCCGCGCCGTTGTTCGCACTCGGCGACCGCCTCGACGCCATCCGCGCCGTCGGCCGCGAGCGAGCCACGCTTCAGTTACGCGTCGGCGGCGTCAAGGGCGTGGGCTGGCGCATGGGGGCGCTGGCCGACGACTTCCGCGTGGGCGAGGCGGTGGACGTGGCCGTCACGCTCAACGAGAACGAGTGGCAACAGCGGCGCACCCTCGAGTTCGTCGCGGAAGCCGTCCGCACCGCGCGCACGGTACCCCTGGCGCTGGACGAGGGGCCGGAGGCCCACCGGTGGCTCGGCCGCATCGCCCGCGGTCCGGCGCCCGCCGGCACACCCGTCGGGGCGGCCGACGAAGAGGCACTGCGGGCCGCGCTCGGCGCCGGCGGCGCACTGTGGCTGCGCACGCTGCCCGAGAGCGACGCGTTGCCCGTGCTGCGGCTCGCGGTCGCCGGGGCGGGGCGCGTCCACTTCGATCTGAGCAACGAGGGACTCGAGGCGCTCGAGCGCCAGGCGCTCGCCTACCCCTCCCTGCATGACATCCGGCGCGGCTTCGTCGCCCTCCAGCGTGGCCTGCCGCTCCCCTTCGACACGGCCAAGAACACCCGCGTCCGCGCGGCCCTCGAGGAGCTCGCGCTGGTCGACGGCACCGGGCGCGCGCGGCGTGGCCAGCGCCGCGATCCCTTCACGTCCCCGAGCCTGCTCCATGGGATGCTGCAACGCCACCTGCTCCGCCGCTTCCGACATGCCTACCGCAGGCTCGACGACGTCGGCTTCGCGCTCACCGTCGGCACGCTCTTCGGCGGCGGCGACGGCGAGGACGGGGCCGCGCCGGGCCACAAGCCGGCGGCGGCGCGTGCGCCCGCACCGGAGCGGGCGGCCACGCCGTCCGCCGCCGCGGAAGGGACACCGCCGGCGCGCGCGCTGGAGCGCCGCGGCTGAACGGCCTCGGACGCGCTGCACGGCGCGGCCCAGCGCACCGCGCGGGGCCGTTGTGTGTGGCGGAGCGCCCCGGGCCCCGTGACATACTGATCGCATGAGCCACGTCGATGCTCCCACCGCCGCGGGGCCCGACCAGGCGATGCTGGACCGCCTGGCCGCGGAGCTCCGCAGCCGCGTGCGCGGGGAGGTGCGCTTCGACGAGCGCGCCCGCACCCTCTACGCCACGGACGCCAGCCCCTACGAGATCCGGCCGCTCGGGGTGGTGGTACCGCGAACGGTGGAGGACGTGCGGGCGACCGTCGACATCGCGCGCCGGCACGGCGTGGCGGTGCTCCCGCGCGGCGGCGGCACCAGCCTCGCGGGCCAGGCGGTGGCGCAGGCGGTCGTGCTCGACGTCTCGAAGTACCTGACCCGAGTCCTCGAACTCGACATCGAGGCCCGCCGCGCGCGCGTGGAGCCCGGCGTGGTTCGCGATCAGCTCAACGACGTGCTGTCACCGCATCGCCTGCAGTTCACGCCCGACATCTCTACCACCAACCGCGCCAACGTGGGCGGCATGGTGGCCAACAACGCCGCCGGGACGCGCAGCATCAAGTACGGCAAGACGGTGGACGCGGTGGTGAGCATGACGGTGCTGCTGATGGACGGCACGGTGCTGGAGCTCGGCCCGTTGAACGACGACTCCCTGGCGCGCAAACTGGCCCAGGACGATCGCGAGGGGGAGGTGTACCGCACCGTCCACAGGGTGGTGAGCGAGCACGCCGATGAGATCGAGGCACGCTACCCCAAGGTGATGCGGCGCGTCGGCGGCTACAACCTCGACGAGTTCGGCCCCGGCCGCCCGTTCAACCTCGCCAAGCTGGTGTGTGGCTCCGAGGGCACCCTCGGCATCATCCTAGACGTGACCCTGAGCCTGCAGCCGGTGCCACGGCACCGTCTGCTGGCCATGCTCCACTTCGATAGCCTGGTGGGTGCCTTGCGCGCCGTGCAGGGCATCAACCGCCACGGGCCGTCCGCCGTGGAGATCCTCGACCGCGACCTGTTCCACCTGGGTCGTGAGAACCCCGCGCTGGCGCCGCTGCTCGGGTGGGTCCAGGGCGATCCGGCCGCCGTGTTGCTGGTGGAGTTCGACGGTGAGACGCCCGAGGAGATGGAGCGTGGCCTGGCCGGGCTGCGGGCCGACCCGGAGGTGAGCGCGGCGTGCTACGCCGTCCACCTGGCACGCGGCGCGCAGGAACAGCACGACATCCTCGAGTTCCGGCGCGGCGGCCTGGGGATCTACTCGACCGTCAAGGGTCGCGAGAAGCCCACGCCGTTCATCGAGGACTGCGCCATCCCGGTGGAGCACCTCGCCTCCTACATCCCGGAGGTCATCGAGGTCTGCAAGCGCCACGGCGCCCATGTGGTGTTCTACGCCCACGCCTCGGTGGGCGTCATCCACGTGCGGCCGCATCTCGACCTCAAGACGGAGGCGGGGGTGCGGACCTTCGAGGCCATCAGCCGCGAGGTGTTCGCGCTCGTGAAGAAGTACGGCGGCTCCTGGAGCGGGGAGCACGGCGACGGCCTGATCCGCTCCTACCAGAACCGCGCGCTGTTCGGCGACGTGCTCTACGAGGACTTCCGGGCCATCAAGCACGCCTTCGACCCCGACGGCCTGCTCAATCCAGGCAAGGTCGTCGACGCCCAGCCGATGACCGAGAACCTGCGGTACGGGCCCGGCTATCCGGAGGCGCCGCTGGAGACCTACTTCGACTTCGGGGCCGAGGGCGGTTACCTGGGGGCCATCGAGATGTGCACCGGCGTGGGGGCCTGCCGCAAGGTCGACGTGGGCACCATGTGCCCGAGCTACATGGCCACGCGCAACGAGGACGACTCCACCCGTGGGCGCGCCAACGTGCTGCGGGACGCGCTCAACGGGCGCATGGCCGGCGGTTTGACGAGCAACGACGTCTACGACGTGCTCGACCTCTGCCTCGAGTGCAAGGCCTGTAAGGCCGAATGCCCCAGCCAGGTGGACATGGCCAAGATCAAGTACGAGTTCCTGCAGCACTACTACGACCACCATGGGACCCCGCTGAGCGTGCGGGCCATCGGCAACGTGGCGCGCATCGCGCCCCTGGGTCAGCGCCTCGCCCCCGTGGCCAACGCGCTGTTGCCGATGGCACCGGTGCGCTGGTTGATGGAGAAGGCGGTCAAGGTGGACCGGCGCCGGCTCATGCCGCGGTACGCCAGCCGCTCGTTCGATCGATGGTTCGATGCGCGTCGCGACGCGTCGGCGCCAGCCGGCGGCGGCGTGGATGAGCCCGGCGGCGGGCGACGCGTGGCGCTGTTCGCCGACACCTGGACGATGTTCAACGACACCGGCCCCGGCAAGGCAGCGGTGCGCGTGCTCGAGGCACTCGGCTACCGGGTCGAGCTGGTGCCCTACGGTTGCTGTGGTCGGCCCCAGCTGTCCAAGGGGCTGCTCAAGGACGCGCGCAGCATCGCGGCGCGCAACGTGCGGCGGCTGCTGCCGTACGCGCAGCGCGGGGTCCCGGTGGTGGGGCTCGAGCCCTCGTGCGTCACGGCCTTCGTCGACGACTACCGCGACCTCGTACCCGGCGAGGCCACCGACACGGTGGCCGCCAACGCCCAGATGATCGATCAGTTCCTCGCCAAGGCGTGGACGCGCGGTGAGATCGAGCCGCAGAACGTGTTCCGCAAGCGCGAGGGCGCGGTGATGCTCCACGGCCACTGCCAGCAGAAGGCGATCCTCGGCACGGCCGCCAGCCGCGCGTTGTTGGGGTGGGTGTCCGACGAGGTCCGCGAAGTGGACGCCGGCTGCTGCGGCATGGCCGGATCGTTCGGCTACGGCCACTACGACGTGAGCATGGCGGTGGGCGAGCGACGCCTGTTCCCCGCCGTGCGCGCTCACGAGGGCGCGACGGCTGCGAGCGGCTTCAGCTGTCGCCACCAGATCCACGACGGCACCGGTAAGCGTGCGCAGCACGTGGTGGAGATGCTGGCCGACGGTTTGCCTCCGCCACCTTGAGCGGCGGCGACATGCCGTGCGGGGGCCCGGGCCGCGACGGGCGGGCGCACGTTCGCCCCCAGCGGCACGCTTTGACGGCGCGTTGACGCCCGGTTCTTAGGGTCGTCCCCGAGCTTCTACGGTTCGAGGAGGACCCCATGAGAAAGGCATCCATCTTGTACGCGGCGGTGGCCGTGCTGACGCTCGGCACCCTGATCGGTTGCGGCACCACGCCCTCCGGCGGCAGCAGTGGCGGCACCAACAATCCGCCACCCGGCGGCGCCACCACCGGCGACACGTCGGGATACGAGGGCCGCCTGGCGTGGTCGGCCTGGGCGTTGCTCGACGTGCCGGCGTTCCGGCTGTGGGACCTGCCGTCGAGCGCTCACACGGCCTCGCGCGACGCGAGCAGCTCGACCCTTCAGAACCTGCCGGACGCGGCGCTCTCCCCCGACGGCACGCGGGCCGCCTACACCCTCATCGAGAACACCGCCATCGACGACTCCTACGACGAGCACGTGGTCCTGATCGACGCTGCCAACGGCTCCACCGTCGCCGAGGCCAACGTCACCCCGCCGTCGCCCAACGTCGAGGTGTACACCCGGCGCGCCTCCATCGCGGATAACGGCACCGTCGCGCTGGAGCTCCACTCCGCCACCTTCGATCCCGGGACCGGCTCGGTGACCGGCACGTCGGACACCGACGTCGCCCTGTGGACGGTGGGGTCCGGCGAGCCCGCCGCCATCCCCGGCGCCGCGGATCCGGCGGAGGACCGCTGCCCGCGCATCACCGCCGACGGCTCCACCGTCTACTTCGTCTCCGACCGGGACGGGCCCCGTGACTTCTATCGGGTCGCGGCCGCGGGCGGAGCGGTGGAGCGGCTCCCCTTCGCGGACGATCCCGCGATCACCGAGGTCCTCGACGGCCTCTTCGGTTGCCCCTTCCAACTCTCCGACGACGGCGGGACCCTGGCGTTCATGGGCAAGACCAGCGCGGGCGACCGCGCCTTCGTGATGGACACGGCGAGTGGCGCCGTCAGCCAGATCGGGACCGGCGCCAGCGGCCAGCTTCGCTCGGGCGGCCTGGCGCTCAGCGCGGACGGAACGCACGCTGCGTTCGTCACCAGCGAGACCCTGTCCGGCGCCACCGACGTCCGCTACCGGCTCTACGGCCAGCTGCTCGACGGCTCCGCGCCGGCCACGGTGATCGCCACGAACCTCTTCTCCGATTTGAACCGCTTCGACATCGTCGACGCCTCCGCCACCAGCCTCGCGCTCTCGGCGGACGGCAGCGAGGTGGCCTACGTCGGCCTCGATCCCACCGCGGACCAGGGCTTCTACGGCCTGTTCGTCAGGGGCTTCGACGGATCGGACCCGCGGCTCGTGACCAACGACCCCGACGCGATCATGCTGGGTCTGCTCGACATCACCTTCTGAGGCACTCGAGCGCCGCGGCTGCGCGGCGCACCACGGGGCCGGCGCGCACCTGGCGCGCCGGCCCTACATGCGTTCGGGGGCGTCGATGCCCAGCAGCGCCAGGGCCTCGGCGACAGCGTCGCGCACGGTGCGCACCAGCGCGAGGCGTGCCTCGCGCACACCCGGCTCCGCCTTGAGCACCTGGGTGTCGGGGCGGCCGTCGGCGCCCCTGTGGTTGTAGTACGCATTCCAGGCCGTCGCCAGGTCCAGCGCATGCTGGGCCACGAGGTGCGGCGCCAGCTCGCGCGCGGCCGCCTCGGTCACGGCGGCGGCGCGCAGGACCACCTGTCCCAGGCGGACCTCCAGGGCACCGAGGCGGTCGAAGGCGGCACCGGCCTCCTCCACCCCAGCCTCGCCAGCGGCGCGCAGGATACTGCACGCCCGCGCGTGGGCGTACTGGACGTAGGGGGCACTGTCCCCCTGGAGCGAGAGGGCGTGCTCCCAGCGGAAGTCGATGACCTTCTTCGCCTCGCTCTTCAGCATGCCGAAGCGCAGGGCCCCGACGCCGACCTGGCGCGCCACCTCGTCGATCTCGGCCAGGCCCGGGTTCTTCTCCTCGACCACGGCGCGCGCCCGCCGCGTCGCCTCGGCCACCACTTCGTCGATCGATAGGGTGATCCCCTTACGACCGCTCATCGGCTGCCCCTCCAGCGTCACGACCTCGTAGGCCAGGTGGTGGGAGTGCTCGAATGCCCTCCGCCCCTCCTCGGTGCCCGACAGCGCCAGCGCCGTGCGCACGATGGTCTGCGGATGGCTCTGACGGGCGTCGATGACGTTGATGATCTCCTGGGCGTGAGCGAAGGTGCGGCCGTCCGGGTGGGGATCCCCGTCCGGGGCGGTGGTGTACTGCACGGCACCGGAGGGTTGCGTGTCGAACGCGCGGTACCGCAACCCCTCGAAGATCCCGGCCTTCCAGAACTGGTTTCCGATGTCCTTGGCCACGTACATGGCGTTGCCATCGGAGCGCACCAGCACCACCTGGGCCTCCTCCAGGCCGGGCAGGAAGTCGCTCACGTCCATGACCAGCGCGCCGGCGTACTTGCCGTCCGTGGGGCGCGACACGGCCGGGCTCGAGCCCAGCACATCGAGGGCGCGCCGCAGGAAGCCCGAGTGCACGATGTCCGACTCCCACACCAGCAGGTCGTACTCGGCGCCGAGCGCGAAGAAGGTGCGCATCTGGGCGCGCACCACGCGCTCGATCTCGCCGCGGAGCTCGCCGTGTTCGAGGCGCTGCATGACGGCGCTCACCCCCGCATCGATGGTCTCGGCGTCGCCCTCCTTGGCGTCTCCCAGGCGCACGTAGAGCGCCCCAAGCCAGTGATCGTACTTGGGTTGGCCGGGGTAGCCCTCGCCGAAGTACTCCACCGCGAACAGGCTCTCCGCGGCCTGGCGACCCGTGTCGTCGATGTAGTTCTGGACCTCCACCTCATGCCCCACCGCCCGGAGGATGCGCGCGCAGGCGTCACCCAGCACGATGTTGCGGAGGTGGCCGACGTGGGCCTCCTTGTTGGGGTTGACCGAGGTGTGTTCGAGCACCACCTTGAGCGGCGTCACCGCCGGGCGGGGTCTCGAGCGCGTCAGGGTGCCGAGGAACGGACCCGGTGCGAGCCGGAAGTTGATGTACGGACCGACGGCGTCGGCCGACGCCACGCCCTCGGGCAGGGCCAGTAGGGCGAGGATGTCCTCGGCGATCTCCGCCGGATTTCGCCGCAGCGCGCGTGCGAGGGTGAAGGCCACCGGCGTGCCGTAGTCGCCGGGCTTGTCGGCGGGCACCTCTTGGATGGTGACCTGGGCATCCGTGGCGCCGAGGGTGTGCACGGCGTCACGGACGGCTGTCTGGAGATCACGGACGAGGTCGCGCATGGCGCGGCCACGCTACCACACGGCTGTGGCCGCTCTGGGCGCCGGAATCGCCACGGCCACGGCTCCCACCGTGCCCTCGGAGGACGGCCGGCACCGGGCGCGGGGTTTATACTGTCCGGACGCGCCCGCCGACGGCGGCCCCGCCTCGCCGCAGGCGGGGATGGTAAGCCACCTTCCAGCTGAGCCACACGAGAGCAGTAAACTTGACACGTGTTGACTCAGGTTTCCCCTCCCCCATCCGCCGAGGCACGCAGCCCCGAGCAGGCTGAGCCCCAGGCCACCGTGCGCGACGGTGTCGTTCGCGTAGGCTAGGAGAACCCATGGCAGAGGCTCCCACCCCCACAGACTTCAGCGCCCCGATTCCTGTATGCCCGGTGCGCGGCTCGGTGCTGTACCCCACCATGGTCATGCCCATCGACGCCGGTCGCGGCATCTCGATCCGCGCGATCAACGCGGCGCTCGACCGCGACCGCACCATCGTCATCGTCAGCCAGCACGACCGTGACGTGGAGGAGCCGAGCGCGGACGACCTCTACGAGGTCGGCACGGCCTGCAACATCATGCGCATGAAGAAGAACCCCGATGGCAGCATCCAGATGCTGGTGCGCGCCTTCGCGCGGGTCCGCATCGACCGCTTCCACGCCTCCACCAGTCTCATCGAGGCGGACGTCTCCCCCGTCGACGTGCCCGAGGGCGAAACCGTGATGGTCGAGGCGACCTTCCGCGAGCTGAAGGAGAAGTTCGCGGACCTGGTGGAGAACGGCAACCGGCAGATCCAGCACGAGGTCGCGCAGTTCGTGATGAACCTCGAGGACGCCGGTCAGTTCGCCGACTACGTGGCGTACCACCTGGACTTCAAGCTCGCCGACAAGCAGGCGGTGCTGGAGGCGGCAAGCGTCGAGGAGCGCCTGCGCAAGGTGCTGGTGTTGATCGATACCGAGCTCGAGCTGCAGGAGACCCAGCGGCGCCTGCAGCGTGAGGTCAAGGAGGAGATCGACCGCAACCAGCGGGAGTACTTCCTGCGCGAGCAGATCAAGGCGCTGCAGAAGGAACTCTCGGGGAGCGACGACGAGGAGGACGAGATCGAGGCCTTCCGCGACAAGCTCGAGGCGCTCGAGCTGCCGGAGGTCGTGATGAAGGAGGCGCAGCGCGAGCTCAACCGCTTGTCGCGCATGCACCCGGACTCCGCCGAGGCGTCGGTCATCCGCACCTACCTCACCACCATCACCGAGCTGCCCTGGAACAACCGCAGCGAGGACCGCCTCGACATCGCCAAGGCGGGCAAGATCCTCGAAGAGGACCACTACGGTCTCGAGAAGGTCAAGGATCGCGTGCTGGAGTACCTGGCCGTGCGCAAGCTCAAGGGCGAGCGCGCCAAGAAGGGCGAGCTGGACGCCTTCGACGTCAACAAGGGCCCCATCCTGCTGTTCGTGGGCCCGCCAGGCGTCGGCAAGACCAGCATCGCCAAGTCGATCGCCAAGGCGCTGGGGCGCGAGTACGTGCGCATCTCGCTGGGCGGAGCCCGAGACGAGTCGGACATCCGCGGCCACCGCCGCACCTACATCGGCTCGATGCCCGGCCGCATCATCCAGGGCATCCGCCAGGCCGGCACCAAGAACCCGGTGTTCCTGCTCGACGAGGTCGACAAACTCGGTGCCTCCTACCAGGGCGACCCCAGCTCGGCGCTGCTCGAGGTGCTCGACCCGGCGCAGAACAACAACTTCGTCGACCACTATCTCGGGGTCCCGTTCGACCTCTCCGAGGTGTTGTTCGTGGCCACCGCCAACTACGCCCAGCAGATCCCCGAGGCGCTGTCCGACCGCATGGAGATGATCGAGTTCTCCAGCTACATCGAGCAGGAGAAGCTCGAGATCGCCAAGCGTTACCTGCTCCCCAGGCAGATCGGCGAGAACGGGCTCAAGCCGAACCAGCTCAGCCTCTCCGACGGCGCGCTCTCGCGTGTCATCACCGCCTACACCCGGGAGGCGGGGGTCCGCAACCTCGAGCGCCTCATCGGCACGCTCTGCCGCAAGGGCGCCCGACGCATCGCGGAGGCGGAGGCGAAGCGGGTGCGCATCACCGAGCGCAGCCTCGAGGGGTACCTCGGCGCGCGGCGCTTCACCCCCGAGTCCGAGGCGGAGGACAACCTCGTCGGCGTCGCCACCGGCATGTATTACACCCCCGTGGGTGGCGACATCCTGTTCGTCGAGACCTCCATCACGCCCGGCAAGGGCGGCCTGGTGCTGACCGGGCAGCTCGGCGACGTCATGAAGGAGTCCGCCCGCGCCGCCCTGACCTACGCCAAGAGCAACGCCGGCCGCTTCGGCATCTCACAGGAGTCGCTGGACGGCAGCGAGGTCCACATCCACGTCCCCGCGGGCTCGACCCCCAAGGAGGGTCCGAGCGCGGGTGTGGCGCTGGCGACGTCGCTCATCAGCGCCCTCACGGGCACGGCCGTGCGCAAGGACGTCGCCATGACCGGCGAGATCACGCTGCGCGGGCGCGTGCTCCCGATCGGCGGGCTCAAGGAGAAGATCCTGGGCGCCAAGAGGGCGGGCATCAAGCACATCGTCTTCCCGGCCAAGAACAGCGCCGATATGAAGGACATCGCCGGGCACCTCACCAAGACCCTGCATATCCACGAGGTCGAGGACCTCGACCAGGTGCTCGAGATTGCCCTCGTCGGCGGCCTCAAGTCGCTCGAGGCGCGGGGCACCAAGGGACCGAGTGGCTCCAGCGGAGGCAAGCGCCCGGGGCGCAAATCCCGCAAGGCGGAGCCGGGCGTGCAGGCCTGAGCCGGCCCGACGCGACCGACCGCACGGGGTCGGGGGCTTCGCGCCCCCGGCCCCTTGCCGTGGCCGCGGGCGCGGCCGGGGCGCAAAGGGCCCTGCGGTAAGCTGGGCGCCATGGAACGGCTCCGACCCCTCATCGCCGGAAACTGGAAGATGCACAAGCTGCCAAGCGAGGCGCCCGCCTGGCTGAGGCAGCTCCTCGATCGGCTCGAGCACACCGCCCATGATCATTGCGACGTCGCGCTCGCCGTGCCCTTCACGCACCTGGCCGGGATGGCGGCCGAGGCGCGCGGCACGGCCGTCGCGCTCGGCGCCCAGGACGTCAGCCCCTTCGAGCAGGGCGCCCACACCGGCGAGGTGTCGGCGGACATGCTGCGTGATGCCGGCGCCCGCTACGTCGTGGTCGGCCATTCGGAGCGCCGCAGCGATCATGGGGAAACCGACGCACAGGTCAACGCCAAGGCCCGCGCCGCGCTCGCCCAGGGGCTCACCCCCATCGTGTGCGTCGGCGAGGTCGAGCGGGAGCGACTCGACGGACGCGCCGACGAGATCGTGCTGGCCCAGCTCGGCGGCAGCCTGGACGGCCTCGCCGTCGACCACCCCGACGGGCTGGTGGTGGCCTACGAGCCCGTCTGGGCCATCGGCACCGGCCGTACGGCGACGGCCGAGGACGCCCAGGCGATGGCCACCACCATCCGCGGCGCGCTGATGCGCGCCTACCCGTCGCTCGCCGGCGGCATGCGCATCCTCTACGGGGGCAGCATGAAGCCCGGCAACGCCGCCGAGTTGCTGGCCAAGCCGGACGTGAACGGCGGGCTGATCGGGGGCGCCAGCCTCGACATCGACCAGCTCGTGGCGATCGTCGAGGCCGCCAGGTGAACGCGGTCGCGCGTGCGCTCGCCAGGCTCGAGGGGGTCGAGGCCGACATGCTGCTGGTGACCACGCCCGCGAACGTGCGTTACCTCAGCGGCTTCAGCAGCCCCGATGACGGCGTGGTGCTGCTCGCGCCGGAGCGGGCGGTGTTGCTGACCGACGGGCGCTACACGGCGCAGGCGGCGGCGGAGTCCCGGCTCGAGACCGACATCACCAGCGACTGGTTGGCGCGCGCGGCCGAGCTCACGGGCGACGCGCACCTGGCGATCGAGAGCGAACACCTCACCGTGCGTCAGTTTCGGCGCCTCACCGAGGCCCTGGGGCGCGAGCCCGAGGCCACGCGGGACCTCGTGACGCCCCTGCGCCTGGTCAAGTCGGGCGAGGAGCTCGCCCTGTTGCGGGAGGCCGCCCGCATCACCGACGCGGCCTTCGAGCACGTGCTCGGTGTCATGCGCGTGGGCATGCGGGAGTCCGAGGTGGCGCTCGATCTCGAGCGCTCGATGCGCCTGCAGGGGGCCGACGGCGCCGGCTTCGGCATCATCGTCGCGAGCGGCCTGAGGAGCGCCATGCCCCACGGCGAGGCGTCGAACAAGGAGCTGGAGGAGGGCGACCTGGTCACCATCGATTTCGGCGCCCGCTACCGCGGCTATCACGCGGACATGACGCGCGCCGTCGCCATCGGGGCCGTCTCCGATCGCCTGCGGGCGCTGTTCGACGCGGTGCTTGGGGCGCAGGAGGCGGCGCTGGCGGCCGTGGCCCCGGGGCGCTCCGGCCGCGAGCTCGACGCCATCGCGCGCGAGGCGCTGCGCGAGCAGGACCTCGCCGAGGCGTTCAGCCACTCGCTCGGACACGGCACCGGCCTGGAGATCCACGAGGGCCCGCGGCTGTCGCAACGGAGCGACGACGTGCTCGAGCCCGGCATGACCGTCACCATCGAACCGGGCGTCTACCTGCCCGAGGTCGGGGGCGTGCGCATCGAGGACCTGGCCGTCGTCACCGAGGACGGCCACGAGGTGCTGTCGCGCAGCCCGAAGACGTTCCGCCAGGTCTGATCGCGGCGTGCAGCGCCGGGGCCGCGCCGGGGCGCGCGGGTGGGCCCCCGCCTCCGCCGACCCGCGCCCGCTGTCACGCCGCGGAGGTACGACGGAAGGTCGGCGCGGAGCCCCTCAGGCACAGGCCTCAACGTAGTTCCGCGCCCCCTGCAGCACGGCATCGACCGCCTCCGCGTCGGGAGCCTCGCAGTACAGGCGCAACACGGGCTCGGTACCGCTGGGCCGGAACAGCAGCCAGGCGTCCCCCTCCAGGTTGAGCTTGACGCCGTCGCGACGCTCCGTCGAGGTCACCGCGCGGCCGGCCACGGCGGCCGGCGGCGAGCCCAGCGCCGCCATCACCGCATCCTTGAGGGCAGGGCCCTTCAGGCGTACGTCGACCCGCCGGTAGGCGTGGCGCCACAGCGTCTCGCGCTCGAGCTCCGCGAAGCGCGCGCCCGGATCCATGCCGCTCGCCGCCATCGCCTCGAGCAACAGCAGGGCGTTGGCCACACCGTCGCGCTCGGGCAGGTGGCCGGCCACCCCGATGCCGCCGGACTCCTCCCCGCCGATCAACACGTCCCCCTCCAGCATGGCATCGACGATGTACTTGAAACCGACCGGCACCTCCACCACGCGGCGCCCCCGCAGCTCGGCGAGGCGCTCCACGATGCGGGAAACCGTGAAGGTCTTGACCACCCGGCCGGGCACCCCCCTGCCGGCGAGCGCATCGAGCAGGACCGCGAAGATCTGGTGCGAGTTGAAGAACGCGCCGTCCGGCAACACCAGCCCGAGGCGGTCCCCATCGCCGTCCGTCGCGACGGCGAAGAGCGCGTCGCCGCGCAGCATGCGCTCGCGCGTGACGGCGAGATTGCGGGCGATGGGCTCGGGATCGACGCCGTAGAACAGCGGGTGCGGATCACCACGCAGGTCCTCCACGCGTAGCGCCAGACCGTAGCGCTCCGCGAAGCCTCGCAGCCACCCCCCCGCCGCGCCGCCCATGGCATCGTGCACCACCGTGCCGCGCAGCGAGCGCAGTCGCTCCACGTCCACCAGCTCGGCGAGGGCGCCGTAGTAGGCGTCCCGGATGTCGAAGCGCCGAATACGGGCCGCCGCGCCGCCGTCGCCACGGACGTCCCCTGGCGCCAGCGCCGCCACGCGCCGCGCCACGTCGCGGTAGATGGCGTCCGTGGCGGTTCCCCCGTACGGTCCCTTGAGCTTGAAGCCCTGGTACTGCGGCGGGTTGTGCGATGCGGTCAGCATCACGCCGCCCGCGGCGCCGTGGTGCACGACCGCGAAGGACAGCGCGGGTGTCGGCACGGGCCCCTCCGAGCACAACACCTCCAAGCCGTTTGCGCCCAGCACGCCCGCCACGTGGTCGGCGAAGTAGGGGCCGCCGAAGCGCGTGTCGAACCCCACCACCACCCGCCGCCCACCGCCGGCAAGCAGGTGCTCGGCGTACCCCTGCGCCGCGCGCCCGAGGTTGGCCAGCGTGAAGCGGTCGGCGATGACGTCGCGCCAGCCATCGGTTCCGAAATGGAGCTCGTCCACGCCGTCCTCCCCCACACGCCCCACCGGGAGCGCGCAGCATCCCACAGTCTCTCGCGTGGGACAAATGTAGCACGGCCACGACGGGCGGACTCGGAGGCTACACTGGCGCATGCCCGTGGTCTTGAAGTACGGCGGCAACGCCATGACGGACGACGCCACCCGCCGCGCCGTCGCACTCGAGCTCAGGCGCGCCTTCGAGGCCGGGGCGGGCCCGGTCGTGGTGCACGGCGGCGGCCCGTTCATCGGCCGCGCGCTCGACGAGGCGGGGCTCGAGCACCACTTCGTGCGCGGCCTGAGGGTGACCAGCGAGGCCAGCCTCGAGGTGATCGAGCGCGTCCTGACGCTGCTCGGCAAGCGCCTGGCGCAGGACATCGGCCCGGCCGTGGGGCTGACGGCGCGCGACGCCGCGCTGCTGCGCGCCGAGGTCACCGATCCCGCTCTCGGCCGGGTCGGCACGGTGCGCGCGGTCAACGCCGATGCACTGCGCGCGCTCCTCGCCGCCGGCCTCGTCCCCGTGCTCGCCTGCCTCGCGCTGGACGCCGCGGGGCGACCGTTGAACGTCAACGCGGACGACGTGGCGGGCGCCGTGGCGGGCGGCCTGGGGGCGGGCGTCGTGTTCCTGACCAACGTCCCCGGCGTGCTGGACGACGCCGGCAATCCGGACAGCCGCCTGCCCCGGTTGCGTCGCGCCGAGGTGGAGCGGCGCATCCTGGACGGCCGCATCGCGGGCGGCATGATCCCCAAGGTGGAGGCGGCCCTCGCGGCCCTCGACCGCGGCGCGCCGTTCGCGGTGGTCGCCGACGGCCGCACTCCCGACGGCGTGCGCGCCGCCCTGGCCGGCGACGGGGGCACGCGCATCGTCGACTAGAATGGCGCCACAGGAGGGCACCATGGACGCAACGGCCCGGCTCCGCCACATCGTGGAGCGCGCGCGGGATCTGCCGCTGTACCGCGAGCGCCTGCGCGCCGTGGCCGCCGCCGACGTCCGCCCGGACGACCTCAGCGCGCTGGCCCCCGTGACGCGCGACGAACTCACCGAGCAGTTCCGTGGCCGGGCCGACGGCGGCTTCCTGCGCGAGGACGTGGTGCAGATGCACCTCACGCCGGCGCCGGAGCTCGGTCGCATGCCCGAGTTTCTCACCGCCAACGATGTCCGCTGGCAGGCCGACGCCGCCGCCGCCCAGCTCCGCGCGGCCGGCGTGCGCGCCGGCGATAGGGCGATGGTGGTGTTCAGCTACCACATGGTGGCCGGCGGCTGGCTGTTCCACGAGGGGCTCACCCGCCTCGGAGCGCTGGTGCTGCCCTTGGGTCCCGGCGACGCGGACCAGGCCGCGGAGATCGCCGAACGGCACGGCCTCAACGTGCTGGTGAGCAACCCGAGCTTCGCCCGGCGCATCGGGGAGGCCGGCGGGCGCTTCGAGCGGCTGATCGCCGCGGGGGAGCCCTTCACGGCCGTGCCCGGCCTGCGCAGGGCCGTCGAGCGGGCCCTGGGCGATTGCGTCGCCCTGGATGCCTACGGGCTCAGCGAGACGGGCGTGGTGGCCGCGGAGAGCGAGGCGCAGGACGGCCTGTGGCCGGTCCACGAGGCGGCACTGCTGGAGGTTTTGGACCCCGACGGCTGCGACCCCGTCGCGGACGGGGAGAAGGGCGAGCTCGTCATCACCAGCCTGACCCACGAGGCCATGCCGATGTTGCGCTTCCGCACCGGCGACCTCACGCTCAAGGGGAGCGTCGACGACCGGCTCCACCTGCCCCGCGGGGTCTTCGGCCGGACCGACGCCATGGTCAAACTCAAGGGCATCAAGGTCTACCCGAAGGAGCTACTGTTCCTCCTGGCGGGCACACCGGGCGTGCGCTTCCGCGCCTACCAGCTGCGGCTGCGCAGCAACCCGGACGGCACCGACCACGCCACCCTCCGCGTCGAGGCCGACCCCGAGGCGTCGGTGCCCGCGGACGTGGGGGCGTTGGGCACTCGGCTGCGCTCGGCCCTGGGCGTGCGCCTCGACGCCATCGAGGTGCTCCCCGAGGTGCGCGGGCCGTTGCTGACCGACGAGCGCTACGACGGGGCGTGAGCGCCTCCTCACGCGTGGTGGCGGCCGCTCCACGGTGCCGCCGCCCGCTCCACGGCCGCGTTAAGCGTTCCGTAAGTGCCCCGCTGCTAGCCTCTGGTTACCCCGACGGAAACGTCGCCCACCGAGAGGACGGCACCATGCAGGAGAACCTCAGAGCCACCCCAACCGCGACCCTCGCGAGCGAGGCACGGCGGCTCGAGCTCCGGCTCATCGACGGCACAGCCCTCGACGACGAGGTGGACGCCTTCATGCGCATCGCGATGGAGCTCGGCTCCCGGCACAGCGAGGCCGAGTCGCTCGAGACCGTGCTCGATCCCCGAGACTAGAGCCAGACGTCCGTCCAAGGACCCCAGATCGCGAGCGCCGCCCGCAACGGGCGGTGTTCGCCTGTCACGGACCGCGCACCGTCACATCCAGCGTTTGCGGCGCTTGTAGGACTTGATCGACTTGAACGACTTGCGGGCGCCATCCTCGGTGACCCCCATGTAGAACTCCTTGACGTCGGGGTTGGCGCGTAGCGCCTCGGCGGTGCCCTCGAGCACCACCCGCCCCTGCTCCATGACGTAGCCGTAGTCCGCCATCGCGAGCGCGATGGCGGCGTTCTGCTCCACCACCAGGACGGTCGTGCCCTCGTCGTTGACCCGGCGCACCCGGTCGAAGATGTCGCGCACGAGCAGGGGCGCGAGGCCGAGGCTGGGCTCGTCGAGCAGCAGCAGGCGGGGTCGGGCCATCAACGCCCGGCCGATGGCGGTCATCTGTTGCTCGCCGCCGCTGGTGTACCCCGCCATGCGGCGGCGCAGGTCGTAGAGCCTGGGGAACACCTCGTAGACCCAGGCCAGGTCGCGCCGGACGGCGGCCCCGTCGCGCCGGGTCACGGACCCCACGCGCAGGTTCTCTTCGATGCTGAGGTGCTTGAAGATCCTGCGCCCCTCCGGGACCTGAACGATGCCTGCCTGCACGATGGCGCGGGCGGGCGCGCCGGTGATGGGGCGGCCGTCGAAGCGCACCTGCCCCTCGCGCACGCGTCCGTTCTCGGGCTTGAGCAGGCCCGAGATGGCGCGGAGCGTGGTGGTCTTGCCCGCCCCGTTGGTGCCGAGCAGCGCCACGATCGCGCCCTGGGGCACCCGCAGGCTGACGCCGCGCAACACCTGGACGATGTCGTGATACACCACCTCGATATTGTTCACGTCGAGCAACGCCGGCGCCTCGTCGGGCGCCGGGGAGGCGGGGCGTGGGGATCGGTCCGCGGGGCCCATGGTCGGCCGCGTGGGCACGCCGGGGGGCGGCGCGATGCGCGCCGCCCCCCGCGCGGCCTCACTGCGCGGGATGCACCGTGCGGAAGGTGTCGGAGTTGAACGGCTCACTGATGGAGACGAACGTCCCGCCCTGGTCCTCGAGCAGATGGAGCGCATCCACCCCAACCCGATCGGTCTGGGAGTACGACACCGGACCGACGGCGAACGGGGTCTGGAACACGCCCTCCTGGTCGGCGTTCATCATGAGCATGTGCTGGTAGATGGTGGCCTTGCTCACCGCCTCGCCCGCCGCCACGGCGCGCCGGGCAGCCTCGACGTAGATGGCGGCCTGCAGCAGGCCGGTGGTGTAGTTCACGTCGGCGATGGTCTCCTCGCTGCGGCCGTAGCGTTGCCCGATCTCGCTCTGGAGCGGGATGTTGGGCGCCATCTTGAAGCTGGTCGTCCACAGGAAGCCCTCGGCCGCGTCGCCCGCCAGGTTCACGAGCGTGGAGCCGCCGGTGTAGTGGGCGCCGAGGAAGGTCATGCGGTCCTTGAGCCCCAGCGCCTGGGCGGCCTGCAGCATCGCCGCGATCGGGCTCTGGACGCTCTGGCCGATGACGTAGCGCACGCCGCTGTTGTCCCAGCGTTGCAGGGTCGCCGTATAGTCCAGCCCCTCGCCGTGCTCGATCACCTCGACGATGTCGATGCCGAGGAGGTCTGCGGCCCTCTTGGCGTCCTCCACGGGAGCGCGCCCGAAGGCGCTGGGGTGGATGAGCATGGCCACCTGGGGGCGTCCCCCGCTGGCGTCATTGGCGTGGATCCAGTCGAGCAGCGCGACCACCTGCTCGCTGTAGCTGGTGATGGGCAGGAAGTTGAAGGCGTTGTCCGGGGGATCGATGTTGGCGATGTGGAGGCTGGCGGACAGCACCGGCATCTCCTCCTCCATGGCGTTGACCTTCAGTTGCAGGGTCGCGCCGGTGGCGTAGGAGATGAACGCCTGCATGCCCTGGTCGAGGAAGCCCTCGAAGTTGCGCAGCGTGTTGTCGTTGTCGTAACCGTCGTCCTTGGTCAGGCACGTCACGGTGACGCCGGGCACCAGGGCCTCGTCGTTGGCGTAGGCGCAGTAGTCCTCGACTCCCTGCACGACGAACTGCCCCGCGTCGCTCGTGGGCCCCGTGACGGCGCCGGACCAGCCCAGCACCAAGTCCTGGGCCTGGACCGAGCCGAGCGCCAGGGCGCCGGCCAGCAGCAACATCCATGTGATCTTCCTCATACATCCCTCCTCGTGAACACCTTCCTTGGTCGTCGAACCCGCGCGAGGACGTGTTGCGGCAACAGGCCTCCTTTCAGTACTTGAACGGCCAGCGTTTGGCGAACTGCCGGAGCAACCGCCACCAGTTGGCGAGGCCGCGCGGCTCGAACACCAGGAAGAGGACGATGATCAACCCGAAGACCGTGGGACGCAGCGCGGTCCCGATGTCGATGGTGGGCGGGAAGAGGTTCTGGATGAGCGCCGCGATCCGCTCCACCCAGGGGTCGAGGAACAGCAGGAAGGCGGGGCCGATGAGCGAACCCACCATGGTGCCCAACCCGCCGATGATGGCCATCGCCAGGAAGTCGATGGAGGTCGACAGCGAGAACGTCTCCACGATGACGCTGGAGTTGTAGAGCGTGAGCAGCGCGCCCGCCACCCCCGCGTAGAACCCGGCGATAGCGAACGCCATCACCTTGGTCCCCCCCGGGTGGATGCCCATGGCGTCCGCGGCGCGGTCGTTGTCGCGCACGGCCACCAGCGCGCGGCCGAAGCGGCAGCGCAGCAGGTTGCGCATGAGGACGGCGAGCACGACCACCACCGCCAGCACCAGGTAGTAGAAGAACGGACCGACCGCGGCGGACTTCACCACCGTCCCGAAGGCATCGAGGCGCGGCACGCGGATGCTGCCACCCTGTTCGAGCCAGGGGGTGTGCCCCACGCCCCAGGTGAAGATGACCTGGAACGCCAGCGTGGCGATCGCCAGGTAAAGGTGCTTCAGGCGCAGGCTCGGCAGCCCCACGAAGGCGCCGACCAGCGCGGCCGCCAACCCCGAGACCGGCAACAGGACCAGCGCCCAGCCCAGCGGAAGGGCCCCGAACCCGAACAGCGGCACCAGCACGTCGCGGCTCAACACGGCGGCGGTGTACGCCCCCACCCCCATGAAGGCGGCCTGCCCGATGCTGATCTGGCCGGCGTAGCCCGTGACGATGTTCAGTCCCATCACCGCCACGGTGTAGATCAGCGCCAGGTCCACCAGGCGAAACAGCGAGCGCGACATGAACGGGAGCTGCGGCACGAACAGAAGCGCCACCAACAGCACCAACAGCGAGGCCTCCTCGCTGTAGGTGGCGAAGATCGTCTGGTCCTCGCGGTAGCTGCGCCGGTAGTTTCCGGACTGGAACCAGCGATTCACCGCCACGCGCCACCCCCTGGAGAACGCCTCATACGCGCTCGATCTCCTCGGTCCCGAAGAGCCCATAGGGTTTGACCAGCAGGATGACCAGCAGCACCACGAAGGGGAAGACGTCGCCGGTGCCGCCGCCCGCCACGAAGGTATCGAGGTAGCCGGTGGCGAGCTGCTCCAGCACGCCGATCACGACGCCGCCGACGACCGCCCCAGCGATGGAGTCGAGCCCCCCGAGGATCACCACGGGGAACACCCGCAGGCCGATGGCGGTGAGGCTGCGGAACTCGAGGCCGAAGAGGCTCCCCACCACGAAGCCCGCCGCCGTGGCGGTGAGGCCCGCCGCGGCCCAGGCCAGGCCGAACACGCGCTCGACGCTCACGCCCAGGCTGAGGCTGGCGAGCTGGTCGTCGGCGACGGCGCGCATCGAGATGCCCAAGGTGCTGCGCGTGAAGAACCACATCAGGGCGACGAGGAACAGCGCCGTCAGCCCCACGCCGATGAGCTGCTCCCAGCGCAACACCAGGCCACCGAGGATCAGCGGTGCGTCCGGCAGGAAGCTAGGGAACCGCGACGTGAGCGTGCCGAAGGGGGTGAAGAACACCAGGCCGGAGAGCAGGCTGCCCAGGCCGATGGTGAGCATGATGACGGAGATGATGGGCTCGCCGATCATGGGCCGGAGGAAGGTGCGTTCGATCGCCAGGCCCAGCAGGAAGGTGAGCGCCAGGGCGCACGCCAGGGCCAGCCAGATGTTGAGCCCGAGGTACACGGAGAGGCCGTACACGGCGAAGGCACCGATGGCGAGCAGCTCCCCCTGGGCGAAGTTGATGACGCGGCTGGCCTTGTAGATGAGCACGAATCCGAGCGCCGCGAGCGCGTAGATGCTGCCGATCGACACGCCGGTCACCAGCAACTGCAGGAAGTACGTCATGCCGTGGCCTCCACCGGGCCCGCGCCGGGCTTCGAGCACCGCCACCTCCGTATCCACCTCGGTGACCTGGCCGTCCTGGTAGTGGTACTCCGCCCGCACTCGCACGCGCTTCCTCGTCGTGGCGTAGAGCGCCTCGAGGATGTCGGCGTAGCGCTCCGCCACGAAGGCGCGGCGCACCTTCCCGGTGCGGGTCAGCTCCTCGTCGTCGGCATCCAGCAGCTTGTAGAGGAGCACGAAACGCCGGATGCGTTCGGGCTCCTGCAGGTCGTCGTTCGCCGCGCGGACCTCCGCGAGCAGCAGCTCGCCCACCTCGGGGTTCTGCGACAGGTCGGCGTAGGTGGTGTATCCGAGTCCGCGATCCTCGGCCCACTTGCCGACCGTCATGGGATCGATGTTGACCATGGCGCTCGTGAAGGGCCTGCCGTCGCCGACCACCACCGCCTCCTTGATGAAGGGGCTGAACTTGAGCTTGTTCTCGATGAACTGCGGGCTGAACAGGTGCCCGGCAGCCGTGTGCATGACGTCGGTGACGCGGTCGATGATGACCAGGTGGCCGTCGTCGCGCTGCAAGCCCGCGTCTCCGGAGCGCAGCCAACCGTCTTCGGTGCGCACCTCCTCGAACGCCTCGGGGCGCCGGAAGTACCCGTGGCACACGCCGTCGCAGCGCGTCAGCACCTCGCCCCGCTCGTCGATGCGCACCTCCACCCCGGGCAGGGGGCGACCCACCGTATCCGGGTCGATCTCGCCGTCGGCCTGGACATACGCCAGCCCCGCCGTCTCGGTCTGGCCGTAGACCTGTTTGAGGTTCACGCCCAGGCCCTGGAAGAAGGCGAAGGTGTCCGGCCCCAGGGCCGCGCCACCGGTGTAGGCGCGCCGCAGGCGCAGGAACCCGAGCTGGTCCTTCAGGGGGCGGAACAGCGCCTGGTTGGCCAGCGCGTACCCCAGCCGCATGAGCGGCGGCATGCGGCGGCCACGCATGCGGTACTCGGCGGCGCGTCGGCCGAAGGCCATGAGGCGCCGGTAGACCCAACGGTTGACGGCGTAGGCCTCGTCGATCTTGACCCAGATGCTCGACTGCACACCCTCCCACACGCGCGGGGCGCCCAGCATCATGTGCGGCCCGATCTCCCGCAGGTCGCTCATGGCCGTGTCGGCAGACTCCGGGAAGTTCACGACCATGCCCGTCAACAGCGGCAACGCGACGGCGAACACCTGCTCCACGATCCATGCGAAGGGCAGGAAGGACACGTAGTCGTCCAGGGGCTCGACCGCGTCGACGCGGTGCAGCGCGTACGCCATGCTGGTGTAGTTGCGGTGACTCAACATCGCCGCCTTCGGCCGGCCCGTGGTGCCCGAGGTGGTGGAGAGGTGGCATACGTCATCGGCGGCACCCTCCGCGACCAGCGCCGGGTAGCGGTCCGGGTCCGCGGCATCCGCCGCCCGCCCGCACTCCAGCAAGGCCCCCCAGCTGAGCAAGCCCGGCGCCGCGTCGACCGCCCCGCCGGCCGGCTCCACCGGGCCGTCCGGCGCGACCTCGCGGCGCGCACCCTCGCTGAGGCGGCCGGCCCCGTCGACGTAGGCGCGCATCCCGCGCCCGTCCTGGTAGACGATGTGGCCCAGACCCGGGAGCGCATCGAGGACGCCCAGCACCTTGTCCACCTGCTCCTGGTCCTCGCACAGGACCACGCTGGCCTCGACGTAGCCGAGCATGTAGCGGACCTCGTCGCGCACGCTCGAGGGGTAGACGCCGATCGAGATCGCGCCGAGGCTCTGCGCGGCCAGCTCCATCAACGGCCATTCGGTGATGTTGTCCGCGATCACCGCCACCCGGTCGCCGCGGCGGACACCGAGGGCGTCGAGGCCCATGGCCGCATCGCGCACCTCCCGCGCGGCCTGCGCCCAGCTGCGCTCGTTCCACACACCCAGATCCTTCTCGCGGTAGGCCGTGGCGCCGGGTGTCGCCTCGGCCCGCCGCACCAGGAGTTGCGGCAGGGTCTGGTCCAGCATCCAGCTCTGAGCCTCGAGCCGCCCGCTCACGGGCCCGCGCCCTCCCCGTTCCCCACGTATGCCTCCACCACGGCCGGATCGCGCGCCACGACCCCCGGCGGCCCCGCCGCGATGCGCTGGCCGAAGTCGAGCACGAAGACCTCGTCGCTGATGTCCATCACCACGCCGAGGTCGTGCTCGATGAGCACCACGGTGGTCCCGCGCTCGGCGCGGATGTCCAAGATGAAGCGGACGATGTCCTCCTTCTCCCCCAGCGTCATCCCCGCCATGGGTTCGTCGAGCAGCACCAGGCGCGGCTCGAGCGAGAGGGCCCGCGCCATCTCCACGCGCTTGCGCACGCCGTAGGGAAGCTCCCCCACCACCGACTTGCGGTAGGGCTCGAGCTCCATGAAGTCGATGATGCGTTCGACCACCGCCCGCCCGCGCACCTCCTCGCGGCTGGCACGGCCGTAGAACAACAACCCCGCCAGGAAGCCGTAGCGGAGGTGGCTGTGGCGGGCGAGCATGAGGTTGTCCAGGACGCTGAGGCCGGAGAACAGCTCGATGTTCTGGAATGCGCGCGCCACGCCCAGCTTGCTGATGGCGTGGGGGCGCAGGCCGGTGAGCTCGTGCCCCTCGAACGCGATCCGCCCTGAGCTGGCCCGGTAGAAGCCGGACACGCAGTTCAGCAGGCTAGTCTTGCCGGCACCGTTGGGCCCGATGACCGAGGTGATGCTCCCCTCCTCGACCGCCAGGGATACGCGCGTCAGTGCGTTCAGACCACCGAAGGAAAGGGTGAGGTTGTCGACCACCAGCTGTGCGCTCACGCCACGCCAACGTCCTCCCACCGCGCAGCAAGCCGGATGGGCCGCTCGCGTCGATGTCCTGGCTGCTTGTAGGTGGCCCGAGTATAGCAGGCCGATGGAGCGCACGCTCCGCCGACTGGCCAGCGGTCACAGCCCGCGGAGGGTAGTCGGTGCATAATGAGGCTTTTACGCCACAGGGGGGCGCCGCATCTGGTACCCTTGTCGGGATGCCCGGCACGCGCCCCGTGATCACCACCATCATCCTCTTTGCGCTGCTCTCCATCTCGACGGCCTCGGCCGAGCAGATCACCGTCCAACCCGGCGACACCCTATGGGGTCTGGCCCAGCGCTACGACACCACGGTGGATGCCCTGCGTTCCGCCAACGCCCTGACTTCCGACGCCCTCCGGCCCGGCATGACGCTGACGCTGCCGACCGGCAGCGACGCCGCACCCACGGTGTACACGGTGCAGCCCGGAGACACCCTGTACGACATCGCCCTCGCCTTCCACATGGGCGTGGACGACCTTATCGCCTGGAACGAGCTCGACGGCACGGTCATCCGGCCCGGGCAGACCCTGCGCCTGGCCGAGAGCACACCGGCCCCCGCACCGCTCGTCGTCACGGTCGAGCCCGGCGACACGCTGTGGACTCTGGCCCGGGCCTACGAGGTACCCCTGGACGAGGTGCTGGCGAGCAACGGCCTGAGCTCCGGCGCGCTCATCCATCCAGGCGACAGCGTCACCATCCCCGGACGTTACGCCTCCCCCACCAACAACACTGGCGGAGCGGCGCCCCCTACCGTCGTCGTGAACAAGGGCGACTCGCTGTGGTCCATCGCCCACCGATACGACACCAGCGTGGCCGCCCTCATGAGCGCCAACGGCCTGTCCTCGGAACGCGTCTACGCGGGCCAGACCCTGCGCGTCGTGCCGCGCGACGAGCTGGCACGGGCGCGGCCCGCCGCCGCCGACCCCAGCCCGAACCGTACCGGCGCCGCGATGGTATGGCCCCTCGTCGGCCCGATCACCTCCCGTTTCGGCTACAGGCGACTCACCGTCGCCGGATCGAACTTCCACACCGGCCTCGACATCGACGGCAAGACGGGGGATCCTATCGAGGCCGCCGTGGGTGGCACGGTCACCTTCGCCGGATGGAACGGCGGATACGGCAATTGCGTGATCATCACCGTCGGGGACAACGAGTACTACTACGGGCACGCTTCGAAGCTGTTGGTGAAGGCGGGCGACGTGGTGGAGGCCGGCCAGGTCATCGCGCGCGTGGGCAGCACGGGGCACTCGACCGGGTCGCACCTCCATTTCGAGGTGCGAGTCGACAACGAGCCCGTCGACCCGCTGCCGATCCTCCAGGCCCAGGCCTCCCGCTGAACCGTACGTCCGTGCCGGACGCGACGCACCCCACCGCATCGGTGCAACAATGGTGGCGGCCGCGCGGCGCGCGGGTTGCCTCAGTGCGCCAGCGTCCGGGCACCTCCGGCCGCCGGGCGGCCGGAGGCCAAGCGTGCGTCTAGTGGTGGTCGGCGACATCCACATGCAAGCGGAGAAGTTCTGGCGGATCCTGAGCCAGGCGGGGCTCGCGGACGAGGGCAAGCGCCCCACGCCCGCCCTGCTTCAGGACGACGTGCGCCTCGTACTCCTCGGGGACCTGGTGCATGCCAAGAGCCGCGAGCGCTACGCCGATTTGGTCAACGTTCGCCGATACGACGAGTACAACCCGCGCCACCTGGAGCGCGCGGAGCGCGCCCAGGCGAGCTTCCTGCGCGAGGTCAAGGGGTTCCAAGACCGCCTTCCCGGCGAGCGCATGGTGATCCTCATGGGCAACCACGACTTCAACGCCGTGCACCCGGAGCAGGGCCCCCTGAGGACGGACGACGTCTCGCACCTCGAGTGGAAGGTCGGTTACGGGGGGGAGCTCGACGAGGACCTCCGCGCCTGGATCCTAGCCTGGCCCCACCAGCTCGTCGTCGAGGACCTGCACCTGGCGCACGTGGGCCCGCTGGAGGAGCACAACACCTACGACAACGGCTTCTACCTCGAGAACCGCCGCCGATGGATCTATGAGGAGCGCGACTTCCTCGAGGGCACCAGCTACAAGCTCGGTATCTACGGCCACACGCCCGTGAGGGGCGGGGTCAACATCGCCTCCCAGGGACGCGCCATCCTGCTCGACACCAACGGCTACCAGGACGAATACGCCTACCTCGACATCGACGTCCGCGACCAGCGCTACCGATTGCGGATGCAGGGCCTGTTCTTCGACGAGGTCGTCGCCCGCGACACGGATTGAGGCGCTACTGCTCCTCGCGCCCGTCGTAGGTAGGGGTCAGGACGATCCAGCTGCGGAAGGGTGCCAGGTCGACGGCCTCGCCGTCGTCCGTGAGGAAGCGAATGCCGTCGCCGAGCTCCCAGTGACCCGACACCGCCCGCCCACGCACGTACAGCGTCGCGGGCCCACCCTCGAGCGGGATGTAGAGGCGGCCCTCGGGATCGTCCGGTAGCGGGCGCGCAAGGATCTTGCCGACCAGCACGGCATCCACCGTGACGTCCTCGCCGGCGGCGTCGCTCGCGCCCTGCCCGTTGCGGACCCAACGGTAGCGATCGAGGTTGGCGAAGTATCGGAACCCCGATTCGTACGTCGCACCGAATCGCACCGTCACGCTGGTGACCGTCGGCGCATCCTCCGCCGGCCGGAAGAAGGTCCCACTCAGCACGCGGGTGCGCGACGGCAACAGGCGGTTGACCGCCCGTCGCAGGGCCTGCCCCTGGCTGTAGAGGTTGTACGGCGCCGAGCGTTCGGCGCTGCGGCTGAACAGCTCCCCTTCGCGGAACGCGTTGAGCGTCGGCACCTTCGCACGCTGGATGGCGGCCATCGCACCGGGCGAGCCACCGTCGTGGACCAGCACCGCATCCATCGACTGGGCGAGACGAACGAAATAGTCGCGGGCGCTGCGCACCGGCCCGACGCGCCCGGGGTCGTCGCGATCGAACACCAACATGAGCCGCGTCAGGCCCCCCTCGACCGGCATCTCGACGATGCTGCTGGCGTTGCGCAGACCCGTCTGCGGGTAGCCGTTGACGTTGTCGACCAGCACGGAAAGGGGCCGATCGCGCTCCTCGGTGTAGGGGGTACGCACAGGCGAGGGCGGGGCGCCCGAGCCGGCGCCGCTGCCGTCCGGGGAAGCGGCTAGGCCGCGTCCGGCCGCGGCGGCGACCGGTTCGCCTCCGGCCTGGCCGGGCGAGGTGGCGTTGCCGCCCACGGGGCGGTTGCCCGGCCGTGTGGCCTGCACCGCGGTGCTGCCCGGTGCCGCACCCTCCGTGGTCGGGGCCCCGGCGGCGGCGGCCGGGGCCGCGACCTCGGCGCGCACCCCGGGAACGGGCACGGCGCGGGGCGCCGTGACGGCGATCTGCGGCGCGACGGCCACCGAGCGCGCCACGCCTGCGCTGGCGCTGGCGCGCGGTGCGGCCAGGCTGCGGGGCGCGGCGACCGCGGCGCCCGCCTGCGGGGCGTCGAGGGTGCGGGCACCGGCCACCTGGGCCTGGGCCTGGGGAGGCGTCAGGGCGGTGGCGCGGGGCACCTCCGCGCGCGCCTCCGGTGCGCTCAGGTTGCGGGCGGTCGCCACCTCGGCCCGGGCCGCCGGCGCCGCTAGCGCGGTCTCCGACGCCACCTCCGCGCGCGCCTCGGGGGCGTCCAGGGGCCGGGCGGGCTCCACCTGTGCGCTCGGCGTGGTGGCCAGGGTGCGCGTGTCCGGCACCTGCGCCTGCGCCTCCGGCGCGGGAATGGTGATCGACGGGGCCAGCGCGCGAGGCGCGAGCTCCACCGGGTCGATCGCTGGCAGCGTGGTGGCCGTGGTCGGTGCCGCGGGTGCGACCGGCGGCGCGGTCGCGCTCACGGGCTCACGGGGTGCCGGCGTGGGCGGTCGCACCGGCGCCTCGGGCTGCACGGCTGTCTCGGCCTGCGGTGCGGCCGCCCGTGCCTCGGGCGTCGCCGGTGCGGGGGGTTGTTGCGTGGTCTGCTGCGGCTGGACCGCCGCGGCCTGCGTCTGCGGGGCACTGCGCGCCTGCGGGTCGCCGACCGAGGGCGCCTCCACCTGAGGCGTCGGGGACTGCGGCGCCGGGGCCTCCGCGGTGGCGGCCCGGGTGGTGGTGTCCGCCTCGGCGGGGGTGCCGAGGTCGATCACCAGGTAGCTGTCGAGCTTCTGCGGCTTGGGCAGGCTAAGGAACAACGCCAACAGCAACAGCATCGTAAGGTGCACGGTGAGCGAGATCAACAGTGCCCGCCGGCGGTCGGGATCGTTCCACACGCGGCCCGGCGCCATGGGTCCCGCCTCAGCCGCCGGTCGCGATGGCGATGCGCTTCGCGCCGGCCTGCTTGATGAGGTCCATCACCCGCACCGCCATGCCGTGCGGCACCGTCTTGTCGGCCCGCAACACCACGGTGGTGAAGCCGCTCGACGCCAGCTCCTGGCGCACCAGCTCCGGCAGCGACGCCTCGTCCACGGCGGTGCCGCCGAAGAAGATCTGCTGCTCCTTGGTGATGGTCACCGTGGGCAACGAGGAGGGCTCCGCCACGGAGGTCTGGGCGTCGGGAAGGTCGACAGGCAAGCCGGACTCGAGGGTGATGAAGGTCGTGGAGACCATGAAGAAGATGACCAGCAGGAACACCACGTCCACCATCGGCGTGAGGTCGAGCGTGGCGGAGGGGAGCAGGCGGCTGCGACCGCGTCGGCTGGCCATGGCGACTCAGGCTCGGGAAGCGGCGCGCGCGTCGTACGCGCCCGTGGCGGCACCACGGACGGCGGCCGCGTCGGGCTCCTCGGCCGCGCGCGCCTGCCCAGCGTCCTTGCGGTTCGCGACTGCCTGCACCACGTTCCCCATCAGTTCCTCGCGGCGGCGGTCGATCTCCACCAGGATCGTATCTACGCGGCTTGAGAGGTAGTTCTGTCCGATGAGCGTGGGGATGGCCACGATGAGGCCCGCGGCGGTCGTGACCAGGGCCTGGCCGATGCCGTCCGCCAGGGCCGAGGGGTTGCCGGTACCCTGCTGGGAGATCTCCGAGAACGCCAGGATCATGCCGGTGACCGTGCCCAACAGCCCCAGCAGCGGGGCGATCTGGGCGATGGTCGCCAGCGGACGCAACCCGCGCGTCAGGCGCTGCTCCTCCTGGATCGAGGCCTCCTGGAAGGCGGCCTCCACGGCCTGGCGTCCGTATGGAAGACGGGTCAGCGCGGCCTGCAGCACGCGCGCTACCGGCCCGCCGTGCTGCTCGCAGGCCGCCAGTGCCAGCTCCAGATCGCGCTCCCGGACGGCGGCGTTGACGCGGCCCATGAGCGCGTCGGTGTCGAGCCGCTCCCTCGAGAGCTTGAAGAACCGCTCGAAGAAGAGGTAGACGGCGTAGACCGACACCAACACGATGGCCAGCAGCACCGGGCCGCCGCTCAACAGAAGGTTCATGGGTGACTCCTCATCCGTTGCGGGTCACGATAGGCGTGGGTGCCATGAAGGCCATGAGAGCGTTATACCAGACCCTCAGCGCGCCTTCATGCATGACGGGGTCACACTCGCGGCCCGATCGCCGTGGCGCCTCCGCGGGCGGGAACGGCGGGCATCAGCCCGTGTTGCGCATCCCGGCGGAGATACCCAGCAGGGACACCAGCACGGCGTACTCCAGGCCCTCGCGATCGGGGCTCTCGGGGGGCAGGGAGCGCAGGCGGCGCAGCAACTCCACCTGCAGGTAGCTGATGGGATCGACGTAGGGATTGCGCAGTTCGATGGAGCGCGCCAGCGTGGGGTCGTGGTCCAGCAGCTTCGAGCCCGTGGCCAGCTCCACCTCCGCCACGCTGCGCTCGTACTCCTCGCGGATGACCGGCCAGAAGCGCTCGCGGAGCTCCCCGGGGACCAGCGCCAGATAGCTCTCGAAGATGCCCAGATCGGCCTTGGCCAGGCTCATCTGGGCGAAATCGATCAGCGTGCGGAAGAACGGCCACTCCCGCACCATCTCGGCCGACAAGCCGTCGGGGAGCGCCGCTAGACCGCTGCCCAACCCGAACCAGCCGGGGAGGTTGGCACGGCATTGCGTCCAGGAGAACACCCACGGGATGGCGCGCAGATTCTGAAGCGACTTCTCGCCGCGCCGCCGAGCCGGGCGCGACCCGATGTCGAGCCGGCTGATCTCCTCGATCGGCGTCACCGTGTGATAGAAGTCGAGAAATCCCTCGCTCTCCAGCAGCTCCCGGTAGCACGCCTTGGCGGCGCCGGCCGCGCGCTCCATAGCCTCGGCGTAGCGCTCGGGCAGCGGGGGCAACGCTCCGGTATCGCGGGCTGAGGAGAGCATGAACGCGTGCACCACCTGCTCGAGGTGCCGGTGGGCGAGATCGGGATCGGCGTAGCGGTCGGCGAGGGCCTCCCCCTGCTCGGTGATGCGCATGCGTCCGCCGAGGCTTCCCGGGGGTTGGGCCAGGATGGCCTGACCGGTCGGTCCACCTCCACGCCCGATGCTGGTCCCGCGGCCGTGGAAGATCCGCAGGCGCACCCCGGCCTCGCGACATACCCGGGCGACGCCGTCCTGGGCGCGGTACAAGGCCCAGTTGGCGGCCAGGAAGCCGGCATCCTTGTTGGAGTCCGAGTATCCGATCATCACCTCCTGCATGCCGCGCTCCTCGACATGGGCACGGTACGCCGGCAGCGCCAGGAGGCGTTCGAGCACGGCGGGTGCCGCCCGCAGGTCGGCCTCCGTCTCGAACAGCGGGGTCGCATCGATGGCGCGCACGCCGGCCTGCTTGCCCAGCACCAGGACCTCGAGCACATCCGACGCACCCTCGGTCATGCTGACGATGTAGCCGCCCGTAGAGCCCTCTCCGAAGTGGCGCTGGGCCCGGCGGATCTCCGACAGGAAGCCGAGCGCCCGGACCGCCTCGGGCCCCAGTTCCGCGTCCCCGGGAGCCAGGGGCCGCGGCGAGGCGAGTTCGGCGGCCAGCAGCGCCACCCTGGCCTCCTCCCCGAGCGCGGCGTAGTCCGGCACTACGCCGGCGTATCGCAGCAGGTCGGCCACGGCGCGCTCGTGCACGGAGGAGTGCTCGCGCAGGTCGAGGGGTGCGAGGTGGAACCGGAAGGCGCGCGCCCGGTAGTACGGCGGCCTAACGAAGGCGCTCGCGGCGCGCCCGCCCTGGGCCTGCTCGAGGGTGGCCTCGATGAGCCCGAGGTCGCTCACGTAGCGCTCCGCTCCCCCGGGGTAGCCGCCCCCGCCCGGCTCCGCATCGGCAGCCCGCAGGACCGCCGCCTCGTCACCCAGGAAGCGGTGCATGAACGACAGCTTCTGGCGGTAGGGCTCGCCAGCGAAGCGAGACGGAGCGCCGTGGCGCGCCACCAACGCCGCCAGGTCGTCGCGGAAGGGCTTGGTGAGGGTGATGCGCGGCTCCCACTGCGAGAGGCGCTGGACCAACAGGTCGACGTCGTGACGGTAGGCGTCCAGCGCGACCTGCGCGTGCAGGCGATAGGCCTCGCGGGTGATCTCGGGGGTGACGAAGGGGTTGCCGTCGCGGTCGCCGCCGATCCAGGAGCGGAATCCCACCACCGGGGGCAACGGGGGCCGGCGATCCGCGCCGTAATAGTTGTCCAGCGCGTCTTCCATGTCCTGCATGAGCCGCGGCACTGCCTCGAGCAGCGAACGCCGGAAGTAGTACAGCGCGCTCTTGACCTCGTCCAGCACCGTCGGCTTCTGGTCGAACAGCTCCCGCGTCTGCCACAACGTGGCGATCTCGGCGTAGATCTCGCGCCGCAGCGCCTCCTCCTGGAGTGGGGCCAGGTCGCGCTCACCGAGCGTGCGCAACGCGTTGGCGATGCGCTCGAGCTTCAACCGCACGGTGTAGCGCTTCACCTCGGTGGGGTGTGCCGTCAGCGTGAGCTGGATGTCGAGATTCTCCATGAACGCGCGTACCTGGGCGCGGGACCATCCCTGGTCCCTCAGCGCCTTGACGGCACTCGCCACCGACTCGCGGCGCGGCGCGGCCTCGCTGGCCTGCGCCTCGCGGAGGCGGTTGACCCGCACACGGTGGATCTCCTCGGCGAGGTTGATGAGCTGGAAGTACACGGTGAAGGCGCGCAGGAGCCGTTCCGCCGTCGGGAGGTCCTGCCGCGCCAGCATGCGCTGCAGCTCGGCGCCCGCCTGGCGGGAATGCTCGGCGTGCGTTGGCGCCCGGATCCCCTTGGTGGCCGCCCGGACGCTCTCCACCAGATCGAACAGGCGCACGCCGTCGAGCTCGCGCAGCACATCGCCCAACGCCGT
This sequence comes from uncultured Trueperaceae bacterium, assembly GCA_963739805.1. Lineage (GTDB taxonomy): Bacteria > Deinococcota > Deinococci > Deinococcales > Trueperaceae > CAVUBJ01. The sequence continues at coordinate 393,084 of CAVUBJ010000004.1, forward strand.
GCCGAGGAAGTCGACGTCGCCCTTCAGGCGCGCGAAGGCCTCGTCGCGATCGTCCGGTCTCCGTGGATGGGGTGCCCCTGTCACGCGGGCGATGATACCGCGGGGCGCTGCGACCGCCGGCCGCCGGCCGCGTGCGCCACCCGCGCACCGACCCCGCCTGCGCCCCGGCGCGCCCCGTGCCGTGCGCCGACGGGTCTCACGCCGCCCCCTCGGGGCCGGCCCATTGCAGCCGCTCGATGCTGCGCGCGCGGCCGCCGTCGAGCTCGAGCACGACCCCGCACAGCGTGGCCGGGCCCGCCGCCGGCCTGAAGCGCCGCGGCAGATGGTGCACGAAGCGGTAGTGCACCTCCTCGAACCCCATGCCGATCGACGACGCCTGCACCCCGGTCATGCCGACGTCGGTGAGGTAGGCGGTGCCGCGCACGATGGTCTCGTCCGCCGTCTGCACGTGGGTGTGGGTGCCGAGCACAGCGCTCGCGCGGCCGGCGAGGTGGTACCCCATGATCTTCTTCTCGCTGGTCGCCTCGGCGTGGAAGTCCACCACCACGGCCTGTCCCGCCGGCACCTCCTCCATCACGGCATCCAGGGCCCGGAAGGGGTCGTCGAGAGCCTCCATGAACACCCGCCCCAGTGCCTGCGCCACCGTGATGCGCTCGCCGTTGCGGGCCTCGAACACGGCCGCACCCACCCCCGGTGTGCCCGGTGGGTAGTTGGCGGGCCGTATCAGGCGCGGGGTCTCCTCCGCCAGCTCCATCGCCTCGGCCTGGTCCCAGCCGTGGTTGCCCAGCGTGACGACGTCCACCCCCGCCTCCCGGAGCTGGTCGAAGTGACGGCGGGTGATGCCGAAACCGCCCGCGAGGTTCTCCCCGTTGGCGATGATGAAGTCGTAGCGGTCGCGGTGCTCCGCCAGGTAGGCCTGCGTGACCCGCAGACCCGGCGTACTGAACAGGTCGCCGATGAACAGGATGCGCACGGCTCATGCTACCAGGGCGCCCCGACGAACGCCGTCCCCGGCGGGCCATGCTACGCTGGCGCCGGCCATGGACTTCGACACCGTCGACCGGAAGATCCTGCACATCCTGCGTGAGGACGGGCGGGCCTCGCACGCCGCGGTGGCGAAGGCCGTGGGGCTCTCCGCACCCGCCGTCGGGGAGCGCATACGCAAGCTGGAGGCCGCGGGCGTGATCCAAGGGTACCGGGCGGAGCTCCATCCGGAGCGCGTGGGGCTCCCCATCTGCGCCTTCGTGGCCATCTCCCCGCAGCCCCGGAAGTCCGCGCAACGGTTGGTCGATCGCCTCTTGGAGCTCCCCGAGATCGAGGAGCTGCACGCCGTGGCGGGCACGTACGCCTACATCGCCAAGGTACGCGTCGCCAGCACCCAGGCGCTCGACGGCTTCCTCGACCGGTTGTTCATGCTCGAGGGTGTCGAGCGCACGGAGACCACCATGGTGCTGCGGACCAACGCCGAGCGGCCCATGTACCTGCCCTTCGATGCCGGCGCCTAGGCGCGTGGCCGCGGCCGGACCCGCCGAAGTGGTGGCGCTGGACGGCTCGCACCTCGAGGCATGGGCGCGGCTGCGGGCCCTGGCATTCGGCGGCGGCCCGCCCGATGCGGACGACCTGGCCCGCCTGCGTGGAGCCCTGCCGCACACGCGTAGCGTCGTGCAGGACGGCCGGCTCGCCGCCTGCGCCACCATGCTGCCGTTGCAGGTGTTCGTGGCCCACCGCCGCGTGCCGGCGGGCGGTCTCGCCGCAGTCGCCAGTGCCCCCGAGGCGCGTCGGCGCGGCCTGGTGCGGGCACTGCTCGCCGACGGTCTCCAGCGCCTGCACGAGGCCGGCATCGGTTGGTGCCTGGAGTACCCCTTCGACCCCGCCTTCTACGCGCGCTTCGGATTCCAGAGCGTACCCAACGGCCGCGTGCTGGAGCTGCCCGTCGAACGCCTCTTCCGCGGGGCCCCCGCGCCGGCACGACCCATCGGTGCGGGCGACGGCGAGCGTGTGCGCGCGCTCCACCGCGCTCACGCCTCGCGCCACCACTTCGCCCTGAGCCGCGACGACGGCGCGCGGGATCATTGGGGTCGCCTCCACCATCCGCCCTGGGCGGCGGAGGCACGCTACGCCTATCTGCTGGACGACGCCTACGCCTACTTCACGCTCGAGCGGCACCGCGGCGACGGCACCGAGGGGGAGCGTGTGCGGCTGGAGACGCGCGACCTGGGGTTCGGGTCGCCCGCCGGTCGCGAGGCGCTGCTGGCGTTCCTGGGTTCGTTCCAGGGGCAGGTGGAGAGCGTGCGCCTGCACCTGCCGGATGCCGATCCGCTGGTACTGGACTGGGGAGCGCGTCACGGGCGGCGGACGAACCTCCTGCAGGTCCGATTGGTGGACCTGGCGGCGGCGCTCGCGCCCTTCACCACGCCGCGCGCCCGTGCGGTGACGGTGCACCTGACCGACGGCTTCTGCGCCTGGAATCAGGGCACCTTCCGCCTGGGGCTCGGTCGGAATGGCACCACCGTCGAGCGCAGCGCGGACGCGCCCGAGGTGCGCCTCGACGTCGCTACGTTGACCCTGCTGTTGGCCGGAGGGTGGAGCGCCGCAACCGCGCTGCAAGCGGGCCGGGCGACGGGCGAGCCGGAGGCGCTGGAGGCGATCGCGGCGCTGGCGGCGGGCACCACCAGCTTCGTCACGGAGGCGGACCACTTCTGACCCATCGCCACCCGTTCTGACCGATCGCCGGCCGTTCCGCCGTGTCGGCGCCCGGCCGGAGCGGGCCCCGGTCGCCGCGCTCAGGACTGCACGGCCTCCAGGAACCACGCGGGGAGGCGCTCGCGCTGGCGCCGCAGGAACTTCGGGAAGTCGGCGTCCAACAGGTACGTGACGGCGTAGTCGTCCTCGCTCCGCACGCTGCGGCCGTAGGCCTGGACAACGCTCAGGCAGGTCCGCCAGTCGTACCAACCCCTGTCCGCCTCCATCCGGCGCGCGACCTGCGGATCGCCGAGGTAGGGGTAGGGGATCTTGCACAACACCTGCCAGCGCGAGAGCTCCTGCGCCAGATCGATGCCCTCGGTCATGCTCGGCGTGAGCAGGATGGTGGGCGCGTCGCTGCTGAGATGGCGCTGCAACGCTGCGTCGCGCTCGCTGCTGTCGTGGTGGGTGACGAGGCGCCAGGCGTGCTCCTGAGGGAGGCGCTGCTCGATGGCCTGAGCGATGCGGTACGAGTGCGAGTGGATGATCCCCTTCTCGTCCGGGTGCAGGGCGCACAGTTCGGCGATGGCCTCGACCAACCTGGGGATCTCGCGCTCCAGGTAGTGGCGCGTCAGCCGCGCGGCCGGCCGAAGCACCAGCGGCCGTCGCTCCGGCGGGAAGGTCGACGGGACCTGCAGCACCGCGACCTCCTCGGGGTCGACGCCCAGGCTACGCAGGAACGTGGGGGGATCGAGGATGGTGGCGGACAGCATGAGCACGCTCCCGGCGTGACGGAACAGCAGCGGCTCGGCGAAGGGAGCCACCTCGACCGGCTTGAACGTGACCGACTCGCCTGAGTCGAGCCTGCGGCGCTCCACCACCCAGTCCACACCGTCCTGGTCCCGGCTGTTGACCATCATCTCGAGCCGCCCGAGCTGCCCGTCGAGCCACTGCTTGGCCTGCAAGCGCGACACGGCGGCGCTCTCCGAGATGCCGCCGGCACGGAGCTCGCCCTCGAGCTGACGACCGCGCGCGAGCAGTTCCGGCACCAGGTCCTCCGCGAAATCGAAGTAGCCCTCGTCCCCCAGGGGGGGCGGTAAGCGCCGTTCGATGCCCACGCGGGCGAGCGTGCCCTCCCCCAGGGTGACCTGCACGAACCCCATGAGGGCCGCCTCGGCGTTGTGCGCCTCGTCCAGCACGAGCAGGCTGCGATCCCCGAAGCCGCCGGCGTAGTTGAGCTCCGCAAGGAAGTACGCGTAGTTCATCGCGACGCCGGACGCGGCCATGGCCGCGTCCTTGGCCACGAAGTAGGGGCAGTCCTCACAGGCGGGGAACCGCTGCCCCACCAGGCACGGCGCGGCGGCGGCATGCGTGTCGGCCACCAGGCAGCGGTAGTTCGCACGGCCCTTCATCAGGGCGAGGTCCGGGAAGTCTCGGGTGTACTGGTCCTGGAGGATCTTCTGTGCCGTCAAGATGTAGGCAGCGGACGCCTCACGCGCCAGCGCCACGGCGATGGCGGACTTGCCGGCACCGGTCGGCGCCTCCACCACCACGAACCGCTTCCCCTCCGCGAAGGCGTCACGCGCGGCATCCAACGCCTCGCGTTGGCCGGCGCGGTAGCGAGCGAACGGAAAGCTTCCGGCGGCCACGGCCCAGGCTATCACGCGCCTCCCTGGCCGGCCGGGAGCCCCCGGCCGTTGCCCGAGCCGCCACGTCCCCCCACCGGTGCGGCCCCCCTACTCGGCCTCCAGCGTGCAGCAATTGCGGCCCCCGTCCTTCGAGCGGTACAGGCCGCGGTCGGCCCTCGCCAGCATCGTCTCGGCGCCGTCCCCCGGGTGATAGAGCGCGACGCCCACGCTGACCGTCAGGCCGCCGCTGGTCCACGCGTACCCGGCCACGGCCAGCCGCACGCGCTCGGCCAGCGCCATCGCGGCCCCGCCGTCGGTGCCGGGCGCCAGGGCGACGAACTCGTCGCCGCCCCACCGACCCACGACGTCCTCCTCGCGCAGCGCCCCTTGCAGCAGGCCCGCGAGCCCGGCCAACGCCGTGTCCCCAGCGCGATGCCCGAGGTCGTCGTTGAGCCGCTTGAAGTGGTCGATGTCGAACAGCAACAGGGCGAACGGGGAACGGCCGCGCCGGGCGCCTGCGATCTCCCGGGAGAGCGCGAAGTCCAGCGCACGCCGATTGGGCAGCCGCGTGAGCACGTCCGTGAGTGCGTCACGCTGCGCGTCCTCGGCCCGACGCTGGGCGCTACCCAGCGCGACCTTCCAGCTCGACAGGCCGTGCGCCAAGACGATCCCCACGACGCCCCCTGCCTCGAACTGGAGCAAGGCCCACAGCGCACCGGGCGCCGCCCCCCACGACCCGACCGCCAACGGCAACAGCGCCGCCGCGGAGGCCACCAACGCCGTCGACGCGTACAGCAGGGCCGCGCGCGGCGCGAAGATGTAGAAGGCGTAGAGGTAGACGAGGTACATCCACAACCCTGCGTCGAGCAAGACCGCCGCACTCAGGCCGAGGGCGTACGCGCTGAGGATCAGGCGGAGCAGGAAGGCGGCGCCGATCGCGGCGAAGCCGAGGACCTCCCAGCACCGCTCGACACGGCGCCGCACCACCAGCCGGCCCAACAGCACCAGTCCCAGGGCGAGCAGCACCATGCGCAACGGCAGGTCGCCCCCGTAGCCGGCGTCGTACAGCGCGTAGGCGAGCAGCTCGGCCAGGTATACGGCCATCCCCGCGCCCAGGATCCGCACGTGGCTACGCCAGTGCAGCCGTTCCGCGCGGTCCTCGATGGCAGGGTGGATGCGTGGCCTCGACACGGCCTTAGCGTGCCACGCGGGCGGTGACGGAACGCTTACCGATCAGCGGATTGAGGAGCGCCGGACCGGTGGGGGGACCGGTCCGGCGATGGTGGTGCCGAGGAGGGGACTTGAACCCCTACGACCTATGCGGTCACTAGCCCCTCAAGCTAGCGCGTCTACCAATTCCGCCACCTCGGCGCGGCGGCCGGGGCGGGCCCTTGGGTCCGCCGAGCGCACCGAGGATGATACGTCGCCGCCGCGGAGGGTGTCAACATTCGCTCGTCCCCGACGGCGCCCAACGCCGCGTCGCGGCGGCGCGCCCGGACCCGCGCCAGCCGGTATCCTCGGGCATGACTCCTCGCCGCTACCGCCGCGTCCAGGCCGTGCTGGCGCGCCGCCAACCCGACCTGACGGTGCTCGCCGAGGACGTATACAAACCGCACAACCTCTCGGCCATGCTGCGCTCATGCGACGCGGTCGGCATCGGCGTGGTCCACGCCGTGCGTCCGACCGGCGGCGTGCCGACCTACAACGCGACCAGCGCCTCGGCCGAGAAGTGGGTGGGGGTGCGCGTGCACGACACCCTCGGCGGAGCGCTGGCGGACCTGCGTATGGTCGGCATGCAGGTGCTCGCCGCGCACCTCTCGCACGACGCGGTGGACTATCGCGACGCCGACTACACCCGCCCTACCTGCATCGTGCTCGGCAACGAGCGCTCCGGCGTCAGTGCCACCGCGGCCGCGGCGGCGGACGCGCACATCGTGATCCCCATGCTGGGCATGGTGCAGTCGCTGAACGTGTCGGTGGCCACGGCCGTGATCCTGTTCGAGGCGCAGCGCCAGCGCCGGGCGGCCGGCTTCTACGACGCGCCGCGACTGAGCGACGAGGAGCGCAACGCGCTGGCGCTCCGGTGGGGCCACCCCGCGGCCGCCGAGCGGCTCGCGGCTCTGGGGTTACCGACGCCGCGCCTGCGGCCCGACGGCTCGCTGCCCCCGGAGACCGTGGCCCTGCTGGCGGAGTCCGAGGCCCGGGCAACGTAACCTGCGGTATGCGACGCACCCACCCAACCCTTGCAGCCGTGCTGTTCGCGCTGGCGCTGGCGCTGGCCACCCCCGGCGGGGCGCAGCGGCTCGAGCCAACGCTCACCGGTCTGCGCCAGCCCGTGGCCGCGACCGCGCTGGGCGGTCGCCTCTACGTGGCGGAGCAGGCCGGCGTCATCCGGGTGGTCGAGGGTGGCGCGCTGGCGCCCGACCCGTTCCTCGACATCCGCGACCTCGTCCGCAGCGGCGGGGAGCGGGGCCTCCTCGGCCTCGCGTTCCCGCCCGACTACGCGGCCAGCGGCCGCTTCTACGTCTACTACACCGACACCAACGGCACCGGCACGCTGGCGCGCTACCGCCGTTCGGCGGATCCCGTGCGGGCCGACCCCGGCTCCGCACGCGTGTTGATGACGGTGCGGCAACCCTACGCCAACCACAACGGCGGGCAGCTCGCCTTCGGTCCCGACGGCCTGCTCTACTGGGGGCTCGGCGATGGCGGCTCAGGCGGCGACCCGCAGGGCAACGGCCAGAGCCCGGCCACCCTGCTGGGCAGCATCCTCCGCCTCGACGTCTCCGGGGACGGCGCCGAACCCGCGCCGGGCAACCCCTTCCTGAACAGCCCCGCGGGGCGCCCAGAGGTGTGGGCCTTCGGGCTGCGCAACCCGTGGCGCTTCAGCTTCGATCGCGCCACCGGCGACCTCTACATCGCGGACGTGGGGCAGAATGCCTTCGAGGAGATCGATCTGCAGCCGGCGGGCACGCCGGGCGGGGTGAACTACGGCTGGAACGTCATGGAGGGCGATCACTGCTACCGCCCGGCGCGGGACTGCGACCGCAGCGGCCTGACGCCCCCCATCGTCAGCTACCCGCACGACCGTGCGTGGGGCAACTCCGTCACCGGAGGGTACGTCTACCGCGGTACGGCGCTCGCACAGCTCCGGGGCGCCTACCTCTTCTCGGACTTCGGCAGCGGCCGGTTGTGGGCGGCGCGTCGGGGCGACGGCGTTAGCTGGCGTGTGGAGCACGTGCTCGACAGCGGCGTCAACGTCTCGAGCATGGCCGAGACCGAAGGCGGCGAGTTGCTCGTGCTCGACTACGGTGGTGGTCGCCTGCTGAAGCTGGTGCCGTGAGCCGTGCGGACGCCGCTGCGGTGCCGATGCAGCGCAGGCGTCCCGGATCGCGCGGGCCCCGCTGCTAGAATCGGGACCATGACGCCTTTCGTCGTCCACGACCTCGGCACCATGCCCTACCCACAGGCGTGGGAGGAGCAGAAGCGCGTCCACGCCGCTGTGGCGGCCGGCGAGCGCCCCCCCACCCTGTTGCTCGTCGAGCACCCGCCGGTCGTCACCTTCGGCAAGAAGGGCGGCCGCGAGCACCTGCGGGTGCCGGAGGCCCGGTTGCGGGAGCTGGGTTTCACGCTGCACGACGTCGAGCGCGGCGGCGACGTGACGTACCACGGGCCCGGGCAGCTCGTGGGCTACCCCATCTTCCCGGTGGGGCGCCGGGTGCAGGAGTTCCTGCGATCGCTCGAGGCCGCCATGGTCCGGGTGCTTGCGGAGTACGGCATCCGGGCGGTCGGAAGCCCCGGCTACGCCGGTGTCTGGGTGGGCAACGACAAGGTCGTGGCCATCGGCGTCGCCGTCAAGCGCGACGTGAGCTTCCACGGCTTCGCCCTGAACGTCACCACCGACCTGAGCCACTTCGACACCATCGTCCCCTGCGGCCTCGAGGGCAAGGGCGTGACCAGCATCGAGAGGATCACCGGGCGCGACGACCTGAGCCTGGACGACGTCAAGGAGCGCGTCGTCCGGGCCATGCGGTTCGTGTTCGGGCAGGACGGGGATGCGACGACCACCAGCGTGGCCGGTGCCATCCGGCCGGAACAGGTGACGCGATGATCAACTCGCGCGAGTTCAAGAAGCAGATCAAGTCCGTCGAGGGGGGGCTGCGTTCACGCGAGGCGGAGGCCGGCGGGTTGGGCTCGAAGCCCGAATGGCTCAAGGTACGCCTCCCGTCGGGCGGCAAGTACCAGGACATGAAGCGGAACGTCACGGGCAACCGCCTCGCCACCGTGTGCGAGGAGGCGCGCTGCCCCAACATGGCGGAGTGCTGGAATGCGGGCACGGCGACCATCATGCTGATGGGCAGCGTATGCACCCGCGGATGCCGCTTCTGCGCGGTGGCGACGGGGAACCCCAAGGGGTTGCTCGACCCGGACGAGCCCCGGCTGGCCGCGCAATCGGTGGAGGCGATGGGGCTGGGCTACGTGGTCCTCACCTCCGTCGACCGCGACGACCTGCCCGACGGGGGGGCGGCACACTACGCCGCCTGCGTCCGCGCCATCAAGGCGCGCACCCCAGCGACCTCGGTGGAGGCACTGACCCCGGACTTCCAGGGGTCGCACGCCTCGGTGCAGGTGGTGCTCGATGCCGGCGTTGAGGTGTTCGCGCAGAACGTCGAGACCGTGCGGCGACTGACGCACCCTGTACGCGACCCGCGCGCCAGCTACGAGACCACCCTCGACGTGCTCTCCTTCGCCAAGCGCGCGCGCCCCGACGTGCTCACCAAGACCAGCCTGATGCTGGGCCTGGGCGAGACGGACGACGAGATCCTCGAGACCATGGACGACCTGCGCGCAGTGGGTGTGGACATCCTCACGCTGGGCCAGTACCTGCGTCCGAGCGCGGCGCACCTGCCGGTGGAACGCTGGGTGAGCCCCGCCGACTTCCTCCGCTACCGCGAACGCGGCCTCGCCAAGGGGTTCCTCGAGGTGGTCTCGGGGCCGCTGGTGCGGAGCTCGTACCGCGCGGAGCGGGCGCTCGAGAAGAACAACGCGGGGATCAGCCTGTAGCGCCGCGGCCGCGCGCGTATTCGCCGCGAGGACGACGGGCCCGCGCGCCTCGACCGGCGGGCGGACCGGTCGCCGCGCGCCGGCGCCCGAGCCGCCGTGGCGTGGCCCACGTGGCCCTGGCGTCAGCCCTCAGCCCGGGGCCGCCTCCCCGTCCTCCCGCTGTTCGGCGGTGTACGCCTCCATGGCGCTGCGGATGAGCGCGTGGGTCTCCTCCATGCCGTGCCAGTCGTCGACGTGCGTGGGCTTGCCCTCGAGCTCCTTGTAGATGGTGAAGAAGTGCTCGATCTCGCGCAGGCGGTGCCGGGACACCGTGTCGAGGTGGCGATTGCTGTCGTAGCGCGGGTCGTCCACGGGCACCGCCAGCACCTTCTGGTCCCGCCCCTTCTCGTCGCTCATCTCCAGGAATCCCAGCGGGCGCGCGTTGATGACGGCGCCCGGGAAGGTGGCCCGCGTCATCAGCACCAGCACGTCGACCGGATCGCCGTCCTCGGCCAGGGTGCCGGGAATGAAGCCGTAGTCGCCCGGGTAGTGCATCGGACTGTAGAGCACACGATCGAGACGGAACACGCCGTGCTCCGGGTCGTACTCGTACTTATTGCTGCTGCCGAAGGGGACCTCGATGACGGCGTTGACGACATCGGGCGCGCGCCCACCGGCGCCGAGGTGGAAGAGGTTGGTCATGTCGCGTCTCCTGTCAGGGTGCGGGGGCGCACTGCCCTCCGGCACACCCGCTCCACGAACAGGGCGTGCACGGCGTCGTCCCCCAGTAGTTCGGGGTGAAACACGGTCGCCATCAACCGTCCTTCGGTGGCGGCCACCACGTCGCCATCGTAGCGCGCCAGCACCCGCACGGCCCGCCCGACCCGGGAGATGCGCGGAGCCCGGATGAACACGGCGTGGAAGGGGTGCGCGATCCCCTCGATCGCGAGGTCCGCCTCGAAGGAGGCGACCTGGCGCCCGTAGTCGTTGCGCGCCACCGTGATGTCCATCAGGCCCAGGCGGGGTTGGTGCGGGAACGCCACGATCTCGCGCGCCAGTGCGATGGCGCCCGCACACGTGCCCCACAATGCCCCGCCCCCGCGATGGAACGTCTCCAGCGCTCGGTCCAGGCCGTAGTCCCGCATCAGCTTGGCCATGGTGGTGGACTCGCCCCCGGGGATGACGACGCCGTCGAGCCCCTCCAGGTGACGCGGCAGACGGACCTCGACGACCCGAGCACCCAGCCTCTCGAGGGCCATGCGGTGCTCGCGGAAGGCGCCCTGGAGGGCCAGCACCCCGACGCTGGCGTGGTTGTTGCGTACGGGCGGGTTCACGGACGCCATTGTGGCACGCCCGCTCCCCCCGATCGCGGCACCGGCGCGACGCAGGGCACGCGCGCCGCTCAGCGGCCGGGCCGCGCTCCGGCCGCGTCCCGACCCTCCCGCGCGCCGCGCAGTAACGCCTCGGCCACCACCTCCTGCACGGCCACCGACAGGGCCGCGAGCGGCACCGATGGCCCGCGCGCGGTGCTCAGCACGAAGGCGGTATCGCCGTCATGCACGGTATGGGACGGTCGCGTGACGCGGGCGATGCCGACGTGGGCGCTCTGCGCCAGCGCACGCGCCTGCGCCTTGTCGATGGGTGCGTCGGTGGCCACGGCCACGAGGCTGGTGTTGGCTCCGGGGGGCGGCGCGAAGAGCTCCGCGATCTCCACCGCGCCGAGCCCGGCCACACCCGCCACCAAGGAACCATCCCGCGGGTCGATGAGGTTGCCCACCGCGTTGCTCACCGCCAGCGCGGCCACACGCGCGCCACGGAGCGTCATGGCGGCGCTGCCGAGGCCGCTGGCGACCGCGCGCTCGAAGCCCGCCAGCTTGCCCACGGTGGCCCCGGCGCCCGCTCCGACGCGGCCCAGGGTCACGGCCGCCGCACCGCCCGGCGAGGCGGCGGCCTCGCAGGCGGCCCGACCCGCCGCCGCGTCCGGCCGCACCTCCGCGACACCGACGCCGAGATCGAACAGCGCCGCCGCGGGCACGATCGGCACCCGCGCGAACGGCGTCGGCAGGCCCCGATCCCGGGTGCTCAGGAAGGCCATCACGCCGTCCGCGGCCGCCAGGCCGAAGGCGCTGCCGCCGGTGAGCAGCAATGCATCGATGCGATCGACCGTCTTGTCGGGCTCGAGCAGCGCCGTCTCGCGGGAGCCGGGTGCCGGCCCCAACACCAGCCCGGAACCCACGCAGCCGCCGTCGGGCGTGAGCACCACGGTGCAACCGGTGCGCGCCCGCGCATCCGTCCAGTGGCCCACGCGGATCCCCGCGACGGACGTCAGGGTGTCGTTGTCCACGCTCGCTCCCTTCCGGCCGGGGGCGGCCGGTCGACGCTCAGCGGACGCCGGGCGTCGGCACCGACGCCGTGGGCGGCAGGTACTGCTGGATGTCCTTGGGATCGATGTCCTTGATCTCGATCTGGTCCGGCGGGGTATCGACGGTGGCGCGCTTGCCGGTGCGTTTGTCGATCGGGAGCTGCAGCGTCACCTCCGGCATGAAGCCCTGCGCGCTGAGGTCGGTGGTGCTCTTGAAGGCGGACAGGGTGCCCTGGGGGTCGAGCGCCCCGGTCTTGAGGTTGATGCGCTGGAAGTCGATGCCATCGGGCACCGCGAAGCCGTCTGCGTTGGAGGAGTGCCCACGCAGCGCGTTCTCCGCGAAGTCCGTCCAGACGTAGATCGGCTGCCGCGAGCTGGTGACGATCTCCGTGTGGCCGTCAGCGTAGGTCATGTTGCTGGGGAGGTTCTTGTTGTCGTCATAGCCGATCCACACCGCGCCCACCAGGCCGGGCGTCATGCCCACGAACCAGATGTCGCGCTCGTCGTTGGTGGTGCCGGTCTTGCCAGCGGTCCAGCGCCCCGCGAGCTGGGCGCGCCACGACAACCCGTAGGCGGGGTCGCGATCGATGACATTGCCGTGGAGCAGGTCGAGCATGATGTAGGCGGTCTGCTCGCTCCACACCCGGCTGCGCCGCGGCTGCGCCTGGAAGAGCACGTTGCCGTCGGCGTCCTCGACGCGTTCGATGTAGTAGGGCTCGGTGTAGACCCCGTCGTTGGCGAAGGCCGCCAATCCCGCGGCGTGCTGCAGCGGCGTGACCTCGAAGCTGCCGAGGGCCATCGAGAAGTACGGCTTGACGTCGTACCCCAGCTCCCGCGCCTTCTCGGCCACGGCCTCGGGCGTCGCGGCCTCGAGCGCCTTGACCGCCGGGATGTTGCGGCTGCGATCGAGGTTGAGGCGCACGGTCTGGTAGCCGTCGTAGCTGTGGTCCCAGTTCTCCGGCGTGTAGTCCGCCTGCCCGCGCTGCTTGAAGGTGGTGGCCTCGTCGACCAGCACGGTGGCCTCGGACAACCCCCCCTGCTCGACGCCGGTGCCGTACACCACCGGCTTGAAGGAGGAACCCGGCTGGCGGTGGGCCTGGATGGCGCGGTTGAAGTCCTGCGGTGGCACGCCGGCCTGCAGCTTCTGCCCCACCATGGCGAGCACCGCGCCGGTGCTGGGGTCGATCCCCACGATGGCCATCTGGGCGCCGTCCGGCACCTCGCCCCGCAGGCTCGCCTGGTTGGCGGCCTTCTGCATCTGTTCGTCGATGGTGGTGATGACCTTGAGACCGCCCCGCCCGAAGACCACGCTCTCGCCGTAGCGGTCGGTGAGCCAGTTGCGCACCGCCAGCAGCACCCCCTTGGAGAGCGAGGAGCTGACGCTGGACTGCACCAGCACGTCCTCGCCTGTGCGCTGGGCGTCGACGACGTCCCCGTTCGCGTCGTAGGTCACCTTCCAGCCGCGCGGCTCGAGCGGGTAGTGCCAGGTGCGATCCGCCACGTCCTGGCTGATCACGCCCTGGCGCACCATCTTCGCCAGCACGTCGCGCATGCTCTTGCGGGTACCGGCGAAGTCGTCGTGCCGCGGATTCGGCGCGGGGATCAGCCGCGCCAGGTAGAGCCCCTCGGCCAGGTTGAGCTCGATGGGATCCTTGCCGAAGTACGTCTGGGCCGCGGCGCGTATGCCGTAGACGTTGCCGCCCCAGAACACCACGTTGATGTAGCGCTGCAGGATCTCGGTCTTGGTCAGGCGGCGCTCGAGCTCGATGGCCAGCATGATCTCCTTGGCCTTGCGCTCCAGCGTGCGCTCGCTCTTGACGTCCTGCAGCAAGGTGTTCTTGATGACCTGGGTGGTGATGGTGGAGCCGCCGCGCTGTGAGCTGCCGAAGAACTCCTCGTAGGTGGCCTTGGCGATGCCCGGCAGGTCGAACCCGTAGTGCCGGAAGAACTGGTCGTCCTCGTACGCCACGATGGCCTCGAGGGCCGCGGGTGAGACCTCGTCGAGGCTCACCGGGATACGGTTGGTGGGTTCCTTGTCCTTGCCGACCGCGGGAACGATGGCGCCGATGCGGGTGGTCCCGTCGCGGGCGTACACCTCCGACGTGGAGGTGAATTCGAGGGCGTCGAGCCCGTTGAGCGACGGTAGTTGCTGCGACCACAGCACCGCGGAGGACGCCAACAGGGCGGCCATCGACAACACGGCCGCCAACACCAGCAGGAATACCCCCTGGCCGATCTTCACGCGAGTCATGGTATCAGGGCCCCGCATGAGCACGGGTGAACGCGCCGCGCCCGCCCCCGGGGCCGCCGCGCCGGGCTACGCCGACGGCCGTCGGGAGCGGCCAGGGCACCGTCGGCCGTCGGTGCACCGGCGCTCAGGGTCGGCGCGGCCGCGGTTACCAGCCCCGCGTCGCGAGCAGCTCGTCCTCGCGCAGGGTGTCGAGGTTGATGCCCACCATGGCCTCGCCGAGATTGCGTGACACGTCCGCCAGGATCTGCGGGTCGTTGTAGTGCGTGACCGCCTTCACGATCGCCTCGGCGCGCCGCAGCCACGCCTGCTCGCGCTTGCCCTCGTCGCTCTCCTGGGAGGCGGACTTGAAGATGCCGGAACCCACGAACACGCCGTCGAGACCGAGCTGCATCATCAGCGCGGCGTCGGCGGGCGTGGCCACGCCGCCCGCGGCGAAGTTCACCACGGGCAGCTTGCCGTGCTCGTGCACGTAGCGGACCAGGTCCACGGGGGCCCCGTGGTCCTTGGCGTAGCTCATCAGTTGCTCGGGCGCCATGGCCTGGATGGCCCGGATCTCGCCCACCACGTTTCGCGCATGGCGGACCGCCTCCACCACGTTACCGGTGCCGGCCTCCCCCTTGGTGCGGATCATGGCCGCGCCCTCGCCGATGCGCCGGAGCGCCTCGCCGATGGTGGTGGCCCCACACACGAAGGGGACGGTGAAGGCGTGCTTGTCGATGTGGTAGGCCTCGTCCGCGGGGGTGAGCACCTCCGACTCGTCGACGAAGTCCACGCCGAGTGCCTGGAGGATCTGCGCCTCCACGAAGTGCCCGATGCGGACCTTGGCCATCACCGGGATGGAGACGGTGTCGATGATCTTCTCGATCATGTCCGGGTCGCTCATGCGCGCCACGCCGCCCTGGGAGCGGATGTCGGCCGGCACGCGCTCGAGCGCCATGACCGCCGTCGCGCCGGCGTCCTCGGCGATGCGCGCCTGCTCGGGCGTGACCACGTCCATGATCACGCCGCCCTTGAACATCTCGGCGAATCCGGTCTTGACCGTCGTGGTGCCTACCGTCTTGTCAGCCATCGCAACTCCTTCACGCCCCTGCCGCCGTCGGTTCGATCCGGCGCCGCTGCGCGCGTCCCGCCGGCGCGGAGCGCCCGGCGTCACCCCATTGTGACGCATGCTCTCGGCAATCGGATGGAGTATACGCGACCGCGGGTCCCGGGGAGCGCCGTCGCGGCCGCCCGCCGTGGCTGCGGCGACCCGGCCTTGTCGACCCCGACCCCGCCGCCGGCCGGCCGCCGCCGTTGCGCCCATCGTGGCGCGCTTCGCCACCGCCGAACCGGGTTCCGCGCGACGATCGCCGCGACGCCGCGAGTCCTCAGCCCTGCCGCGTGAACGCCAGGTAGGCCTCGAGCTTCTCCAGGGCCGCGCCGTCGTCGAGCAGGGCACGCGCCTTGGCCACCCCGCCCGCGATGTCCGGCGCCGCATCCGCCAGATAGAGCGACGCGCCCGCGCTGAACAGCACCACGTCGCGCTTGCCCCCCGCGACGCTGCCCTCGAGGACGCCTCGCAGGTCCGCGGCATTCGCCTCGGCGTCGCCGCCGGCGAGCTCCGCCAGCGTGGTGCGTGGCAGCCCGACCTGCTCCGGCGTCACCACGTAGGTGCGTCTGCTGCCGTCCGCACTGAGCTCCGTGATCTTCGACGGACCGGTGACCGTGACATCGTCGATGCGGTCGCCGTGCACGACCAGCGCCCGCTCCACCCCGAGCCCGTGCAGAACCTGCGCCAGGGTATCGGTCAGCTCCGGATCGAAGACCCCCATGAGCTGCCGGTTGGCGCCCGCCGGGTTGGTCAGCGGTCCGAGGTTGTTGAAGATGGTGCGGGCGCGCAGATCCGCCCGGATGGGGGCCACGAAGCGCATCGCCGGGTGGTAGTTGCGCGCATAGATGAAGGCCAGGCCGATGCGTTCGATGCTCTCGGCGAGGCGCTCGGGGCTCTGATCGAGATCCGCCCCGAGCGCCATCAACACGTCCGCGGAGCCCGAGCGCCGCGTGACGCCCCGGTTGCCGTGCTTGGCCACCCGCACGCCGGCCGCCGCCACCACGAACATGGCGGTGGTGCTGATGTTGATGGTGTCGATGCCCGTGCCGCCCGTGCCGCAGGTGTCCAGCAGCGGCCCGTCGACCGCCGTGGGCACGTGCACCGCACGAGCGCGCATCGCCTCCGCGAAGCCGACGATCTCGTCGACCGTCTCGCCACGCGTGCGGAGCGCGGCGAGCAGCGCGGCGGCCTGCATCTGCGACAGACGCCCGTCCATCAGGCGGCCCATCACGTCGCGCGCCTGTTGCCGGGAGAGGTCCTCGCCGCGGAAGACGGCCTCCAGGATGGCTGCGATGTCGAACGATTGGCTCATGCGTCACCTCTCTCGTCGCCGGGTGTGGTGGCTGCGCGGCGCTCCGCCAACGCTCCCTCCAGATAGGACGTCTCGTAGGCCCGCAGCTCGGAGGGTAGCCAGCGTCGCCACGGTCCGCCCCACCACGCGCGCTTCAGGGCCAGCGACAGCGGGTGCACTCCGAGCAACCACCCCACCTCCGCGGAGCGGTAGCGGCGGTAGATGCGGTAGTGCGCGCGCCCGGCCAGAAAGGCCTTGCGGTCGTCGTCCAGCACGCGTCCGACGTGGTATGCCCAGGCGCTGGGCAGGTGGCGGAAGCGCAGGCCCTCGCCGCGCAGGCGCCAGGCGAGCTCCGGATCCTCACCGCCGTACTCGACGAAGGTCTCGTCGTAGCCCCCCAGTCGCTCGAAGACGGCGCGCGGCACGCTGGTGTTGGCCCCGGTGGCGTTGATCCACAGCGCGCGACCCGCCACGGCGGCGGGCCGCTCGAAGGGTTCGATCCGCGCGCCCTGCCGCAGCTCGTCCGGCAGCCTCAGGGCGCCCACCACCACGCTCCCCGGCGCCAAGCGGTGCGCCCCGACGTGGGCCTCGAGGCAGGTCGGGCCCGGCAGACAGTCGTCATCGCTCATCAGCAGCAGCGGCGCGCGGGCGCCGGCCGCCGCGCGGTTGCGTGCCGCCGCGATGGGCAGGTTCGCTGCGCTCTCCATAACCACCGTCGCGAAGGGCGTGCGCAACGCCTGGAGGGCCGCCGCCGCGGCGGCATCGCCGTTGGCCAGCACGCGCCACTCGAACCGCTCCGGCGCAAGCGTCTGGCGGGCGAGGGCCTCGGCCTTGCGCAGCACCAGCGCCCGGCGACCGTGCGTGACCGTGACCACGCTGAGGTCGGGGGCCGTGCCCGCCGGCGCGACGCCGCGCGCTCCGGCGGCGGACGGTGGGATCGCCGCCGGGCTCACGCAGGCCCGCCGCAGCGCTCCAGGAAGGTGCGGAGCATGGCGTGGCCGACGTCGGTGAGGATGCTCTCGGGGTGGAACTGGACCCCCCACACAGGGTGGTCCCGGTGTCGCACGCCCATGAGCACGGCGCCGTCGGCCTCGTCGGCCCAGGCGTTCGGGATCAGCTCGTCGGGGAGATCCTCGACCACCAACGAGTGGTAGCGGGTGGCCGTGAACGGCGACGGCAGGCCCGCGAGGATGCCGCTGCCGTCGTGGCGTATGGCGCTGGTCTTGCCGTGCATCAGGCGGCGCGCCGGCACCACGCGGGCCCCGAAGGCCGCTCCGATGGCCTGGTGGCCGAGACACACGCCGAGCGTGGGGAGGCGCGGGCCGAACACGCGCACGACCTCGATGGAGTGGCCGGCCTCGAAGGGCGTACACGGTCCCGGCGACACCACCATGCCGTCCGGCGCCAGGGTGGCGATGTCGGTGAGCTCGAAGGCGTCGTTGCGCCACACCACCGGTTCCGCGCCCAGCTCGCCGAGGTACTGCACCAGGTTGTAGGTGAAGGAGTCGTAATTGTCGACGACCAGGATGCGCGGCGACCGAGCCGCGGCGCTCACCCGAGCCCCTCCGTGGCCATGTCCACCGCGCGCCGCAGGGCCGCGAGCTTGTTGATCGACTCCTGCCACTCGGCGGCCGGATCGCTGTCCGCCACCACGCCGCAACCCGCCTGCAGGTGCAGCTTGCCGCCCGTGACCACCACGGTGCGCAGCGTCAGGGCCATATCCATGGCGCCCGATACCGCCAGGTACCCGAAGGCACCGGCGTAGGGGCCCCTACGGACGGGCTCGAGCTCGTCGATGATCTCCATGGCACGGATCTTCGGCGCCCCGGACGCCGTACCCATCGGCAGCGTGGAGGCCAGCGCGTCGAGCGGCGTGCGACCGGGCGCCAGCCTCCCCTCCACGGTCGAGACGATGTGCATGACGTGCGAGTAGCGCTCGATGCGCATGAGGTCGGTGACCTTCACGCTGCCGTAGCGGCACACGCGCCCGAGGTCGTTGCGCCCCAGGTCGACGAGCATGACGTGCTCGGCCCGCTCCTTGGCGTCCCCAAGCAACTCCTCGGCGAGCGCGGCGTCCTCCTCCGGGGTGGCGCCTCGCGGCCTGGTGCCGGCGATGGGGAGCGTCTCGACGTGCTCGAGGCCGTCGGAGCGCACCAGGCTCTCGGGGCTGCTGGACACCAGCGTCACGGGCCCTAGGTCTAGGTAGCCCAGGTACGGGCTAGGGTTGATGGAGCGCAGCGCGCGATAGATCGCGAAGGGGTGCACGCCCTGATCGGCCGTCAGGCGCTGGCTCGGCACCACCTGGAAGATGTCTCCCGCCCGGATGTACTCCACCGCGCGCTGCACGGCCCGCATGAAGCCCTCGCGCGTGAAGTTGCTGACGAAGTCCGCCTGCCTGCCAGCGCGGTCGCCCGGCACGCCGGGGAGCGGGCCGCGCAGCCGCGCGTAGGTGGCGTCCACCAGTCCACGCGCGCGGGCCTCGTCCGCCGGGTTGCCGTCCTCCGCCGGCGCCACGATGTACAGGCGCCGCCGCAGGTGGTCGAAGATGACCAGCACCTCCGGCTCGACGAACAACAGATCCGGCACCCCCAGCCCGTCCGGGTTGGCGTCCGGCACCTCCTCGTAGCGGCGGATGAGGTCGTAACTGGCGTACCCCACCGCGCCCGCCCAGAACGGCGGCAACTCGGCCGCGGGCGCGAAGGGGCGCACGACCATGTCCCACAGGGCGCGCAGCGGATCGCCGCCGTCGAGAGACTGGCTCCCCGCCGGACCACTGAGCGTCACACGGTCGCCGCGGGCCTCGATGCGGCGCCGCTGGCCGCTGCCGATGAAGGAGTAGCGGGCCACGCGCTCCCCCTGCTCGACGCTCTCGAGCAGGAATGACGGGTGCCCCGCCACCTTCAGGTAGGCGGTGAGGGGGGTCTCTAGGTCGGCCAGCACCTCCCGGTAGACAGGGCGGATGCGGGCTTCGGATCGGGTGGGGAAGGGCACGGCGTGGGCTCCACTTCGGGGCGGGGCGGGCCGCCGGTACGGCGGCACGTGAGGGTGGGCGTCAGCTCGCGACGAGCCACCATCGACCGAGGGCCCCGGTCCAGCTGTGAAGAACCGTCATGCGGCGAGTATACCGGCTTCCCTGCGCGCGCCTCAGCCCTCGGACCCCTCGGGCAGGAACATCCCGATCGCGTGGAAGCCCGCATCGACGTACACCGTCTCCCCTGTGATGCCCCCGCCGAGCGGCTCGGCCAGCAACGAGAGGCCCAGGCCGCCGACCTCCTCGTGGGTGATGTTGCGCTTGAGCATGCTCATGGTGCCGGCCTGCGCATACAGGTCCCCGAAGCCCGCGATCGAGCGGGCCGCCACGGTGCGCACCGGACCGGCCGAGATGGCGTTGACGCGGATGTTCTCGGGCCCCAGATCGAAGGCGAGGTAGCGAACGCTCGCCTCCAACGCGGCCTTGGCGACGCCCATCATGTTGTAGTGCGGCACCACGCGCTCCGCGGCCAGGTAGCTCAGCGTGACGATGCTGCCGGCGCCCGGCATCAACGCCCGCGCGCGGTTGGCGACGGCCACCAGCGAGTAGGCGGAGACGTCCATGGCCGTGGCCCAATCCGCACGGGCGACCTCCACGAACGGGCGGTCGAAGGTCTCCTGCGGCGCGAACGCCAGGGCGTGCACCACGTAATCGAGATGACCGAACTCGCGCCCCAGGGTGGCGAACAGGGCGTCGAGCTGGGCGTCGTCGGTGACGTCGCACTCGACCAGCAGCGGCGACTCCATGTCGGCCGTGAGCTTCTCCAAAGCGGGGCGGAGGCGCTCCCCCTGGTAGCTGAAGGCGAGGCGTGCGCCGGCCTGGGCCAGCGGCTGTGCCAGCGCCCACGCCAGCGAACGCTGGTTGGTGACGCCCATGACGAGGGCGTTCTTTCCCTTGAGATCGATGCCGAACATGAGGACCCTCCCGCTTGCTCCGCGCTGCCGGCCGCGTGGCCCCGGGCCCTCGCCCGGGGGTGCGGCGCCACGGCGCGCGCATCCGTGGACCTAGGAATGCGGCAGTGTACCGCAGGGGGCGCCAGCAGCGCGGCCCGGAGCGGTTCAGCCTTCGGTCATGAGTCGCTCGAAGCGATCGCGGGCGTCGTTGGCCTTGCCGCGCTCGCCGCGCTCCTCCCATACCGTGGCGAGCCCCTCCCAGGCGATCTCACTGTAGGGCTCGTGCTCCGTCATCTGCTGGTACAGGGCGGTGGCGTGGTTGAGGTCGCCGGCCTCCTGGGCGCGCTCCGCCGCGGCCTGCAGGAGGGTGAGGTGCTCCGCCTGCAGGTTCAGGCGAATGGTCTCGATCCAGCCCGAGTCGAATCCGGACAGGAAATGCCCCTGGTAGAGCCTCGCCGCCGCGCTGTCGTCGCGTAGCGACCCGGCTTCGCGGGCCTGCTGCGCGAGCTTGCGGTACTCGTCGACGTCGTATTCGATGGTGAACTTGCTGTGCAGGTAGTACCGGCGGTTGGCCGACTCGACCAGCTCGCCACCCATCACCTTGCGCAGCCGGTAGAGCGTGGTGTGAAAGCTGCTGGAGGCCTTGGACTCGGTCTTGCCGGGCCACAGCGCCTCGGCCACCTCGAAGGTCGTCACGCCCGAGCGGTGCTCCAGCAGGTAGAACAGCAACTCCAGCGCCTTGAGCGAATCCCAGTCGAGGCGCTCGCCGTCGCGCGTGATGACGGGGTGGCCGAAGCCCTTGGCGGTGACGGTCCCCTCGAGCGGTTGCCGCAACTCCGCGATGCGTTTCAGGCGGACCTCGACGGCCTCGATCAACTCCGCCTTGGCGAAGGGCTTGGTGAGGTAGTCGTCCGCGCCAAGCGCCATCCCCTTGCGCATCGAGCCCCGGTCCTCGAGCGCGGTCAGGAACAGGAAGGGCACGGCCCGTAGCTCGCCGATGCTGCGCACTTTGGAGTAGAACTCGAAGCCGTCCATGCCGGGCATGGAGATGTCGGACACGATGACGTCGGGTCGCAGCCCCTCCTGCAACTCCTCCAGGGCCTCGAAGGGCGTATCGAAGGTGAGAACGGCGTAGCCGGCGCCGGTCAGACTCACCTCGGTGACCTTGAGCATGCCCGGTTCGTCGTCTACGACAACAACCAGCGTCGTCGACATCAGGTCAGTCTACCCCGGCACCCGGTGGCCGGGTATGAAGGAACCAACGATGCGCGCCGTCCGGACCGGGCCTCACGCTTCCCAGGACTCCGTCCTGTGGTAGTGCACCAGGGCGCTGAACTCCACGGTGGAGGACAGGGCGGCGGTGGAGAACTTGACGTCGACGATCACGTCGTCACGGTCCAGCGAGGCGATGAACTCGTTGAGGCGTTCCTCGAAGAGCTCGAAGTTGTTGGAGCTGATCAGCTTGAATCTCGGTTCCATGGCCTAGCCTCCCAGAGCGGCCCGGCGCAGCGCGGCGGGATCGTCGCCCATGATAGCGTCCACGCGCAGCGCCAGCAGCCGGCGCACCTCCAGGGCGTCGTTCACCGTCCAGGTGTTGACCAGCAGGCCGCGGCCGTGCGCCCGCACCACCAGCCCGGCGGTGACCTGGCTGTGGTGGGGGTGGATGGCGTCGACGTGCAGCCAGCCCGCCAGCGCGCCCGAGCGGAGCCACGCGGGCGCCCCGGGGTGGTAGAGCAGCGCCGTGCGCAGCTCCGGGGCCAGCAGGCGCACCCGGGCCAGCGACAGCGGATTGAAGCTCGACACCAGCACGCGGTCGGACAGCCCCGAGTCACGCACCGCCCGCACCACGCCGCGTTCGAGCCCGCGCGTGCGCGCCCCAGACGCCTTGATCTCCAGGTTGACGAGCGTGCCCGGGTAGTCGCGCAGGAGGCCGAAGAGGGCCTCGAGGCGCGGCAGTCCGGGCACCCGGCGCTCGAGCTCCTCGGCCATCAGGTCCGCTACCGCGCGCCCCTTTACCTCGTCGTCGTGGGTCACCACCAGGACGCCGTCGCGGCTGCGCTGGACATCGAACTCCACGCCGTCGAGGCCCTCGTCGAGTGCCAGCCGGAAGGCGGGGAGGGTGTTCTCGGGGCGCACGCCGCGCGTGCCGCGATGCCCCACCAACCGTGGCGCCGGCCGCTCCACGCCCGGCAGGCCACGCGGCCGCCACAGGGCGGTCCGCCACAGCGCGAGGAGGATGAGCAGCACCATCAGCACGAAGGTGGGAAGCGGGGCCATGTCGCCCGGAGTATACGCCGCCGGGGCACCCTACCCCCCGGCACAACCGTGTCCAGGAGCCGCTTCGCGCCTCACCGCCTCTGCTATCGTGGGGCCGCCATGCCCACACCCGCCGCCGCCAAACCGCGTCCCCGCCAGGAGTGGCTCATGCGCCTCATCCAGCCCCTGGCCGATCGCGGGGTGGCGCTGCTGGCGCGCCGCGGCGTCGATCCCCAGCACGTGGTGCTGAGCCACGCCGCGGTCGGCCTGGCGGCCGCGGCGCTGTTGACGCGCGGACCCGGGGCCGCCTGGTGGGCGGCCGCCGCGCTGCTGCAGGTGAAGACCCTGCTCGACAACATCGACGGCGGGCTGGCGCGCGTCACGGGGCGGATCACGGTGATGGGGCGCTACCTCGACACCGTGATGGACCTGGTGGTCAACGTGGCGCTGTTCGCGGCGCTGGCCACCCTGGGTCCGGCCGCGCCCGCGTGGCTCGGCCTCGTGCTGCTGTCGCTGTTGCTGTCGCTCGACTTCACGATGGAGCGGCGCTACCGCGCGGCCCGGGCGACCGAGCCGCACGGGGCGGGCGGGGACGCGTCGCCGGCGGCCGCCCACCCCGCCGGCGCGCCCAGGGCCCTCCTCGCCCTGGTGCGCGGCGTGTACCGGCTGGTGCTCGCGCCCCAGGACCGCGCGCTGGCGGCGCTCGACGGAGCGCTGTTCCGGCTGGCCTCGGGGACGCCCGAGCGGCGCGCGCCGCGTGCGCGGCGCCAGGCGTGGTCCGACCTGTTCTCCACCGCCAGCGTGGTGAACCTCGGCCTCACCACGCAACTGCTGGCACTGGGCCTGCTCACGGCGTGGGGACGCCCCTACATGTACGTCTACTGGGTCTATCTGCAGGCGCTGTACGCGGCCGCGGTACAGGCCCTTCGGGTGTGGCGCATGCGGCGCGACGTACGCCTGGAGCAGGCGCTGTGAGCCGGCCACTCGCGACGGTGGGGGCGTTGGTGGTGGGTCCGGAGCAGCGGGTGCTGTTGATCCGGACCCACAAGTGGCGCGACCGCTGGGGCGTCCCCGGGGGGAAGATCGAGTACGGCGAGCGCATCCTCGAGGCCCTGCGCCGCGAGCTCCGGGAGGAGACCGGCCTCGAGGTCCTCGATCCACGCTGGGCGCCCGTCCTGGAGGCGGTGGAGAGCCCCGAGTTCCACCGCCCCGCCCACTTCGTGCTGCTCAACTTCCTTGTCCGCAGCGCCTCGAGCGAGGTGCACCTCAACGAGGAGGCCCAGGACTTCGCCTGGGTGACGCCGCAGGAGGGCTCGGCCCTGGACCTCAACACCCCCACCCGGGCCCTCCTCGAGCACTACCTGCGCCGCGGCTACGCCGGGCCGCCCCTGGAGTGACATGACCGAACCCACCTCCCCCACCGCCCGCCGACCCGCCGCCCTGGTCACGGGCTCCGCCCGCGGCATCGGACGCACGCTGCTCCTGGCGCTGGCCGAGGACGGCTACGACGTCGCCGTCCACTACCGCCGCAGCGAGGAGGAGGCCGAGGCCGTGGCCGAGCGGGCGCGGGCCTCGGGCGCGCGCGCGGTCGCACTCCGAGCGGACGTCACCGTCGAGGACCAGGCCGGCGACCTGGTGCGCCGCGCCCACGCCACCCTCGGCGGCCTGGACGTCCTGGTCAACAACGTCGGCGACTACCACTTCGGCCCCCTCGCGGATCTCGACGCGCGGACCTGGCGGCACATGTTCGACAGCAACCTGCACGCCACCTTCTACACCTGCCAGGCCGCCGTGCCCCTGATGCGCGGGGCTGGGGGGCGCATCGTCAACATCGGCTATGCCGGGGCGGAGCTGGTGACGGCGCGCCCGGGCATCGCGCCGTACGGCATCGCCAAGACCGGCGTGATCCTCTACAGCAAGGCGCTGGCGCGCAGCGAGGCGGCGCACGGCATCACCGTGAACGTGCTCAGCCCGGGCGTGATGGAGAACAGCGTGACCCGGCCGCTGCGGGAGATCCCGATGCAGCGCCTCGGCCGGCTCGACGAGCTGGTGGGTGCCCTGCGCTACCTGCTGTCCCCCGCCGCGGCGTACGTCAGCGGCGTGACGCTCGAGGTCGCGGGGGGCTGGAACCTCTAGCTTCTCAGATCTCCCCCGCATCCAGCCGGAAGCCGCCGCCGTCCCCCTCGCGCACGTCGAAGATGCCACCGGCGCGCTTGAGATTGACCGTCACGAACGGGTGCCGTTGGAGCTGGGCGAAGTCGCGCATGGGGACGTCGGGGCGCGGCTCGAGCACGCGTGCGTTGTGCAGGTTGTGGAACGGCCGGTCGGTCAGCGCCGTGAGCAGGAAGTCCGACACGCGCTGGTTGGGCGTGAGGTAGAGCGAGCCCGTCAGCACGTAGCTCGGGTACATCACGTACACCTGGCGCGGCGCGCGCTGCAATGCCGTGGGCACGTCGTCGACACGCCCACCGACGACCCACAGCACGTGGTCCTTGGGCACGGCGGCGAACTCGGTCTCGTACTGGAGCGCATCGGACTCCGGCGGGTGGCGGAAGCCGGCGCCGTAGACCATGCAGCGGGTGACCGGCAGGTAGGGCCGATCGGCCAGGTTGAGCATGCGGGCGGTCCCCACGTTCTTGGGGAGATGGAGCAGCCCGTAGAGGCGGAACTCCGCGGTGTAGACGCGGCCCTCCTCGGGCTCGACGACGCGGCCGCTAGTGATCATGCGGCAATCTAGCACGGGCGGTAGCATGGGCCCATGGCGGGCAAGAGAAGCGGCCACGCGCGCGGCGCACGCCAGGACGGCCTGTTCGCGAGCGGCGGGGAGGGGACCAGTGGCGCCACGGCGGACGGCGGCGAGGGCGTGGCCGACCCCCCCGGCACCCGTGCAAAGGGCTCCGCGAGTGGCGCGGGCGCCGAAACCTCCGGGCCTCCCGCGCTGGTGGTCATCGACGGCCACGGCCTGGCCTACCGCAGCTACTTCGGCGTGCGGGACCTGTCCACCTCCCGGGGTCAACCCACCAACGCCGTGTACGGCTTCGCCCGCACCCTGCTGGGGATCCTCGAGGGCGAAAGCGCGCGCGACGCCACCGTGGTGGCGTTCGACGCGCCGGCGCCGACATTCCGCCACGAGCGCTACGAGCAGTACAAGGCCGGGCGGGCGCCGACGCCGGACGACCTGCCACAGCAGATCGCCCTGATCAAGCGCCTGGTCGACCTTCTCGGCGTGGCGCGCGTCGAGCGGCCCGGCCTCGAGGCGGACGACCTCATGGGCACCATCGCGCGCCGCGGCGCCGAGCGCGGGTACCGCGTCGAGGTGCTCACCAGCGACCACGACGCCCTGCAGCTCGTCGGCCCCTCGGTGAGCGTCCGCAACCCGGACAAGGACGAGCGCATCGGGCCCGAGGAGGTGTTCGGGCGCTACGGAGTGCGTCCGGACCAGTGGGTGGACTACCGCGCCCTCACCGGGGACAGCTCCGACAACATCCCCGGCGTGCGCGGGATCGGGCCCGTCGCGGCGCGCTCCCTGCTGCAGCGCTACGGCTCCATCGACACCATGCTGGCCGACCTCGCCGCGCTCGAGCCGGCCTCCACGCGGCGCAAGCTCGAGGCCGGGCGCGACGACCTGGAGCTCTCGCGCGAGCTGTCGCGCATCGTGACCGACGCCGACGTGGCGGTGGACCCCGAGGCGTGGAGCCGCAGGACCTGGGACCGCGAGCCGTTGACCGCCCTGCTGCGCGAGCTCGAGTTCGGATCGATCCTGCAACAGCTCGGCCTGATGGACGCGGCGACCTACGCCGACGCCGACTGGGGCGAGCTGCCCCCGGGCGCCGCGCTCGGCTTCGTGCTGGACGGGGAACGTGCCACTGCGGCCGCGCTGCTGGAGCTGGCGCGCGCCGCGGACGGGCGCGTTGCCGTGGCCGACGACGCCCGTGCGCGGCTCGCCGAGCTCGCAGGGGGAGCGCCATGGGACGCCTGCGATGCCAAGGCGCTGACGGTGGCCGCCCGCCGCATGGGGATCGACGCCCTTCCCGGCGACGACCCGCTGCTGATGGCTTACCTGCTCGACCCGGCGGGCGCGGCGCCCGCCTCGCTCGCCCGCCGCCACGGGGCCGGGGAGTGGGGCCCCGACGCCCGCGGCCGCGCCGTTGTGACCGCGGAGCTGCTGCGACTCCTCTCCCCCCGCCTCCGGGGCGCCCAGCGCCGCGTCTACGTGGAGGTCGAGCGGCCCCTCCAGGCCGTCCTGGCCGAGATGGAGCTGGCCGGCGTGCGGATCGACCGGGAGCGCCTCGCTGCGCAGTCCGCGGCCCTCGGCGCGCGCCTGGAGGGCATCGAGGCGGCCGTACGGGAGCTGGCGGGCGACGCCGCGTTCAACCTCAACTCCCGCGATCAGGTGGCCGCCCTGCTGTTCGACTCCCTCGGGCTACGGCCCGGACGCCGCACCTCCACGGGCAAGCGCAGCACGGCCGTGTCGGCGCTCGAGCCGTTGGCACAGGAGCACGAGGTGGTGCGATTGATCCTCGAGCACCGCGAGCTGGCCAAGCTCAAGAGCACCTACCTCGACCCCCTGCCCTCCCTCGTCGACACGGAGACGGGCCGCCTGCACACCACCTTCAACCAGACGGTCGTCGCCACCGGCCGGTTGTCGTCGGCCAACCCCAACCTGCAGAACATCCCTGTGCGCACCGAGTTGGGCCGCGCCATCCGGGAGGCCTTCGTGGCCGAGCCGGGCACGCGGCTGCTGGTCGCGGACTACAGCCAGATCGAGCTCCGCGTGCTGGCCCACATCGCACAGGAGCCGGCCCTCATCCGCGCCTTCCGCGAGGGCGAGGACATCCACCGGCGCACCGCGGCCGAGGTGCACGGTGTCGCCACCGAGGCCGTGACGCCCGCCATGCGACGGACGGCCAAGGTGATCAACTTCGGGGTGCTCTACGGCATGTCGGCCCACCGCCTGGCGCGCGAGCTCGGGATCGGCTACGAGGACGCCGAGGCCTTCATCGCCACCTACTTCGAGCGCTACCCGAGGGTGCGGGCCTACATCGATCACACGCTGGAGCGTTGCCGGCAGGACGGTTGGGTGGAGACCCTGCTGGGTCGGCGCCGGCTGATCCCCGATATCAGCAGCCCGAACCGCAATGCCCGTGAGTACGCCGAGCGCACCGCCTACAACATGCCCATCCAGGGGAGCGCGGCGGACATCATGAAGCTCGCCATGCTGGCGCTGGCGCCGGCCCTCCGCGCGCTCGGCGGCCGCTTGTTGTTGCAGGTCCACGACGAGATCGTGGCCGAGGTGCCCGAGGGCGCGGCCGCGGCGGCGGCGGCGCGCACGCGCGAGCTGATGGCCTCCGCCTTCGAGCTGCGCGTGCCGCTGGCGGCGGACGTCGGCGTCGGGAGCAACTGGCTCGACGCCAAGTAGCGCGGCGCACCGCCCCGGGCGACGGGCGGCACGGTGGCCGGTGCCGCGGCCGGGCTACAATGGCGCTCATGGCAGACAGGCGCTATTTCGGCACCGACGGCGTCCGTGGAGTGGCGGGCCGGGAACCCATGACCGCATGGTTCGCGTATAGGCTCGGCGCCGCGACGGCCGAGGGCCTGCGGCGCGAGGGTACCCCACGCCCGCACGTGGTGATCGGCATGGACACGCGTCGCTCCGGGCCGATGCTGGCCCACGCCGTGGCCGCCGGCCTCACCGCCCGCGGCGCCGACGTCACCTGGCTCGGCATCATGCCCACCCCCGGGGTGTCGTACCTCACCCGTGCTCTGGAGGCCGACGCGGGGGTGGTGGTGAGCGCAAGCCACAATCCCTTCAACGACAACGGCCTGAAGCTCTTCAACCGCGACGGGGAGAAGCTCAGGGACGCGCTCGAGGCGGAGATCGAGGCGCTCATCGACGACGCGGCGTCGCTCGAGCCCGTGACCGGCTCCGCCATCGGCTCGGCGTCGCGCTACCGCATCGAGGAGGGGCACTACCTCAAGCACCTGCTGGAGAACGCCCCCTACCTCGACGGCCTGCGCGTTGCACTCGACTGTGCCAACGGGGCCAGCCACGCCATCGCTCCGCGGGTGTTCCAGAAGATCGGCGCGCGCCTCGACGTGATCCATGCCGCACCGGACGGCGAGAACATCAACGTCGGCTGTGGCAGCACCCACCCGGAGGCGATCCGTGAGCGTGTGGTCAAGCACGGACTCGACGTGGGCATCACCTTCGACGGCGACGCCGACCGGGCCCTGCTGGTCGACCGGCACGGCCGGCTGGTGAGCGGTGACCATATCCTGGCGATCTGCGCGCTGAGCCGCGGGGAGAGCGAGGTCGTGGCCACGCTGATGAGCAACCTCGGCGTGGAGCGCTACCTCCAGCGCCACGGCATCGCCATGCACCGCGTCCAGGTGGGTGACCGGTACGTCCACGAGGCGCTCACGGCGCGCGGCGCGAAGCTCGGTGGCGAGCAGTCGGGGCACGTGCTCTTCCTCGACAAGGCGCCCACCGGCGACGGTATCCTCACCGCGTTGCAGGTGCTGGCGGCCGTCCGGAAGTCGGACATGCCGCTCGAGGCGTGGATCGACGAGATCCCGGTGTACCCGCAGGTGCTCCTCAACGTGCGCGTGCCCCAGGGGCAGAAGGGCAGCGTGATCGAGCAGGAGACGGTGCAGGGCGCCGTGGCACGCGCGAGCGCGATGCTGGGCGACGCCGGCCGCATCAACCTGCGTCCCAGCGGCACCGAGGCGCTCGTGCGGGTGATGGTCGAGGGGGAGGAAGCATCGCTGGTGAGCGCCCTCGCAGGCGAGGTGGCGGCGGCGGTCGAGGAGGCTGCCACGGCGGCGGCGTCCTGAGCCCCTCGTCCTGAGCTCCTCGTCCTGAGCCCGCGCGTCCCAAACCCGCGCGCCCGGAACCCGCGCACCCGGAACCCGCGCGCCCGCACCCGGCGCGTCGGCCACGACCGGGCGCCGGCGGTGTCCCGCCGCCGTCCGCGGCGGCCCGCACCGCGCCCGCCAGCCGCTATGATGGCCCACATGAACGACGCCACCACAACCGATTGGACCGTCGTCCTCGGCTATGCCGCGGGCGTCGGCCTGGCGTTCGTCGGCGCCGTCGGCGTCTGGCTGCAGTACTCACAGTCCTGGCTCAACGGCCCCACCGCGGGCCTGCTCAGCTTCGCCGTAGGCGTGCTGATCGGCGGCGCCTGGGCCTACCTGCGCCGGATGCGACTGGACTGATCGAGCTGCCCCCGGTCGGCGCAGGCGCCGGCTCAATGGCAGGCCGTGGCGCCGCTGTCACTGAAATCCTCGCCCTGGATCGAGCGGAACGTCCAGCTGTAGCTGTCGGGCGCCAGAGTCAGGAACAACGCCCCGAACGCGCGCGCGCGGAGCACCTCGCTATTGGTGCGCTTCCATAGCACGAGGTACTGCGGGGCCCCGCCGGTTCCCACAACGAACTGGCGCATGCCGTGGTCCGGATCCGGCAGCCCCTGGGCGTCCTGCAGCGCGAAGCGCTCGTAGTCGTGATCGTGCCCGCCGAGCACGACGTCCACACCACCGTCCTGTAGCGCGCGCCACAGCGGCTCGTACGCACGGTTGCTGCCGTGCGGGCCGGAGCTGAAGCGCGGCTTGTGAAAGTATGCCAGGGCGCAGCGCGTCGGGTTCGCGGCGAGGTCCGCCCGCAGCCAGCGGATCTGCGGGCCGTCCGCGCCGCAACCCCCGACGGCCTCGCACTCGGAATTGAGCGCCAGGATGTGCCAGGCCCCCAGATCGAAGCTGTAGTAGCCCTTCTGGGGATCGCCCGCGCGCGGCCCCCAGTAGCGGAAGTAGCCACTGCCCCCGCCGTAGTACTCGTGGTTGCCGGGGACGGGCCAGGTGATGTCCTTGAACGCGCCCCAGGTCCTGTCGTACGACGTCAGGAAGTCCTCCAGGCTCCCCTTCGGGTACTGCAGGTCGCCGACGGCCAGCACCGCGTCCGGTCGATGCGCCTCGATGAGGGCCGCCGTGGCGGCCTGCTGGCAGCTGCGCGGGGTGGCGGGCTCGTCGGCCGCGCAGGCGATGTCGCCAGCCGCCGCTACCGTGGCGGTCGGGCCCGCAGGCGGATCGGCGGCACGCGCCATGGGGCCGGCCGCCGCGAGCGCGAGCAACACCACGAAGAGGGGCGTGGGGAGGAGGAGAGCGGATCGGCGCCACGTCATGCTCCACGCTACCCAGCACGACGGGCCGGGTCGTGAGAAGGGCGGGGGCGGCGGACCACGTCCCGGCACGGGCCGACGGCGCTAGCTCCCCGGTCGCGCAGGGCGCGTACGTCGACCGGGCGATCCCCGTCTGGCTCCGCGCGGCGCGGCCCGAACGTGTCCCCGCGCCGGTGCCGGATGCCCTCGGCCACCCGCGATCCAGGAGCCCCGACCCCACCGGACGCAAGCAGGTCGTAGCATGTCCCCATGATCGACATCACGCGCGAGCTCAACGCCGGACACCCCGTGTGGCCCGGCGACACCCGGTTCGAGATGCGAGGCGTGTCGCGCATCGCCGACGGCGCCAGCGTCAACGTCATGGCGCTCTCCACCACCACCCACGTGGGCACCCACCTGGACGCCACCTGGCACTACGCCGACGACGGCGACACGCTCGCCGGCATGGCCCTCGATCGCGTGATCGGCGAGGCTCTGGTGATCGACGCCCGCGGGGATGGACCGGTGCCCGCGGGCGTGCTGCCCGACGCTCCGCTCCCCGAGCGCGTCCTGCTCTTCACCGGCCAGGCCGACCGCTGGGAGTCGTTCCCGGCGTTCCGGGAGCTCGACCCCGGCCTGATCGACGCCCTGGCCGACCGCGGCGTCCGGCTGCTCGGCACCGACGCCCCGAGCGTGGACCCCCTGAACAGCAAGGACCTCCCCGCCCACCGCGCCTGTTACCGGCGCGACGTGGCGATCGTGGAGGGGCTGGCCCTGGCGGCCGTGACCCCGGGCCGCTACCGGCTCGTGTGCCTGCCGTTGCGGATCCCGCACGCCGACGCCTCCCCGGTGCGGGCGATCCTGGAGGCCTGGGCCGACCCCGCGCGCTAAGCGCCGGAGCGGAGCGCCCCGTCAGGGCTCGACCGTCAGCCGCGCGACGACCTCGTCGTCCTCCCACTCGTCCCCCTCGATGAACCCCAGGCGGCGGTAGAGGGCTGCGGCGCCCTCGTTGGCGGGCTGGTAGGAGAGCGCGAACGAGCATGCCCCGTGTTCGTGGTGCAGGGACGACAGCGCCGCCCGCACGGCCGCGGCGCCCAGCCCCCGGCGCTGGCGCGGTGCGTCGATGAGGATGCCCCCGAGCCAGGTGGCGCCATCCTCGGGGTCCACGGCCCACATCAGGAAGCCCACCACCACGTCGTCGGCGAGGACGGCGAGCGGGCGCCAGCCGGCGGTTCCGTAGCAGCACAGGGCGAGGTAGTAGGCGGGCGCCGCGACGAAGTCGGCCTGCTCGGGCCGCACCTCGAGGGCGCACACAGCCCGCCAGGTGTCGGCGTTCACGGGCGTGACGCGCACGCGGCCTGCCCCGTCCGGAGTGCTGGTGGGTTCGCGATCCATGCCCGACCATACAATCGCCGGCGTTCTGGCGTGAGGAACCGCGTCGTGGGGCGTCGATCGCCGCGCCCGGGAGGGCATGCCAGCGTGCCCGTGGACCGCAGCGCCGCAACCGGCTGACCCGACCGCGGGCCTCGGGCGGTGGCCGAACGCACGCCTGGGAGCATGACGTTACCGGCCGCGGCACCGGCGACGCGCCGCGGCGCGTAAGAGAGTCGTTCGCCGCCCCGCGCTACGGTGCACTCATGGACGAGCCATCCACACGCGGACCCGACGACGAGCGTGGGCTGGCGTTCGCAACGCTCGAGAAACTGCTGGAGATGCGCGGCCTGTCGCGCTCGCTGGCGCCCGAGCTGGCCGAGATCGAGCAGCTCGTGGCCATGGCCGAGGATTCGGGCGATCGTGGCGTCGACGCCCAGGCCAGACGCGCCATCCGCGATCTCCAGGATCGCGCGATGAGGATCATGCCCGCGATGACGCCGGCCGACCGTCGCAGGCCTCCGGACCGGGGCGCCTCCGCCACCGGCGATCGATCCGTCATCGCGGACAGCGTCCATGGCCCGGCGACCGCTTCGCTCGACGACGCCGACGGGTCACGGACCACGCACGCGGCCCCCGCCCGGCGGCCGATCCGGCTGCCCTGACCGCGCACACCGCCGCGGTCCTCGCGACGTGCGCGCGGCCCCAGCAGGGAGCGGCGCTGCGCACCGGGCGCAGAGGGCGGCACGCACCCCACCGGCGCAGCATCGCTCAGCTCACCTGCCGCAACGGCTCGGTCAGGAACTCCGGGCTGAACTCCACCGGCGCACCGATGCTGGTGTGCTTTCCCTGCGCGCGCTCGAGGTGGATGGCCCCCTCCCCGAGCAACGCCACGAATCGATCCACGACGGCCGCGTCGAACTGCCGGCCCGCCTCCGCCTGGATCAGGAGCTGGGCCTCCTGGGCCTCCATCGCGCCCCGGTACGGCCGGTCCGACGTCATGGCCTCGAACGCATCCACCACCGCCAGGATCCGCCCCATCGACGGGATCTCCTCCCCCTTCAGGCCGCGCGGGTACCCCTTCCCGTCCCATCGCTCGTGATGGGACCGGATGCCCTCCGATATCGCCAGGAACGCCGGCGCGATCTCCGCCACCGTGTCCGCCCCGATAGCCGCGTGCTCCTTCACGACCCGGTATTCGTCGTCCGTCAACGCCCCCGCCTTGAGCAGGATGCGCGCGGGTGTGGCCAGCTTCCCCACGTCGTGCATGTACCCCGCCCAGTACAGCGCCTCCAGGTCTCCCGGAGGCATGCCGAGGGACCGCCCCACCGCCAGCGCGTTGCGCGCCACCCGCTCGCAGTGACGGCTGGTCTCCTCGTCGTGATGCTCCAACAGGCGCATGAGCGACCGCAGCGTCCGCGCATAGGTGCCCGTGAGGTCGCGCACCATGCCCTCGGCGTAGCGCAGCCGCCGCGCCAGCGCCTCGCTCACCGCGCCGCCGAACGCGCCGAAGCCCGTCAGGAAGACGACGCGGATGATCCACGAACCGCTAGCGTAGTCCGACGGCGTGGCGCCCGCGAGGAAGGCCGGGCTGGTCGCGAGGCCGGCGGCGAGGCCCGCCGCCATGCCACCGGCGCTGCGGAACCAGTACGCGGCCAGGATGATCGGGAAGTAGAAGATGTGCACCAGCACGAAGTGCGGGCGCCCGACCGTCAGCATGATCACGGCGAAACCGACGATGAGCGCGACGATGGTGGCCGCCTGCACGATCAGGACGCCGGTCGCTCTGTCCGATCGCTTCATGCTCCACGGCCTCGACGGTTCGCGTCGTGCGGCGTTCATCCATCACCCCCCCGGTGGGTCGATGGGACGGCGCCCCTCCCCCCGGCGGGGCCAGCTGACACCTGTCAGCCACGTCCCAGCGTGCAACGCATGCGCGCGCCGGACTATCACATACTTCTCAACGTGGCGGGGGGAAGCGCTGGGCGTCGCCGCTCCGTCGCGTCCCGCACGGCGCCCCCGCGCCTAGCAGGGGCCAAGGGGCAGTGTCATCGAGGCCGCGGCCCGAAGGCGGCACCAACAGGACCGTCGTCGCAGCGCCGACCATGCCGCCGAGGCATGGACACATCCGCCCGGCCCGACGCGACTCCCCGTACTCCAGGGCTACGACCCGCTACCCCCCAAGCCGCGGTCGAAGGGTCTCGCGTCGCGCCCGGTGAGGACCTCTTCTGCGCGGGTCCGGCAACCGCGCACACCCACCGACGCCGGCGCCCGTTGCGCGTCGAACGCGCCATGCGTGCCGCGAGCGCTGTCGAGGTACGCCTGACAGGTCTGCCCGCCGGAGCGGCCGTGTGCTCCGAGCGCCGGGCCGCACGACATCAGAAGCCAGCAAGACGCCAGGCGATCTCGTTCCGCAGGCCCATCCGGCCCCAATCCGCCGGCGGTCTGGCGGCGGCCCCGGTTCCGACTCCGGGGCCCCCGGAGGCCCGAGGCGCCAAACGCGCTACCATCCACCGCACGATGCCCGACGCATGCCCGTGCAGTGACGCCCGCCGAGCGACCGGCGAATTCGACCCCGATTGAGCCGCCCCGGGCGCCACGGTGTGTGGTTTTCCCATCGCCCGCAGCGCCGTCCGCCGCTATATTGACCCCAGAGAGGGAGAGGTGGGCAAGCGCATGCGTGGCCCCGCATGGGGATCCACCGGATCAGCCAGATCCACGACGCGAGCCGGCGTCGTGTGGTTCGTTGCGTCCGTAGCAGCGTACGCCCTGGCGTTCGTCCTGCTGGAACCGGTCCTGGGCCTCCCCATCATGGCGTTTGGGCTGGTGCCCGCCGCCCTCGCGGGCTGGTACCTCCACATCCGCGGCGGAGTCCTGGCCGCACTCACGCTCATAGCACTGACCGCGCTGCTGGCGCACGCCGTCGGGACTCCGGATAGCTTGGCGGCGGCCCTCTCGGTGCCCGGCGGCCTGGTGGTCTTGGCGGCCGCCGTTGGCTCCGGTGTGCTCCGCCAACGAGAGCTGCTGCTCAGGGCAACCGAACAGCGGGCGCAGGAGAAGCTCCACGAGAGCGAGGATCTCATGGAAGCGCTGGGAGCGAGCGAGCAGCGCTTCCGCCTCCTGGCCGAAGAAGCGCTGGTGGGCGTGTACCTGATCCAGGATGGCGTCTTCCAGTACGTCAACCAGTCGCTCGCCACCACCTTCGGGTACGAACCGGTGGAAGTCATCGGGCGCCTTGGCCCTGACGATCTGACGTCGCCCCAGGACAGACCCATCGTCGAGGCAAACATCACCGCTCGGCTCGAGCAAGGCGCGGGCTCGGTGCGCTACCGCTTCCGAGGGTTGCGGAAGGACGGCAGCACCGTGCCTGTGGAGGTGCTGGGGCGCGCCCTCCAAGTTGGGCAGCGTCCCGCCATCCTCGGCACCCTACGCGATCGCACCAAGGAGGCCGACGGCGAGCGCCTGCAACGCCTGCAACTGACGGCGTTGCAGGCGGCGCCCGCGGGCATCGTGGTCACCGATCCGTCTGGCGTGATCGAGTGGGCCAATCCCGCCGTCACGGAGCTTACTGGGTACCCCCTGGAGCAGCTCATCGGCGCGCACACGCGCCTGTTCGGATCGGGGCGCCAACCACGCGAGTTCTACGAGACCCTGTGGCACACGGCCCTGTCGGGCGGCATCTGGCGCGGGGAGCTCGTCAACCGCCGAAAGGACGGCAGCGAGTACCGCGAGGCGATGGCCATCACGCCCGTCAAGGACCCGGACGGCGAGATCGAGCACTTCGTGGCCGTGAAGCAAGACGTGTCCGAGCGATACGCCGCCGAGGAGAGCATCCGCGCACTGAACGCCGACCTCGCGGTGCAGCTGGCCCGCATCACGGCACTCCACCAGATCGACGTGGCCATCACAGGCGGAACCAGCCTCGAGGAGGCCCTCCAGGCGTTCGTACGGTCCAGTCGCTCCGGGCTCGCAGTCGACGCCGCAGCGGTATTCGTACCCACCAGCGACGGACTGGATCTCGAGCTCATGGAAACGCTGGGCTTCAGGAATCCGCCCGCCCGCCTCACACTGCCAGGGGGCCAGGGGGTGGCGGGACGGGCGGCCTCCACCGGTCGAACGCACGTCGTCCGGGGTCGAGACCAGGTGATCGAGGCCCTGAGTCTGGACGCCACGCCAACATTCGCCGAGGAGGACTTCGAGGCCATGGCCGCCGCGCCCATGCTGGTCAGGGGCGTCGTGCGGGGCGCACTCATGGTTGCGCACCGGGCGCCTCTGGAAGTGTCAACGGACTGGCTGAAGTACCTGGAGGGCGTGGCCACCCAGGGCGCGATCCTGGTCGACAACACAGCGCTACTCAGCGACCTCCGGAGCAGCAACGAGGAACTCCGGGCGGCGTACGACGCCACCATCGAGGGCTGGTCACGCGCCCTCGACCTGAGGGACAAGGAGACCGAAGGGCACAGTCGCCGCGTCACCGAGATAACGCTGCGACTGGCGCACGCCATGGGGCTCCCACAGGAGGCGCTCGTGCACGTGCGCCGCGGCGCGCTGCTGCACGACATCGGCAAGATGGGCGTACCGGACGCCATCCTGCAGAAGCCCGGCAAGCTCAGCGAGCAGGAGTGGGCGACCATGCGCCTGCACACCATCTTCGCGCGCGACCTGCTGGCGCCCATTGGATTCCTGGGGCCTGCCCTCGACATCCCCTACTCCCACCACGAGCGCTGGGACGGAAGCGGGTACCCCCAGCGGCTCGAGGGCGAGGCCATCCCCCTAGCCGCCAGGATCTTCGCCGTCGCAGACGTCTATGACGCCCTCACCAGCGATCGACCGTACCGCCCCGCATGGAGTCGAGAGCGAACGCTCGCGCACATTCGCCAGGGTACGGGCAGCCACTTCGACCCGGCCGTCGTGCGGGCATTCCTGGCACTCCAGCACGACCTCGCGCGGTGAGTCCGGCGCCACGGGGCTCGGGGTGCAGCGAAGTGCCGGCGGCGGCAGGCACCACCATGAGGTCACCCACGCCCTCATTGCAGGGGACGCCGACCGCGGCTGCGCCGAGGGGTGCGCCATCTGATCCACGCGACGACCGAGCCCGCGGGCCTCGACCAGCGCAGGGCTTGGCGGCCCCCGGGAGGGAAGGCGACAATGAGAGAAGCCCCGTCTAGGACGGGGCTTTCGTGGTGCGCCTGCAAGGATTCGAACCCTGGACCTTCTGATCCGTAGTCAGACGCTCTATCCAACTGAGCTACAGGCGCGCGCGATTCAGGCGCGGGATGGGTGTGGCGGAGAGGGAGGGATTCGAACCCTCGATAGAGGTTTTGCCCCTATACTCCCTTAGCAGGGGAGCGCCTTCAGCCGCTCGGCCACCTCTCCCTGGATTGTCGTGCCAACCGAAAACCTGGCGGAGGGTGAGGGATTCGAACCCCCGGACGGGTCACCCCGTCAACGGTTTTCAAGACCGCCGCTTTCAACCACTCAGCCAACCCTCCGGTCAGCGGCAGCGAGAACGGGGATGGTCCGCGGGCACGAGGCATGCCCGGCGAGCCGGCCGTTCGGTCAGCGTCGGCAAGTATACCCACGTCCCGAAGGCAGTGTCAACGCTCCCCGCGCCGCCCCGGCAGCCGCTCGGGGGGCTGGTCGGCGGCCCACCCGACCTGGCTGAGCAGGCCGCGCAGCGCCGCCACCTCGCGGCGCGAGAGAGCCACCCGATCGAAGATGCCACGGAACAGGCGGTCCACGCTGCGCTCGCGCATCGGGTCGGTGAATCCGATGTGGTGGAACGTCGCGAGCAGCTGGCGGTAGAAGCGCTCCATCTGGTCTCTACGCGCGGCCTCACCGGCGCCGGCGTCGACCACACCGGTGTCCGTTGCCGAGGGCAGCACCCTCCCACCGTCCGCCGGGGCCGAGCCGCCGCCCGCCTCGTGCGTGCGGCCGGCGTCGACCGCACCGGCCGCAGCTGAGGGCCGGGTACGCGCCTGGAACCACTCGTACGCCACCACCACCACCGCCTGGGCCAGGTTGAGCGAGGCGTAAGGCGCCGTGGGGATCGACACGTAGGCCTGGCAGCGGTTGAGCGCGTCGTTGTCGAGCCCGTGATCTTCGGGGCCGAAGAGGACGGCGCTGTCCCCGCCCTGCAGCGCGGCCGCGACACTGCGCGGCGTGTGGACCGTGAAATTCCCGGCGCCGCGCAGGCGCGCGCTCGTTCCGACCACCCAGCGGCGATCCGCGATGGCCTCCTCCACGGTGCCGACCACGCGTGCCGCCTCCAGCACGTCGGAGGCGTGCGACGCCAACGCGTGTGCGCGCCGGTCGACCGTGCAACGGGGGGCGACCAGCACCAGGTCGCCGAGGCCGAAGTTCTTCATGGCCCGGGCGCAGGCGCCCACGTTGGCGGAGTCCTTGGTGCTGACGAGGACGATGCGGGGGGCGGACACGGCCCCAGGCTACCAGGGGGCGCGGCACGCCCGACGAGCGGGGCCGACCGGGCCCCCGTCCGCTCCGGGGCAGGCTCCGTTTCAGGCCCCGCCGTAGGCTCCGCTCCGCGGGGTCGGTGCCCGCGCGGCCCATGGCCCCCCACGGCCCGCGGACGCCGAGGGCGGCGGGGTGGACGGTCGGGCGGGTCACGGTGCGTTGGGGAGCAGGTGCTAGCGTGTGCGCATGATCGGCAAGTTCTTCCGCAAGCGCCCCGACGACCCGCGAGTGCCTCCGGGCCAGAGCGTGACCGAGGGCTTCCCGGTACTCACCTACGGCCCCACGCCGCGCCTCGACCCCGCAGAGGTAGAGGTGCGCGTGAGCGGCCTGGCGGAACCCGTCACCTTCTCGCTCGAGGACCTACGCGCCATGCCGAGGACCGACATCCGGCGCGACTTCCACTGCGTCACGCACTGGTCGAAGATGGAGGTCGGTTGGAGCGGGGTGCGGACGACCGACCTCATGCCCGCGATCACCCTGCGCGAGGACCCCACACACGTGATGCTCCACTGCTACGGCGGATACACCACCAACCTCACCCTCGACGACTTCCTGGCAGAGGATTGCCTGCTGGCCTACGCCCTCGAGGGCGGGGCCATCGCCGCGGACCACGGCGGGCCGTTGCGCGTCATCGTCCCGCACCTCTACGCCTGGAAGAGCGCCAAGTGGCTCGCGGGGCTCGAGTTCATGCGCGGGGATCGTCCGGGGTTCTGGGAGCGCAACGGCTACCACAGGCGCGGCGACCCCTTCGCCGAGGAGCGTTACGGCTGAGGGACGGACGCGGCGCCCGCACCGGGGGGCACGCCGACGCGGGCCATACCGAAGGATGGCCCGCGTGGAGGCGTTTGAGGTTGTGTCGGTGCGCGGCGGGCGCGCCCGCCGCGTGAGATCCTAGGCCTGCTGGCCCTCGCGCAGCGTCGCGATGCGCCTGGCCAGGCGTGCCTTCTTGCGCGCCGCCGTGTTGGCGTGCACGGTGGACGCATTGGCGGCCTTGTCGACCAGGCCCTGGACGACCTTCTGGTACTTGGCCGCCGCATCGAAGTCGCCCGCTTCCGCCGCGGCCACCGCCTTCTTGGTGAAGGTGCGGATGGTGCTCTTGCGGGCGCGGTTCGCGAGACGGCTCTTCTCGGACTGGCGATGGTACTTCATCGCGGACGCGTTCCTGGCCATGCTTCTCCCTCGTGTTTCTCCGCGGGCGGGGCCCGAGGCGCTCACGCGCGCGCTGTGGCGCGCAGGGGTGGGTTCGATCGATCCTACGGCCGAGACGTGTCGGCAGCGTTACGAATGCTAGCACAGGCAGCCGCGCTTGGCAACGCAACGGCGTGCCCGCCGGCCCCGACGTACCGCAGCACGCGACAGGGCGCCCATCCATGTCGTACACTGCTACGTTCCCACGAGTTCAGTCGGAGGTCGTCTCTTGGCTGAAGCGTTGGCCAGGAAGGACATCCATGACATTCGAAGACTTCGCGCTCGACCGACGCGTGCTCGCCGGTGTGCGCCAGATGGGCTACGAGACACCTACGCCGATCCAGAAGCAGGCCATCCTGCCCGTGATGGAGGGGCGGGACGTGCTGGGCCTCGCCCAGACCGGCACGGGCAAGACCGCCGCGTTCGTGTTGCCGATCCTCCAGCGCCTGCTGGACGGCCCCCGCGGCGTGACGCGCGCCCTGATCGTGGCGCCCACCCGCGAGCTCGCCGAGCAGATCCACCAGGACATCCGCGGCCTCGCCGTGGGCACGCGGCTGCGCAGCGCCACGGTCTACGGTGGCGTCGGCATGACGCCGCAGACGCGCGCCCTCAAGGGCGGCGCGGAGATCATCGTGGCGTGCCCGGGGCGCCTGCTCGACCACATGCAGCGCGGCAACGCCGATCTGCGCCGCCTCGAGGTGCTGGTGCTCGACGAGGCCGACCACATGTTCGACATGGGCTTCCTCCCCTCGATCCGCCGCATCCTCAAGGCGGTGCCGGATGGCGCCCAGAGGCTGCTCTTCTCGGCCACCATGCCGAGCGAGCTGCGCCACCTCGCCAACGACGTGCTGGGCGATCCCGTCACCGTCGAGGTGGGGCGTCGCGCCCCCGCGGCCACCGTGAGCCACGCGCTCTACCCGGTGCTCAAGCAGGACAAGACGGCGCTGCTGCAGCACCTGCTCAAGGAGCACGACCCGCGCTCGGTGCTCGTGTTCACGCGCACCAAGCACGGCGCCAAGAAGCTGGCAGCCCAGCTCGACCGTGACAACCATTTCGTGACGTCGCTGCAGGGCAACCTCTCGCAGTCGCGCCGCCAGAAGGCCCTCGACGGTTTCCGCGACGGGAGCTACCACATCCTGGTGGCCACCGACATCGCCGCCCGTGGGATCGACGTCTCCCGCGTCACCCACGTCGTCAACTACGACATGCCCGGCACCGTGGACGCGTATACGCACCGGATCGGCCGCACCGGGCGCGCCGAGCGCACGGGCCTGGCCATGACGTTCATGACCCCGGACGACGTCAAGATGGTGCGCGCCATCGAGGGGGCCATGGGGCAGAAGATCGACCGTGTCCATGTCGAGGCCTTCGCGTCGCGCGTGCCGGAGGCCGCACAGGACACGCCGCGCGGACGCCCCGGTCGTCCGCCGCGCGGCTCCGGCCGCGCGCAGGGCCCCCGTAGCGAGGGGGATCGCGGTGGTGCGGGCCGCGGCGGCGCCTCGACGAAGGGCCGAGACGCGACCGGCGACGCCAGCCGTGCCCAACCGCGCGGCGACGGGTCCGGCTCCTCGTCGGGCAACGGGCGGCGGCGCAACCGGCGGCGCGGCCGCCGTGGCGGCCAGACAGAATCCCGCTCGGACCAGGCCGGTAGCGGCGACCGCAACAGCTGAACGACCCACGCGCCCACGACCAGGAATCCGCCGCCCCCGGGAGCTGACGCCCGGGGGCGGTTCGCCATGAGGCGCGCTCGCCACCACGTCATGGGCGCGCCGGGGAACGCGTACGCTGGAGTCGTGGAGGTAGCCCATGACCCACGCGGCTGACCCTTCCGAGCGCACCCTCGCCATCGTGGCGGACAGCACCTGCGACCTGCCCGCGGACGAGCAGCGCGACCTGGCCGTCACCATCGTGCCCCTGCACGTCGAGTTCCGCGGCCGTTCCTTCCTCGACGGCATCGACATCACCACAGACGAAATTCTCGCGGGCGTCGCCGCGGGTGCGCCTCTCCCGAGCACCAGCCAGGCCACACCGGAGGCGTTCCGCGACGCCTTCCATCGGGCGGCCGACGCCGGCGCCACAGCGGTGCTGTGCATCACGATCAGTGCCGAGCTCTCCGGCACCTACGCCTCGGCCTGCCAGGCGGCCGAGGGTGCGCCCGTCCCGGTCACCGTGTTCGACAGCCGGGCCACCACCGTCGGGCACGGCGACGTCGTCCGCAGGGCCGTCGAGCTGCGGCGGCAGGGCATGACGCTCGCCCGCATCGTCGGGCGCCTCGAGCCCGTCCGCGATAGCCTCAAGCCGCTCTTCGCGGTGACCAGCCTGGAGTTCCTCCGCAAGGGCGGCCGCATCGGTCGGGCTAGCGCCCTGCTGGGTAGCCTGCTGCGGTTGACCCCGATCCTCAGCCACGAGGGCGCGGGCGCCGCGCCGGTGGCCACGGTGCGCGGCACCGCGGCCGCGGTGCGCGAGATCGTGCGGCACACCCAGGCGTTCGTCAAGGACCACACCGGGACCCTGGTGCTGACCTTCATGCACGTGCACAACCTGGCCGGCGTCGAGCGGCTGGAGCAGGCCATGCACGACACGGGCATGAGCTTCGCGGGAGGGCGCGCCTACGCCATCGGAACCGCGGTCGCGACCCACGTCGGCCCCGGGACCTTCGGCGTGTACATGCACACC
This sequence comes from uncultured Trueperaceae bacterium, assembly GCA_963739805.1. Taxonomy (GTDB): domain Bacteria; phylum Deinococcota; class Deinococci; order Deinococcales; family Trueperaceae; genus CAVUBJ01. Next base: position 435,473 of record CAVUBJ010000004.1, read on the forward strand.
GAGGGCTGAGGCGCCTGGCAACGGCGCGCCCGTGGGCACGGTGCGCGCCCCCTCGTGGCCGCACCGTGGGGACACGGTCGCCGAGCGCTGACCCCGGGTAGTCGGTCCGCGCGGAGCAGTGTACACTGCCGCATCCAAACATGGTGCGCCGCAGGCGGATCCCGCAGGGCGCGAGAGGAGGAAGGCGATGGCCGAGTTGGTGCTGTTCCACCACGCGCAGGGCCTGACGCCGGGCGTGCGAGCGTTCGCCGACGCGCTCCGCGATGCGGGCCACCGCGTGCACACGCCGGACCTGTTCGACGGGCGCACCTTCGACAGCATCGACGCGGGCATGGCCCACGTGCGAGAACTCGGCTTCGGCGAGGTGATCGAGCGCGGCGAGCGCTCGGTGGAGGGCTTGCCCCTGGAGTTGGTGTACGCCGGCTTCTCCCTGGGGGTGGTGGTGGCCCAGAAGCTGGCCCAGACCCGCGCCGGCGCACGGGGCGCTCTGTTGTGTTACTCCTGCGTGCCGGTCACGGAGTTCTCCCCGCGCTGGCCCGAGGGGGTGCCCGTACAGGTGCACGGCATGGACGCCGACCCCTACTTCGTGGACGAGGGCGATCTCGACGCCGCCCGCGCCCTCGTCGCGGAGGCCCCCGACGGGGAGCTGTTCCTCTACCCCGGCGACCAGCACTACTTCGCCGACAGCTCCCTGCCCTCGTACGACGCCGAGGCGACCGCGCTCCTCCTGGAGCGGGTGCTCGCCTTCCTCGCCGAGCGTTGATCGGCGACCGAGGCGGCGGCACCTGCCGCGGGGCGCGGGCGGTACCGGCGTGACGGCCCGCGCGGCCAACCTCTCCCGCCACCCGGCGGGCGCAAGCCCCGACGGGAACCGTGCGGCGATCCGCACGGTCGACCTCACCAAGCGCTTCGGCGCTGTCACGGCGGTCGATCAGGTGTCCATGTCGGTCGCGCCCGGCGAGATCTACGGCTTCCTGGGCCGCAACGGCGCCGGCAAGACCACCACCATCCGCATGCTGGTGGGGCTCGTGCGCCCCACCAGCGGCCGCGTGCTCGTCCACGGACGCGACGTGGCCCGGCATCGCCGCGAGGTGGCCCGGGGCGTCGGCGCCCTGGTGGAGACCGCCACCGCGTACGGTCACCTCACCGTGGTCGAGAACCTAGAGATCCAACGTCGCCTCACGCGCTCGACCAGCGGCGCCGTGGACCGCGTGGTGGCGTTGCTGGGCCTCGGCGAGCTCGTCGACCGGCGCGCCGATCGACTCTCGCTGGGGAACAAGCAACGGCTCGCCATCGCGCGCGCCATGCTGGCGCGCCCCAGGCTCCTCTTTCTCGACGAGCCCGCCAACGGACTCGATCCGGCCGGCATCGTGGAGATCCGCCATCTGTTGCGGCGACTCGCGGACGAAGACGGCGTCACGGTGTTCCTGTCGAGCCACATCCTCGCGGAGGTCGCCCAGCTCGTGGACCGCATCGGCATCATCCACCGGGGGCGCCTCATCGAGGAGATCGACCTCAACGCCGCGGCCACGGCCGCGCGCCTCGAGATCAAGGTGGCTGACGCGGCGGCCGCGCGCAGCGCCCTGACGTCCGCGCTGGGAATCGCGGGCGACCAGATCCGGCAGCTGGCGCCGGGAACGCTCTCGGTGGCGTCCGCGGAGGTGCCGGCGTCGGCCATCGTCCGGACCCTGGTGCTGGCGGGGCTCGACGTCGAGGCGGTCTGCCCGCGGCACGAAGACCTCGAGGCCCACTTCCTGCGGCTCACGGGAGACACGCCGTGATGCTGGCCCGGGCGTTCACCTGCGAGCTGCTCAAGCTGCGGCGCGCGCGCATCACCTGGATCCTGGCGGCGGTCTACGCATTCGCGCCGCTCATGCTCGGGCTCATGATGTCCGTCCTGCTGCACCCCGACCTCGGCCGTCGCATGGGGCTGCTCACGGCCAAGGCGCAGATGACGATCGGGGCCGCGAACTGGGCGACCTACCTGACGCTCACGGCCACCCTGTTCGCGGCGGGGCTCATCGTGCTGGCGGTCGTCGAGGCCTTCGTGTTCGGCCGCGAGTACGCGGAGGGCACGGCCAAGGACATGCTGATCCTCCCGATCCACCGCGCCACCATCCTCGCCGCAAAGCTCGCCGTGGCGGCGCTCTGGTTCCTGGCCATGGCCGTCGCCGACTACGCCCTCGCCCTCCTCGTGGGCCTGCTGATCGGGCTCCCGGGGTTCGACGCGGCGCTCCTCGCCGACAACGCCCGCACGGTGGCCACGCTGTTGCTCCAGGTGCTCCTCGCGGGCGCGGCCTCCGCCTGGCTGGCCATCGTCACCCGTGGCTACATCGCACCGATCGGGATCGGGGTGCTGCTGCTCCTGGTCGGCGACCTGTTCGCGCACACCGGCTGGGGTCCGTGGATCCCGTGGTCGATCGTGCTCATCACCGCCGGCGCGGCCCCGGGTGCGGCCTCCATCGGCACGCCGTCGATGGCCATCCTGGTGGCGTTCTTCGTCGCGGCCGCGGTCGCCTCGTACCTCGCCATGGAGCGCTCCGACAACACCCAGTGAACCGGGTGCGACCGCGAATCGGGCGGCGCGAATGGATGGCGCCGGGGCGACGGCGGCGATGGCCCGCCGGGAGCTGGGGCGCGCGTCGAAGGTGTCGCTCATGCCGACCTGGCTGTTTCGGCTGGGAGGCGTGCTGGACCAAACGAGTCGCGGGCCTCCGGCATGAGCGTCGCCGGGGGCGTGAGACAGCTCGACATCGCGGAATGGACGGCCTACCGCCGGCGCGAGGAGCACGCCGGCGTGCACGAGCGCGACGCGAGCACCTCGATCGCCGCGGCCTCCGACAGCCGCGGCGCGGAGACGCCGTAGCGCGCGGAAGATGCGCACGCCGGGTCGGTACTAGAGCCCAGGCTGAACTCCAGTACCGACGGCGGACGACACGGTGCCACGAACATCAACAGGCGCGACGCGATGCCGCCAGACTGCCACGACCGCCCATGCGCCTGCGACTCGACGAGGTTACGAGCTCAGCTGCCCGATGATGGCGAACATCGGCAGGAACATGCCGGCCACGATGAAGCCCACGACGACCCCGAGGAACACGATCAGGGCCGGCTCGAGCGCCGCGGTGAGGCTATCGACGGCCTCGTCGACCTCGCGCCCGTAGAAGCTCGCGACCTTCTCCAGCATGCTGTCCACCGCGCCGGTCTCCTCACCGATGGAGATCATCGACGACACCAGTGGCGGGAACACGTTGGGGTACTTCATGAGCGTCTGGCTGATCTGCTCGCCGCGCTGCACCGCGTCCTTGGTCTCGTCCAGGATGTCCTCGACGATGACGTTCCCGGCGGTGCCCTTGGTGATCTCGATCGATTCGATGATGTTCACGCCGGAGCGCAGCAACAGGCCGAAGGTGCTCGAGAAGTTGGCGATCGAGGACTTCTGCACCAGCGGCCCGATGACGGGCGTGCGCAGCAGCATGCGGTCGATCACGTGCCGCCCGTTCGGCGTTCGGTAGTACAGGTTGATCCCCACCACCGCCGCGATGATCACGCCGAGCAGGATGTACCACTGGAACCGAAGGAAGTCCGAGATGGCGATGAGAACCCGCGTGATCGCCGGGAGATCGCCACCGAGCTGCGTGAGGATCTGCGCGAACTGCGGCACGATGCCGGTGAGCAGGAAGTAGGTCACGGCCAGCGCGATGACCAGGACCACCACGGGGTAGGTGAGCGCGGTCCGGATCTTGCCGCGCAGCTCCGCCTGCTTCTCCATGTAGGCCGCGACGCGCTCGAGGATGCCGTCGAGGTTTCCCGACACCTCGCCGGCGCGGACCAGGTAGACGTAGAGCCTGTTGAACAGGCGCGGGAAGCGCGCCAGCGAATCGGACAGCGGTTTGCCGGTCTCGATGTCCTCCCGCACGCGCTTCAGCGCGTCCTTCAGCCCCTGCTTGGGGGACTGGCGCTGCAGGATGGCCAGCGACTGCACCACCGGCAGGCCGGCGTTGATGACCGTGGCGAACTGGCGCGAGAAGATGGTGATGTCCCGCACGTTGGGGACGCTGCCGAAGTCCAGCCACTTGGGCAGCTTGATTTCGGCGTTGATGCCGCCCCTGGGCGCCTTGATCTCGCTGATGAAGTAGCCCTTGTCGCGCAGCGCCGCCGCCACGTCGCGCTGCGACGTGGCCTCCATGGTGGCCGTGACCAGCTTGCCGGAGCGGTCGCGCGCCTTGTACTCGAATACGGGCATCCTGCCTCCTTCGCGCAGCCTTCGGGCGGGGCCCGGGATGTGCCGCAGTCTACCGAGCGCGGAGTCGTCGTAGCTGGCGAATCCGTCACTTTCCGCGCGAGAGCGTCCAGCACGGCACTCCTGCGCCCGGGGGTGGGCGCCGTGCGCGCGCGCGCCGGAGCCCGGCCGGGGTAGCATGGCGCGATGCCGCGCGAATCCATCCGTCGCCGCCGCGAGCGTGCCGGGCGCGTCCTGGAGCACCTGCGGGCGCTCTACCCGGAGGCGCGCACCGAGCTGGCATTCGGTACCCCGTTCCAGCTTCTGGCGGCCACCATGCTCTCCGCGCAGGCTACGGACGTGAGCGTCAACCGCGCCACGCCGGCCCTGTTCGGGGCCTTCCCCGATGCCGCGGCCATGGCGAGGGCGACACCCGGGGAGATCGAGCCCTTCATCCGGCGCATCGGGCTGTTCCGCACCAAGGCGCGCAACCTCGCGCGCACCGCGCGCCTGCTGGTCGAGCGGCACGACGGCGAGGTCCCGGCTGAGATGGGCGCCCTGACCGCGCTTCCCGGCGTCGGGCGCAAGACGGCCAACGTGGTGCTGGCCAACGCCTTCGGGCAGCCGACCATCGCCGTCGACACGCACGTCGGGCGCCTGGCGCGCCGCCTGGGCCTCAGCCGTCACGAGGACCCGGACAAGGTGGAGGCCGATCTCCAGGGTGTGTTCGCGCGGGAGGACTGGATCTTCGTGCACCACGGCCTCATCCTCCACGGGCGGCGCGTGTGCACCGCCCGCGCGCCCGCCTGCGACGCGTGCGCCCTGTGCGACGAGTGCCCGTCGTGCCGGGCCCGGCCCGGGGCGTGAGCGCCTAGGCCGGTGTCGCGGTAGGTTCCGAGCGCGCTGCGGCCGTCTGGTACGGTGGTCGCCATGTTCGATCTGGCCATCGTCGGCGCCGGGCCCATCGGCCTCGAGGCCGCCATCCTCGCCAAGCGCGCCGGTCTGCGCTACCGACTCCTCGAGAAGGGCAGCGTGGTGCACGCCATCGCCCGCTACCCGACCTACATGACGTTCTTCACCACCTCCGAGCGGTTGGAGGTCGGCGGCCACCCGCTGGTCACGGCGACCGACAAGCCCACCCGCAAGGAGGCACTGGACTACTACCGCAAGGTGGTACACAACGAGCAGCTGGAGCCGCACACCTTCACGGAGGTGACGGGCCTGGAGCGGACGCCCGCCGGTTTCCGGCTCGAGCTCGCCGACCGCTCGCCTGCGCGCCGCGCCCTCGCACCGCTGGACGCACGCAGCGTGGCGGTCGCCACGGGCTACTTCGACAACCCCAAGACCCTCGGCGTCGCCGGGGAGAGCCTTCCCAACGTCAGCCACTACTACAGCGAGGCCCACCCGTTCTACGGCCGGGACGTCACCATCGTCGGGGCGGGGAGCAGCGCGGCCGACGCCGCGCTGGACCTGTTCCGGGCCGGCGCCCGGGTGACCATGCTCCACCGCGGCCGCGACTTCCGCCACAGCCTCAAGTACTGGGTCCGCCCAAACCTCGAGAACCGCGTGGCCGAGGGCAGCATCACGGCGCACTTCGAGACCACCGTGCAGGAGATCCGGCCCGACGAGGTGGTGGCCGTGAAGCGGGGCGAGGTGCTGCGGATCCCCACCGACCAGACCTTCCTCCTCACCGGCTACTACGCCGCACCGGAGCTGCTCCGCGCTGCGGGCGCCGCGCTCGAGCCCGACACCCTGGCGGTCCGGCTCGACCCCGAGACCTTCGAGAGCACCGTCCCCGGGCTCTACGTCATCGGTTCGGCCGGCTTCGGAACGCGCACCAGCGACGTCTTCATCGAGAACGGCCTGGTGCATGCGCGCAAGGCCATGGCGGCCATCACCGAGCGGCTCCGCGCCGCACCGCAGCCGGGCTGAGTCCGCCCCCTCGCACGACCGGCTCCCTCCCCGTAGACTGGGAGCGAGGAGGCACGTGCGCATGAGCAACCGAAACCAGGGCATCGGCATCGTCCTGATCGTCCTCGGGATCCTCGTCCTCGTCGGGCGCGGCATCGATCTCGGGGCGGTGGCGTGGCCGTTCTTCGTCATCCTCCCCGGCGTCGTGCTGCTCGCGATCGCCTTCCTGGGCAACCGGGAGGCGGCGGGGTTGGCCGTGCCCGGCAGCATCGTCACCACCATCGGCCTGATCCTGTTCTTCCAGAATCTCGGGGGGTACTTCGAGTCGTGGGCCTACGCGTGGGCACTCATCACCGCCGGCGCTGGATTCGGCGTGTTCCTCCACGGCGCGCTCACGCACGACGAGGCGCGCGAGCGCCAGGGCATGCGCCTGGTGACGCTGGGGTTGGCGCTGTTCGCCGCCTTCGGCGCCTTCTTCGAGTTCCTCGTCTTCGATGGCTGGGCGCGCGGCTGGATCGGTCGCTGGCTCTTCCCGCTGGCCCTCATCCTGGCCGGAGTGTTGCTGCTGGCCCGCCGCGGCGCCGGCCGGGACGAGGCGTGAGGCGCCGCGCCGGCCGGCGCGGCGCCACGGGTCCGCTGCTCCCGATCGTCCTCATCGCGGTCGGCCTGCTGTGGCTGCTGGTACAGGTCGGTTTCGTGCCGGCGGCGGTCGTCACGGCGCTGTGGCGCTACTGGCCGCTCCTGCTGATCGGCGTCGGCCTGGACCTGCTGATGCCGCACCAGCGGCCCGCGCGCGTCCCCTTCACGGTCCTCGCCGCCGCCCTGTTGACGCTGGCGGCCCTGGTGATGCCGCAACGCGTGGCGGCCCCGACCGGCGAGACCGCCTTCCTGGAGCCGGTCGGTGCGGCAAGCAGCGCTACGATGCGCCTCGACCTGAGCTCGGCGCCGACCGACCTCACCGCGGTGGCCGAGCCCGGCACGCTGCTGCGGGCGCGGGTGAACGGCCCCAACGCGGAGTTCCGGGTCCAGGGCGGCAGCGACAAGGTGATCGAGGTACGTCCCGCCCGCACCCCGCCGCGCCTGTTCGGCGTCAACGGCCGCTGGAGCTTCGCGGTGACCGACGCGCTCCCGCTCGCACTGCAGGTCGACGGCAGCTCCGGATCGATCGCCCTCGATCTCGAGCGCGTTCGCCTCACCCAGCTCGACGCCAACCTCGGCTCCGGTGGGAGCACCATCGCCCTGCCGGGCGGCGGCCGCAGCTACCGCGTGCTCCTAGACCTCGGGAGCGGCTCGAGCCGCGTCACGGTGGCGCGGGGCGCCTCGCTCGATCTGCGGCTCGACGCCTCGAGCGGCGCCTCCAGCGTCACCTTCGAGCCGGGCAGCGACGCGCGGCTGCGGCTCCAGGGCGGCAGCGGCAGCCTCGTGCTCGACGTGCCCGACGACGCCCCGGTGCGGCTCGAGGTGCGCGACGACGGCTCCGGCGGCCTGACGGTCGCCGGGTTCCTGCGGCGAGAGAGCGGCTCGGGGGACACCGGGGTGTGGACCAGCGCCGCACTCGACGGCGGCGGAAGGGTGATCGACATCCGCGTCGAGGACGCGGGCTCCGGCCACATCACCGTTCGCTGACCGCCGCGCCACGCCATGCAGACGGACACGGGGCCGCCTCCCCCGCGCGCGCCGCCCGGTATGCTGGCGCGCATGAGCATCGACGTCGACTTCCTCAGGGCGCTGACCGACGCGCCCGGCACCTCCGGCTTCGAATCACGCCCCGCGCGCGTTTGGCGCGAGCGGGCGACGCAGGCGGGCGCCGAGGTCCGCACCGACAGCTACGGCAACGTCATGGCCACCTTCCGCCCGGGTGGCCGACCGCGCGTGATGCTGGCCGGCCACATCGACGAGATCGGGCTGATCGTGAACTACATCGACGACAAGGGGTTCCTCTACGTCCGGCCCGTCGGCGGTTGGGACCCCATGCAGCTCGTCGGCCAGCGCCTGCGGGTGCTCGGGCATGGCGGCGACGTGCCTGGCCTCATCGGCAAGAAGCCCATCCACCTGATGGGCGCGGAGGACCGCCGCAAGGTACCTGAGATGTCCGACCTGTGGATCGACATCGGTGCCACCTCGCGGGAGGAGGCCCTGAAAGCGGTGCGCCCCGGCGACACCGCCGTCATCGAGCAGCCGTTGGTGCAGCTGATGAACGGCCGCCTCGCCGGCCGCGCGATCGACAACCGCATCGGCGCCTACGTGGTGCTCGAGGCCGCGCGGCGCGCCCGCGGTGAGGCGGAGGTCGTGGCCGTCGCCACCGTCCAGGAGGAGATCGGCGGCGTCGGCGCCCGGGCCGCGACCTACGATCTGGAGCCGGACGTGGCCATCGCCGTCGACGTCACCCACGCCACCGACGTGCCCGGCCTCGAGAAGAAGGTCCACGGGGACGTGCCGCTGGGCGGCGGGCCGGAGATCAGCGTCGGCTCCTACGTCCACCGCGGCGTGCTGGAGGCGCTGCGGGCCACCGCGACCGCCCAGGACATCCCGCTGAGCGTCAACGTCGCACCGCGCCGCACGGCCACCGATGCCGACCACATGGCGCCGTCGCGGCGAGGCACGCCCACGGCGGTGCTGTCCCTGCCGAACCGCTACATGCACTCCCCCAACGAGCTCATCGACGTCGAGGACGTGGCGCATGCCATCACCCTGCTGGCCGCGTTCATCGAGGGACTGACGCCGGATACCCGCTTCGCACACGACTGAGGCGCGCCCCGCGCGCCGCGCGCGCCCCGCTCACGCCCCGCCCGCGAAGCCGCACTCCGCCCAGGCGAGGTAGATCGCGGCCGACACCGACGCGGCCAGGTTGAGCGAGCGCACGCCCGGACGCATCGGCAGGCGGACGGGCCGGCAGCGGGCCAGCACCGCCTCGGGCAGGCCGCGCGACTCGGGTCCGAACAGCAGCACGTCTCCCGGGTGGGCGCCGATGCGGCCGGCGCCGGCGGGAGCCCGCGTGCTGAAGCCGTGCACGCGCCCCCGCTCCAGCGCCTCGCGGTGGGCCACCGCGAAGACCTCCCAGCTCGCATGCACGCGCACCTCGGCCTCCCGCCAGTAGTCCATGCCGGCGCGGCGCAGCGCGGCGTCGGTGAGCCGGAAGCCGAGCGGGCGGATCAGGTGGAGGCGGGCGCCCGCGGCCAGGCAGGTGCGTGCCACCGCCCCCGCGTTGCCGGCGATCTCTGGCTCCAACAGCGCAACCTCGAACACGGCGCCAGTGTGACACGCGCCCGGCCCCGCCCATCGGACCGTCGCCCACCCCGCCGGGCGGCCGACGCAGCCACCCGCTACACTGACGGCACAGCCATGCGCCTCATCGTCACCCACGAGCAGCCGGATTTCGATGCGCTGGCCAGCCTGGCGCTGGCACGCCTGCTGTTCACCAATGCCACGGCGACGGTCCAGGGCGCCATGAGCCCCGCGCTTGCGGCCTTCCTGCGGCTGTACCGCGACGTGCTGGAGCTCGCCGACCCCCAGGCCATCGACCTCGACGAGGTGCGGGAGCTCATCGTGCTCGACACCGCGGACGCCCACCGCATCCACCCCTTCGACGCCCTCATCGGTCGGGTGCCCATCACGCTCTACGATCACCACTCGCCCCCCGCCAGGCCGATCCCCGCGGCGCGCGGCCTGCGCGAGCGCGTCGGCGCCACCACCACGCTGCTGACGCGCGAGCTGATGGCCACCGGCGTGCGCATCCCGCCGCCGGTGGCGAGCCTCGCGCTGCTCGGCATCCACGAGGACACGGGCAACCTGTCGTACGACCTCACCCGACCCGACGACTATCGCGCCGCGGCCCATCTCCTCGCCAGCGGAGCCAGCCTGCAGCTCGTGCGGCGCTTCACCCGGGAGCCGCCCGGTCCCGCCCAGCACACCTTCCGGGACGCCATGCTGGAGCACGCCCGACCGCGGGCCGTGGCCGGGCGTCGCGTCTCGGTGTCCGCGTTCGACCACGACGAGTACGTCGCCGGCGTGTCGCGGTTGGCCAACGACCTGCTCGAGCTCGACCAGGCCGACGCCGCCCTGGTGGTGGTGCGCATGGAGGGCAAGACCCTCGTCTTCGCCCGCTCCAGCGACCGCTTCGACGTGGCCGCCGCCCTCCACGAGGCCCTCGACGGGGGAGGCCATCCGGGCGCGGCCTTCGCCAAGTGCCAGCTTCCCCCCGAGGAGGCGGCCGAGCGCGTGCTGGCGGCCATGGAGCGCCACGCCACGCCGGTCCTCACGGCGCGCACGCTGATGAGCGCGCCCGTCAAGACGCTCACCACCGGCGCCACCGTGGCCGAGGCCCAGCAGCGGCTGCAGCTCTTCGGCCACAACGGCATGCCCGTGCTCGACGACCGGGGCACGCTGGTCGGTGTGGTGTCGCGCCGAGACCTGGAGCGGGCCCTGCGCCACGGCCTCGGGCGCAGCCGGGTGTCGGGCTTCATGAGCCGCGACGTGGTGACCGCCTCCCCCGACGCGGTCCTGTCGGAGCTCGAGGAGCTCGTGCTACGGCACAACATCGGCCGCATCCCCATCCTCGAGCGCGGCGCCCTGGCGGGGATCGTGACGAGGACCGACCTGATCGCGGCGCGGCACACCACGCCCGGCCCCGACGATCCCGCGGCCCGCGTCCTCGAGCGTCTCCCCTCCTCCGCCCAGGCCGCCATCGCCGCGGCCCGCGAGGTCGCCGGCAACACCACGCTCTACCTCGTCGGCGGCACCGTCCGCGACGCCCTGCTCGGTGCCGGCATCAAGGACCTCGACATCAGCGTCGAGGGCGGAACGGCCGCATGGCTGGGCAGCCGCCTGCAAGCCCGCCTCGGCGGCGCCCTGTCGTGCCACATGGACTTCGGCACCTGCACGCTGGTCCTCGACGACGGCCTGCAGGTCGACCTGGCCACCGCCCGCGAGGAGGTCTACGAGCACCCGGGGGCGCTCCCCAGCGTGACGCCCAGCACCGTGCGCAAGGACCTCGAGCGGCGCGACTTCAGCATCAACGCCCTCGCCCTGCGCGTCCACCCGCAGCCGCCGGTCCTGATCGACCCCTACCGCGGGTTGGAGGACCTGCACGCCAAGCAGCTCCGCGTGCTGCACCCGCTGTCGTTCATCGAAGACCCGACGCGCGTGCTGCGCGGGGCGCGCCTGGCGGGGCGTCTCGGCTTCCGCTTCGAGGGCGGCACGGCGGAGCGGGCCCTCGCGGCCCTGGCCCCGGAGATCGTGCGCAACGTCAGCCACGCGCGGCTGCGCAGCGAACTGGAGCTGACGCTGGCCGAGCCGCGGGTGTGCCCGGCCCTGCGGCGCCTGCATGAGCTCGGCGCCCTCATCGCCCTGTTCGGGCTGCGCGCCGACTGGGAGCTGCTCGAGGCGCTGGACGCCCTCCGCCGAAAAGGCAACGTGCCCGACGAGGCCTACCTGCTGGCGCTGCTGCTGCGCAGCGACGACGAGGCCGCCGCCGCCCACCTCGCCTCCTTCCACTGGCCCCGCCGCTACGCCCAGGTGCGCGGCAAGCTCCGCGCCCTGCTCGGCAGCGAGCGCGTGCGGGACGACGACCTGGAGGGTCTCGACGAGGCGGCGAGGCTGGTGGTGCGCGCCGCCAGCCCACAGCTCGCCGCGCGCCTGGCGCGCATCGAGGAAGCGCCTCCCCGACGTCGGCTGCGCGGGAGCGACGTGTTAGACTTGGGCCTGGCGCCGGGACCGGCCGTGGGCCGCGTCCTCGAGGAGGTTTCGCAGGCCCGGGCCGACCAACGGGTGCACTCCTTCGAGGACGAGCTCGAGCTTGCCAGGCAGCTCATCGCTGTCCTGCCACGCTAGCCGGGCGGCCAGGAGCACGGCATGATCCTGCGGTTCTACGACAACCCCACCGTCCTGATCATCAGCGCCATCGTGATGGTGATGGCGCTGATCTTCCACAACATGGTGCAGGCCTTCGTGGCCTCGCGGCTGGGCGATAACACCCCGCGCTCCGCGGGGTTCATGGCCTTCGATCCGCAGAGGCACCTCGAGCCCTTCGGCGTGCTCTTCCTCTTCCTGCTTGGCTTCGGCTGGCCGCGCGCGGTGCCCGTCAACGGCCGCAACTACCGCGGCCGGGGTCGGCGCGAGGCCTGGGTGTGGCTCTCCGGCATCGCCGCGTACCTGGTGGTCGGCTTCCTGGCGATGCTGGCGGCCGCCGTGTTCCGCGTCATGGGCGGCACGCAGCTCTACGTTGCCTTCACCGTGGCCGCCTCCTACGCGGTGCTGCACGCGGTCATCAACGTCTTTCCGGTACTTCCGCTCGACATGGCCCACGCCGCACTGGCCTGGGGCAACCGGGGCCTGCGGCAGATCGTCCAGCAGATCGCTCAGTTCGGCGTGCTGGGGTTCATGGTGTTCTTCCTGGTGTTGAGCTTCCTGGGCGTCATCACGCGCCTGCAGTTCGTGTTCATGCAGCTCTTCGACGGCATCATCCGGCTCATCCCGGGCCTCTAGCCGGCGGTGCCGGCCCGGCTGGGGCACCGGCGCCCGGGGAGCGGGCGCGTGGCGGCGCGCCCGCTCACGCGGTCGGCCCGCGGCGCACATCGGGCCCGCCGCGCCCCGCGGCGCTCACCCCTGGGCGACGCCGATCGGCTGCACGGCGCGCACGTCCACCACCATCTGCACCACGGGGGCGTAGGTCTCGAAGGTCTCCAGCAGGCGGCCGCCCGGGTCGAACTTGCGGATGAAGTGCCCGCCGCGTCTCGCGGCGTAGAGGTAGCCGGCGTCGTCGATGCCCAGGTCGAGCACGGTGTCGGTCACCTCGCCCTGCTTGGGGTCCAGCGCGAAGGACACCCCCACCTTCCCCTCCGCGGTGACCTTGCGGATCTTGCCGGCGGCGGCGTCGCTGATGAACAGGTTGCCGTGCACGTCTAGCGCCACGCCGTCGAGCTGGCGCATGCCCGGCTGTTCGGCTCCCAGCTTGAAGGCCCAGCGCGTGAGGTAGGTACCGTCCGCCGCCAGCCGCTGGACCTGCCGATTGCCGTAGTCGAGCACGTACAGGGAGCCGTCCTGGCCGATCTGGAGCACGCGCGGGTCGCTGAAGGTGCCGTGCCCCTTGCCGCGGCCGCCGAAGCTCTCCAGGAAGTTGCCGTCGTTGGAGAAGTGCTGCAGGGTGTGCGTCTCGGAGTCGAGCACGAACACGGTGTCGTCGGGCGCCACCGCGACCGACACCGGGTAGAGGAATTCGCCGGCCTTCATGCCGTAGGCGCCGAAGGACATCAGCGGCGCGCCGTCCGGGGCCAGCTTGTGGATCATCCGGTGATCCTCCTGCCCGAGGCGGTACTCGAAGATGGCGGCGAAGTAGTTCCCTGCCGAGTCGATCGCCACGGACAGCGGCGCGGCGGAGAACGAACCCGGGCCCACCCCGATGTCGCCGATGGAGGTGTGGAGGTTTCCGTCCGGGTCGAGCACCCGCATCACGCCCTGGCGCGCGCTCACCGTGAGGATGATGCGGCTGGGGAGGTTGAGGGGCTCGTCGGCGCCGAAGTCGGCGTTCTCCAACGCGTCGTAGACCTCCTCGAGCGAAGGGCGCTCGTCGGGGTCCTTGCTGACCATGCGCATCACCAGCTGGTCGAGCGCCTTGGGGACCTTGAGGTTGAGCTGACGCGGCGGCGGCGGGGTCTGGAAGATCTGCTGGTGCACGATCGCCTCGTAACCCCCCTTGAAGGCCGTCTGACCGGTGAGCATCTCGTAGAACACCAGCCCCAGGCTGTAGATGTCCGAGCGGTGATCGATCTTGAGCCCACGCGCCTGCTCGGGGGACATGTACACCGGGGTGCCGACCCGCGCCCCGGTCATGGTCAGGCGGGAGAGCACCTTACCGCCGGCGATGCCGAAATCCATCAGTTTGACGGCCTCGGGTTGCACGCGCTTTCCGTACTCGCCGTCGACCACCCCGCCGCGCAGGATCATGATGTTGGCCGGCTTGATGTCGCGGTGGATGATGCCGGCCGAGTGGATGTGCTGCAGGGCGCGCACCACCCGCTTCATGACGTCCACCCCGAGCTCCACAGGGAGCTCGTCGGCCTCGATGAATCCCTCCAGGCTGCGGCCGTCGACGTACTCCATCACCATGTAGTGCTGGACCCCGATGCTGCCGTGCTCGAAGGTCCGCACGATGTTGCCGTGGTCGAGCCGCTGCGCGACCTCCGCCTCGCGGTGGAAGCGCCGGATGAACTTGGCGTCCGCCACGTACTGCTCCATGGGGATCTTCAGCGCCACGACCTGGCCGTCACCCTTGCGGCGGGCGCGGTAGACGCTGGCCATGCCGCCCGAGCCCACCTTCTCCAGCAGCTCGTAGCCCGGGATCTCCATGGCGTCGAAGGTGCTGGCCGGGCGCTTCTTGCCTGCGCCGGTGCCGGGCTGGGTACGGTTCCGGCGGCGTTTCGGCGGGGCCACTCGTGTGCTGCGCAGCGCCACCGCGCCGCCCGGCACGAGCAGGCCCAGGGCCAGCGCGTAGAGCAACAACGGCGACACGGTGCGGTCCAGGCCGCCCAGCACCACCGCGCCGGCTCCGAGCGCGAAGGCCAACGCCAGCAGCGTCAGCACCAGCCAGGTCGGCGCCCTCAGCAGGAGCACGATCAAGACGGCGGCGATCCCAGCCAGCACCAGCAGCATCAGGCCACCTCGGCGATCACGAGCGTGATGTTGTCCGGGCCGCCGCGGTCGTTGGCGAGCGAGATGAGGTACTCGACGCTGAGCTGACGGTTCGCCGTGCGGCTCACCTCGGCGAGGATCTCCTCGGGCTTTACCAGGCCGTGCAGGCCGTCGGTGGAGATGACGAAGACGTCGCCCTGCTTGGCGTCCATCTCGATCACGTCCGGAGCGACCTGCGGTCGGGTGCCGAGCGCGCGCGTGATGAGGTTGCGCCACTCGTGCTGTTCGGCCTCGACTTCATTGATCAGCCCCTTCTCGAGCTGCTCCTCCACCCACGAGTGATCCTTGGTGAGCTGGTAGATCTTGCTGCCCCGGACCAGGTACGCGCGCGAATCCCCGACGTGGCCCACGTACGCCCGGCGCCCGTGGACCGCGATGCAGGTGAGCGTGGTGCCCATCCCCCGGCGCCCCTGGTTCTTGATGGCCTCCGCGTACACCCGCCGGTTGGCCAGGCGGATCGCCTTGTCGGTGAGCGAGGTGATACCCACCACCGGGTGGCCGGCGCGGAACTCCTCCACGTAGCGACTGAACGACTCGTCGAGCACCTCCATCGCGAGCTTGCTGGCCACCTCCCCCGCCGCCGCGCCGCCCATGCCGTCGGCGACGGCCAGGAGCGTCAACTCCCCGTCCGGCAGAGGGAACTGCCAGACGCGATGGTAGTCCTCGTTGAAGGGGCGGACGCGGCCCACATCCGACCCGTGACCCACGTTCTGTCCCAGCCGCACGCGGACAGTCTACCGTGCCACCGGCGTGAGCCGCAGGACAATTCCCACAAACGCGCTGCAGGACGCGCAACCGCGGATGCTCAGTTGCCTTTGGGCCGTGGCCGCTTGACCGTTTCGAGGTAGGGGTAGGACTCCAGCAGGTGCCGGTAATCGCTGAACAGCCGCAGCGCCTCGTCGCGCTCGGGGGGTAGCTCGCGGATGCGGAAGTAGGCCAGGTGGCCGTTGGGGAAGGCGAATGTGGGGGTACCGAAGACGTCCAGGGCGGCCGCACGGTAGTGCTCCTGCGCGAGCACCGTGCGGCACTCCGGGTTGGACAGGTCGTCGCGGAACTTGGGCAGGTGGAGCCCTGAGCACGCCGCCACCTCATCGATGGTGGTGCGCGTCATCGGCCGGTGGTCGCGATGGCGCGCGCGCAGCAGCTCCAGCCGGAAGGCGTGGTAACCGCGCTCCCCCTGCTTGCGCGCCGCCTGCGAGGCCAGGAAGGGGAGCAATCCGGATCCGCCGCTCGCGTCGTCGGGGTCGAGCTTCTCGTTCCACAGCTGCCAGCGCTGGCGCGGATCGGCGTTGGACTGGAACAGGCTGAAGTGCCGCCACTCGAAGCTCAGACCGAGCGGAAGGGCCACCCATTCGACCACCTCGGCCGCCCGCCATGAGAACGGGCATAGGTAGTCGAAGTAGACGGTCACACGCTCCTTCATGCCGCCATTACAGCCCGCGGCCGGCCTCCCGCTGGTAGCCCCCATGACAGCGGATATCTCGCCGCAGAGCGGATTCCTGGCGCGGCCACCGCGCGCCGACCCCGCGGCGGCGGCGGGGCGGCGGCGAGCTCAGTTGGCGTCCTCTGCGTCACCGCGAGGCGGCTCGGCGATGACGCCGTGCCGCGCCTCGAAGCGCCGGATATTGTCCTCCAGGCTGCGAAGCAGCGCCTTGGCGTGGCGCGGGCTGGTGATCACCCGGCTCGTCACCACCGGCGCCTGCTGCGGATACGCCAGGGCGAAGTCGATGAGGAACTCGTCGCGCGTGTGCGTGATGATAGCGAGGTTGGTGTACTGGCCCCGCGCGACCTCGGGTGCGATCTGGAGCGTGACGTCCTTCACGCCTCCAGCCTACCCGGGCGGGACCTCCGAGGCGGTGTCCCGCGGCGCGGTGACCGTTACCTGCTCGGCCAGGGCCTCGGCCAGCCTCGGCAAGGCGCGCCGCAGCTCGTAGCGCACGCGGCCCAGGTCCGCCGCCGAGCCCAGGGTCAACACGAGTACCGCGTCCTCGTCACCGGGGCCGACCGGCGCGAGCAGCACCGGCTCGTGCAGATATTCGAGGAAGGCCTGCTGCAGTCCGCCCTCCCCCATCAGGGCCGCCAGAGCGCGGCTCGATCCGACCGCCGAGGCGACGCGCTCCGCCAACAGCTGCAGGTCGCCGCCGTCCGCGGCCACGCCGTCCACCACGGTGCCCTCGGCACCCACGACGGAGGCGCTGCGCACGCCCCGAACGGTGATCATCTCGTCAAGGATGCCGCGCACCGTCATGCGCGACCCGCCAGGGCGCGTTCCAGCGCCGCGCGCGCCGTCTCCCCCGCACGCAGCACCGCGTCCGCGCGGCCGTGGGCGACCACCAGCGCCACGCTGTGATGCTCCAGCAGCAGGCATACCAACTCGTACTGAGGCAGCCCCACGACCAGGTGCTGTGGCTCCCCCAGCATCAATCGCTCCGCCGCGGAGCGCGCCGCGCCCGCCAGCCCGGCCGCCTCGGCGGCGAGCACATCGGCCCGCATGCCGTGCCCGATCATCTCCACGGGCAGGCCGTCGAGCGTCAGCACCTGGGCCGCGAGCACCCCGTCGGTCTCGGCCAGGGGGCGCAGCGCCTCGCGTAGGCTCACGCCAGCACCCCGACGATCTTGCGTTCCGCCTCGGCGCTGTACAGCCTGGCCTTGCCGACGTTGCCATGGCGGCCGAGCACCAGCAGGCAGAACAGTTCGCCCTCGAGCAGCCTCGCGTAACCGGTGCGCCGCTCGCCGGTGACGATGACCTCGCGCACGGCGCCGCCGTCGAGCTCGTTGCCGACGGTGGCCCTGAGGCCGCCCAGCGCTTGGGTGAGCTCCGCCACGGCCGCCGTCAGGTCGCTCCCCTCGCGCGGGTACTGCTCGATCACGAGGCCGTCCATGCCGGCCACGGCGGCCGCCAAACAACCGTCCACCTGTTGTGTGAGGCGCGCGAGAATCTCCTCCAGGTCTGCCATCGCGCGGAGTCTATCACGCGCCCTCGCGGGCGCGCCGTTCAACCTTTCATAGCTGCCGCTCGCCGGGGCGGCGGCCGCGATGCCGAGAGCGGCCGCCCTGATATCGTGGGTCGATGAGTCAGCTCCACGTTCGTGCCCGACCCGGCGACGTCGCACCCTTCGTCCTCCTGCCGGGGGACCCGGACCGCGCGGCGATGATCGCAGAGCGCTTCTTCGACGCGCCCGTGCGCTACAACGACTTTCGACACCTGTACGGCTACAGCGGTCGCTATCGCGGCATGCCCGTCAGCGTACAGACCACCGGCATGGGGTGCCCCAGCCTGGCCATCGTGGTCGAGGAGCTGATCCGCCTCGGCGCCCGCACCCTGGTGCGCGTCGGCACCTGCGGCGCCGTATCCCCGCGGCTGCGGGCCGGGGACCTCGTGGTGGCGCAGGCCAGCATCCCCGCCGACGGCACCACCGCCGCCTATCTGCATGGCGCGCCCGCCGCGCCCAGCGCCAGCTTCGACGTCACCCGCGCCCTGGTCGAGTCCGCCGAACGCGCGGGCAGGCGCCATCACGTCGGCCTCATCCGCACCGAGGACGCCTTCTATGCCACCACCCCGGAGCACGTCCCCGCCATGGCGGCCCGGGGCGTCCTGGCCGTGGAGATGGAGGCGTCGGCACTCTTTACGCTGGGCGCCCTGCGCGGCGTCCGCAGCGGGTGCCTGTTGGTCGTGAGCAACGCCATCGGCGACGACAGCTTCGTGGACCCCGAGGTGCTGCAGCAGGGGGTCGAGGCGATGGTCGAGACCGCGCTGGAGGCAGCGCAGGCGCTCCATGCCGGACACGCGGCGTGAGCGCAGGGAGGGACGCCCTGATGAAGGTAGCCGTGATCGGCGCAGGAACGATGGGGAGCGGCATCGCGCAGACGTGCGCGTTGGCCGGCCACGACGTGACGCTTGTGGACGTCGCGCCCGGGGCGCTGGAGCGCGCCCAGCGCACCATGCGCTCGAGCCTTGACCGCATGGTGCGCAAGGAGACGATCACCGCCGAGGAGGGCGAGGAGGCGATCGCCCACGTCGGCACCCGCGACGCCATCGCCGGCCTCCACGACGCCGGGGTGGTCATCGAGGCGGTGTTCGAGTCCGTGGAGGTCAAGCACGGAGTGTGGGGCGCGCTGCAGGGCGCCACCAGCGAGGGGGCGTTGCTGGCGACCAATACCTCGAGCCTGTCCGTCACCGAGATCGCGGCCGCCAGCGGGCGCCCGGAGCGCTTCTGCGGCCTGCACTTCTTCAACCCGGTCCCCATGATGGCGCTGGTAGAGGTGGTGCGCGGACTGCGTTCGAGTGACGAGACCGTCGAGCAGGCCCGCGCGTTCGCCGAGGGGATCGGCAAGACGCCCATCGTGTGCGCCGACAAGCCGGGCTTCATCGTCAACCGCCTGCTCATCCCCTACATCAACGACGCCGTCCACGCCCTGTCGGAGGGGGTGGCCACTGCGGAGGACATCGACCGCGCCATGAAGCTCGGCGCCAACATGCCCATCGGGCCGCTGGCGCTGGCCGACCTGGTCGGCCTCGACGTCGGCCTCGCGGCCGCAGAGGCGCTGCACGGCGAGTTCGGGGACCCGAAGTTCCGCCCCGCGCCGCTGATGAAGCAGATGGTGCGTGCGGGCCTGCTCGGCCGCAAGAGCGGCGAGGGCTTCTTCCGCTACGACTAGACCGCTTCCGATCCGCTGGCTGTGGCCGGCAGGAGGGGCGCACGACGCCCCGGAGGACCCCATGAGCGACTTCGACGACGCCCAGGACATCGCCTTCGAGTACCTCCAGTTCGAGGTAGAGGACGAGCTCGCCGTCATCACCATCGACCGCCCCAAGGCGCTCAACGCCCTGAACAGCGAGCTGCTGCTGGAGCTCAACGTGGCCTTCGAGCTGGCCGAGGCGGACCTCGAGGTTCGCGCCCTGGTGATCACCGGCAGTGGCCGGGCCTTCGTGGCGGGGGCGGACATCGGCAACCTCCAGCGCCTGAGCGAGCCGTTCAGCGGTCGTGAGGCGTCGCTCGGCGGGCAGGACCTCACCAACACGCTGGCGGCCCTTCCCATCCCGACCGTCGCGGCCATCAACGGCTTCGCGCTCGGCGGCGGGCTCGAGCTGGCGCTGGCCGCGGACCTGCGGGTGGCGTCGCCGTCGGCGCGATTGGGGCTGCCGGAGGTGGGCCTCGGCCTCATCCCGGGGTACGGCGGCACGCAGCGGCTCCCCCGCCTCATCGGCCAGGGGCGCGCGCTCGACCTCATCCTCACCGGGCGTCAGGTGGGCGCCGAGGAGGCGCTCGCCATGGGGCTCGTCAACCGCATCGAGGACGATGCGCTGGCGGGAGCCAAGGCGCTCGCGCGCCAGACCATCCGCAACGCGCCCATCGCCCTGGGGCTGGCCAAGGAGGCGGTCGTGCGCGGGCTCGACGTCACCCTGAACCAGGGCCTCGAGATCGAGGCGGACCTCTTCGGCATGGTCGTCACGACCGAGGACATGCGTGAGGGCACCGCCGCCTTCCTGGAGAAGCGCGACCCGGACTTCAAGGGGCAGTAGCCGCCGAGCCGGGGGGCCGGAAGTCTGCGGGTCCCCCCCGGCCCGTGCCCCGGCGCGGCCACCGGCGGCCCGTTGCGATGGAGGTCCGGATCGGGCACCGTCCCGAAGGTGACCCCCGCTCACCCCTGGTAGACGCGCTCGAGGTAGGCCAGCGCGCGGCCGTCGATGCGCTCGCCGTCGCCGAGGCGCTCCTCGAGGTTCTCCACGCCGGCGAGCTCGCGCAGCGCGGCTCGCGCCGCATCCCCCCAGCCGTCGGCGAGCCGGTGCCGGCCGGCGCGCTCCAGCACCGCGAGCACGCGCTCGGCCACCGCTCCCTCGACGGCGAGCAGGTCCTTCTCGCCGGGGCGTTCGAAGTACAGCCGGTGCAGCTCCAGCAGCTCCTGCAGGCGCGGCACGGGGTGTTCGTGGTCATCGACCCGCAGGTCGATGTAGCGGTCGGAGAAGCCTCCGTACCCTCCGCCCGCCCGCACCACCAGCAGGGCAGCCCCCTGCCGGCCGCGGCGGTCGCCCCCGGCCTCGTCGCCGGCCCGCAACGCCTCCAACAGGCGCTCGGGTAGCGCCACGCGCGAGGAGCCGAAGCTGTCCACCAGGGCCTCGACCACCTCCGGGCCCGCCAGCAGGTTGCCCTGCGCGGCGACGCCGTCCGCGGTGGTGCCGCCCGCCCACGGTTGGCAGGCGTCGCCGGTGACGGAGACGGCGTTGCCGTCGGCGTCGACCATGCCGAACTGGCGCATGGCGTAGTCCGGATCCGTGGCCGCGAACGACGCCCGGATCTGCTCGAGTGGGATGCCCGCACGCAGCGCCGCCAGGGCCCGGGGGCCGTAGCCGGTGTTGGCGTAGCTCTGGGTGGCCACGGCGCCGACGCCGGCGGCAGCGAAGGGCACCACCGCACCGACGGCGAGGAACTTCGAAGCGACGGCGATGCCGAGGTCCCCGGTCGCCGGATCGCGCGCCACGATGGAGAACGTGCTGACGGGTCGCATGGCGCCAATCTACCAGGCCGCCCGGGCGGATCGATCGGCCACTACAATGGGGGGCATGCCGTTCCGCATCAAGGTCTCGCTGGTGATCCTCGGCCTGCTGCTGCTGCTGGCGCTGGTGGTGCCGTTGGTGGTGCCGATCCCCCCGCTCACGGACGTCCAACCGCCCGCCCGCCTGGCGGATCCCGACAGCCGCTTCGTGCGGGTCGACGGCATCGAGGTGCATTACAAGCAGGCCGGTCCGTCGCCCACCGACGCCGCACCCACCTTCCTGCTGCTGCACGGATTCGGCGCCAGCACCTTCAGCTGGCACGCGGTGATGGGCGCGCTGGCACGCTACGGCACCGTCGTCGCCTTCGACCGACCCGGGTTCGGCCTCACGGAGCGCCCGTCGGCCGGCTCCTGGGGCACCGCACCCAACCCCTACGGCGCCGACGGGCAGGTGGCGCTCACGGTGGACCTGATGGACGCGCTGGGCGTCGATTCTGCTGTGCTGGTCGGGCATTCGGCGGGAGGCACGCTGGCCCTCCAGGTCGCCCTGGCGCACCCGGGGCGCGTGCGCGCCCTGGCGCTGGTGGACGCCGCGGCGTTCAGCCGCAGTGGCGCGCCCGCATGGGCGCGGTGGATGCTGCGCCTGCCTCAGGTGAATCGCCTGGGGCCGCTCATCATGCGTCAGCTCGGCGGCCCGAACGGCGAGGCCTTCGTGCGCGGCGCCTGGGCCCATCCGGAGAACGTCGACGACGCGACCATGGCCGGGTACCGAAGGGCGCTGCAGGTGGAGGGCTGGGACGAGGCGCTGTGGGCGTACACCAAGGCCCAGCGCCCGCCGCACCTCGAGCAGCGCCTGGCCGGCGTCACGGCTCCCACCCTGGTCCTCACGGGTGCCGCGGATGCGGTGATCCCCCCGGCCGATGCCGACCGCCTGACGCGCGCGCTCCCCGACGCCGACGTCGCCGTCCTGCCGGATTGCGGTCACGTGCCGCAGGAGGAGTGCCCGGCCGCGTTCCTCGACGCCGTGGAAGCGTGGCTGCGGGGCCTCGGCGTGCGACCGATGGCCAACGACGGCGGGGCTCCGGCGACCCGCACGTCGCGCTGAAGCCGAGGCCATCGGCCCCGGCGCTCCGGCCGCCGCCACACGGTGGCCCGGCGCCCTGTGGCGCCGGGCCACCGAGGCACTGAGGCACTGAGGCACCGGGGCACGGTACACTCCCGAGCATGCGACTACTCCAACGCCTATCCGAGGTCGACGGGGTACCCGGCCGTGAGGACCGGGTCCGCGCCCTCATCGCCTCCGAGCTCGAGGGGCGCGTCGACGATCTCGAGACCGATGCCATGGGCAACCTCTACGCCACTGTGCGATGCGGACGCCCCGCCGCACCGCAGGTCATGGTGGCCGCCCACATGGACGAGATCGGCTTCCTGGTGCGCGACATCGACGACCGCGGGTTCCTGCGACTGCAGCGCCTCGGGGGCTTCGATCCCCGCACCCTGTTCGCGCGCCAGGTGACGGTCCACGCCTCCCTGGACGGGAGCGAACGGATCGGGGTGATGAACCCGGCCGGCAAGCCCATCCACATCTCGACGGCCGAGGAACGCGCCAAGGTGCCCGAGCTCGACAGCTTCTACGTCGACCTCGGGCTCGACGCCGACCGGGTCCGGGCCAGCGTGCGCATCGGGGACATGGTCTGTCTGCGGCAGCCCTTCGCCGACCTCGGCGAGGTCGTGACCGGCAAGGCCCTCGACGATCGAGCCGGTTGCTGGATCCTGCTCCAAACGCTGGACGCCCTGAAGGACCCCGCGGTGGACCTTCACGCCGTCTTCACCGTCCAGGAGGAGGTGGGGCTGCGCGGGGCGCAAACGGGCGCGCATCACGTGCGGCCGGACATCGGCATCGCGCTGGACACGACGCTGGCGGTGGACACGCCGGAGATCCGTGCGGACCTGCGCGTGACGCGGCTCGGGGGCGGCACGGCCATCAAGGTGATGGACAGCAGCACCATCAGCACGCGCTGGCTCGTCGACGCTTTGGTGGCGCTGGCCGAGCGCCGCGAGCTGCCGTACCAGCTGGAGGTCCTGCCTCTGGGGGGCACGGACGCCGGCGCCATGCAACGCAGCCGCGACGGTGTGCCCTCGATCACCATCTCGACCCCGTCGCGCTACGTCCACACCGTGACCGAGATGGTGTCGAAGCGCGACCTCGAGGCGGGCGTGGCGCTGCTGACGGCCTTCCTGCAGGAGGGCCCGCCCGCGGAGCGCTGAGCTCGGGCCGGGGGCGGAGGCGGGCGGCGGGGCCGTCGCGCGCGCCACACCGCTCCGGCGGCGACGGCCGCCGGTGCTAGACTGGCGCCGTGATCCTGGGACTGATCAGCGACGTCCACGCCAACGTCATGGCGCTGGAGGCCGTACTGGAGGATCTCAAGATGCGCGGTGCGGAGACCATCGTGTGTCTCGGGGACCTGGTAGGGTACGGGCCCGCGCCCAACGAGACCATCGACCTGATCCGCCGCGAGAGCGTGCTCTGCACCCTCGGCGCCGCCGACGAGCGCATCGCCTACGCGTTCGCCCGCCGCAAGCTTCCGAGGCGTGGCGTGGCGGACGAGATCTTGGAGTGGACGCGCGACGTCATCGAGGACCGGCACGTGCACTACCTCCAGACGCTGCCGGTGCAGCAGCGCATCCACACCCCCATCGGGCGGTTGCGCTTCTTCCACGGCACGCCGGAGGATCCGAGCGAGCGCCTCAACCTGAACCAGGACCCCATCACGCTGGCCAAGCTGCTGCAGCGCCACCGCTGCACCATCCTCGCGAGCGGCTCCACCCACGTGCCCTTCTACCGCAAGGTGGCCAACGGCCTGGTTGTCAACCCGGGTTCGGTGGGACTGTCGCTCAACGGTGAGCCCGGGGCGGACTACGCTCTGCTCACGATCACCGAGGACGGCGTGGACGTGAAGATGGACAAGGTGGAGTACGATTTCGCGGCCGTCGCGTTCGACATCGTGGCGTGGGGGCTGCCGGCGATGGTGGCGGAGGCCATCCAGATGGGCCGCCTGCCCGAACACATGACCATCGACGAGGACGCCGGCCCGCGCGGCGGCTCCCACGATTGAGCACACCCCAACAAGCGGCGGCTCCCACGACTGCGCACGCCCCAACGGGCAGCGGCTCGGCAGACGCCTGCGTCGGTCTCAGGGCAGCTCGAGCCCCATCGCCAACGCCTCACCGCCGCCGATGCAGATGCCGGCCACGCCGCGCCGGCCGCCACGCACCTCCAACGCGTTGAGGAGCGTCACCAGGATGCGCGCGCCGGATGCTCCGATGGGGTGCCCCAGCGCTACGGCGCCGCCGAGCGGGTTCACGCGCTCCTCGTCCAGCCCGAACTCCTGCATCGCCGCCATCGGCACGACGCTGAACGCCTCGTTGATCTCATAGGCATCGACGTCGCCCGGGTCCCACGCGAGCCTGGCGAACAGCGTGCGCAGCGCCTCGACCGGGGCGACGGTGAACCACTCCGGAGCCAGGGCGTGCCCCGCGTAGCCGCGGACGTGCGCCAGCACCTTCAGCCCGCGCTCGGCCGCCACGGCCTCGCTGGTGATGATCAGCGCGGCGGCGCCGTCGTTGATGGTGGAGGCGTTGGCGGCGGTGACGCTGCCGTCCGCCTCGAAGGCGGGGCGCAGCGTGCGCATGCGTTCGAAGTCCACCGCGGAGGGCCCCTCGTCACGCGCCACCGTATGGACCGCCCCCTTGCGCCCGGGGACCTCGACCGGCACGATCTCCCGGGCGAAGGTCCCGTCCTCGCCGGCCGCCTGGGCGCGCCGGTAGGAGCGCTCGGCGTAGGCGTCCTGTGCCTCGCGAGAGAAGTGGTAGCGCGACGCGCACATCTCGGCGCACGATCCCATGTGCTTGTCGTTGTAGACGTCCCACAGCCCGTCGAAGACCATCGAGTCCACCAGCGTCTTGTCCCCCATGCGGAGGCCGCCTCGGGCGCCGGGCAGCAGGTACGGCGCGTTGGTCATGGACTCCATGCCGCCCGCCACCACCACCTCGGCGTCCCCCACGGCCACCGCGCGCGCCGCCTGGATGACGGCCTCGAGACCGCTGCCGCACATCTTGTTGAGCGTCACCGCGGGGGTCCGGTCCCCCAGCCCCGCGTAGATGGCCGCCTGGCGCGCGGGCGCCTGCCCCATGCCGGCCGACAGGACGTTGCCCATGAACACCTGATCGACGCCGGCGGGGTCGACGCCGGCGCGCGCCACGGCTTCCCGGATCGCCGCGGCGCCGAGTTGCGAGGCCTTCAGCGGGCCGAGACCCCCCAGGAAGGCACCGATCGGCGTGCGCACGGCGGCGGAGATGACGATTCCCATGGTGATGACCTCCCGAGTCGCGCCCAAGCGGCGCACGCCGGCCCATGCGGCCGGCCTGGCCCCAGTGTAGCCAGCGCGTCGCCCGGGGGCACCCGGCCTCGGCCGCGGCGGCGGCTCAGCGTCGGAAGGTGATCTCGCCGCTCGAGCCCTGCCACTCGACCCGCATCGGCCGGTACAGGTTGAAGGCCGGCGGCAGCAGCACCAGCGCCGCCACCGGCGCGCCGGGCGCGACGCGCGCGGGGTCGCCGAACACCAGCCGCATGCGGTACGGGTAGCGGACCTCCAGCGCCAACTCCCCCTGCGTGAAGCGCAGCGGCGACGACCACGGCGCCGCGGAGCGGGCGCTCACCACCAGCAAGAGCGGCTTGTCCGCACCGACCTCGTCCACCGCGGCATCCACTGCCGCGCGGTCCTCGGGCAGCACCAGCGGCAGGAGGTCGAGATCCGCCAGCATCAGGCTGACCTGCGGGTCCTCCCCCTCGGCGTCCCCGACGAAGAAGCGCAGCACCTGCACGCCGTGCCCCAGGTCCGCCACCTCGCTGCGGCCGTCGACCGCCCGCGTGGGTGCGGCCGGCGCCGGCGCCAACTCCAACCGCAGGCCGCCGGGCCCGACCAGCGCCTCCTCAGCCACGCGCAAGCCGATGGCCTCGAAGGCGTCCAGTGGTAGGTACCACGCCCCGTCGATCCTCCGCACCGGGGCGGCGAAGCCGAGCTCGCGCGGGGGAGCGGCGCCGGTCGGCTGCAGCACGGCGTCGGGGGACCCCTCGAATACCGTCAACACCCCGGCCGCCGCGCGCCACGTAAGGCTCCCCTGGCCCGCACTCAGGATGTCTCCGAGGGCGCGCCCCACCGCCTCGGCCTGCGCGTAGCGCACGCCGCGTTCGAGGAGCGTCGGGATGTCTTGCGCTCGCGCCGCGCGCGGTGCGGCGGCGGCCGCGACGAGGAGGAGCAGGAGCGTGGCAAGGGGCACGCGCACGAGCCGCATGGCGACGAGCCTAGCACGGGCCTCGCGCGCCTCCCTCGCGTCGGGTGGGCGCCCAGGCGCCGACGCGGGCTGCGCTATGATGGCCCCACGTGAGCACGCGCGCACGCACCCCGATGCGCCCCGGGAGGGTCCGCTGATCCCTCGCCGATTTCCCCTGGTGCGCACCCCCGCTGCACAACCCGCGCCGGCCGCCGGCCTGCATGCCTGGATGCCCCAGGGGTGCACGGATGCCGTCTGGGACGCAGCGCGCGAGCCCCGAAAGGAGCGTCAGCGATCGACAAGGTCCACGGCACCCTCTCCGGCCTGAAGAGTAACCACATCAAGCGCCTCGGCAACCTCTACCGGCGGCGTGTTCCCCCGGAGGCGGCGGTCAGCGCCGAGCTGGCTCGCGCCATGGCGGAGCTCAGCCTCGAGATCGCGCGACCGGTGAGCGTGCTGATCGACCGCCGCGGCCGCGTCGTGACGGTCTCGGTAGGCGACGCCTCCGACACACCCCTCCCGGCCATGCCGGGGGAGGCGAGCTCTCGCCTGTACGGCCTGCGGCTGGTGCACACCCACCTGAAGCCGGGGGGACTCAGTGGCGACGATCTCACCATGCTCTTCCTCCACCGGCTCGACGCGATGGTGGCGATGGACGTCGTGCCCGGGGAGCGCGGAGCGCTGCTGGGAGCGGCGCACCTGGCCGAGGTGGCGCCGCCGACCAGCCAGGAGGAGGATTGGATCCTCGACCCGCCGATGGCGGTTCGGGAGCTCGAGGGCGTACGCATGGACGACCGCATCCGGGCACTGGAAGAGGAGCTGGCGCGTAGCCGCAGCGCCCGCGAGGTGGCCCGCAGCAGCGCCGAGCGCGCCGTGCTGGTGGGGCTCGAGACGGGCGAGGGGGTGCCGGACGCCGAGTCGCGGCTCGAGGAGCTGGCCGAGCTGACCCGCAGCGCGGGCGGCGTGGTGGCCTGGAGCACGCTGCAACATCGCAACCGGGCCGACCCCCGCACCCTGATCGGCCGCGGCAAGCTCAACGAGCTGATGTCGAAGGCCTACCACGAGGATGCCGACCTGTTGATCTTCGACCGGGAGCTGTCGCCGGCCCAGGCGCGCGAGATCGAGGCGGTCACGCAGCTCAAGGTGCTCGACCGGACGCAGGTGATCCTCGACATCTTCGCGATGAACGCTCGCGGCCGCGAGGCCCAGGTGCAGGTCGAGTTGGCGCAGCTCCACTACCAGCTCCCCCGCCTGGCCGGGCGCGGTCGCGCCATGAGCCGGCTCGGCGGCGGCATCGGGACGCGGGGCCCCGGGGAGACCAAGCTCGAGGTGGACCGTCGACGCATCCGCGATCGCATCGCGGGCCTGGAACGCGACGTCGACGAGATCAGCCAGCGGCGGGCCCAGACGCGCAAGAGTCGCACGGACGCGGCCACGCCGGTCATCGCTCTGGTCGGCTACACCAACGCCGGCAAGTCGACGCTGTTCAATGCCCTCGCCAAGTCCGACGCGGTGAGCCGCAACAAGCTCTTCGCGACGCTGCGCCCCACCACGCGGGAGGGGTGGCTGCCGGCACTAGGCGAGTGGGGGGGCAAGGTGCTCTACACCGACACCGTGGGCTTCATCCGCGACCTGCCGGAGGAGCTGGTCAGCGCCTTCCGCGCCACCCTCGAGGAGCTGCACGATGCCGACCTGCTGCTGCACGTGGTCGACGCCGCCGCGCCGGGTGCGCCCGAGCGCGTGGACGCCGTGCAGCGCATCCTCGACGAGCTCGAGCTCGAGCCCCCGCGCTGGGTGGTCCTCAACAAGGTCGATTCTGCGGATGCCGGCGTGGTCGCGCAGCTCTCCGAGCGCTACGATGCGCGCGGCGTCTCCGCCCGTACGGGCCACGGCCTCGACGCGCTCAAGGCCGAGCTGGCACGCGTGCTCGAGGGCCCGGGCCACGTGCCGCTGCCCGACGACCCGCAGCGCGCCTACGGACTGATCCGCAGCACGCACGCCGACTGAGTCGGCGACGGCATGTGGGCTGCCGGCGGCGCCGTCCCCGCCGCCGGCGGTAGCATGGCGACATGAGCCCGCACGACCTGCGCGACCTCCGCGGCTTCCTCGCCCTCCTCGAGGAGCGCGGCGAGCTGCTGCGCATCGACGAACCCGTGTCCGCCGCCTTCGAGATCACGGAGATCGCCGACCGCACGGTCAAGCGCGGGGGCCCGGCGTTGCTGTTCGAGCGCGTCGAGGGGAGCGACATGCCGCTGGCGATCAACCTCTTCGGCAGCAGCCAGCGCATGGCGTGGGCCCTCGGGGTCGATCGCCTCGACGCCATCGTCGACCGCCTGCACGACCTGCTCGATGTCCGGCTCGGCGGCGGCCTGCTCGGGTTGTTGTCCAACCTGCCCAAGTTGCGCGAGGTCGCGGCCCTGCCGCCGCGGCGCGTGCGCAACGCCCCCGTGCAGCAGGTGGTGTGGCGCGGCGACGAGGTCGATCTCGGCCGCCTGCCGGTGCTGCGCTGCTGGCCGCAGGACGGCGGGCCCTTCATCACGCTCCCCCTCGTCATCAGCCGCGATCCGCTCCAGGGCGACGTCAACGTCGGCATGTACCGCATGCAGGTGTACGACAGGGCCACCACCGGGATGCACTGGCAACGCCACAAGACCGGCGCGCGCCACCTCGAGAGCGCGCGCCGGGCCGGCACACGCCTGGAGGTCGCGGTGGCCCTCGGAGGGGATCCGGCCCTGATCTACGCCGCCACAGCTCCGCTCCCGCCGGTGCCCGGCCTCAACGAGCTGTCGCTGACGGGGTTCCTGCGCGGGCGGTCGCTCGAGGTGGTGCGTGGCGTGAGCGTGGACCTCGAGGTGCCGGCGCACGCGGAGATCGTGCTCGAGGGGTACGTCGACCCCGAGGAGCCCTGGCGCCCCGAGGGCCCCTTCGGCGACCACACGGGGTTCTATACCCTCACCGACCTCTACCCCGCCTTCCACGTCACCGCGCTCACCATGCGCCGCGACCCCATCTACCCCGCCACCATCGTAGGCCGGCCCCCGATGGAGGATGCCTACCTCATCGAGGCGTCGGAGCGCATCTTCCTGGTCCCGGCCCAGCTCGTCCTGCCGGAACTGCTCGACTACCACATGCCCCCGGCGGGCATCGCCCACAACCTGGTCAACGTGCGCATCGCCAAGGCCTACCCCGGGCAGGCCTACAAGGTCGCCAACGGCCTGTTGGGCCTGGGGCAGATGATGTTCGCCAAGGTGTTGCTCGTGAGCGACGACGACACCGACGTGCGCGACCACCTCGGGTTCTGGCGCAGCGTGCTGCTGCGCGCACGGCCCGATCGGGACCATCAGTTCGCCAAGGGGCCGATCGACGTGCTGGACCACTCGAGTCGCGCCTGGAGCTACGGCAGCAAGCTCATCCTCGACGGCACCCGCAAGCACGACGAGGAGGGCGGTGCGACCCCCTGGACGCCCAATGCGGAGCGCGCCCGCGCCCAGCTGCCGTCCCACGCCGAGATCCGCGACCAGCATCAGGTCGCCGGCGGCTTCTGGTTCATCACCACGCGCAAGGCGCGCCCAGAGCAGGGGCGCCACCTCGGGGAGTGGGCCGCCCGCCAGCCCGCCGCCCGCGGCGTGCGGCTGATCGCCGTGCTCGACGAGGAGACCGATCCGCGCGACTTCGACGACGCCATCTGGACCCTGCTCAACAACATCGACCCCGAGCGGGACGTACAGGTCATCGAGGACGCCTTCCCCGGCGAATCGACCTTCGTGATGGACGGCACGCCGAAGTTGGCCGAGGAGGGGTTCACGCGTCCCTGGCCGGAGAAGATCCGCATGTCCGACGAGGTCAAGGCGCGTGTCGATGCGCTCGAGGAGCGCATCGGGCTCGCGCCCGCGGCCGACGCGGAGGCGACCTCCGAGCCGACCTGAGCGCCTGCGTGCCTCACGCGCCCGGGGGCGGCTCCTGCTGCCTCCGCACGCAGTCCTTGCCGTCGGCCTTGGCGCGGTAGAGCGCGGCGTCGGCGCGCTCGATCAGGCTGTTGAAGCGGTCACCCGGGCGCAGCGCCGACACCCCGATACTGGCGGTCACGGTCTCGTCGCCCATCAGGGGGCGATCGCGGACGTAGCCGCGCACCACCTCCGCCAGCCCGGCCGCCGCATCCAGCTCGGTCTCCGGAACGATGACGACGAACTCCTCGCCGCCCCAGCGCGCCACCGTGTCCGAGGCTCGCAGCATGCGGCGAAGGCGCTCAGCCAGCGCGATCAGGGCCTCGTCCCCCGCGGGGTGGCCGAGACGGTCGTTGAGCTCCTTGAAGCCGTCGAGGTCGAGCATCAGCACCGCCAGCGGGCGCTGGTAGCGCTGCGCGCGCCGCACCTCACGCTGCAGCGTCTCCTCGGCACGCCGGCGGTTGGCCAGGCCCGTGAGAGCGTCGGTGTTTGCCAGCTGCCGCATCGCCTCGGCGGTCGCCTCCACCCGCTGCAGCCGTACGCGGAGCGTGGCGAAGAAGTACATGGCGGCAAGGAACAGGGCGCTGGATAGGTAGACCTGCAGCGGCAGCAGCATGCCCTCGGTGAGCCCCGGGCGGCCCAGCGTGCTCAGGCCGTGCGGGAGCGTCAGGGCCACCACCAGCGCCAGCACCCCGGTGGCGTAGCGCAACGCGCGCGGCGCCCGGTAGGTGAGGAAGATCAGCACGTACAGCAGCGGCAGCCACACCATCAGGGTGTAGGCACCGTCGCCGTGGTTCTCGCGCATGGGCGCAACGTACAGGTCGTACCAGACCACCAACGACAGGAACACCACGGCCACCGCCAGGGTGGACACCTCGAGCGCGCGCAACGACACCCGCCGGCTCCAGGTCAGTAGCGACAGCAGCGATACCACGACGAAGAGGCCCAGCAAGAGGGCACCGTAGAAGCGCGGGGTGGCGGCGGACCGCAGGGAGACCGCGGCCGCCACGGCCGAGACCAGCGAGGCCGCGGGCAGCAACCCTGCGTAGAGCAGGCGCCGGCGCCCGGCGCCCGGTTCGAAGCGGCGAGGGAGGAGGTCGTCCACGCGCTCGCCTAGCGCCGCGACAGCAGCGCCGCGGGGAGGAACAGCGCGGCCTGCGTCAGGACGATGGTGGATCCGCTGGGCACATCCACAAGGTACGACAGCGCCAAGCCCACGGCGGTGCTGAGGACCCCGAAGAGCACGCTCAAGAGCGTCATCTGTGCCAGCGAGCGGGCCAGCAGGCGGGCGCTGGCCGCGGGGATCACCAGGTAGGCCGCCATCAGGATGATGCCCACCACCACGGAGCTGACCGCGATCACCACCGCGGCCAAACCGAACAGGAGGTATTCCAGGGCGCGGACCGGCACGCCGTCCGTGGCCGCCAGCTCCTCGTCGAAGGTGGCGTATGCGAGGCGCCCCCAGGCCCCCAGCAGCACGGCGACCGCCACCACCGCCACCGCCGCGATGACCACCAGGTCCGGCCCGGTCACGCCGAGGATGGAGCCGAACAGCAGATCCATGAGCGACAGGCCGAGGTTCACGTCCGGCGGGATGAGGGAGAAGAACAGCACCCCCAGCGCGACCGACACCGCGAAGAACACCCCGATGGCGGTGTCACTACTCAGGCGCGTGTGGGTGCGCGTCCAGGCGATGGCCAGGGCCGCCAGCAGGCTGAACGGGATGGCGATCCACAAGGGGTGCCGCAACAACGCCAGCCCCGAGTCGGCGAGGCCCGTGCCGACGATCACGAAGGCCCCCAGCCCCATCCCCCCGAAGGCGGCGTGCGCGAGCCCGTCGCCCAGGAACGACAGGCGTCGCTGGACCACGAAGACCCCCAGCAGGCCCGCCATCACCGCGATGAGCAGGCCGGCGGCGAGCGCCCGCTGCATGAAGGCGAACTGGAAGGCGTCGAGCAATCCCATGCCGCTCCCCTAGAGCGCCAGGCCGTGGCGGTGGCCGACGTGACCGAAGGCCTGCTGGAGGCAGGCGTCGCACAGCACCTCCGCGGGCGTCCCGAAGCCGTGGACGCGGCGGTTGAGGACCAGGACGCGATCGGTGTGGTAGCGCGCGGCCGCGAGATCGTGGGTCACCATCACTACGGTGGCTCCGGTCGCCGCCTGGTACCCCTCCAGCAGGTCGTAGAGGTCGTGTTCGGCAAGGAAGTCCACGCCAGTCGCGGGCTCGTCGAGGAGCACCAGGGCGGGGCGGCCCACCAGGGCGCGCGCAAGGTACGTGCGCTGGAGCTCGCCGCCCGAGAGCCGGGCGAGCTGGCGCCCCGCGAGCTGTTCGGCCCCCACGCGCATGAGCGCGGCGCGCGCCAGTTCCCGCTCGGCCGGGTTGGTGCGCACGGGCCAGCGGCGGCGCAGCCCCGTGACCACCAGCTCCTCCGTGGTGGCCGGAAAGCTGCGGTCGAAGGTCTTGAGCTGCGGAACATAACCGACGCGCTCCGGGGCGCTGCCGGCCGCCACCCCGAACAGCGCCGCATGCCCGCGGTCGGGTTGCACCAGCCCCAACGCCACCTTCACCAGGGTGGACTTCCCCGCACCGTTCGGACCCACGATGGCAAGGAACAGGCCGGCGTCCAGGTCGAAGCGCACGCGCTCGAGTACCAACGCCTCGCCGAGGCGCACCGTAACGTCGTGCACGTGCAGTGCCGGGGCCCCTTCGACGGGCGGGCCGGCGCGCAGGTGCTCCTGGCTCACGCCGACCGCATCCGGCCGGCGTGCGCCCGGCCCCGGTCGTCCGTTGCGGGGCGCCCGCGCCCGGCACGAGCTGCTTGCTTGCAGGACACGGCTCTCACCAAGACCCCACTCTAGCGTCCCGTGCTCTGCGGTGACCCGGGGCCGGACACAACGCGGCCGCCGGCCCGGAGGTCGGCGGCCGCACGCCTGTGTGCGCCCGTCCCTGGATGACGGGGGCGGGCGCGTCAGCTCACAGCTTGTTCGGGTTGACCAGCAGGGTGGGGTCCATCTGCCTCAGCGCCTTGGCGCTGAGCCACACCTTCTGCGGCTTGCCGTCGAGCCACACCGTCTTCTTCTGTAGGTTCGGTTTGATCTGACGCTTGTGCACCCCGACCTGCTTCACGCCGACGCCGCCCTTCCTCTTGGGCGAGCCCTTGCGCTTGCTGGTGGTGGTGCTGTGCGTCCGCTTGCCGGTCATCGCACACACACGCGGCATGATGTCGTCCTCCGTCGCGGTTGGGTTCGTTCGTCCCTCGGGCGGGCCCGATGCGGGTCCACGCCCCGATCCAAACGCCCGAGTCTAGCACGACCGCGCCCCCCGCGCCAACTCGCCGGCCCCGGGCCCGGCGCGGGCGGGCCGAACGACGCCGGCACGCCCGCTCGGGCCCCGCACGGCCGCCCGCCGTAGAATGCCCCATGCCCGGTCCGGAACCGCAGCCCACCTCGCTGGCCGCCCGTATCCACCATCGCTCGCTGCTGCACGGGACCTTCGTGCTGCGCTCGGGGGCACACAGCCCGCGCTACTTCGACAAGTACCTCTTCGAGTCCGATCCCGAGCTGCTGCGTGAGCTGGCCGAGGCCCTGGCGCCGCTGGTGCCGGACGGCACCGATGCCCTGGCGGGGCTCGAGCTCGGAGGCGTCCCGCTGGCCGTGATGCTCTCGCAGGTCACGGGGCTCCCCACGCTCTTCGTGCGCAAGCAGGCCAAGTCCTACGGCACCCGCCGCCTGGCGGAGGGGGGCGAGGTCGAAGGGCGCCGCCTGTTGGTGATCGAAGACGTGGTCACCTCGGGCGGCCAGCTGCTGCTCTCCACGCGCGACCTGCGCGCCCTCGGTGCCGAGGTGACGAACGCCCTGTGCGTCATCGACCGCGAGGCGGGCGGCGCCGCGGCCATGGCCGCCGAAGGCGTCACCCTCGGCGCGCTCTTCACCATGAGCACCCTCGAGGGTGCGGCGCCGCCGCGGGACTGAGGGGCGCAGGAGCCGGCCGGTACACTGCCACATGGCCGAGGACACCCTGTTCGAGCGCATCATCCGCCACGAGCTCCCCGCCGACATCGTGTACCAGGACGAGCACGTCACGGCCTTCCGCGACATCCGGCCGCAGGCGCCGGTGCACGTCCTCATCGTGCCCAACACAGTGATCCCCACCGTCGATGACGTGGAGGAGGGGCACGAGGCGATGCTGGGGAGGATGTTCACCGTCGCCCGGCGCGTCGCGGCCCGCGAGGGATTGGAGCACGGCTACCGCCTGCTGGTCAACTGCAAGGAGCACGGCCATCAGGAGGTCTACCACCTGCACATGCACCTGCTCGGGGGCCGCCCCCTCGGGCCCATGCTGAGCCGGGGCCGGGCTGAGCGCGGCGGGCGGGCTGAGCCGGCCGGGCTGAGCCGGGGCGGGCTGAGCCGGGGCGGGCTGAGCCGGGGCGGGCTGAGCCGGGGCGGGCTGAGCCGGGGCGGGCGGACGCGGCCGTCCCGACGGGGCCGCTGCGGCCCGCGCCCGACCACCCGCCGCCCCGCCCTCCCCTTCCCTCGGGACCCGCGTCCCCCACGGCATCGTGCTACGGTCGAGGGGTGCATGCGTTGACGCTCGTGGGCCAGGCCCTGGGCCTGCGGAGCGCGGCCTTCGTGGCGCTGGACAGCGGTATCACGGGGTTGCGATTCGCGTTGGTGGTGGTCTTCCTGGCCGGGTTCTCCGCGGCCGTCGGTCAGAGCGTGGTGCTGTTCGCCAATCGCGTGCGCCCACGCCGCTTCCTGTTCAGCCTGCTGCTGTCGGGGGCGATCTTCGTCGGCGTCTATCTGCTGTGGGCCACCTCGTTGTGGTTGGTGTCGGGCTGGGTCTTCGAACACCATCGCCCGTACCTGGCCGCACTCAGAACGGTGGGGCTGGCGTACAGCCCGCAGCTCTTCGCCTTCCTCATCTTCACGCCCTACTTCGGGAGCTTCATCGCGGCCGGCTTGTCCGTCTGGAACCTGTTGGCCATGGTGGTGGCGGGCCGGGTGGCCTTCGGTCTGAACTCGTGGCAGGCCGCCGCCGCGGCCGCGCTGGGGTGGGTGCTGATGCAGCTGCTGCAGCGCACCATCGGACGCCCCGTGCTGCGCATGGCGCGCCGGCTGCGCGGCGCGGTCGCCGGCCGTAGCCTGGCGCCGCTGTCCGAGGCCGTGCGCGACGAGCGAGGGGGCTGAGCGTGCGTCTAGTCGACGGCGGCGTGCTGCTCGCGGTGGCGGTCCTGGCCATGCTGGTGGCGGGCGCCCTGGCGCCGCTCGAGGCGCTGGGGTGGTGGGCGGGGTGGTTCGGGCGCCGCAACGACGAGCGCCCGGCGGCGCCATCGGATGCCTGGTCGCGGCCCCAGCCCGAGCGCTTCGTGGTGTTCCTCTCCGGGATCCACAGCGTCGAGGGGCGCGCGTTCGCGCGACGCGAGGTGGTGCTGCTCGAGCGCCTGCGCCAGCGCCTGACGGACACCCCCGTGCTCGAGGTGTTCCCCTACTCCATCACCAACAACGCCCTCACGGGCGAGCGGGTGTTCGCGCGGTTCTGGCGCTGGGCCCTGCGCATGAAGCTGAGCCGACGGGCGCTGGCCAATACCGCGGGCATGGTCATCAACCTGCGCAATTTGTGGCAGGTGGCGGTCTCGGCGGACCGGCGCTACGGGCCGATCTACAACCACGGAAACGCCGAGCTGATCACCGAGGCGCTGTTGGCGGCGGGCTACGTGCCCGGGAGCGCCACCCCTGTCACCCTCATCGGTTACAGCGGCGGCGGTCAGATCGCGGTGGGCGCCGCCGGGCACCTCGACGACATCCTGGGCATGCCCGTCACCGTGGTGTCGCTCGGCGGGGTGGTGGCCGCCGATCCCGGATTGCTCGACGTCACCCACCTCTATCACCTGGTAGGGGGCCGCGACGGCATGCAACGGCTGGGGGTGGCGGCCTTCTTCGGGCGCTGGGGCCTGCTCCCCTACTCCCCCTGGAGCCAGGCACGGAGCCGCGGGCGCATCACCGTCGTGCCGATGGGGTCGATGCACCACACCGGCCCGCAGGGTTACCTCTCGAGCAGTGCCCGGTTGCCCGACGGCCGGTCGCACCTCGACGCCACCATCGACGTCATCGCGGCCGCGATCGAGGGGGGCACGCCGGCCGACGTGGCGCCCGGGGGGAGGCGAGCGGCCTAGCGGTACTCCCCCCACGCGGCGCGCAGCACCCCGGCCACCTCGCCCAGCGTGGCGCGGGTGCGCAACGCCTCCAGCACGCGCGGGAACAGCGCATCAGACCCGTCGGCCGCGCGGCGCAGCTCCTCCAGCGCCTGCGACACGGCGGCCCCATCGCGGGCACGGCGGAAGTCTTCGACCTCCCGGGCGCGACGCTGCTGGACCTCGGGGTCGATGCGCTGGCCGGCGGGAGCGCCGCCGGCGTCCGCCTCCTCGCGGAAACGGTTGACGCCCACCACCACCTGCTCCCCCCGCTCGACCGCCTGTTGCTGCCGGTAGGCCGACTCCTCGATCTCCCGTTGCACGAAGCGTGCCTCGATCGCCGCCACCGCGCCCCCCAGGTCGTCGATGCGCCGCATCAGGTCCCGCGCCTCCGCCTCCAGGGCGTCGGTGAGGTGCTCGAGGTAGTAGCTCCCCCCGAGCGGGTCGATGGCCTCGGGCACACCCGTCTCGAGGGCCAGCACCTGTTGCGTGCGCAGCGCCAGCCGGGCGCTGGCCTCCGTGGGCAGCCCCAACGCCTCGTCCATGGCGTTGGTGTGCAGGCTCTGCGTGCCCCCGAGCACCGCCGCGAGCGCCTGGTAGGCGGTGCGCACCACGTTCGTCTCCGGCTGCTGCGCCGTGAGCGTGCTGCCGCCGGTCTGGGTGTGAAAGCGGAGCATCATGGAGCGCGGCTCGCGGGCTCCGAAGGTGTCGCGCATCAGCGCGGACCACAGCCGCCGCGCCGCACGGAACTTCGCGACCTCCTCCAGCAGTCGGTTGTGACACGCGAAGAAGAACGACAGGCGCGGTGCGAAGCGGTCGACGTCGAGCCCCGCGTCGACGGCCGCCCGCACGTAGGCCTCGGCGTTGGACAGGGTGAAGGCGATCTCCTGCGCTGCGCTGGCCCCGGCCTCGCGGATGTGGTAGCCGGAGATCGACATGGTGTTGACGTTGGGAAGGTGTTCGGCACAGTAGGCGATCAGGTCGGTGACCAGCCGCATGCTCGGCGTCGCCGGGTAGATGTAGGTGCCGCGCGCCACATACTCCTTGAGGATGTCGTTCTGCACGGTGCCGCCGAGCCGGTCCGGGGGCACGCCCTGCTCCTCCCCGACCAGCTGGTAGAGCGCGAGAAGCATGGTGGCCGGGGCGTTGATGGTCATGGAGGTGGTGACGCGGTCGAGCGGGATGCCGTCGAACAGTCGCCGCATGTCGTCGATGGTGGCGATGGACACGCCCACGCGGCCGACCTCGC
This sequence comes from uncultured Trueperaceae bacterium, assembly GCA_963739805.1. Lineage (GTDB taxonomy): Bacteria > Deinococcota > Deinococci > Deinococcales > Trueperaceae > CAVUBJ01. The sequence goes on from CAVUBJ010000004.1 coordinate 473,504, forward strand.
CCGCGGCCAGCGGGTCGTCGGGATCGAGGCCGAGTTGGGTCGGCAGGTCGAAGGCCACCGAGAGGCCGTTGACGCCCTGCCCGAGCAGGTACCGGTAGCGGGCATTCGATTCCTCGGCCGATCCGAACCCGGCGTACTGGCGCATGGTCCACAGCCGGCCGCCGCTGTACATGCGGGGGTAGACGCCACGCGTGAAGGGGAATGCCCCGGGGCGCCCGAGGCGCTCGGCCAGCCCCTCCGGAGGGCCGTCGTAGATGGGCTCCATGCGGCGATGATACCCAAGGGTCCCGCGGCGGCGGCGGTGTACCACCGCGCCCGGGCCGCGCGCCTCGCCGGCGAGGCGCGCGGCGGCCAGGAGACCCGTCGCGCTCGGGCCGCCCCGCCGGGGCCGGGCACCGGCGTCCGCCATCGCGGCCCGCCCGCGGCCGGCACCGCGCCGCCCGGCCATGTCGTCCGCGACGCGCACGGGGCGCCTCGCCCCGGTAGCATCCCCGAAGGAGGTCCACCATGCACTACCGCAAGCTCGGCCGCAGCGGCCTGAGGGTGAGCGCCGTCAGCCTCGGGGCCTGGACGACCTACGGCAACACCGTCGAGGACCGGGCGCAGATCCGTGCCATCGTCGAGGCCGCGCTCGAGGCCGGCATCAACTTCTTCGATAACGCCGACGCCTACGCGCGCGGTGCGGGCGAGCGGGCGGTCGCCGCGGTGTTCGAGGAGTTGGCCGTGCCGCGCCATCACCTGGTGCTCTCGAGCAAGGTGTTCTGGCCCATGTCCGATGACGTCAACGACCGGGGTCTCAGCCGCAAGCACGTGCTGGAGTCGATCGACCACAGCCTGGAGCGCATGGGCACCGACTACCTCGACCTCTACTTCGCCCACCGCTTCGATCCCGAGGTGCCGCTCGAGGAGATCGTCGAGGCCTTCAGCGACGTGGTGCGCTCCGGCCGGGCGCTCTACTGGGGCACCAGCGAGTGGAGTCCCATGCAGATCGCCGAGGCGCACACCTATGCCAAGGCGAACGGCCTGGTGGCGCCCGTGGTGGAACAGCCGCAGTACTCCATGCTGGCGCGCGAACGCGTCGAGCACGAGATCCTCCCCGTGACCGAGGCCAAGGGGATCGGGCTGGTGGTGTGGAGCCCGCTGGCGCAGGGCATGCTCACCGGCAAGTACGACGGCGGCATCCCGGAGGGGAGCCGCTTCGCGGCCTTCGAGCAGTTCCGCGACCGCTTCCTCAACGAGGACAACCGCGCGCGGGTCCGCGCCCTCGCCGAGGTGGCGGGCGATCTCGGCATCAGCCGGGCGCAGCTCGCCCTGGCCTGGGTGCTGCGCCAGGCAGGCGTGTCGAGCGTGATCACCGGTGCCACCCGGGTCGAACAGCTGCGCGACAACGCCGACGCCGCCGACGTGACCCTGGACGAGACGGCGCTGAAGCGCATCGACGCCGTGCTGGCCGGGACCTGAGACGCCGGAGCGGACCACCGGGGACCGGCCCGGCCCGCGAGCGCGGGACTAGACTGTTGGCATGAAGCTCTTCACCGCCGAACAGATGCGCGCCGCCGACGCCGCGGCGGCCGCCGCGGGCATGCGCCCCGGGCTGCTGATGGAGGCCGCGGGGCGCGCGGTGGCCGAGCACGCGCGGCGCGAGCTGCCCTCGGCGCGGCGGGCATTGGTGCTGTGCGGTAAGGGGAACAACGGCGGCGACGGCTACGTCGCCGCCCGCTTCCTGGCCGCCGCCGGCGTCGCGCCCACCGTGCTCGAGCTCGGCGCCACCCCCTCCGGCGAGGACGCGCGCACGGCCCGCGCGGCCCTGCGCGCCCACGGCATCGAACCGAGCGCCCTGAACGCCGAGGCCGTGCGCGCGGCGCTGGCCAGCGCGGACGTGGTCGTCGACGCCCTGCTCGGCAGCGGCCTCGACCGGCCGCTGGGCGGCCGGACGCTGGAGGTGGCGCAGGAGGTCAACGCGGCCGGCGTGCCGGTGGTCGCCGTCGACGTGCCGAGCGGAGTCGACGCGGACGTCGCGCGCCCGCCGGGCACGGTTCTCCGAGCGCGACTCACCGTCCAGCTGGCCGGCGGCAAGCTGGCGGGCGCCCTGCACCCGAGCCGCGCGCTGTTCGGGCGCTCGGTGGTCGCGGACATCGGCATCCCCGCCGCGCTGCTGGAGGCCCATGGGCAGGTCTCGTGGCTCGAACCCCCGCTGGTCGCAGCCTGGCGCCCGGTGCGCCCCGCGGACGCCTACAAGTACAGCGTCGGGACCGTGCTGGTGGTGGCGGGCTCGGCACGCTACCAGGGCGCGGCCGAGCTGGCCTGCCGGGCCGCCTACCGCGGCGGGGCCGGGCTCGTCACGCTGGCGGCGGAGGCGCGCATGGCGGGCGGCTGGCCCGAGGTCGTTTGGCATCCCCTGGATTGGGGGGCGCAGGACCCGCTGGCGGCACTCGATGCGCTCGAGGCCAAGCGGGCGGGCTGCGCCGTCATCGGCCCAGGACTCGACGAGCGTGCCCGGCCGCATCTGGCTGCCCTGGTGGCCCGGCAGCGCGGGCCCGTGGTGCTGGATGCCGGCGCCCTGGAACCGAGCGGGGCGCTGGCCGAGGCGACGCGGGAGCACGGCGCCTGCGTCCTGACGCCCCACCTGGGCGAGGCCTCGCGGCTGCTCGGGCGACCCACGGCGGAGGTGGCGGACGACCCGCTCGGTAGCGCGCGCGAGGTGGCGCGGCGCTTCGGGGCGGTGTGCGTGCTGAAGGGAGCCACCACGGTGGTGGCGGCGGCGGACGGCCGCAGCGGCATCTCTACGCGCGGCCACCCCGGCATGGCCACCGGAGGAAGCGGCGACGTGCTCGCCGGGTTGCTCGGCGCTCTGCTGCCGGGCGGCCCGACGTTCGAGCGGGCTGCGCTGGCGGTGGTAGCGCACGGCCTGGCCGGGGAGGCGGCCGCGGCGCGGTTCGCGGACGGCCTGGTGGCGAGCGACCTGGTGGACGCCCTGGGGCCGGTGCTGGCCGACATCGCGTGATACATTGCCCGCTATGGTCCGCGTCCGGGTGGCAGCGACCAGCGCCAACCTCGGCCCCGGCTTCGATGCGCTGGGGCTCGCCCTCGGGCTGGAGCTGGAGGTCGGCGCGCGCCTGAGTGAGCGCGACCGCCTCGACTACCGCGGCGAGGGAGCGGTCGCCGACACCCCCCACAACCTCATCCATCAGGGTTTCCGTGCGGCCTTCCACGAGTTCGATGTGGCTGCTCCCACCGTGCACTTCGAGGCGCACAACCCGATCCCGCTGGCGCGGGGCCTGGGCTCCTCCTCGGCGGCCCTCGTGGCGGGCGCGGCGCTGGCGGACGCCATGCTGCGGACCCCGCTGGGGCGCGAGGGGGTCTTCCGGCTGGCGGCCCGCCTCGAGGGCCACCCCGACAACGTCGCCCCCGCCTGCTTCGGGGGGTTCACCGTCTCCGCCGCGGACGGCGAGGGGGGATTCCAGAGCGCCCACCTTCCCATCCCCGCGGGGTGGCGGCTGCTGTTCGGCGTGCCCGACTTCGAGCTCGCCACCTCCAAGGCCCGCGCCGTGCTGCCGTCGAACTACCCGCGCGCCGACGCCGTGCGCACCGCCGGGCGCGCGGCCCTGTGGGCCGTGGCCGTCGCCGCGGACCGGCCCGACCTGCTCCGGGTCGCCTCGATGGACGTGCTGCACGAGCCCTACCGCGCGCCGTTGGTGCCCGGCATGGAGGCGAGCCGCGCGCGCCTGCGGGATTCCGGCGCCTTCGCCGCCTACCTCTCCGGCGCGGGACCCACCCTGGGCGTGGTCACCGACGCGGCGCACGCCGAGGCCTGCCGCCATCTGCTGGCCGACTTCGCGGGTCCGGCCGGCCGCGTGCTCGACCTCCAGCCGGGGCGTGGCTACCGCGTGGACGGAGAGCCGCCGACCCCGTGAGGAGCCGCGCGGCGCCTCAGCGCCGCGCGCGCAACACCTTGAAGCCCCCGGTCTCGCTCAGCGTCTCGAGCTCCGCCCAGTCCGCGAGCGGCCGCTCGTAGGGCAGCGCCCGATTGGCCACGAGCAGCAGCAGGCCGCCCGGCCGCAGGCGTCGCCGGGCCACCCGCAGAAATCCGAACGGGAGCTCGAGCCGCACGTCCCTGCCTAGATGGAACGGGGGGTTCATCAGGAAGGCGTCGACGCGCGCGTCGGCCGGCCAGTCGACGTCGAGATCGGAGTGCAATACGCGCGCACGGTCCTCGGGAAGGTTGCGGCGGCTGCTGCGCACCGCGGCCAGATCGTCATCGGAGGCGATCACCGTGCGGGCCCCGCGCGCCAGGGCGGCGCCGGCCAGCACCCCGGCACCACACCCCAGGTCGCCCACCGTCCGCCCGGCCAGCGCGTCGGCGGGCAGGCGGTCGAGCGCGGCCAGCAGGGAGGCGCTGCCGGCATCGAGTCGACCCGCGGCGAAGACACCCGGCAACGCCCACCAGGCGCGCCCCAGCGCCTCGAAGCGGAGCCACGGCGCCGCGTGCGGAAGCGGCGGCCGGGGTTCGGCCAGCCGCAGCACCCGCCAGCCTCGCTCACGCGCCACCACGCGCACCTCCCCGAACAGCGTCCCCGCCTCGCGTTCGTAGCGCTTGCCGCCCTGGTCCTTGTGCATCGCCGCATACGCGACACCGTCGGGCGCCAGGCCGGAGGCGGCCGCGGCCAGCTCGGCGCGCACCCGGGCACTGCCGCGGTCGGTCGGCGGCAGCAGCAGTACGTGGTCGAAGGCCTGCGCCGGCACCTCCCACGGCAACGCCGCCGCGACCTCCACGTCGGGCCGTCCGGCGTGCGTCGTCCGCGCCGCCGCCAGCGCGGCGGCCGAGGGCTCGAACACCGTCACCCGTGCCCCGGGCCCGGCGGCCAGGGCCCCGCCGCCGGCGCCACCGGTGATGTCGGCGACCCGCCCGGTGAGCGCCGGCACCGCCGCGAGCAGGGCCTCCAGCCCGGGCGCGGACCCGGGGAAGCCGCGCACCGCCGGCGTGGTCGCTACTCGCCCGCGGCCCGCCACGCCGACCCAGCGCGTCGCCTCGTGTCGATCCTCGCTCACGGCCGGTAGTCTACCCGCTGTGTCGGCCCCCCCCGGGGGCGGGTGGTAGGCTCCGGGCGTGAGCCTCGTCCTGGGCATCGATACCTCCTGCGACGACACCGGCGTCGGCGTCGTGCGCGACGGGGTGGTGGCGGCAAATGTGGTGGTGTCCCAGACCGCGCTGCACGCGCGCTTCGGGGGCGTGGTGCCCGAGCAGGCGAGTCGCGAACACCTCGGTGTCCTCGACGACGTGGTGGGGCGCGCCCTGCGCCGGGCCGATGCCGGGCTGGACGCGCTCGACGCGGTGGCCGTGACCTTCGGCCCGGGGCTCGTGGGCGCGTTGCTGGTGGGCTTGAGCTACGCCAAGGCACTGGCGTGGGGGCGCGGCGTGCCGCTGCTTCCGGTGCACCACCTGGAGGCGCACATCGCCGGTGCGGTGGCCGGAACGGAGGTGCACCCACCGTTCCTCTGCCTCATCGCGTCGGGCGGGCACACCGCGCTCTTCGCGGTCCACGACTGGCAGCGGGTGCGCCCGCTGGGGCACAGCCGCGACGACGCGGCCGGCGAGGCCTTCGACAAGGTCGCGCGGCTGCTCGGTCTGGGATACCCGGGCGGCCCCGCTCTGGCCGCGCTTGCCGAACGGGGGGACGACAGCGCGGTGGCGCTGCCGCGGCCGTTGCGCGGGCAGCCGGGCTTCGACTTCTCGTTCTCCGGCCTGAAGACGGCCGTGGCCGTGATGCTGGAGCGGAATCCGCAGTTGGACCCGGCGGACGTCGCCGCCAGCTTCGAGCGCACCGTGGTGGCGTCGCTGAGCGAGGTGACGCTGCGCGCCGCCCGCGCCACCGGGCTCTCCACCCTGGTGGTGGCCGGCGGCGTCGCGGCCAACCGCCGCCTGCGGCGCGCCTTCGAGGGGAGCGGGCTGGACGTGGCCTTCCCCGCCCCGGACCTTGCCACCGACAACGGCGCCATGGTCGCCCTGGCGGGCTCTCGGCGGCTCGAGCGCGGCGAGGGCCGCGACCCGGAGGCGGCGCGGGCGGCCTGGTCGTGCGATGCGCGCCCCTACCTGCCGCTGGCGGAGAGCCCGGCCGCCGACGCCTCCTCGAAGGCGGCCACGTAGGCCGCCTCATAGGCCGGCATCACGCGCTCCTCGCCGAACACCGTCACCGCGCGCCGGCGCGCCGCCTGAGCGAAGCGCCGGTGCAGCTCGGGATCGCGCAGCAGGCGCAGCGCAGCGCGCGCCATGGAAGCCACGTCGCGCTCCTCGCACAGCAGGCCGGTCACCCCGTCCTCCACCACCTCGGGCAGTCCGCCGGTACGGCTGGCGACGACCGGCACGCCGCAGGCCATCGCCTCGAGCGCGGAGAGCCCGAAGGACTCCTTCACGCTCGGTAGCAGGAACAGGTCGCTGACCGCCAGGATGTCCTCGACGCGCGGGAAGCTGCCGAGGAAGGCGACACGGCCGCCGACGCCGAGCTCCGCGGCGAGCTCGACCGCGCGCGGGCGCTCCGGCCCGTCACCGATCATGAGCAGGCGGGCGCCGCCGTGCTCCGCGACGCGCGCGAACACCCGCACGACGTCCTCCACCCGCTTCACGGGCCGGAAGTTGGAGACGTGCACCAGCAGGCGCTCGTCCGGCTGGGCGAAGCGCTGCCGCAGAGCCGCGTCGCCGCCGGGTCGGAAGCGGGTCGCGTCCACCGCGTTGGGTATGACGCGGATCCTCGCCTCGACCCCCATCTGGGTGTTGGTGTAGTCCGCCAGGTACTGACTCACCGCGGTCACCACGTCGGAGCGCTCGATGCTGTACTGCGTGGTGCGCAGGTAGGCGCGGTCGAGCCCGACCAGCGTGACGTCGGTGCCGTGCAGGGTGGTGACCACGCCCGGCCGCCGGCCACCGCGCACCATCGCCCGCGCCAGCAGCGCGGCGGTGGCGTGCGGAACGGCGTAGTGGGCGTGCACCACGTCGATCCCGACCTCCTCGATGAGCTCGGCCAGCTTCGACGCTTCCGCCAGCGTGGTCAGCGGAGCATCGAACAGCGGATAGGTCATGCTCTCGACCTGGTGGAAGTAGACGTTGGCGCGGCCCGGCTCGGTCAGCCGGAACGGCACCCGGTCGGCCACGAAATGGACGCTGTGCCCCGCCCGGGCGAAGCACAGGCCCAGCTCGGTGGCGACGACGCCGCTGCCGCCCACGCCGCCGTGCAGCAGCACGGCGATGTTCACGGCGCGGCGGCGCGCGTCCGGCGGCCGGGCGGCTGGGGCGGAGCACGCCGCCCGGGAGCGGCACGGCGCGATGAGGAATCGGACTGCGAGGCGATCGGCACGGGTCAGTGTAGGCTCGGCCCGCGGGCCGCCGCGGTCGGCCAGGCGACCCCCGCGGGCGCCCCGCGGCGCCCGCGGGGAGCGTGGTAGAACCGAGCCGTGGAGCTCGCGCTGAACTACTCGCCGGAGGCGGCGGCGCTGCTTCGTGGGGGCCGCATCGCGATCGACCGCTTCAAGCTCCCCGACTGGCCGGAGCTCATCGCGGAGGCCCGGCCCTACGGGCCGCTGTACGTCCATTTCACCCTGGGTGCCGGGGGGTCGCGCGCCGCGGAGGTGGACTGGGCGGAGGTCGAGCGCCTGCGCGTCGAGACTCAGACGCGCTTCGTCAACCTGCACCTGCGCCCCTCGGGGTTGCGATTCCCCACCATGGCGGTGGACACGGACGCCACGGAGGACCGCGAGGCGGTCGCCGCGGCGCTGACCCAGGACGTGGGGCGGGCGTGCGCGCGCTTCGGCGCCGAGGACGTCGTGGTGGAGAACTCGATCTACCGCGGCCCCAGCGGGACCTTCCCACGGCCCGGCGTCGAGCCGGGCGTCATCCGTGCGGTGGTGGAGCGTACCGGCTGCGGCCTCCTGCTCGATCTGTCGCACGCGCGCATCAGCGCCGCCTCCCTCGGGCTCGAGCCCGCGGCGTACATCGAGCGCCTGCCGGTGTCGGAGCTCCGGGAGCTGCACGTAGCCGGCGTGCGCTGGTTGGACGGCCGGCTGCAGGACCACCTGCCCATGACCGCGGAGGACTGGGGGCTGTTGGAGCACGCCATGACGCGCATCCGGCGGGGGGCGTGGCGGCACCCCGAGACCGTGGCGATGGAGTACGGCGGTGTGGGCCCCGTGTTCGCCTGGCGCAGCGACGGGGCCGTGCTGAGCGAGCAGGTGCCGCGCCTCGCCGAGGTCCTGGACGCGGCCGGGTAGCGCCGCCCCGGGTCCAGCGCCCTGCCCTACAGGCCCGCCAGGAACATCTCCTGCGTGATGACCCCGCGCACCGCATCGCCCCCGCCGAGCACAACCACCAGCGGCTCGTGCGCCAGCACGCTGCGCAGCTCCGTCACGGCCACCTGCTCGGAGACCTTCGGCAGCTCGTCCCAGGAGGTGATGCGGTCGCGCCTCAGCCCGCTCACGCCGACCGGCACGCCCTGCTCACGGACGATCACCACCCGGTTCTCGGTGAGCGTGTGCTGCACGGCGCCAGCGTCGACCACGGGCACGGCGCCGGCGGCCCTACCCGCGCTGCGCGGCACCAGCAGGCCGAAGCTCAACAGCGTGGGGGCGGGGAGTCTGAGCGCGCCGCGCGCATAGATCAGCGCGGCGCTGTACGACGCCAGGAACAGCACCCCCTCGACCAGACCGGCCACGTTGAAATTGGCGAAACCGAGCCTACCGCCGCGGCCGAGCACCAGGAACGACACGAAGGCGACCAGCAGCGCGAAGGCGAGCGCCGCCAGCGCGCCCCAAAACGCGGCGCTGCGCAGCTGCGCGGGTCGCCTCACGCCGACACCCCGGGCCGGCGGGTGGTGAGGGCGCCCGGCACGTGGGCAGGGCGGTCCACGTCGGCGGAGAGGCTGGCGTCGTTGCTGAGGTGTGCGCGGGCGGTGATGCCCACCAGGCGGCTCACCCGCCGTTCGAGCATCTCGATGGAGGCCCTTCGCGCGAGCAGCGCAAGAAGCACGCTCGGACCGACGATGCCGGCCAGCGCCAACGGGTTCTTGCGCGCTCGGAATACGCGGTCGATCCAAGGCAGCAGCGGGCCCACGGCCGATGGTTCGAGCAGGACGGCGTTTCCGCCGGTCAGGGCACCCTCGCGCAGGCGCGCATAGGTCCTGCGCTGGTGCGGGAACTGCTCCTCGGCCGCCCGGCGCAACACGGCCGGGTAGACCAGATCGGCCGCGGGCGCCTGCGCGATGAAGCGCGAGAACACCTCGCCGGTCACCCAGGGGATGTCCGCGGTGAGCACCAGCAGGCGGGCCCGGGCGCCCTGCGCCAGGCCGGCCCCCAGCCCGATCGCAAGGGAATCCACCAGCCGTGCTCCGGCGGGCACCGTCACGTCGTACAGGCCGCGCAGGCGCACGTTGACCGGTCCGACGTAGACGATGCGCCCCACGGCCGGGCAGGCGCGTAGCGCCTCGAGCACGTAGGCGCCCATGGGGCGGTCGCCCAGCGGGACCAGGGCCTTGGCCTCGACCCCGGCCTCGCGCGCAAGCCGGTCGCCGGGCTCACCGCCGGCGAGGACGACGGCCGTCACCGACGTTCGCGAGTGGCTCATGACCCGATGATACCGCGCCTCGCGCCCGGCTCCGCGGTCGACCGGGGCGCGACCAACGAACCCGGGAGGGCGCCGACTGGCGCCCTCCCGGATCTCGATCCCGCCGGCGGCCGTGCGCCGCGGGTCAGAAGCGCGACTGCCGGACCGTGACCTCACTGGCGCGGCCGGAGCGCACGTCGAAGGTCGTCACGTAGGTACGGAATCCGGGGGCGACGACCGTCAGCTCATGGCTCCCGGGGTCGAGACCGTCGAGGCTGAAGCGTCCGCTGCCGCTGGCGATGGTGCCGACCTGCCGGCCGTCGACGAACACCAGCGCGCCGCCCACGTTGGCCTGCACCTCCAGGCTGCCTTGGGCGCGACGAAGCGTCGCGTCCACGCGCCGATCGGCGCCGCGCGCGACCTGGAAGACCACGCCTTGATCCTCGTACCCGTCGAGCGTGAAGCGCGCCGTGTGCTCACCCTGGTCGAAGGTGACGGGGCCGGTCGGGGTGGTGCCCACATAGCGCCCGTCCACCGTCACGTCGGCGCCGCGCGGGCTGCTGGTGAACGAGGCGGTGCCGGTGCGGACGATGGGTCTCAGGGTCGGGTTCACGGACACGGTCTCGCCGGGCCGGGGTTGAACGCTGGTCTCGAACGGCTCGTAGCCGTCGAGCGTGAGGCTCACGTCGTGTCGACCGGGGCGGGTCCCGTAGCTCGCCGGCGTGTAGCCCACGAAATCGCCGTCGACCAAGACCTCGGCGCCGCGGGGACTCGAGTCGAACCGGAGCGTCGCGAAGGCCGGCGTCTGCGGCTTGTCGCCCACGTAGTACAGCGCCGTGTCGGTCACCCAGTCGTTCTGCGGGATCGGACGAACGACGATGGCGAACCCCTTCACGAAGCCTTCCTGGCCGATGTTGCTGCTGGCGAAGCCGCTGTTGTCGTGGAACGTGGCCAGCTCGCGCGTGTCGAGCCGGTCCTTGCTCGCGACGGCGATGACCTTCGACAGCCCGCGCGGCGGCGCGATGTTGAAGGTGTAGCGGCTGCCGGACGGTGGGAAGACCCGCGTCTGCCCCGCCTGGACGTAGTTGTCGCGGCCGGAATCGTCGTACTGGTTGGGCAGGATCTGGGTGATCTCGCCGTCGGGCTTGACGCTGAACAGGTAGATGTAGGCCGACTCCGAGACGCGCACGGACACGTGGATCCCGTCGCCAACCTGGTACTCGGGCCGGTCGTTGCCCGTGGTGTCACGGTCGAGCCACACATCGACGTTGAAGCCGGGTTTCGGGTTGACCACGATCGCCTCGGGGCTCACGACGATCCGTTGGGCCAAGGCCAGCGGGAGTAACGTTGCGAACAGGACGAACACACAGAACAGTCTCTTCATGGCCGGCCTCCTCTCTTGCGTGAGGCTAGCACGGGCTCTGGGAGACGCGTGATGACCGTCTTAAACCCGGCTTCATGGAGCTTCCTTCATGTATGGTGGGGGCGCTCGCGGCCGTCCCCGACGCGCCCGCCACCCCCCGCCCAGACGGCGGCCGGGCCCCGGCCGCCCTACGGTTCTCACCCATGGGTCACGGCCGACCCCGATGCTTCAGGAGATGACGATGCCCCGACGCCTCCACCGCACGACCGCCCCACGGTTGCTCGCATGCCTCGCCCTGATGGTGTGGTTCGGCCCGCCGGCGTCCGCCCAGGCCCCCGACGTCGATACCGTCCTGGAGAACATCAAGACCGCCGCGGACGCACTGCAGGACGCGAGCTTCACCATCACCGGCAGGCTCGTCGATGCCGACGGTACCGAGATCCCGCTCGAGGTCGAGATCCAGCTCATCCCCTCGCAGCAGCTGGCGGGCGCCTACATCGTGCAGCCCGACGCGCTCGCCGACAACCAGATCGTGCTGGACGGCGACGTGGTGAAGAACTACACCTTCCTGACCAACCAGGTCACCCTGTTCGACGCCAACGACCCCGATGCCCTGGGAGGCCTGCTCCCCGCCGGCGAGGGCGGCCAGGGTTCGCCCCAGATCAGCTTCGACATCGGGGCGATCTTCGCCGGCTACGACGCCGCCATCGCCGACGTCGCAAGCGCGGACAACGGCAACGTCTTCACGCTCGACTTCCGCAACAAGGACGCGGCGGCCACCATCGCCACGGTGGAGGCCCTCGTTCCGGCGAGCGACTGGCTGCCGCGCTCGCTGATCTTCCGCAAGAGCGACAGCAGCGTGCTGGCGGAACTCCATGCCGACGACATGCGTATCGATCAGGGGTTGGATCCGGCCGAGGTGGGGTACCTGCCGCAGGACGCCGAGATCATCGACAACCGCGGACAGAACTGACGACGGCCTCGGCCGCGCGGGCCCTTCGGCGCGCTCAGCCGGGCAGCTCGCCCACCATCCTCTCCGGCACGACCGCCGCGTCGAACTCCTCCTCGCTGAGGTAGCCCAGGGAGACCGCGGCCTGCCTGAGGGTGAGCCCGTCGCGATGAGCGGTCTGGGCGATCTCCGCTGCCTTGTAGTAGCCGATGCTGGTGTTGAGCGCCGTGACCAGCATCAACGAGTTGTTCAGGTGCTGGCGGATGCGCTCGGTGTCCGGCGCGATGCCCACCACGCAGTTGTCGCGGAACGAGGTGCAGGCGTCCGCCAGCAGGTTGGCGCTCATCAGCAGGTTGTAGATCATCACGGGCTTGAACACGTTGAGCTGGAAGTGGCCGTGGGTTCCCGCCACGCTGACGGCGGCGTCGTTGCCGATGACCTGGGCGCACACCATCGTCATCGCCTCGGCCTGCGTGGGGTTGACCTTGCCGGGCATGATCGAGGAGCCGGGCTCGTTGGCGGGGAGCGTGATCTCCCCGATCCCGCAGCGGGGGCCGGAGGCCAGCAGGCGGACGTTGTTGGCCACCGCCATGAGGCTGACGGCGGCACGCTTGAGCGCCCCGGAGGCCTCGACCACCGCGTCGTGGGCGCTGAGGCTCTCGAACTTGTTCTCGGCGGTGACGAAGGGGTGACCGGTGAGCTCCTCGATCACCTCGGCCACGCGCACGTCGAAGCCCTTGGGGGTGTTGAGGCCGGTGCCCACGGCGGTGCCGCCGAGGGCGAGCTCGCTGAGGTGCGGCAGGCTGTGGCGGATCGCCTCGATGCTCTTGCGGATCTGCGCCGCGTAGCCGCTGAACTCCTGCCCCAGCGTCAGTGGGGTGGCATCCATCAGGTGCGTGCGGCCGATCTTCACGATGGCCATGAAGGTGCGCGCCTTGTCCTCGAACGCCTCGGCCAGCGTGTCCAACGCGGGGAGGGTGCGCTCCACCAGGGCGCCGTAGGCCGCGATGTGCATGGCCGTGGGGAAGGTGTCGTTGGAGGACTGCGACTTGTTGACGTCGTCGTTGGGGTGGATGGGTGTCTTGCTGCCCAGGGTGCCGCCGAGGTGCTCGATGGCGCGGTTCGAGACGACCTCGTTGACGTTCATGTTCGACTGGGTACCGGACCCGGTCTGCCACACCACCAGCGGGAAGTGCTCGTCGAGCTCGCCGGCAAGGATCTCGTCGCACACGCGCCCGATGATGTCCGCCTTGTCGGCCGGGAAGTCGGTGAGCTCGGCGTTGGTGCGCGCCGCGGCCTTCTTGAGCACGGCGAACGCCCGGATGATCTCGACGGGCATGCGCTGCCCGCCGATCCGGAAGTTCTCGAGCGAGCGTTGCGTCTGCGCCCCCCAGTAGCGATCGGCCGCCACGCGGACCTCGCCCAGCGTGTCCTTCTCGGTTCGGTAGTCCATGCGTCCTCCCGTGTCGGTGTTGCCTTCCCCCATGCTACCGCCGACCCGGGGGCGTGGAAGCCGGGCGCGGTGCCCGGCTCGGAGTTCGCGCCGGACCGCCGGGGCGCGGTGCGGCGCGCCCGCGTGCCGGCCCGCGGCGCGTCGTGCGCCCGTCAGGGGCGCAGCGCGAAGCGCAACGCGTCGCCCAACCCGTTGCGCCAGTTGGTCCAGTTGTGCCCCGCGTTGCGCTCGCGATAGTCGGTCTCGAGCCCACGCTCCTCGAGCGCCCCCCGAACCCTCCGGTTGACGTCGGTGAGCCACTCCAGCGTCCCGACCTCGGCGTACCAGCGCGGTGGCGCCGGGTCCCCGCCCTCGAGGTGCTCCGCCACCCAGGAGCGCTCACCCCCGAAGAAGTCGGGCGCCTCCGGGTGCCCCTGGAAGGCGCCGGACAGCGTCACCACCGTGCGCACCAGGTCCGGGCGCTGCAGGCCGAGCCAGGCGCTGAACAGCCCGCCGAGGCTGACGCCCAGGGCCGCCAGCTCGCCGCTCCAGCCGAAGCGACCCTGGAGCTCGGGCAGCAACTCCTCGGTCACGAAGTCCCGGTAGCCATCGTGGAAGGCGTACTCGCGGGAGCGCTCCACCGGCTCCACGAAGACCAGGCGGGCCGCGCGCGCCTCGCCCCGCTCCATCAGCGCCGCGAGCACGTCCGCCAGGCGCGCCAGGCGGTAGAACGCCACGCCGTCCTGCACCAGCACCCAGGGGAGGTCCGCGCCGGCGGCAGCGGCGGGCGTGGCGACGATGATCCGGCGCGTCTGGTGCAGGCGCTCGCTGGCGATGCGGAGTCGCTCGATCGCGTGTGCCGCCCGGGGCTCCGGCGGCTCCGCCAACGGGTCGGCGCGGTACCGGGGTCCGCGCAGCACGCTCACCTCCGGGTACCACGGGTTCTCGCCACGGGCGTCGTTGGCGGGGTCGGCGCGCATGCGCCCGGCGCGGTCGAGGAAGGCGTACTCGAAGTAGGCGTCGTCGGGCAGCGTGATCCGCAGATGCGGCTCCACCTCGGGGTCCAACGGCCGTGGAGCGCGCGTCATGTCGGTGTGGTCGGAGGCGAGCTGGGCGGCCCAGGCGGGCACACGCAGGGTGCATTCCATGGGCCCGAGTGTACCCACGGCGCGCGTCGATGCCGGGCGCCGCTGGTACACTCGGCCGCATGCCATCGAACCCTTATGACGCGGTCTCCCTCGACGCGCTCCACGGCCGTGCCTGTGCCAAGTGGACGCGCTACGAGCCGGACGTCCTGCCGCTGTGGGTGGCCGAGATGGACTACCCCGTGGCCAACGCCATCAAACGCGCCATCGCCGACCACGCCGCCAGCGACAACCTCGGCTACGGCCTGGCCCACGGCCTTCCCGGGCTGGCGGACGCGATCCGCACGCGGCTGCAAGAGCGCTACGCCTGGAGCGTGCCCGACGAGGCCGTGCACCCGCTGGGGGGTACCGTGCAGGGCCTCTACCTCGCGGCCTCCGCCTTCGCGGGGCCCGGAGACGAGGTGTTGTTGCTGACGCCGCTCTACCCCCCGTTCCGCCATGCCGTGGCCCACAGCGGCCGTGTTCCGGTGGAGGTGGAGCTACGCGACGGCGAGGGGGGCTACGCGCTGGACATGGATGCGCTCGAGGCCGCCGTCACCCCCGCCACCCGCATGCTGATGCTGTGCAACCCTCACAACCCCGTCGGCCGCGTGTTCGGTCGCGACGAGCTCGCTCGTCTCGCCGACTTCGCCCTTCGGCACAACCTCTGGGTCATCTCCGACGAGCTGCATGCCGACCTGGTGTTCGACGGCGCGCACGTGCCCATCGCCTCGCTGGACCCGGAACTCGCGGCGCGCACCGTGACGCTCTACGGGCCGACCAAGGCGTTCAACATCCCGGGACTGAAGGTCAGCTTCGCGATCGCGGAGGACGCCGCGGTGCGCGAGCGCCTGGCCCACGTGGGGCGCGGGCTCGCCTCGGGCCCCAACGTGATCGCCCAGGCCGCCACCATCGCCGCGTATCGCCAGGGTGGCGCGTGGTTCGACGCCACCATGGCCTACCTGCGCGCCAACCGCGACCATCTGCTCGCCCGCCTCGCGAGCGAGGCGCCGCGGGTGCGCGTGCACGCGCCCGAGGCGACCTACCTGGCGTGGCTCGACCTGCGCGCGACGGGTATCGGGGAGGACCCGGCCGCGACCCTGTTGGAGCGCGCCCGTGTGGCGCTCAACGCCGGCCCCGACTACGGGCCCGGGGGCACGGGCTTCGCGCGCCTCAACTTCGCGACGTCGCGCGCCATCCTCGACGCCGCGCTCGACCGCATGCTGCCCCACCTGCGGGGCACCTGAGCCCACGTCGGTGGCGTTCGACCCCCTGCCCGAAGCGCTCGCGCGCTGCCGCCGCTGCCCCCGGCTGGTGCACCACCGGCAGGAGACGGGACGCGTCAAGCGCCGCGCCTACCGCGACGAGACGTACTGGGCGCGCCCGGTGCCGGGCTTCGGGGACCCGGGCGCACGGCTGGTCCTCCTCGGGCTAGCGCCGGGGGCGCACGGCAGCAACCGCACCGGACGCATGTTCACGGGCGACGCCAGCGGCGACTTCCTCTACCCCGCCCTGCACCGCGCCGGGCTCTCCGACGGGCCCCGCAGCAGGGCACGCGGCGACGGCCTGCGGCTGCGGGGGGTGTGGATCACCGCCGCGGCACGCTGCGTGCCGCCGGGCAACCGGCCGACGCGCCAGGAGCTGACCCACTGCAGGTCCTGGCTCGAGCACGATCTCGGCGGCCTGCCCGAGCTGCGCGCCGTCCTCGCCTTGGGCGCGGTGGCCCACGATTCCTACCTCGAGCTCCTCAAGGCGCGCGGGCATCGGCTGGTGAAGAGCCGCTCCGCCTTCCGGCACGGCGCCGTGCACCACCCGCCCGGCGGCCTGCCGCTGGTCGACGCCTACCACGTCAGCTACCAGAACACCAACACGGGTCGCCTGACCGAGGCGATGTTCGATGAGGTGCTGGCTCTGGCCTGGTCGCTGGCCCGCGGCTGACCCGGCACCCCGCGCGGTAGCCTGCGGCATGGCTCCCGCCACCCTCGATCTCGGCCCCTCCCTCGAGGCCGCCCTGGCCTCCGGCCACCCCTGGATCTACCGCAACCACCTGCCGCGTCACGCGCTGCGCACCGGCGACTGGGTGCGGGTCCGGGCGGGCCGCCAGGAGGCGTACGGCATCTACGACGCCGACGGGGGGATCGCGGTGCGCCTGTTCCGGCGCGGGGGGACCGCCGACGCGGCGTTCCTGCGGGGGCGGGTCGAGGAAGCGCTGGCGCTGCGGCGGCCGTTGACCGACCGCGCCTCGGCGCAACACCCGGACGCCACCGACGCGTACCGCCTGCTCAACGGCGAGGGGGACTTCCTGCCCGGCATCACCGCCGACCGCTACGGGCGCTTCGCCGTGATGAAGGCATACAGCGAGGGGGTGCGCCCCCTGCTCCCCGAGGTGGCCCGCGCCCTGGCCTCCGGCCTGCGCCTCAAGGGCGTGGTGATGCGCTCGCCCGACGGCCTGGAGCCGCTGTGGGGGGAGCTGCCCCCACCGGAGGAGACCGTCTTCGAGCACGGACTGCGCTTCCAGGCGGACCTCTACCGTGGTCAGAAGACCGGCTTGTTCCTCGACCACCGGGACCATCGTCAGTGGCTGCGCGGGGTCGCCGCCGGGCGGCGGGTGCTCAACCTCTTCAGCTACACGGGCGCGTTCGGCGTCTACGCGCTGGCCGGGGGCGCCGCCGAGGTGCTCAGCGTGGACATCGCCGAGGGCGCGGTCCAGCAGGCGCATCGCACCGTGGCGCTCAACGGCCTCGATGTGGATCGCCACGAGCCGTGGGCGGCGGACGTCTTCGAGCTCCTGCCGCGGCTCGCCGAACGCCGGGAGCGCTACGACCTGGTGGTACTCGACCCGCCCTCCCTCGCCCGCAGCGCCGAGCAGAGGCGGCGCGCCCAGCGTGCCTACCTGCGGCTCAACCGTTCGGCGTTCAAGGTGGTGGAGCCCGGGGGGCTGCTGGTGACCGCATCGTGCACGGCCCAGGTGGCACCGGAGGCGTTCCAGCGGGTGGTGGCGGAGGCGGCGCAGGCCGCGGGCGTGCGCGCCCAGCTCATCGTCGAGCGCGGGCAGCCGCTGGACCACCCCGTGCCCACCAGCTTCCCCGAGGGTCGCTACCTGAAGTTCCTCGCCTATCGCGTGCTGGCCGGCTGAGCACCCGGGGCGCGGCGGCGGTGCGGGCGCCTCAGGCGCGCGCCGCGATCCAGTCGACCACCGCGCGGCGCACCGCGTCGCGGCCGAGGTCGTTGAGCACCTCGTGGAAGCCCCCGGGCAGGAGCCGGAGGGTGACGTCGTCGCCGCCCAGCCGGTCGGCGAGCTCCCGGCTGGCCGCGGGAGCCGCGACGCCGTCGGCGTCGCCGTGCAGCACCAGCACCGGCAGTGTCAGGGCCGGCGCCCGCTCCAGCAGGGGCGGTCCGGCGCGCACCAGCTCCCGCCCCATGCGAGCCCGCACGGGACCCGTGTAGTTCAGCGGATCGTCGCGGTAGGCCGCCACGGCGGCCGGGTCGCGCGACGTCAACGCGGCGTCGAACGGCTGCACGGGCAGGCGCGGGAGCGTGCGCGCCAGCACCTCCGCCACCCGCATCAGCCAATCGGGGGGCGGGGCCGCGGGCCGCAGATAGGGTGCGCTCAGCGCCAGGCCGGCGAGCGCCTCGGGGTGTTCCAGCGCCAGTCGCAACGCGATGGCGCCACCCATGCTGTGGCCGAACACGAACAGCGGCGCGGTGGGCGCGGCGGCCCTCGCCCGATCCACGACGAGGCGCACATCCTCGACGTACTCGGCGAAGACACGGACGTCGGCGCGCACGCCCGGGCTCCGGCCGTGGCCGCGAAGGTCGATGGCCCAGACCGCCACACTCGCCGCGTTGAGGTCCTCCACCAGCGCACCGTAACGCCCCGCGTGCTCGGCGTACCCGTGCACCAGGACGCAAGTGGCGCGCACGACCGGCGGCTGCCAGCGGTAGAGCGCGAGCTCGAGGTTGTCGCGCGCGCGCAGGCGCGCGGGCGAGGCGTCGACGGCCTCCCCCCGGTCCGGATCCGGATCCGCGGCCACGACGCTCAGGCCTCCTCGAGCGCCAGTTCGACGTCCTCCATCACGGGATTGGAGAGCACCGACTCGGCGAGCTGCCGGAGCTGCGTCTGCACCGCGCCGCGCTCCCCCTCCAGCACCAGCTCGACGCGCTTGCCGATGCGTACGTCCCCGAGGTTGTCGTGCCCCAGCCGCCTGAGCGTCGCCTCCACGGCCCGCCCCTGCGGGTCGAGGATGGAGCGCTTGAGCATGACGTCGACGGTCGCCTTGAAGCGCGGCACGCTCAGGCCCCCGCCGCATCCGCGGCGTCCTCGACGACGCGCCGGAAGACCTCCTGGTAGGCCTCCTCGACGCCGCCGAGGTCGCGGCGGAAGCGGTCCTTGTCGAGCCGCTCCCCGCTCTCGACGTCCCACAGCCGGCAGGTGTCGGGGCTGATCTCGTCGCCTAGCAGGATCTCGCCGTCGGCGCTCCGGCCGAACTCCAGCTTGAAGTCGACGAGCTCGAGCCCGCGCTCCTCGAAGTACGGCCCCAGCGCGTCGTTGATCTCGGCCGACAGCTCGAACAGCGTCTCGAGCTCGTCCGGCGTGGCGAGCCCAAGGGCCACGGCGGTGGCGTCGTTGAGCGGCGGGTCGCCCAGGGCATCGCTCTTGTAGCACCACTCGATGACGATGGGGTCGAGGTCGCGCCCCTCCTCGACCCCATAGCGCTTGGCGAACGAGCCCGCGGCGCGGTTGCGTACGATCACCTCGATGGGGATGATGTCGAGCGCGCGCACGAGCTGCTCGCGCTCGGAGAGCCGCTTGACGAAGTGGGTGGCCACGCCGTGCTCCTCGAGCAGGTCGAAGAGTCGCGCCGACACGGCGTTGTTGATCGCGCCCTTGCCGCGGATCGTGCCGCGCTTCTGGGCGTTGAACGCCGTGGCGTCGTCCTTGAACTCGACGATGAGGTGCTCGGCGTCCTCGGTCTCGAAGACCTTCTTGGCCTTGCCCTCGTAGCGCAGGGAGCCTTTTCGGGGAGCGTCCACCCCCGGATGATACCAGGGGCCGGCGACGCGGGAGAGCCCGGCGGGGTGCGCCCCGGGCGCCGCGGATCGCGCCGGGGCCGCGCCCGCGTCAGAGGCCGAAACGGGCGTAGATGGCGTCGACGTGCCGCAGGTACCAGGCCGGCTCGAAGGCCCCCCGCAGCGTCGCCTCGTCGAGACGATTGTCGGGGTCGCGGGCGAGGAGATCACGCAGGTGCACCCCGCGCTCCCAGCTCTCCAGGCTGTTGCGTTGCACCACCTCGTAGGCCGCCTCGCGGGTCATGCCGGCATCGATCAGGAGGTGGAGCACGCGCTGCGAGTAGACCAGCCCGTGCAGGGCGTCGAGGTTTCGACGCATCGCCTCGGGCCGCACCACCAGGCCGTCGACGACGCGGGTCAGCCGGCGAACCGCGTAGCTCGCAAGGGTGGTGGTGTCGGGCAGGATGATGCGCTCGACCGAGGAGTGGCTGATGTCGCGCTCGTGCCACAACGCTACGCCCTCGAGCCCCGCCTGTAGGTTGCTGCGCATCACGCGCGCCACCCCAGCGAGGTTCTCGCTGGCGATGGGATTCTTCTTGTGGGGCATGCTCGAGCTGCCGGTCTGCCCCCTGCCGAAGCCCTCCTGCGCCTCGCCGACCTCGCTGCGCTGGAGGTGACGGATCTCCAGCGCGACGCGCTCCACCGTCGTGCCCAGCAGCGCCAGGGCGGCCAGCAGCTCGCCGTGGCGGTCGCGCGCCACGGTCTGATTGGTAACAGGGTCCGGCGCCAGATCCAGCGCCCGCGCCACGCGCGCCTCCACCTCGGGGGGCACGTGGGCGTAGGTGCCGACGGAGCCAGACAGCATGGCCACCGACACAGCCTCGCGGGCGCGGCGCAGGCGCGCCTCGTCGCGCGCCAGGGCGGCGCCGAAGTTCAGGAACTTCAGTCCGAACGTCATCGGCTCGGCGTGGATACCGTGCGTGCGCCCGATGCACGGGGTGTGCCTGTGGGCCACGGCCTGCTCGCGCAGGGCGCGGGCCAGCTCCGCGACGTCGGCCAGCACCAGGTCCATCGCCCGGCGCAGCATCAGGTTCTGGGCGGTGTCCACCACGTCGGTGCTGGTGAGACCGCGGTGCACGAAGCGGGCGGGAGGCCCCACCCGTTCGGTCAGCGCGCGGGTGAAGGCCACGATGTCGTGCCTGGTGACGGCCTCGATCTCCGCCACGCGTGCCGCGAAGGCGTCGTCGAGGGGCTGCGAGGCGAGCGCGTCGCGGAGTGTCGCGACCGTGCCTCCGGGCACCTCGCCCAGCTCCTCCCACGCCTCCGTCGCCGCCAACTCCACCTCGAGCCAGGCCCGATAGCGTCCCGCCTCGCTCCACAGCTCGGTCATCTCGGGGGTGCCGTAGCGCGCGATCATGGCTGGGAACCTACCACGGCGCCGCCGCGGGGCTCACCCCCCGGCGGCCAGCAGGCGGGCCAGCACCAGGTCCTCGAACGCGAGCCCGACGGACTTGAACAGCGTCGGACCGGCGCCGACCGCCGCCGCGCGGGCGCGCAGGTCGTGCAGGTCTCCGCGGATGGCATCGAACGACCACCCGCGCTCCGCGGCGAGGAGCAGGTCCCCGGCCTCGGCACGCGCCGCGTCCCGGTCGTCGACGAACACCTCGCTGGCGGCCACCGCCTCCGCGTCCGCCTCGGCCATCCCCTCCCTGAAGGCGCCGACCAGGTCGAGGTGCTGGCCGGGGCGAAGCCACGCACCGCGGATAAGCGGCGCCACGGAGGTCGTCGCCACGCTCACGACATCGGCGGCCCGCACGGCCCGCTCGAGGTCGTCCGCCACGCGCACCTCGGGTGGGGGTGCGGGATCGGCGGTCGCGGGCTCCTCCGCGAGGGCCTCGCGCAGCCGACCCGCCGCCCCCGCGGCGCGGGCCGCGTCCCGGCCCCACACCCACACCGTGCGGTAGCGGCGCACCTGCAGGTGCGCCCGGGCCATCCAGGGCGCCAGCCCGCCCGTGCCGACGAGCAGCAGCGTGCGGGCCCCCTCGGCCACCAGGCGTTCGGCGGCCAGGGCCGACGCACCGGCAGTACGCTGCCGCGTCAGGTGCGTCGCGTCGCACGCCAGCACGGCGGCGCCGCCGGGGTCCATGAGGGTGTACCAGGCCCGGACGCTGGGCAGACCCCGTCCGGGGTTGGTCGGCAACACCGCCACCTGCTTGACCCCGAACCACCCCGCATCGTCGGCGCACGGCATGGTGAGCAGCGCTCCACCGTCGGGGGCCGGCAGCACCACCCGCTCGGGCGTGCGGAAGCGGCCGGGATCGTCGAAGGCGGCGGCCAACTCCGCCAGCACGGCGGGCCATGACAGGCGCGCGCGCACGGCCTCGGCATCGAGCAGCAGCATGCCCCAGGGTAGCCGGTGGGCGCGTCGAGGCGGCGGGTAGACTGCGGCCATGCGCCCGCGCCCTTGGATCCTCCCCACCGCCCTCGCCCTCCTGCTGGTGGGCGCCCTGGCCCTCACCAACCCCGGACCGGGCGCCTTCGCCGCCCACTACGCAGACCGGCTCAACCGCGAGGTGCTGTCTCAGACGGGCCTGAGCGGGACCCTCGGGGAGCTGCTCGGGGGGGTCACGCAGAGCGCGTTGGAGGGCGTGCTGCGCGACGAGGCGCGGCGCACCGACCTGCTGGTGCTGAGCCTGTACCGCGTGCCCCTGGCCGGGGACGACCTGCAGGCGATCGGCGTGCTCGGCCGCTTCATCACGCTCCAGGGACCCGGCGGTCCCTGAGGCGCGGGTCGGCGCCGACGCAGTCCCTTGGATTGCCGCGCAGGACGCGGTTCGTTGCACTCATGCGGGTTTGCGTGGTGCGCCGCGCGGATGGTAGACTCGTGCGTTGCACCGTCGCCGTCGCGCCTGAGGCGCTGGAGCTGCGCCCCGGCGGCGTCCGCGAGGGAGGCATCACGTGAACGAGGGGACCGTCGTTCCCGTCCAGATCACGGACGAGATCAAGTCGAGCTTCATCAACTACGCCATGTCCGTCATCGTGGACCGGGCGTTGCCCGACGTGCGCGACGGCCTGAAGCCCGTGCAGCGGCGCATCCTCTACGCCATGCAGCAGATGGGCCTGAACTCGGGGCGCAAGCACTCCAAGAGCGCCGGGGTAGTGGGCGAGGTCATCGGCAAGTACCACCCGCACGGCGACATGGCGGTCTACGACGCCATGGTCCGCATGGCGCAGGGGTGGAACCTGCGCTACCGCCTGGTCGACGGCCAGGGCAACTTCGGCTCCATCGACGGCGACCCGGCCGCGGCCTACCGCTACACCGAGGCGCGGCTGACGACCGTGGCCGAGGCCATGCTGAGCGACATCGACAAGGAGACCGTGGGGTTCCGGGAGAACTTCGACGGCACCACCGTCGAGCCGGACGTGCTGCCCGCGGCGGTCCCGAACCTGGTGGTCAACGGGGCGTCGGGCATCGCGGTGGGGATGGCCACGAACCTGGCGCCACACAACCTCTCCGAGGTCGTGGACGCCCTGGTGGCGATGATCGATGACCCCGACATCACCATCGACGGACTCATGCGCCACATCAAGGGACCGGACTTTCCGACCGGGGGCATCATCAGCCGCGAGGGGATCCGTCAGGCCTTCGAGACGGGGCGCGGCAGCATCCGGGTGCGCGGGCGAGCGCGCTTCGAGGAGCGCAACAACCGCTACTCGATCATCGTCACGGAGATCCCCTACCAGGTCAACAAGACCTCCCTCATCCAGACGGTCGCCAGCCTGGTGCGCGCCAAGAAGATCGAGGACATCGGCCAGCTCCGCGATGAGTCCGACCGTCAGGGGATGCGCATCGTCTTCGAGCTCAAGCGGGGGGCGGTGCCGGAGCTGGTGCTCAACCAGCTCTACAAGTACACCCAGCTCCAGGGCAGCTTCGCGGTGAACAACGTCGTCATCGTCGATCGCTCGCCGCGGGTGCTGCCGCTGCGCGAGATGTTGCGCCTCTACCTCGAACACCGCGCCGACGTGGTGCGCAAGCGCAGCGAGTTCGAGCTGCGCAAGGCGCGTGAGCGCGCCCACATCCTCGAGGGCTACCTCATCGCGCTCGACAACCTCGACGCCGTCATCGCGCTGATCCGGGCGTCGAAGGACGGTCCCGAGGCGAGGGTCGGCCTGATGCGCGAGTTCAGCCTCTCCGAGGCGCAGGCGCAGGCCGTGCTCGACATGCGGCTGCAGCGCCTCACGGGGCTCGAGCGCGACAAGATCCAGGAGGAGTACCGCGACCTGATGGAGGAGATCGCGCGGCTCGAGCTCATCCTGGGCGAGGAGGCCGAGCTCTGGCGCGTCATCCGCGAGGAGCTGCGCGACGTCAAGAAGCAGTTCGGGGACGAGCGCCGCACGCAGATCATGGACCTCACGGACGACATCAGCAAGGAGGACCTGATCGCCGAGGAGAACATGGCGGTCACGCTGACGCGCGGCGGGTACATCAAGCGCACACCCATCAGCAGCTATCGCTCGCAGGCGCGCGGTGGCCGCGGCGTGAGCGCCCAGAAGGCCAAGGAGGACGACGTCAACTCGCTCCTGCTGGTCGGCTCGACGCACGATTACCTGCTCTTCTTCACCGACCGCGGGCGCGTCTATCGCGAGAAGATCTACGACCTGCCCGAGGCGGAGCGGGCCGCCCGAGGCAGCCACATCCGCAACATCCTGCCGCTCGAGGGCGACGAGACGGTCCAGACGGTGCTGTCGCTGAAGGACTTCGACATCGACGGCTACTTCGTCTTCGCAACGCGGCAGGGGTTGGTCAAGCGCACCACCATCCGCGAGTACGGCAACATCAACGCCGCCGGTCTCATCGCCATCAACCTCGTCGACGGCGACGAGCTGGTGGCGGTGCGTATCACCGATGGGCGGGCGGACATCCTGCTGGGCACGCGCGGCGGGCAGGCCATCCGCTTCGCGGAGGAGGCCGTCCGCGACACCGGCCGCGCGACCCAGGGCGTCATCGGCATCCGCCTGAAGGCCCGCGACGTGGTGGTGAGCCTGGCGGTGATCGGCGACGCCGAGAAGGGCGAGGCCGAGCTGTTGAGCGTCACCGAGCGCGGCTTCGGCAAGCGCACGCAGCTCGCCGAGTACCCGGAGCAGGGGCGCGGCGGCCAGGGGGTCATCACCCACCGCCTGACGGATCGCACGGGCATGTTGGTGTCGCTGAGCTACGTGCTGGGCGACGAGGAGCTGTTCGTGCTGTCGCAGCACGGCATCCTCATCCGCACCGGGGTCGGCCAGGTGAGCAGCTACGGGCGCGCCTCTCAGGGTGTCACCATCATGCGCATGGGCGAGGAAGACACGGTCGTCGCTGCCATGGTGCTACCCGACGAGGGCGACCTCGAGCACGACACGGCGGCGCCCAAGGGCACGCAGGCCTGAGCCGCTCTCCGGCAGCCCACGGTGGGCAGCGCACGGTGGGCAGCGCACGGTGGGCGCCGCCGCCCGCGGGCGGCGCCCGGAGCCCGGAGCCCGCGCGCCGCCCAACGCGCGGCGCGCGGCGGTCGCGGGGCGCCGCCCGGTACGATGGACGGCGATGAGCCCCGCCATCATCCTCGACTGCGATCCGGGGCACGACGACGCCCTGGCCATCCTGCTCGCCGGCCGCACCACGGAGCTGATCGGCATCACCGTGGTGAGCGGCAACGCCCCGCTGGACAAGACGCTGCGCAACGCCCTCGTCACCGCCCAGATCGCGGGCCTGGATGTGCCCGTCCACGCGGGCGCGGCCCGCCCGCTGCTGGCCGAGCCGCGGCACGCAGCCTTCATCCACGGCGACAGTGGCCTCGACGGGCCGGAACTGCCGGCGCTGCGGCGCGAGGCCGCATCCGCCGATGCGGCGCGCTTCCTGATCGACACCGCCCGGGCCCGAGACGACGTCTGGCTCGTCGCCACGGGTCCGCTGACCAACGTCGCCCTCGCCCTGCGCGAGGCGCCGGACCTGGCCGAGCGGCTGCGTGGCATCAGCCTCATGGGCGGGGCCTGGGGCCCGGGGAACGTGAGCGCGGCGGCGGAGTTCAACATCCTGGCCGACCCCGAGGCCGCCGCGATCGTCTTCGCCTCCGGCGCTCGCCTGGTGATGGCGGGCCTCGACGTCACGCATCAGTTCATGATCGACGGCGACCGACGAGCGCGCCTCGACGCGCTGGGCACGGCCGCCGCGCGCTTCGCCGCCGCCTTGCTGCGCTTCTACGGTGAGGCCTACGCGCGCGCATTCGGGGGGGAGCCCCAGGGGCCGCTGCACGACCCCTGCGCGGTGCTGGCGCTGACGCAGCCGGAGCTCTTCGCCTCCGAAGAGCGCCATGTGGTGGTGGAGACGCGCGGCCAACACACCCGCGGCATGACGGTGGTGGATCGCCGGGGAGGCGGCAGCGGGGCGGCACCCAACACCCGGGTGCTGACGCGCATCGATGCCGACGCCGCCTTCGCCGCGCTGTCCGCGGCCCTCTCGGGGTACCCCTGAATCGTCGGCCTTTGAGGGGCAGGGGGCGCTCCGGTACAGTGGGCTATCTTCCGCGGGGCCGCGCGCATGCGCGCCCGCCGCGCGGCCGAAGGGCGCCATGATCCAGTTCAGGCACGTCACCAAGACCTACCCGAGGACCCACACGCATGCCCTGCGCAACGTGGACTTCCAGGTGCGCAAGGGGGAGTTCGTCTACATCACGGGGCACTCGGGCGCTGGCAAGTCCACCCTGCTCGCGCTCATGCTGCGCCGCATCCTCCCGACCGAGGGCCAGGTCCTGGTCGCGGGTCAGGACATCAGCAGGCTGCGGGAGGGGCACCTGCCACAGCTGCGGCGCAGCATCGGCATGGTGTTCCAGGATCATCGCCTGTTGGCGCACCTGTCGGCCTTGGAGAACCTCAGCTTCGCGCTGCGCGCCACCGGCTGGCGCGGGAACCTGGAGCAGCGCGCGATGCAGGCCCTGCGCCAGGTCGGCCTGGCGCACAAACGCAAGGCCTACCCGATCGAGCTCAGCCTGGGCGAGCAGCAGCGCGTCGCCATCGCGCGCGCCCTGGTCACCGACGCCCCCCTGCTGCTGGCCGACGAGCCCTCGGGAAACCTGGACCCGGACACGGCCATGGAGATCCTGGAGCTGCTCAACGACCTCAACATCCGCGGCACCACGGTGGTGGTGGCGACCCACTCGCGCGACCTGGTCGACCGCTTCCGGCGTCGCACGCTGGTGCTACGCAACGGCGAGCTCGTCCGCGACGACGACCGCGGCGGCTACTCCCTGTGACGCCGCCGCCCGGTGAGGTGCCGGCGCGTCAGAGGCTCGTCACCGAGTAGTCGAGGCGCTCCTCGGAGAGGATCATCTCCAGGAACTGTAGGTGCCCGAGCGCGTCGATCATCGCGAACCTGTGGTCCTTGTCGATGTAGATGCCGTCCTGCATGACGGTGTGGCCGTAGACGCCGAAGCGGTGCCCCGCCTGGTGCACCAACTCCGGCTTGTTGTACCACCACGTCTTGGTGTCGGGGTCGTGATAGAAGAAGTCGTCGAAGACCTGCATGCCGGGCAGCGGGCCCGCGTGAGCGAAGTGCACCCCGTGGAACACGCGCTCGCGCGCGAAGCCCAGGAACCACGCGGCGAGGTCCTCGGGCAGCTCGAACCCGCCCCGCGCCGGGTTGAATTCGTCGTGCTTCAGGCCACCGCGGGTGGAGAGGTCGTACTTGTGGCGCACGGCGGCGTCGTCATGGTTGCCGAGGATGAGCGTGACGTTGCCCGCGGCGGCGTCGACGAAGCGCTTGAATCGGTACAGCTCGCGGATCTGGGCCTTTGCGGCGCGCCGCAGGTGGTCCGGGTTGCCCGGGTCGTAGCTCTCCGCCCCCACGGCGTTGGCGTAGGCGCGCTCGTCCTTGTAGTGCACCAGATCCCCGACGCAGACCACCTGATACCGCCCCTCGGTCACTGCCGCCGTGGGCTCGTACGCGGCCGTGCACGCCGCGGAGGCCTTGAGCACCCGCCACAGCTCCGGCCACTGGCCGTGCACGTCCCCGATGGCGATGACCTTGATCACGGTGCCACCCTCCGCCCGCGAGACCCGCCGCCGCGGCTCATGCGGGGGCACCGGCCGTCTTGAGCAGCTCCCGCAGGCGCCGGTACAGCTCCCGGGCCTCCTCGGGCGTGCGTCCGTACCCGCCGTACTCCACCACCAGGGCCGCGACCTCACGCCCTCGGCCGCCGGCCTTGAGCCGCTCGACCAGGCGCTCGATGACCTCGCGCCCCTCCGGTTTCGCCCCCTCCGCCGGTTGGGCGCCCGCTGCGGTGGCGGGCGCGCCGGCCGTCGCCTCGGCGGCCCCCGCGGGCGCGCTCGGGGCAGCGTCGGCCGGACCCCGATCGAAGTGCCCGTCGCCCGTACCCGGCTCGGAGGCGCGCGCGTCCGCAGCCGCGGCCCGGGGCAGCGGCTCGGGGAGGTAGAGGGGCTCGCCGGCTTCGGGGTCGAAGTCCACCCAGTACGGGGTCGCGTCGTCGGCTGGGGGGTACAGGCCGAAGTGCGCCGCGGCCGCGGTCAGCACCCTCTGGGCGAGGCGCTCGGCGGAGGCGCCGACCGCCGGCGCCGAGGCCACCGCGCTCTTCGTCACCCCGTCGAGGGTCAGCTCACAGATCAGCGACGCACCGAAGGGGACGAAGCGGTTGGACCAGCCATCGACCCCCAGCACCCCATCGAGCCGAGCGCGCAGCGCGTCGGCCGTCAGGACCGGCTCGAGCCGCGCCGTCCGCCCCTGCTCGGCGATCTCCACGACGCACCAGGAGAGGGCCTGGGGAGGGAACGGTGCTGCGAGTCGAGCCCATGCTTCGCGCCGCATCAGCACAGTATAGCAGGGGCCGGAGACGCTCCCGAATGAGGAATTCCTCGTGCCGCACGCGGGCCCGGTGCGCGCCGCGCGGACCCGCCGGCCCGCCGCGGGCGCGGCCGGGGGGCGCGGCGTTGCGGTAAGGTAAGACCATGCATCCGCGCCTTGCTCGACGCGCATCCGCGCCCCGCGCCGCACAGCCGGCGCCCGCTCCGCGCCGTGGACCCCGGGGGTGGTCCCCCCGCTCCGCGGTCACGCTCCCCGCACTCCTCACGGCCCTGGCGCTGCTGGCGCTGGGTGGCGGGGCCTGGGCCCAGGCGCAGGCGTCCACGCCCGTGCTGGCGCTCAACACCAACCTCCTGGCCCTGGGCGACAACATCACGCTCGAGGGCCGGGAGCTGCGGCCCGAGGCCCCCTACAAGCTGGCCCTGACCGCGCCCGATGGGCAGGTCGTCCGCATGGACACCCAGTCGGACGCGAGCGGCAACCTGCGTTTCTCGCGCGCGCTCGACACGGCCGGCCGATGGTCGCTTGGCCTGACGGGGCCGGGCATCGACGCCACCTTCTGGGTGGAGGTCACCGCACCCGAGGGGAGCGTGACGCCGGGATCGCAACCCCCCTCCCCGGAGGGCTCCACCACGCCCGCCGCGCCCCTGCCGGACACGCCGCCGTCCTCGAATGACGGCGCCCCCAGCGGCACCCCCGGAGCGTCCACCCCGTCCACCGATGGCGCCACCCCGGGTGGCGCGGCGTCGCCGTCCACCACACCCGGCGGCGCGCCCTCCACCCCCGCCCCGTCGGGCCCAGCCACGCCACCGACCGCCACGCCACCGACCGCGACACCCTCCACCGGTCCCGCCGCCGCCCCACTGGAGCTCAGCCTCGAGGGGGACGCGCTGGTCGCCCGTTCCGGCACCGACGAGCGTTGGCGCCTCGACTTCCCCGCCGACAGCGGCGCCAGCGCGGGCGTGGCGCAGCGCGGCGACGCGGTCTACCTCGGGCACGGCAACAGCCTGCTCGTGCTGGACGCGACCAGCGGCGTGGTGCGGCAGCGCCACGCGCTCCCCAGCCAGGTCAGCGACGTGGCGCTCGACGGCGACGCGGTGGCGGTGACGGTGCGCTACCAGAACGGCAGCGAGCAGCGCCTGTTGTGGGCCCCGGGCGGCCTGTCCGCCACGGTGCGCTTCGGCGCCGACCCGGCCGTGTTCGCGTGGCTCCGCAACGAGGCCGCGGTGAGCGATCCCCAGGCACGGCTCCAACGCGACCCGACCAACCCGTGGCTGTACGTTCGTGTGGCCGACCTGGCCGCGACCCCTGATGCCGTCGCCGCCGACTACCGCTCCGCCCTGCAGCACGCCCACACGTTCTACGACGGGGCCCAGCTCGCGCGGGTGTTGCTGCGGGCCGGCCAACCCGATCTCGCCAACGAGGCGATGGACGCCGCGCTGCGCGACTTCTACCAGCGCGGATACCGCGCGGAGCTGCTCACCGATGGCGCGCTGAGGGAGGCCTACGGCTTCCCGCTGCGGCCGCTCGAGGCGGCCGTGGACCGCGGCGACCTGCAGACCGCGGGTTTCTGGGCTCCCTGGGTGTATCGGCTCAGCACGCCGGCGGTCCCGGCCACGCAGGCCGCGCTCGGCTCCTACGCCCGCGCGCTGCGCACCGACGGTCAGCGCGACGAGGCCTCGCTGTGGCGCGGCCGGGCGCGCGAGGGCTCGGGCTTCCAGCTCGGCCGCACCCTGGCGTCGGCGGCCCGCGCGCTGGGCCGGGCGGGCTGGTACGGTGTCGCCGCCCTGTTGGTCGCCATCGTGGCCCTGCACCTCACGCTCATCGCGAAGTACTGGCGCCCGCAGACCTTGATGCTGCGGCAGCGGCGCGAGTCGGGTCGCAATCCCGGTCCCGTCCCCCGGCTGTTCGCCATCCGGTACTACAGCCTGACCGAGAAGGTGGTGCTGGTCCTGCTGTTCGCCGCCACCCTGGCCCTCGCCGGCCTCGCCTCATGGTCGGGGCGCGGCGCGGCGTTGCCCGACGCCTGGCGCTCGGGAACGCTGGCCAGCGTTCCGGCCCGCGACGCCCTCGCCACGGTGCCTCTCCAGAGTCCGGTGGCCGACTACGCGCGCGGCTACGGGGCGCACGTGGCGGGCGCCCGCGCGGAGGCCGCCGACGCCTACCGCGCGGCCGGCGACCTGCCACCGGCGCTGATCAACCTGGGGGTGCTCGAGCAGGACGATGCGCTGCTGCAACGGGCGCTCGACCTCGCCGGGCGCGACGCCGTGGCCAGCTTCGACCTCGGGCGCGGCAGCGATCCCTCCCCGCTGCACTCCGCCTACGGCGGCGATACGCCGCTGCTCGCCGTGCCGGCCGAGACGACCCTGGCAGCCGCCATGGCCGGAACCTTCCAATCCGCGCTGGCGGACGCCTTCACAAATCCCTGGCGCGCGCTGGTGGATGCGCGCCCGACCGCCGTCCCCCTGTGGCTCTGGGACGCCCTGGTGGTGCTGTTCCTGGCCTGGGCGGCGCTCACCATCGTATGGCTGGTGATCCCTCGCCCGCGCCTGGCGGCCAACGCCCCGCGCACGCTGGCCTACCATCTGCTGGCGTTGGTGCTGCCCGGAAGCGGCCTCGCCGACGAGCTTTGGGGTGTGCTGCTGCTGATCCCGTGGGCCATCTTCGGCATCGACATGCTGCTGCACTTCCTGCCTTCGGGGGCACCGGCGACCATCCCGCTCCAGACCGACTACGCCGCTCTGGGCATCCTCTACGCGCTCAGCGTGGTGTCGTTCGTGGTGGAGTTCGTGTCCTACCGCAGGCGCATGAGCGAGCTGCGGCGGGAGCACCCGGAGACCGCCCGGGCTTACGGCATGCGCGCATCGTCCGCGCCCGAGGGCTGAGAGCGGCTCCCGGCATGGCGCCCGGGACCGCGTGCACGGCGGCGCGCCACCGGAGGTGACGTGACGTCGGGCGACGCGCGTAGGCGGGCCGCTCGCGGTTTCGGCCTGGTGTTCGTCGCGGCGGTATTGTGGGGGTTGCTCGGGGTGTTCGCCAAGGGGATCCTGGCGCGCGGCGTGGGTCCGCTGGAGATCTCCTTCTGGCGCGCCACGCTGGCGGGCGGGGCCTTCGTGGTCCACGCGCTCGCCGTGGGGAAGTTGCGCCTGGAACGGGGCCGCGACCTGACGGCCTTCGCGGCCTTCGCCCTGGTCGGCGTCACCCTGTTCTACGCGTCGCTCAACCTCGCCATCGCCGCCGGCGGCGTGAGCCTGGCCGTGATCCTCATGTACACGGCCCCGGCCTTCGTGGTGGTGCTGGCCTTCGTGCTGCTGCGCGAGCCGTTGACCGTAGGCAAGGGCGCCCTGGTGCTCCTCGCGCTGGCCGGGGTGGCACTCGTCGCGCGCGGCGGCGGTGCCGGCATCGACGTCAACGCGCGCTCGGTCGGTTGGGGGCTGGCCGCCGGAGCCTCGTACGCGAGCTACTACCTGTTCGGGAAGTGGGTGCTGCGCCGCTACGCCCCGGTCACCATCTACGCCGTGGTGCTCCCCCTCGGGGCGCTCGGGCTGTTGCCGCTGGTGCGCTTCGCGCCCAAGTCTCCGCTGGCGTGGCTGCTGTTGGCGTCGCTCGCCCTGGTGTGCACCTACCTCGCCTACCTTGCCTACTACCATGGCCTGCGCGAGGTCGAGGCGTCCCGCGCCGTCCTGGTCGCCACCATCGAACCCGTGGTGGCGACGGCGCTGGCGGTGTGGCTGTTCGGGGAGCGCTTCGGCCCGGGCGGATGGCTCGGCGCCGTCCTGGTGCTCGTGGCCGCGCTACTCTCGGCGCTGCCGGGTCTGCGACGGCGCCCGTTGGAGCGGCGGGCCATCGCCGCGCGCGGCGCGGCGCGCGACCCCGCCGCGGGGGGCGCGGGCGCGGAGGGCGTGGACGGCGACGGCGTCCCTTGACCGACCCGTCGGCCGATGCTATCGTTGCAACGATTTCGGTGCGCGTGCATAATGCTGCGGCGCCGAACACACCAACGATGCTAACGACCCGGACCCACCCCCGCGCCCGACGCTGAACCGCTCCACGGAGCGGTCGTCGAATCGTGGGATGGCCCCAACGGGGGCCAGGGTCCGGGTCGTGCGTTGCGGGAGGAAGCCATGAGCAAGCGTGATGGAAGCATCAAGAAGGTCGTTCTCGCCTACTCCGGGGGGCTGGACACCTCGGTGATCCTGCACTGGCTCCGCGCCACCTACGACGCGGAGGTGGTGGCTTTCACGGCGGACATCGGCCAGGGCGAGGAGGTGCAGGAGGCCAAGGAGAAGGCCCTGCGCACCGGCGCGTCGGCGGCTTACGCGCTGGACCTCGTCGATCCCTTCGTCGCGGACTTCGTCTTTCCCGTCCTGCGTGCCGGCGCCATCTACGAGGGGTACTACCTGCTCGGGACGTCGCTCGCGCGCCCCCTGATCGCCCGCGAGATGGTGAAGATCGCCGAGGCCGAGGGCGCCGACGCCGTCGCCCACGGCGCGACGGGCAAGGGCAACGACCAGGTGCGTTTCGAGATCTCGGCGTACGCGCTGAAGCCGGACATCAAGGTCATCGCCCCGTGGCGCGAATGGGACCTCAAGGGGCGCGAGGACTGCATCGCCTACGCCCGGCGCTTCGACATCCCCACCGGCATCACCAAGGAGAAGCCGTACTCGATGGATGCCAACGCCTACCACATCAGCTACGAGGGGGGCCTCCTCGAGGACCCGTGGGCCGAGCCGCCCGCCGGCATGTGGCGCCGCACGACCGACCCGGAGCGAGCGCCCGAGGAGCCCCAGGTGGTGACGGTGGCCTTCGAGGGGGGCACCCCGGTGGCCATCGACGGGGAGCGGCTGCATCCCGCGGCCCTGCTCGAGCGCGCCAACGAGATCGCGGGACGGCACGGCGTCGGTCGCGTGGACATCGTCGAGAACCGCTTCGTAGGGATGAAATCCCGCGGCTGCTACGAGACCCCGGGCGGCACCCTGCTGTTCCACGCGCACAAGGCCGTGGAGTCGTTGACGCTCGACCGCCAGGTGCTCCAGCTGCGCGACGACCTCGTGCCGCGCTACGCCGCCGCGGTCTACAACGGCTTCTGGTACGCGCCCGAGCGCGAGGCGATGCAGCGGTTGATGGACGACATCCAGCAGCCCGTGACCGGGGAGGCCCGCATGAAGCTCTACAAGGGCGGCGTGAGCGTCCTGGGCCGGCGCTCCCCCAACAGCCTCTATCGCCAGGACGTCGTCACCTTCGAGGAGGACGACGTCTACCACCAGGGTGACGCCGACGGCTTCATCAAGCTCAACGCGCTGCGCCTGCGCATCGCCCGGGACCTCCAGGTGGCCCACGCGGCGCCGACCGCGGGGCGGTGACCATGGTGCGGCATGCGCGGGGGTGCCCGTGAGCGCCACGCCCACAGCGTTGCACGCCGCCGCCGGCTACCGGCCGGCCACGCTCCGCAGGGCCGGGCAGGGCGACGCCGCGGCCCTGAGCGCCCTGTTCCGCGAAGCGCGCCCGGAGAGCGACTGCAGCGAGTGGGGCATGCGGGCCTGGCTCGAGCACGGCGGGGCCCTGCTGTTGGAGGATCGCGGCCACCTGCTGGCCGCGCTGCGGTGGCGCGAAGAGGCCGCAGGTTGGCGCGTCGATCGCGTGACGTCGTTGCCGCAGGCCCGGGGTCAGGGGTATGGCCGCTGGCTGATGACGAAGGTCGAGGCCCTCGCGATCCGGTCCAACATCCCCACCCTCACGCTGGAGCTCGACGACCGCGAGCTTCTCCCCTACTACGGGCGCATGGGGTACCGCCCCGACGACGCCGATGGGGAGGCCGGGCTCCTGACGCTCCGCAAGCGCGTGGGGGGTACCTGGCAGGTCCAGCAGGAGCGCGCGTGAGCCGGGCATCCGACGACGCCGGGGAGGCACCCGCAGGGGCCACCGAGCGCATGTGGGGCGGCCGCTTCCAGGAACAGACCGACGCCCTCGTTCAGCGCGTCAACGCCTCCGTGGGCGTCGACCAGGCACTGGCCGAGGAGGACATCGCGGGCTCGCTGGCCCACGCGCGCATGCTGCGCGAGCAGGGCATCCTCTCCGCGGAGGACGCCGCGGCCATCCGGGAGGGCCTCGAGGCCATCCGCGAGGAGATCCGTGCCGGCGGGTTCGTCTGGCGCGAGGAGCTCGAGGACGTGCACATGAACATCGAGCGTGCCCTCACCGACCGCATCGGCCCGGCGGGTGGGAGGCTCCACACCGCCCGCAGCCGCAACGACCAGGTCGCCACCGATCTTCGCCTCTACCTCAAGCGCCGCAACGGCTCGCTGGTGCAGCTGTTGCGGGAGCTGCGGGCGGTGCTGGTGGACCTGGCCGAGCGCCACCTGGACGTCATCCTGCCGGGCTACACCCACCTCCAGGTGGCGCAGCCGGTGCGACTGGCGCATCATCTGTTGGCCTACGCCGAGATGTTCGAGCGCGACGGCGGCCGGCTGGCCGACGCCACCCATCGCCTCGATGTCTCGCCACTCGGCGCCGGCGCCCTGGCCGGCACCGGCTTCCCCATCGACCGCGGGCGCAGCGCCGAGCTGCTCGGCTTCGCCGGGATCAGCGCGAACTCGCTGGATGCGGTCTCCGACCGGGACTTCGCCATCGAGACCCTGTCCGCGCTGGCGATCCAGATGATGCACCTCTCCCGCCTCAGCGAGGAGCTCATCGTGTGGTCGAGCCAGGAGTTCGGCTTCGTCACGCTGCCCGACGCCTTCACCACCGGGAGCTCGATCATGCCCCAGAAGAAGAACCCGGACGTGTGCGAGCTGGTGCGGGGCAAGACGGGTCGGGTGTACGGGGCCCTGATGGGCCTGTTGACCGTCATGAAGGGGCTGCCCCTGGCCTACAACAAGGACATGCAGGAGGATAAGGAGGGCCTCATCGACGCACTGGACACCGCCGAGCAGAGCGTGCGCCTGTACCTCGGCATGCTCCCACGCATCACGGTCCACGCCGCACGCATGCGTCAGGCAGCCGCCGCGGCGTTCAGCAACGCCACCGACCTGGCGGACTACCTGGCACGCAAGGACGTCCCGTTCCGGGAGGCCCACGCCGTCGTGGGGCGCCTGGTGACCCGCGCCCTGGAGGCCGGCGTGGGCCTGGAGGGGTTGCCGCTGGAGACGTTGCGCGCCGAGGACCCGCGCATCGACGAGGACGTGTACGCCGCGCTCTCTCTCGAAGCTGTGGTGGACGCCCGGGACAGTTACGGGGGCACGGCACGGGTGGAGGTCGAGCGCCAGATCGCTCGAGCCCGCGCACGCCTCCGGGAGGAGGCCGACGCGTGAGCGGATCACCCCGAGTCGCGGAGCCGGAGCACGCCGCCACGACCCAAGACGCCGCGCCCCTGCGGGTGCGGGCCGCCCGCGCCGAGGATGTCCCGCTGATCTTCGAGAACATCGGCTACTGGGCCGGCCAGGGGCGCATGCTGGTGCGCCCCATGCAGAACATCTTCGAGAACCTGCGCGATTTCTTCGTGGCGGAGACCCTCACGGACGGGGAGAGCCCGATGTTCGCCGGCAACGGCGCCATGCACATCCTGTGGGGCGACATCGCCGAGGTCCGGGGTCTCGCCGTCTCCCCGGACGTCCGCTCCAGGGGCGTCGGCCGCGCCCTGGTCGACGCCTGCGAGGCCGAGGCCCGTCGCGTCGGGATCCCCCTGCTGTTCGCCTGGACGTACGAGGTCGGCTTCTTCGAGCGCTGCGGCTTCCGGCTCATCGACAAGAGCCGCGAGCTCCATCCGCGCGTCTGGTCCGAGTGTCTGCGCTGCCCCTTCTTCGTCGGCTGCAACGAGAACGGCGTCGTCAAGGAACTCGACGGCGTGCCCATGCCGCACAACCTGCCGGAACCGCCCCCCGCCCAGGTACCGCCCGGCATCCGCTGAGGCGCGCGTCGCGCGCCGCCCCCGGGTACAATCCCGATGTGACCCGCAAGCGCGTGCTCATCGCCCACACCGGCGGGACGATCGGTATGCGTCGGGGGGAGCAGGGCTACGCGCCGGCTCCCGGCTACCTCGCCGAGCGCCTGGCGGCCATGCCGGAGCTCGACGACCCCGCCCTACCGGTCACCGGGCTCGAGGAGTTCGCGCCGCTGCTCGACTCCTCCGACATGGGGCCCGCGGACTGGGAGCGGATCGCACGCGTGCTCGAGGCGCGCTACGCGGAGTTCGACGGCTTCGTCGTGCTGCACGGCACGGATACCCTGGCCTACAGCGCCTCCGCCCTGTCGTTCCTGCTCGAGGGCCTGGCCAAGCCGGTCATCGTCACCGGCTCGCAGATCCCGCTGGCCGAGGTCCGTAGCGACGCGCGCGAGAACCTCATCACCTCTCTGCTGCTCGCCTCCCGCGACGACATCGCCGAGGTGTGCGTCTACGCCGGCGGCAGCCTGATGCGCGGCGTGCGCGCCACCAAGGTCTCCGCAAGCGGATTCGAGGCCTTCGCCTCCCCCAACGAGTCGCCCCTCGCCACCGTCGGCGTGGACGTGCGCATCCGCCCGGGTGCGCTGCGACCGCCGCAGCCGGGGGGACTGCAGGTGCATCCACTGCGCGACGTGCGCGTCGCGGCGCTCCGACTGTTCCCCGGCATCCAGGCCGAGCTGGTGGGCACCGTGCTGCAGGCGCCGCTGCGCGGCCTGGTGCTCGAGACCTATGGGGCCGGCAACGCCCCCGCCCGCGATCCGCGGCTCCTCGAGGCGTTCGCCGAGGCCACGGCGCGCGGCGTGGTGGTGGTCAACTGCACCCAGTGCTTGCGGGGGCGCGTGGACATGACCGGCTACGCCACCGGCGCGGCCCTGAGTCGCGCCGGGGTCGTCTCGGGCGTGGACATGACGCCGGAGGCGGCGCTCGCCAAGCTCCTGTGGTTGCTGAGCCGCGGCCTCCCGCCCGAGGAGGTCGCGCGCCTGGTGCAGCGGGATCTGCGCGGCGAGCTGAGCGCCTGAGCGACAACACCGCGTGGCGCGCGGCCGCCCGGCATCGCGCGCCCCCGTGCCTGCGCCGCGGGCGCGGGCCGTTATGCTGGCGCCATGGACACCGTGACGCTCGAGAAGAGGCGCGCCTTCGCGGCCGAGAAGCTGACCAAGGTCCCGCTGTTCGACAGCCCGCACATGCTCTTCGACCTGTACTGCCTGATGCCCGGGCAGGCGCAGGCGCCGCACCGCCACGACGATGCCGACAAGGTGTATGTGGTGTTGGAGGGTGAGGCACTGGTCCAGGTCGGGGACGAGCAGGAGCTCCTGCCGGAGGGCAGCGCGGTGCTGGCGCCCGCCGGGCTCGACCACGGCGTGCGCAATGAGTCCAGCAGCAACGTCGTGCTGCTGGTGACGATGGCTCCGCGGCCGTCGTGAACCCACCGGGCGACGCGCCGGAGGCGCTCGTCGGGCTGCCGCTCGACCATGTGGCGATCGCGGTGGCCGGCGAGGGGGCGGCGGGCCTCGATGCCGCCGCGGCGCCGTTGCGCCTGCTGGGGTTGCGGCCCGTCGGGCCGGACGAGGAGGTGCCGGCGCAGGGGGTGCGGGTACGCACGCTTCGGGCCGGGCCCACGCTGGTCGAGTTGCTGGCACCCACCGCCCCGGACGGACCCGTCGCGCGCTTCGTGGCGCGCCGCGGGCCCGGCCTGCATCACATCGCGCTGCGGGTGCCGGACCTCGACGCGGCGCTGAACGATCTGCGCGGCGCCGGTGCGCGCCTGGTCGACGACGCGCCCAGGCCCGGCCGGGCCGGAAGCAGGGTGGCGTTCGTCCACCCGTCCTTCGCGGGCGGGGTGCTGATCGAGCTTGTCCAACCCTGATCGGTGGCCCAGGCGGGCCGCCGCGGTGGCGTCCCTGGCATGGGCCGCGGGGTTGTTCGCGGCCTCGTCCTCGTCCGACGCCGGGGGACTGCTGGCCGCCCTGCCGACCGGCTCCGACAAGGTCATCCACGCCGGCGCCTACGCCGTGCTGGCCGCGCTGCTCACCGTGGCGCTCGGCCGGCGCCCCGTCGCCGCGATCGCCGCGGCCACGCTCTACGGACTGACCGACGAGCTGCACCAGGCCCTGGTGCCGGGGCGCACCCCGGACCCGCTGGACCTGCTCGCCGACCTCGCCGGCGCCACCCTGGGCGGCCTGGCTGTGGCCTATCTACGCCGCCGTCGGAGGAATCGGCGGATACAATGGCGCCGTGACCGACCCCCGCCATCAGGCTAGAGGCCGCGAGGCGTCGTGATGCCCGGCATCCGTCTCGCCATCGTCGGCGCCGGCAAGATGGGCGGCGCCGTGCTCCAGGGCGCGCTGCGCGCCGGCGTGCTCCAGGCCTCCGAGCTCGGCATCTTCCATCCCAACCCGCGGCGCCTCGCCGAGCTCTCCGAGCGGTACGGGGTGCAGGGCCTGGACGACGACGCCCTGCACCACGCCGAGCGCGTGCTGCTGGCGGTGAAGCCGCAGTCGTTCGACAGCGTCGCGCCGCTCGTGGCCCAACGCAACGCCTCGTTCGTCTCGCTGATGGCCGGCGTGACGGCCCGCACCATCGCCCGTCGGGTGGGTTCCCAGCGCATCATCAGGGCCATGCCCAACCTGGGCGCCAGCGTGGGCGTCAGCGCCACGGCGCTCGCGTCCCTGCCCGAGGCGACGCCCGAGGACGTCGGCATGGCGCGCACGCTGTTCAAGGCGGTAGGGCGCGTGTACGACGTCAGGGAGGAACTCTTCGACGCCTTCACCGGCCTGGCCGGATCCGGACCCGCATTCGTCGCCCTGGTCGCGGAGGCGCTGGCGGACGGCGGCGTACGCTCCGGACTCGATCGGGGAACGGCCCAGGACCTCGCGCGCCAGGTGCTGCTGGCCTCCAGCACGCTCCTGGAGGCCAAGCGGCCGAGCGAGCTCAAGGACGAGGTCGCCTCCGCGGGGGGAACCGCCATCGCCGGCGTTCGGACGCTGGAGCGCCATCGGCTGCGCTTCGCCATCATCGATGCCGTGGAGCAGGCCGCGGCCCGCGCCTCCGAGCTGAGCCGGGAGGATGGCTGATGCGGCCACCCGCCGGGCTGCCCGGCGGACGCCGACGCGTCGGGTGGCCGGCCGCACCGCTCGCCTGCCTGCTCGCCCTGCTGGCCGGCGCCGCGCTGGCGCAGACGCCGGCGGGGTACTACCCCGACGCCGACGGCATGAGTTGGACCTACTCCAGCGGCGAGACCCAGCAGCTCAGCGGCCCGCGCGAGGTCGACGGCCAACAGGTCATGGTGCTCACGCACTACTTCCAGGGCGTGCCCGTCTCCGAGGACTATCTGCAGTACGGCGACGAGGTGGTGTCGGTGGGCACGGCCTCGGGCGGCGCCGTGGTGCCCTACGACCCTCCCCTCGTGATCTACGCCGCCGGACCGCTCCAGGCCGGCCAGCAGTGGAAGAGCACCACCCAGCTCTCCGACTTCAGCATCACGCTCTCGGCCGAGGTCCTCGGCGTGAGAGGCGTGCGCACCGCCGCGGGCCGCTTCAACGCCCTGCAGATCCGGCAACGGACGCTCACGAGCAACGGTGGCTCCACCGTGTTGGACTTGTTCTTCGTGCCGGGCGTGGGCGTGGTTCGCTTCGTCACCGGTGACGGTACGACCATCGACCTGATCGAGAAGAACTTCTGAACCTCGGCGGTTCCCGGAGGCGGGCCCGGCGTGCGTGGCCGGGGCGCCGCGCGTGCCCGAGCCCGGTCAGCCGTCGCCCAGCACCTCACGCCGCAGGGCATCGAAGCGGTCGTGCGCCAGGCTCTCGCGGATGTCGGCCATCAGCCGCGCCATGAAGCGCAGATTGTGGACGCTGGCGAGTTGCTGCGCGAGCTGCTCGTTGGCCTTGAACAGGTGCCGCACGTAGGCGCGGCTGTAGTGGCGGCAGGTCGGGCAGTCGCAGCCCGCCTCGAGCGGACGCAGGTCCTCCCTGAAGCCGGCGTTACGCAGGTTGAGGCGGAACGACGGCAGCCGCTCCCCATCGTCGCCCCTTCGCACCAGCACCCCACCGTTGCGGGCGTTTCGGGTCGGGCTGACGCAGTCGAAGGTGTCGACCCCGCGCTCGACCGCCTCGAAGATGCCGGGGACGTCACCGATGCCGAGAAGGTGGCGCGGCTTGCCCTCGGGCAGCAAGGGGACGGTCCACTCCAGCACCCGGTGCATGTCCGTGTGGGTAACGCCGAGATTCCCACCGATGGCGATGCCGTCGAAGGGCAGGCCGCCGATCGCCGCCGCGCTGGCCTCGCGCAGCCGGCGGACGGCGCCTCCCTGCACGATGCCGTAGAGCGCCTGCGGGTAGCCGTGGCGCGGTGCGCTGCGCTCGAACGCCTCGAGGCTGCGGCGCGCCCACCGGTGCGTGCGGTGCATGGAGGCCTCGGTGTAGGCCTCGTCGTGAAGCGGGCTGGTGCACTCGTCGAAGGCCAGCACGATGTCGGCGCCGAGGGCCCGTTGAACGGTGATCGACACCTCCGGCGAGAAGAAGTGCCGGCTGCCGTCGATGTGGCTGACGAAGCGCACCCCCTCCTCCTCCACCCGCACCATCGAGTGCCCGCCCGGCCGTCTCGGCGGTGCGCCGGCCTCGCCCGGGAAGATGGACGCGACCTTGCCGACGCCGTGCTCGATCGAGGCCCCCAGGGAGAACACCTGGAACCCCCCGGAATCGGTGAGGATGGGTCGGTTCCAGTTCATGAAGCGATGCAGCCCGCCGTGCAGGGCCACCACCTCGGCACCTGGGCGCAGGTAGAGGTGGTAGGTATTGGCGAACAGGAGCTGCGTGCCTGCCTCCGCCACCGTCTGGGGCGGCACGCTCTTCACGCTCCCCTGCGTCCCGACCGCCACGAAGGCGGGGGTGCGCACGACGCCGTGGGCCGTGCGCAGCTCGCCCGTGCGGGCGCGGCCGCGGCGCTGTTCGACGGTGAAGGTGAGGGCATCGGCATCCATGGCTGGCGAGCCCGATTGTACCCGTAGGCGCTCACCCGCCGCCGCGCGGCTGGCGCACCCCGCGCCGGCCCGCACGCGGCCCCGCGGCCGGCCTGCGACGTAGTTCACGGCCGCCTCCGCCGCCGATGGTGTACACTCTCAGACGTCGGGGCATGGCCCCGATCTTGGAAAGCGATGAAGCCCGGCCCTTATGTGGGCGCTTGGACCGGGTGGAGCGAGTAGCGCAACCGGCCAAGGTGAGTGACCCTCATCCACAGCCGATCCCGCGTCCACATCCGGCCCCACAAGGGCCGTAGGTTCCACCTCCCGTGGAACCCCCCGGGTCCCACCCGGGGCCTTGGAAGCTATGAAGCCTGTCCTGCAACTGGGCGCTTGGGACAGGTGGAGCGAGTAGCGCAACCGGCCAAGGGGACGAGTGTCGCAGCGTACGGACAAGCGTCGCCGGTCAAGCCCCCCGACCCGGAAGCCCGGGCCAAGGCCGGCTATGGACGCAACCCCAGCCCGTCCCCTCTGCCCCACCGCAGCGCGCCCGCGCGCGTGGTTCACGCGCCTGCTCGCCTGCACGGCCGCCTTGCTCTTCATCACCGCCTGCAGCAGCCAGGGCCCCCTGGTCAAGGATCCCTCCGTGCCCAACGACACCACCGCGAGCCTGCGCAGCACCTACTTCGGAGCCTTCACCTACGGCGGCGTGTGGCGCGGCATGGAACCGGTCTATACCCTCGAGCAGGAGCTGGGGCGAAGGCTGGACATCGTTCATTGGTTCACCAACTGGGACAACGCCTTCGATCCGACCATGGTGGTCGCCGCCTCGAGCGGCGGGCGCATCCCGTTGATCAGCTGGCAGCCCTACTCGCAGACGGTCGGTGACATCGCCGCCGGCGCGTACGACGACTACCTGTGCACCTGGGCCGATGGCGCGCGCGCCCTGGGTACGGAGATCTACCTGCGCCCCTTCCCGGAGATGAACGGTTCCTGGGTGCCTTGGAACGGGGATCCCGCGACGCTCGTGCGTGCGTGGCGACATATGGTCGACCTGTTCCGCGAGGAGGGCGCCACCAACGTGCGCTGGGTGTGGTCGCCGAACATCAGCGACGACCCGGCGACGCCGGGGAACGCCATGGAGAGCTATTACCCCGGGGACACCTACGTGGACGTGCTGGGGCTCGACGGCTACAACTGGGGCACCACCCGGAGCTGGAGCAGTTGGCGCAGCTTCGAGGAGGTGTTCGGACCGGCCTATCAGCGCATCACCGCCATCGGGCCGCAGCCGCTGTGGCTCACCGAGCTGGCCTCGACGGACGCGGGCGGCGACAAGAGCACCTGGGTACGCGACATGTTCTCGACGACCGCCTTCCCCCGCGTCCAAGCGCTGGTGTGGTTCAACGAGGACAAGGAGACCGACTGGCGCATCAACAGCTCCCCGCAGGTGGTGGACGCCTTCCGCGTCGGCCTGGCGGGCGGTGCCGCGATGGCCTCGCGCTGAGCGACCCCGCGCCGCCGTGCCCGGCGGGCGCACGGGGCGCCGGCGCGGCGCGCGCGGCGACCCCAGGTCTCTTG
Organism: uncultured Trueperaceae bacterium; assembly: GCA_963739805.1. GTDB lineage: Bacteria > Deinococcota > Deinococci > Deinococcales > Trueperaceae > CAVUBJ01. The sequence continues at coordinate 516,293 of CAVUBJ010000004.1, forward strand.
ATTCTCATCGCAGCCAAATGGTAAAAATGTCACAGTCCCTGCGGGGGCCACATGCAGCAACCGAACCGTCCGAACTCCGCCCGCTCGTCGGGAGGACTGGAGCCGTCGATCGCCGCCATGCCGAAGGGACACGCCCACATCCGCCCCGCCCGCCTGACGCGGGTCGCCGCGGCCGCGTCGCTGGTGGCCTTGCTGGTGCTGCTGGCGGCCTGCGGCAACCTCGAGGCCCCGGGCCGCCCGGCGGGTGACGCGCTGGTCGGCGCCTACGTGCCCTCGGGCGTATGGAACGATCAGGCTCCCCTGCGCAGTCTCGAGACGGAGCTGGGGCGCCGCTTCGACATCGCCCACTGGTACGCCTCCTGGGACGATGCCTACGACGCCCACGCCGTGGAGGGGGTGCTCGATAGCGGGCGCATCCCATTGATCAGCTGGCAACCGCACAGTGAATCGGTCACGGACATCGCGGCGGGGCGCTACGACGACCTCATCCGCGCCTACGCCGAGGGCGTGCGGTCCGCGGCAGGGGTCGTCTACCTACGCCCCTTCCCCGAGATGAACGGGGACTGGGTCGCGTGGAACGGCCAGCCCCAGGCGTTCGTCCAGGCGTGGCGGCGGATGGTGGACATCTTCCGCGCCTCGGGCGCCGCAAATGTGCGCTGGGTGTGGTGCCCGAACGCAACCGACCAGCCGCGCACCGCGGCGAATCGGATGGAGGCCTACTACCCCGGCGACGCCTACGTCGACGTGCTGGCGCTGGACGGTTACAACTGGGGCGCCACGCGCGACTGGAGCGACTGGCGCAGTTTCGAGGACATCTTCGCTGCGCCCTACGCGCGCATCACGGCGCTCGGCCGGCAGCCGGTGTGGATCGGCGAGGTGGCCTCCGCCGAGCGCGGGGGGAACAAGGGCACCTGGATCCGGGACATGCTGGATTCGCGCGCGTTCCCGCGCCTGACGGCGCTGGTGTGGTTCAACGTAAACAAGGAGGCGGACTGGCGCCTCGAGAGCTCCTCCGCGTCGCTGTACGCGTTCCGCGACTGGTACGCCGCCAACCGAGCCAACTGATCGCACGCGGGCGGCGGCCCCGTGCCCGCGGGCGCGGCCGAGGGTGGGGTCGCGTCCGCGCCGGCCGCCGGAGCCCGCGGCCCAGAGAGCCGAACCCGATGGCGCGGTATCGTACGCGAGCCATGCGCGCTCGCCTCCCCCTCCTCCTGCTGCTGTCCGGCCTGGCCTCCTTGGTAGGCGCCCAGGGCCCTTTGCTCCCGGTGCCGAGCCTCTCCCCCGCCACGGTCACGCTGTCGCTCGAGCCGCTGGTGACCGACCTGCGGCTGCCGGTGTATGCCACCACCGACGGGCGCGGGGACGACCCCGAGCGCCTCTACGTGGTCCAACTCGAGGGCCTGGTGCGCGTGTTCGAGCACGGCGCCGTGCGGCCGACGCCGTTCCTCGACTTGCGCGGTCGCGTCACCGGCCTCGAGGGGGAGGACGGTTTCTACACCATCGCCTTCCACCCCGACTTCGCTCGCAACGGGCGCCTCTTCGCCGCCTACACGCGCACCGGTAGCAACGACCTGGTCGTCGTGGAGTACCGGGCGGAGCCCGATCTACGCACCGCGGACCCCGCACGCTACGAGCGCGTCCTCCTCACCGTCCCCGTGGACGAGGCCTTCCATCACGGCGGGCAGCTCGCCTTCGGACCTGACGGCATGCTGTACGTCAGCACGGGCGACGGCCAGGAGCAGAACCACTGGCTGCACGAGCCCCCTTTCGTGTCCCAGGACGTCGCCACGCTGCGCGGAAAGATCCTACGCATCGATGTCGACCACGGCGATCCCTACGCCGTCCCGGCGGACAACCCGTTCGTGGGGGTGGACGGTGCGCGCGGCGAGATCTGGGCCCGGGGCCTGCGAAACCCCTGGAAGTTCTCCTTCGATCCCGCCGACGACAGCCTCTGGGCCGGCGACGTCGGCAACGACCGCTGGGAGGAGATCGACCGCGTGGTCCCCGGCGGGAACTACGGCTGGCCGATACGGGAGGGCCCGGAGTGCCAGGCCTACCCCCAGGTGCCGGGGTTGGTGGACGAGGGCTGCGCCGACCTGGCCTTCGGCGGCCCCGTCGCGGCGTACGGCCATCTGGGCGTCCAGGAGGGCGGCGGCAACGCGGTGGTGGGTGGCTACGTCTATCGCGGCACCGCGCAGCCGGCCCTGGCCGGCCGCTACCTCTTCGGTGACTTCGTGAGCGGCCGCGTGTGGTCGCTGGCGCCCGCCCCGGACGGCTGGCGACTGGAGCACCTGCTCGATACCGGCCACCCCGTCAGCTCCTTCGCCCGCGACGGCCGCGGGGAGCTCTACCTCATCACCATCGACGGCGGACTGTACCGCATCCAGGCGCGTTGAGATCGGGCGCGACCCGGCGTCCGCACTCAGTCAGTGCGCCGGCGCGGCCGCCTCCGCTCGAGCATCCGGGTAGAGGCGCTCGAACACGGCCTGGTACAGCGCCTCGTCGTCCAACCGCAGCTCCCGCACCACGGCGTAGCTCCGTCGGTACCCCTCCGCCACCGAGGCGCGACCCGCGGCCACATCGCCGCTGATGGCCAGCAGCGCGGCCGTATCGGGCGACACCGACGCCGGGTCTCCGCGGTAGCGCTGGTAGGCGGTCCCGAGGCGCCGCACCAGGGGCGCCAGGGCCTCCATGGCGTCGACGGCCGGCCGGTGGGTGGCCGACACCTGGCCATGGCGCAGCCCCTCGATGGGGTTGATGAACAGCGCGTAAGCCTGGTCGACACCGGTGACGCCCCGTTGCGACCATGCCCACGACAGCTTGGCGGCACCGCCACAGACCGAGAAATCCGGATCGAAGACGTTGTAGGCGCCGTGGAGCAGGAAGGGGTTGTACAGCCGCGACGTCGGGTCGTTCGAGACCCCGCGCAGGAGCGTCAGCGCGTCGCTCGTCAACTGCGACAGCCCCTTGTCGGCCGTGGGCCCGACGGCCAGGGGATCGAGGTACGACTCGTTCATGAGCACCTGCAGCAGGGCATCGGCCGGCACGTCGTAGGCGGTGGCCGCGCCCTCCACCAGGGGCGCGATCGGCGCCAGCCGGGCCAGCACCAGGAGCTCCCAGCGATCCAGCGGGCGGGCGTCCACGGCGTCGCCCTCGAGGGCGTGCCACCGATCCGCGGGGTGCGGTAGGTCGCCGGGGCGGCAGTAGTGCGACACGCCCGCGGCGGCCGGCACCGTATCGAGCGCGGTCGCTCCGCGCGCCACGGCCGGCACCAGCGGCGACTGCATCCGACCCACGGCGTCGCGCAGGGGCACGCCCAGCGGCGCGGGCACGCCCAGCGGCGCGGACCCGCCGGCGGGAGACGGAACGCCCGCGGCGGCCGGTCCCCCGGCCGCCTTGCCGCCGGCCAGCGGCACGACCGACGGCGCCACCGTTGCGAGCTCGACACGATGCGCCGAAACGGTCACGGCCTCGTTGGCACCATCGGCTGGGAGCGCTGCGCGGCTGACCCGCACCGGCGCCCGAGGCTCCGGTCCCGTGGACCGGCCGAGAGCGAGCGTGGCCAGAGGCAGGCGGGCGTGCTCGGCCATGTCGACCCTGGTGCCCTCGTTGATGAGGCGCCAGGCCTCCACGTTGATGGGGCGAAGCGCGGGAGCGAGTTGCAACGCCACCACGAACACCAGCAGCACCACGCCGAGCATGGAGGCCGCCGCGCCGGCCGTGCGGCCCTGGTAGTGCCGCAACGCAGGCCGTTCCCACGGCACGCCGGGAGTATGGCGATACAGGCCGCGGCGGCCCGCCCGCCGCTCGGCCAGGTAGGCGGGCACGACCCTCGAGGCCGCCGCCACGAAACTCACGGCGTTGAGGTACTTGAGCACGAAGAGGGGCACCCCGGACCGGACCGCACCTCCGAGCGCCCCCCTCCAGGCGGCCCCGCGGCCGCGGCCGCCGTCGCGCTCCGCCCGGTAGAATCCCCACAGCGTCATGGCCACCGCCACGGCCAGGTCGAGGCCGAACCAGGCGCCCAGGGCAGTCCACGGGACGCCGATGGTGGGATTGCCCAGATGCAGGGCGAGCGCGGCGGGAAGCAGCACCAGCAGCGCCAGGCCCAGCATGTTCTCCAGCAACGCGCTCCACAGCACGAAGCGCGTGTTGGATGCCCGGGCAACAGGCCCGGCGAGCGGCAGCAGCCGCTTGAGGGCGTTCTGGATGCCGCCGCCGTTCCAGCGCTCGATCTGACGCAGGTACCCGCTCAGGTGCGGCGGGTCCTCGGTCTCCATGCGGGCCGCCCCGACGAAGCGTGCGGTGCCCTCATGGCGGAGCTCCACCTCGTCGTGCGCGTCGAGCACATCGGTCGGGGCGCGCTCGGCGCCGTCGAGCACCAGCCGGAAGCCGCGATCGGCGAGCTGCTTCGGGGTCAAGCGCTCCACCCGGCGCGGAGCAGCCTGAGCGCTCAGCGTCAGATCGTGATCCTCCGTCAGCGTGTCGGAGGGCATGGGGAGCAGGTCGCGGCGCGCGGCGAAGCCGCACCCCACGACGGTGAACAGACGGCTGCGACCGAATACTGCGCCGGTCCCGACGGTGCGGGCCTGCCCCCGCCGCACGATGCCCGAGAAGGCGTATTCGGCATCCCGCGCCCGGGAGATGAAGCGCTGGCCCGGGCCGGCGTCCTCGGGACGGAGCGAGGATACGGCGCCCGACTGCAGCGCGACGTCCTCGATGACGATGCGCCGCCTGCCGCCCTCACGCACGAGGCGCAGGCGGTAGAAGTGGTCCCGGATGGCCTCGAGGAAGTCGGGGGCGAACACGGTGTCGCCATCGACCAACAGCACGCGGTTGGAACGCAGCAGGCCGGAGGCAACGAGGTTGTTGATGCTCTCGGACTTGGCCACCTGCTGCCGGTAGTCGAGCACCAGCACCTCGAGCGGCCGCACCGGGTGGCGCCAGCGCTCGAGCCTGGCCAGCAGTCCGGGGGCCTCCCCCTCGCCACCCAGGGCGAAGCCGTGCCGCGCGAGTGTGGCGCGCACGACCGCGCCCGTATCGTCGTCGCAGCCGTTGATGCTGACAGCGAGCTCATCCGGGCTGCGCGTCTGCCCCAGCAGGGAGGCGAGCGCCCGGCCGGCGCCCCGCTCCTCGTTGTACATCGGCGTCACGACGGCCACGCGATCCGGCCCACGCACAGGCGTGGTGCGGTCAGGCGCAAGGCTCAGCGCCGCGTTGAGCAGGATCGTCGGCATGGCCAGCAGGCCGGGTGTTGCAGGCATCACACGTCCGTTCGCGGTTCTCGGCGGCGTTCGCCGCGGGGTGTTGGCGGAAGGCTACCACGCCGGGCGCCAGAAGCTACGTCCGGCACGCGCGGCGCCCCATCGTGGCCGGACCATTCGTACCACCGCGCAAGGCGGCGTATCCCCCAACCGTCACGGCGCCACAGGCGGGTGATAGCATCGATGGGTTGGGAGGTGCGGATGGCACTCCACATCAGTGGCAAGCTCGTGGCCGTCGGCCTCGTCATCACCGCCTTGATCACAGCATTCAGTGCCCCGCGCGCGGACGAGCGTTCGGGCGTCGCTCTTGGCATCGTCCCGTTGGCGTCCGTGCTCGCTACCCCGGCCGCCGCCCAGGAGGCGAGCGCGCAGATGGGCCCGATCGCCAATCCGCAGTACGTGGTGCGCGCCACGGGCTACAACTCCATGTCCTCCCAGACCGACCATAGCCCCCACGTCACGGCTACGGGTCAGCGCACGCGCTTCGGTGTCATCGCGGTGAGTCGCGACCTGCTCGACCACGCGCTGCCCTACGGTTCGCTGGTGCGTATCAGGGACCTCGGCAACTACTACACCGGTCGCGGATCCGGCCGTTTCCAGTCCCTGCTGGACAGCCAGGGATTGTTCATCGTCGAGGACACCATGCACCAGCGCAAGCGCGAGCAGGTCGACATCTGGTTCGGCGATTACGCCAGCGCCGTCAACTGGGGCGTCCGCAAGGTCGAGGTCGAGGTCGTGCGTTACGGCCGCAGCGGGCCCGAGCTGCTGCCGACCGAGGCCAGCGGCTTCACCGGCACGCCCAGCCTGCGCGCCGCGCGCTGATACCCACCCCGAGAGACGACCGTCGACCCCGCCCGCGCGGCTGCCGAGCCGCGCGCGGCCGCCTTCTGCCCCCACGGTAGACTGGCGCCATGCGCCGGCTCGTCCCCTACCTGGCCCGCCGTCACGTCCGCCGGCGCGGTCTGCAATCCGCCCTCACCATCGGCGGCGTCGCCGTCGGCGTGATGGTGCTCATCACGGCCCTGTCGCTGACCAACGGTTTCGTAGACGAGCTGATCCGCAGCACCCTCAAGGCCACACCCATGCTCACCCTACAGAGTTACGTTGCGGGGGACACCCTGGCCGACGACGCCAACGTGCTCGCCGCGTTGGCCGACCGCCAGGAGATCACGGCCGCCGCGCCCTACCTCGCCACGCAGGCGCTCATCGCGCGCCGGGCGAGCGCAGCCCTCGGCGTCAGCGCGCGGCAGGGCTACACCCAGATCGTCGGCATCGATCCGGCCCTGGAGAGCACGGTCCTCGACCTCCCCGCGCTCACCGACCTGAGAGGCGCCCTGGAGGGCGGCCAGGGGATCGTCTTGGGAGCGTCGCTGGCGCAACAGCTGGGCGTCATCGCGGGTGACCGCGTGATGGTGCGGGACATCACGGGCCGCACCACGCAGCTCACCGTCGCCGGCACCTTCCGTGTGGGCAACGAGCTCATCGACGGCGTGGCCTCCTACATGTCGTTGCCCGCGCTGCAGGCCTACATGGGCGTCGGCGAGCGCATCAGCGGGTACCACCTGCGGTTGGCGGACCCACAGCGCGCGAGCGCCATCGGGCTGCGCCTGGCCGATTCCTTCGGCCTGCGCCCGATCTCGTGGGAGAGCCTCTTCGCCAGCCTCATCAGCCAGCTGCGGCTGCAGAAGGCGGTGATCGGCGTGGTGGTGTTCCTCATCGTGCTGGTGGCCGCCATGGGCATCGCCAACATCCTGGTCCTCACCGTGGCCGAGAAGACCGAAGAGATCGCCATCCTGCGCGCGCTCGGCGCCACCTCCCGTCAGATCCTGGCGATCTTCACGCTGGAGGGCCTGCTGCTCGGCGGCCTCGGTACGGCGCTGGGCGCGTTCCTGGGGTTGGCCGTGAGCACCTACTTCCGGGTGCAACCCTACCCGCTTCCGGGCGACCTCTACTTCATCACGCAGCTCCCCGTTCAGCTCCAGGCCACGGACGTGCTGTGGGTGTGCGCGCTGTCGCTCACCACAAGCGTGCTGGCCGGGTTGCTCCCGGCAAGGAGGGCGGCCGGCCTGGATCCGGTGCGGGTGCTGCGGTGACACGCGGCCGCCCGTCACCACTCGAGCCGGACCGCGCCTGGGAGTACCTGCTGTGGCTGCTGGGCCGCCGCGCGTACACCGTAGAAGAGCTGCGGCGCAAGTTGCGCCGGCGCCAGCTCGATACCGAAGCCACAGAGGAGCTGCTCGAGCGCCTGCAGCGCCTGGGCCTGGTCGACGACCGTGCCTACGCCGAGCGTTACGTCGCGGCGCGCCACGCCAATCGCGGCCGCGTGGCGTTGCGCCGCGAGCTGCGGCGCAAGGGGGTGGCCGAGGCCCTGGTGAGCGATGAGCTGATGGGGTTGGACGACGCCCACCAGCGCGCGGCGGCCGTTGCGCTGTTGGGAAAGCACGCCTGGCGCTACCACCCGGACCGCGCGGCGCCACACGCTCGGCGTGTGGGCGCCGCGGGAAACGGCGCCGACCGCGCACGGGTCCCCGGGGACGACGGCGCGAGGCGCGAGGCGCGGCGGCGGGCGCGGGCCAGGGCGTTCGCCTTCCTTGCCCGGCGGGGCTTCCCGGCCGACGTGGCCGCCGCGGCGCTGGAGGAGGTCGGCTGGTGGGACACGGCGCAGAATGACGACGCGCCGCTGTCTTGACCCCTCCATCGGGGTCCGGTACACTTGTGTCTTGCGTCGGGGCGTAGCGCAGCCTGGTAGCGCACATCGTTCGGGACGATGGGGTCGGAGGTTCGAATCCTCTCGCCCCGACCACCTTACGGGGCCTCCTTCGGGGGGCCCCGTCGCCGTAGGGCCCCTCGGTATGAGACCTAGCCCCCGCGCCCCTCGGGCAGGGTCCGGCCCCGCGTCCGGCCGCCCTCAACGGCCGGGATCGCCCCCGTGCGCGGCGCCCGCCGGCCGCGCGTCGGCTGCACCCCCCGGTCGCCCCGGGAGCGGCACACCCTCGGGCACGGGGCCACCGATCACCACCACGTCGACCTCGCCGGGTCCATGCACGCCGGTCGTGAGCGTCATCTCGATGTCCGCCGTCCGGCTGGGCCCGGAACTCAGCACCCAGGCCGCGGGTAGCGGGTCGTCGCCGGGCCGCAACGCGCGCGCGAGGTCGGGCACCACCTGCGGTTCGAAGACCAGCGCCAGGTGGTGCATGGGGAGCAGCGACGGGAGGCGGCCGGCGTCGCTCGACAGCATCAGGCTGCCCGTCCGTGCGACCGCGCGCAACACGCCGGTCAGGCCCAGGACCGCGTCCTCGGGGCGCTCGGGGGTCTGACGGTCGAGTGCACCGGCGAACGCGCCGGCGGCTGCGTCGCGCGCCACCAACGCCGGGCCCGGCCGCACGGCGGCGGCCAGGGCACCGACCCGCCGGCGGGCGGCCTCCAGATCGGGCTCGCGCCACACCCGCATGCCGGCCTCCCGCGCGACCTCCACGAAGCGCTCCACGTCACCCTCGGGCCCGGCGCCGGGCGAGGGCTCCGCGGGCGGCGGCGGCGCCTCGCCGGGGTCGTGTGGGGAGCGCCGAAGCGCGGCCCGCACCCGGGCAAGGAACGTCTCGCGCGTCACGCCTCGTCCTCCAACCCGTGGCGCCAGTAGTGGCGGAACGAGCGTGTTGGCGGCGCCGGGAAGTCCCGCTCCTGCAACCAGGCCGACAACAGGGGCAGCCAGCCCGCCTCCAGCGTGTCGCCTCGCACCATCGCCCGCGACGCCAGGCGCGCCATGGCCGCGCCGGCCTCCCATGCCCAGGGCTGCCCGGCGAGCCAGCCGTACACCGCCATGCCTGCGCGCTCGCCCGGCCCCGCCTGGCCCAGCGTGACGGCGCGCCGCCGATGCTCGATGAGCAGCTCCGGGATAGGGATCTTCACCGGGCAGACGTCGCCGCACGCACCGCACAGGCTGCTCGCCATCGGCAACGATGCCGTCGCCTCCATCCCCAGCAGGCCGGGATCGAGCACGGCACCGATGGGGCCCGGGTAGACCCAGCCGTAGGCGTGACCGCCCACCTGGGTGTACACGGGGCAGACATTGAGGCAGGCACCGCAGCGTATGCAGCGCAGCGTGTCGCGCAGTCTCTCGTCGGCCAGCACGGTGCTGCGTCCGTTGTCGAGGATCACCAGGTGGAGCTCCTCGGGCCCGTCGGCGTCGGCGGCGAGGCGCGGCCCGTGCACCATCGACACGTAGCTGCTGGCGCGCTGCCCGGTGGCGCTGCGCGGCAGAAGCGTCAGGAACGCCTCGAGGTCCGCCAACCGCGGGATCACCTTCTCCATCCCCATGAGGGCCAGGTGGATGCGCGGCACGCTGCTCGTCAGTCGCAGGTTGCCCTCGTTCTCGACCAGCACCAGGGTGCCGCTGTCCGCCACCGCGAAGTTGACGCCGGTGATGCCCATCTCGGCGGACAGGAAGCGGCGCCGGAGCTCGGCGCGGGCCGCCGCCGTGAGCTCCTCCACGCCCGCCGTCGCGGGCGTGCCCAGGCGGTCGTGGAACAGCGCGGTGATGTGCTCGCGCGTCTTGTGGATCACGGGCGCGATGAGGTGGCTGGGCACGTCGTCGTCGAGCTGAAGGATGTACTCGCCCAGGTCGGTCTCGATGGGCGTGACGCCCGCGCTCTCCAGCGCAACGTTGAGCCCGATCTCCTCCGACACCATCGACTTGCCCTTGACGGCGGTATGGACGCCCCGGGCGCGGGCGATGTCCACCACGATGCGGTTGGCCTCCGCCGCATCGGAGGCGAAGTGCACGGTCCCGCCACGCGCCTCCACGGCGTCCGTGAGCTGCCCCAGGTAGCGGTCGAGGTGGTCTAGGGTGTGCGCCTTGACGGCGGCGCAGCGGTCGCGCAAAGCCTCGAGGTCGTCGAGCTCCGCCAACGCGGCCTCGCGCTTGTGGGTCAGGGCGGCCGTGGTGCGGTCGAGGGCCGTATGCAGATCGGCATCCGCCAGCGCGCGCCTGGCGTTCTCTCGGAAGCGGTCGGAACGGATCTCCACGGTACCCCCTCAGGCTCGGGCGCGCTCGACGCCCTGCCACAACAGCTCGGCGAGGTGCAGCACCTGGGGGGCCTCGCCGGCCTCACGCCCCAGGCTGCCACGAAGCTGCATCAGGCAGGCGGCGTCCACCGAGGTGAGGACCTCGGCGCCGGCGGCGCGGATGCCCGCGTGCTTCGCGCGCGCCATCGCGGCGCTCACCTCCGGCATCTTGACGCTGAACAACCCGCCGAAGCCGCAGCAGGTGTCGTGACCGTCGGCCTCGCGCAACTCGGCGCCGGCGCGCTCGAGCAGGCGACGGGGGGCCTCGCTGATGCCCAGGCCGCGCAGGCCGTGGCACCCGTCGTGGAACGTCACGCGCGTGCCCGCGAGGTCCGCGCCGAGGGGCCGATCGCCCAGCACCTCGAGCAGGAAGGTGCTCAGCTCCACCGTACGCGACGCCAGATCGCGGGCCGCGGCGGCCAGGGCCGGGTCCGCCTCGAGCAGCTCCGCGTAGTGCAGCGCCACCATCGAGGCGCACGAGCCCGACGGCAGGACCACGCGCTCGGCGTCCTCGAACACGCGCAGGTGGTGGCGGGCGATGGCCAGGGCCTCGGCGTGGTGGCCCGCGTTGTAGGCGGGCTGGCCGCAACAGGTCTGCGCCTCGGGGAAGAGGACCTCGACCCCCACGTGCCGTAGCAGGCGCACGCTGGCCACGCCCACCTCGGGGAAGAGCTGGTCGGCTAAGCAGGTGACGAACAGGGCGACGGCCACGGTGTTCTCCCTCCATCTTCGGCTGGGCCGAGTATAGCCCGCGGCCGCGTGCGTTCCGGGCGGCCCCGGCCGGGGCCGCCGACCCCCCGGTCGTCAGCCGACCGCGGACTGCGACGTGCCGCCGGCACGCGCGCGCCGCGCCACCACCGCCAGCGTGCAGCGGGAGACGCACACTCTGCGCCCGCGCTCGTCACGGATGTCGACCTGCCACACCTGCGTCGTGCGCCCGCGGTGCAGGGGCGTGGCCTCCGCCGTCACGCTGCCGCGCGTCACGGCGCGGAGGTGATTGGCGTTGATCTCCAGCCCCACGGCGGTCCGGTCCGTGCCCCGGAGCGCGGCCACCGCACCGATGCTGGCCACGGTCTCCGCCAGCGCCAGCGAGGCGCCGCCGTGCAGCAGGCCGAACGGCTGGTGGTGCGCGGGCGTCACGGGCATGCGCGCCACCACCCTGTCCGGGCCGGCCTCGAGCACGGCGATGCCCAGGGTCTCGAGGAGGGTGCCGGCGGGGCTTCCCAACATCGTCGACGGATCGTCGGGGTCGACCATGCCGTAGCCTAGCGCACGCCCGCCGGGGGGCGATGCGCGCGCCGGGCGGGCGGTGGCGCACGCCCCGGGGCCTGCTATACTGCGCGCCGTTGACCCGGGCGGGAGGTGACATCACCGCCCCGGACGCTTTCGAACAGGAGGCTCCCGTGCCCCGAGGCAACCACACCGACGCCACGCCCCCGCCCACCCCCGGCCCGGCCCGGTCGACGTTGCTGCGCGCCACCGCCGTGGCGGTGGCCGTGACGCTGAGCGCCACGCTCGGCAACGGGCTGTTGTGGCGCCTGTCGCAGTTCGGTCCGCAGCCCTTCCCCACCCTGCCTACGGCCGTTCCGGTGCTCTTCGGACTGCTGTTCAGCGGCGTGTTGGTCGACGCCGTCGGCCGCCTCGGCCGGCCAGCGGCGCTGGCGGCGCTGGCCGCGGGTGTGCTCGCCGCCGCCGCGCTGGTGTTGCTCGCCCCCGCGGTGCCGGCGCGCTACCTGCTCGCCCCCGCGGCGGCCGCGACGGTTGCGGGCGCACTGCGCACGGCCCTCCCGCGGCGCGCGGGGATGCTCGCCGCCATGACGGTCTACGTCGCATGCACCCTTCTCGCCAACTACACCCTAGACAGCTTCCTGCCGGTCGGGGGACTGTTGCTGGTGAACGTCGGCACGCTCTTCTTCGGCATCACCTTCACCCAGCGCGACCGCGTGCACGGCTTCGGCCGCCGGGCGGTCTACACCATGATCGTGCTCGCGGCGTGCGCCAACGTCGCGTTGGCCTCGGCGCTGGGGACGCCGCTGCGCTACGTGGCGGTCAGCTTCCTGTCGATCGTGCTGTCCGAGACCGCCGACACCGAGGTCTACCAGCGGTTGCTGGACCGGCCCTGGCTGGTGCGCGTCATGTCCTCGAATGCGGTCAGCGCGCCGCTCGACACGCTGGCGTTCACGCTGCTCGCCTTCGTGGGCCAGGCGTTCGCCACCCCCCAGTGGCTGCTGCGCGTCATCGCCACCGACATCGTGGTGAAGTACGCCAGCAGCCTGCTCGCCGCGGCGGGGCGCCTGGGGGCGGACGCACGCGGGGCGCGGGCCGCGCTGGGGCCCGGGGCCGAGGCCTCCTGATACGCTGGGGAAGCGACCCACGCGCCGGCGCCGGGCCGGCTCGGGAGGAGACCTTGATGACGCCCCTCAGCTACGCCGACTACGCCAACGCCAAAGGGCGCGACCTCGGCGCCTCCCCCTGGTTCCCCGTGGAACAGGCCCGCATCGACGCCTTCGCGTCCTGCACCGAGGACGCGCAGTGGATCCACGTCGACGCCGAGCGCGCCGCGGGCGGCCCCTTCGGCACCACCGTCGCCCACGGCTACCTGACGCTCTCGCTCCTCATCCCGATGATCCGCGCCCTGGGCGGCTTCCCGGAGGACGGCACCACGGTCGTCAACTACGGCCTCGACCGGCTGCGCTTCCTGGCGCCGGTGCCCTCCGGATCCCGGCTGCGCGGCCGCGTGACGGTGGGCGAGGTGCGCCCCAAGGGGGACGGCAGGCTGCTCGTGCCGCTGAGCTGCCGCGTGGAGATCGAGGGGGAGCAGACGCCGGCGCTGCTCGCGGAGGTCCTGCTGCTCCTGCTCGCACCGGCCTGAGCGCCCCGCGTCAGGCCGAGGCCGCGCCCGCCAGGCCGAGGGCAAGCGCCTCCTCGCCGGGGCGCGTCACCATCATCACGCCGACCGACAACCCCGTCTCGGTCGTCGCCGCGGGCGCGCTCGCGGCCGGCGAGGCGAGCACGTTGAAGAGGAAGGTGTTGCGCAGCATCAGCGCGTTGGCGCGGAAGTAGGCGTCGTCGTGCTCCAGCGCCGCGATGGCGGGCGGCAGGATCGGCAGGGTGGGTGCCACCACCGCGTCGACGCCGGCCAGACGGGGCCAGAACCGGCGGCGCAGGTCTTCGCGCGCGTAGCCCAGGCGGATGTAGTCCGACGACGGGCGCTGGGCGAACTCCAGGATCCGCGACACCACCCGCGGGTCCATCTCCTCGCCGCGCGTGGTGAGGATGTCCTCGTAGAGGGCGAACGCCTCGTGGCTCGCGAAGCTGCCGTAGCGCCGGAAGAGCTCCGGGATCTCCGCCAGCAGGGGCAGCGGCTCACGACGGATCTCGTGCCCCTGCCCTGCGAGGCGGGCGAGCGCGGCCTCGAAGCCGGCCGCGACCTCGGGCTCGAGCCCGTCGTGCAGCACCGTCGCAGGCGCCAGCAGGGTCAGGCGTGCGGGAACCTCGGGCAGCGGCCGATAGGGCTCCGCCGCCATCGCCAGGTACAGCGCCCAGGCATCGTCAACGTCGCGCGCCAGGGGTCCGAGCGTGTCCAACGTGGTGGAGAGCGGGACCGCCCCCTCCGTGGGGAGCCGGCCATCGGTCGTCTTCAAGCCCACGAGGCCGTTGACGCTGGCGGGGATGCGCACCGAACCGCCGGTGTCTGATCCCACCGCCGCGACCGCCAGGCCGGATGCGACGGCGACGGCCGACCCCGATGAGGAACCCCCGGGCACGCGGCTTCGGTCGAGGGCGCAGCCTGGCGTGCCGTGATGGGGATTGAGACCGATCCCTGAGAAGGCCAGCTCCGTCATGTTCGTGCGCCCCAGGAACACGGCGCCGGCGGCATCGAGGCGCGCGGCGACGGGCGCGTCCTGCTGGGCGGGCGCACGCTCGAGGAGCACGCGCGAGCCCGCCGCGCTCACCTCCCCCTCCGTGTCGAGCAGGTCCTTGATGGCGATGGGCACACCCTGCATGGGACCGGTATCGACGCCCGCCCGGAACTGCGCGCCGGCGCGTGCGGCCTGGCGGCGCGCGCGCTCCACCGTAAGGGTGCGGAACACGCGGTCCCGCTCGGGGTGGGCGGCGGCCGCCGCGAGATAGGCATCGGTGACCGATACGGGATCGAGCGCGCCGGAGCGGTACGCGCTCGCGAGCTGGAGAAGGCTCAGGGACGTAAGATCGGCTTCCATGCGGCAGCATACCGCGCGTCAAAGGCGGGCCGCGCCCGGGACTCCGCGCCGCACGATCGGGATGGAGTCGCCACCCCGCCTACCGCCCGGGGGCGCGCCCGCGGGCGCGCCCCCGGGCGGTAGAGTGGGCACATGCAACGCACCCGGGCCGAACTCGAAGCCATGGGGCACGAGGACCTGGTCAACCGCGTCCTGGAGCTTCAGGACATGCTGTTGGAGGGGCTCGCCGTACGCGCCTCCCTTCACGCGGTGTTGAACACCGTGCTGAACGCCAAGGCCGACGAGGTAGCGCGGTTCGCGGACGCGCCCGACGCGGCGCTCACCCCCGAGGAGTCGGACATCAAGCGCGCCTGGGCCGCCGCCCGGCACGCGGTTTCCAACCCGTTGGGGCTCACGCGCAAGGCCAAGCAGGCCGGCTGACGGGCGCGTTCGCATGCGCCCGAGCCGACGTGCCGGGCGGCCCGACCCCAGCGTGTCGTACTTCCGGGGCCGACAGGTCCCCGCCGGCGGTTAGGCTCGGATGATGAAGATCGGTCCCACCATGAAGGCGGTCCTCACCTCGGGTCATGGCGGCTACGAGGTCCTCAGCTACCGGGACATGCCCGTCCCGGAGGTCGCGCCCGGCGAAGCGCTCATCGAGGTGCGGGCTGCCGGCGTGAACAACACCGACATCAACCTCCGGCTCGGCTGGTACGCCGCGTCGGCGAGCGCCCTCGCCGGGCCGGCTGGCGGGAGTGCCGCGAAGGACTCCGCGCCAGCGGGCGAGGGTGGCTGGAACCGGCCGCCGCCGTTCCCGCTCATCCAGGGTGCCGACGCCTGCGGGCGGGTCGTCGAGGTCGCCGGTGACGTCGACGGCGACCTCGTCGGACGGAGGGCGCTGGTCCGCCCATGCGTCCGGCGCCACGGCTTCGAGGCGCTCGACACGCGTTGGATGGGATCGGATTTCGACGGCGCCTTCGCCCAGTACGTGAGCGTCCCGGCCAGCGAGGTGTTCCCGGTCGACTGCGACTGGACGGATGCCGAGCTGGGATCGGTCCCCTGCGCCTTCGGCACCGCGGAGGCGATGCTCCACCGGGCGGGGGTGGCGCGGTCCGACACGGTTGTCGTCGCGGGCGCGTCCGGCGGCGTCGGCTCGGCCACCGTCCAGCTGGCCAAACGCCGCGGCGCCGAGGTGATCGCCATCACCAGCGCGGGCAAGCAGGAGGGGGTGTCGGCACTCGGTGCACACCGAGTGCTGGAACGCTCGGAGGATCTGGTGGCGGCGCTGGGAGAGCGGTCGATCGACGTCGTCGTCGACAACGTCGCCGGGCCGGGCTTCCCCGCCATGCTGAAGCTCCTCAAGCCAGGGGGCCGGTTGGTGTCCTCGGGCGCCATCGCAGGACCGGTCGTGGCGCTGGACATGCGCGAGCTGTACCTCAAGGACATCACCCTGCTGGGAAGCACCGCCTGGGACGAGCCGGTCTTCCCGAACCTCGTCCGGGCCATCGAGCAGGGCGAGGTCCGCCCCGTCCTGGACAGGACCTTCCCGCTGGCCTCGATCGTCGAGGCGCAGAAGTTGTTCCAGACCAAGCGTCACATCGGCAAGCTGGTCCTGCTTCCCTGGGACGGCTGACGGCGCCCTCCGCTCCCGGCACGACCGTACGGCGGCGGGTCGTGGAGGAACGTTCCCTCACCTCGAGGCGCCCCGGCCACCCGCTGGGGGGTGGGCGGCCCCGGCGTGTGCGGCCAACGTCGAGGAGACGCCGATGGGGTGGAGCGCAACCGACATCCCCGATCAGGGCGGCCGTCCTCGACAGGCACGGTTCCATCGACATCCTGCTCAACAACGGGGGCCTCATGGCGACCCCGCCGGGCGAGACCCACGACACTTCGAGACGCAGACCGGCACCAACCACCTCGGCCACTTCGTCCTGATCGGGGCGCTGATGCGCACGCTCGAACGGGCCGGCCCGGCCGGTGGTTGCCAACGCGTCGCCCTCACCCGATCTCCAGGGCGGCGGACGCGGCCAACCGGATACGCCCTAGACCCGCGCCACACCGATGATCGCGTGCGCCTCGAAGCTCGCGGGGGTCCCGGGCACACCGGCTCCTGCCTCGACGAGGAAGCGCGCTCGCGCCGCCGCCGCGTGCTCCGGGTCGAGCGCCAGCATCGCTCGGTACGTCGGCGGGGACCGTAGGATCCACTTGTCCCAGAACTCGCCCAGGTTGCGCACCGGGTAGGCTACGGCAACATCCTCGGCGACCACCTCGACCAGACCCGCGTTGCTGAGCGCGCCCTCCATCGACGGAACGTCCCCCAGACCGTACGTGGGTCCCGAGGACGGCTCGATCGGTCCCGTCGCCGTCGCCTGGATGGCGAGCCAAGCGAGCTCCATCAGGCGCGACGGCGCAGACGTCGACACGGACGTCACGAACACCCTGCCGCCCGGGCGCACCACCCGCCGGAGCTCGCGTATCCCCCGCGCCGGATCCCGGAAGAACACCAGACCCAGGTTGGACCCGGCAACATCGAACTCGTCGGCTTCGAACTCCAGCGCCTGACCGTCCATGACGAGCGTCCTGATGCCGCCGAGCACCTCGGCCCGCGCCTTGCCCCGTAGCAACTCCAGCATCTCCGCGGCAAAGTCGACGGCGGTGACCTCGGCTCTTGCGCGCGCCGCACGCAGGCTCACGGCACCGGTCCCCGCCGCCACGTCCAGGAAACGCTCGCTCGGGCGAAGACCGATGCGGGCGAGGGCCTCGGCCGCGACGAGGTCGCTGAAGGGGAAGAACAGGCGCTCGTAGTCCGAGGCCGCGCCGCTCCACGTATCGGCACGCTGATGATGGGGTGGGTCGCTCATCTGGGAACCCCCACGGCTTGGCTCAGCCGCACCATAGCAGACCGCGACCGTCCGCCGGCCCTCCGGCGCGGACGTCACGGCTTCGAGGAGACGACCCGATGGCCGCGTTCGTCGAGATCGGCGGCGTTGCACGGACCCATCTTGGACCCCGAATGTCAACAGGTTAGCCGTCTTCGACGTGGGGACGAGGGGTCTGGTTCGTTTGGGACATGGTAGAGGCGTTTGGCTATGAGGGTCCTGCGTTGCCTGATGGCGGCGCGCTGGCTCGTGCCTTCGGCGATCGTGCGCGCGACGTGCTGGCGCCAGCGCTACTCATGAGCAGGTTGAGGCGCCGAAGCCGGACCCGCGGCTCGACGCCATTGGGGGTACTTAAGGGGGTACGCAGCGCCGAAGGCTCCCCTGACCCACTCGCGCCGCATGTGAAAAGCCCCGTCCTGAACGGGGCTTAACGGGGCGTTCTCCTGGCTCGGCGGGTAGGATTCGAACCTACGACCAATCGGTTAACAGCCGATCGCTCTACCACTGAGCTACCGCCGAATACGCGCTCTGGGTGCGGATCAACGGACCCGGAGCGAAGCGTAGTCTACCAGAGGGGGCGGGCCGTGGCAAGCGCGCCGGGACCCGCCAGGCACCCCCCGCGTGGCCTCCCACGGAACCCGCCGAGACCGTGCCAGACGCCATTGTTGGGGTGGCCGTCCGCTCCGCATGAGAGCGGGTATCCTGTGCCTCATGACCCTCGACGAGTACCAAGCCCAGGCCCGCAGCACCGCCGTCTACCCGGAGCACGCGCGGGTGCTCTACCCGACGCTCAAGCTCGCCGGGGAGGCGGGCGAGGTGGCGGAGAAGCTCGGCAAGCTGATGCGCGACGAGGCCGTCGTGCCGGGCGACCCGTTGACGCCCGCCCAGCGCGACGCCCTCGCCAAGGAGCTCGGTGACGTGCTGTGGTACGTCGCCAACCTAGCGACCGACCTGGGCCTCACGCTGGAGCAGGTGGGGCGCGACAACCTGGAGAAGCTCGCCAGCCGACAGCGGCGCGGCGTCATCCACGGCAGCGGCGACGAGCGCTGAGGCGCTTCAGGCGTCGGCCAGGTCGGCGTTCAGCAGCGCCTCGAGAACGCGGGCGTGGTTGTGTCGCTCGTCGCGGGCGGCGTACAGCAGCGTGACCGCGCCCCGCGAGGCCATGTCGCGCAGGCGATCGACTGCAGGGTTGTCGACCAACTCCGCGCGGTAGCGCTCGGCGAAGGTCTGGAAGCGCTCGGGGTCGTGCGCGAACCATCGGCGTAGCGCGGGCGAGGGCGCGATCTCCTTGAGCCACTCATCCAGGGCGGCGTCTGTACGGCGCACGCCGCGCGGCCACAGCCGGTCCACCAGCACGCGCCACCCGTCGTCGTCGCGGGGTGAATCGTAGATGCGCCGACAACGCACCATGCGAGCGCCTAAGCTCCGGACCGGTCTGGCACCTCACCGCCGCCGGACGCCGCGGGCGCCACGGGGCCAGGGCCGTCCAGCGCGGGGGTCCGAACGCCGTAGCCGCGCCCCTCCCGGACCGCGCCGGCTAAGACGCCGTCGACGGCGAGCTCGCGTTCGTCTCGAAGGGCCGTCGGGCTCCGGGCGTCAGCCCTCAACCGGACGCTCCCGGAAGCCTCATCCGCACCTGCTGTAGCCGCAGTTCTCGCACTTCTGGCAACCCTCTTCGAAGCGCAGCGGCGCCCCACAGTCCGGGCAACCCTTGCCACGGTTGAGGACGTTCTCGGCGCCGGCCGTCTCCAGCGCTACGGCCAGCAGGTCGGCCTTGGAGGCCACCAGGCGGCCGTGGTAGGTGCCGTACATGCCGCCGTTGATGCCCCGCAGCGTCTTGATGACGGCCTCGGCGGGGACGCCGTACTGCAGCGCGATGGACACCACCCGCCCGAGCGCCTCGCTGTCGGCGTTGGCCTCGTCGCCCGCCTTGCCCGACACGATGAAGACCTCGGTAGGAAGGCCGTCCTGGTTGTTGACGGTCACGAAGAAGCCGCGCCGCTCGCCGCTGGGGAGCATCAGCTTGACCTGGTCGGTGAACCCCTGGAGGCGCAACGGCCGGTCGAACAGCGGCTCGCCCGGGAGCCGATCGAGGCCGGCCGGCGCGGCCGGGGTGGGCCGCCCGGTCGGTCCGCCCTGTGCGGCGGTCGCCTCCTGTCGCGGAGTGTCGGCAGGAGCGGGCGCCGCGTCGTCACCGGCCTTGGTGGACAGCACCTGGAACTCGCGCGAGCCGTCGCGGTAGACGGTGATCCCCTTGCAGCCACTCGCGAAGGCCAGGCTGTAGGCGTCGAAGACGTCCTGCACCTGCGCCTTGTTGGGTAGGTTGATGGTCTTGGAGATGCTGTTGGCGACCTTGTCGCCGCCGTCGAAGGCCTGTTGCACCACGCCCTGCATGCGCACGTGATCCGCGGGCGCGATGTCGTGCGCGCAGATGAGCACGGCCTTCACGTCGTCGGGGATGAACGCCAGGCCCTGGACGGAGCCGTGGTTGTCCTGCACGGCCTGGACCACCCGGTCCCAATCCCACGCGCCGTCGCGGGCGTAGTCGGGGTGCGGGGCGTGCTCCTCGAGCAGCTCACGGAACAGTGGGTGGATCAAGGCCGCATACTCGCTGCCGATCTTGCGGTAGATGAACGGCGCGAACACCGGCTCCACCCCCGAGGAGACGCCCATCAACATGCTGGTGGTCCCGGTCGGCGCCACCGTGAGCACGGCGATGTTGCGCCGGGCATGCTGCAGGTCGCTGTCGGCCACGAGCGGGAAGGCGCCGCGTTCCTCGGCCAGTGCGCGGCTGGCGCCCGTGGCCGCCTCGCGCAGGCCGTTGATCATGGCGTCGACCGCCGCCCGCCCCTCCTCGCTGTCGTAGCCGTACCCCATGCGGATCAGCGCATCGGCCAGGCCCATGACGCCGAGTCCGAGGCGCCGCAGCTTCATGCTCATGTCGCGGTTGTCCGCCAGCGCGAAGCGGTTGACGTCCAACACGTTGTCGAGGAAGCGCACGCAGGTGCCGACGTCCTCCCGGAAGGAGTCCTGGTCGAAGCCGGCGAGCCCCTCGCCCGTGTCGCGGACGTAGGCGGCCAGGTTCATCGCCCCCAGATCGCACGGCTCGCCCGGATAGAGGGGGATCTCGCCGCAGGGATTGGTGGCGAGGATGTCGCCCAGGGCGCCGCGCATGCCGTTGTGCTGGTTGATGCGGTCGATGAAGATCAGCCCGGGCTCCCCCGTCTGCCAGGCGTGCCGCGCGATGTCCCACAGCACGCCGCGCTCCCGCTCGGGCCCGCTCTCTCGCATGAAGGCGTCGCTGACCAGCACCGAGATGTTGAAGGTGCTGATGTCCCCCTCGGCCTGTTCGCGCTCCAGGTCCTTGGCGGTGATGAAGTCGCGCACGTCGGGGTGGGTGATGCTGATGGTGGCCATGCCGGCGCCGCGGCGCGTCCCGCCCTGGCGGATGACCCGCAGCGTGGGCGCGAAGATGTAGCGCAGCGTCGCCACGGGCCCGGCGTACTCGGCCCCCCCGAGGGTCGCCCACATGGCGAAATTGTCGAACACCTCCACGGCGAACGAGGACGGGCCGCTGGAGGTCCCACCGGAACCGTTGACCGGCGTGCCCTCGGGCCGAAGATCGCTGAGATCGAGCAGCACGTCGCGCCCCTCGAGCAGGCCCTGGATCATCGCGGAGCCGCCGGCCCAGATGCCGTCGACCGAGTCCCCCACGCGCTGCACCCTCAAGCCGGAGGGGGCGTCGTGCGACTCGACGAAGGTCGCGCTGCGGTACCCCCGGGTGAGGTACTCCCCGCGCACCAGATCGAAGAAGGTCCCCGTGCGCACCTTGTCGTAGTCGGCGTGCCGCGGATCGATGGTGAGGTAGAGGTGGCCGCTCGCCCCGCGGTAGTCCCGCTTGGCGGGAACCGGATCGAGGTTCAGGCCGTTGCCGCCGCCCACCTTGGTCACCAGGGCGAGCTTGGTGGCCAGGCGCAGCACCCAGGGGGTGCCCCCGGCCTCCTCCGGGCCGCCGTCCTGCACGAAGCAGTTGAGCACGTTGCCGTGGCTGGTCGCGGCACCCGCCAGGACCCGACCGCCGGGGCAGAAGCGCTTGCTCGCCATCAGGCCGTAGAAGCGGTCCGCCATCTCCGCGCGCAGCGTCTCGGGTTCGGGGCCGGCCACCCAGGAGGCCACCCGCGCGAACATGTCCTCGATGCTGCCGTCGCCGGGCTGGAAGTACTGCCGCTTGGCGATGGCGCGGGCGTGGTCGTCGAACGCTGCTGCCGCCGCGCGGCCCTGGGTACCGAGAGATTTCGCCACGAGCACTCCTCCTACCGCGCCGTCGAGCCGTGTCGACGGTGCGGCTCCTGAGCTGGTACGCGGGCCCCCCTCGGGGAGCCGCAGATTAGGTCCAGATATTGTCGCTCAAAGCGTAGCCGGATACAAGATGTTGTATTGTCTGCTCGTTCACATCCGGCCTTCCCCCACTCGCGGCGGCGCCCGGTGGCCCGCCGCGGGAGCGGTAACGCGTCGTTCAAGGCTACCACCCGGGAGGGCGTCCTTCAAGCGCCCGCATCCATCATGTGACAGCCGCGACGCCCCGCAGTACTACATGTTGTATGTCTGCACCGTGCCGCCGGCACCCCCCGCGTCCCAGGGACGCGCCCAGGAGGGCGCTCCGGGCCGCGCTCGCGCTGGCGCCGCCGCCCACACCTACAACATCTTGTATGCCGGCCCGCGCCGGACCCCAGGGCCGGGGTCGCGCTCTCGGGGGCGCGGGGGACCTCCGCGCCCGCGCGACGCACCCCCGCCGCCGCCCGGTTCCAGACCCCAGGGCGCCGGCCGGCGGTGCGCGCGCCGGGGCACGCGACTCAGTGGCGGAAGTGGCGCTCCCCGGTGAGCACCATGGCGATGCCGTGCTCCTCCGCGGCCGCCACGACCTCCTCGTCGCGGATCGAACCGCCGGGCTGGATGATGGCCGCCACCCCGGCCGCGGCGGCGGCGTCCACGCCGTCGCGGAACGGGAAGAACGCGTCGCTGGCGCACGCACCTCCGCGTGCGCGCCCGTCCGCCTTGCGCGCGGCGATCTCGACGGCATCCACCCGGCTCTGCTGCCCTGCCCCCACGCCCACGGCGCTGCCGTCGGCCGCGAAGACGATGGCGTTGGAGGAGGTCGCCGCGCACACGCGCCAGGCCAGCTCGAGGTCCCGCCACTGCCGACCGCTCGGTTGCACCCGCGTGGCCACCCGCCACGACGCTCGCTCGACGCGCACGGGATCGGGTTGCTGGACCAGGAAGCCGGCGTCGACGCGACGCAGCTCGAGCCCGCGCGGACCCGGTGCGGGGGCCTCCAGCACGCGCATGTTCTTGCGCCGTCGTGCGAACAGGGCCAGCGCCTCGGCCTCGAAGCCCCGCGCGATCAGCACGTCCGCCTTGGGATTCGCCACCACGGCCTCCGCCAGCGCGAGATCCACCGTGCCGGGCAGGGCGACGACGCCCCCGAAGGCCGACTTGGGATCGGCGGCGAACGCGCGCGCGTACGCCTCGGCAAGCGTGTCGCCGAGCGCCGCGCCGCAGGGGTTGGCGTGCTTGGCGATGACCGCGGCCCGCCCCTCTCCCAGCGCGTGGGCCAGGCGCCAGGCCGCCTCCGCATCGAACAGGTTGAGGTAGCTCAGCGCCATGCCCGAGTGCTGCACGGCCGCGTCCCACCAACCGCTCTCGCCCACTTCGCGGTAGCGAGCGCCCTGCTGGTGCGGGTTCTCCCCGTAGCGCAGCACGTCGGCGCGCTCCAGGGCCAACGGCAGGTGCTCGGGAAGCGCCTCGTCGCGCTCCATCCAGCGCACGATGGCCGCGTCGTAGGCCGCCGTGTGGGCGAAGGCCCGGCGGGCCAGGCGGCGCCGGAAGGCGGCGTCGGGGCCCTGCCTGAGCGCCTCGAGGGTGTCGTCGTAGTCGGCGGGATCGACCACCACCAGCACCGCGGAGTGGTTCTTGGCCGCCGCCCGCACCATGGTCGGCCCGCCGATGTCGATCTGCTCCAGGGCCTCATCCCAGCCCACGCCCTCGCGCGCGACCGTCTCCCGGAACGGGTAGAGGTTGACCGCCACGACGTCGATCGTCGCGATGCCATGGCGCTGGAGCTCCGCGAGGTGCGCGTCGTCCCGACGCGCCAGCAGGCCCCCGTGGATGGCGGGATGGAGGGTCTTGACGCGCCCGTCGAGGATCTCCGGGAACCCCGTGACGTCGGCCACCGCGGTGGCCGGCACGCCCGCCTCGCTCAGC
The DNA here is from genome assembly GCA_963739805.1 of uncultured Trueperaceae bacterium. Lineage (GTDB taxonomy): Bacteria > Deinococcota > Deinococci > Deinococcales > Trueperaceae > CAVUBJ01. Next base: position 539,960 of record CAVUBJ010000004.1, read on the forward strand.
GCGCGCCGCGTGTTGCCCGTGGAGACCACCTCGAAACCCAGCTCCACCAGGCCACGCGCGAACGGCACGATGTCGCGCTTGTCGGATACGCTCAGGAGCGCTCTCGGCATCGATCTACCGCCTTCCGCAGAGGACGGGCGCCCTGGTGGGCGCCCGCTCCGTGAGGTCGTTCAGTTGCCGCTGCCGCTTGGTCCGGCCCCCGCGTCGCCCGAGGGCACCGATCCGCTGCCGGACCCGTCCGCCGGCGGGGCGGGCGTCGCCGCGCCGTCGCCTCCGCCCGAACCCGCCGCGCCCGGCGCGGCGGGTGCCGCATCGGCGGGCGCGGCGGGTGCCGCACCGGCGCCGTTGCCGGCACTCGGGTTGACGTCGGGCTGGGCCTGGCTGAGCAGGTTCTCGACGGGGATATCGGCGCGCATCGTGTCCAGCCACTGGCTGCGCAGGTCCTGGCGCTTGGTCGACAGCACCGAGGCCTCGACCTGCGCCTTCACCTCGTCGAAACCGCGCACGCGCTCCGGGGTGCGTGTGGCCACCAGCACCACGTAGGCGTCCGTGGTGGCGGGCTGCGCCGAACCGGCGTCACCCGCCGCGTTCCCGGGGTCGGCGCCGGAGGACGCACCGGAGGACGCGCCGGGCGAGGCCGCATCGGCAGCGTTCGTCGCCGCGCCGGATCCGTTGGCGCCGGATCCGTTGGCGCCGGCGGCATCGGCCGGCTGGCTGACCACCAGCACGTCGGAGACCTGCTGCGGGCCGGTCGGCAGCGCAGTGAAGGCATCGGTCTGGAACAGCGCGGTGTCCAGGGCGGTCTCGAGGTCACCGGGCTTGACGGTACCGAGCTCGCTCACGGTGCCGCCGGCGTCCTTGGCCGCCGCGTCCGTGGCCGCGCCGTCGAGCAGGGCCTGCCGGAACGCCTTGGCGTCGGCCTCGCCGGTGAAGTCGACGCGCGTCGCGACCGCCTCGGCCGGGATGGTGTACGAGGCGGTGTTGTTGTCGTAGTAGGTCTGGAGCTCGTCCTGCGTGGCGCTGGCGTCCTTGCTGACGTAGTTCAGGGCCGCCTGCGCCACCATCTGCTTGGTCCCGACCAGCTCCAGGCCGAGCTTCTGCGCGCCCTGGTAGGCCACCTCGGTGTCGATCAGTTGCCCCAGCACGGCGGGCTTGAAGAAGCGCAGCACCAGGTCGGCACTCTGAGGCGACAGCGCCTGCTGGATCTGGGGGTTCGTGTAGGTGGCGCGGTCGAGCTCCGCCGACGTGATGGTGGCGTCCCCGACGTGGGCCACGGCCGCGTCCTCGTAACTGAGGCTCGAGCCCTCGGGCACCGTGATGGTGGCTTCCTGGCGCAGCTTCTCAAGCTCCGCCTGCACCACGCCGCCCTTCTTCGCCTTGAGCGCGTCCTCCTTGACCTGGTCCTTGACGTCGGCGAACGGCCGGGTGGCGGCCGGCTGGTAAGCCTCGACCTGCACGACGTAGAACCGGCCGTTGGCGGACACCACGTTGGTGATGCCCGGGCCCTGCAGACCGAAGGCGGCGTCGGCCACGGCCGTGGGTAGCGCCGGCCGCCCCACGGGCTGCGGTGTGGTGGACCCCTCGGCGGCGCCCAGCGCGCCCTCGCGGTCGGCCAGCTCCTTGCTGTTCTGCTTGGCCAACGCGGCGAAGTCCTCGCCGTCCACCGCCCGCTGCTGGAGCTCCGCGGCGAGCATCGCGTCGTCGACCACGATCTCGCGCGCGGTGATCTGCTCCTCGGACTGGTAGTCGCTGGGGTGCGTATCGAACCACGCCTGCACCTCGGCGTCGCTGACGGTGACGTCCTTTGTGAGCGCGTCCTCGTACTTGCGCTCCTGCAGCGTCTGGCGCAGGTAGTCGCGGAAGGTCGCGTCGGTGTAGCCGGCGCTGCCGATGAGGTTGAGGTACGCCTGATCGTTACCGCGGCCGTCGACGCCGCGAGCCTTGCGGAAGTCGTTGACCGCGCTGCCGACCTCCCCGCCGCCGACTCGGTACTTGGCCGCGGCCTGGGCCAGCAGCTGGTTCTGGATCAGCGTGTCCGTCAGGAGCAGTTCGAGATCCTGCCCCACCTGCCCCTCCGTCACCGTGGTGAACAACGGGTTCTGGCGCAGGCGGGCGACGGCGACCTCCTTGATGGGCTCGCCGTTGACCAGCAGCTCCGTCTTGCCCTGGCCGGCGCTCGAGCGCGATCCGCCCATGCGCCCCAGGGTCGGCGTGAAGGTGATGATCATTCCGACCAGCAGGCCGATGGAAATGATCCACAGTATGATCGTGTTCGTGCGGCGATTGAACTTCATTCCCTTGACTTCCTCCCAAGGCCTCTGATAGCTTTCGTAATTGGTTTCGCGCGCCCGTAGCTCAGCCGGATAGAGCGTTCGCCTCCGGAGCGAAAGGTCACAGGTTCGAATCCTGTCGGGCGCACCACACACCCCTACTCCACATGCTCCCGTGGGGGCGCTTCGCCACGCTCTTGCCGGGACCTTCGGGCCACAAAGCAACGGAGTCTACCACGACCCGCGAATGAGAGTTCCGAGAGCCCGGCGACGGCCCGCGCGGGGCCGGCCGGCGGCGGCTCTCGAGGAGCGAGCCTACGTCTAGAACAGCGCCCCCGGCACGAACGGGAGCCCATCGAGCAGCGCCCGGGCCGCCGCCACGGAGGCGTCGAAGCCGCGCGCCAGGCCCGCAAGGGTGTCGCGCGCGATGCTGTCCGGTTGCACGCCGCCGTCGAAGCTGCCGCCATCGGGCGTCTCGAGATTGGCCACGGCCACCAACACGACGCTCCCGTCCGGTAGATCGAAGCCCTGCACCGCCTCGACGTTGCCGTCCGTCGGCTCCCCCACGACGCGCGCCCGCCCCCTCGCCTGCAGCTCCAGCGGGGCCACCTCGCCCGCCGAGCTGTTGCGGTCGTCCACCAGCACGACGACCGGGCCGGCGAAACGCGTCGGGGTCAGCACCCGCGCCTCCCCCACCAGGCGCCCGTCCGGTGCGGTGAGGCGCGCCACCCCCGCCCCCTGCTCCACGGCGTAGCTCCCCACCCACGCCACCGAGCCGCGGCTCACGGCACGAGCGAAGGCACCGTCGTGGAACGCCCCCATCGCCAGGCCGAGTTGCGTCAGGCGCCCGCCAAGGTTGCCCCGCATGTCCAACACCAGGCGGCGCGCGCCGCGCTCCTGCAGATCGCGCAAGAGCGCGTGGACGCGGGCGCCGGTGTCCTCGCGCGTGAAGCTCGGCAGCTGCAGGTAACCGGTGTCGTCGTCCAGCATCCGCGCCGAGGGTTCGGCGGCAAGGCTCTGCTGCTCCAGCAGCGCCGGCGTCAGGCGTGCGTCGAAGCTCGCCCGGCCGCGGCGCATCCCCAGGCGCACGACCTCGCCGGCGGACACGGCGCGCGTTAACAGCCCCCCGGCATCCCAGCCGCTCCGCCCTCGCAGGTCCGCGTCGTCGACGCGCTCGATCACGTCCCCTCGCCGCAGCCCGGCGCCCTCCGCCGGCGACCCGGGAAGCACCCGCGTCACCACCAATCCCGAGGAACGCAGGTAGGACGTCAGCACGCCGAGGGTCGGATCCGGGCCGGGTACACCCTCCGAGCCGGGGTAGCGGCTCAACCCGAGCCAGCGCGAGTGATCGTCCCCCACCGCGTGCACCATCCGCCGCAGGGCGGCGTCGAAGGAACCGCGGTCGGCGGCGCCCACCACCTCCTGCCGGTAGGACTCCGCCCAGGCACCCCAATCGCGCGCGGCCGGCGCCCAGTAGCGGTCGCGGAAGACGTCCACCAGCGCCTGGAACACACGCGCGCGTCCGCCCTCCGTGTCCCACAGGGGCAGCGGCGCCCCCGCCCGCGGCGGCGCCGCTGCCGGCACCGCCGGCGCCAGCACCAGCCACGACCACACGAGCGCGCGGGCGAGCCGCCGCCAGCCCGCGCGCCTCGCGCCGGCGCGGCGGCGAACCCCGCCACCGGTGGCCATCCGCCGCTACCCCGCCGCCGGGCGCGCCGCGGGGCGGGCGCGCCGCCCGGGGGTCGTCACCAGCGGGGCGCGTCGGGGCGCCCGGCGCGGCGCCAGGGGTTGTCGAGGATCAGCCCCTCGCCCCCGAATACCGTCACGGGCTGCCCCTCGATCTCGAGGCGCACGGCGACCACGTCGGAGGCTCGGGTGAGCGTGTAGAACAGCTGGTCGAGCCGGCCGGTCATCGAGGCGGTGCCTCCCCCGCGCTCGAAGGCCGCCGAGAGGTCGACCGTGAGCGTGCCGCCCGCCATCGCGGCGCGCAACAGCCGGGTGTCGGCCGGAACGGCGCTGCTGAGCCCGGCATCCGCTTCCTCCGGGGTGGGCCCGGCCGCCAGGGCCGCCACCTGCCGCTCGGCCCGGGCGACCGCGCCGCCGCCGCCGGCCCGGCGATAGGCCGGCGCCAGCGTGAAGCTCTGGCCGTCGCTCTGGACGAAGTACACCACCGTGTCGGGCAGGCGCCGAACGGTACGCACGGTGATGATCGCGACCAACACCAGCAGCAGCAACAGCGCCAGCGCCACGACGCGGAGCACCACCGTGCGCACCCGTCAGAACTTCCTGACCGGCAGGTAGCGCGGTTCCCACATCGCCTTGTCCACCAGGGCACTCACGTCCCCCTCCGATTGGCGTTGCGCCACCCCGTCCTCCAGCGCCTGACGCACGACGGCCGTAGCCACGCGCCGGCTCACGCGCCGCAGCGTATTCACGCGCGGGTACACCGCTCCCTCGGCCAGCCGCCCCGGATCGGTGTAATCGGCCAGCGCCTCGGCGGCCGCGCTCAGCATCCCGGGTGTGACCTTGCGCGCGCGCGATACCAGCACGCCCAGACCCAGCCCCGGGAAGATGAAGGCGTTGTTCCCCTGCCCGATGACGACGCGGTTGCCGTCATGCGTCACGTCCGGGAAGGGGCTCCCGGTGGCGACGATGGCGCGCCCGGCGGTCCAGCGCAGGACGTCTTCGGGGATCGCCTCGCTGTTGTCCGTGGGGTTGGAGAGCGGGAAGATCAGCGGTGCGGGCGTGTTGGCCGCCACGGCGTCGACGATCTCGCGATCGAAGGCGCCCCGCTGCCCGGACAGCCCGATCAACGCGGTCACACCGGCCTGGCGGATGGCCTCCAGCAGCGTCGGCGCCTTACCGGCGATCTCCCAACCCGCGACGCGTTGTGGGTCCTGCGCCAGCTCGCGCTTGTACACGTCGAGGTTCGGGCGATCGGCGAGCACCAGTCCGCGCGAGTCGACCACCAGGACGCGTTCGGCCGCCTCGCGCGCCGTCAGACCCTGGCGCTGGAGGCCGGTGCGCACCTGCCGCGCCACCCCCACCCCGCCGGCACCTGCGCCGTGCACGGCGAACACCTCGTCCGTGATCGGGCGCCGCGTCTTGCGCGCGGCGGCGAGGAGGCCGGCGAGCACCACTGCGCCCGTTCCCTGGATGTCGTCGTTGAACGACGGCAACGCGTCCTGGTAACGCTCGAGCACCGTGAACGCCTTCTGCTTGGAGAAGTCCTCCCACTGCAGCACGGCGTTGGGGAAACGCTTGCGGAAGGCCGTCACGAAGCGCTCCATGAAGTCGTCGTAGGCGGGCCCCACCAGGCGCTCGTGGCGCACGCCAAGGTACATCGGATCGTCGAGCAGGTCCGCCCGGTTGGTCCCTACGTCCAGCTCGATGGGGAGGGTGTGGCCGGGGTTGATGCCGGCGCCGGCCGTGTACAGCGAGAGCTTGCCGATGCAGATGCCCATGCCGCCAAAGCCCTGATCGCCGATGCCGAGGATCCCTTCCGAGTCGGTCGCCACCACCAGCCGCACGTCCGGGATGGGTGCGTTGCCCAAGACCTCGTCGACCCGGTCGATGTTCTCCGTGCTCACCGTGATGCCGCGCGGGAAACGGTAGAGCAGGCTGAACTTCTGGACCGCCTCGGCCACGGTGGGCGTATAGATGATGGGGAGCATCTCCTCGAGATGCTGTTCGAGCAGGGCGTAGAACAACACCTCGTTGCGGTCCTGCAGCACGCGCAGGTAGACGTGCTTGTCGAGATCGGCGGTGAAGTGCTGGTAGTTGGTGTAGGTGCGCTTCACCTGCTCCTCGAGGCTCGAGACGTGCGGGGGGAACAGCCCCTCGAGACCGAAATCCCGCCGCTCCTCCACGGTGAAGGCGGTGCTCTTGTTGATCAGCGGCAGGCGGGTGAGCATCAATCCCGGCAGGTCGGTCGCCAGGTAGGGGTTCTTGTCGTCGTCGTAGCGGAGTTCGTACTGCTTCATCGTGGGCTCCTGGTCCGCGGAGCGCCGGCACTCACGGGCCGGCCAACCGCCTGGATTCCTTGCCGAAGAAGGTGTAGTCGTCGTTGCCCGGGCGCAGGGCGAGGGCCCGATCGAACGCGTCGGAGGCCTCGTGGTAGCGCGCCTGCTGGAAGTACAGGCGCCCGAGGGTACCCCATGCCTCCGGGAAGTCCGGGTTGGCCGCGACGGCCCGCTTGAGGTCCGCCTCCGCCTCCTCGAAGGCGCCCGCCTGGAACTTCTCCACCCCGTCAACGTACGCCTTGCCGGCCTCGCTGCCGTATTGCAGCTGTTGCTTGGCCTGGTCGAGGAAGTAACGCGCGCGATCGTCCTTCGGATCTCTTTGCAGCACGCCCTGCCAGTAGAGGATGGCGTCGCCGAAGTTGCCGAGCTCCTGGTGGGTGCGTGCGGCCCAGACCCAGGCGTCCAGGTAGGCCGGGTTGGCGGTCAGCGCCCGCGTGAAGGCCTCCGAGGCGGCGGCCACATCGCCCTCCTGGTAGGCAGCCTGCCCGTCGTAGTAGGCCTTGCCGGCGACCACGCCCCACGCCACCTCCGCCTGGGCCACCTGCAGGAAGTAGCGCGCCCGCCCATCGTCCGGCCGCGCCACCGTCACCTGCCGCCAGTAGTCGCGCGCCTGGCGCGGGCGGTCGAGCTCCAGGCTGGTCCGTCCCGCCCACACGGAGGCATCAGTGAAGTCCTGGTTGGCCGCCAGCGCTTCCTGGAAGGCGGCCAGCGCGTCCTCCACGTTCCCCTTGCCGTACGCCTCGATGCCGCGCTGGTAGGCGTCCGACGCGGCGACGCCGACGCTCAGCCTCTGCTCGGTGCGCTCCAGGTAGTAGGCGGCACCATCATCGTCGGGACGGAGCGCCACCAGGCGCTGCCAGTAGGGCAGCGCCTGGTCGGCCTCGCCGCGCTCGAAATGGATGCGTCCCAGCCATCGGAGCGATTCCGGATCGTCCGGCAGACGTTCGTTGACCGCCTGGTAGTACCTCAGGGCCCCGTCGAGATCGCCCGCCTGGTAGCGCGCGAATCCGAGCTGCGTGCCCACCTCGGCGAAGAGCTCCGCGTCGGTCGGCGTCCCCGCCTCCGGGGCCCCGCCCTGGAGGCCACCGCCGTCATCCAGGTACGTCAGCCACGCCTGGTCGGCGCGCGAGTACCAGCGCACGTAACTGTAGGCGCGGGCAAGGAAGCGCTCGACCTCGAGATCGTGCGGCGCCAGGTCGTCGGCCTGCCGCGCCAGGGTGAGGACCTCGCGCCATCGAGCCTGATCCGGAGAGCGGGGCGCTTCCGATGCCAGTGCCTCCCGTTGCAGCACGGCCGCCCGTTGCAGCAGCGTATCGACCTCGGCCGGGCGCTGAGCGGCGGACGTCGCAAGCGATCCGAGGGCCAGCACGACCATCACCCAACGCGCCATCCGAACGCCCGCCGCGGGTCGACGCTCGATCAACGGCTGCGGGCGGTCATCCATACGACCTCCTGGCCGGAGCGGATCACGAACAGCAGGCGCTCGCCGTCCGCGCCGTCGAAGACGACGCGCGTGCGCGTCTCCCCGGCCACCACCTGTTCGCCGCGCGACGCTTCGAAGTACCCGGCCAGCGCAAAGGAGGTCGCGACCTGATGCACGAACGCCGGCTGTAGCGCCGCCGCGATGCCGCGGGCCGCGTACACCTCCCAGTCGGCCCATCGCCCCTCGTCCGAGACCCGGGCCCGGAGGGCCGCGGTGCCCTCCCCGACCGCGCGAAGGCTCCCACTCGGGAAGCGCACGGTGCTGTCGAACTGCGCGGAGATCGCGGCGCTCACCATGACGTCTGCCAGCAGCTGGGCGTGGGCGGCCGGCCACGCGCCCGCCAGCAGGCCCACCGCCGCCAGCACGCTCAACAAGGTCCGGCTCCCGGGGCGGACGACGCGAGTGGCATCCATGCCGAGAGTCTACCACCGGCCGCACCGCGGATTCGCGCCGCGCACGGGGCGCGGGCGGTGCGGCCGGACGGACGCGCCTTGACCGCGTGGTGGCCCTCCGATACCCTGGAAGACCGCACGACCGCGCCGGAGGCAACGGCGAGGGTGGCGTGCTCGGAAGGTCCCCCATGTTCCAGAGCCTAGGCGATCGATTGCAGAGCGTGTTCGACGGCCTGCGTGGCCGCGGCCGCCTGACCGAGGCGGACGTCAAGGCCGCCTTGCGCGAGGTCCGCGTGGCGTTGCTCGAGGCCGATGTGAACCTCGAGGTGGCGCGCGACTTCACGCGCCGCGTGCAGGAGAAGGCGGTCGGGTCGGAGACGCTGATGTCGCTCAACCCCGATCAGCGCGTCATCGCCATCGTCAACGAGGAGCTCGTCGAGGTGCTCGGCGGCAAGGCCGTGCAGCCCACGCTCAAGAACGACCGCAACGTCTGGCTCCTGATGGGGCTGCAGGGCGCCGGCAAGACCACCACCGCGGGCAAGTTGGCCTACAAGTACAAGGCCCAGGGGCGCCGTCCGCTGTTGGTGGCGGCCGACACCCAACGCCCCGCGGCGCGTGAGCAGCTCGCGGTGCTCGGCCGCCAGATCGGCGTGCCCGTGTTCGAGGTCCAGGACGGCGAGGCGCCGGCCAGCATCGCCCGCCGGCTGGAGTCCCACCTCAAGAAGGACTACCGCGACCTGGTGATCGTCGACACGGCCGGCCGGCTGCAGATCGACGAGACCCTGATGGACGAGCTGGCGGAGCTCAGCACCGTGCTCGGTCCGAGCGAGCGCATCCTGGTGGTGGACGCCATGACCGGCCAACAATCGCTGCCGGTGGCGAACAGCTTCGACGAGCGCGTGGGCGTGTCGGGCCTGATCATGACCAAGCTCGACGGCGACGCGCGCGGTGGCGCCGCCCTATCCGCCAAGCACGTCACCGGCAAGCCCATCTACTTCGCCGGGATGAGCGAGGCCATCGACGGGCTGGAGCCCTTCCACCCCGACCGCGTCGCGGGGCGCATCCTGGGGATGGGCGACGTGCTCACGCTCATCGAGAAGGCGCGCGCGCTCGAGGGGGAGGAGGACGCCGACGAGCCCAAGAGCCTGGCGGACTTCAGCCTCCAGGACATGCTCACCCAGATGCGGCGCATCAAGCAGATGGGGTCGTTCGGGGACGTGCTCAAGATGATCCCTGGCGCCGGCAAGCTGCTGCCCGCGGGCGCGGAGGTCGACGAGCGCGAGATCCTTCACGTCGAGGCGATCATCTCCAGCATGACCGAGGAGGAGCGACGCAAGCCGCGCGTGCTCAACGCCAGCCGCCGCAAGCGCATCGCGCGAGGGTCGGGCACGACCGTGCAGGACGTGAACCGCCTGATGCGCAACTACGAGGAGATGCGCAAGATGATGAAACGCATGGGCAAGCGCCGGCCGGGCCAGCGCGGGGCGCGCGGCCTACCCGGTTGACCCCTTTTGCACGCCCGTGCGATGGTTGTGTACACTGAGGAGTTTCAATGGGGGGCGTGGGCCGCTCGAGCGGCCGCCTCACCGCATGACGGAGGAAGCATGGTCAAGATTCGCCTGACGCGCCTCGGCTCGAAGCGCAATCCCCACTACCGCATCGTGGTGGTGGACTCGCGCAAGAAGCGCAGCGCCGACTACATCGAACAGATCGGGACGTACGACCCGCGTAACACCACCGAGCAGCCGCTCAAGCTCGACGCCGAGCGGGCCGCGCACTGGCTGGCCGAGGGCGCTCAGCCCACCGACACGGTCGTCCGCCTGTTGCAGAAGTCGGGCATCGAGGTGCCCAACGTCCTGGCCAAGCGCCGCAGCGGGTACCAGAAGCGCGCGGAGGCACAGGCGGAGGCTCAGGCTCAGGCCGAGGCCTGAGGACGCCGGGCCGATGCCCCTGGAGCTCGTCACCTACATCGTCCAGAACCTGGTCGCGGAGCCCGACAAGCTGGGCATCACGGCCGAGCGGGGCGATCGTGGCCTGCGCATCGAGATCCGTTGCGCGGCCGATGACGCCGGCCGCGTGATCGGCCGTGGCGGGCGCATCATCAACGCGGTCCGCACGCTCGCCCGGGCCGCGGCGGACGGCCGCCAACGCGTCGAAGTCCAGCTGATCGACTGAGGTCGGTCCGCCGCTCGGCGCGCACCTTGGCTGCAGCGCGCCATGCGAGAGGACGCGCGTGCCGGGAGACCCCACAGCACTCACGCCACCCGCCGGATACGTCGCCCTTGGGCGGCTCGGCCGCTCGTTCCAGCTCGAGGGCGGCATGCGCCTGCATGCCGCAGGCGACGCGGAGGGCGACGCGCTCACGTCGCTCGAGCGCGTCTTCGTGGTGGGCCACGGCGAGGCGCTGGTGCGCGACATCCGCTGGATCGGGGGCGGGCCGGTGCTGTACCTCGAGGGCGTGCGCGACCGCGACGCGGCTAGGCTGCTGACGCACGCGGCCGTGTACGGTCCTGGCGCGGCCGTCGACGTGGCGCGCAGCGCGCACCCGGGTGAGCAGCGCGCCCTGGACATGGTGGGGGCCGTGGTCACGATGGCCGGGCGAGAGGTGGGCACCGTGGTCGGCGTGGACCGCGGCGGCCCGCAGGACCTGGCGCGCATCCAGACCCCTCAGGGGGAGGCCCTCGTGCCGCTGGACGCACCCTACGTGCGATGGACCGGGGATCGCCTGGAGATCATCGACGCCCCGGAGGGGCTGCTCGATCCGGCATGAAGGTCACGGTCTACACGCTCTTCCCCGAGCTGCTGACGCCCTACCTCAGCGACGCCCTGCTGGGTCGCGCCATCGAGCGCGGCCTGCTGGAGGTCGAGGCGCGTGACCTTCGACGATTTGCCGGCAACCGCACCGGAAGGGTGGACGACGCCCCCTACGGCGGCGGTGCCGGCATGGTGATCCGCGTCGACGTGGCGGCCGCCGCCGTGGCGGAGCTGCGCGCCGACACCCCGCCCCCGGACGAGATCGTGCTGCTCTCGCCCGCGGGCGAACCCCTGACGCAATCGCTGGTCGAGCGTTTGGCGGGCATGCGCCACGTGGCGCTGCTGAGCGGCCGCTACGAGGGCTTCGACGCCCGCAGCGAGGCCCTGGTGACCCGGGAGGTGTCCATCGGCGATTTCGTTCTCATGGGCGGGGAGCTGCCCGCGCTGTGCCTCATCGAGGCCGCCGCCCGCCTGCTCCCGGGTGCCCTGGGTGACGCCGACAGCCACCGACAGGACTCGTTCGCGACCGGCCTGTTGGACTACCCGGAGTACACCCGGCCCCTGAGCTTCGAGGGGCGCGACGTGCCGGAGGTGCTGCTCTCGGGACACCACGCCCGCATCCGTGCCTGGCGCCGCCGCGAGGCGCTGCGCAGGACGCTCGGGCGCCGGCCCGACCTGCTGGGGAATGCGCCCCTCGGCGCAGATGACCGCGCCACGCTGGAGGAGCTGCGTCGCGGCGCGCGAGGCGAGCGCGCGGCCCCCGGGAACGACGGCACGGGCGACGGTGGGGCCGACGGAACGGGCCCCGCGGGCGTCGACCCGGAGGACGGCGCGCGCTGACGCTGACGCCGCCCCGGCCCGCCGCACGAACGCGCCGCCCCGTGGGGGCGGCGCGTGTCGGGTGAGGGGCGCGGGGCCCGCGCGGCGGTGGATTACTGGCCGGCGGCGGCGTCCTGCTTGAGGCGATCGATGACCGTCGGGGTGATGTCGAGATCGCTGGCGGCGTAGACGACCAGGCCCTGGGCGGCCGCCGTGCGATCCATGACGATGCTGTAGCCGTTCTCCTGGGCGATCTCCTGGATGGCCTTGTTGACCGCCTCGACGGCCGGCTTGGCGGCGGTGTTGATGTCGCTCTGGTAACGCTGCTGCACCGCGCTGAGCGTGCTGACCAGGGTCTGGTAGCGCTCGTTCTCCGCCGCGGTGAGCTGCTGGCCAGAATTCTGCTTCTTGGCGAGCTCGTCGATCTTGCTGCGCAGATCGTCGATCTCGGTCTGCGCCTGCGTCTTGAGATCCTGGGCCTGCTGCCCGGCCGGGTGCGAGTTGATCGCCGCCTGCGAGTCGACGAAGACGATGCGCGTCGGCTGATCCTGTGCGTGGAGGTTGGTGGCCGCGAGGGCGACGATGGCCGCGACCGCGAGCCCGAATATGGTGAGTCTCTTCATAGCGAGTGATACGTTACCACCCACATGATGAGAACCCAGCCCGACCGAGGTCACGTCTGTGTCCGATCTCCCGCACCCTTCCCCCCACACCGCCATGCCTGACGAGCGCACCCTGCGGCCGGCGGCACGGTGAGCATCCTCGTCGTCGGCCTGATCGGCATCTTGGGCGCGCTCATCGGCAGCTTCGCCAACGTCGTGATCCATCGCGCCCCACGCGGCGAGTCCATCGTCTTCCCCGGCAGCCACTGCCCGCGTTGCGGCCACCGCCTTAGCCCGCTGGAGCTGGTGCCGGTGGTGTCGTTCCTGGTGCTGCGCGGACGTTGCCGCTCCTGCGGCGGGGCGATCGGTTGGCGCTATCCGGCGGTGGAGGCCGCCATGGCGGCGCTGTTCGTGCTGGTCGCGCTGCGGTATCCGGTGCTGGACGCCGGTCCCTCGCTGCTGCCGGTGCTTGCGGTCGGTGCCATGCTCATGATGGCGGTGCTCATCGACCTCGACCACTACGTGTTGCCGGACGCGCTCACGCTCCCGGCGCTGGCGCTGGCGCTGGCAGGAAGCCTGCTCTACGCCCCAGGGGTGGGCCTGCCCACACCGCGCGGCGCCCTCGTGGGGGCGCTGGCCGGGGCGGGCGTACTGGCGCTGATCAATCGGCTGGGTGCGCTGATCCTGCGCCGCCTCGGCGACACGCACGAGCGCCTCTGGCCCGTCAGCCTCGACCAGGTGAACCTGGCGGCGCTGGGGGGCGCGCTGGGGGGCTGGCCGGTGGGCCTCGCCGTGGGCGCGGCCAGCGTCGCGGCGAACCTGGTCGCGAGGCGACCGCTGCGCCTCCCCGAGGGTCCGCTCTACGGGCTCTGGCTGGTGGCCCTGGTGCTCTCCACCACGAGCTTCACGGTGGCGCCGGTGGCCGCGGTGGGCGGCAGCGTGCTGGCCGCGGGCGCCTGGGCCCTGGTGGGCGCGCTGTTCTGGTGGGCGCACGATCTGCTGCGACCGCCGCAGGAGACCGACGCCGCCGAGGAGGAGGACGACGAGCCGGTGGCGATGGGTTTCGGCGACGTCAAGCTGGCGGCCGTGCTGGGAGCGATGTTGGGGTGGCAGAGCCTCCTGGTGGGGTTGTTCCTCGCCGTCACGCTGGGCGCCGTGGCCGGCATCGGTGTGCGGCTGGCGGGCGGCGACCGCGTCATCCCCTTCGGTCCGGCGCTGTTCGTCGGCGGGGTGCTGGCGCTGTTCTTCGGCCACGGCATCCTGACCTGGTACCTGGGCCTGCTCGGCGCGGCCTGAGCAGCGTCGGGGCGGCCCCGGGCCACGGCCGGAGGGCCCGCAGGAGCGTGGTAGCATCAGCGGCGTTCGCCCGGCGGAGACGCGGCCCCGGCTCGTCTACCGCCGGCATCGCGGTGGATGTAAGCATCCCGCGTCGGCGGCCAGCGTCGCGCCGACGCCTCCCGAGAGGGGAACGCATGAACGTCGTGCGATTGCCGAGCCTGAAGGGGCGCGATCTGCTGTCCCTGGCCGACCTGAGCCGCGAGGAGTTCCACGGCCTGCTGGAGAGCAGCCTGCAGCTCAAGCGCGGTTGGAAGGAGGGCGACCGCCCCTCACTCCTGCAGCACCAGACCATCGCCATGATCTTCGAGAAGCAGTCGCTCCGTACGCGCTCGACCTTCGACATCGCGATGGCGCAGCTCGGCGGACACTCCGTGCTGCTGAGCCAGAACTACATCGGCTGGGGGGTCCGCGAGACCATCCGCGACGTTGCCCATAACCTCGAGCGTTGGGTGGAGGGGATCATGGCCCGCACCTACGGCCACGAAACGGTGGCGGAGCTCGCGCAGCATGCCGGGGTGCCGGTCATCAACGGTCTGTCCGACATGCTCCATCCGTGCCAGCTGCTGGCGGACTACCTGACGCTGCGGGAGACCTTCGGCGAGCTCGAGGGCCTCGCGCTGACCTTCATCGGCGACGGCAACAACGTCTGCAACTCGCACATCAACGCGGCCGCGTTGTCGGGCGTGGCCCTGACCATCGTGTGCCCGGAGGGGTACGAGCCGGATGCGCGGGTCCTCCGGACGGCACGCGAGCGAGGCGCCGATGTGCGCATCGAGCGTGACCCGCGCGCCGGCATCGAGGGCGCCGACGCCCTGTACACCGACGTGTGGATCTCGATGGGCATGGAGGAGGGCGGTGAACGCCGCCGGCGAGACTTCGAGGGGTACACGGTGACGCCGGCCTGGTTCGAGGCGCTCTCCGAGCGCGGCGTGTTCATGCACGACCTGCCCGCCCACTACGGCGAGGAGTGCACCGAGGAGGCGGTCTATCACCCCCGGAGCGTCGTGTTCGACCAGTCCGAGAACCGCCTCCACGCCCACAAGGCGGTGCTTCTTCAGCTGCTCGGCGACGTCGAGGACTCGTGAGCCGGCTGCGGGCCGGGGTGCTCGGCGCCAGCGGCTACGGCGGCGCCGGACTCGTCGAGCGCCTGACCCGGCACCCGGACGTCGACCTAGTGGCGGTGGGCTCGCGTCAGTACCTCGGCGAGCCGCTCGATGCGAGCTGGCCACAGTTCGCGGGCCTCTTCCCCGAGCTCCGCTTCGCGGATACCGAGGCGGTGCTTGAGGGGGTCGACGTGGTGTTTTGCGCGACCCCGCACGGCGCCACGGCGCCTCTGGTGAGGCGCGCCGTGGACGCCGACGTGGCGGTGGTGGACCTGTCGGCCGATTTCCGGCTCGACCCCGCCAGCTACCGGCGCTGGTACGGCCAGGAGCACCCCCACCCCGAGCTCTACCCCATGGCGCGCTACGGCCTGGTGGAACTGCACCGCCAGGAGCTGCCGGGCTGTCGGCTCGTCGCGAGCCCCGGCTGCAACGCCACTGCCGCGGCCCTGGCGCTCGCCCCCCTGGCGGCCGGGGGCCTGCTCGGCTCGAGCGCGGTGGCCAACATCCTCACGGGCGTCAGTGGCGCCGGGAGGGCGCCGAGCCAGGCGCTGCATTTCACCGAGGTCAACGAGAACGCCCGCCCCTACAAGGTCGCCGGCAGCCACCGCCACACGGCCGAGATCGAGGCCACCGCCGGGCGCGCCCTGGCGGGCGGCAAGCGGCTCGCTACCCACGCCGCGTTCGACCCCTTCCCGGTCACCTTCAACCCGCATCTCGTGCCGATGTCGCGCGGTATCCTGGCCACCATCACGAGCACCGGCGCCCGGGGCGCCGAGTTGGACGAGGACGGCATTCTGTCGATGATGGCCGAATACTACCGGGAGGACGCCATGGTGGTGGTACAGGGCGAACTCCCCCAGACCAAGGCGGTCGCCGGGAGCGATCGCGCCGTGGTGAGCGCGCGCGTCGACGCCCGCACGGGGACGGTGGTGTCCTTCTGCGCCATCGACAACCTGGGGAAGGGCGCGGCCGGCCAGGCCGTACAGGGCTTCAACGTCGCCTTCGGCTTCGAGGAGACCGCGGGCCTGTCGCTCGGGGGGCAGTGGCCATGAGGGTACCCATGGGTTTCGAGATCGCCGGCATCACCGCCGGACTCAAGGCCTCCGGCAAGCCGGACCTCGGCCTGATCCACTCCCCCTACCCGCTCGCCTGGGCCATCGCCACCACCACCAACATGGTCAAGGCCCCGTGCGTGTCGCGCAACCGCTCGCGCTTCACCAGTGGGGCGCCCGTGCGCGGCCTCATCGTCAACAGCGGCAACGCGAATTGCGCCAACGGCGAGCGCGGCATCTGGGACAACGAGGACTTCGCCGGCTCCGTGGCCTCCCCGCTCGGATTGCCGCGCGTCCAAGACATGTTGACCGCGAGCACCGGCGTGATAGGACGACCGCTGGACATCGACCGTATCCGCGGAGCCATTCCGGAGCTGGTCCGCGCGTTGGGGCAGGACAGCGGTGCATTCGCCGACGCCATCCTCACCACCGATACGCGGCCGAAGCAGGTGGCCGCCACGCTCCGCAACGGGGCGCGGGTGGTGGGCATCGCCAAGGGCTCGGGCATGGTGCATCCGGACATGGCCACCATGCTGGCCTTCGTGATGACCGACGCCGACGTTCCGCAGGACTTGTTGCGCGAACATTGGCCAGGGGTGGTGGCGCGCTCGTTCAATCAGGTGACGGTGGACGGCGATACCTCGACCAACGACATGGCCGTGCTGTTCAGCTCGAGACAGCTCCCCGCCGACCGCAACGAGTTCCCGGAGGCGCTCGAGGCCGTCAGCCGCAAGCTCGCCCAGAAGATCGCCCGCGACGGCGAGGGGGCCAGCAAGCTTCTGACCGTGGCGGTGAGCGGCGGGCGCTCCCCCGAAGAGGCCCGCATGGCTGCCCGGACCGTGGCCAGCAGCGCGCTGGTGAAGACGGCCGTCCACGGCGCCGACCCCAACTGGGGGCGCATCCTGGGGGCGGTCGGCCGCTCCGGCGCCGTGACCGACCTCGCCAACCTCAGCATCCAGATCCAGGGCACGCTGGTATACCGCGGAACGCCGCAACCCTTCGACGAGGCGGCGCTGTCCCGGGCGCTCCGAGGCGAGGACGTCCTGGTATCGATCGACCTCGCCGCCGGCGAGGCCGAGGGCGAGGCGTGGGGCTGCGACCTGAGCGCCGAGTACGTCCACATCAACGCCGACTACACCACCTGAACGCGGCGCCCGGGCCGAACGCCGGCCGGCACGCGTCCCCGCCGCCTCCCGCTCCCGTGGCGCTCCACGCGCGACCACGCCGCCCGCGGCGGAGGCGGCTCAGCGCTTGCGGTTGGCGATGTGGATGGCCCTGCCGTGAGCGTGCTCGGCGGCCTCCATGACCGCCTCCGCCAGCGTCGGGTGGGCATGCTGCGTGAGGGCGATGTCCTCCAGGGTGGCCCCCATCTCCAACGCCAGGGCCGCCTCCGAAACGATGTCTCCCGCCCCGGGTCCCACCATGTGGAAGCCCAGCAAGAGGTCGGTCTTCTCGTCCCCAACGAGCTTCACCATGCCCCCATCGACGCCCAGGGTGGCGGCCCGGCCCGACGCCGACAGGGGGAACTTGCCGACGCGCACCGCGTGCCCTGCGTCCCGGGCCTCCTGTTCGGTCATACCCACACTCGCGAGCTCCGGGCTGGTGTAGATCACGCTCGGTACCACGGTGTCGTAGGCGCTGGGCTTGCCCGCGGCGTGCTCCGCGGCGACCAGCCCCTCCTTCATCGCCTTGTGCGCGAGTAACGGGGCACGGGCGACGTCACCGATGGCATAGATGTGAGGCACGTTGGTCTGCATGTGGTCGTTGACGACGGGCACGAAGCCGCGCTCGTCGACCTTCACGCCGACCTCCTGCAGCCCCAGATCCGCGCCGTTCGGGCGCCGGCCGACGGCCACCAGGATGCGATCGACCACGATGGTGTCCTGCTTGCCATCGGCGTCCTCGAGCACGACCTCGGTGCCCTTGGAGGTCTTCTTCTGGCTGAGCGCCTTGCTGGAGGTGCGCAGGGAGATCCCCTTCTTCTCCAGTGCCCGGTGCAGCTCCTTGGAGGCCTCTACGTCCGCCAGGGGCACGATGCGGTCCATCATCTCCACCACCGTCACCTCCGAGCCCAGGGCGCTGTAGACGTCGCTGAACTCCAGCCCGATGGCGCTGCCGCCGATGGCGAGGAAGCGCTTGGGCACGCTTGTGACGTCGAGTGCGCCGGTGGAGTCGATGATGCGCTCGCCGTCGAAGGCGAAGCCCGGGATCTCCATCGGGCGCGAGCCGGTGGCCACGATGAAGCTCTTGGCGCTGTGTCGGGTGCCGCCGACGTCGACCGTGTGCTCGTCGACGAAGCGGCCCTCCCCCTCGAGGACCTGGACCTTGTTGCCCTTGAACAGCATCTTCACGCCGCCGGTCATCTTCTTGACCACGCCGTCCTTCCAGCCGTTCATCGCCTCGAGGTCGAGCTTGGGTTTGCCGAACGACACTCCGAAGGCGTCCGCGTGCTGCGCGCCCCGGATCTCCGACGCGACATGGAGCAGGGCCTTGGTGGGGATGCAACCGATGTTCAGGCATACGCCGCCCACGGCGTCGCGCTCGACCACGGCCGTCTTGAGACCGAGCTGCGCGGCGCGCAGCGCGGCATGATAGCCGCCCGGGCCGGAACCGATGACGATCAGGTCAAAATCCATGGATGCCTCCCAGCGTAAGCGTTGCTCGGTGCCGCGGCGAGCGGCTGCTCGGCGCGGGCCCGGGGCCCGCGGGCGGCGCGCCTCGCCCGCCGCGAGGTGGCTGGGCCCGCACACCGGCCGTGCCGCAACCGAAGACGCGTCGCGCGCACCCAGTGTACCCCCCCGCTTCGACCGCAGCTCGACGCCCGGCCGCCACGCATCGCGTGTCCGGCGTGGTATACCCGTTCGTGTCCCTGACCTTCCAGGCGTCCGCGCTGCGGAACGGCGCCGAGCTCATCGAGACCTTCAACCGCGCCTTCGAGGGGTACGTGGGGGGCGACATCCGGCTCGACGCGGTGTCGTTCGCGCACTTCCTGGTGCGCCAGGGCGTGGATCTGGCGCTCAGCCCGGTGGCGATCGCCGATGGAAAGGTGCGCGCACTGGCGTTGATGGCGCGGCGGGGTGACGCCAGCCGGCTGGCCGCCATGGCGGTGGAGCCCGCGGCGCAGGGGCGCGGCGTCGGGCGCGCGCTGGTGCAACACGTGCTGGACGAGGCGCGCGGTCGCGGCGACCGGCGCGTGGAGCTCGAGGTGATCGGCGACAACCCGGCGGGCGTGCGGCTGTACCGCGGCGCCGGCTTCACGACCCTGCAGCGCCTGGTGTCGCTGGAGGCCGACGCATGGTCGGGGGCGGAGGTCGGCCCCGAGGAGCTCGCCGCGCTCGAGTCCGTGGACCCGTACGAGGTGGCCCGCGTCGTCGCGACGCACGGCGAGGCACCGTTGCCGTGGCAGCTCGACGCTCCCTCGCTGGCCACGCTCGGCTCCCCGGTGCGTGGCGTGCGACTGGGTCCCGCGTGGGCCCTGCTGAGCCCCGTCGCGCGCGGGAGCGTGACGCTGCTGGCGCTGGTGGTCGCCGGGCCGGCCCGCGGTCGCGGCCACGGCAGGCGCCTGTTGCGCGCGGTGCGTGCGCGCGACCGCGAGGCCCGGTGGAGCGTGCCGGCGCTCTTCCCGGAACGGATGACGCCCTTCTTCGAGGGGGAGGGCTTCCGGCGGGGTGAGCTGTGGCAATGGCACATGACGCGCGCCCTGGATAGGAATCGCGGCGCGACCCAACGGGCGGGACCCGCCCGCATGGAGTCGCGTTGACAGCCCCACGGGCAGGGACTATCCTGCGTCCATGACGTACCCTCGCGCCCGGCATCAGCGCTCCGCACACCAGCTACCCCTCGGGAGGCCGACCCGCTGAGCCCGCGCCCCGCGTTGGTTCCGTGTCGGCCCCGACCCCCGGTCGGGGCCGTGTTCGTTTGGGGCGATCGCGCCCCCACCCAGCCCAGAAGGCACCACCGGGCCCCTCGTATACTGGAGACACCATGACCGACACCGAGCAGGTCGCGGACGTCCGCTACCGCACCGATCGCTACAACCCGCATGAGCTCGAGGCCGCGTGGCAGCGCCGCTGGCGGGAGCAGCGACTGTACGAGGTCGACCTCGAGGACGACAGCCGCCCCCCGTACTACTTCCTCACCATGTACCCCTACCCCTCGGGCGACCTGCACGCGGGGCACTGGTACGCCGAGGCGCCGGCCGACGCCGCCGCCCGCTACCGCCGCATGCGTGGCTACAACGTGCTGTTCCCGATGGGATTCGACGCCTTCGGCCTGCCGGCCGAGAACGCGGCGATCAAGGCGGCCCGCGAAGGGCGCGAGGGCGTACACCCGGCACGGTTGACCTACGAGCGCATCGCCCGCATGGAGGAGCAGTTCTCCCAGATGGGCGCGATGTTCGACTGGTCGAAGAAGGTCGTCACCTGCGACCCCGAGTTCTACCGCTGGAACCAGTGGTTCTTCCTCAAGATGGTGGAGCGAGGCCTGGCCTACCGCAAGGAGTCCTACGTCAACTGGGACCCGGTGGACAAGACGGTGCTGGCCAACGAGCAGGTGATCAACGGACGCGGCGACCGCTCGGGCGCGCTGGTCGAGCGTCGCCTGATGCCGCAGTGGCACTTCAAGATCACGGCCTACGCCGACGAGCTGCTGGACTTCGGCGACCTCGACTGGCCGGAGCGGGTCAAGGTCATGCAGACCAACTGGATCGGGCGCTCCGAGGGCGCCGAGGTGAGGTTCCGAAGCGAGAACGGTGACCCCATCGAGGTCTTCACGACGCGTCCGGATACGCTCTGGGGGGCCACCTTCATGGTGCTGGCGCCCGAGCATCCGCTGGTGGCCAAACTCACCGACGACCAGCGGCGCGCCGAGGTCGAGGCTTACGTGGAGCGAGCCTCGCGCATGTCGGAGCTCGACCGTCAGGCCGATGGCAAGGAGAAGACCGGTGCGTTCATCGGCGCGTACGCCGTGAATCCCGTCAACGACGAGCGCATCCCGATCTGGATCGCGGACTACGTGCTGATGGGGTACGGCACCGGCGCCATCATGGCGGTGCCGGCGCACGACGAGCGCGACTTCGCCTTCGCCCGCAAGTTCGGCCTGCGCGTCGCGCCCGTCATCCAGCCCGAGGGGGTCACCCTGGACGGCGCCACCATGACCGAGGCCTACACGGGCGACGGCGTGATGGCCAACTCGGTCCCGTTCGACGGCACGCCCAGCGGCAAGGAGGGGAACGTCGAGGGGATCCGGCGTGTCATCGCCTGGCTCGAGGAGCGCGGCGTCGGCGAGGGCACGGTGAGCTACCGCCTGCGCGACTGGCTCATCAGCCGCCAACGCTACTGGGGCACGCCCATCCCGATGCTCTATTGCGACCGCTGCGGCATCGTGCCCGAGCTCGAAGAGAACCTCCCGGTGGTGCTGCCGTCGGACGTGGCGTTCATGCCCACGGGGGAGTCCCCGCTCAAGTCCCACGAGGGCTTCCTCCAGGCGCGCTGCCCGCGGTGCGGCGGGCCGGCGACGCGCGAGACCGACACCATGGACACCTTCATGGACTCCTCGTGGTACTGGTTCCGCTACCTCAGCCCCCACCTGGACGACGCGCCCTTCGATCGCGGGCTGGTATCTCGCTGGACCCCGGTGGACATGTATACCGGCGGCATCGAGCACGCCATCCTGCACCTGCTCTACTCGCGCTTCTTCACCAAGGTGCTGCGCGACCTCGGACTGGTGGACATCGACGAGCCCTTCCGCCGGCTCCGCAACCAGGGGATGATCCTGGGCGAGGACAACGAGAAGATGTCGAAGTCCCGCGGCAACGTCGTCAACCCGGACAACCTGGTGAGCGAGTACGGCGCGGACGCGGTGCGCACCTACATGATGTTCATGGGGCCGTGGGACCAGGGTGCTCCCTGGAACTACCAGGGCATCGAGGGCGTGACGCGATTCCTGAACCGCGTCTGGAACGCGGTCACCGACCCCTCCGCCGAGGCGCCCGCCGCCTCCGACGCGCCCGAGACCGCCGCGCGGGAGCTGCGACGGGCCGTCCACCACGCCATCAAGGAGGTCACGGACGACTTCGAGGCGTTCCAGTTCAACACCGCGGTGGCGGAGCTCATGACCCTGCAGAACGCGCTCTCAAGGCCCGAGCATCGGGCGCTGGCCGGCACCCCCGCGTGGTGGGAGGCGGTGCGGGCCCTGCTGCTGCTGCTGGCGCCCATCGCACCGCACGTGAGCGAGGAGCTGTGGCATCGCTCCGGCTTCGAGGGCTCCGTGCACCTGCAGGACTGGCCCGACCACGACGCCGAGGCGCTCGCGCGCGCGACCGTTCGCCTCGCGGTGCAGGTCAACGGCAAGCTCCGCGGCGAGG
The DNA here is from genome assembly GCA_963739805.1 of uncultured Trueperaceae bacterium. Classification (GTDB taxonomy): domain Bacteria; phylum Deinococcota; class Deinococci; order Deinococcales; family Trueperaceae; genus CAVUBJ01. Next base: position 562,159 of record CAVUBJ010000004.1, read on the forward strand.
TGGAGGTGGCCGCGGACGCCGACGAGGCGGCGGTGCTGGCCGCCGCGCGCGCAGAGAGCAACGTCGCACGCTACCTCGAGGCCGGGGAGGTCGCCCGTGAGATCGTGGTGCCGGGCCGGTTGGTGAGCTTCGTCGTGCGCTGAGGCCCCCGTCGCAGCGCGGTCGGCCGTCACTGAGGGGCGAGCAGCACGACCTCGCGCAGCGTGGAGAGGTCCACGGCGGGCCGCACCAGGAAGCTGCGGCGCAGCTCGTTGGGATCTGGTGGAAGGACCTCCTCCACCACCCCCACCAGCACGCCGTTGGGGAACAGCCCCCCGTAGCTGGACGTTTCCACCTCGTCGCCCACCTCGACCGGTTGGTCGAGGATGAAGCGGGTGACGCGGATGCCGCCGCCCACCTCGCCGATGGCGATGCCCTGCCCCCCCTTGCCCCGGACCGTCACGCCCACGCGCGACTGCGGGTCGACCACGGTGCGCACCACGGCGGTGCCGCCCGCCACGTCCGTGACGATGCCCACCAGGCCGCTCGGGATGGTGACGGGCATGTCGGCCAGCACACCGCTCCGCGTCCCCTTGCCCAGCGTAAGCCGGGCAAGCGCGGGGCCGGGGCTGCCGCCGATGACGGGCGCGGTGGTCACCACCCCGGGGGACTGCTCTTGCCGGACGGCGAGCACCTCGCGCAGGCGCTGCACGCGCAGCTCCAGGTCCCGATTGTCCTGCTCGAGGGCCGCCACGCGCTGCCGCAGGTCGCCCACCTCGACCAGCAGGTTGCGCCTGTCGAGCATGTCCTGCAGGGTGATGCGCACGTTGGTGCCGGTGCGGTAGAGCAGGTTGTGCGGCAGGGCGACCGCCGCGCTCAGGTCGGCGGGCACGCGGCCGACGAAGGCGGTGAAGGCGAAGGTGAGCAGCCCGAGCGCGAGCAGCACGTACCAGGCGCGTAGCAGGCTAGACAAGGGCGACCCCCAGCCCTCGTGCCGCCTCGACGACCCCGGCCACGCTCAGCCCGACCACGTTGAAGTAGCAGCCGTCGATGCGCCGCACCAGGGCGGAGCCGCGCCCCTGGATGGCGTATCCCCCCGCCTTGTCGGCGCCCTCGCCGCTGGCCACGTAGCGTTCGAGCTCCGCGCGTTCCGCGGACCGCATCACGACCCCGGTGTCCTCGACGAAGCACCGTCGCTCCCCCCCGCGCAGGAGGGTGTGGCCCGTCAGCACGCGATGCTCGCGCCCCGCCAGGCGTCGCAGCATGGCGACGTTGTCGTCGGCGTCGCGCGGCTTGCCGAGGATGCGGCCGTCCAGCACCACCACGGTGTCGGCGGCGACCACCAGGGTGTCACCCCCGGCGCCGGCGGCGGCGGCCTTCTCGGCGCTCAGCCGCGCCACGAGCGCCGCCGCCCCCTCGCCCTGGTGGGGCGTCTCGTCGATGTCCGTGGACCGAACCTCGAAGCGCACACCGATCTGCCCCAGGAGGGCCTGTCGGCGGGGGGAGGCGCTGGCGAGCAGGATGGGAATCACGCGCCCAGTCTACCCGGCGTCGGCGCGGACGCCCCGCGCCCGGGACGCGGCGTGGGCGGGCGGTACACTATGGCGCGCGCCGGGGCCGGCGCGTCGAGAGGAACTCCGATGGAGCAGTTGGAGATGCGAAAGCGCGAGGCCGCCCTGCGGGCACTCGACCTGGTAACGAGCGCCACGACGGTCGGCCTGGGGTCAGGGAGCACGGCCCGGTACTTCGTCGAGGGGCTGGGGGAGCGGTTGCGCGACGGCGCCTTGCGCGACGTCACCGGGGTGCCGACCTCGGACGGCACACAGACCCTGGCACGGCGCCATGGCATACCGCTCACCGAACTCGGGGAGCAGGGCGTCGACATCGATGTCGACGGCATGGACGAGGTCACGCCGGCGCTGGACGCCATCAAGGGCTTGGGCGGCGCCTTGGCCCGGGAGAAGATCGTGGCGGCGGCCGCACGCCGCTTCGTGCTCATCGGTGACGATCGCAAGCGCGTCACGCGGCTCGGCGAGCGCAGCCCGGTCCCGGTGGAGGTGCTGCCATTCGGCGTGCGGCGCACCGGCCAACGCCTGCGCGAACTGGGCGCCCGGCCGGTGCTGCGCCTGCTGGGGGAGCAACCCTACCGTACGGACAACGGCAATCTGGTGCTTGACTGCCACTTCGAGGCGCCCTTCGACCCGCCGGGCCTGGCCGACGCGCTGGGAGCGCTGCCCGGGGTAGTGGAGCACGGCCTCTTCCTCGGCATGGCGGCGCGCGCCTTCGTGGCGACCGCCTCCGGCGTGCTGGAACTGGTGCCGGAGCGCTCGTGATCGTCGCCGTGGGCATCGACCTGGTAGAGATCGACCGCATCCGTGGCCTGGTGGCGCGCCACCCGCAGCGTTTCCTGGAGCGCCACTTCCATGCGGTCGAGCTCGAGCAGATGCGCGGGCGCCGGGACCCCGTGCCGGGACTGGCGGCCCGCTTCGCCGCCAAGGAGGCGTTCCAGAAGTGCTGGCCCGAGAGCTTCGGGTGGCGCGACGTATGGGTCGACAAGCGAGGCCGCCGTCCCGAGTTGCGGACGGCGCCTCGCTTGACCGAACAGATGCACCGCGAGGGGTGGCGGGCGCATCTGTCGCTATCGCACTCCCGCGCGCACGCCACGGCCATGGTCGTGCTGGCGTCGCGGGACTGAGGCTCACAGACCCTCGGAGATCTCCTCGAGCGCCTCGACATCGAGCAGCACGATGCTGCGGTACCCGGACGCGATGAGCCCCTCACTGCGGAGCTCTGTGATGATCTTCGACACGCTCTCACGGGTGCTGGCGGTTCCCTCGGCGACCAGCTCGTGGGTGGCGGAGACGCGCGCGCGTCCGTGCTCGTCGGCGCTGGCGAGCGGGGTGGCGGAGAGGTTGAGGAGGTAGCGGGCAACGCGTTGCCGCAGGTCGCCGGTCTGCAGGTGGTACTCGTAGTCCATCAGACGCCGCATCTGGTCCGACAGCGAGCGCGTGATGTGCATGAGGTCGCCGGCGTTGATGAGGTCCGGGTCGATGGCCTCGATCTGGGCGTTGGTCAGGGCCTCCGCGATCTCGTCGCGCTCGCCGTTCATGAAGGCCTCTTCCCCGAAGAAGTCCCCGGGCATGACGTGGCGCACCGTGAGGGTCCGCCCCTCGGGCGTCATGCGCGTGATGCGCACGAGCCCGTCGCGGACACGGAACACCGACTGCGCCGGGTCACCGTGGAGATATAGCGTCTGGCGCCGCTGGTAGCTCAGGGTCTGGCTCTGGGCCGTGAACGGCCTGCTGTCGCGTACGGACGTGCGGTCGAATCGGTCCATGCTAGCTCCTCCGGAAAGGTCTCCGCGTGTCCACGCGGGGTCTGGTGTCTGGGGGCCGAGGGCCGCTGGGGCGGTCCGGGTCGGATGGATGCCGGCCGGTGGCGCCGTGGTGGCGTCAGACGCGGCGGCCAGCGGGTAGGACGTGCGACGACTCACGGATGGGACCCCGCGCTTTCGGCGAAGATGGTGGAGAAGCGACGGACGGCCTCGCCTACGGTGCCGGCGAGGTAGGTCCCGCCGAGCTCCTCCGCCCGGCTTGGGTCGTCGTCGAAGGCCGCCCCTCCGAGCACGAGCAACGGTGCCATGTCGCTCAGGTACCCCCGGCGGTTCTGGAGCTCGCGGACGGAGTCCATGGTGGAGGCCGCGATCATGACGCAGGCCGCGCCCAGTCCTCGCGCCATGGCGTGCAGGTCCTCGACCGGGGTGTTGGCGCCGACGTAGTAGACCTGGTACCCGGCCCGCCGCAGCAGCACGGCCAGCATCAGGGGGCCGAGCTCGTGCTGGTCGTGCGGAGCGCAGGCCACCACCACGGCCGGCCCGAAGCGGTGGCTGGCGGCCAGGCTCAGGAGGTGGCGAAGCCACCCCTGGACGTAGCTCGAGGCGAAGTGCTCGGTGGTGGTGCTGAGGGTGCCGTCGTGCCACATGTCGCCGATGTGCACCATCGCCGTCGCCAGGACGTCGTTGATCACCGACTCCACCGGGTGCACGGCATGGGCCTCGCCGATGACGCGGTCGGCCTCGTCCTCGTCGAGGTCCACGAAGGCGCGCACCAGGCGGTCGCGGAAATGGTCGGCGGGCTGGGGGGTGCCTTCGGGCGGCCCGCCGCGGCGCACGAGCTCCGCGGCGCGGGAGGCGGGCACGCCGTCGGCGATGTGGCGCTTCATGGCATCGATGCAGCGGATGTCGTCCTCGCTGTAGAGGCGGTAACCCGACTCGGAACGTTCGGGGAGCGGCACGCCGTACCGCCTCTCCCACTGCCGGAGCGTGCCGGCCGGGATCTGCGTCCGCTCCTCGACCTCGTTGACGGTGTACTTGCCGCTCTTGATCATGGTGTCATCTCCGGAGCCATTGTATAGACTCTGTTCAACCTTGAGATCAATATAGAACAAACCTTGAACATAGTCAAGCGTAGGGCCGCCCACAACCGCGACGTGAACACATGTCTCTCCCCCCAGACGCGATCCCGCGTGTTCAAGCCTCGTTCAACCCTCGCGCCCCACGAGCGCGCTCGAGGCACCGGGACGGTTGGCCCGCGGGGGGTACGCGGGGTAGCATGCGCCGATGCCAGGCCCCAAGAAGCGCGTCACCGCCTACACCGACGGCTCCTGCGAGACGCAGAGCGGCGACGGCGGCTGGGCGTACCTGCTTACCTACAACGGCGCGCGCAAGCGCGCCAGCGGATTCGAGGCCGACACCACCAACAACCGGATGGAGCTCACCGCCGCCGTGCGCGTGTTGGAGGCGCTCCGTAACCCCTGCGAGGTGCGGCTGGTGACCGACAGCCAGTACCTCAAGAGGGCCTTCACGGACGGCTGGCTGGAGAAATGGCAGCGCAACGGCTGGCGCACGTCGTCGCGTCAGCCCGTGAAGAACCGCGACCTGTGGGAGACACTGCTCGATCTGACGGCACGGCACGACGTGCGTTGGTCGTGGACGCGGGGCCACGCCGGCCACAGCGAGAACGAGGAGGTCGACGCCCTGGCGCTGGAGGCACGGCGCCAGCGGCGCGCCGTCCCGTAGGACTGTCGGGGGCGCCGTCGGTAACGACGTAGTGCCGTCGCGCGGCCCGTCCGTCGTGTCGTAGGACCGTCGGGCAACCTGTGCGTCATTGCGCAGGACCGTCGGGCGGCCCGTGTCCCGCCGGGTAGTTGCTCACCCCCGGGCGAGCTCGGCGAGCAGCGCCAGCAACGCCCGGTAGCCCGGCTCCAGCGACCCCGGCTCGAGCCACTCGCTCGCGCGATGGGCGTCCCCTCCGCGGTACACACCGAACGCGATGGCCGGCAACCCCGCCGCCATGGCGGCGTTGGCGTCCGTGCTGCTGGCCACCACCCTCACCGGGACGCCGGCCGATTCCAGCGCCCGCCGCGCCGCCGTGACCAGCACGGCATTGTCCACCGCCGCAGCCGGGCGGTCGCCGACGGGGTTCAGCTCCACGGCGCAGCCGTGGCGCCTCGCCGCCCGCAACACGGCGCGGCGCGCCTCCCGGGCGAGCTGCTCGAGCACGCCGCCGTCCACGCTCCGAAGATCGAGGTTGAAGCCGGCCTCCTCGGCGATGGCGTTGATGCTCGTGCCCCCCCATACCTGACCCACGTTCAGTGTGCTGCGCGGCTCCTCGGGAACCCGCAGCCGTGTAAGCGCGTGGATCGCCTCGCCGACGGCGTGCACCGCGCTGGCCGCCGGGTAGTCGCCCCAGGAGTGCCCCCCGGCGCCCTTCATGCGCGCCTCGTAGCGCTTCGAGCCGACGGCGTGCGCCACCACCGTGCCGAGGTGACCATCGAGGGCCACGAAGAGGTCGGCCCGACCATCTGACTGCGCCACCAGGTGCCGGGCGCCACGCAGGTCCCCCAACCCCTCCTCGCCGACCGTGGCCGCCAGCGTCAGTCGCGGCCGCTCCTCGTCCGGCACCTCGGAGAGCCGCTCCGCCAGGACGCTCAGCACGGCCAGGCTGGCGCTGTTGTCACCGATGCCCGGCGCACGCAGCAGCTCGCCGTCCTGGCGCACCTGCACCGGCACCTCGGGCCCGAACACGGTGTCGAGGTGTGCCGCCACAACGAGCCGTGGACCGCGACCCCCGGGCACCGCGGCCACCACGTTCCCCACCTCGTCGATGCGCGCCTCGAGACCCGCGCGCCGCCACGCGCTCGCCACCAGCGCCGCCCGGCGCGACTCCTCGAACGGGGGCGCCGTGGTCTCCGTGATGGTCCTGAGGTGACGCACCAGCGCCGTGCCCAGATCCTCGCTCATGTGCTCTCGAGCCCGCCGCCTTGGAGCGCCTCCCACGGCGACGCCGGGGCCGGCTGCCTACGCCAGCGGCAGAACGGCGCCACCCCCGTGTCCGGGACGATGCGGGCCGGGCACGACGGGCACTCCGGGTAGGCAAGCTCTCGGTACGCCAACTCCCGTTCGTCGTCCGGCCCGTCGGCCTCCCTGCCGCAGGCGGCGCGGAAGCGGGCGCTCACCTCAGCCGTTGTCCTGCAGGGTGGCGATACCCTCGCGCAACGCGTAGAGGGCCGCCTGCGTGCGGTTGTTCAGGCGTAGCTTGCTGAAGATCTCCGAGAGCCGGTTGCGCACCGTCTTCTCGCTCACGCCCAGCGACTGGGCGATCTCCTGGTTGGAGGCGCCCTGCGCCAGCAGGCGCAGGATGTCCTCCTCGCGTTCGGTCAGCTCACTGATCTTGTGGTCCGGGTGCTCGGGAAGCTCGCCCACCTTGCGGAACTCGTCGAGGATGGAGGCCGCCATCTCGGCGTTGAGGAGCGTCTGCCCCGCCGCCACGCGCCGGATGGCGTCGATGAGGTCGTTGGCGTCGGCGTCCTTGAGCATGTAGCCGCGGGCGCCGACCTTGATCGCCTCGAAGACGTACTTGTCCTGGCGGTACATGGTCAGGATGATGACCTTGGCCTCGGGCCGCTCCGCGAGGACCGCCTTGGTGGCGGCGACGCCGTCCAGCTCGGGCATCTGGATGTCCATCAGGACGACATCCGGGCGCGTCTCCAACGCGTAGCGCACCGCCTCGCGACCGGTGGAGGCCTCCCCGATGATGCGGAAGTCCTCCTCGGTTTCCAGGATGCTGCGCAGGCCTTGCCGGAACATGGCGTGGTCGTCGCATAGGAGTAGCCGGACCATGGCACATACTCTACCCCACGATGTGCGTGGTACCGTGACCTGGCAGCTGCCGGGCTCGTGCCAGGGCGGATCGGGTGCACCCACACTGCCCCACCAGGCGGGTGTGCGCTCGACGCCCGGCGGGAGCCCGGCAGCTGCCTTGAGGAACACACCGAACGTGTTCACGAGGAGGACGCATGGCTCATCCGAAGGGCGTCCTGATCGAACGCCTGCAGAAGTCCGGGCAGGACAAGCCCGACTTCCGCAGCGAACGTACCGGTCCGGACCATCAACCCACCTTCCTGTGCGACGTGCTGGTCGACGGCAAAGTCATCGGCACCGGCCAGGGAACCAACAAGCGAGAGGCCGAGCGGCGCGCCGCCGAGGAAGCGCTGCTCGCGCTGGAGGACTCCGGAATCCCCGAACAGGCGGAGGCTCCGGTCGCCGCGCGGGCCCCGGTCGCCGCGGCGGCGCACGCGCCGGTCGACGACGAGCCCTTCGAGGGCCCGTGGCCGATGTTCGAGGACGTGCTGGCCGCAACCGTCCACGTCGCGGAACGCCGCGTGGCGGACCACCTGCGCGGGGAGGACGCCCGCGCCGCCGTGCGCCAGTTCGCGCTGTCGCTCTACAAGGATCTGCTGGAGGATCTGGGCGACGTGATCGAGGAGGATCTGGAGGACGACGAGGGCTGAGCTCCCGCGCGCCGCTCCGGGCGCCCCCGGCGGTCCGCCGCAGGTGGGCCCACCGGTATCTTCGTCACGCCGTCGCCGGCGCCCGGTCCCCGGGCGCCGGCGGTTCCATCGGCCGGCGCACCCGGGAGACGCTCTCAGCCCGCGGCGTGCTCCCGCGCGAACCGCTCGATGCGACGCAGATCGGCCGTGGCCTTCTCGCGCACCAGCATCTCGCGCATGCGCTCCCCGCCCCGGAAGTCTCCGAAGCCCTGGGCCTCGATGAGGTCGACCATCTTGGCGGCGAAGGCCCGCAGCGGCGTGGTCATCGAGGGCTCCGCCGCGCCGCCCGAGGCCATCTCGAACGACAGCAGGTCGGCGTCCAGGCCGCTGCCGCCCTGCTTCACGCTCACGAGCACCTCGCCGTGGTCGGTGCTCACGAGGAATCGCTTGGGTTCGGTCATGGTCGCGGGCCAGCGTAGCATGGCCGCCCCGCGGCATCCGGAGTAGCATGGGGGTCACCACTCCGAGGAGGCCGCCTTGCCCGCGACGTTGCATCCACCAGCGCCCGAAGACGGACGACCCCCGCGAGCCCACCGATGACGGTCCGGCGGCTGGAACGCGACCTCGGCCTCTATGCGGTGATCACCATCAGCGTGGGGGCCATGATCGGCAGCGGCATCTTCGTGCTGCCGGGGCTGGCCTCCAAGATCGCGGGGCCGGGCGTGATGCTGGCCTACCTGCTCGCCGGCCTGGTGGTGATGCCGGCCGCTTTGAGCCAGTCGGAGATGGCCACCGCCATGCCGGAGGCCGGCGGCACCTACCTCTACGTCGACCGGGCGCTGGGACCGATGCTCGGGACCGTGGCCGGCATCGGCGTGTGGTTCTCGCTCGTGCTCAAGAGCGCCTTCGCCCTGGTCGGGCTGGGCGCGTACCTGCTGCTGTTCAGCAACCTACCGACCAAACCCATCGCCCTCGCCCTGGGCCTCGGCGTGCTCGCCATCAACATGCTGGGCGTGAAGCAGACCGGGCGCCTGCAGGCCGTCGTGGTCACCGCCGTCGTGGCCGTACTGGTGATCTTCGTGCTGCGCGGCGCCGAGATGGTCGATGCCGCACGCTTCGAGCCCCTGCTCACCCACGGCACCCGCGGCCTGCTGGCGGCCACGGGCTTCGTCTTCGTGTCCTACGCGGGCGTCACCAAGATCGCCAGCGTCGCGGAGGAGGTGCGGCACCCGGGGCGGAACATCCCGCTCGGCATCTTGCTGAGCATCATCGGCATGATGGCGCTGTACACCGCGCTGATCTTCGTCATGGTCGGCACCTCGCCGGCGGCCGAGTTGCACCTCACCCTCACGCCGATGGCGCTGGCCGCCAAGGACGTCCTGGGCGTAGCGGGCGAGGTCGTCATCGCCGTGACGGCGGTCGCCGCCCTGACGAGCATGGCCAACGCGGGCGTGCTGTCCTCCTCGCGCTACCCCTTCGCCATGAGCCGGGGGGCGCTGGCGCCGGCCCTGTTCCAGCGCGTGCACCCGCGATTCGGCACCCCCATCGCCGCCATCTCGCTGACCGGCGTGGCCCTGCTGCTGCTCATCGCCTTCGTGCCGGTGGTCGACCTGGCAAAGCTGGCCAGCGCCTTCCAGATCCTGGTGCTGTGTTTCGTCAACCTGGCCCTGATCGCATTCCGGGAGGGCGAGGTGCCGGGTTACCGCCCCACCTTCCGCTCGCCCGGCTACCCGTGGGTCCAGCTCGGCGGGATCGTGGCGGGTTTGGTGTTGATCACGCAGATGGGCTGGCTGTCCATCGTGGGCGCCATCGGCATCGTCCTGATCGGCCTGGCATGGTTCCGCGTCTACGGACGCCCGCGCACCGAGCGCGAGGGCGTCGCCCTGGCCGCGTTGCGGCGCTCCACCGACAGCACCGCCGTGGGGCGCACGCGCGCGGCGCTGCATGCCGGCGCCACGCAACGGCTGCTGGTGCCCGTGCACCCGCGACTGCCACCCGACCGCGAGACGGAGCTGCTGCGCCTCGCCGGCATGCTCACCGGTCCGCGCGACACCGTGCGAGTGGTGCGGCTGGTCCAGGTCCCGGAGCAGGTGGACCTCGCCACCATCGCGGGCGATCACGGCGCGGAGGACGAGGCCTTCGAGAGCCGCGTGCGCCACGCACTGGCGCCCGTGGGCGCGCGGCTGCACGTCGGCGAGGTGGTCGGGCACGACTGGAAGGAGGGGGTGGCGCACATCGCCCGCGATCGCCGCATCGACCTCATCCTCAGCGACGAGATCCGGGCAGCGAGTACCCTGCGCCCCCTGAGCCGCGATGCGGGCTGGTTGATGGACCGCAGCGGCACCAATGTCGCGGTGTTGGGTCCCCGCCCCATCCGGGGAGTGCGCGAGGTGTTGGTGATGGGCACCGGCGGGCCCTTCGACGCCCTCAAGGTCGACCTCGCGAGCCGCATCGCCCGCGCGCACGACGCCAGCATCCGCTTCGTCCACGTCGTGCCGCCCGCCGCCAGGAGCGCCCAACTCGAGGCGCTGCGGCGCTACCACGGCGAGCTCGGGGCGCTCTGTGCGGTGCGAGTGGAGAGCGACATCCGCCGCTCCGACGACGCGCCCGGAGCCCTGGTGGCGCTCTCGCGCGGCGCCGACCTCGCCATCCTCGGGGCCACCGTCCACCGCCTGCTCAGGACACGCCTGGGGGAGGACCTCGCCCACCGCCTGGCAGACCGGCTGGAGTGCCCCGTGCTGCTGGTGCACGCGCAGCTCTCCCACCGGCGGACGCTGCTGGGCGCACTACTGGAGCGCATCGCCTACTGAGCCGGCCAGACACCGCGACCCGGGTCGCGGTGTCTGGCCGGCGTCGTGTCACACTGGCGGGAACATGCACGACCTGCTCGCCGCCCGCCCCGCCCTCGCCATCGCCGTCATCATCGCGCTCGGCGCGGGTGCCCAATGGCTCGCCTGGCGCATCCGACTGCCCGCCATCCTGCCGCTGCTGAGCATCGGGTTCCTGGCCGGACCGGTGCTGGGCTGGATCCGCCCGATGACGGCCTTCGGCCCGGATCTGCTGTTCCCCGCGGTCTCCCTGGCCGTCGGCCTGGTGTTGTTCGAGGGAGGGCTCACGCTTCGCATCGGCGAGCTCGGCGACACTCGCCGCGTGGTCCTGCGCCTCGTGACCGTCGGCGCGCTCACCACCTGGTTGCTGACCGCTGCCGCGGCGCACTGGATCGGCGGCCTGCGCCCGGCGCTGGCGTCGCTCTTCGGCGCCCTGGTCATCGTCACGGGGCCGACGGTGATCGGGCCGCTGCTGCGCATCGTGCGCCCCCACCAGCGCGTCGCCAACGTTCTGAAGTGGGAGGGCATCGTCATCGACGCGGTCGGCGCCATGGTGGCGGTGCTGGTGTTCGAGGTGCTGTTGCTCGAGAATCGCCAGCTCGCCCTCGGCCGCACGCTGGTGCTGATGGGGCAGTTCCTGTTGGCCGGCACCGCGGCGGGGATGCTGGGCGGCGCCCTGCTCGCATGGCTGCTGCGGCGCCGTGCCGTGCCGGACTACCTCATCAACGTCACCTCACTCGCCCTGGTGTTCGGCACCTTCGCCGTGGCCAACGCCTTCGCCTCCGAGGCCGGGTTGCTGGCCACGGTAGTCATGGGCATGCTGGTCGCCAACGTCGGGGTGCCCAACATCGGCGCCCTGCTCAGCTTCAAGGAAGACCTCACCGTCCTCTTCGTGAGCATGCTGTTCATCGTGCTGGCGGCCAACATCGAGCTGGGCGCCTTCCTCTCCGCGGTGACCCTGCCGAGCCTTGCGGTGCTGGCCATCCTCATCCTCATCGTGCGCCCCCTTGGCGTGTTCCTGAGCAGCGTCGGCTCGCCGCTGACCACCCCGGAGAAGCTCTACCTGTCGTGGATCGCCCCGCGCGGCATCGTGGCCGCCGCGGTCAGCTCGCTGTTCGCCTCCAAGCTCACCAGCGCCGGCTTCGAGGGCGCCGACGGCCTGGTTCCGCTGGTGTTCGTGGTCATCGTGGGCACGGTGCTCCTCGCCAGCCTGACGGCGCGCCCGCTGGGCGTGCGCCTGGGGGTCGCCGACCCGGACCCCCAGGGCTTCCTGATCCTCGGTGCGCACGCGCTCGCGCGCAACCTCGGCACGGCGTTGCGGGACCAGGGGTTACCCGTGCTGCTGGCGGACACCAACTGGTCCAACGTGACGGCGGCGCGTGCCGACGGGCTGCCGGCGTACTACGGCAGCCTGCTCTCCGATCGTAGTGACGATGAGCTGCGCCTCTCTGGCATCGGAAGGCTCCTGGCGCTGACCTCCAACGACGAGGCGAACGCCCTGACCGCCCTGAAGTACGGACGCGAGTTCGGCACCAACAACGTCTACCAGCTCGCGCCGGGGCGGAGCCGCAACGAGCGCCGACGCCTCGGCGGAGAGCGGCGCGGCCGCCTGCTGGGCGGCGAGGACGTCACCTACGGTCGCATGCAGCAGCTGCTCGCGGCCGGGGCGGAGGTCAAGCGCACCGATCTGACGGAGCGTTTCGACTTCGACGCGTTCCGCCAACGCTACGGCGAGGACGCCCTGCCGCTCTTCGCGGTGGAGGCCAAGCGCGTGCGCGTGCTGAGCGACCGCAGCACGCCGCCTGAGGCGGGGAGCGCGGTGATCGCGATGGTGCACGACCGTCCCGCCCAAGCCCCCACCGGCGGCGGAGGGGAAGGGACGCCCGCTACCGAGCCGGCCGGCCAGGACACGCGCTCGACCGGCGCCGGCCCCGCGGACGGCGGCGGCCCCGCGGCCTAGGCGGACGGCGACCCAGGACCCGGCCGGCGGGTGCTCGCCCGGAAAGACCTTACTCGCTGGCTTCGTCGAGGAACTGCTGTAGGCGGTCCACCTGCACCGTGATGGGCGCCCGGCGCCGGCGCACGGCGCCGTACTCCAGCAAGCGCGCCAGGCAGTGGCTGACCGTCTCGCGGGTGGCGCCGATCATCTTGGCCAGGTCCTGCTGCGTCAGGTTGAGGTCGATGACCGTGCCCCGGTCGCCCTCCACGCCGAAGTCCTTGGCGAGCCGCAACAGCAGGTTGGCGAGCCGACCTGGCGCGTCGAAGGCGCCGACCTCCGCCTGCCACTGCTGCGCCTGCCACAGGCGCGTGCTCATCACCTGGATGAACTTCATGGCGATCTTCGGGTACTGCACCAGCAAACGCTGGAAGTCCTCCTCGGGCATCACGATGAGGGTGGTGTCGACCACCGCCTCGGCCTGATTAGGCCGCCGTTCGCTCTCGAGCAGCAGCAGTTCGCCGAAGATGTCGTACTGCCCGAGCAGCCCCAGGATCATCTCCTTGCCGTTCGGGAAGTACATCGAGATCTTCACCATGCCGTCGCGGATGAAGTACAGCGCGTCGGCCGGGTCCTCCATGTGATAGATGATCTCGCCGGCCGAGAAGCGCTTGTACGGCGTGATGCGCGAGAGTTGCTCGAGCTCGTCCGCGGACAGATCCTCGAACAGCTGGGTGTTCTTCAGATGCCACACCAAGCTCGGATACTCATGCATTGTCGTCAGTCTACTTCACGCGAGGGACGCGGGTCCAGGGCGGACCGTCCGTGCTGGGCGCGTCTCACGGCACCACGGGGGCCAGCAGGTAGGCGGCCGTCAGCGCTGCGGTGCGCTCCAGGGCGCTCCGGTGGGTGCGCTCGAAGGCGTGGGACGCGTCCACGCCGGGCCCGATCAGCGCTGCCCGGTGGTCTCCCCCGGCCCGCCAGGCGGCGGTCGCATCGGAGGCGTAGTACGGGTAGACGTCGACGCGCAGCGGGATGTCCGCCTCACGCGCGAGCCTCCGAAGCCGCAGCCCCATGCCGCGATCGTACGGGCCGCCGGAGTCCTTGACGCACAGCGTGACGTCCTGCTCCCGGCTGGCCTGCCCCTCCCCCACCGCGGCCATATCGATGCACAGCAGCTCGTCGGTGTCCTCGGGGATGCCCGTCGCCGCGCCGTGGCCGACCTCCTCGTAGTTCGACACGAAGAAGTGCACGCGTCCGTCGGGCCTCACCTCCGATTCCACCAGCGCCCGCGTCACCGCCAGACACACCGCGACCGCCGCCTTGTTGTCCAGGTGCCGCCCCTTGATGAAGCCCGTCTCCGTATAGCGCGGGCGGCTGTCGAAGGAGACCACGTCCCCGACCTCGACGCCCAGCGCCCGCACGGCGTCGGCGTCGGCCGCCTCGACGTCGAGGCGCACCTCCATCACCTCGGCGTCGCGTTTGAGCTCCCGCAGCGCCGGGCCGAAGACGTGCGAGGACTGTCGCGTGTTCACGATGGTGCCGCCGAGCCGTTCCCCACTCACCAGGTGCACGGTGCACTCCGCCCCCTCGACCGTGGCCCAGTCGTAACCGCCCAGCGGGGAGAGCTTCAGGCGACCGCTTTCCTTCACCTGCTTGACCATGGCGCCGAGCGTGTCGATATGGGAGGCCACGGCACGGGTGGCCCCGGTGCCGCCCTCCAGCGTCCACAGCAGCGCGCCCTTCGCCGTCCGGCGCGAACGCACGCCCAGGCGGGCCAGCTCCGCCTCCACCAGGGTCACCGCCTGGTCGGTGAAGCCCGTTGGCGAGGGTGTGTCGAGGAGGTCGAGGAGGATCCGGATACCGTCGTCGATGTCGATGCCGGGGAGCTTCATGCCGTCCATGCTATCCCCGGCGCACCGTAGCGGCACACCGCGCGAACCTCAGGCGTCCTGTGCGGCGGCCTCCGCCTCGCTGCCGAGGGCGCCCCAGTCGTCGACGCTGGTGTCCTCCCGGTAGGGCTCGAGCCCGCGGAGGTACCCCGATCGCGCGATCATGTAGCCCGACAGCGGCGCCGTCAGGAAGAAGAACAGGGCGATGAGAAGCACGCGCGGCACCTGCTGCACGGGCGCGAACGCGATGGCCGCGCCCCCGAAGATGCCGAGGCCCCCGAGCGTGACCAGCTTGGTGGAGGCATGCAGGCGCACGTAGAAGTCCGGGAAGCGCAGCACGCCGATGGCCGCCGCCAGCAGGAACACGCAGCCGAAGAGGATGAGTCCCTCCGCCAGCGGGTCGCCGCGCAGCGAGACGCCGCGATCGGCGGGCGCCGCGTTCTCCCCCGCCGCACGGGCGACCGCGGTCATTGCGAGGACCACCCACCAGGACGCCCGGCGGGCGAGTGTCGCCAGCGCGGTCACTTCATCACCCGGCCGCGCAGCAGGTAGCGCGCCAGCGCCGCGGTGGACATGAATCCGAGGATGGAGATGAGCAGGGCGGCGTCTAGGAAGGGCGTGTAGCCCGTGCGCAGCGCCACCACGACCACGAGCACCGCCAGCGTCACGGTGAGGAAGTCGAAGGCGGTCACGCGGTCCCCCCAGCTCGGCCCCCGCAGCACACGGTAGGTGGCGAGCAATACGGACACGGCCAGGCACAGGATCGCGATGTTCAGGACCATGGCGAACGGGCTCCTTTGCGGGGGCGCGAGGGCGGGCGGGGGGCCGCGGCTCCGCGCCCGGACGAGCGGGCGCCGGGGCGCATCACGACATGAACCTCAGGATCAACGTCTCGATGCGCGTCACGCTGTCGCGCGAGCGCTGCGGGTCGGCCTCGCCGATGGCGTGCGCGTAGAGCAGGGCGCGGTCGTCCGACACCCCCATGGCGACGGTACCCGGGAGCAGCGTGATGGCCGCGGACAGCAGCGAGATCGCGGCGTCGCTCTGCAGCCGCAACGGCACCGCGATGATGTGGGGGTGGAAGCGCGGCCGCGGCCGCACGGCCAGCAGCGCCACCACCACGTTCGCCACCACCAGTTCCCCCAGGAATCGCAACACGAAGCGCACGAAGGCGAACAGCCGGCGGGGGAAGGAGCGCTCCCGCGCGCGCTCCACGACCAGCAGCAGCAACAGTCCCAGGAGCGCGCCCGACACCAGGCTCCCGACCGTCAGGCGGCCGCTCAGGAAGCTCCACATCAGCGCGATCCCGAACACGGCGAGCGTCTCGGCCATGGCGGCTCAGTACCCCCCCTCGCGTGGTGGCGCGTCGGGCCGCAACACCGCTTCGAGGTACGCGGCGTTGCCGTCGAGTTGGGCCGCCACCCCCTCCGCGGCCCGGTAGAGCGGGCCCGCGAACAGTGCCAGGCCCAACAGCACACTGACGGCGGCCCCGGCCACGAACCGCATCCCGGGCGGTTGCGGCACCCTGTGCACGGCGTCGGACTCCCCCCAGAAGAACCCCATCCAGATCTGCATCATGGCGTACAACAGCAGCAGCCCGGCGCTCACGGCCACGACCGTCACCGCCACGCGCACCGGACCTCCTGCGCCCAGCAGGGCCCGCACCAGCCCGAACTTGCCGATGAAGCCCGAGGTGGGGGGCAGGCCGGCCACGGCCAGAGCGGACACGAAGAACCCGGCCCCCAGCAGCGGGTAGGTGCCGAGGTGCCCGGGGTTGCGGTAGCCGGGCCCGGCGATGCGCTCGGCCAGGGCCGCCAGGACGAACAAGGCGAAGATGCCGGCCACGGAGTTGAGCATGTAGTACACGCCGGCCGCCAGGCCGTCCTGGGTGCCACTGAACACGGCCGCCACCAGGTAGCCGATGCTGGCCACGTTTGCGAAGGCCACGGCGTGGCGCCAGCGCTGGCGGGCGATGGCGCCCAGCGCGCCCACCAGCATGGTGACGCCGGCGAGCACCAACAGGGCCACTCCGATGCCGCGCTCCTCGGGGAACATCAGCGTGAAGCTACGCACCAGGGCGTAGACGCCGACCTTGGTGAGCACGGCGCCGAAGAACGCGCTGGTCGCGGCGGGCGGCACCGGGTAGCTGTTGGGTAGCCAGAACCCGAGCGGGAACACCGCCGCCTTGGTGGCGAACACCAGGGCGAGCAGCAGCGCCACCAGGGTCACGCGGGCGTCCGGCCCGTGCTCGGCGACGCGGCGCGCGATGTCCGCCATGTTGAGGCTGCCCACGAGTCCGTAGACCATCCCGGCGGCGAGCACGAACACGGCGGAGGCCACGAGGTTGATCACCACGTACTTGAAGCCCTCCCGCAGCTGCGGCAACTCGCCGCCGATGAGCAACAGCCCATAGGAGGCGATCAACATGACCTCGAAGGCCACGAAGAGGTTGAACAGGTCCCCGGTCAGGAAGCTCATGTTCACGCCCATTACCAGGAACTGCAACAGGGCCTGCATGCCGAAGGCCTCGCGGGCTCGGTTGAGCACGGCACTCCTGCCGCGGCTCGGGGCGTGACGCAGGGAGGAGCCGGCGAGAACGACGCTCAGCAACGCCACCAGGTTGGCCGCCACCAGCAGCACGGCCGTGAGGCCGTCGGCCACCAGCGAGATCCCGTAGGGCGCCGCCCAGGCAGCCATCTGGACGACCAGCACGCCGCCCCCGGCGACGCGGGCCGCGATGAGCACCGCGCTGGCAAGGGTGAGGGCGGATACGGCCACGGCCACGGCGGTCCGGGCCGGACGGCGCCGCACCAGAAGCAGGACGGCGGCGCCGAACAGCGGCAGCAGCACGGGCAACGCCAGCACGTTCACGGGCCGCCCCCCTCCTCGCGCTCCGGGCCGATCTCGGGCGAGACCGACGGGTGCTCCGGGTCGGCGTACACCACCGGTGGCGACACGGGATCCGGGCGCTCGGCGAGCTCCTGCACGTGGTCGGTGCCGCTCGCCTGGTAGGCGCGCACGGACAGCACGAGGAGCAGCGCGGTGGTCCCGAAGCCGATCACGATGGCGGTGAGGATGAGCGCCTGCGGCAGCGGATCGTTGTATGGGCCCGCGACATCGAGCAGCGGAGGCGCGTCTTGTCGCACGCCGGCGCCCGCGATGAGGATGCCGAGGTTCACGCCGTAGGAGATGAGCGACAGCCCCAGGATCACGCGGATCAGCGCCCGCGCGAGCACCAGGAAGACCCCGGCCGCGACGAGGAGCGCGGCGAGAAGCGGCAGCACGAGCTCCATCAGCGCCTCCCCCCCTCGTCCGAGGGGGGCCCGCTCCGGAGGCGGGCGTCCTCCCCGTCGGCGTCGGCGCCGCCGCTACCCGGCTCCCGCAGCCGCGCCAGGCCGCCGGGCTCCGCCAGCAGATCGATGATCGTGATCGTGGTACCGATCACGACCAGGAACACGCCCAGATCGAATAGGGTGGCGCTGGCCCACTCCAACGATCCGCCACCGGAGCCGCGGAGTTGCCCGTGGGCGCTGGTGAGGAAGGGGCGCCCGAAGAGCATCGGGGCCGCCCCGGTCGCGAGGGCGACCAGCAGTCCGATCGGCACCAGCCGGTCGCTGCGGAGCCTGAGCAGCCGCAGGTCGCGCGCCATGCGGCCCAACAACGCCGCCACGGCCACGATGAGCCCGGCGATGAAGCCGCCACCCGGCGCGTTGTGCCCGCGCAGGAAGAAGTGGAATCCGAGCGCCAGGAGTGCGAACACGACCGGCGTCGCCACCGTACTGAAGAACACCTCCGGGCCCTTGCCGCGTGTCACGTCCCGTCCTCCTCCGCTCCGTCGCGCTCGGCGGACGCCTCGCGATCCGGCTGCACGCGCACGCGTAGCAGCGCCAGCACGGAGACCGCGACCACGGCCAGGACCGTGATCTCCCCCATCGTGTCGTACCCGCGGAAGTCGACCAGGATCACGTTCACCACGTTGTACCCGCCGCCGATCACCTTGCTGAAGTGCAGGAAGAAGTCCTCGATGCGCGGTGCGATCGGTTGCTGGACGGCCAGCAGGAGTCCGAACACGGTGGCGCCCACACCGAGCGCCACGAACGCGTCGAGCGCCACGATCCACGGCGGCCGCGAGTAGCGACGCATGCGCGGCAGGAACCGGAACACGGAGAGGAACAGGATCACCGTCACGGTCTCGATCAACAGCTGGGTGAGCGCCAGGTCCGGGGCGCGAAGCAGCACGAACAGAAGCGTGGACGCGACGCCGGCCAGGCCCAGGAAGATGAGCGCCGAAAGCCGCGATGCGGTCGCCAGCACGCCGGTGATGGCCGCCAGCACCAGCACCCCGGCGAGGGCGACGTCCACGGGGACCGGACTGAGGCTCTGCGGGGCCAGGAATCCACCGAGGGGCCAGGCCAGGACCCCCACGGCCGCGACCGCCGCCACGATCCACCGCACGTGGGTGGCGAAGGACGCGCCCTGCGTGCGCCGGGTGACGGCACCGGCGCCGTACTCCAGGCCCGACAACAGGGCGTAGTACACGGTGTTTGCGTTCCAGCGAGGGATGAGCGCGCTCTGCAGGCGTAGGAAGGCGCCGCGCGAGAGGTGCAGGGCCGTCCCGAGGAACCAGGTGAGCACCGATAGCGCCAGCGCCACGGTGGGTCCATGCCACAGCGCCAGCGGCTTCGCGACGTAACCGAAGGTGGGGGCGGCCAGCGCCGTGAGCGCGCCGGCCACGGTGTCCTGGGGCCACGCCAGGCCGAAGGCCAGGACCAACAGCACCAAGGGCACCACCGGCAGCCAGAAGGCCGCCGAGGGGCGGTGGATGTCGGGGTTCTCCGCCCGGTACGGCCCGAAGAACACGGTGAGGAACCGCAGGCTGTAGGCGAAGGTCATGATGCTGCCGAGCACCGCGATGGCGATGGGCAGCGTGCCCGCGTGGAGCATGCCGTCGTAGAACAGCTCCTTGGAGATGAAGCCCCCGGCGGGCGGCAGGCCCGCCATGCTCAGGGCCGCGGGCACGGCCAGCAACGACGTCAGAGGGAGCCGGCGCGCCAGGCCGCCGAGGACCCGCAGGTCGCGGCTGCCCGTCTCATGGTCGATGATGCCGACGATGAGGAAGAGCGCGGCCTTGAACGCCGCGTGGTTGACCAGGTGGGCGGTGGCCGCGAAGGCGTCACCGGCGCCATAGAGCGCCATGAGGATGCCGAGTTGCGAGACCGTCGAGTACGCCAGAAGGGCCTTGAGGTCGGTCTGCCTGAGCGCCAGGTATGAGCCCCACACCATGGTGGCGAGGCCCCCATAGAGGGCCACCTGCGACCACGGGGTGCCCACCAGCAGGAACCCGAAGGTGGCCACCAGGAACACGCCCGCCTTGACCATCGTGGCGGAGTGGAGGAAGGCGGAGATCGGCGTGGGCGCCTCCATGGCCGTGGGCAGCCACAGGTGGAAGGGCAGCTGGGCGGACTTCGTGAAGGCCGCCACCAGCAGCAGGAGCAGCGCCGGGCTCAGCAGGGGGCTGGCGCGCAGCGCTTCCCGGTCGAGTCCGCTGAGTGTGGCGCTGTGGCCCCCCTGGGCGATCAACACCACGGCCACCAGCAACGCCAGGCCCCCCGCTGCCGTGACGAGCAACGCCTTGAGCGCGCCGTCGCGCGAGGCGGCCCGGCTATCCCAGAAGCCGATGAGGAGGAAGGAGGTGAGCGAGGTGAGCTCCCAGAAGGCGAACAGCGCGATGAGGTTGTCCGCCAACACCAACCCGAGCATGGCGCCCCCGAAGGCGAGCAGGTAGCCGTAGAAGCGCCCGTGGCGCTCCGAGGGACCCAGGTAGGAGGCGGCGTAGAGCGTCACCAGGGTGCCGATGGCCGCGACCAGCAGGGCGAACAGGAGGGCGAAGCCGTCGGCCCGCAGCCCGAGGGAGAGGTGCAACGACGGCACCCAGGCGACATCGGCACGCACCGCCGCGCCGCCCCGCACGGCGGGAGCGTGGCGGACCAGCAGCAACGCAGGCAGGAACGCCAGCCACAACAGGTAGCCGCTGCGCGCCCGCAGGCGGGGGCCTAACACCGGCGCCAGCAGGGCACCGGCGAACGGCGCAGCCACGGCGGCGAGCAACATCGAGCTCCCCATCAGCTCCGCCCAGGGCGACGCGCTCCACCCGGGCGCGCCCGTCGGGCCGGCCCACCTCGTGGCCGCTGCACCGCGGTTAGTTCCCGGCTCCCCCGCTCGTCCCGGTCGCGGCCGAGCGAAGGGCGTCGGACAGCGCCATGAGACGGCGGTAGGCGGCGATGTCGCTGTAGTTGCCGACCTTGAGATCGTCGACGAATAGCGTGGGGGTGCCCGTCAGGTGCAGGACGCTGCCGGCCGCCTGGTAGGCCTGTTCGATCTCGTCCGAGTAGGTACCGTCGCGGATGCATTGGGCCACGCCGTCGGTGCTCAGCCCCGCGTCCGACGCCAGGGTGACGAGGGCGTCGGTGGGATCGCTCAGCGAGGTCCAGGCGTCCTGGTTCGCGAAGAGCGCGTCGTGGTACGTCCAGAATGCCTCGGGATCGTTGGCGGCGGTGACGCACTCGGCGGCCTCCGCCCCGGCCACGGCGTTGGGGTGGATGGTCTTCAGTGGGAAGTGATGGAACTCGAAGCGCACGTCGCCGCCCGCCAGCAGCTCCTGCTCGATCGTGGGGAACACCTGAGCCACGAACCGCGCACAGAACGGGCACTGGAAGTCGGAGAACTCGCGGATCACGTGCTTCGCATCGACCGGGCCGAGCGTGTGCGATGCGGGCGGGAAGTCACCGTCGGCCACGCGCTGGGGCTCCAGGGTGAAGGTCAGCGTGTAGGGGGCGTCCCCCGTGACGCTCAAGCGAAGCACGTACTCCTCCACCCCGATGGCTGCCTCGCCCTGTCCGCTCAGGTCGCCGGCCCGGGTCCGGAAGAACTCGGCCGCGGGGCCGGCGATGCCGTCGCCGTAACCGCTGGCGGCACCGATGAGGTCCGATACGAAACGCACGTTGGCGTCCACCAGACTCCCCTCGCCGTGGACCGCCAGGGCCAGGCCCTGCGCCTCGTCGATCGAGAAGTGGAACCCGGCACCGGCCTGCCAGCCGTCCTCCACCGCCTCGGGCTGGTACGACGCGACGGCCTGCACGATGGTGTCCGGCGCCTCCCCGATCGAGGCGAGGGCCAACGGGGTGAGCATGCACGCGAGGATCGCGAGCAGGCGGACGAGGGGGTGCGTCATGACGATGGTCTCCTTCGTGCCGGGCGCCAACGCTCCCGGCCACGGTGGCGGCCCCCACAAGGGCCGTCGGTGGTGATGCGCGCGGGTCAGGGACTCAGCCATCGCTCAACGGCAGGTAGCGCGTACCGGAGATGGTGAGCAGCGTCTCGACCGAGACGCGCAGCAGTGCGTGGTCGGTGCCGCCGCCGCCGTACACCACGCCGTCGCGCGGCACGCTGGCGCTGTCGACCAGCGTGGCGAGCGGGCGGCGGTGGCCGAAGGGCGGCATGGCGCCCACCGGGAATCCGCTCCATGCCAGCGTCTCGTCCGGTGAGGCGAGACGCAGTCGTCGCCGCGACACGCCAAGCGCCTCGGCGAGGCGCCGGTAGGCGACCCGGACCTCCCCCGCGGCGATGACCAAGAGCGGGCGCTCCTCGGCGACGAACAACAGGCTCTTGATGATGGACTCGGGCGGCACCCCCAGGGCGCGCGCGGCGTCCGGCACGGTGGGCGTGGGGACCCCGGGGTAGTGGAGCTCCGCCTCCAGCCCCTCGACCTCGATGAAGGCCGCCAGGTGCTGGTCGCCGAGCCGCGGCGCTGCAACCATGCCGCTCAGTCTAGCGACACCCCCGACGGCGCCGCAAGCGCGCGCGGCTACGCTGTCGCCGACCCGAGGCGGTAGATGGCCCCGTACTTGCGCTCCAGGTACCGCAGGTAGGGCGCCGCATCCAGGGCAGAGCCGGTGGCCCGCTGCAGCAGCGCGTCCGGATGGTAGCGCGATCCATGCGCATGGACGTTCTCGCGCAGCCACCCGAGCAGGGGACCGAAGCGGCCGGCGCGGAGGTCGTCGTCGAGGTCCGGATTCGCGGCCCGGGCGGCCTCGAAGAGCTGCACGCTCATCAGGTTGCCCAGGGCGTAGGTCGGGAAGTACCCCAGCAGCCCGACCGACCAGTGCACATCCTGGAGGACGCCGAGGGCATCGTTCGGCGGCGTGACGCCGAGGTAGAGCCGGTAGCGCTCGTTCCAGGCCGCGGGCAGGTCCGCGACCGCCAGGCTGCCGTCGAGCAGCGCCAGCTCGAGCTCGAAGCGGATCATGATATGGAGGTTGTACGTCACCTCGTCCGCCTCCACCCGGACGAGGCTGGGGTGCACGCGGTTGATCGCCCGGTAGAACGCCTGCAGGTCCACGGAGCCGAGTTGCCCCGGGAAGGTCCGCTGGAGACGACCGTAGGCGCCCTGCCAGAACGGCAGCCCCCGCCCGACCAGGTTCTCCCACAGCCGCGACTGCGACTCGTGCACCCCCAGGCTGACGGCCTCCTCCAGCGGCGTGCGGTAGTAGGCGTCGGCGATGCCCTGCTCGTACATGCCGTGGCCGGCCTCGTGCAGCGTGCCGAACAGCGCGGTGTTGAGAAACGACCGCTGGTAGCGCGTGGTGATGCGCACGTCGTACTTGCTGAACGAGGTGGCGAAGGGGTGCACCGTGCGGTCGAGGCGTCCGTGCTCCAGGTCGTAGCCGAACGCCCGAACGGTGTCGAGCGCGAAGCGCTCCTGCAGCGCCTCGTCGAATGCCTGGCGCAGGGGCGCGTCGTCCACCTCCACCTGCGATTCGCCGATGGCCCGCACCAGTTCCACCGTGGCGTCGCGCAACGGCTCGAACACCGCCTTGACGCGCGCCGCCGTCGAACCCGGCTCGAACACGTCGTGGAGCGCATCATAGGGGTGGTCCTGGTAGCCCAGCGCATCGGCCTGCCGGCGCTTGAGCTCCAGCATCCGCTCGAGCTCGGGCGCGAAGGCGGCGAAGTCGTCGTCGTGCCGCGCGCGCGCCCACACCGCCCGGGCCCTGGCCGTATGCCGCGTAAGGGCCTCCACCAGGTCGGCCGGCAGCTTGGTGGCGCGATCGAACTCGATGCGGGCCTGCCGCACCATGGCCGCCTCGGCCGAGTCCTCGGGCAAGCCGGCGCCCTCCAGCTCCTCGATGAGGCCGCCGAGGTCGGGGTCCGTCATGCGCTCGTGCGCCAGCGCCTCGAGAGTCGCCAGCTGCTGCCCGCGGGCCTCATGGGCGCCGTCGGGCATGTAGGTGTTCTGGTCCCACGACAGCAACGCCGCCGCCTGTGCGAGGTCGCGCAGGACCCCCATGCGTTGGCGGAAGCGCTGGAACGCGGTCTCGGTGTCGGGCATGCGTTCTCCCTTCAATCGCGTCAGTCTACCGCCGCCCGCGGCCGCCCCGCCCTGCGGCCCGTCGGCGCGGCGCTCGCCCTCTCCTAGGGTCGGCCGGCGGCGCCTTGCCCGCGGCCCGTCGACATGGCGCGCGGGCCGACCCCGGGCCGCCGCCTTCGCGGCTCCCGCCGGGCGCACGCGTGCCGATGGGCACGCCACCGCGGTCCTGGGACCGGGGGGCCGCGTGGTATCGTCGAAGGCATGAATGTCGACGTCTCCGACGCTGCTCGCGACATCGTCGCGCGCGAGCGCGAGCTGCTGGCGGACCTGCAGGCGTTGCTGGGCCGCATCGACGCCGAGGCCGACCACCTCGCCGACCTGCGCAACGCCCTGCGGGACCTGGACGGCATCTTCATGCTGGTGGTGACCGGCGAGTTCAACGCCGGCAAGTCCTCGCTGCTCAACGCGCTGGTGGGCGAACGGGTGATGCCCGAGGGCGTCACGCCCACCACGGATCGCATCACCGTGGTGACCTACGCCGAGAGCCCCTCGGAGAGCGAGGACACCCCGGCGCTGGTGAGGCGGAGCTTCCCCGCGCCGTTGCTGCGCGACCTGGCGCTGGTGGACACCCCCGGAACCAACGCCATCATCGAGCGGCACCAGGAGCTCACCGAGCGGTTCCTGCCGCGAGCCGACCTGGTGCTCTTCGTCACCAGCGCCGACCGACCGTACACCGCCAGCGAGCGCGCCTTCCTGGAGCTGATCGCCTCGTGGGGCAAGAAGGTCCTGGTGGTCGTCAACAAGGTCGACATCCTCGACAGCGAGGCCGAGCGAGACAAGATCGTCGCGTACGTGAGCGACCACGCGCGGGAGACGCTCGGTACGACCCCCGAGGTGTTTCCCGTAAGCGCCAAGCGCGCCTTCCAGGCCCGCATGGCCGGGGACGCCGAGGGCATCCAGGCCAGCGGCCTGGGCGCGCTCGAGCGCGCCATCGCGGGCCGGCTCAGCAGCGACCGCCTCAAGCTCAAGCTGGCCTCCCCGCTGGGCGTGGCCAAGCGCACCACCGGTCACTACCGCGAGGTGCTCGGGCGCCGGCTCGAGCTCCTGGCCGACGACCGCCGAACGCTGGAGGAGATCGAACGGCAGCGCGAGCAGTTCGGCAAGGACATGCGCCACGAGTACGCGGCCTATCTCGATCGCGTCAAGAACATCCTGTTCGAGCTCGAGAAGCGGGGCCACGCGTTCTTCGACGACACCGTGCAGCTGCGCCGGTTGTTCACCCTGGTGAACGCCGAGCGGGTGCGCGGGGCCTTCCAGGATCGCGTGCTGAAGGGCGCCGACCAGGAGATCGACGTGGCGGTCAGCGACATGGTGGACTGGTTCATCACGCGCAACCTGCAGCTCTGGGAGGACGTCATGGTCTTCGTCAACGAGCGCCGCGCCTCGGAGGACGAGCGCGTCATCGGCGAGGTGGGCGGGCGATTCCAGTATGACCGGCAGGCGCTCGTCCGCGCTCTGCGTGAGCGCTCCGGGAAGGTGTTGGAGGGTTACGACCAACGCGAGGAGTCCACGCGCCTGGCCGAGTCGCTGCAGGGCGCCGTGGTCCAGTCCGGGTTGTTGGAGATCGGCGGTATCGGGCTCGGCGCCGCGGTGCTGGCGCTCATCACCACCACCGCGGTCGACATCACGGGCATCACCCTGGGGTTGACGCTGATGGGCGTGGGCTTGCTAGTGCTCCCCCGCCAACGGCGCAAGGCCAAGCGCGAGCTCAGCGCCCACATGCAGACCCTGCGCGAGGGCCTGCAGGAGAGCCTCGGCGCCCAGCTCGAGGCCGAGCTGGCGCGTTCGCAGGAGAAGCTCACGGGTTCCATCAGCCCCTACACCCGCTTCGTCCGTGCGGAGCTCGACCGGCTCGGGGACCTCTCCGCCGAGCTGGAGCAGCTGCATGAGCGCGTGGCCGGGATGCGTGGCGAGGTTGATGCGCTGGCGTGAGCCGATGCTAGACTCTCCGCCATGGCATCCACCCCCCCTGTCCGCGTCGCCTACCAGGGCGTGGCGGGCGCGTTCAGCGAGGAAGCCGCCCTGAAGTTCGCGCCGGACGCGGAGGCCGTGGGCTTCCCGAGCTTCGAGGAGGCGTTCGCGTCCACCGTGCGAGGCGAGTGCGCGTTCGCCTGCCTGCCGGTGGAGAACAGCCTGGCGGGGTCCATCAACCAGACCTACGACCTGCTCACCGACTCCGTGCTGCACGTGGTGGGCGAGCAGATCGTGCGGGTGCACCACAACCTGATGGCCAAGCCCGGGGTGGAACTGGCGGACGTCAAGCGCGTCTACAGCCACACCCAGGCGCTGCAACAGTGCCAGGGCTTCATCCGCAAGCACCACCTCGAGGCCGTCACCGACTTCGACACCGCGGGGGCCGCCAAGGTGCTGGCCGAGAACGGCGGCCAGGGAAAGGCGGCCATCGCCAGCAAGCGGGCCGCCGAGGCGTACGGGCTGAAGGTGCTGGCCGAGAACATCGAGGACCTGGATTTCAACTACACCCGTTTCTTCGTGCTCGGCCCGGATGAACAGCCCAGGGTCAGCGAGCGCAACAAGACCAGCATGGTGCTCGCCACCCGCCACCGCCCCGGCGACCTGGTGGCCTGCCTGGAGGAGTTCCCCAAGCAGGGCATCAACATGAGCAAGCTCGAGTCACGCCCCCGCCGCGACAAGCCCTGGAGCTACCTGTTCTACATCGACATCGAGGGGCACGTCGACGACCCGCCGGTGGCCACCGCCATCACCGCGCTGATGCGCAAGGCCGCGTTCGTGAAGTTCCTGGGGAGCTACCCGGCCGCGCCGAGCGTGTTCGAGATCGAGTAGGGCGGCTCGGGCCGTCCCGACCGTGGTTGCCGGATCGGGCGGGCCCGGCTCGGGTATCCTGGCCCGGACACGCCTATGTCGACCTCCCGCCGTCGCTACCTCGCGCTCGCGGCTCCCATCGCGATCCTCCTGGCGTTCCTGCTTGCCATGCAGGCTGCGGCGCAGACGATCGAGATCACCGCACCTTCGGAGCGACTCGCCTCACCCGGCGAGTTCGTGACGCTGGTGTTTCGTGTGCTGGCCTCGGAGGACATCACCGCCGACCTAACCGCGAGCTCCGCAGAGGCTTGGACCATCCTCACCCCGCAGCGCGCTGAGGCCTTGCAGTCCGCCCGGCCGAACCTCGCAGCCGTGACGGTCGAGGTGCCGTCGACGGCGCCCGCGGGAACACGGGACCGAATCACGCTCGAGATCTCGTCGAGCACGCGCACTTGGGCCGCGAGCACCACCATTACGGTCTCCGCGCTGAGCTTGGTCCGAATCGACGCTCCAGCGAGCGCCGTGCTCGATGACCAGACCATTGAGGCCACGATCGTCAATGCCGGGAACGTGCCTGAGCGCGGAACCGTGACGGTGCGCAGGGACGATCTGGTGGTGGCCTCCATCCCGCTCGATGTACCGCCGGGAGGGACCCAAAGCGTGCCGCTGACCGATGACACGCCGGGTCGTTATGTGGTGACCGCGGATACCGAGTCCGGTCAGACGGCGCGAGCAGCCACAACGGTCATCAGCTTCGGTGTGCCTTCACCACCACAGAAGCATGTGACCGGGCAGGCGAGCCTCGCTGTCTCCAGCGCCCTCGACGCCCGTGGGCAGGTCACGCTGCGCGGCGCCCTTTCGGACTTCAGTGTGCTCGACGCGTCGCTAGACGCGGCCAATGTGCGTCGGTCATTCGCGGAGGTGGACAGCGTGGACCAAACCGCGCCGTGGAGCGTCCGTGTCGGGTTGTGGGGACCGGCGCCGTTCAACCTCATCGGTCCCAACGACGTCGGCGTCCGCGGCGTGTTCGGCGCGCCGCACTGGTCCGTGGGAGCCGCCGTCGGGTGGGTGGACGCCGACCGATTCTCGGGCATGGTCGCTGCGCAGGGTCGCTGGGCGTCGTGGAGCGTCGCTCTGGGTGGCGGCTTGCGTACCGGCCAACCGTGGGCGGCAGGTCGCGTCGCGATCGAACTCGCGCGAACCGCGTCCTCTCTGGAGGCCGCCTGGCTCGAGAACGCCGTGGCAGCCTCCTGGACGGCGCGAACGTACGAGCCGTCGACTCAACGCGAGGGTTACTTCACGGCGCGCGCCCGCGGCCTGGGCCTCGGGCAACCGGTGCTGTCGGCCTCCGCATCCGTTCGTCACGAGGACGAGGCAAGCTACGCGTCGGTGGATGTCGACGTGTCGGCAACAGCCGAAACGCAGTGGACTGTCGGTAGCGTCGCGACGGTACCCTGGAGCCTTCCCGCCGCGCTGAGCGTACAGGTGCAAGCGGGCACCGCGGCGACGTACGCGCGCCTGGTGGCACAGCATCGCCTCGCCTCCGGATGGGCAGCGCGCTACACCGGCGGCCTCGTCATCGACCACATCGGGGCTGGTCTCGAACTGGGCGCCCGATTGCAGTCATCGACGCAGGCACGGTCGGGGGCGGAGATCACGACGGATCTCATCTGGTACCCGAACACGAACCGGCTCGGCGGCCAACTGAGCGCGCGATACCAGCATCCGATCGGCGCAACGGATGCGCTGCTCGGGGCGTCGTGGGACCTGTCGGCCCAGGAGGCGCGCCTATCCGCTTCGACGGTGATCCCCTGGAACACCGCCCGCCTGACCGCCTCCGGGGGCGTGCGATATGGGTACGGCGAGGAGGGATCCGGTTGGGCGGTGTCCGCGACCCTCGGAGCGACGTACGCCTTCGACCTCCCCGTTCCGGCAACCGCAACGGAGGTTGCCGGCGGCTGGGACCGCGGAACCCTCACGGGCACCGTGACCGCGGCGGGACGGGGCGTCCCCGGCCTGGAACTCCGCGTCGGCCGATACCGGCTGCGAACCGACGAAACGGGCCGGTTCCGGGCAAGCCTGCCGCCGGGGCACTACGACGTGGCGCTCGATCTGGCGACCGTGCCGCTGGTGTATGGGACCCCGGAGCCGAAGAGCGCCCACGTCGACGTTTCCACACATGGCGCGTCGACGGCGAGCTTCACGCTGACCCCGACATCCGCCCTGAAGGGTCGGGTCCTTCTCGACAGCAATGGGGATGGCACACCGGATGACCCGCTGAAGCCCGTTTTGGCCAACCTCGTCGTGACGGCAAGCGACGGCCTGTCCCGCGCGTTGAAGGTGGTCGAGGACGGACGCTTCCGAAGCCGTGGCCTGCCACCGGGCACGGCGGAGGTCGCCATCACGGGGCTGCCTCCCGGTGCCATCGTGCCGGGAGGTGCGATCCGTACGGTCGACCTCGCTGCCGGAGAGGTCACGGATCTCCAGCTCCTGGTGCAACCCGGTGACCGTCAAGCACGGCTGTTCGCTTCCAGCTCCCTGCGCATTCGGTCCATCGACCTGGAAGCGAACCGCGTCCCGGCCGGTTCCGCCCCGCTCCTGACCGTGCAGGTCCAGGGCGCGCCGGATCGTGTCGAACTCGAATCCCAAGGTGAGGTGACACGCTTGCGTGCTGCGGGAGACGCATGGACCGGCCGCATCGCCGTGCCCGAGGGGTACAGCGAGGCGGTGATGAGGTTCCAGGTTACGGCGTTCGACGCCGAAGGCTCCTCCACGCGGCGGGGCCAGGTCATCGTCGATAACGCGGTACCCCTCGTGTCGCTGATCGGGGGCGCGGCGGGACGTCCGGGACATACCCTCACCGTCTCGGTGGGGATCATCCAGGCCGCCCGGGACGTGTCGGTCACCGCGCCCTGGGGCGCGACGGCCACCGCCCGGGAAACCGAACCTGGGCGATGGGAGGCGACGCTGGCCATACCCTCCCATCAGACGGACGGCGTCGTGACGCTCGGCATGACTGCATCGCTCCCGGACGGGCGCGAGGTACACGAGGACCTACGAGCGCGGATCCTGCCTCCCTCCCCGTGAGCACTCCCCGACGCTCCGTCTCGGTGATCAGGGATTGCGCCGAGCCGTGAAGATGATCGAGAATCGATACGCCCCGGGAACCTCGGCGCCGTCGACGTGTAGCGCGTAGCGGTCGGGCGTGACCAGCGTCTCGAATCCGGCCGTCGGACCGTCGCCGACGAGCTGTGCTCCGTCGGCCGGGATCCCGTCGAGGAGGAGATCTCCTGACCCTAGGGAGCTACCAGCCGGCCCCGAAACACGCTGCACGGAGACGTCCACCGTGTACCCGGTGGCGTTGTTGGTCGAGATCTCCACCCGCCTGAGGTCCGCGCCGGTCATCGGCAGCGGCGTGCCATCCACGACGGCGTCGAGGTACGCCAGGCCATTCGGTGGCGTGTAGTCGAAGTACACGGTGCCTCGACCATCGATCGTCGTGTCGCCATCGATCCGCAGCTCTAGAAAGGTCGGAATCGTGACGCGTATCCTGTGGGAGACCTCCCGTTGGGCCTTGCGAGCAGGGCCACCCGCATCGTCCCAAACGCGGTAGGTGAGCGTTGTCTCGAACGTCCCTGCGGGCTCGTCACCTTCGATCAGTAGGCGGTAGGTGGCATCGACCTCGGTATTCGCCGCCTCTCCCGAGAGGATTCGAGCAGGGGGTACGCCGAGGTCGAGCCAGTCCGTGGTCCAGGACCCGGCGTTCGGACCCTTCTCCCGCACGGCATACCGGGCCTGCAACCGCAAGGGGGCGGCCAGCGACCAACCGTCCGTCCGCACCTCCAAGTTGTAGGGGCCATCCGTTCCAAACGTCTTGAGCTCGACGTCCCGGTTGCCGACGTCGGCCGCCAGGGCGCCACCGATGGCCGCGGAGTACTGTGCGCCGGTGGGCGTGAAGGTCGTGTCCTGGGTACATGCCGGGGTCGGGGTGCAATCGATTCGCTGGGCGTGCACGCCGGAGACGGCGAATACCAGCGTCGCGAGCGCCAACACGAAGCGTGCGCTCACCTACGGAACCTCCAGTGATAACTCCCCGGCCAGCAGGCCACCCCGCCGATCCTGCACCAGCGCCACCGCGACGTAGAACCCCGACGGTAGACCATCCGGGAGTTCCACCCGCACGTTCCGTTCGCTCTCGCGCAGCACGGGGACGTCATCGACGGGGATCGACACGACCTCGTCGCCGGCCTCGTTACGGATGCTGACTCCGCCCGACAATCGCGTCACCGTGTTGCCGGTGTTGTCGACGACCAACATGAGGTGCTTGTCGTTCTCCTGGTAGAAATCCACCAACTGAGAGCCCTGCGTTTCCGTCCCGGCAACCGTGACATAGGCGAGAAACCCGATGCGCACCGTCGGCCGCACCGTGCCCGCCTCATCAGAAGGCGGTACGACCCGAAACAACACGGCGGACCGGTACGTGCCCGCGACTCCAGCCGGCGGGATCCGGTAGGAGATGCGCACCTGCCGCTCGGATCGTGCCGGCAGCGTGAAGGCGTCGGCACCGAGTTCGATCCACGGGTTGGCGGACGTCGCCGTGGCACCACTGGGCAGGAAGGTGAGGCCCCCATCAGCGCTCATCAGCCAGTCCTCGACGTCGACGGCTACCTGCTGCGCCTGATCGCTGCTGTTGGTCACCGTCACGACCTGGGACGCGGTCCCCCCCGGGGACCCGGCGAGTTCTGCCCGCGCAGGCGACAAGCCGATCTCCACCGCCGAGGCGGTGGAGATCGCGAGCGCCATCAATGTGAGGATCAGAGTGCGCATGTTGGTCGTTATCGTACCCTCGTTCAGGGATTCGAGGTGATCGTGTAGGAGAGGTCGATGGTCGTGCCGGTGGTGGGGTCTTCGTCACCGGTGAGTCTGAGGCCGAACGCGGAAGCGTCGATGCCAAGCGAGCTCCATCCGGTCGTTTTCACGCCGTCGGCGAGGGTCACGGCCGCGGTTCCGATGGCTCTGCTGGTACCGTCGAACGCGTAGACGTTGTTGACGCCGGTGCCAGGCGTGCCCGACGGACTGATCACGATGTCAGAAAGCGTGAGGCCCGGAATGTTGAGTGCCGTGCTTGCGCCAACCGTCACCTTCCAAGCTTGGTTCGCCAAGACGTCGATATCGGTGAGGTCGCTGCTCGCGTCCGCGCCAAGGGTTGTGGGGCTGGTGGCGGCGTTCGCGACGTCCGATGGTGTCGCATCGAACACTACGCCGTTGGCACCGGACGTGACCCGGATGAAGAGTGCGCCCTGCACCTTCACAGTGACCGGGTGCGACTCGGTCTGATTCTGCGCGAACGCGCCACCGAGTCCGGCGAGGAGGAGAGTTGCGAGTGCGGTGAGGAGCGCCTTGTTCATGATGATCCCTCCGGAATAAAAACTTCGGCCGGTCGCGCTACTAGCTCCGTCTGTCCCAAGCGCCCGAATACGGGATCAGACTTCATCGCTTCCGAAGGGACCCCGGCACGATGATTTGCCGGGGGTTTCGTTTGGCTGTTGGGAGAATAGTGGGCGTATCCTTACGAAATTCTTACTATGGCGCCGTTCTGCGAGGTTTTTCACGCGTGCACGACGCATTTGTGGAATACCTCGCAGATTCCGCCACGGCAGGGCCGGCCGGCTCGAGCCCGCCCCGCGCCCTCCGGACCACGGTCGGCCAAGGCACACACGGCGCCCGGCGAGGCTCTACACTCGGGGGATGAACATCGCACCCCCCACCCCGGAGGCACCGGCCACCGAGCCCACCATCCGGCTCGACGACGTGCTGAAACTCGCAGGCGTGGCCACCACCGGCGGCCAGGCCAAGCAGCTCATCCAGACCGGTCAGGTGAAGGTCAACGGCGCCATCGAGACGCGCCGGAAGCACGCGCTCCGCGCGGGCGACGAGGTCGAGGTGGACGGCGTGGCCTTCGTCGTGGACCTCGAGGACGTGCCCGAGGACGACTTCGACGACCTCGATCAGCTCGAGGCCTGAGCGCACCCGGTAGCCCGCGCGAGCCGCACCACCACCACCCCGATCTCACACCGACGCGAGCACCACCACCACCCCGATCTCACACCGACGCGAGCAGCACCACGGCATCGCCGGGCCACGCCCGGGGCGCGAGCGCCTCGCCCGGGTACCACAGCGTGCGCGAGCGATAGCGCGCTCCCTCGGGCGCCCGCAGGGCCTCCGCCCAGTCGCTGGCGAGGTCGAGCACCCACACCTCCCGCACTGCCGCGGCAGCGTAGCGCGGCAGGCGCACCTCACGCAACGCGACCTCCTCGGCGTTGGGCGCGGCGGACTCGGGCCCACGGGCACGACCCGCCCGCGGCGACGGAGGCGCGATCGTCTCCACCACCAACAGCGCGTCGCGGGGCGCGGCAAGCACGCCCTGGCCGAACCGCGGGGCGACGCTGAGTAGCGCCAGATCCGGCCGCAGCAGGTCGCGATGGCCCAGGCGCAGCGCCGGCCTTAGGGCGACCGTTGCGCGCCCCCGCGCCACGGCGTCCAGGCGCCCGGCGAGCCCCAGGATGGCGGCCACCCGCGCGGCCGCCGGCAGCGCGGCGAGCCGCACCCGGCCGTCGACGAGCTCCGCGCGCCCGGCGGCCGCCGGCGGCACGCCGCGCACGCTGCCCTGCCGGACCCGCGCCAGGAACTCCGCGACCTCCAGGGGCTCTCGAGCCGCCGGCCCGGGCTCCGCCGCGGCGCGTGCGCGCGGCCGATCGCCCCGTTTGCCGTGTTCCCTGGACGCCATGCCCCACCTTGCGGGGTCGACCCGGGCGGGCGGAGGTCGCGGTGCACCCCTGCCGCCACACGTTGGGCACGGTGCCCCTGCCGCCCGCTCGTGCCGCGGGCGAGGCGCGCCGGCCGGGCGGGGAGTGGCGCGGACCCCGTGATACACTCCGCGGCGGTGAGCGAGGGTCGAAGAGTATGCCAAGACGCGATGACATCCACAAGATCCTGATCCTCGGTTCCGGCCCGATCGTCATCGGGCAGGCGGCCGAGTTCGACTACTCCGGCACGCAGGCCTGCAAGGCGCTCCGGAGCGCCGGGTACGAGGTCGTGCTGATCAACTCCAACCCCGCGACGATCATGACCGACCCCGAGGTCGCCGACCGCACCTACGTCGAGCCGTTGACGCCGTCGTTCGTCGAGCGCGTGATCCTCGCGGAGCGCCCCGACGCACTGCTGCCCACGCTGGGCGGGCAGACCGCCCTGAACCTCGCCAAGGCGCTGTGGGAATCGGGCACGCTGGAGGAGCACGGCGTCGAGCTTATCGGCGCGAACTACGAGGCCATCGAGAAGGGCGAGGACCGGCAGCGCTTCCAGCAGGCGATGGCCGACATCGGCATCAAGACCCCCGCCGGACGCATGGTGTCGAGCCTCGAGGAGGCCCTGGCCTTCGTCCAGGAGATCGGCTACCCCGCCATCATCCGCCCCAGCTACACGCTGGGCGGCACCGGTGGTGGCGTGGCGCACGACGAGCCCGAGTTCCGGCGGGTCGTGCGCCAGGGCCTGCACGACTCCCCGGTGCACACCGTTCTGGTGGAGCAATCCGTGCTCGGGTGGAAGGAGTACGAGCTCGAGGTGATGCGCGACCAGAACGACACGGTCGTCATCATCTGCTCGATCGAGAACCTCGACCCGATGGGCGTGCACACCGGGGACTCCATCACGGTGGCGCCGGCGCAGACGCTATCCGACAAGGAGTACCAGCGGCTGCGGGACTACAGCATCGCCATCATCCGCGAGATCGGTGTGGACACCGGCGGCTCCAACATCCAGTTCGCCGTCAACCCCGCCAACGGCGACGTCATCGTCATCGAGATGAACCCCCGCGTGTCGCGCTCCTCGGCGCTCGCCTCCAAGGCCACGGGCTACCCCATCGCCAAGATCGCCGCCCTGCTCGCGGTCGGCTACCATCTCGACGAGCTCCCCAACGACATCACCAAGGAGACCAAGGCCGCCTTCGAGCCCAGCATCGACTACGTCGTCACCAAGATCCCCCGCTTCGCCTTCGAGAAGTTCCCCGGCACGCCTTCCGAGCTCGGTACCCAGATGCGCTCGGTGGGCGAGGTCATGGCCATCGGTCGAACGTTCAAGGAATCCATCCTCAAGGCCATGCGCTCCCTCGAGCTCGACATCCGCGGCGAGACCGCGGAGATGAACCTCGCCCGGCTCGAGGGGCTGCTGCACGGCAACCCCATGCGCCTGCCGGCCGTCCTCGAACTGCTCCGGCGGGGCAAGAGCACGGCGGTGCTGCACGAGAAGACGGCGATCGATCCGTGGTTCCTCGGGCAGCTCAAGGAGATCGTCGACGCGGAGCGCGAGATCCAGGCACTGGAGGAACCCGAGGGGTGGAACTGGGAGCTGTGGCGCGAGATCAAGCGCATCGGCTTCAGCGACGCCGACCTGGCGCGACTGCGGGGCCGCGACGCGGCCCAGATACGCGCCCTGCGGTTGCGCCACCGCGGCGCGCCCGTCTACAAGACGGTGGACACCTGCGCCGCCGAGTTCGAGGCGTACACCCCCTACCACTACTCCACCTACGAGTGGGAGGACGAGGTGGCGCCGTCGACCAAGGACAAGGTGGTCATCCTCGGCTCCGGACCAAACCGCATCGGTCAGGGCGTCGAGTTCGACTACGCCACCGTGCACGCCGTGTGGGCGCTGCGCGATGCCGGCTTCGAGACCATCATGGTCAACTCCAATCCCGAGACCGTGTCCACCGATTACGACACCGCCGACCGGCTCTACTTCGAGCCGCTCACCTTCGAGGACGTGCTGAACATCATCGAGCACGAGTCTCCCAAGGGCGTGATCGTGCAGCTCGGCGGCCAGACGCCCCTGAGGCTCGCACGACGGCTGCACGAGGCCGGCGTCCCCATCTGGGGAACCTCGGCCGCGGCCATCGACGAGGCGGAGGACCGCGACAGTTTCCACGCCCTGTGTCAGCGACTCGGGATCCCGCAGCCGGCCGGCGGCGTGGCGACCGAGCCCGCGGAGGCGCTGCGCCTCGCGCGCGAGATCGGGTACCCCGTGATGGTGCGCCCGAGCTTCGTGCTCGGCGGCCGCGCGATGATGGTGGTGCACGACGACGACGGGCTACGCGCCTACCTCGACGAGGTCTACAGCGAGCTGCCCGACAACCCCAGCATCCTGGTGGACGACTTCATCGAGGGCGCCCAGGAGGTGGACGTCGATGCCGTCTCCGACGGCCGCACCACGGTCGTGGCCGGCATCATGGAGCACATCGAGGGGGCCGGCATCCACTCGGGGGACAGCGCCTGCATCACGCCCCCCGTGGGCCTCTCCGAGGCCGTGCGCTCGACCATCGTGGCCCACAGCGTGCGCCTGACCGAGGCCATCGGCGTCCGGGGCCTGATCAACATCCAGTACGTCATCAGGGGCGAGGAGGTCCTCGTCATCGAGGCCAACCCCCGGGCCAGCCGCACCGTTCCCTACCTTTCCAAGGCGATCGGCCACCCGCTCGCCAAGTACGCGGCGCTGATCGCGGCAGGGCGCACGCTGGAGGAGCTGGGACTGACCGAGACGCCCACGCCGAGCCTCTACAGCGTCAAGGAGGTCGTGCTGCCGTTCCTCAAGTTCCGTGGGGTGCTGCCCGTACTGGGGCCGGAGATGCGCTCGACGGGGGAAAGCATGGGGATCTCAGACGATCCGGACATGGCCTATGCCAAGGCGGAGCTCGGGGCCGGCGTGGTGCTGCCCGAGACCGGCGTGGCCCGGCTGGTGGGCACCGGCCTGGACGGGTGCGCCGAGCGACTGGAGGCACTGGGTTTCGAGGTGCGCCGCGGCCCCCTGGGCGACCCAGAGGCCGAGCCCGACTACGCACTGCTCATCGACGTATCGCACACCCCGGAGCTTCGACGCGCGCTCGAGAACGGCGTGCCGTACGCAACCACCCCGGAGGCCGCCGACTGGACGGTGCGGGCGATCGCGGTCCTGGCGCGTCGCATCCCCGAGGTACGGGCGCTGCAGGACCTCTAGCTCACTACCGCGGCGGGCCGGGCTCAGCGATCGCCGCCCCGGCCGCGGCCCGAGGGCGCCTCGTCGGCGCCGCTGGCCGTCGGCGCCTCGTCCGCTCCGGGGTCGCCGCCCTCGCGGGCGTGGGCGACCGCCTCCGCCTCGGTCGGCACCGGCGCCTCGGGCGTGCCCGAGGCCCCCGCCGGCGCCTCCTTGCCCACATCGCGCTCGCCCACATCTCCCGCGCCCGCTTCTCCCTCGGAGGGCTGCGCAGGATCGCTCAGGCCGGTGAGGCGCTGCCGCGTCCGGCTCGGCAGACGTCCGCGCAACGACAGGGCGTACTCCGAGAGGTTGGCGAGCGCCTCCGGAACGCCGTTCCGCAGGCAGAACTCGCCGCTTCCCACGCGGGCGACGAGATGGAACGGCGCATCGGACAGGCGCTCGAGTACCTTCAACACCTGGTCGCGCGGCAGCGTCCCCTCACCCCCCGCCAGCTCCTCGAGCAGGAACACGCTGGGCGCGCGCAGGGCGGCTAGGCGCGTGAGCACCTCCGAGAAGGCGCCACGGTCCTCGATGCGCGCCTCGACCGTCTTCTCGAAGCGCTCCAGGCCCTGCTCGAAGAGGCCACCCTGTTCGAAGTGCGCCTGCAGATCGAGGGGGCTGATGGGCACCGAGCGGCTCAGCGCCCGGGCGCGCTCGACGCCATCGAACGACCACAATGTCGCGCGGGCGAGCTCCGCCGGAGCGCTCAGGCGGTGCAGGTCGCGCCCCTCGCCGAAGACCGCAAGGTAGCGCGCCCCGGTCTCCCGGCGACGGGCGAGCAGCGCGGCCCAGTCGAGACGGCGCCCGGGCGCGAGCGCGCTGGCGAGCACCGTGAAGGTGCGCCGACCGAGTTCCGCATGGGCCAGCATCTGGTTGTTCCCGAGCGGCTCGACGCGGAATCCGAAGTTGGCCAGCGCGGTTCGGGCGCGCCCGACGTGGGCGAGATCGGCCTCGGCCTCCTCATCCTCCCACGCCATGCTCGCGTCGCCCGGGAAGCCGCCACCGGACCGTGGGGCGCGCCGCTCGTGCACCGCCGGCGGGTTGGCCTGGGGCCCTGGGTCGCCGGCGCGCGGCGGGGGCACGGCGGCGGGCACGGGCACGGCCTGGGGCTCCCACAGGCCCGCCTGGAGGGTCTCGGCGTGGACGCCCTCCTCCGCGGCGCCGGCCCGGACGGCCTCGCGCGAGGCCGGCCGGGACTCCGCCTCCTCCCGGGCCGCGGCCTCGTCGGTCGCCGCGTCGGCCGGCTGCCAGCGCCCCTCGAGGTAGGCGAAGCGCGGATCGGACTCCAGCAGGTCGCGCAACGCCACGCTCTCCGGAAGGTCCGGATACAGCGCCCGGATCTCCGCCTCCGTCACGGCCAGGCTGGCCTCGGCCAACTCGTCGAGCAGGGCCTCGACCGCCTCGATGCGCGTGTAGTCGGGGCGCCGCACGCGGGGCGCGGGCGTGATGGCGAAGCGGCCGTCCTCCAACGGCCGGATCACGATTTCGTCGTTGACGTCGAGCTTGTGCGCCCGGAACAGGGGCTCGAGGCCGCTGACGCGCCGAGGGCCGTCGACGCTCAGCTGGTGCTCCTCGTCGCGGATCGTGTCCACGGCCGTGACCGGCCCCTCGTCCGGGAACAGGCCCAGCATGGTGCGCGGGAGCGTCAACGCGCCGTGGCGGAGGCAGATGCGGGTCAGCGGGTAGCGGTACTCCTCGGCCATCAGTCCCTCCACACGGGCGGGCGCCCACCCAGCACGGCTCGACCTACCCTTACAACCCGTTCCTGTCGTCCCTCGGACGGTATCCGGGCAGACCCTGTCGACGTCTGCGGCAGTCTACCAGAAGGCCGATCAGCCATCATTGCGCTCGCGGCGCCGGGCGGACTCGACGTTGCGGCGGAACACCTCCAGGCTCGGTACCCCACTCGGACGCATCACGCCCGCCGGCGTGCCGGAGCGGCCACAGGCCGGGCAATTGACCTCGGTCTCCGGGCCCGCGTCACTCGGGAAGACGTGGTCGCAGTGAGCGCAACGCACGTGCGGTGTCATCGCCATGACGTCTCCTCTCCCGCCGACGCCGCCCCTCAGTCGCCGCCGCCGAACACCAGCCGCTTGCGTCGCCGGCCCCGCTTCTCGCCGGACGCTGGTTTGCCCGCGTCCGCGGGCGCTTCGGCGGGCGGCCGCGTGGCGGCGGGCGTCGCCGCGGGCGCCTCCGCGGGCGTCGCAGCACGCTTGCCTCCCCGGCGGCGGCGGCTGCGGCCGGTCTTGGTGCCGCCTTCCGCGGCGGCGGCCGCCGGTTGCTGCTCGGTGGCGGCGGCAGGCGCCTCCGCGCCCTTGCGCTTCCCCCGACGGCTCGAGCGTGCGGCGCCGCTCTCGGTCGCCCCCTTGCCCTTGGCGGGGGTGGCGTCCTTGGCGGGCTCCGCGGCTCCCTTCTTGGCCGCCGCCCCACGCCCCTTGCGGGCGGTCTTGGGGGCTTCGGCCTTGGCGGAGTCGGACTTGGCGGGCGCCTTGGCCGTCGAGGCGTCCTTGGCGGCCGTCTTGCCCTTGCCGCGCCGGCTCGAGCTCTTGGCCTTGCCGTTTCCGGCGGCCTCCTCGGCCAGGATCGCCGCCGGTGCCTTGAGCGATTTGGGGGGACGCTGACGCACGGGCTTCTCCTCCACCTCGGCCTCCGGCATCTCCATGCTGGCCGGAATCAGGTCGATCTGTCGCTGCGTCGGGTTGGCCTGGTACACCTTGATCTCGACGCGGTCACCCATGCGGTAGCGCTTGCGCGTCGACTTGCCCATCAACATCAGCGCGTCCTCGATGAAGAGGTAGTAGTCGTCATCGAGGTGCGAGACGTGCATCAGCCCCTCGACGCCGTTGGGCAGGCTGACGAAGACGCCGAAGTTGGTGACGCCGCTGACCACACCCGTGAAGGCCTCGCCGATATGGTCCTTCGCCCAGCGCGCGTGGTAGTAGCGCGTGAGCTCGCGCTCGGCCGACTCCGCCCGGCGCTCGCGCTCGCTGGACTGCTCGGCGAGCTTGGGGAAGTCGCTCTTGAGGCGCTCCTTGAGCGTCGGGGACAGGCGGTGCTGCAGCATGGCACGCAGCACCCGGTGCACCACCAGATCGGGGTAGCGCCGGATGGGGCTGGTGAAGTGCAGGTAGTTCTCGAACGCGAGGCCGAAGTGCCCCAGGTTCTCGGAGCTGTAGCGCGCCTGCTTGAGGCTGCGCAACAGCAGGGTGTTGACGATCTGCGCCTCGGGCTTGCCCGCGGCCTGCTTCAGCACCTGCTGCAGGTCCTGCGGCTTGGCGTGCTCCAGGTCGAGGGTGTACCCGAGCTTGGCCAGCGCCTTCTGCAACGCCTGGATCTTCTCCTCGGTGGGGTCCTCGTGCACGCGGTACAGGGCCGGCACGTCCTTCCGGTCCAGCTCCTCGGCCACCAGGCGGTTCGCGAGCAGCATCGACTCCTCGATGAGCTGGCGCGCCTCGTTGCTGCGCACGGGCGTGAGATGCAGCGCCCCCTGGTCGTCGACGTCCACCTTGGCCTCGGTGAAGTTGAAGTCGAGCGAGCCGGCCCCGATGCGCTGCGCCCGCAGCTCCTGCGTGAGGTTCACCAGCACCTTGATGTCACGCTCGAGCTTGCGCTTGCCGTGCGGGAGCCTCCCGCCGTCGACGAAGGCCTGCACCTGCTCGTAGGTGAGGCGCCCGTCGGATTGGATGACGGTCTCGCGGAAGCGCACGGCCTTGACCTCGCCGGCGCGGGTGATGTCGATGAAGGCGGAAAGCGCGAGCCGCGGCTCCCCCTCCACCAGCGAACAGATGCCGTTGGAGAGCTCCTCGGGCAGCATCGGCAGGACGTTGCCCGGCAGGTACACGCTGGTGGCCCGCTCGACGGCCTCGTCGTCGAGGCTGGTGCCCTCGGCGACGTAGTACGACACGTCGGCGATGTGCACGCCGACACGCAGCAGCCCGTCCTTGCCGGTGCCCTCGAGGCGCTCGAGCGACAGCGCGTCGTCGAAGTCCTTGGCGTCCTCCCCGTCGATTGTGAAGGTCGGGACGCTGCGATGGTCGGTGCGCCCCTCCATCATCTCGCCGGTGACCGTCTCGGGCACCGCCGTCGCCTCCGCCAAGGTGTCGTCGTCGAAGACGTCCTTGAGGCCGTATTTCACGATCACGGCCTTGGTCTCGACCTCGGGGTCGTCGCCGATGCCGAGGTACTCCTCGACCTCGCCGAAGGCCTCGCGCTCCCCGGACTCCTCGGGCCACACCATGCGGGCGACGATGCGCGAGCCGCCCTCGAGCTTGCCCACGGAATCGGGCGTCAGCAGGATCCGCTCGCGCAGGCGCGGCGAATCAGGCCGCAGGATTGCGTAGCCGTGGGCGTACTCCAGCGTGCCGACCACTTGGTGGTAGCCGCGCTCCAGGATGCGCACGATCTCGCCGCTCTGGCGATCCTTCTCCCCCTTCATGGGGTTGGGGCGGGCGACCACCTTGTCGCCGTCCCAGGCGCCGCCGAGGCGGTCGGCCGGGATGAATAGGTCCTTGCCCTCTCCGCTGTCGGGGATGACGAAGCCGTAGCCGCCGGAGGTGACCTGGAGGCGGCCGAGGAAGAGGTTCATCTCCTGGGGGAGCCCGAAGGTGCGGCGCCGCGTGCGGATCAGCCGCCCCTCGTCCGCGAGGTCGTTGAGGACCTTCCGGAGGTCGCTTCGCTCGTCGAGATTCAATCGTTTCTGAACGTCCTGGACGTGCCAGGGTCGCTCCGGGTGTCCTTGGAAGAAGCGGAACACCTGCTCCTTGTCGATCTCTACCATTGCTGCAAGTGTAGCCCGCGCGCCACGGGTATCGCGTCGCAGCGACGCGCCCGGCGGGCAGCGGGCCGCCGCGCCGCACCGGTCCCGGGGTTCGGGGAGCGCCCCGCCCGGGGCAAACCCCTCCGGGGGCCGGGCCGCACCGCAACCGTCACAAGCACCCGCCGGAGACCGTGCTACGTTCCTGGCACAGCACCATTCAGGGTCATCGTCGCCGCTGGGAGGACCCATGATCTCGACAACCACACGCCTGGTCGCAGCGCCATCCGTCATCGTGCAGGAAGCGGAGGACACCTGGGTCCTGCTGCACATGGACCAGGGCACCTACTTCTCCGTCAACCACGTCGGCGGACGGGCCTGGCAACTCATCGACGGCGAACGCGCGGTCGCGCGCATCGTCGACGACATCGCCGCCGAGTACGACGCCCCGCGAGACGTTGTCGAACGCGACCTGCTCGCCCTGTTCGAGGAGCTCCATGATGCCAAGCTGGTTGACTGCCGCAACGAATGACCGCGTGCTCCGCAACCTCCGCACGCCGCAGGACGTCTGGCTGCTGCTGCGGGTGGTGAGCTTCGCCTCGATCGCGCGCCGACTGCTCCGGACGCCGATGCCGCGGCTGCTGCCGCGCGTGACCCCGAGCCGCCCGCGGGCCGCCGACCACTACCGGGCGTACCAGACCGTGGTGTTCGTGCGCTCCTACATGCAGCACATCGGCCGCCACCGCGCGACCCCCTGCAGCATCCAGAGCTTGACGCTCTACCACTTCCTCCGACGTTTCGGCGTGGACGTGGCGATCCACTTCGGCCTCGACCCCAGCAGCAAGCAGGGGCATGCCTGGATCAGCCTGCACGGCGAGCCCCTGCTGGAGCCCGTCAGCCCGCAGGACCGATACGTCGAGATGATCCGATACGCCGGCCCCACCGCCGCCGTTCAGGCGGCGCGAGGCACCCCGGTGGTGCGAGCTCACTCGTCCCACTGACGTCACCCTTCGCGCGAAGGAGGTGAGCATGAAGAAGGCCTACGAACAGCCGCGGTTGGAGCCCCTCGGGAAGTTGGAGGAGCTGACCCGCCAGGTCGCAGCCGGCCAGTCCGGCGTTCGGGTCGACTGAGTCCCGACGCCCACGCGTGACACCCGCCCCCCGGTCCGCCGTACGCGGCCCGCGGGCTTGCGGCGCGCCAAGACCCTGAGGAGGAAGACCCCATGGACAAGAGCTACGAAACCCCGAAACTGGAATCCCTGGGCCGGCTCGAGGAGCTGACCCGCATCTCGACCGCCGGCCAGAGCGGCGTGGGAGGCCAGCAGCCGGTCTGAGACCGTCCCACCGACGGTGGGCGATCCACGCGGGCCGGAGCGCCGCCCATGCGCAGCGTGGGTGGCCGCTCCGGCCCTCATCGACCCGCCACGCCGCGGCGTCGGCCATGGGGCGCCACTGGGCCATGACGAGAGATCCCCCGACCAGCCAGGACGCCCCCACCGTCCCCGGGCGCTACCGCATCCACGGCGTGGGCCTGCGGGTGTCGGCGCCCGCCGACCTCATGGAGGTGCTGGACCGTCGCCTGGTGCGTTACGCCCACCCGGAGCCGGGCGACGCCGCCCTGCGGCTCGCCCTCACGCCGGGTCGGCACACGGCGGCCGCCGCCGCGGGGCGCATCGTGTCGCGCGGCTCGCCGCTGGCGGCACTCGGCGGCGACCACGCGCGCTATTGGTACGACGACGCGCGCGACCTGCTGTCGATCGAGGGTGGCGGGCGCGAGCTGCTGCGCGTGTGGCCCGGCGCGGGGCGCGCGGAGATCGACCTGCCCGACGACTACGGCGCCGCGCTGAGGCTGTACACCCACATGCTGAGCACCGTGGCGATCATGGAGATGCTGCGCCCGCGTGGCCTCGTGACGCTGCACGCGTCGGCCGTCGCGGCCGAGTCCGGGGCGGGCGTGGTCGCCTTCGGCGCGAGCGGCTCCGGCAAGTCGACGCTTTCCCTGGCCCTCATGGCCGCGGGCCTGCCCTTCCTGGGCGACGACATGTTGTTCCTGCGCCGCGGGACCGACGGCGTGGACGGTTATGGCTTCGCCGACGAAGTCGACCTCACCGGCGAGACCGTCAGGCTCCTGCCTGGCCTGGAGCGTGCGGCGCTGCGCACCTACCCGGGCGGGAGCAAGTTCTCCGCGCGCCCGGAGTCGCTCTTCCACGGCCGCGTGCTCGACCGCATCCGGCCGCTCCTGCTGCTCTTCCCCCGCGTCGCGCACGCGCCGGCGACGGAGCTGCGCCCCCTGTCGCGCGGCGAGGCCCTCAAGCGGCTGGTCCCGACACTGCTGCCCACCAGCCGCGAGGGGCTGCGGCGTGACCTCCCCATGCTCTCCGAGCTGACGGCGCAGTGTCGATGTGTCGAGATGCG
This sequence comes from uncultured Trueperaceae bacterium, assembly GCA_963739805.1. Lineage (GTDB taxonomy): Bacteria > Deinococcota > Deinococci > Deinococcales > Trueperaceae > CAVUBJ01. The sequence goes on from CAVUBJ010000004.1 coordinate 606,059, forward strand.
CACCGGCCTCGACATCTTCTCGGGCGACGGCGTCCGGCGCCTCCTGACCGAGGCGGCCGAACAGGCGGCCGAGCCGCCGGCGGACCGGCGGCGTGCGCGGACGGGCGGCACCCGGTGATCCCGGTGCGCCGCCGGGCCGCGACCGCGACCACGGACATCGAGCGCGCCACGCGGGGGGCGACCGACATGCGCTTCCTGTTGGCGGTGGCGCGCGGGGAGGCCGGGCGCTACGACGCCGTCGGCGGGGACGTTGACCGCCTCCTGGAGCGGGCGCGGCGGCACGGCCTGTGGCCGCACGCCGTGCGGGGCCTGCTCGACCACAACGCCGCCGAGCTAGGGGGCGACGTTCGCCGCCGCCTACAGCGGGAGTCCGCCATGGCGGCGCTGCGCGCGCGCATGCTGAGCCTGAGGCTGGCCGAGCTCGCCGAGGCCTTCGCCGGCGCCGGGATCCCACTGCTGGCCTACAAGGGTCCGGTGCTCGCCGCCCTCACCGGGCGGGACGCCACCCTCCGCCAGAGCGACGACCTGGACCTGGTCGTGCCGGCCCACCGCCGCACCGATGCCCTCGGGCTGCTGGCCGAGCACGGCTTCCAACCGCTGCATGCCGACGAGCCCGAGCGCTCGGCTCCCTACCACGTCGAGTTGATCGATGCGCGCGACATCGTGGTGGAGCTGCACTGGGCGCTGGCCGGCTGGGACAGGCCGGTGCGGTTGGACCTCGAACGCGCCGCGGCCCACGCCGAGGTGGTGACGATCCACGACGTCGGTGTGCCCACGTTCGAGCGGGAGGACCAGCTGCTCGTGCTCGCCTTCCATGCGGCCAAGCACGATTTCCGGCGCCTGTCGTGGCTGGCGGACCTGGCCGCGCTCGGCAGCGACGGGCTCGACGTCCACCGCTGCGAGATCCGCGCGCGGGCGCTCGGCGTCCGGCGCGCGCTGCTCGTCGCCCTGGCGCTGGTCGAGCGCCTGTTCGACGTGCCTCCCCCTCCGGCCCTGCGCCGCGGCATCGAGCGCCGGGACGTCGCGGCCCTGGCCGCGACCTTCGAACGGCGCCTACGCGTCGACGAGCAGGCGGACCCGCGCGCGTTGGTGCGCACCTCGGTCGCCATGGGCGACGGCCCCCTGGATCGCCTGCGGCTGCTGTGGTGGTGGGCGTTGCCGGACCGGCGTCACCTGGTCCACTACCCCAAGCCCCTGCGACCCGTCGCCCCGCTGCTCCACCCCCTTCGCCAGGTGGGCCGCGCGCTGGGGCTCCTCCCCGCCGTCGGCGACCCCAGGCACCCGGACCGCTGAGGCCGGCGGACCCGCCGACAGGCGACGGGCGCAGCGCGTCCGGACCGGTCGGTGCACGCGCCCCGCAGCTGGATTCGGGACTTTCAGCCTTGACCGAATCTTCCGGCGGGCGTAGGCTCCGGGGAGGATCGGAGGGGTCACCATTTCGCGCGAGGGGCGGGATCCGCACCCACCGGCCCAACTGGCCGACTACATCGAGGAGGTCGGCCTGACCTTCGAGGATCAGGGCCTACCGCGCATGGCCGGACGCATCCTCGGCGCCCTCCTGGTGGCCGACCCGCCGGAGCAATCCGCCGACCAGCTCGCGAACACCCTGCACGCCAGCCGCAGCTCCATCAGCACCATGACGCGCTTGCTCGAGAGCGCCGGGCTCATCGATCGCGTCAGCCTGCCCGGCGACCGACGGCTGTACTACCGCAACCGCCCGGACGGCTGGCACCAGCGCACGGTGGACGCCCTCGCCCCCATCCGGCACATGCGCGCCCTGGCGGAGAAGGGGCTAGGCCTCATGGCGGGTCGGACGCCCGAGGTGCTCCGGGGCCTGCGCGACATGTACCAGTTCTACGCCTACTGGGAGCGCGAGATGCCACGCATGATCCGGGCCTGGCTCGATGCGCGGGAGCGCGGCGACCTGCCCGTTCCTCGGCCCGCCAAGGAGGAGCCGTGACCGGGCGTGCCCCCCCACGGGCGGGCGCCACGGGCACGCTCGCGCGCCTCGCCTGGCGTAACCTCTGGCGCCAGCGCCGCCGCACGCTGCTGCTCGTCGTGGCGGTGGGCTACGCCACGCTGGCGATCGTGTTCTTCTGGGGCTTCATCGACGGATTCCTCAACTCCATCCTGGCCGCCCAGGGGCGCCTGATCGCCGCGCCCGTGGCCATCACGACCGAGGCCTACCACGAGGATCCCGACCCCTCCCACGCACTCGGGCCGCTCGGCGCCATCGAGAGCGCCGCATTGAGCGACCCGCGGGTGCGACACGTCGCTCCGCGCGTGGAGTTCGGCGCGCTGCTGCGCTCTCCGTACACCAGCGAGGGGTCCATGGCCAGGGGGATCGACCCGCAGGTGGAGGGGACCGTCTCCGAACTGCCGCAGCACGTCACGAACGGGCGCATGCTGCATGCCCCGGGTGAGATCGTGCTGGGCGCGGGGCTCGCCGAACGGCTCGACACCCGCCTCGGCGAGCGCGTGGCCGTGGACGTCTCCGCCCTGAACGGGCCGCAAGCCCTGGGCCTGACACTGGTCGGCACCATCGATTCCGGCACGCCCTCCGTCGACGACTCCACCGCGCTGGTCCACATCGACGACGCCCGCCGACTCACCGGCGTGGCAACGGCGACCGCCCTCGCGCTGGACGCCCCCCGCGGCAAGGAGGAGGCGGTCGCCGCCGCGCTGCAACGCGTCATGCCCAACGGCACGCATGCCTACCCCGTCCAGGCCCTGATGGGCGAGCTGGTCCGCACCCTCGGCATCGCCCGGGTGGAGGCTGCCGTCCTGGGTCTGGTGTTCTCCCTGTTCGGGGCCGTGACGGTCACCAGCACGGTCGTCGTCAGCGTCATGGAGCGCACGCGCGAGTTCGGCATGATGGTGGCGCTGGGCCTCGACCAGCCGCGCCTGGCGTACCTGGTCACGCTGGAGTCGATCCTCGCGACGACGCTCGGGTGGCTCGTGGGCGCCGCCGCCGGCTTCGGCCTGCTATGGCTGTTCTCGGTGTGGAACGTCTTCGGCCCGCTCTTCGCAGGCCTCTACGGCGACCTGCTGAGCGGCATATCGCTGCCCACCGTGCTCACCACCTCGGTCCGCCCGGAGTACCTTCTGTACGCGTCCGTCACCATCGCGCTCGCGGCCGCCTTCGCCGTGCTCGCCCCCGCCCGTCGGGTCCGCAACCTGCGTCCGGCCGAGGCGATGCGCAGCGAATGAGTCCGACGCCTCGAGCCCGCGTCCGCACCCCCGCCGGAGAGAAGGTCGTTTGAGCATGAGCGCCGCCACGCAGCCGTCCGCACGCGCGAACCGGACCCGCCGGTTCGCTCGACTCACCCACGCACTCCTCGCCCTCGCGGCCGCGACGCTGGTGGCGCCCCTGGTCGCGGCGCAGGCCGCGCCCGAGGACGCGCAGGCGGTCCTCGACAAGGTCCTCGAGAACCTCCGCGGTCTGAGCCAGCGCGCCACGTTGACGCTCCAGGTCGAGCGCCCAGACCGCGCCTCCGAGTACAGCATGGAGGTCGTCTCGGACGGCGATCAGCGATCGCTCGTGCGGGTGACCGCCCCGCCACGAGAGGCCGGCCAGGCGTTCCTCAGCGTCGGCAACAACCTGCTGGTCTACAACCCCCGCTTGGGGCGGAGCCTCCGCCTCCCGCCGAGCGGACGCAGCAACGCCTTCCTGGGATCCGACCTGTCCTACGACGACCTGGCCGGGGAGGAGTACCGCGACCAGTACGACGCCAGCATCGTCTCAAAGGACGCCGACGCCATCACCCTCGCGTTGACGCCGCACCCGGAGGCCCCCACCCCGTACGGCAAGCTGGTGTTCGAGATCGCGCCGGGGAGCTACGCGCCGCGCGAGCTGACCTTCTTCGACCAGCGCGATACGGCCGTGAAGCGCCTGAGCTTCTCCGAGTTCCGCACCGTGGACGGTAGGAGCGTGCCCGAACGCTTCGAGGTGGCGGACCTGATCAAGGAGGGCTACCGGACCGTCGCCACCTGGACGGGTGCGGAGTATGGCATCGACGTTCCCGAGCGCTGCTTCACCGAGGCCGCGCTGGAGCGGGGGTGCAACTAGGTGCTCGCGCTCGCCTGGCGCAACCTGTGGCGGCAGCGTCGCCGCAGCCTCACGACGCTGGGCGCCGTGGCGCTGGTGGTGGCCTTCTCCATCACCTACTACGGGATGGGCGGGGCCATCACCAACAGCATGTACCGCCACCTGACCGAGGGTATCGGCCAGGTCCAGGTGCATGTGGATGGCTACCGCGACATCCGGGACCTGTCGCGCTCCTTGATCCGGGATGCCTCGGCCGTCCGGCCCGTGATCGAGCAACGGGCGCAGGGCGGCGAGGTCGTGGGCGTGCTGGACGTGCCCGGGTTGTTGATCCACGGCGAGCGGTCCCGGGCGGTGGGCGTGCGCGGCAGCGACTGGCCGCCCTTGATCCGCACGCGCTACCTCCTGACGAACACGCTCGAGGGGAGCTTCGTGCAGGCCGGCGACACCGGGCACATCGTGCTCGGCCGTGCGCTGGCCCGGGCGCTGTCCGTGGGCATCGGTGACGAGGTGGCCTTCTACGCGCCGGGCACCGAGGGCTTCGGGGCCGCGTCGCTCACCGTCGGTGGCCTGCTGGACACGCAGGACCCCGCCCTGGCGGGCCGCACGGCGCTCATCTCCCTGGCCACCGCCCAACTGATCGCCGCCCCCGACGCCGTGTCGCGCTTCGAGATCCACCTGCCCGACATCCACCGCCTCGAGGACGACGTGCTGAGCACCCGGGTGGCCGACGCGCTGCGCCCGGAGCTGCCGCAGCTCAGCGTCGAGACGTGGCGGCAGCTCTTCCCCGATCTGCTCCAACTGCTCCACGCCTTCGGCCCCATGATGGCGGTCGTCACCCTGATCTTCTTCGTGCTGGCCGCGTTGCTGGTGGTGAACACCGTCTACCTGGGGTTGATCGAACGCATCCGCGAGTTCGGCGTGTTGATGTCGCTGGGGGTGAGCGGGCGACGGGTCATGGGCCTCATCACGCTCGAGAGCGTGCTGCTCTGCCTCACCGGCGCCGTACTGGGCACCGGCGTGGGCCTGGCCGCCGTGGGCCTGATGGCGCGAGGCTTCACCGTGCCCGGCCTCGAGCACTACTACGCCAGCTTTGGCATGGATCCCACCATGTACGCCAGCATCGCCCCGGGTCAGGTACTGCTGGCGGTGGGCCTCGCCCTCGCCTCCGGAGTGCTGGCCGCACTCTGGCCCGCCTCCCTGGCCGCCAAGCTCGAGCCCGTCGAAGCCATGCGCTTCACCGCCTGAAGGGATCGCCGCCATGAGCCTGTTCCACATCGACAACCTGCAGAAGACCTACCAGATCGGCGAGGTGAGGACACAGGCCCTGCGCGGCGTCGACCTGGACATCGAGGAGGGGGAGTTCACGGCCATCGCCGGCCCCTCCGGCAGCGGCAAGAGCACCCTGCTGCACCTCATGGGCGCACTCGACACGCCCACCTCGGGCCACGTCATGCTGGCGGGCGCGCGCATCGACAATCTCGGCAAGCGCGAGGCGGCCCGCATGCGCCTGGACAACCTCGGCTTCGTGTTCCAGGCCTACAATCTCATCCCCGTGCTGAGCGCGCTGGAGAACGCCGCCTTCGTGCTCGAGCTCCGCGGCGTGGGGCGCAAGGAGCGCGAGGCCCGCGCCCGGCGGGCGCTGGATGATCTGGCCATGGCCGACTTCGCCGACCGCCGCCCCAATCAGCTGTCCGGCGGGCAGCAGCAGCGCGTGGCGGTGGCCCGGGCGCTGGCCGCCGAGCCCAAGATCATCCTGGCCGACGAGCCCACCGCTAACCTCGACAGCGAGACTGGCCACGCGCTCATCGAGCTGATGCGGCGGCTCAACCGCGACCACAACGTCACCTTCGTGTTCAGCACCCACGACCCGCGCCTGCTGGATAGTGTCGACCGTATCGTGCGGCTGGAGGACGGGCGCATCAGCGGCGAGGAGACGCGGATCCCCGCATGAGCCGCCGGCGCGCGGCCCGCCCGCGCTCGACGGGGGGTCGGCCGGATCGGCGCGCCGCCCGCGCCGGAGCATCCGCCCTGCTCGCCCTGCTGGCGCTGGCCGCCCCCGCCGCCCACGCCCAGGCGCACGCCCAGGCGCACGCCAGTGTCGAGTGGCGCTACGCCACGCAGGTGGGCGCGTTCTCCGTCGGCACGGTGCACCTCCCCCTCGCCGGCATGCAGGCATCGGTGCTGGTGGACGCCGAAGCCACGCTGGAACCCGTGACCCTGACCGTGCTGGCGCAACCCACCCTGCTCGCCCCGCCGGCGGCCGGCAAGGCGGCCGCGGCGCTCGGCGATCCCGGATTCCTCGAGGCCGCCGCGCTGCTACGGACCGGCCCCGTGGACGTCCGCCTCGGCCTACTGCGCCTGCCCGTAGAGACGGCACGCCTGAGCCTGCCCTACCAGCTCGATGGCGTCACCGAGGTCGGCCAGCGCCACGGCTGGCCCGGCGCGGAGGCCACCGTCTACCTCGAGCGCGTGCGCCTGCGGGCGCGCGGCTGGTGGCGGGACTCGCACGCGGCCGGGGCGTTCTCCGCGAGACTCGACCTGACCTCGTTGCAGCTCGAGGCGCACCTGGTGCGCGACGGGCGCTGGGGGGCGGGCGTCGGGGCCAGCGGGTTGCTGGGCGACACCGTGCTGTACGGCGAGGCGTGGCTGATCGGCGATCCCTGGCGCGGGCGGGGCGCGGTGGGTGCCAGCGGCTACCTCGGCGAGGCGTTGTGGACGGTCGAGGCCGCCTGGGCTCCGCCCTACGGGGCGCCGGGCGCCGGGGCCTACCCGCAGCTGCTCGCGCAGGCCGATCTCCCCCTGCCGGACGCCAACGGCTCGCTCCAGGCCCTGGCCGGGGCCGGCTGGGCGCCCAGCACCCTCCGTCCCGGGTCGCGCGCCTGGGTCGGGCAGGCGGCCCTGACCTGGGCCGTCGGGGATCCCGCGGTGCAGCTCGAGGTCGGGCCCGCGGTGCGCCACGACGAGAGCGGGACGAGCTACCTCCTCCGGCTGAGCATGACCGCCTACAGCGGTTTCTGAGGCCCGCGCGCGCCTCAAACGAAGGTGGCGACGGACTCCAGGGGTTTCTTCTCGATGCGGGGGACCCCGGCGCCGGGCGCCGGGTGCCCGACCACCAGCAGGAGGAACGGGCGCTCGTGTGGGGGGCGCCCGAGGATCTCCGCCAGGAACCGCATCGGACTCGGGGTGTGCGTCAGGCATGCCAGCCCCGCCTCGTGCAGGGCGGCGATGAGGAAGCCCGTCGCGATGCCCACCGACTCCGTGACGTAGTAGTGGGGGCGCTTCTCACCGGCGGCGTCCACGGCGTAGGGCTGCGCGAAGATCGCGATCAACGCCCCGGCGCTCTCGAGGAAGGGCTTGCTGGGCCCGGTCCCGAGTGGCGCCAGGGCGTCCAGCCAGCTTCCGGGAGCGCGCTCGCGGTAGAACGCGCGCTCCTCCTCCTCGGCCGCGCTCCGGATGCGCGCCTTCACCGCGGGGTCAGTGACCACCACGAAGTGCCACGGCTGCTGGTTGGCGCCGCTGGGCGCCCGGGCTGCAGCCCGCACGCAGGCCTCGAGCACGGCCACCGGCACCGGCCGGTCCGAGAAGTCGCGCACCGATCGTCGATTGCCCATGCGCTCGAGGAAGCTGGTCGCACCGCGCAGCAGCTCCGCGTCGCTGCGCTCCGGGTAGCCGGTGAGCGGGTCGAAGGTCGGCTCCATGGCGCATTCTTCCACGGCGGCGGGGGCCGTCGGCCGACCGGCGCGGGGTGCGCCCCGCCCACCGTGGCGCGGGGAAGGCATGCCCGCACCCTGTGATGACCACCGCCGTGGGCCATACTCGCGCATGGCCACCATCGCCGTCACGGGAGCCACCGGCTACATCGGGGGGCGGCTCGTGCCACTGCTGCTCGAGCAAGGGCACAGTGTGCGCTGCCTGGTGCGGGAGCCCGCGCGCCTCGCATCGCGGGCGTGGCGCGACCGCGTCGTCGTCGAGGCCGCGGACGTGCTGGAGCCCGACGGGCTGGAGGCGAGCCTGCGAGGTTGCGAAGCGGCCTTCTACCTCATCCACTCCATGGGCGCCTCGGAGCGGGGCTTCGAACAGCGCGATCGACAGGCCGCCCACAGCTTCGCGGCCGCCGCCGCCCGTGCCGGCGTGCGCCACATCGTCTACCTCGGTGGCCTGGGGGAGGCCGGTCCCGGGCTGTCGCGCCACCTGGCCTCGCGCCAGGAGACCGGGCGGGAGCTGGCGTCCAGCGGGCTACGCGTCACCGAGTTCCGCGCCGCCATCATCGTCGGCTCCGGCTCGCTGTCGTTCGAGATGATCCGCTACCTCACGGAGCGCCTGCCCGTCATGGTCACGCCACGGTGGGTCGAGACGCGTGTCCAGCCCATCGCCGTGCGCGACGTGCTGCACTACCTCGCCGCGGCCCTCGAGCGCCCACCGGAGGGGCATGCCGTGGTGGAGATCGGCGGCCCGGACGTGCTCACCTACCGCGGCCTGATGCTGGGGTACGCCCGCGCCCGCGGGTTGCGGCGGACCCTGGTACCCGTGCCGGTCCTCAGCCCACGGCTGTCATCGTACTGGGTCAACCTGGTGACCCCCATCCCCGGCGCCATCGCCCGCCCCCTCATCGAGGGGCTGACCAGCGAGGTGGTGGTGCGCGATCCCGCGCCCGCCCGCGCCTATGGGGTCGAGCCGATGCCGTACCCGCGGGCGCTCGAGGTGGCCCTGGACCGCACGCGCCAGGGTGCCGTCGCCACGCTATGGAGTGACAGCCTGTCGGCGGTGCCGCGCGGAACACCGCCCGCCGATCGCCTCCGCGACACCGAGGGGCTGCTGGTCGATCAAAGGCATCGCCGCGTCGACGCCGGGGCGGGCCCGACCTTCGCGGCGCTGGAGCGCCAGGGCGGCGACCTGGGGTGGTACGCCTACGACGTGTTGTGGCGGCTGCGCGGCTGGCTCGACCGCCTGCAGGGCGGCATCGGCATGCGTCGCGGGCGCCGCGATCCCAACACGCTGCTGCCCGGCGACCCGCTGGACTTCTGGCGGGTGGAGTCGGTGGATCCGCCGCGCCACCTGCAGCTCCGCGCCGAGATGAAGCTGCCGGGCCGGGCCTGGCTGCGCTGGGACATCACACCCGACGGCCCGGACCACTGCCACCTGTCCCAGACGGCGTACTTCGAGCCCCACGGACTCGCCGGCTTCCTCTACTGGTGGAGCCTCTACCCGCTGCACCGGCTGATGTTCCCGGCGATGGCGCGTGCCATCGCCGGGCGCGCCGAGGGGTACGCGGTCGAGGGGCGACCGGGGGGCGGCACGTCGCCTTCCGCACCCGACCGCGGCGCGACGCGCGCCGACGGCAGCGGGAGGGCGGGGGGCGAGTCGCCGCTCTAGCGCCTAGCGCGCGCGCTCGCGCTCACGCGTGACCAGCGCGGTCAGGCCATCGCGCGCCGGGGACGGGGGGAAGGGGGATAGCACGGCCACCGCAGCCTCCGCCTCGGCCCGGATGCGCTCGCGCGTGCGGACGTCGGCGCCGTGCTCTCGGACCAGGGCGGCCATGCGCTCGACGTCGCCCGTGCGGGCGGCGTGGCGGCGAAGGATGTCGCGCGCCTCCCCAACCTGCTGCTCGAGCAGCAGGAGCAGGACCGGGTAGGTGGCCTTTCCCTCACGCAGGTCGCCGCCCACGGGCTTACCCAGCCGCTCCGGGTCGCCGAGGAGGTCGAGATAGTCGTCCTGCATCTGGAATGCGCGACCGTAGTGCATGCCGTAGTCGTGGAGCGCACGCCGCTCACGAATCCCCGCGCCGGCCAGGATGGCCACGCCCTCCACGGCCGAGGCGAGCAGCACGGCGGTCTTCCCCTCGATGACGCGTTGGTAGCTGTCGAAGCCGAAGCGCTCGAGGGTGGCGGCCTGGAACTGCAGCACCTCCCCCTCGCAGATGGCGGCGGCCGTGGCGGACATCAGCCGGGTGAATTCGGCGCTGCCCGACTCCGCCAGCAGCCCCAGCACGCGCGCCAGCATGAAGTCGCCCGACATCACGCTGACCACGTTTCCGTAGCGCCGGAAGGCGGCCTCGTTGCCGCGCCGGGTCTCGGCGTCGTCGATGAGGTCGTCGTGGAGCAGCGAGGCCGAGTGGAGGAGCTCGACGGCGAGCGCCACGCGCACGGAGTCGTCGGGGTCCGCCCCGAGCAGGCGTCCCGCCAGCAGGCTCAGGGTCGGGCGCAAGCGCTTTCCGCCGGCGCTCACGAGGTCGTCGCCGATGGCCTCGATGAAGGCCACCGAGGAACGGAGCTGCTCCTGCAGACGCGTCTCGAAGGTGCGTAGGTCTTCCTGGATGATGTCGAACACAGCCCGCACAGTATACGGGGGTGCCGCGGTGGCGGGCGGCGTGCGGCGCACGGGCACCAACCGCGCTCAGGTGCCGATGTGCTCCTTGGCGGGCTGAGGCTGCAGGTAGTACGCCAGGCGCTTGAGCCCAGCGAGAAAATCCACCGGCTCGACGAACACGCCGTCGGGAACGTTGATGACGGCCGGCGCGAAGTTGAGGATGCCGCGGATCCCGGCCGCCACCAGCCGCCCGGCGGCTTCCTGGGCGTTCGGTCCCGGCACGGTGAGGAACGCGATGTCGATGCCGAACTCGCGCACGCGCGCCTCGAGCTCCTCCACGGGATGCACCGAGACGCCTCCGACCGAGCGCCCCACCTTGGAGGGGTCCGCGTCGAACGACGCCTTGAGGATGAAGTCGTACTGGTCGAAGTTCGGGTAGTCCGCCAGCGCCTGACCCAGGCGCCCCATCCCCATGATGGCCACGTGCCAGGGGCGCGTCAGGCCGAGGATGCGGCGCAACTCGCGCCGCAGCGTGGGGACGCTGTAGCCTGCGCCGCGCGTACCGAAACGGCCGAAATAGGCCAGGTCCTTGCGCACCTGGAAGGCCGAGACCTGGGCCTCGTCGGCCAGCAGGTCGGAGGAGGTACGGGTGGCCCCCTCTTCGTCGAGCTCGGTGAGGATGCGGAGGTAGGTGACGAGGCGACTGACCGTCGCGGTGGGGATGCTGTTCGCCATCAGCGTGCGAAGCTTTCGATCCCTGCCGCGTTCAGCTCGCTCTGCGCCTGCTGCAGGCGCTCCGCGTCGAAGGGCCCGATCAACAGCTTGACCAACCCGCCCTCGGTGCGCTCGGTGACGGTGAATCCCAGCGACTCCAGCCGCTGCTTCTGGGGTTGGGCGCTGTCCGCGCTGCCGTAGGCACCCGCCTGCAGGTAACGACCCGCTCCGGGGGTGGCGGCGGGCGCGCTGCTGGAGGCTGTCGCGCCGGAGGGCGAAGCCGCAGCGGACGCGTCGCCGGAGGGAGCCGTGGTCACCGGCGCCGGGGCGGAATCCCCCTCGCCCCGGAAACGGTAGATCACCGGATCGACGCCGAAGCCACCCGCGCGGATCCTGGCGGCGACCGTCTCGGCCTCGCTCTGGCTGGCGTACGGCCCCACCAGCACGATGGTGAGGTTCCCCTGGTCGGCCGTGAACACGGGATAGCCGGCGTCGCGGAAGGTGCTCGCCTGGCGCTGTGCGTTCTCGGCCTGACCGAAGGCGCCCACGGAGATCCGGAACGGCGCGTCCGAGCCGGGTCCGGTGGAGGCGCCGGCGGACGCCGAGGCGGCGGACGCGGGGGCGGCTCCCGAGGACGAGGCGGGGCTGGTCGTGGTCGTGGTCGTCGTCGTGGTCGTGGCGGCGCTCGTCGCCGGCGTCGAGGCCGCGGCGCCCGTGGCCGCGCTGGCGGGGGCACCATCGTCGCTCGGCGGCAGGACCGCGATGCCGCTGGCGGAGCCACCGGCGGCGGCGTCCGGAGTCGTATCCGATGCGGCGGCGCCCGCACTCGGCGTGGTGGCCGGTGTGGCGGTGGAGCCAGTAGCGGCTGCGTCGGCGGACGGGGCGGTGGCGGGGGTGGTCGTGGTCGACGCTGGTCCGGAGGCGTCTGTGCTCGCAGCCGGCGTGGAGCCGGTGTCGGGAGTCGTGGCGCCGGGCGCCGTGGTGGAGCTCTGCGCCGGGGGCGTGCCGGTACGGGTGGTCTGCCCCACCGGGAAGAACGAACCGCCGGTGATCAACGTCGCGATGATGCCAGCGATCACCGCGACTAGGGCGATCCCGATCAGCAGGTCGGGCCAGTTACGTCGAAACCAATCCATAGTTCCATTCTAAAGCGGTAGGTACCTCAGAGGTACTTGGTGATGGCGTCGCAGGCCGGTTGGTAGCCCTGTTCGCAGGACGACTTCCAGGCGTCCCGCGCCGCGCCGCGGCGGTCCTGGGAGTACAGCGACCAGCCCAGGTTGTAGAAGCTGTCGCTGTCGCTGGGGTTCTGCTGCACCAGCAGCTGGTACACGGTCTCGGCGTCCTGGTACCGCTCCGCGGCCAGGTAGGCCGCCCCGAGGTTGACGCGTGCCTCCACCCCGTCGGGGTTGAGCTGCACGGCACGCTCGAAGTAACGGATGGCGCTACGGTAGTTGCCGAGCTGGTAGTCGGCCAGGCCCGCCCACAGCTGCGCCTGCCCATCGTCCGGAGTGGACTGCACGACCTGGTCGAGCTGCCGCGCTGCGTTGGGGTAGTCGCCCTGGCGGTAGAGCGAACGGCCGGCGATGAAGCGCGCGTTGTTCAGCTGAGCGTCGTCGCTCAGGCGGGACAGGGCCTGCTGGGCATTGGCCAGAGCCTGGTCCGGTTGCGCCAGCTGATCGAAGGCCGATGCCAGCGCCAGATAGACCTCCCCGCTATCGGCGTTGAGCGCGGCGGCATCCTGCAGCGGCCCGAGGGCGCTGCGCGTCTGGCCGCTCTCGAGGTAGCTCACGCCCAGGTTGTACAACGCCTCCCACGACGTGGGGTCGGCCTGGGAGGCCTTCTGGAAGGACTGGGCGGCCTCGGCCTCGCGCCCTAGACTGCGCTGCAGCATGCCGAGCTTGACGAGGATGTTGGCCTGGGCGCCGGCGTTGCCGGCCTTGTCGGCCTTCTGCAGCGCGCGATCGAGCGAGAACATGGCGTAGTCGATCTGACCCTGGCCGACGTAGATGTCCGAGATGAGCGCGCTGACCCGGTAGTCGCTGCTCTTGGCCTCCAGCGTGGTGAGGTCGGGCAACGCCTCCAGCCCCCGGCCGGCGCGCTGCAGGGCCTGCCCACGGCGAAGGATCAGCTCGGCGTTGCCGGGATCGAGCTCCAGCGCCGAAGCATAGGCATCGGCCGCGCCGGCGTCGTCGCCGGTGAGCTCGAGCTGCCCGGCCAGCCCGAGGTAGGCGTTGATGCGGTCCTCGGCGTTGGCCTCGGGATCGGCCTGCTTGATGGCCTCCTGGAAGGCGGCCGCAGCGTCCTGCGGGCGCCGCAGCTTGGCAAGCGTGACGCCCCGATTGAAGTGGCCGTCGAAGCGCTCCGGGTAGAGCCGGGTCACCTCGCTGAACTCGAACAGGGCGGCCTGGTAGTCGCCCCGCGCGAACTCGGCGAGCCCCAGCCCGTAGTGGGCGTCGCCCGACGTGTAATCGACGGCGATCGCCTCGAGGAAGCTGTTCTTGGCCGCATCGTTCTGGTCGGCCTGGTACTGGGCATTGCCGAGATCGATCCAAGCGCTGACGTCGTCGGGCTGGTCCCGAACCTTGGCCTGCAGCTCTGCGATGGTCGGCTGCGCCCAGGCCGCCGCCATCAGCAGCAGGGCAAGGGTTCCGAGGAGCGTACGCGTCGCCCCCCGTGTCCACGTGATGCTCTTCATGCCAGCCTCCAGATCGCCGTGCCGATGGTTGCCGCCAACAGCGTAGGGTGCGAGTAATCTGCGCATCAGTCTAGACCAGCGTGCCGTCGCGAACGTGTGAAATCCCCCACGAGATTTGCCCTGCACAGCGGCAAAAACGGCGTTCGCAACGGCCCTCGGGGTGGTCCAGGGGCGCCGCCGTGCGGGCGCCGGCAGAGCTCATGCCGCACCGCGCCCGGGCTCGGTCGCGGGCGGCGAAGAGGCGCCCTGAAGGGCGAGCTGCCCGCAGGCCCCGCCGGTATCGCGGCCGCGGCTGAAGCGCACGGAGACCGCCAACCCGGCGGCCTCCAGTCGTTGCCGGAAGGCGTCGATGGTGCGGCGCGGGCTGGCGCGGAAGCCGGAACCGGGCCAGGGGTTGAAGGGGATGAGGTTGACGTGCGTGTGCAGGCCCTCGAGCAGCGACGCGAGGGCGCGCGCCTGCTCCGGTGCGTCGTTGACGCCGTCGAGCATGGTGTACTCGATGGACACACGACGGCCGGTCGCGGCCTGCCAGTCGTGCAGGGCGCCGAGGATCTCCGGGATCGGGTGCGCGTGGGCGGTCGGGATGATCTGGCGGCGGGTGGCCTCGTCGGGGGCGTGGAGGCTGAGCGCGAGCACGAGCGGGAGCCCCTCCCCCGCCAGCCGCCGAATGCGGGCCGGCAGCCCGACGGTGGAGAGCGTGATGCGTCGTGGCGACATCGCCAGCCCCCGCGGGTGGATGAGGGTGCGGATGGCGCCGACGGCGTGATCGTAGTTGAGCAGTGCCTCGCCCATTCCCATCAACACCACGTTGCGGATCTCGCGCGGCGCGATCCCCTCCCGCTCGGCCACGGCGGTGATCTGACCCACGATCTCGCTTCGGTCCAGGTTGCGGCCGAAACCGAGCGCCCCGGTGGCACAGAACGCGCAGCCCGCGGGGCACCCCACCATCGACGAGACGCACAGCGTGCGGCGCCCCTTGTAGGGCATGTACACGGCCTCGGTCTGGCGGCCGTCGGGCAGCGTGAAGAGGTAACGGACCGATCCGTCGCGCGACGGGAAGCGCCGCACGCCATCGAACGGGGACAGGCGGTAGCGTGTCGCCAGCTCGGCCCGCCAACGGGCCGGCAGGTTCGTCATCGCCTCCCAATCGCGGGCACCACGCTGGTACAGCCAGCCGGCGAGCTGCTCGCGGCGGAACGGCGGGGCTCCGCCCGGCATCGGCAGTGCATCGGGCTCGAGCCCGTAGAGGCTGGGGCGAGGGGCGTCCATCGCGGCCAGACTACCTCGGCCGCCCGAGGGCATCGTTGCGCGGAGCACCTCGCGGCCGGGGGTGAGGCACGGCGGCGCGCGCGGAACCGTGCGCTATCATCTTGGGGACGAGCCACGAACCGCGTCCGCGCGACGCGCGACCCCCCCGACGCACGATTCGCCACCGGGAGACGATGCATGAGTGCACGCAAGGTGAAGACGATCGGCATGGTGCTGGCCGGCGGCAAGGGCACGCGCCTGCACCCCCTGACGTGGAAGCGCACGAAACCGGCGGTACCGTTCGGCGCCAAGTACCGCATCATCGACTTCGCGCTCAACAACATGATCAACTCCGAGATCTTCGGCATGTACGTGCTGACGCAGTTCAAGGCACAATCGTTGACCGAGCACATCCAGCGCAACTGGCGCTTCGGGAGCTTCCTGTCGGAATACTTCATCACCCTGGCACCGGCCCAGATGTACCTCTACGAGGAGCTGGGAGCCGAGTGGTACCGCGGCACCGCAGACGCGATCTACCAGAACCTGCACCTCATCGAGAACAACGACGCGGACCTGGTGGCCATCTTCAGCGGCGATCACATCTACAAGATGGACATCGACCACATGATCGAGTACCACCTCGAGCACGAGGCGGACGTCACCATCGCCGCCTACCCCACCCCCGTGGCCGACGGGCGGCGCTTCGGCATCCTGCAGGTGGACCCCTCGTGGCGCATCACCGAGTTCCAGGAGAAGCCCGAGAAGCCCAACCCCATCCCCGGACGCGACAGCCACTGCCTGGCCAGCATGGGCAACTACATCTTCAGCGTCGAGAAGCTCGTGGAGCTGCTCAACCGCGACGCCGCGGATCCGGGCTCCGAGCACGATTTCGGCAAGAACGTGCTGCCCCTGGCCCTCGGGGAGGACTACCGGCTCTTCGCCTACGACTTCGCCCGCAACCCCATCCCCGGGCAGGAGGGGCCCAACACGTACTGGCGCGATGTCGGCACCATGGACAGCTACTGGGAGGCCAACATGGACCTGGTGGCGGTCCGACCCGAATTCGACCTGTACAACGAGGACTGGCCGCTGCGCACCTCGGCCGAGTTCTCCCCGCCCGCGAAGTTCGTGCACGAGGAGCAGGGGCGCCGCGGGGAGGCCTTCAACTCTCTGCTGGCCGGCGGCGTCATCGTCTCCGGCGCCACCGTGCGGCACTCGGTGTTGTTCCGGCGGGTGCGGATCAACTCCTACACCACGGTGGAGAACTCGGTGCTGTTCGACAACGTCACCGTGGGGCGGAACTGCGTGCTGCGCAACGCCATCGTGGACAAGAACGTGGTGATCCCGGAGGGGACGAGCATCGGCGTGGACCCAGACGACGACCGGGCGCGCGGGTTCACCGTTACGGACCGCGGGGTGGTGGCGGTCCCCAAGAGCTACAGCTTCCGGTGAGTCGTGGCGGGGCCCCCGGCGGCGTGGCAAGGCGCTGCCTGCGCGCATGAAGCCATGGTCCCTCAGCTTACAGCCGCGTTTCATGCGGGGGTGCTACCCTAGGTGGACTGAGCCGCCGCGAACCGCGCGCTGCACGCAGCGAACGGCGCCCGAGAGCGGCCGCAGGAGGATCTGTTGAGACGATCGTTCAACCCCTGGCTGCTCGTCATGCTCATCATCCTGGGCATCTTCGTGTTCAACCAGTTCAATTCGGGTGGGTCCAGCCGGGAGATCAACTACTCCACCTTCACTGGCCTGGTGGAGCAGGGCAAGGTGGCGTCGGTCACGGTGGAGCGCACCAGCGGCAACATCGATGGTGAGCTCAAGACCGAGTCGCAGGTCTCGATCAACGGCCAGCCCGAGACCATCCGGGCGTTCCACACCACCGCCATCATCACCGACTCGCTGCTCAAGGACCTGCAGACCCAGGTTCCCAGCGTCACCATCCGCAACCCGCCGCAGTGGATCGGATTCCTCATCGGTTCCATCCTCCCCATCGCGCTGTTGCTCGGATTCTTCTGGTTCGTGTTCATGCGCGCCCAGGGGGGACCGAATCAGGTGATGCAGTTCGGTCAATCCAAGGCCAAGCTGTACGGCAGGGAGAACAAGGTCCAGACCACCTTCACCGACGTCGCCGGCCACAAGGAGGCCAAGCAGGAGCTGATGGAGGTCGTCGACTTCCTGAAGAACCCGCAGAAGTACCTCCGCATCGGCGCCGAGATCCCCAAGGGCGTGCTGCTCGTGGGCCCCCCGGGAACCGGCAAGACGCTGCTGGCGCGGGCCGTGGCCGGTGAGGCGGGCGTGCCGTTCCTGACGGTGAGCGCCTCGGAGTTCATGGAGATGTTCGTGGGCGTGGGCGCGAGCCGCGTGCGCAACCTCTTCGAGGAGGCCCGCAAGGCGGCGCCGGCCATCATCTTCATCGACGAGCTCGACTCCATCGGGCGCCGCCGCGGCGCCGGCATCGGCGGCGGCCACGACGAGCGCGAGCAGACGCTGAACCAGATCCTGTCCGAGATGGACGGGTTCGAGAAGGACACCTCGGTCATCGTGGTGGCGGCCACCAACCGGCCGGACATCCTCGACCCGGCGTTGCTGCGGCCCGGCCGCTTCGATCGTACGGTCACCATCGGCCTGCCCACCCAGCGCGAGCGCGAGGACATCCTCAGAGTGCATGTCCGCAACAAGCCGATCGCCGAGGAGGTCAGCCTCAAACACCTGTCCGAGGCAACCCCGATGTTCTCGGGCGCCGACCTGGAGAACCTCACCAACGAGGCGGCCCTCATCGCCGCCCGCTCGAACAAGCAGATCATCTCGTGGAGCGACTTCAACGAGGCGCTCGACCGCATCACGCTGGGGCTGCGGCGCGGCAGCCTGGTGCCGACCGAGGTGGAACGCAAGATCCTGGCGTTCCACGAGGCGGGCCACGCCGTGACCTTCGCGGCGCAGCCGGACCTGGGAAACATCCGTAAGGTCACCATCATGCCGCGCGGCGGGGCGGGGGGCTTCATGGCCCCGCTGTCCAAGGAGGAGATGTTCTACAACATCGATCGCTTCCGCGCGCAGCTGGTGGTCGCATTCGGCGGGCGCGTGGCGGAGAAGCGCATCACCGGCACCATCTCTTCGGGCGCCAGCAACGACCTCAAGCAGGCCACCGACATGGCCAAGCAGATGGTGCTCGACATGGGGATGGGCAGTCAGGAGTTCGTGGCCTGGGGGAGCGATCAGGGCCCGATCTTCCTGGGCGGCGAGATCAGCCGCCGCAAGGACTTCAGCGAGTCCACCGCGCGCGAGCTCGAGGAGCAGATCACGTCGATCCTGGAGCAGTCCTACCACGACTGCGAACGACTTCTCGAGGAGAACTGGCCCGCCGTGGAGGCGGTGGCTTCGGCCCTGCTGAAGCGCGAGACCATCGACGGCAAGCTCATCCACGAGGCGATGGTGAAGGCGCAGGAGGGCATGTCGGCCGAAGAGATCAGCGATTGGATCGTCGGCGAGGCCACCGATCTCGACCGCCGCCTGCAGGAGCAGGAGGAGCGCCAGCGTCGCAAGGCGGAGGACGAGGAGCGCCGCCGCGCCGCCCCCGAGTCCGGACGCAACCCACCCCCGCTCGAGCCGCGCCCCGCCTCCGAGACCGGGAGCTGAGCTCGGCCGAACCAATTCACCCGCGACGCGGGCGGCCTGCGGGCCGTCCGCGTTCCTCATGAGTCCGGGGGTATCATTGGCCCCGGGCCGAGGCCCCGGAACGGACCACCGTGTCGCTGCTGGACGGTAAATACGAGATCATCACCCAGGCCCCGCTGGGCGGTGGCCGCACCCTGTTCGAGGCCACCGCACCGGACGGCACGCTGGTGCAGATCGAGTGGTTCGAGCTCGACCCTAGCAAGGAGCCGAAGTTCGAACGCTACCGCCGCGTCCTCAAGCGGCTCAAGCGGGGCGGGCAGGCGGCCCTGTACGACGTCATCTCACGTCCGGGCGCCCACTACGTGGCGTGGCAACGCGAGGACGGAGCGCAGCCGGGCGCCTCCGACGCCGCCATCACCTCCGTCCTGGCCGACCACGGCTTCGCCCCCGAGCACGCCGACGTGCGGCGCGCGGGGCGGCGCGCGGTGCTCTACGGGCTGGCCTGGGACGGCGAGCCCTTCCCGGCGCCGCAACCGCCGACCGCGCCGGCGCCTGTCGCCCGGCCCGCACGGAGGCCCCTACCGGACTGGGCGATCTCCTGGGGCCTGACGCTGGCCCTGCTCGTGGTCGCCGTCCTACTCTCGCTCGGGGGCTTCCTGCGCCGCGCCAACGACCGCATCGTGCCCGTGCCGGACGTGGTGGGGCAGGACGTCAACGCCGCCGCCACCGCGCTCGGGCGCCTCGGCCTGGCGGTGAGCCCGATGCCGCTGGGTTCCGAGCGACCGGCCGGGACGGTGCTGTCGTTGGAACCACCTCCGGGCACGGCGCTCCGGCCCGGCCGCAGCGTGAAGCTCACCTACGCCCTGCCACCGGGGCAGCTCGCCCCGACATCGGCGCCGCAGCTCGTCGGCTTGCGCTACCCGGACGAGGTGGCGACGGCGCTACGGGGGGCCGGGCTCGAGCTCGGCGGCGCCAGCCACATCCAGACCAGCACGCCCGCGGGCGTGGTGGTGGCCCAGTCGGTGCCCGCGGGCGGCGCGGCCGGCAAGGGTAGCGCCGTGGACGTGCTCGTGAGCGACGGGCCGGCGCAGACCATGACGTTCCTGCCGCGCCTGGTGGGTTTGCCCGTGGAGGACGCGCGCTACCTCGCCGGCGTGGCCGGCCTCAGCCCGGATCACATCCTCGAGGACCCGGTCGACGCGCCACAGGGCTTCCCCGGCGAGGTCTTGAGCCAGACCCTGGCCCCCTACGTGGCCGTGCCGGCCTCGGAGGCGGTGCTCCGCCTGGTGGTCCAGCGCGGCTCGGGCGGTCGCACCGGAGCCGCGGCCGTGCCGAACGTGGTCGGACTCAGCGAGGCGCAGGCCCGGACGCAGGCCGCGGGATACGACGTGCAGGTCACGCCGTTGGCCACCGCTAACCTGCCCGAGGGCGTGGTATTGCAGGACCCGGCGCCCGGCGCCGACCCCGGGGACCGTACCCTGGCGCTGACCGTCAACGTGCACCCCGTCACGCTGGCCGATCCGGGTGTCCGCGTCACCATCAAGGAACCCAAGCTGCGGCGCGTGCCCTTCGCCTGGACCATCCAACCGGGGATCGGGCAACGCACGGCGGAGGTCTACGCCCAGCCCCTCGAGGGTGAGCGCACCCTGGTGACGCGCACCACCGCGCGCGGCGGGCAGCTCCTGCAGGGATCCTGGCTGACGACCTACCCGGGACCGGTGACGTTCACGCTCTACCTCGGCGGCCAGCCCTACGGCGACCCCCTGTTCGTACCCTGAGGGCCGGCGCACCTCGCGCACGACCCCGACCCGGGCCGGGCGCGCCGTGGCGAGGTCCGCCGGCGGCATGTGCCGCGGGCGCGCCCTCCGCCGGAGGGCGCGGGTGTATAGTGGCGGCCGACAATATTGGCTGGGGCCCATGAACGCCCCACGCGTGCGGCCCGGCCCGGGCCGCCGCGCCTGTCCCGGGCCCTGCAGGCCCGCCGTCCACGTCCAGCCCTGAGGGGGAAGCGTGCTACAGACCATCCGCGACCTGTGGCGGTACGTTCGCCGCCACCGCTGGCCGTACGGCCTCGGCGTGGTGATGATGGTGGTCAACGCCTTCTTCACCACCCTCACGCCCGTGATCCCGGGTATGGCGATCGACGCCTTCCGCGCCGGCAGCATGACGCTGGGCACCGTCTGGTGGTACCTAGCCGCCCTGCTCGGGGCCGCCAGCGCCGGCGCGCTGGCGATGGTGGTGGTGCGCCGGACACTGCTGGGCGCGAGCTGGGAGATCCAGTTCGACGTCCGCCACGACCTCTTCAGGCACTTCACCCGCCTCGACGGCGCCTACTACGACGACCACCGGGTGGGCGACCTGATGGCGCGCCTGACCGCCGACCTGAACGCCGTGCGGATGCTGGTGGGCGTGGCGGTGTTCCAGGGCATCAACACCGCGCTGCTGCTGGGCTTCACCCTCTACCGCATGGTGCGCCTCAGCCCGGGCCTGACGCTGCTCACGCTGGCGGTGGTGCCCTTCATCTCGGTGAGCTTCTTCCTGCTGCTGCGCATCATCCACCGCCGCTACCAGAAGGTGCAGGAGCAGTTCAGCGATGTCTCGGCGATGGCTCAGGAGAACTTCAGCGGCATCCGCGTGGTCAAGGGCTTCGGTATCGAGGACCGCGAGATCGGCACCTTCGGCCGGCTCAACGACGAGTTCATCCGCCGAAACCTGGCGCTGACGCGCGTCGACGGCCCCTTGTTCCCGCTGATGGAGCTGCTCTTCGGCATCACCGTGGCGCTGCTCCTGCTGATGGGCGGACGCATGGTGCTGGGCGTCGGGGGCGACCTGACCATCGGGCAGTTCTCGGCCTTCGTGTTCCTCTTCCAGGGGATCCAGTGGCCGCTCATCGCGCTGGGATGGATCGGCAACCTGGTGCAGCGCGGATCCACCTCCTGGGGTCGCCTCAAGGAGATCCTGGCCACGGAGCCCACCATCCAGGACGGGCCGGAGACCGACTACGCCCTCACCAGCGTGCGCGGCGACATCGAGTTCCGCGACGTCAGCCTGGCGTTCGACGGTCTGCCGGCGCTCGAACGGGTGAGCTTCCGCATCCGCCCCGGCGAGTCCATCGGCTTCACGGGGCGCACCGGCGCCGGAAAGACGCTCATCGTCAACCTCATCGCCCGGCTGCTCGACCCCGACGAGGGCGAGATCCTGATCGACGGCCGGCCCATCCGGCACTTCCCCGCGGCCGTGCTGCGGCGCTTCATCGGCCTCGTGCCGCAGGAGCCGTTCCTGTTCAGCGACTCCATCGCCGAGAACATCGCCTACGGTGTGCCCGATGCCGACGAGGCGACGCTGCTGCCTCGGGTGCGCAAGGCCGCGGCGCTGGCACAGCTCGTGGGGGACGTCGACGACTTCCCGCTCGGCTTCGAGACGCCGCTGGGCGAGCGCGGCGTCACGCTCTCGGGCGGGCAGCGCCAACGGACCGCCATCGCCCGCGCCATCGTCCGGGATCCCGCCGTGTTGATCTTCGACGACGCCCTCTCCGCGGTGGACACCCAGACCGAATCGCTCATCCTCGACGGGCTGCGCGAGGTGCAGCAGGGGCGCACCACGATGATCGTCGCCCACCGCATCAGCGCCTTCCAGGGGTGTGACCGGATCTACGTGCTCGACCGGGGGCACATCACCGAGCAGGGCACGCACGCGGAGCTGGTGGAGCTCGACGGCTGGTACGCGGACATGGACCGCCGCCAGCAGCTCGAGGCGGACCTGGAGGCAGCGTGATGGACGACGCACGCACCCCTCGGCCCGCCGCGCTGACCGACATGTCGCTGCCCGACTACGACGTCGAGCGCGCGAAGGCGGACTTCCGGCGCCTGCGCCAGGACCGGCGCGGCCGCATGGTCGAGGAGAGCAAACTCGACGAGGACGGCCAGGCCTTCGAGCGCGCCTTCGACTGGCAGATCATGGTGCGGCTGCTGGCCTTCCTCCGGCCCTACCGCCTGCAGCTCGGGCTCGGCGTGTTCCTGCTGCTGATCTACAGCGCGCTGATGCCGGCCTTCCCCACGCTGCTGGCCCGCGCCGTGGACCGCTACATCGTGGCGGACCGGGCCCCGTACTCCGGCTGGACGGTGGACCAGCGCCTGCACGGCCTGACGGTGCTGGTGTTGGTGTACCTGGGGCTGCGGCTGGTCAACTTCGGCCTGCGCTACGGCTACACCTACCTGGTGTCGTGGCTCGGGCAGCACATCATCTACGACATCCGGCGCGACATCTTCGGCAAGATCCAGCGCCTCCACCTGGGGTTCTTCGACCGCACGCCGGTCGGGCGCCTCATCACCCGCATCACCTCCGATGTCGACGCCATCCAGATGATGATGACCGACGGCGTGGTGGGCCTCATCGCGGACGTGGGCCTGGTGGCGGGGTTGCTGGCGTACATGTTCACCATCAACTGGCGGCTGGCGCTCATCACGCTGACCGTGATGCCGCTGCTGTTCCTGGCCCTGAACTACCTGCGGCGGCGCATCCGTGACGCATACCGCGCCGTGCGTCTGCGCACGTCGCGCTCCAACGCCTACCTCGCGGAGAACCTCGGCGGCATGAAGACGGTGCAGCTGTTCAACCGCGAGGCCCGCAACCAGCGCCGCTTCGACCGCATCAACCTGCACCTACTCGACGCCTACGCGGAGCAGATCCGCTGGTTCAGCCTGTTCTGGCCCACCGTGCAGATGATGTCGGGTATCGCCACGGCCCTCATCCTCTACTACGCGGCCCTCGAGATCATCGGGCCCGGCATCTCCAACACCGTCACCATCGGCGTGCTGGTGGCCTACATCCAGTTCTCGGGGATGTTCTTCCGCCCGCTCCAGGACCTGTCGGACAAGTTCAACATCATGCAGTCGGCGATGGCATCGAGCGAGCGCATCTTCGGACTGCTCGACACGCCCGAGCAGATCATCAACAAGCCCGACGCCGCGCACTTCGTCACCGACTTCCGGGGGGAGGTGCGCTTCGACCACGTGCAGTTCGCCTACCAGGCTGAGGAGTGGGTGCTGCGCGACGTCAGCTTCGACATCGCGGCCGGCGAGTCCGTGGCCTTCGTGGGGCATACCGGCGCCGGCAAGACCACCATCATCAGCCTCATCAGTCGCTTCTACGACGTGCAGCGCGGCGGCGTGTTGATCGACGGACGGGACGTACGCGATTACGACCAGGTGGAGCTGCGGCGCCACGTGGGCATCGTGCTCCAGGACCCGTTCCTGTTCAGCGGCACGGTACGCAGCAACATCACCCTGGGCGACGACAGCGTACCGCTGGACCAGGTCGTCGAGGCCGCCACCTTCGTCAACGCGCACGGCTTCATCGAGCGACTTCCGCAGGGGTACGACACGCCCGTGCGGGAGCGCGGCGCGGGATTCTCCACCGGCCAGAAGCAGCTCATCGCCTTCGCGCGCGCGCTGGTGCAGAACCCCGACATCCTGCTGGTGCTCGACGAGGCCACCGCCAACGTCGACACCGAGACCGAGGAGCTCATCCAGGACGCGCTCAAGAAGCTCATGCAGGGGCGCACCAGCATCATCATCGCGCACCGCCTGTCCACCATCCAGGACGTCGACCGCATCATGGTGATGCGCAAGGGGAAGCTCATCGAGCAGGGCAACCACTTCGACCTGCTCCAGCAGGACGGCTACTACCGCAAGCTCTACGAGCTGCAGTACCAGGAACGCCCGGCCGGCGGCTGACGACCCGCGGTGGCGACCACATCCACATCTAGAACACCGCGGAGAAGGGCCGCGGCGGCTTCGATGTGACCTACCGCACCGAGCCGCCGGCCGGCGGGTAGCCGACCGCGGTCACGGGTCACCCGCGCGCCCCCGTGACCGGCGCTACCCTCCAGGGGGTCTATGCCCCTTGGACCGCGCTGCGCGCTC
Organism: uncultured Trueperaceae bacterium; assembly: GCA_963739805.1. Taxonomy (GTDB): domain Bacteria; phylum Deinococcota; class Deinococci; order Deinococcales; family Trueperaceae; genus CAVUBJ01. The sequence continues at coordinate 630,606 of CAVUBJ010000004.1, forward strand.
ACATCCGCGCGACGACGACCTCACATCCCCGCGAACATGTCGTCCACGGGGCCCCGCGGGAAGCCCCCGCGCAGGCCGCCGAGCGTGAAGGTCTCGCGCGCCATCATCGAACGCCAGGCGTCGTCGTCGCGATCGGTGCGGGCGTTGGCGAAGCTCGATGCGGGCCCGACCTGGCTCCGGTGGGAGGCGATGGCGGCCAGCTTGCGCTCCAGCCAGGGCGCCACCTCCGCGACCACCGCGAAGTCCTCCTCGGCGACCCCGTAGAGCCCCGGGTCGAGATCGGCCAACGGGCTGCGCGGGCGCTCGGCCTGCATCTGCTGCATGCGCTCGCGGCTCATGGCGCTGTAGAACAACCGGCGCGGCGGCTCCGCCACGACGCCGCCAGCGGACCAGAAGGCGGCGGTGGCCGCGCGGTGGATGCGGATGTGATCGACGTGGCCGTAGATGCCGTGTGGGTCGAAGGTGAGCATGACCTCCGGGCGCAGCTCGGTCAGGAACGGCCTCAGCTCGGCCTCGATCTCGAGCTCGTCGACGTTGCGCAGCGCCTTCGGGTCGTCGTAGCGCGTCCGCTCGTGACGGCCGGAGTCGTGGTAGTCGAGGAAGTGCGGCTCGTGGATGCCGAGCGCGGCACACGCCTCGCGCAGCTCCTGCTCCCGAAGCGTCCCCACGTCGGTCGCCGGGTCGATGTCGGGATCCGTGATCTTGCCGGACTCCCCGCGCGTTGCGCTGATGAGGTGCACGTCCATGCCGGCCTCCGCATAGCGGGCGAGGATCCCGCCCGAGCCGAAGGCCTCGTCGTCCGGGTGAGCGAATACCGCAAGCAGCGTCATGGCCCCCATGCTACGTCCGCGCCGGCCGGGACGACGTCGGCCCGCCACCTGGCGCACAGCGTCCTCACGGTCCTCACGCCGCCTTCAAGGGGCGCTCAGCACCAGGGAGTACGCTCCTTGGTGAAGGGCATCGCAACACCTCCTAGAGACACGTGACCCCTCCACGAAAGGCCGGAATGCCCTCTCCGGCCTTTCACTCTTGTTGGGTCTCGCTGGTCGGGTCGCGCTGGTCGGGTGGCGCGAGACGCTCCTGGGGTCACCGGGAGCGCCGTCGGGGTCGCCCGGAGCCCCCTGGGGGTGGCCAGGGCGCCAGGGGCGCGCCCGGCTACTTCACGGTGACGCGGTAGAAGAAGGGCTCCTCGGCGCCGGGCTCGAGCGGGACCAGCAGCGTCCAGCGCACGCCGGTGTAGTCGGCGGGCACCGCCACCGAGCGGTTCGCCGCGGTTCCGACCAGCACGGGCGGCTTGCTGTAGTTCTGGCCACCGTCCGCGGAGTACTCGGTCAGCACCCGCTCGGACGAGGGCGTCGCGGAGTCGGCCATGAACGCCATGCCGTCCGGGATGGGGCCGGTGATCTGCACGATGCCGGCAGGCAGGGTGGTGTCCGAGACGTTCTTGGCGAAGAGACGGTACTCCACGACCTGGCCCGGGCGGGCCGTGGTCGCCTCGGTGAAACGCTCCTCCTTGGTGCCGTCGTCCTTGGTCACCTGGCTCACGACGTAGATCTCGACCCGGACGTTGACCGGGTTGTCGTTGCTGGTCGTGACCCCCTGGGCCGAGGCCGCGGGCCACAGCGCGACCGCGGCGAGGAGGGCGATGAGGGGCGCGGGGATGCGTCTGGGCGTCATGGCACCCACCATAGCAACCGCGGATGACGCGGATTTGAGGCCGCCTTCACGCAAGCTGAACCCACGCTCAGGGCGCGCCCGAGGGCGCCGTTGCGGGTGGGCCGCCGTCCCCGGCCGCCGCCCCCGCCGCGTCCTCCGCGGCCGCTGGCGCATCGGCGACCCGCGCTCCGGCGCGTTCGCGCTCGGCGAAGGTCACGAACGGCTCCGCCTCCGCGACACCGCCTCGGGCGGCCTCACGAAACCAGCGGAGCGCCGCATCGAAATCCTGGCTGACCCCCACGCCCCGGAACAGCGCCAGGCCGTAGCGGTAGGCGCCCTGTGCGTCACCCCCCCGGGCCGCCGCCTCGAACAGGCGCGCCGCCTCGATGGGATCGCGCGCGACGCCCATGCCGCGCAGGTACAGGTCCCCGAGTTGCAGTTGGGCCTCCGGCTCCCCCTGGGCCGCCGCGCGCTGGTACCAGCCCGCGGCCTCGTGGTTGCTCCACGGCTGCCCCTGCCCCGTCTCCGCCATGTAGCCGAGCATGTACTGCGCGCGCGGGTTGCCGCCGTCGGCAAGTGGCAGCCAGGTGCGCCTGGCGCGCTCGAAGTCGCCGGCCCGGTAGGCCACCATGCCCTGCTCCACCGTGCCGATGGCGGCCGCGGGCTGACGCCCTGCGTTGAGTCCCTGAAGGAGCAGCAGCAACGCCAGCGAGAGCACCAGGCCGATCAGCAGGTAGCCGCGCAGCCCGGGGCCGCGCTCCCGCGGCGGCGCCGGGGGAGGCTTGCCGCGTCCCCCGCGCCCCTCGTCGAGTCGTACCACCACGGGTTGAGGTTCCGGCACGTCCTCGAAGCCGAGGTCGTCGTGCGGCGAGGGCACCCAACGGGTGGAGGACAGGAACATGGTGTCCGGCATGCTGTCGGGCATGGTGGCAGGCATGGTGGCAGGCGGCGGGCGCTCGCGGCCGTGGTCCGGCACGGCGTCGGCCGCGCCAGGCTCGACCTGGTCGTGCCCAACCTCCGACGCGGTCCCATCGACGGGCACGCCGCCCATCTCCTCGTCGGGTCCCTGCTCCTCGGGTCCCTGCTCCTCGGGTCCCTGCTCCTCGGGTCCCTGCTCGGCCTCTCCGCCGGCGTCCGCCTCCGGGGCATCCCCACCGGATCCGGCCGGCTCGGGGGGCCAGTGATCCTCCTCACGCGCCGGGCGGACCTCCACCGCGACCCCCGCCTCGGCGAAGGTTCGGGCGATGACGTCGGCCTTCTCCCACAGCACCGGGCGCGTCAGGGCCCCAACACGCCCCTCGAGCAGGGTGCGCGCCCGAGACGCGTCCATCCGCAGACGTTCGGCGACACGGCCGGCGACCTCGCTCACCCGATCGTCGGGTACGCGCTCGCAGACATCGACGACGAACCGCTTCTCGGACACGGCATTCCCGCGCGGCATCCCTCATTGTATCCGCGCCCGGGCCGTTTCCGGCGTTCGGTATTGCGCTTCCCCTGCCGCCCCACCAGCGCTCGGCCGCATCCGCGCGCGCCCGCGGTGCTAGCATTGAGGCACGTGAAACTTCTGCTCACCATCGTCCAGGACGCGGACGCGGCCGGGTTGCAGGACGCCCTCGCCAGGCAGGGACTGCAATCCACCAAGCTCGCCTCCACGGGCGGCTTCCTGCGCGAGGGCAACACCACCCTGCTGATCGGCGTGGACGACGACGATGTGGGGCGCGTCACCACCGTCATCCACGACACCTGCCGCCAACGTTCCAAGGTGGTGAGCGCGGGATCGCCCATCCACGCCCTCGAGGGCGTCTTCGCCAGCCAGCCGATGCAGGTGCCGGTCGGCGGGGCGATCGTGTTCGTCCTGGCGGTGGAGAGCTTCGTGCGCGTATAGCGCGAGCGGCCCAGCCCCGGTCGTGCACCCCCCGCGGGGCCGCGCGCCCGTTCCGGCACCGGCCCGACGGCCGCCCGTCGCGCCTCAGGACCGGCTGTGCAGCGCGCGCATGTCGAGGGCGCGCAGTTCCCTGAAGCGGAAGGCGAAGGCCAGCGCGGTCGCCCCCATCACGCCCGCGCCGAGGAACAACAGCGGGAAGCCGAGCCACGTCGCCAGCGCCCCCGCCGCGATGGGTGCCAGGCTCGGCACCGACAGCAGGGTGTTGGACAACCCCACGTAGAGGGGCCGCTCGGCCTCCGGGGCGAGCGCGTAGAGCAGGTTCCAGGCCGCGATGCCGACCCCGGAGGTGCCGGCGGCGGAGAACACGAACACCAGGCCGAAGGCCCGCCAGTCCTGGATGAGCACGGCGCTCAACGAGGCCAGCAGCAGCATTGCGATGCCGGCCTGCAGGATGGTGACGTTGCGGGCCCGATTGGCCGGCACGCGGAAGGCGAAGTTGGCGACGATCGAGGCAAAGGTGGCGGCGATCACGTAGGCCCCGAGCACGCTCGACGGCGCACCCAGGTCGCGGATGGCGTGGATGGCGTAGAAGGGGTCTGCCAGCAACCCCAGCAGCGCCAGGAAGCGCACGCGCAGGAAGCGTCGTAGGCTCGGGTCCTCGCGCAGCACGCGCGGGATCCGGCCCAACATCGCCCGGAAGGGCTGCCGCATCGCCGGGGTGCCGGCCGGCTCGCGCACCAGGCTGTAGGCCAGGTAGGCGGTCCCCGCCAGCACGGTGCCCAGCACGAACACGTAGCCGAAGTTGTCCGGGAACGGCGTGGGGCTCGCGAGGATGTGCCGCAGCGCCACCCCGGCCACCAGCGCCAACCCCCCACCCACCGCGTTGCGCAGCGCCCAGAAGGTGCCCAACCGGAAGTGCGGCACGACCTTGGCGGTGACGTCCGCGAACGGCACGCCCGTGACCCCGCCGGCCACCGCGTTCACCGCGATCATGGCCAGCACCGTCAGGATGATGACATTGGGGCGGTGGTCGAAGACGAACACCGACGCGGTCATCAGCGTCCAGGCGGTGACGCGTACCAGCGACATGCGACGGTACCAGGGGAGCTTGAAGGGCTCGTGCGCGAGGCGGTGCGCGACCAGGAGCTGCGGCAGGAACCATCCACCGACGCGCAGCGCCGGCACCAGGCCGACGACGACCGTCGGCGCCCCGAGCGCCGCGAGGAACGGCGCCAGCACCAGAGCGCTGTGGAAGAATGCCTCGGAACCGTTGGCGAAGATGCCGTTGTACACGCCCAGCCAGAAGTTCCGGTCGGGCCGGGCTTGCGCCTGCATGAGCGCCATCGTACGCCCCGCGGGCGCCCGGGTACGGCGACGGGACGTATGGCCGTGGCCTTGCGCGCGCCGTGGCGCATACTGGGGCAACGCACCCTGACGCGGGCTCTGCCACGAGGAGGCCCCTATGCCGCTGTCCGTCCATCGCGTCCGGTACTACTACGCCACGGTCGAGGAGGTTCCCGGGCAGACGTATGCGGTGCTGTCGCAGCTCGCGGCCTGCGGCGTCGACCTGCTGGCCTTCACGGCCGCCCCAGTCGGGCCCAAGCGCGTGCAATGGTCGCTCTTCCCGAGCGACACCACGGAGTTCGAGAACGTCGCCCACGACATCGGCCTGCCGATCTCGGCGGTGCAGGATGCCGTGCTGGTCCAGGGGGACGATCGCCTCGGTCTGTTGGCGGATCTCCACGAGCGCCTGGCCAACGCGGGCGTCGAGGTGTACGCCACCAGCGGCGTCACCACCGGCGCCGACCGCTTCGGTTACCTCATCTACGTCAAACCCGACGACATCGATCGGGCGGCCGACGCGCTCCACGCGCAGCCCACCTAGGAAGTGCGTCGAGCACGCATCGCCGACCGGCCATCGGCATCGCGCTTCGTTGACAAGGGCCGGAAGCAACCCGTAGACTACTGCTTGCTTGGGGCTGTGGCGCAGCTGGGAGCGCGCCTGAATCGCACTCAGGAGGTCAGGGGTTCGAATCCCCTCAGCTCCACCAAGTCTTCTCGAGACAGGGGCGTGGCCGCGTGGGCCACGCCCCGTTTCGTCGGCGCGGCGTCCCACCCTGCGACGCTCCGGTCCGGAGGAACGACATGAGTCCAGAGCGCGACGCGCAGAGCGCCCAGCCCGGCGCCCGGCCACGCCCCCCCGTGTGGACCCCTCGGTACGACGAGGAAAGCTGGTCGCTGGTGTATGTTCCGGGCGCCGCGGACGCGGCCCCGCCGTGGTCGCACGGCGTACACGTCTTCGTGTGTGCCGCGCTGCAGGACCCACGACGCATGCAGGAGCTGACCGGGCGTCCGCTGCCCTTCGCGCCTGCCCTGGTACGGGGCTTCCGGAGGGCGATGCTCGACGCGGGTGAGGGCGCGATGCCGTTCATGCTGCCCAGCCACGACGCGCACGCCGCCCTGGCCGGCACGCTGTTCCTGGGGCTGTCGTCGGAGGAGTTGGGTGGCGTGGAGGCCTTCGAGCTGGCCGGCGGCCTGCGCCGTCGTATCCACGTGGACGTACGGGTCGGCGAGCGCGCCCTCCCCGCGATCAGCTTCGTGCGTTACCTGCACTGACCCGGGGCCGTCCCACCCCGGCCTCACCCACTTCACGCATCGCGGACCTATGTTCGGCTCCGTGCATCCGAGAGAACGGGTGCAAGGAGCCGATCGCCCGCCCCCGGCGCGCAGGGACGGACGGTCTCCCCCGCGAAGGGAGACACGACCGTGAACCCACTCCCAGCCCAACTCCTTCCCGCCGTCCCCCACCTCGTCTTCGGGGCGGTCGATGTCGCGCTGCCCAACCTCGTGGCCTGGGCCCTGGTGGACGGTGCCCTCGTCCTGGCGGCCGTCGCCCGCATACCGCGCTGGTTCGAGCCCGCCGACGGCCGCGGCGACGCCGAAGGTGCGAGGGGCGACGCATGAACCTCACGCGGCGGGCGCAACAGGTCCTGCGGGACAACCTCACACTCGAGGACGCGCTGCCGACGCGCATGCCGGTGTACGTCGATTCCGTGGCCTACCTGTGGGGAGCAGCCGCGCTGGCCGCCCTGGTGCTCCTGATCCTGAGCGGCGTCGTACTGGCCGCGTTCGGCCCGGCCTGGTACCACCACAACGCCCTCGGGCGCGACGTCAACGCCCTTCACTTCTGGAGCGTGCAGCTGTTCTTCGCCGCGCTCGTGCTGCACCTCGCTACCAAGTACCTGCTGGCCGCCTGGCGCGACGGGCGCTGGCCCACCTGGATGGTGGGGATGGCGGCGTTCTTCGTCGCGCTATTCACGGGGCTCACGGGGTATCTCTCGCAGGGGAACCTCGACGCCCAGTGGATCGCCGTGCAATCCAAGGACGCGATCGACGCTGCCGGCGGCGGCGGCCTGTTCAACCCGATGAACACGGGCCAGGTGCTCACGCTCCATGTGGTCGTCCTTCCGCTCGTGCTGGGCGCCCTGACGGCGTGGCATCTGTTCTACGTCCGTCGGGAGGGTCCCGTGCACCCGTTTCCGCACCCCTCGGGGGGGCGGGGGCCGGTCGGGGAGGAGCGCACGTGAGCCGTCGCTCGCAACGAACGCTGGCCGGCGTGCCGATGAAGCCGTACGACCTGCTGCGCGAGGGCGCCACGGTGTTCGCCGCCGTCGCGCTGCTCACCGTCGCCCTGGCGGTGGCCTTCGGCGCGCCGGACTACCCGGCGATCCGCGCCGCCGACGTCGCCCAGCGCCAGCCTCTAGCCTTCCTCGAGACCGCGGCGCGCTTCCTGGCCGGCCGCGACGATCTCCAGCACTACGGCCCGCCCTTCACTGCGGACCGCAGCGCCGCCCAGCGCGTGTTCGGGGTCGCCCCGGCCACGTGGTTCGGCGTGACGCAGCCGCTCGACGCGCGCCGCGATCTCGTGCTCCGTCCGTTGCAGCGCGCCGCCGTCCTCGACGCGGGCCTGCGCACCCCGCTGCGGCGCTACCTCGCCGCCCCGGCGGCGCAACGCCGCTCCTGGGCCACGGCGTACCTGCGGGCGCTGCAGGGGGCGTCGGTACACGATGGGCGTGTGGCGGTGCCGGCAGCGAACGACGGGCCGGTCCCGGCGATGCTGGACGCGATGCTGGCGCTCGGCCGCTCCGGCATGCTGGAGGGGACGCTCGACGCATCCTCGCTCACGCCTTTCGGGATGGATCGCACGCGTGCGCTGCTGTTCTTCGAGGGGCCCGTCGACCACGCGGTCGCCGGCACGCTCAACCTGCTCGGGGCGGATTGGGGCATCGGGCACGAGACAGGTGCATACCCAGGAGCCTGGTGGCTGTGGCCCTACACGGTCCTCTACCAGGTGCCACCCATGGCGCAATCCCCCAACGGCGACCTGCAGGTGATCCTCATCGTGGTCGTGCTGCTGGTGCTTCTCCCCACGCTGGCCCCGTTCGTTCCGGGCGTGAACCGCCTGCCACACTGGTTGCCGTTCCACCGAATCGTGTGGCGGCGATGGTACGGCCGGCGGGTCGACGGGGAGCCGGAGGCGGAGAGCCGTTGAGCCAGGCGCGCCCCCACGCCGTGACCTCACCCCAGCGCCACGTCCAGCACCAGCATCACCAACACGCCGGCCATCGTCCCCAGCGTGGCCACGCGTTCGTGGCCGCGCGTGTGTGTCTCGGGGATGATCTCGTCGCTGATGACGTAGAGCATGCCGCCTGCGGCGAACCCCATGGCGTAGGGCAACAGGGGCGCCACGATCGACACCGCCCAGGCGCCGAGGAGCGCCAGCGGGATCTCCACCAGGCCCGCCCGGATTCCGGTGAAGGCCGCGTACCACAGGTTGCCCATGCCCGCGTTGCGGGCCGCCACGGACACCGCCAGCCCCTCCGGGATGTTCTGGATGCCGATGGCGAGCATCAGCGTCACGGCGTCGCGCAGCTGCCCGCCACCGAAGGCCACGCCGACGGCGAGCCCCTCGGGCATGTTGTGCAGTGTGATGGCCACGATGAACAGGATCACGCCCGCCATGCTCCCGGGCCCGGTGCCCGCCGCCTCGTCGGCGCGCACCCGCCCCGTCACCAGCACGTGCACGTGGGGCACCCAGCTATCGGCGCGATCGAGGACCAGGACGCCGAGCACCATCCCGATCACCACCGGCAGCAGGCCGCCCGCGTCGATCCCGGGCAGGATGAGGCTCGTGAAGCTGGCCGTGAGCATCACTCCGGCCGCGAAGCCCAGCGCCGTGTCCAGCGCGCGCCGCGTGGGCGAGCGCCACACCAGGATCACCAGCGCGCCGAACAGGTTCATCAGGGTGATGACCACCCCGCCCGCGAGTCCCTGCAGGACGACGTTTGGCCCGATGAGGCGGGCGAAGGCCTGGGCGAAGTCCGCCACGCTGTGACCCCTTTCACGGGCGCGCCCCGGAGGCGCGCGCTCCAAACGAGCATAGGGCACGACGCGCCCGGCGCGACAGCCGGGCACGTCCTTGGGTAGCATGGTGCGCTATGGGTCTCCTCCTGGGCCTCTTCGTCTCGGGCACGGCGGCCGGCGCCCTCGGAGCACTGCTCGGCCTGGGCGGCGGCATCTTCCTGGTGCCGGTGCTCACGCTCGTCTTCGGGTTGCCGGTGCGCGTCGCGGTCGGCGCGAGCCTGGTGGGGGTCATCGCCACCTCGGCCGGCGTGGCGGTGGCGTCGAGCGAGGAGAGCGGCGCGGACGTGCCGCTGGGCCTGCGCCTGGAGATCGCCACGGCGGCCGGGGCCGTGCTCGGGGGACTGGTCGGTGCCTTCATCCCCCCGCGCGCCCTGAGCATCGTCTTCGCGCTGGTCGTGTTCGGCACCGCGGCCTACACCCTCGTCAAGGCGAGGCAGGGCGACGGCCACGACGAGGCGATGTACCGGCGCGACTACGTGCCGCGCAGGTGGGGGTTGGGCGTGACGGTGTCGAGCCTGGCCGGCGCCGTCTCGGGCTTGCTCGGCGTGGGCGGCGGCTTCATCAAGGTGCCGGCGATGTACGCGGTCATGGGCGTGCCGCTCGGCATCGCCACGGCCACCAGCAACTTCATGGTGGGTATCACCGCCGCGGCCAGCGTCTTCGTCTACCTGGGGCGGGGCGACGTGCGGCCCTTGGTGACCGTGCCCACGGCCATGGGCGTGTTCCTCGGGGCGCTGCTCGGGAGTGCCCTGCAGGCGCGCATGAAGGTCGGGGCGCTGCGTGTGGTGCTGGTGGCGTTGATGCTCGCCATCGGCGTGCAGATGCTGTGGAAGGGGTTCTGAGGGTGTCCGCTCCCCGGCCCCACGGCGCCGCGGTGATCGACCGCGACATGCGCCGCGCGTCGCGCGCGCTCTCGCTGCTCGCGTTCGCCCTGATGCTCCTCGGGCTCGCGCTGTCGCTGGTGGGACATCTGCGCAGCGGGACACCGCTCGACCCGACGCTGCTCGACCTGCGTAGCCGCCCGCCCCGGCTCATGCTGTGGGGGATCCTGCTGCTGTGCCTGTTGCCGGGAGTGCGCGTGCTGATCGCCCTGTCGCACTACACCGCCGCACGCCGGGTCGGGCTGGTGGTGGTGGCGCTGCTGGTGCTGCTGGAGCTGCTCGCCTCGGCCGTCACAGGGGGGTGACGCCCGATACCCAGTGCGGCACCCCCCGCGGCCGGGCGGGCGCCGCGTCGGGAGCTCAACCCCGGGGCCGGGCGGGTGCGCCGCGTCGCCAGCGCTGCACCACGGAGCCGTCGCCGGCGCGCGAGGCGCCCCGGCCGACGGGCGTTGGGCTCCGATCCAGCCGGACCAGGCGCACGATGCGCGCGACGGTGACGGCCACCTCCCCCAGCCACCACACGCACGCGACCACCACGGCATCGGGGAGCATCGCGGCCGCGGTCCAGTGGAACCCGCGGCCGAGCCACGACTGCAGACCGGCCACGGCGAGCGGAACCGCCAGCAGCGGGATCACGGGCGGGAATACGAGCGCGAGCCACCGCCGCCATCGCGACCATCCCACGCTTCGTCGCGCCCAGCGCCCCGCCCGGGCCACGCCGACGGTGGCGATCGCCAGCAGGCCGGCCATGACCGCGGTGAGAATCGCCCCGGGCCAGCGTGCGCTGGGACCCGGTTCCGGTGGCGGCCGTCCGAGCGCGAGGGCCACCAACCCGTCACGCATCGTGGGGTAGGCCGTGAAGGCGGACAGCAGGTTGTCCTGGGCAACGAGCAGCACGACGGCGTCGCCGCGATCCGGGTGGAGGACGACCTCGGCCTTGAAGGTCTCGTTGGCGCCTCCGTGCTCGATCCGCCGACCGCCCGCGTCGCTCCCCAGGAACCACCCCATGCCGTAGCCCGGAACCGCCGGCGTGCCACTCCACAGACGCGCGACGGACGATGCCTTCAGAACACGCGCCCCATCGAGCTCCCCACCGTTGAGCAGGGCGCGCGCGTAGCGGGACATGTCCGAGGCCGTCGAGACGATGTAGCCGGCCGGCGTCCCGTAGTCCGGCAGTGCCTGGGAGGCGGGCCAAGCGAGTCCGAAGGCCAGCAGGTGACCCCGTGCCAGGTTCCGGACGGACCTCGGCTCTGCGGTCGTGCGGGTCATCCCCAGCGGACCGAAGACGTGCCGTCGCATGTACGCCGCGTAGCTCTCCCCCGACACCGTCTCGACCAGCAGCCCGAGCAGCGAGTAGTTGGCGTTGAAGTACTGGAAGCGCTCGCCGGGCAGCGCACTGGGGCGCGCCGCGGCCAGCGCCCGGGCGAGGTCGCCGAGGTCCGCGTCGTCGCGCAGATGCGCGGCGTCGACGAAGGTCCGGTCGGTCAGCCCCGAGGTGTGGTTGAGCAGGTGGCGCACGCGAATGCGCTCGGCGAAGCCGGGCTCGGCGACGCGGAACCACGGGAGGTAGCGTGTCACCGGGGCGTCGAGATCGAGCGTTCCCTGCTCCGCCAATTGCATCACGGCCAGCGCGGTGAAGGACTTCGACACGGAGCCTATCAGCATCGGCGTGCCGGGCCCCATGGGCTCGCCGGGCCGGGCCGCGCCATATCCGCGCAGCAGGGCCACGGCGTCGTCCTGGACGATCGCGACGGCGGCGGCCGGGATGGCGTCGCGACGCATCTGTTGCGACATCCAGGCGTCGACCGCGTGCGCGTCCAGGCGGGCCGCGCTCGGCGATCCGGCCAGGGCGCACGACATGACGGCCGCCACCGCCACAAGGCGAACGATGCCCATCGCAACCAGCGCATGCCTGCCTCCTCCGCCCCGTGCGCCGGGGCTCTACCGTCGGACGCCATCGTAGGCCCGCGCGCGCGGCCTCCCACGGCCAACTGTCCCGACGGAGCCGGAATCGCCGGTTGCTTCCGGGCGGCTTGGCGCGGGGCCCCCAGTCGGCGGCTTCGGCGAGCTGGCGTTCCTCGGGGTTCTGGCGTTGCAGGCGATCCAGGGTGCGGCGGAGCCCGAGCGGGTTGAGGCTGTTCTCGGTGGCTTCGAGCTTTTCGGCGCCGGCGGGCAGCAACGCATTGAGCTCGCGCAGCCGCTCCAGCGGGGTCTTGGCGGTGTCGTAGCGCTTGCGCACCTTGCTGCCGACCCGGCTCTTGCTGATCACCTTGAGGTTGGGCAGCACCACGTTGGCGTACACGTCCAACACCTCGTACACGCCGTTGAGCCACGCCAGGCCGGCCGCCGTATCGATCCGGTCGTAGCCCACCACCTCCCGCACCAGGTGCCGGTTCTTCTGCTCCACGTGGGCGTTGTCGTTCTTCTTGTAAGGGCGGCTGCGGTGGTACGTGACGCCGCGCGCCTGGCAGTAGCGGATCAGGAGCGCGCCCAGGAACTCGCTGCCGTTGTCGCTGTGCAGCGCCCACACCGCGGTCGGCCACGCCGCCAGCAGCTCCTGCAGCGCCTGGTGCACCACCGCCTGGCTCTTGCCCATCACCGCCCGCCGGCGACTCCAGCCGCTCACCACGTCCACCACCGACAAGGTGTAGGCGTGATGCCCGCCACCAAGGCCGCCGCTGTGCTCCACCAGATCCACCTCCAGCGCCCCGGCCCGGGTCTCGTTCCAGCGGTACCGGTCGACGGGCACCTGCGACTGCAGCAGGCGCGCCGGGTGCGGCGCGGCGCGCAGCATGCGCGGCTTCGCGCGCGGCAACTCCGCCAGCCTCCGCGCCAGCGTCGCGCGACTGATGCGAGCCAGCTCCTCACGCGCCTCCAGCGTCAACTGCAGCTCGCCGTGCCGCGCCAGCGCCTCCGCCAGCGGCACCAGGCGCGGATGCAGCCTCTCGGCGCAGCAGAAATCCAGCGCCTCCCACACCACCTCCACCACGCTCAGGCAGTGCCGGTACGCGCGCGGCCGCCCCGAACGCTTCCTGGCCGGCCTCGAGCGCTTCGAGACACGCTGGTTCATCACCGTGATGGCGTGCTTGCGATCGAAGCCCACCACCTCCACCAGCTCATCGAGAAGCGCGCTCTTCTCCTTTCGGCCCGCGGCCGCGCGATACCGCTTGCGCATCGCCCGCACGTACTCCCGCTTAGCCGCCACCGACAACCCAGCCGCTCCTGAACACGCCGCCATCCACCACCCTACGGTTGGATTTACTTCTGAGTGAGCCACACCCCACTCGGTTGGATTCTATTTGAGTGAATGCGGCGAGTTGACGCACCCACGAGCTTCGCCGTACACTGTTCCGCGCTTGCGCGCGGGTCGTTAGCTCAATTGGTAGAGCAGCTGACTCTTAATCAGCGGGTTATAGGTTCAAGTCCTATACGACCCACCAAGAAGAAGTGCGAGGGACGAGCTTCGTGGAGGCTCGTCCCTCTGCTCGCGTGTCACAGCCACGCGTTGACACCTTGGCTGACACCTCACCGTGCAGTAGCGTCACGCAAAGGCGTCTCCCGCAAGCGGATTGTCGGCTTCCTCGTCGCGCTGCCCTCGAGAGCATACTCGTGATGTGTCGGGCGTTGTGTGGGGACAACTCTCCGCGATCTTCCTGACTTGGCCACGATCCCGCCAGTGGGCTTAGGCCCCCGAGCAAAGGTCCGCGAAAGCTGCGGCTAGCGTATGCGATGAAGGCGTGCAATACCTAGTGCGAGCCGGCCCGTGATGGTTGACTGCATTGTCACCCATGTTGGCTGTGGAACAATCGACGCCAGTGGAGAGATCCGGATTGCGCGCCAACGCGAAGGAATATGGTGCATATTACACCGACGACATCGTCGCCCGATTCTTGGTCGATTGGGCGGTCAGGTCGCCAAGGTCGAGGCTCCTCGACCCGAGCTTTGGGGGGGGTTCGTTCCTCCACGCCGCGGCCGCAATCCTCGCCGAGCGTGGTGGAGCCACGGCGTCCTCCGTGTACGGGGTGGAGCTGGAGCCTGAGGAGCACGCCGCTGTCTCAGACGTGATGGCTCGCGAAGAAGGGATCTCCCGGCGCAATCTGCTATGCGCGGACTTCTTCGACGTCAGCCCAGACCAGTTGCCGCCGATGGACGCAGTTGTAGGCAACCCGCCCTTCATTCGGTACCAGAGCTTCTCGGGTAGCACGCGCTCGCGCGCGTTGGCTCGGGCCAATTCTGCCGGAGTACGGCTGAGCGCTCTCTCAAGTAGTTGGGCTCCATTTCTCGTCCATAGCGCCGCCTTCCTCGAAGAAGGTGGCCGCATCGCCATGGTCGCGCCGATGGAGCTTGCGCACGCCAGCTACGCAATGCCCATTCTTGACTACCTGACACGGTCCTTCCGCGAGCTGACCATTGTCACGTTCAGAGTGCGTCTCTTTCCAGACCTCAGCCAGGATGCGGTGCTACTCCTCGCGAACGGCTTCAAGCAGCCATTCCGGTATTTTGGCATGCTCGAACTAGACTCGGCAGCAGATCTAGCCTTCGTGGATGATCTACGTGCTGGCGCGAAGACGATTGACCCCGAAGGCCTCATTTCGGGGACGAAGCGTCTCTCCACCTACTACGTGGATCCGAGAGCCTCGGAGCTCTACCAGAGGCTGACGACTTCGTCTGAGACGCGGCGCCTTGGTGAGCTCGCAAGCGTTGGAATCGGGTACGTGACGGGCGCGAACGACTTCTTCCACATTAAGAGAGCCAGTGAACAGCGCCGTGAGTTGCCTTCGGAGTACCTTAGTCGCACCGTATTTCGCGCCAAGGCGTTTAGGGGAGTTCGCTTCACCGAAATCGACTGGCAGCTCGCTGCGGACGAAGGAACAGCAGGCTACCTACTCACAGCAGACTCGCAAGCAGCACAACATCCGGCCATCTCGGCATATCTCGACCTGGGAAAGGCCCGCGGAGTTCCAACCGGGTCAAGTGTCGCGTCCGGAAACCTTGGTATTCGGTCCCCGGCGTCCACTCGCCGTCCGCCTTTCTTACATGTGTCAAGGGACACCTTGTTTCCCGCGGTTGGGGGACATCCACTTTCCCGCAGGGTTGTGGGGTCATCGGTTGGTCACCTGGGCCTCCAGTTCTCGGAGTCTGAAGCTCCTGCCATCGATCGGTAGCACGTGGCTGTGATGGAGTAGGCGGTCGAGGATGGCGGTGGCGAGCACTTCGTCGCCGGCGAGCATCTCCGGCCACTGGCTGATGCTCTTGTTGCTGGTGATGATGGTGCTGCTGCGCTCGTAGCGGTAGCTGATGACTTTGAAGAGCAGGTGGGCGTCCTTGCGGTCCAGGGCTTGGAAGCCGAGCTCGTCGATGATGAGCACTGCGGCGCTCATGAACTTGCGGCGGTGCAGCCTGCGATTGGGGTTGGCTTCGTCGCGGCGCATTTTCTCGATGAGGTTGTCGGCGTTGGCGAAGGTCACGCTGAAGCCGTTCTGGATGGCCTTGATGCCGATGGCTTGCGCCAGGTGGCTCTTCCCGACTCCGGGTGGGCCCAGGAACAGGATGTTCTCCTTGCGCTTGGCGAACTCGCAGGTCGCTAAGAGGTCGATGTGGTTCTTGTCCACCCCGCGCTGGAAGGCGAAGTCGTAGTCCTCCAGGGTCTTGGCGAGCGACAGGCCGCTGAGCTTCAGGGCGGTCTTGATGCGCCGCTCCTCGCGCGCCTCCCGCTCGCGCACTAGCACCTGCTCCAGGAACTGCTGCAGGGTGTGCTCGTCACGAACGCTTCTCTCGAGCAGCTCGGGCAGGATCTTCGGCGCGAACTCGAAGCCCAGGTCGCTGAGCAGCTTCCGGCTGCGATCCAGCCCGGTGCCGCTCACTTGGTGATCCTCCGGAGCAGCGTCTCGTAGGCGCTCACCGGCCGCTGCGCGGCCTCCCAGCTCCTGGGAGCCACGATCTGCTGCCCGATCCTCCCGAGCGGCGTGGGGGCCGCCACGCGCTCGGTGGCGTCGCCCTCGTAGCAGGCCTGGTCGATGAGCAGCCGGGCGGCAGTGTGCCTGCGGGTAGCTCTGCACCATTTCGCCGTCGGCGAAGACCTGCACCAGGCCGGGCGCGCCCCGCACCTGCACCCGCCGGCCGGCGTAGCGGAAGGGAACGGCGTACTCGCGGCCCTCGAACCTGACCAGGCAATCCCGCGTGACGTTCCTGCCGACCTGCACATCGAACGGGATGGGAAGATGCTCCGGCAACGGCCTCAACACCTCGCGCTCGGCCAGCCAGGCGTCAAACACGCTGCCGCCCGTCACCGGGTTGATCAGGCGCTTGGCGCGCGCCGCCACTCGCTCCGCGGCGGCGGCGTTCAGGTCCTCGAGCGTCACGAAGCGCTCACCCCGCCGGATGATGGCGCCGACCACATCCTGCACCCGCCGCTCCACCTTGCCCTTGTCGCTGGCCTTCCTTACCCGGGCGGGGTCGATCACGAACCCGACCTGCTCGGCGTACGCCAGGTAGCTGTCGTTCAGCACCGCCCACGCCCCCGCGCCCTTCTTCACGCCGGTCTTCAGGTTGTCGATGCGAATCGACAGCGGCACGCCGCCCAGGAACGACAGGTGGCGGTTGTGCCCCTCCAACCAGGAGAGCTGCGTTTCATCGAGATAGAACCGCAGCGGCGCCATCCGCGAATGACTCAAGGTCATCAGCAGCACCTTCAGCTCGGTGACGCCGCCGAGCTCGTGCACGAAGATCTTCCGCGTCGCCCAATCCACCTGCGCCTGCGCGCCCGGCCGGGTCTCCACCCGCCTGACCGGCCGGACCTTGGGCTTCGGCGCGCGCCGCCGCACGAACCTCAACACCGCCTTGTACGACCCGCCGTAGCCATGCTCGGCCACCAGCCGCTCGTACAGGCTCCGCACGCTCTCCGGGCGCTCCGAGTCGCTGTCCCACGGCTGCCGCGCGATCCACGCCTCGATCACGCCCGCCAGCTCGTCGCACGCCTCCGGCTGCCCGGAGCGGCCATCGATCGCCCCAGCAGCCCGGCGCGCCAGGCGGTAGCGG
>CAVUBJ010000005.1:0-228471 GCA_963739805.1 uncultured Trueperaceae bacterium
CGCGGAGGTAGGCGAGCGAGGAGTAGCCGGTGCCGAAGTCGTCGAGCGCGATCCGGAAGTCGAGTCGGCGAAGCGCCTCGAGTGCCTCGACGGCACCTTCGAGGCTCTCCACGGCGGCGCTCTCGGTGATCTCCAGGATCACGTTCTTCGGGTGCACGCCGCGGCGTTGGGCTTCGTTGTGCAGGAGCTCGGGCAGCCCGCGGGTGGCCAGGCTCTGGGAGGAGAGGTTGACGCTGATGAAGAGGTTCGGGTCGCGGTCGTTGATCGTCGCGAGGGTACGCAGGGTCTGCCGGTAGACGTTGAGGTCGAGCTCGCGGATGAGCCCGGTGCTCGCGGCCAGCGGTATGAAGGTGGCGGGGCTGACGGGGCCGTCTGGGCGTGTCCAGCGGGCGAGGGCTTCGTATCCGATCGTTTCGGTGCCGGCCGAGGTGACGATGGGCTGGTAGTGCACGTGCAGCCCTCCGTCCCTGATGGCGGTACGGAGCTCTGCCTCGAGGGAGAGCCACTCGCCGGTGTGCTCTACGCCGCGCAGGTCGGAGATGCAGAAGGGAACCTGTCGCTGTTTGGCGTTGTGCAGCGCGGTGCTGGCATTGCGTAAGAGTTCGGGGAGGCCATGTCCGTGTTGCGGGCTCGAGGCGATCCCGATGCTCGCGCTCAGCGTCAGGCGCTGCCCCTCCGGCGGAGCGATGGACCTTAGCGCGTCGGAAGCGCGTTCGGCGACTTGTCGTGCTCCCAGCAGATCTGTTTCGTTGAGCAGGAGGGCGAACTCATCGCCTCCGACACGTGCGAGGTAATCGCCCGTCTTCAGCGAGCGCGACAGCTCGGCGGCGATGGATCTCAGGATGTTGTCGGCGGCTCGGGAGCCGATGGAGTGGTTGACATCGTGGAAGCGATTCACATCCAGCAGTAGCAGGGTGCATGGCCGTTCGTAACGTTGGTTGCGCGCCAGCACTGCGGCGGCGGCGTCTTCGAAGTAGTGGCGGTTGGGGAGGCCGGTCAAGCTGTCACGCAGGGAGCGTGACGGCAGGTACCGGATGAGCAGCCCTAGAAGGGCGAGAACCACAATGGAGAAGGCCCCGAAGGTGAACACGATGTGGTTCCGGGTGTTCCTGGCGGCCACCAGGAGCGGTTGCGCGCTGAGGTCGACAGCGATGGCGCCGTTCACGACGCCGCCACTCGGCGCGCTGCTCGTCGGGTAGCTCACCGGCACGACCACGCCGAAGATCTTCCCGGAGGCGTCGCGATTGTTGCGATCGGCGGGCCGGACATACGCAACGGTGCGTCCAGCCAGTACGTCCGTCCACTGGTTGGCCGGGACCGGACGTCCGCCGAGCTCCGACGATCTGTTCGGCATTCACGATGGTTCCACTCGCGTCCAGAGCGTGCACGCCCTTGGCTTCGAGGTCCACGCTCAGATGTGAACGGGGAGCTGTCCACCACGCCAGGTCGGTCGGAGCGGCGGCTAGGTAGACGGTCTGTTCGGCTACCTGGCCGAGTGCGAGATGCCCCTGGACGACGCCCGTCAAGCGGCGCCCGTCATGCTCACCATCTCGTTCGTCAATGTGCGCTGCTCCACGAGGCCGACCAACAATCCAGCGCTCAGCACCAATCGTCGCGAGGCCGCCGAAAAGCAGCGTGAGGAAACGGCGTTCCGGATCTCCTAAAAGCAGGTGGGGGATGTTGCGGATCACCGGGGTCCCGGGCCAGACGGGTACTGGGTCGACACCGATTACTGCTCCGCGAACCGCCATGCGGGTTACCTCTCCGTGGATCCTGGGCGGCCCGTGCTCGTTTCCGGTGGCCGGGATGCTGTGGGCGTTGCAGCTTCACTTGCGAGCGTTTCGGGTGCACGCGAGGCGCTATTCACGCGACCGGAAGTCGGCTTGTGCGGCGTTGCTGGCTCCCATGCGCCAGACGCGGCTTTCATCCCGAGTATGCTCCTCGGATTGTCACCGCACACTGATTCTGGGGTGCACGCCCGCCGTCCAGTCAGGGGCGGTGGTTGGGAGTTGCCCTTTCGGGGCGGTCACGCACCTGCGGGTGTCATGCGGATGGCAGAGATTCTTCGTGCGGACGTCGGGCGGGCCTCAGCAGATGGCCCCGATTGTCAAGGGCTTGCTCCATGAAACTACTGACAGTGGTCGATAGAGGCTAGCAGGTACGCCTTGAGCGTGAAGGTCTCCCGGGGGTCTGGTCGCGGAGATTGGAATCTGTTCGAGTGTGGGTCAAAGGAGTTCCGATGAAGGGGAAGTGCCACATGCCCGAGCAGATGGTCGTGGATTCGCGGGGGGTCGATAGGCTCCTGGCTTCCCGCTTGAGCGTCGTTGAGGTCGTGAAGCAGCTCGAGATCGACGAACGGACGTCCTTCGGCGCTGCAATATGTGCCGCCCACCCAACACATGCGGGCGGTGCACAATCGCACCCGACACCCCGGCACCCGGAACGCCAACCCACAGCATCTGCCGCCACAGGAAGCGCCTACCGCCGACACGACCAGCAGCGCTGTCGGGCCCGAGGCTGGGCAGCCGAGCCACACTTGGTTCGATGTCGGCCATGCCCTTGGCGTAGGAGCCCCATTCCTAGCCGACCCGCCGACCATGGGTGTGGTCGGGCGGGCCTTCAGAGAGCGGTAGGAGGTCGCCTAGCGCTGTCGCTCCAGGGGACGAGAAGGGACCGCGCCGACGGCGGATGAGCTCTAGGCCGAGGTGCTGTGATCACAACCAATCGGGACTTGGGGTTGCGGCGTCGTCGGTGATGGTCGCCTTGCCGGGATCGTCGCCATGTTGTCCCTGGCCGCCGAACATCGGTCGGCACGAGGTGTCGGTTTGAACCGTACTGGGTCTCTGTAGAGACTCTCTGCTCACGCGGCCTGCCTTGGCAGGGCCAGGTTTCGAGTGTATGCCGCCTCGAACTGGGCGGGGCTCTGGTAGTCGAGAGCGGAGTGCAGTCTCCGCTGGTTGAACCACCGCACCCAGGCGGTGGTGGCTGTTTCCACTTCCTGCCTCGAAGTCCAGCTCACGCGGCTGGCGTGGATCACCTCGGTCTTGTACAGGCCGATGGTGCTCTCAATCAAGGCGTTGTAGTACCGGTGCCGCCCGGCCGATGGAACCGTTGAGGCCATGATCGAGAAGCTTCTGGCTGAAGGCCAGGCTCGTGAATTGGCTGGCGGCGCGCTGTGAACAATGACGCCCTCGGCAGTGAACCAGGGATCGCTTCGCCGACGCACGTTCACGGCCTGCTCCAACGCTCGCGTGACGAGCTCCGCGCTCTTGCTGGTCGCCACCCGGAAGCCCAGGATGCGCCTGGAGAAGCCATCCTGCAGGAACGACACGTACACCGTGCCATCGCGGGCGTGCCGAGGTGCGTGAAGTCCGCAACCCAGACGGATCTGGAGCGTCCTGTGACCAGTCTCGCTTCACCAGGTCGGGCGAACGAGCGGCGGCTGGATCGCGGTAGGTCGTGCGCACCCGGCGGCGCCGGACGGAGCCCTGATCGCCGGCCAGGCGCATCAGTCGAGCGACCTGGTCCCGCCTGGCGTGGCGATGAGGTCGGCCACGGTCACGCCTTTGGTGCGGGCATGGGCAGCGGATGCGGGCGTGGGTGCAACCAAGACGGGGCCACACACGTTTCGGCGTACCTTCGCTGTCGAGTGTCTACGAAGCGCGGGGGAGGTGCCTATTGGTGGATCGATGCAACATGTGGCCGAGATGGGGCAGGGCGGGGCGCCTGTGTGCTCGACCATCTGGACGTTGCTGCGCAGCTTCACTGTGCATTTCTTGCCCGTTGCGTGCGTGCTTTGACCTGCCGCGCTCATGCGGGGGAGACGCTCTTCTCGCCCGGGGTCCGCTCGTCGAGTACCTGTACAGTAGTGTCATTCGATCCGTGGTGCTTGATGGCGACCAAGCGTTCTTGACGTGATGGCTGGTTCCTGGGTGACGGGAGGCGGTAGGGATGCCGAAGGATCAAGTGAACGGTGATGACCTGTAATGGGAGTTTCGGGGCGACGGGGCCGACGATGTCTTGATCCACGGCGCCTGGGTCGACCATGAGAACTGGGGCGGGTGCGCGCCATGCTTGGTGAGGACTTCCGCGTTCAGACGTACGATCGGCGTGGAACAGCCGCGGCGAACGCGTCGCCAGGCAGGGAAGATGAACGACGATGTGGTCGATCTTGCGACGTTGCTGACGCATCTGGACCTGGCGCCTGCGCATCTCGTGGGCAACTCGTATGGTGCCATGATCGCCCTCAGGATGGCGGTCGATTACCCGGGGCTGTGTCGGACGGTGTGTGCCCATGAACCCCCCTTCCTCCACCTGAACGAAACGGTCATGGGAGACGAACACGTAGCGGAGTTCGAACGGTTGCAGAGGGTGGTCGTGGAGCAACTGGTCGCGGGAGACGTCGAGCAAGGAACTCGGAGTTTCGTGAACGCGGCCGTGAGGCCCAGCGTGTGGGATGAGATGCCCGTGGAGTTCCGAGAGTTCCTCATGGGGCAGGCACCATCCTATGTGGACGATGTCAATGACCCGTATCCGTGGACCGTCGACTTGGAGGCCTTGGCCAGGTACGCAGGCCCGATCTTGCTCACGCAGGGTGAGCGGAGTGCGAGATTCTATGGCGTGGTGCTGGACGAGATCTGCAGAATGGTTCCTCAGGCAGCGAGAATCGTCATTCAGGGCGTGGATCACGATCCGCACGTTGCGCGTCCGAAGGAGTACGCGGACATCATCAAGTCGTTCCTCGGAGAGAACGCCTGACTGAGGTTGCCGCTGGCTCCCGCGGCCTTCCCGCGTTGAGTGCGGGGCGTTGGCGATCGTAGGGTCTCGCCTGCACGCCCAATGCGCCGGCGTCGAAGACGTCCCGGTGTTGGCGAGAGCCGCGCGAACCGAGTGACCGTGCCGAAGGCGGACTGTGCTCCGGCGTGCGTTCTCCACTGAAACTTGTTGGCAACGCTCGAGTCGACACTTCTTCGAAGTGCTGCCCCCCATGGCGACTCCGGTGAGCGCTTGACGCAACGGTATGAGCACTGCTCGCGGGCCCAACCAGGTGTGCACCGCTCAGTAGACCGCCGAGGCGCAGGCGCGAGCGCATCCGGCCTGCGGCGCTTGGCAAGCATCTGCGCCGTGCTACTGCTGCGGCCGGTCGTAATGTGGACAGAATCGCCGGGCTGGAAGTTGACACTTCTGTCCAGTTTCGTGCTGTCGAGCTGAGGTAAGCGAGGGGCCTCCCTCGTAGCCTTGGGGTGCTCAAGTACTCCAAGGATGGGAGGCCCAATGGGGTGATAGCACGCGAGGCGAGGTTGCGCATGAAGAACGATGTCGAAGCCGGGGTTCCCATCGCGCGCGTGGCGCGCAGGTACGGGGTGAGCCGGCAGTCCGTCTACAACGTGTTGAGGCGCCCGTCGAAGCCGGCTGCCGCGGCCGGCGCGAGGCTCGAAGCTGGATCCGTTCAAGCCCTTCCTGCGGGCGCGCCTGGAGGCGTTCGATCTGCCCGCCACCACCCTGCTCCGTGACATCCGAGGCGCAGGGCTACCGGGGCGGGATCACCATCGTGAAGGAGTTCTGCCGGGAGGTGAAGGGCGAGCAGGTCAGGCGGGTGATCGAGCGCTTCGAAACCGAGCCCGGCCGCCAGGCGCAGACTCGACTGGGGCGAGTGCGGCGACGATCGTCGAGAACGGCGTCGGCGCCGACTCTACGTGTTCGTGTTCGTCTTGGGCTACTCCCGCATGCTGTGGGCGCAGCTTCACCACCAGCACCAAGCAACCGGTGCTGCTGTCGCTGCTCAGGCGGGCGTTCGAAGAGCTCGGGGTGCCCCGGGAGCTGCTGGTCGACAACATGAAAACCGCCGTCGATCGGCATGCCCTGGGCGAGGCGGTGAAGTTCAACAGCGCGTTCCTGGACTTCTGCGAGCACTACGGCGCGCTGCCCATCGCGTGCCCGCCGTACTGGCCGAAGGCCAAGGGCAAGGTGGAGGCGGGCGTGAAGTACCTCAAGCGCTCCTTCCTCGCCGGCCGCAGCTTCACCACCGTGGCTGAGCTGAATCAGCAGCTCGAAGCCTGGCTCGATGGCGTCGCCAACGTCCGGGTGCATGGAACCACCGGGGAGCGGCCCATCGACCGCTACGCCAGCGAGGTCGGCGCGTTGCGGTCGGCGGGGGCGGTGCCGCGCTTCGACACCCGCGAGCTGCTGCTGCGCAAGGTGCAGAGCGACAGCCACCTCCGCCTGCAGGGCGTCGCCTACAGCGTCCCGCCCAGCGCCGTGGGCGGATGGTGCAGGTGCGCGTCGAGCAGCCTCAAGCGCCGGACGCCGTTCGAGGTGCTGCTCGAAGGCCAGGTGATCGCCACCCACCGACGTTTCGGAGTCCGAAAGGCGCGTCACCCTGCCCGAGCACCAGCAAGCGCCATCCAAGCCGCCGCCGGCAAGGCCCGCAACCCCAGCCGGCCGAAGGCGCGCTACCAGCAGGTCCTGCCCGACGAGCACTGGGCTGGCCGATCCGTTCGTGGCCGCGCCCGTGGTGCAGGCCCGCAGCCTGAGCGAGTACCAGCGCCTGCTCGAGGCCAGCCTCGTGAGCGAGGCCGTTCACTACGAGCGGGTGCGGGAGCACCTGGAGGCGCTCAAGCTGCACGCCGCCCTCGCCGAGCTCGACCCGCTGCTCGAAGCCACCGCCAAGGAGGAGCGCGGCGCCGCCTGGCTCCTCGACCAACTACTGACCCGCGAGCGCGATCACCGCTTCGAACGCCGCGTCGCCGCCAACCTCAAGCTCAGCGGCATCCCCAGCAAGAAAACCCTCGACCAGTTCGACTTCGAGGCCCAACCCAGCGTCCCCCGCCACACCCTCGACGAGCTCGCCACCCTGCGCTTCCTAGCGAGGGCGAGAACGTCATCATCCTCGGCCCCACCGGCGTCGGCAAGACGCACATCGCCGTGGGCTTAGCCATGAAGGCCATCGAGCAGGGCTACCGCGCCTACTTCCTCACCCTGCACGACCTCATCAACCGCTCCCGCGTCGCCAGGGAGAAGAACCGCCTGCACGTGCTGCACACCACCCTGCTCCGCAGCGACGTGTTCGTGCTCGACGAGGTCGGCTTCCAAGCCCTCGAACCGCCCGACGCCACCTTCCTGTTCGAAGCCATCAACAAGCGCTACGCCGCCAACAAGAGCACCATCGTCACCAGCAACAAGAGCTACGGCCAATGGCACGAGATCTTCCCCGACCCCATCATCGCCGTGGCGCTCCTCGACCGGCTCCTGCACCACAGCACCACCATCAACATCCGCGGCGACTCCTACCGCCTACGCCACCGCCAACAAGCCGGACTCCCCACCCCACGACAGGAGGACACCATGACCTAACCGCCGGCGAAAGCGTCAAGCACGAAACCGGCGAAAACGTCCACGATCAAACCGGCGTTGACAGCTACGCGGCGAGATCCCACGCGATCCACAACGAACATGGAGAACGCCGAGAACCTGGCCCGTCGAAGTGGTAAGGCAGGTCGCGGCGCGCCCGCGAGTTCGCCGCCACGGGCACGCAATGTCCCGTAAGCGACGCCTTGGGAAGTGTCCATGCCGGCGCAACTTCTTGCGCCGTCTGAAGCCGATGACGAGCTCGAGACGACGATGAACTCCCCGGACGCCGAGCGGAAGGTGGACGCGTTCATGTTCCAAGGTATCGGTGGGCGTGCAGTGTGGTTCGCCCCGGGAATCCAGTTGCTCAAGGGGCCATAGCCTGAGGCTGTCGTGGGCAAATCCGGGCCTGTGGATGATGTTCGAGCCGTGGGTCCGAGGCTGCGACGGGCCTCGACGGTGCGCTGAAGGCAATCTTGACAGCTGACTTGACGGCAGAAAGGCGAGGACGCGGCAACACCAGGGGTGAAGCACCGGGACGCCCCGTGCGCGTGTGTCGGGTGCTGGCTTGCGGGTGACCCGATTGGCTACCCCGCTACCCGCGGGCTGAGTCCGTGCTCGTTGAGCGGGCACGGTCCCCGCGGGCGTGGGTCTGCGCGCGCACGAGCGCTCGCGCGGATCGGTGGGCGCGCCGGCGCGCCCACCGATCCGGTCTCAGATCCGCAGGTTGGTCAGGGCGCGACCGGAGTCAGGGTGAGCGTCCCGAGGTCTGTGGTGACCCCGGCGGTCACGGTGAGGCCGTTCTGGTCGAGCGTCTGGAAACCGGTGGCGCTCACCGACAGGTCGTAGCTGCCCTCGGGCAGCGTGATGATGGCGAACGACCCGTCCGCCTCGGTCACCGTGGAGGTCACCGGCGCCCCGCCGGCCTCCGAGACGTCCACCGTGGCGCCCTCGACCGGTGTGCCGGTGTCGTCCTCGACGTAGCCCGTGAGGACGCCGGAGATGGTGGTGGCACGGATGGCGGTGGGCTTGAACAGATAGTTCTGGCTCCCGGGCGGCGTCTCGATCACCCCGCGCGCGGCGTCGAAGTCGATGGTGACGGTGCTCGTCTCGCCGTCACGCACCACCAGCGGGGGGTCGACATTGATCTTGATGCCCGACTGGGCGCCGCTCGGAACGGTCACAGGGAACACGTCGGCGCCGGCGTTGAACGCGATGTTGGCGTCTTCCACCACGAGCCGGAGCTGGTGGTAGGTGCCGGCCGGCAGGTCGATCCCACCGAGAGCGGTGAGGCCACCGTTACGCAACGTGAGCACGTCCACCGTGCCGCCGTCCGTGGTGACGCGACGGATGCCTGTGTTGGTGCCGTCGGCCGGTACGAGATCGATGCGGCCGAAGTTCACGATGAGGCTGGAGGCGTCGGTGGCCGGAGCGTCCGTGAGCTGAACGGTGGCGTGTCCGGTTCCGCTCGTGCCGGAGCTCAGCGGTGCGCCGCAGGCGGTGAGCGCCAGCGCGATCGAGGTGAGTGTCGTGAGTAGTGTCAGGCGTCGTGTCATGGGTATCTCCCTAGTGGATAGGAGTCGGGCGTGGCTGGCACGACCGGTCGCGGCCGGACGGGGCCGGGGGGGTACGGGCGAAGCATCCGTCAAGGCCGCTGCCCGCCATTGCTGTCGGCCGCGTCGTCCGGGCCGGCATGCGGGGGTGGCGTCTCCGGGTGAGGTGGTGGGCTCGGCCGCGTCTGAGCGGGCGTTTCTGTGGGTGGGCCGGGCGGCTGATGGGTCTGGGTGGGGGTGGTCGACCGGCCGCCCGCCTCGGACGTGAGATCCGCCGTGGCCACGCTCCGTATGCCAGCGAGCGCGTCGTCGTCGGTGGTGCCCCGCGGCGTGATCTCTCCACCACCGACCATCACGGGCAGCGCGTGGGCGTCGCCCGGCTGCGGGGTGAGCACCAGTGTCGCTGGCCCGGTGTAGCTCGCAAGCACCTGCAACTCCAACACGCCGTCGGCGGCAGGGCGCCCGATCCCCACGATGGTGCCATCCGGGGCGAACATCAAGGCAGTGGGGGGCGCCGGTTGCGCCCATGCGACCGTCAAGACGAGTGGGAGGATCAGGGAGAGAACCCAACGAGGGGCGGGGAACATCAGTCGCTCCTTCGGCGATGGCCTGCAGGCCGGGACGCGGCGAGACCGCGGCGAGACCACGGTGAGCGGTCGCGGGGTGGGGGCGGCGTCCGTCTTGGCCGGACCTCCACCCCTGGACGGTAGCGCACCATGCTTACAGATCGCTGACCGCGCCCGGCGAGGGCGGCTGGGCTCTCAGGAGTGCGCCGGACCCGGGGACCCGTCGTCGACGCGCGACGCGAGACTGGGGAACCGCAACCGGAAGCGTGTGCCCACCCCGATCTCGGACTCGGCCTCCATGGTCCCGTCGTGCTGCGTCACGATGCGCTTGGCGATGGTCAAGCCCACGCCGACGCCGTGGACGTCCTCGGGGGATGGCGGGTCGCTGCGGCTGGCGCGCAAGATCCTGTTGAGTAGGTCAGGCGCCATGCCGGGTCCGTCGTCCCGGACCTCCACCGTCACGACGTCCCCCGTGTCGTGCACCCGCACCGCGACGAGATGGGGATCGCCCGATGCCTGCACGCCATTGCGCACGACGTTGCGCAGAGCCTGGGCGAGGCGTTCCGGATCACCCACGATGGTGGCCGACCCCTCGTGTTCCACCCGTACACCCCCGTACTCGGCTCCGATGCGCGTGGCGACGGCTGCCAGGTCCACCACCGAAGGCGTCATGGGGCGTTCGAGCTCGCCGCGGGCCAGGACCAGGAGGTCCTGCGAGGTCCGCAGGAGCTCCCGTGCTGCGTCGGCGGCCGATCGTGTCCGCGGGTCTTCCGGATGGTCGCGGCGCACGGCATCGAGGTGGTAGCTGACGCGCGTCAACGGCCCCGCGAGTTCGTGCGCGATCTCCACCAGGAAGGCGCGTTCCCCCTCAGCCTGGGCGCGGATCCGCGCGAGGGAGAGGTTGAGCGCTTGGGTGAGCTCGGCGACCTCGTCTGCCGGTCCGTCGTAGGCAACATCTGAGGGGGTGACCGGATCGAGGGAACGTGCCTGAGCCGCGACGCGCCGGAGCGGCGCGACGGCGCGGCGCGCGCCGACCGAACCGGCCAGCGCGACCGCCAACGCCACCAGCGCTCCGCTGACCAGCAGAGCGCTCGCCAGTCGGCGGCGCGCAGCCAACGCGTCCGTGATGTCGTGGGCGACGCGCAGCGTCCCGCCCGTGGCGGTCCACGGCGTCGACGCCGCAAGGTAGGTGCGTGTTCCCTGGTGGATGACGTGTGGCGAGGCGGTCGCCGGCAGCTTGACGTCGGGACCGAATCGCTGCAGCACGGTGCCGTCCGGCGCCACGAACTGCAGGACGGAGGCCGTGGCATTCGGTTCCACCAGCGACTCCCCGAGGCGCGGCTGGTCCAGCAAGGCGGACACGCGACCCAGATCGTCGAGCAACAGCGCGCGCAGCTCGCGGGCCTGCTGGTGTACGAAGACCGCGAAGGCGACGCCACCGAACGCCCCCACCGTGGTCGCGGCGATCCCGACCGCCAGCCACGTCAATCGCGAGCGCAGGCTCATGGCGTTGCGCGCACGACGTATCCGAACCCGCGCACCGTCACGATGGCGCCCGAAGCGGCCGTGCCAGCGAGTTTGGCACGCACGCGCGAGACCAGCGCCTCGACGGCATTGGAGGTGGGCTGGGAGTCCTCGTAGAGGTGATCGGCGATGGCGTCCTTGCTGAATACCCGACCGGGGTGGCTGGCCAACAACACCACTAGGTCGTACTCCTGCGGCGTGAGCGCAACGGTCACCTGCTCCACGCGCAGCTGCCTGGCGGCGAGGTCGAGGTCGAGCGCGCCCAACCGTACGCGCTCCTGCGGCTGTTGAGCCCGCAGGCGGGCGTGTACCCGGGCGATTAGCTCCTCCATGTGGAACGGTTTGGCCAGGTAGTCCGCGGCTCCGGCGTACAACCCGGCGACGCGGCTGCGCACGTCCGCGCGAGCCGTGAGCATCAGGATCTCGGGCCCCGTGTCGCGGAGCTGCTCAGCGACCGACAAACCGTCGAGGTCCGGCAGGTTGAGGTCGAGCACGACGACCGCGTAGCCGCCGTCGCGGGCGAGCTGCAATCCGGCGCGGCCGGTGTGGGCCACGTCCAGGTCCACCCGTCGCGCAAGTTCTGTGCGGATCACCTCGGCGAGGAGGAGATCGTCTTCGATGAGCAGGACGCGGGCCCGAGCCATTCCAACCTCCGGCGTCGGTCCCGGCGCGCCCGTGTGTCCCGGGCGGAGCGGAGCCGACGCTGCCGGCAGTCTACCCGGCGTGCGTGAACGCGTGCTCCTCGAGCTTTCCCTCGGTGAGATCGAGGTGTCACCACAAAGCGGCCACCCGATGAGCGAACCGTAGGGATCGCGCGAGAGGCGATTCGGTCGCGCGCGGCGTGCATCGGTTTGGGGCGGGGGCGCCGGGAGCTGCGCAACGGCTGGTCATCCCGGGCGAGGACGGCGTGGCCCGATGACGCCCCATCATGAACGGTCCGCGCTCCATTTTGGGGGCCAGCAACCCCCGCCCACCCTGGGGCCGCGCCTTCTTAGCCGGGATCGGGAAGAGGGGAGAGGCGCACTGGATCGCGAAGACGTCGTCAGGACGGTCGGCTTGGCAATGTCGACTCGCGGGTTGCCTCCGTCCACGGCGTGCATGGAGTCACGCCGGATGACCGCGTTCCAAGTGGGCGATGTGTGAGGGCGGAGCGCCTCCACCTAGCCCGCTTCGATCCGTTTGATCGCTTCGACGGCGTTCCTGATGAGATCAAGCCATCCGTCCTTGTGTGCCAGGAGATCCGCGGTGGCGGCTGGGTGGCCGTGTTTTCGGACGGTCCAGTGGAATCGGCTCTTGGTGGAGTCGCCTGCAACGCGGCGTACCTCACCGCCGATGAGTTTGGCAAGCCCTTCGAGGTATTGCTCTCCGATTTCGGGTTGTCCAGCCTGAGCGGTCGTTAGCGCGATTCCACTGTTCTGGAAGGTGCCGTCGTTGCGGAAGACGATGAAGTTGAAGGTGTGCTCCGCGCCGACGTACTTGAGCATGAGGGAGGTGCTTCCGAAGAAGGGTTCGAGGTCGATCTCGTGGGCTTCGCTGATGAGGGCGCGTAGGGCTTCCCCTTCGATGTCTGGCCTCTCCTTGAGGACCCTGTAGAACGTCTCCTCCGTGATGGTCGTGCGCCTTGGGGCCGGCTCAGGGTCGGGGTTGGTTGGGCCGGGCATTGCGGTGACCGTTGTGCCTTCGATGCGGACGACGGAGCGCTCGATTTCTACCGTGCGTGCGAGTACGCGAGGTTGAACGAGCGTGCCGTTCCCGGCGCGTTCCGGGATGTCGTGCAGGGCGATCTCGACGAGCGCGAAGCAGAAATTCAGGTGGGCGTGTTGCTGCAGGAAGGAGGTCATGGTGACGACGTTCTCGCGAATCCCATCTCCGACGATAAAGAGTAGGAACGTTCCGTTCCGCAGGTTGCGTGTCACGGAATCAACGAAATCTGCTTCGTCGAGGGTCTCGGTGTTCTGCGTCACGTGTTTGTGGAGATCGAAGCTGGGTTCTTTTCGTGCTCTGGCGGCGGCAGCTGTAAGGGTCGGGTAGTCCCACTTGGCCAGTTCCTTGGCGTAGTCGAGGATCTGACCGACCACGCGGCGTCTGGCATCGGCGTTCTGCCAGAGCTTGCATTCGACGATGGTCAACATTCCGTTCCCGTTGATGTACGCGATGTCCGCCGGGCCGGCCGGTGTGCTCAGTTCTCGGCATACCGGCACCAGGTCGTTGAAGATCGGTTCGATCTCGGTGACGGGAAGGATGTCTGGATGCTCGTAGAGGAACTCCTGTAGTTCATTCTCGTTCCAGCTCCGGGCTGGGCCGCTGAGCCGGTGGCTCTCTCCTCCGCGAATGAGGTACGGGCTGCTGTATTGGCGTCCCATGACTGATGTTGCCATGGAGAGGGGCAGAAGGAATGCGTCGGTGCCCCCCGGTGGGGCGCGGGATCGTTGCGTCGCTGGCGGGAATGCGTCCCAGATTGCTTGCATGTGGGTGCCGTTGGCAGCGCCTTGGGCAACGCCGTGGCCGAGTCCTTCTTCGCCAGCCTGCGGGCCGATCACGTTGACAGTTATGCCTGCCCCGGCCAGAGGCCTCTCAAGGCAGCGATCTTCGCCCAGCCGATGGCCGGGGACATCAGAGGTCGTCTACGACCGGCAACGCCGCCACTCGAGCCTGGAATACCTTACCCCGATCGACTACGAGAGAAGGGAGCAAACCCCACCCGTTCCGGCGTCACTTGCCAAGCTCGCAACGGTCCACTGAAACGGAACAACTACAAGTGCCGCTTCAATGTGGATTGCACCGCGCCTCCCTCTGCTATGGGGATCGGACAGGCTCCGTCTTTGCCGGCTGCGTGGGCTCGGAGCACCTCAGTTGCTGGGTTGTGCATGCTGGTTTCGTTCGAGCACCCGGAGGTAGGTCTCGACTTGGTCGTTGCCGAGCACCACGAACCGTAGCGCGTCGATGCCGTGTTGTCCTTGCAGCCACCGCGTCGCCACGGCTACGGCGACCTCCGCTGCTTCCTTCGGCGGGTAGCCGTAGGTGCCCGTCCCGATGGCAGGAAAGGCGAGCGTCTTGGCCCCGAGGTCCTGCGCGACCTGCAGGGACGCGGCGTAGCACTGCGCGAGGATGTCGAGCTCGTGTCCGGTCTTTCCCCAGGGCGGCGTCGCGGTGTGGATCACGAAGCGGGCGGGGAGAGCGAACCCTTGCGTGAACACGGCCTCGCCGTACTGGATGCTGCCGATGGCGCTGGTGGCCGCCGTGATGTCGGGACCTGCCCGGCGGTGGATCGCTCCGTCCACGCCGGCGCGGCCGAAGAGGCCACGGTTGGTGGAGTTGACGATGGCGTCGTCCGCTTGATCCGTGATGTCGCCCACGACGATCTGCAGCTTGGCCACGTGACCGGTGCTGGACGTGACGGACTCCTCGTGCACCACCCTCGACGTCGTGCGGGGGCCCGTCCCAGCGGGGTGCTCACGCCACAGATCGTGACCGGATGCGTCGCTGGAGCCTTTCGCCGCGGCGACCATGGACATCTTCGCCTGGCGCCACGCCCGCTCCTTCATCGCCATGATCGACAGCTCTTTGTCCCTCCGGCCGCGTACGCGGTCGCGTGCGCCCTTCTCGGAGCCACGCGAGAGAAGCTGGAAATCTCTTGTCTTGACGTTGTTGAGCAGCCGTTCGAGCTCGGCGACTTCGCGATCGCGTTCGAGACCTTCGGGCAACGTCGGGACCATCGCTTGGATGGCGTGGAGGAGTTTGTCGGCCAAGGGCGCGTCGCCCGATCGGGCGGCGTGCGCGATCTCTTGCTTGGCGTTGGTGATCTTGTTCTGGGTGTGCGCGGCGACGACATCGGGGTGCACGGGCAAGGTAGCGAAGGTATCGGCGTCCACGAGCGGGAGCTCGATGGTGGCGGCTTCTTCGTCGGTCTGGCCGGTGACGGCGTCGTCCCACGTTAGCGCGAGGCTGAGGGGCGCCGATCCGGCTGGCATGCGGACGGTCACCAGCTGGTCGAAGGGCAGTCCTGCCACCATATCCGGGAGGATGATCCCACCTTGGTCGGTGCCGAGTGACCCACTGATGGGGGAGAGTACGGCGGGGCGCGTGGCCTGGAGCCGGACGTTTCGGCCGCGCAGGGCGCTGAGTCCGGCGAGTTCGTTCTCGAACACCTGGACGAGCTGGCTCGAGCTCTCGATGAAGACGTAGTTGCCCAGGCCCGCATCGGCCATGGACCGCAGCAACGCCTCGTCATAGTTGCGGCCGAGCCCCATGGCGCTGGTCGTCACGCCGTGCTTGTGGGCGTCGGCCACGTCGCTCGCGACCTCGGTGGGGTCGGTGATGCCGACGTTCGCGAGGCCGTCGCTGAGCAGCACGACCCGGCTGACGACGTCCTCGTCCGGGCAGCTCATGACCTGAGTGAGTCCTTCGGCCCAACCGGCGTGAAGGGCCGTGGTCCCGCCTACGGAGACGCGCCGGATGGCCGTGTGGAGGGCGGTCCGATCCCGTTCTACGCGCACCAGCGGTACGGGGACGCCGACGGCGTTGTCGTAGGTGACGATGGAGACCCAGTCGCCGGGCAGCAGCATGTCGACGGCGGTGTGCGCGGCGGCCTTGGCGCCCTCGAGGGGGTCGCCGCTCATGGATCCGGAGCGGTCGATGACCAGCGCGAGGCTCAGCGGCTTGCGGTCGACGTCCACGTCCGGGAAGTCGACGGAGACCTTCACGAGCAGCTCGAGGTCGGTGTCTGGAACGATGCCCGATCGGGAGGGTGTTACCGCGAGGGCGGGGCGGGGAAGAGCGGGGCTGGCCTGGTGTGGTTCGTTGGTTCGAGACATGAGGTCCCCCTTGGGCCCGAGCCTGGGCTCGGGCGCCTGAAACGAGTGATGGCGTGTGGCGGTGTCGTGGCAATGCGGCCCGTGTCCGGGGGCGCACGCTTGCCGTGCCTAGCTTGCCGGAGACATGGGGACCGCCCTCTCCGGCCGCGTGTGGCGCCTCGTCATGCTTTGCCTTTGCGCGTCTGCTCCAGGTGAAGCAGGACGACCTTCACCAGATCGGCGATCTGTTCGTCACCCAGACGGGTTGTTGGGAGGCGGAAGTCGTCGCGGACGTGGAGCTCGAGCCCGTCGAGCATCTGGATGCGGGTCCACCCGACCTCCTTGAAGATGGTTGCCATGCCGGCCGGTGCGTCCGTCTCCACGGACTCGGCGGTCGGGGGGTTGGAGGGGCCGGGCGCGGCCGGGGCTTGGGCGCCGGCCGTGTCCAGTCCGGCGCGTTGACGGATCCGTTGCAGGAAGGCGGCGCGCTCTCCTTCGGTTGCCGGGTCTGGGACGAGCTCGACGCGCACGGTGCCTTGCAGCAGGCTCTGGAGCTCCTGCTGGCTGCGACCCTGGAGCGCGGACCGTATCGCGTTGCTGGTGAAGCCCTCGGCGAACAGTTTCCGCACGACGAGCACGTGGAGAAGGTGCTCGAAGAGGTATCTCGCTTCGCGCCCGTCCTTGCCGGGTTCGGGGAGGAGGCCCTGCGTGGTGTAGTGCCGCACCAGTCGCGGATTGATCTCGTCGGTCGTGCGGCCGCTCGCGTCTCGCGGCAGCACGCGGGGGAGCAGATCGTTGGCCACATCCACGAACTCCTGAAGGGACCAGATGGCGTCCCGGTGCGCGGCGATGGCGGCGATCGTCATGGCTCTATTATGCTCCTTTCGAGAGATGTTGTCAATGACAACGAAAGATGTAAGTGAACGCTAAAGTGCGTGCTGGTGGGCGGTGGGCATGTCAGACGAGCGGGTATCGGCCCTCCATGAGGCGTTGCGTGGCGCCGCGCCAGTCGGTCACGGCCCGTTGAGCGAGGTGGGCGGCGTGCTCCGTCTGCTCGTCGCAGAGGCCGGTGGCGGGATCGACGCCGATGCCGATGTCGATCTGTACGGGCTCGTTGACGGGCGTCCCGATGCGGGAGACGAGGGTGACGGTGACGTCTTCGCCCAGGTTCGCCGCGGCGATGGCGGAGGCGGCGTCCCATGCGAGGGCCTGGTAGAGCTTGCCCACGTGCGCGGCCGGGTTCTTCCCGCAGGCGGCTTCCAGCGAGGTGGTGCGGTAGGGGGTGATGAGGCCGCCGATGCGGTTGCCGCGGCCCACCTGCCCGTCATCTCCGGCCTCGGCGGAGGACCCGCTCAGGGTCAGGTAGGCGCCGTCCGGGTGCTGGTCGGCCGCGTTGACGACGACGTTGAGGAAATTCCTGTCGTGTTTGGAGCGGTTGGTCAGAACGGTGAGCCCGGTGGCGTAGGCCTGCCGCTGGACGAGCTTGAGGACGTCTCGGTAGGCGGCGTGGGATGCGACGCTGCTGGCCATGACCGGCACGGCGAGGGTCAGGTGGACGAGCGTGCCGTAGCGGACGCCCATCACCTTGATGTCCCGCCCGATGGGAAGCTCCTTCTTGACCGAAGCGGCGGCAAGGTCGTTCTCGACCTCGTACACGACTTCCTCGAGGGGTGTGCGTGGCGCGAACGCCGTGCCGATGCTGGTGTCGTTGGCTAGGGGCACCATGTCGGCGCCTGCGCCGAGTTCCAGGAGCGGCAACAGGTCGGCGCTCGATGGGTTGAGCATCAGCTCGATCCGATAGGCGTCGGGAGATGCCTCGGGAAGGATCTCGGAGAGTCGCCGGTAGGCGGCGTCGCGGAGAGCCTCGAGCGGTA
Source organism: uncultured Trueperaceae bacterium (assembly GCA_963739805.1). Lineage (GTDB taxonomy): Bacteria > Deinococcota > Deinococci > Deinococcales > Trueperaceae > CAVUBJ01. The sequence goes on from CAVUBJ010000005.1 coordinate 17,658, forward strand.
GGGGGCCGTGGCGCATGTCGACCTTGCCGGCCAGGATGATGCGCGTTGGCGCGAGGACCTTGCCGCCGCCGAAGCCGACCTCCGCCTGTCCGGCGGCGAGCAGGGCCTTGTCGACGTTGAAGTGGCGCATGCGACCGGTGGCCTGGATGTAGTGTTCGGTGATCGCGCCGGCGAGAGCCTCTGCGAGGTGATCGCAGAGGCTGTCCGGGTGACCATCTCCCTTGCGCTCGACGAGCTCGATCCTCCGGTCGGCGTGCGGCGGTGACTGCGTCACGGTGGTGCGCGGGCCGGGATGCGGCCGTTGCGGCTTGTCGATGGCGGGTCCGAGTGTATCGCTCAACGTGGGCCTCCTCAGGGGCGTCGCTCGGGTGCGACGGCTAACCCCATCCTCTGCCCGCCGGGATACTCAACTCAGTTGACTTGCGTCTCCCGGAGTTCGCTGCCCGACCACGACATGCCAATCGCCACGTCCGTCCTGTCCGGCGGCGACGTGGTAGCCGACGACCGGGAGGCCTGACTCTTCCAGGACCTGTGCAAGGTGGGAGGTGGTGAAGTAGACCCGTCCGTTGGCGCGCGCCGGTCGCGTGATGATGATCGACACACCCGTGGCGGCAACGGCCCGGATGGAGCCGTTGAGCATGGCGGCAACCTCGTCCAGGTAGGCGTCCATCGTGGCCAGCGATCGGTCATGGGTAGCGAGAGCGTCGAGCCAACTCGGGTAGGTCGGCGGGTGCACGACCATGGCGTCGCCCGCGTGCTGGTCGAGGCCGGGGTGAGGCACGTTGAAGAGCGCACGTGCGTCGGCTCGGTGCACGAACGGGGCGGCAGGTCGAAGATCGCTAGACCACGTGGTGACGCCGAAGCGTCTAGCCGCGAGGGCTATGGTGCCGGCGCCGGCGGTGACGTCGATCAACCGACCTCCCGTGGGAAGGTACGTCGCGATGATGCCTTCTACCACCAGCGCCGGCAGCACCTCGGCTCGTCGCAGGGTTCCCGTCTGGGCAGGATAGAGCCACACATCGCCCTGAGGTCTCGAGGCGCGCACGGGTTCGGGTTGTGGTGGCATCCAGTCCGCATCGGGAGCACGGTCGAGGGTCTCAGGTCCGCGCTCCGCCTCGGTATTGGCTGCCTGCTCTTGCGCGGCGACCGCACGACGGGCGGCGCGCTCGATGGCTGCGCTCAGGCCACGCGGCAGCAGGGCGGTCTCGGTCGAGGCTCGTTGTGCCGCGGGCCAGAGTGGCTCGAGCACGGCGCTTCGCGCGCTCGGGTCTTCCAGGCGGTTCACGAGGCGCGCCACGCGGAGGGGAAGACCGCGTTCGAGGGCTTTTGTGACGTCCGGCGCGAAGGTCCGAATCGAGAGCAGGTGACGGGTCACGTAACCCGGGCTGATGGCCGCCTGGTCCATGAGCTCACGGAGCTGCGGCGGCCAGGCGTCCCTCCCGGCCCGAAGGTGGCGACGGAGAGCGCGAGCGGCTTCCTCGTCACCAACCTCGGGGACGGTCGCGAGCAGGCGGCGGTAGAGGGCGAGGGGCTCCTGTGGCACGGCATCTCACTGTCGCACGCGGAATAGCCGCGGTCAACTGAGTTGAATATCCCGAGGGCCGATGCTGATGCAAGCCGACAGGTCTGCGGAGCCTTGCAGAAGGTCCGCTGCGCTCGACAGGGGCCACCAACGGCAATCGGAGGGGAATCGACCATGCAGACATCACACGAAGGCCAGCAGACGAGTCGCCGCGAACTCCTGATGGCACGCTGCCGACATCTCGCCACCCACGGCGCGACCGAGGAGCTCAGGGGCATGGGCCAGCACGCGATGGCCGTGCTCGAGCCCACGCGCAGTACCGGGGTCGGGGAGGACGCGCCGGCGTGGGGTCGGGCTATCGTTCCCTTCGCCACCTGGGACGAGCGACTCTTGGCCCTCCACGTCGGTGCCTTCTTCGGGCTAGCCTGCTCCGACGCGACGAACGCGCAACGTCCCGTCGTCGAGTTCCGGGGTGAACGGCGGCTCCTCGCGATCGCACAGCGGCTCTTCGAGATCTTGAAAGGCGCCTTCCACGAGCGCGTGGAGTACTGCGCCTGGTTCACCGCGATGAAGGTGCTGCCTCTGCACGAACCGACGGAGAGGAACTAGGAGGGGGTCATGGCAGACGTCGAACGGAACAGCGGCGCTCACGATCGTGAAGACGGTGACCATCTTGGCTGGACCATGGTCCGCGCCATCCACGAGTACCTGAAGATCGACGAGGAGTGGACGCAGTGGCACGAGGACGGCTTCACGTGGTGGTCCTATCAACTGGCCCAACGCTTCCGCTTCGATGGGCCCCACGACGTGTATGGCATCCCGACATGGTGGATCAGCTTCGAGACCGATGGACTCCGGGGCATGGGCCGTGGGTCATCGGTCACCGATGAGCTTGTTGCTGAGCTCAACGGTACCCAGAGACTCTTCATGGCCTTCTCGGCCGGTGATCGCGTCGGTCATCGTGGGCGGGTCTATGCGCTGCCGGAGACGGCCGAGCACAGGCTGAGGACACTCGCGGACCACGCCATCCTGTCGAACGTGTTTGCGCATCAACAATTGCCCGCGGTCCTCGAGGCCCTCCGGAGTTCTGGCGAGGCGGGTGCACAGCTGGATACCTCGCAGCACCCCGGACGCGGCGCCCGTGAGGTGCCCGATGACATGCTCAACGTCATCCACGCGGTGTTCGTGCCCCTCGGCGGGCGGCCGGTCGCGCCAGAGCGGCGCCCCGACCTCGATGCTGCCGCTCGTGTGCTCGGTGGCGCTGAGGGGGGCGCGGACGGCGGTAGTGACGAAGGCAGAGTCATGCGGATGCTGCGCGTCGCAGAACGTGATCTGTTGGTCGTCATCCACGCGGACGCCCAGCACCCGCTTCTCGGCGGTGGCATGGCCGTGTCGCAAACGCTGCTGTCGCATGACCCCATCGGGGAGGCCGAGGCGCGAGCTCTGGCGGCCCGCCTGAATGAAGCGGAGTGGACGACGCGGACGCCGCTCGTGAGTGTCGGGGCGTGGTTCCCGATCACGACAGAAGAAGGCGCCGTGTTCGTGAGCCATGCGACGTTCCACCCCAACGGTGTTCTCGTTCCGACCCTGGGCACGGCCGCGGCCGGCGACGTGGCAGCGAGAGCCGATTGGCTCGAGCACCAGCTGCTCGGGTAGCTCGAGAGCGAGCAAGATGCATCGAAGGCGGGCGCGACGGGGGGCTCCCGGGCCAGGCAGCTCAGAAATCGGCACACCATCGGCACACAAAAAGCAGGTGGGCCTCCCGGATCTCGGAAGGCCCATCTTATTAGCGCCGTCCTGGACGACGTTCATCTGGTCGGGGTGACTGGATTTGAACCAGCGACCACTTGACCCCCAGTCAAGTGCGCTACCAGGCTGCGCTACACCCCGGGGCAGGGGGCGCCGGGAAGGGCGCCGCTCCGCGTTCCCGAGTTTACGGCGCCCGCGTGGGGCGCGTCAAGGCGCGCAGGACGGCACTCCGGCGCCCACGGGGTGCGTCGGCGTGGGTCGCGCGGTGATGCACCGCGCCGCGACCGGTGCGGCCCACGACCGCGTCCGGCGTGGCCCGCGCGCGCGCCGCCTACAATGACGCCATGCCACAGACGTCCGACGAACACCTCGACGTCCTCGACGAGGCGGGGATGCCGACCGGCGAGGTCAAACCCCGCGACCGGGTGCACGCCGACGGCGACTGGCACCGCGCCTTCCACCTGTGGGTGGTGCGCGAGGGTCGCCTGGTGCTGCTGCAGCGACGCGCGCGGGGTAAGGATCTGGAGGCGGGCAAGCTCGACGTGACCGTGGGCGGCCACCTGAGCACGGGGGAGACCGTGCTCGACGCGGTGCGCGAGGCGGAGGAGGAGATCGGGCTGGCGTTGCGGCCGGGCCAGCTCACCTTCCTTGGCACCGCGCGATCCGTGCGCACCTACCCCGACGCCCTCGACCGCGAGCTCCAGGAGGTCTACGTCGTGCGGGACGAGCGCCCGTTGCAGCACTACGTTCTGGCCTGCGCCGAGGTGGAGGTGCTCTACGAGGCGCCCGTCGAGCGGGTGGTGGAGCTGGTGCGGGACGGACGATACCTGGCCGCGGAGGGGTACGACTGCCAGCGGCGCGTGAGCAACGCGCTGCTCATGGGCGACGAGGTCATCGAGCAGGGACGCGAGCTCACCGCCCGCGCGTTGGAGCGCGTGCGGGACTGGCTGGCGGGCGCCGATCCCGAGCGGATGCCGGACTGGCTGTAGCCGGGCCCTCGCGCGTCGCGCGCCGCGCCCGGCCACATGCCCGGACGCGGGGCGGCGCACGCCGCGCGTCCGGGGCTCGTCAGCCCTCGATGACGGTGGGCACGATCAGCGGATTGCGCCCGGTCGCCTTGCGGATGTAGCGCCGCACCGGGTAGAAGATGTCGTCCCGGATGTCGTTGAGGCGGCGCTTCTCGCGCACGCCGCGCTGCAAGCCCTCGAGCGCGATGCGTTCGATCTCCTTGACCAGCCCGTTGTCGCCCTGCGCCACGCCGCGCGTGATGACCTCCACCGACGGCTTGCGGCTGGCGAGCGCCATGATCACGATGACCCCCTCGGCGGAGAGCATCTGACGGTCGCGGATGACGGGTTCGGTGACCTCGTCCCCGGTGCGCCCGACGCTGTCGATGAACACCACCCCGGCGTCCACCTGGCCGGTGACCTTGAGGTTGTCGCGGGTGAGTTCGAGGACGTCCCCGTTGTGGGGGATGAGCACCTTCTTGGGCGGGTGGCTCATCCCCTCCGCGAGGCGCTTGTGATTGACCTGGTGGCGGATCTCGCCGTGCCAGGGGATGAAGAAGCGCGGACGCGTCAGGTCGAGGATGAGCTTGAGCTCCTCCTGGCTGGCGTGCCCGGAGGCGTGCACCTTGTACGTCGGTGGGTAGAAGACGTTCACGTCGCGCTCGTAGAGCTGGTTGATGACGCGGCCCACGGCCTCCTCGTTCCCGGGGATGGGGTTGGAGGACATGATCACGGTGTCGCCGGGCTTCAGGTTGATCTTGCGGTGGCTCCCCGAGGCGAGGCGGGAGAGCGCCGCCATGGGCTGCCCCTGCGAGCCCGTGCACAGGAACACGACCTTGTCGTCCTGCAGGTTGCCGAGGTTGTCGGCGGCCACGAACGGGTGCTTGGCCTCGAGGTAGCCGAGCTCCTGCGCGATGGTGGTGTTCTTGATCATCGACCGCCCCTCCATCACCACCCGTCGGTCGTGGTTCTCCGCCACCCGGATGAAGTTCTGGAGGCGGTGCACGTGGCTGGAGAAGGTGGTCACGATGACCCGCCCCTTGGCCTTGGCGACGATCTCGTCCACGGCGCGCATGACGTCGCGCTCGCTGGGCGTATACCCGGGACGCTCGGCATTGGTGGAGTCCGAGATGAGCAGCAGCACGCCGTCCTCGCCGGCCTGGGCGAGCTTGTGGAGGTGGCTGGTCTTGCCGTCGGCGGGGTTGTAGTCGAGCTTGAAGTCGCCGGAGTGCACGACCCGCCCGAGCGGGGTGTGGATGATGAGGCCGCTGTTGTCGGGGATCGAGTGCGTCATGCGGAAGAAGTCGACCGTGAAGTACTTGCTCACCTTGATGCGATCGTCGGTGGTGATCTCGTGCAGATCGACGTCGGACTCCTTGAGCTTGAACTCCTCGAACTTGCCTCGCAGCAGGCCCAGCGTCAGCTTGGCGCCGTACATCGGCACCTTCGGGAGCAGGCGGATCATGTAGGGAAGGCCGCCGATGTGGTCCTCGTGGCCGTGGGTGAGCACCCACCCCTTGATCTTGTGGGCGTTCTCCACCACCCAGTCGATGCGGGGTACGAGGATGTCGACGCCGAGCATGTCGGCGTCCGGGAACGCCAACCCCCCGTCGATGAGCAGCACCTCGTCGCCATACTCCATGGCGAACATGTTCTTGCCGATCTCGCCCATGCCGCCCATGGGGATGATCTTCAGCTTGCGGTCGTCTTGACCCATTTCGATCCTCTCGCGCCGGTCCACGGGGAGCGGCACCGGACGTGGTGCTCCACGTCGGATTCGGCACGCCAGGGTGCGTGATGGTGTTGCCCGGGTCCGGCGGCGTGCCGCGCCGGTCCCGTATTCGCAAGATAGGGGTGGGGGCGTGCCCCCACGGACCGACCGGCGGCTCGCCCCCGCAAGGGGGTGGGGCCGGCTCGGGTGCTTCTTGCCCGGCGCCTCCGGACCCGTGCGGTGGATCCGGGCGCCGGGCGGGTGCGGTCCGCGCCGCGATACGCGCGCCGTGGCGCGCTCGGGTGCCGGGGTCGGCGCGGCGCGGACCGCACCGACCCCCCGTGCCGCCCTAGCGGTCGCGCGGGGGGCGGCGGCCGCCGCGATCGCGGTCGCGTCCGCCGCCGCCGCCGCCGCGGCGGCCGCCACTGCTGCGTGGCGCGATCTTCCCCTCGAGCTCGGGGCGCACCAGGTCGATCTTGCCACGGTCGTCGATGCTGTTGACCTTGACCTTGAGGTGGTCGCCCTCCTTGAGGTGGTCCTCGACCCGATTGACGCGCTCCTCGGCGATCTGGGAGATGTGCAACAGGCCGTCGGTGCCGGGGAAGAGGGTGATGAAGGCGCCGAAATCCGTGACCTTGGCGACCACGCCGTCGTACTCCTTGCCGATCTCGGCCGAGGCCGTCATGGCCTCGATCCGGTCGCGCACCGTCTCGGCCACCGCGCTATCCTCGCTGTAGACCTTCACGAAGCCGTCCTCGGCCACCTCGATGGTGCAACCGAGGGCCTCGAGCTCGCGGATCTGCTTGCCGCCGGGGCCGATGACCGTGCCGATCTTGTCCACCGGGATGCGCACGCTGACGATGCGTGGAGCCCGTGGGGAGATCTCCGGTCGCGGCGCCTCGAGCACCTCGGCCATCTTGCCGAGGATGTGCAGCCGGCCGCGCCGCGCCTGATCGAGCGCCTCGCGCATGATGGCCGGGGTGATGCCCCTGATCTTGATGTCCATCTGCAGCGCCGTGACGCCATCACGGGTGCCGGTGACCTTGAAGTCCATGTCCCCGAGGGCGTCCTCGGAGCCGAGGATGTCACTCAGGATGCGGTAGCGGTCCTCGGCCTTCACCAGGCCCATGGCGATGCCCGCGACGGGCTTGCGCATCGGCACGCCCGCGTCCATCAGCGCCAGGGTGCCGGCACATACGGTGGCCATCGAGCTCGAGCCGTTGGACTCGAGGGTCTCCGCCACCACGCGCAGCACGTAGGGGAAGCTCTCGGCGTCGGGGATCATGCGCACCAGCGAGCGCCTGGCCAGGTTGCCGTGCCCGAGCTCGCGGCGTGAGGTGCCGCGGAGCCGCTTGACCTCGCCCGTGGAGAAGGGCGGGAAGTTGTAGTGCAGCATGAACTCTTCGGTGTCCTCGATGCCGAGGTCGTCCACCAGCCGGTTGCTGCGGCCCGTCCCGAGGGTCGCGGTGGCGAGCACCTGCGTCTCGCCGCGCGTGAACACCGCCGAGCCGTGCGCCATCGGGAGCACGCCCGCCTCGATCCAGATGGGGCGGATCTCGTCGGGCTTGCGGCCGTCGGTGCGGAGGTCCTCCTCCAGCACCAGGCGGCGCATCTCCGCGGCCTCGGCCTTGTCGTACGCGGCCTTGAGCTGCGACAGGCGCTCCTTGGCGCCGTCGGCCTCGGGGTCGGGCACGTGCCGCTCGAGGACGGCGTTGCGCAGGCTCTTCACGGCGTCGGCGCGCTCGTGCTTCCCCTGGGTCAGCAACGCGTCGCGCAGGCCGCGCTCGCGCGCCTCGCCCAGCACCGTGTCGACGTCGGCCGGGTCGAGCTCGACGGCCGGCTCGAAGCCGCGCTTGGGAAGCCCGACCTCCTCGCGCATGCGCTGGATCGTCTCGATCACGGGGGCGAGCGATGCCTGGGCGAACTCGATGCCGCCCACCATGACGTCCTCGGGGAGCTCGGCGGCCGCGGCCTCCACCATCAGCACGGCGTCGGCGCTGGCGGCGACCGTCAGCTCGAGCTCGCTGGCGCCGTTGTGCAGCGTCTCGATGCTGGGGTTGAGCACGTACTGGCCGTCCTGGTAGCCGACCGTGCAGCACGCGATGGGTCCGTCCCAGGGGATGTCGCTGATCGACAGCGCGGCGGAGGCGCCGATGGCGGCCAGCGGCGCGGGGTCGTTGACCTGGTCGGCCGACAGCACCGTGACGATGACCTGCGTCTCGTTGCGAAACTGCTTGGGGAACAGGGGGCGGATCTGGCGGTCGGTGATGCGGGCGTTGAGCGTGGCCTGCAGGCCGGGGCGCCCCTCGCGGCGCATGAACGAGCCGGGGATCTTGCCGATGGCGTAGTGCCGCTCCTCGTACTCCACGGTCAGGGGCAGGAACGGCAGCGGGGAGGCGCTGTCGTTCATCTGCGCGGTGACGAGCACGATGGTGTCGCCGTAGCGCACGGTGACGGCGCCGGCGACCTGTTTGGCGTACTTGCCGGTCTCGAGGATGAGGTCGCGGCCACCGAAGTCGGTGACGTAACGACGAGCGCTAGGTAGGTTCACGCGGTCTCCTTCGTGCTACGGCGTCCGGGCGCCGGTGTGGCGTGCCTCGGACGCTCCGGGCGCGGTGCCCGGACGATGGTCGCCGCCCCCGTCATACGCGCCCGGCGAGGCCCCAAGGCCTCGCCGGTTCCGCGGGTCGTGCCCCTTGCGGTCGCGTTCGGGTCGCGGTGTGTCGGCACTCGACGGCGGGGTGCGGTCGACGTGGGTTCTCGGCCCTCACCGCCGCAGCCCGAGGCTGGCGATGAGTTCCTTGTAGCCTTCGTAGTCAACCTTCTCGAGGTAGCTCAGCAGGCGCTTGCGGTGCCCCACCATCTTGAGCAGGCCGCGACGGCCGTGGTGGTCCTTCTTGTGGCTCTGCAGGTGCTGGCTGACGTCCTGGATGCGCGCGGTGAGCAGCGCCACCTGTACGGTCGTGGAACCGGTGTCCTTCTCGTCCCTGCCGTAGGTGCGCACGATCTCGCTCTTCATCTGAGGGGTGATCGCCATGGTAGATAACCAACCTTCCTAGGAGTGGGCTCCGGAGCGGATCCGTGGGATAGAGTCGATGCCGCACCAGACCTCCAACCTTCACAATCTAGCACACCGTGCGGCGGCGTCCAAGGCGGCGGGTTACGGCGCGCGCCGCCGCCCGGGCGCCCGCGCCGCGGCGCGGCGGCCGTGCCGGGCGCTATCCTCGCCACATGTTCGTGCGCCAATGGACCATCACGCTGCGCCCTCGCCCGCGCGGCATCCACCTCGTCACCGACGAGCTCCTGAGCGAGATCGACCTCGCCGGTGCCGCCGCCGGGACGCTGCAGCTCTTCGCCCAGCACACCTCGGCGGCGCTGACCCTCAACGAGAACGCCTCCCCGGAGGTGCGCGCCGACCTCGAGCGCTGGCTCTCGCGGGCCGTGCCGGACGGGGCTCCGTACTTCCGCCACCGCCTCGAGGGGGACGACGACATGCCCGCGCACGTCAAGGCGAGCCTGTTCGGGGCGAGCGTGAGCGTGCCGGTGACCCGCGGGCGATTGGCACTGGGGACCTGGCAGGGGGTCTACCTGTGCGAGTTCCGGGAGTCCGGCGGGCACCGCAGGGTGGTGGCGACGCTCCTGGCCGAGGGGTAAGGGCCGCTCACGCGTGCTTCAGGCGTGCTCCTCGAACCACGCCACGATGGCGTCGAGCCGCGCGATGCGGCGGTCCGGGCGGCCCGAGCGCGACAGCTCGTGCCCCTCGCCGGGCACGCGCAGGAAGGCGGTGTCGGCGCGGCCGAGGCTCTTCAGCGCCACGTACCACTGCTCGCCCTGTTCGATGGGGCAGCGATGGTCCTCCTCGGCGTGGATCACCAGCGTGGGGGTGGTGACCTCGGCGGCGTACGCCAGCGGGCTCTGCCGCCACAGGGCCTCGAGGTCTGCCCAGGGCGGGCCGCCGACCTCGCGCTCGGTGAAGCGGGGCCCGATGTCGGACACGCCGTAGAAGCTCGTCCAGTTGCAGATGCTGCGCTGCGTCACCGCGCTCCTGAAGCGGTCGGTGTGCCCCACCAGCCAGTTGGTCATGAAGCCGCCGTAGCTCCCCCCCGTGAGGTGCAGGGGGGCGTCCTGGCGCTCGTGGCGCGCCAGGGCGTCGTCCGCGATCGCCAGGACGTCGCGCGCGTCGCCACCGCCGTAGTCCCCCAGCACCGCCTGGAGGAAGGGCGTGCCATACGAGGAGCCGCCGCGCGGGTTGCCGTAGACCACGGTGTAGCCGCGCGCCGCGAGGAGTTGGAACTCCAGCACGAAGCCGTAGCCGTAGTTGGCGTGCGGCCCGCCGTGCACCTGAACGACGAGCGCGCGATCGGCGCGCGCGCGCACGGGCGGCATCGTCCAGTACGTCAGCGCGTCGCCCGCGTCGTTGCGCAGCGTGATGGCCTCGCGCGGGCGCCGCAGGCGCCGGGCCTCCCGCCAGGCGTCGTTGGCGGCGCTGAGTCGGCGCTCGCTGGCGTCGGGCTCGCGCAGCCACAGCTCACCGGGGGCGTCGGGAGCTTCCGAGATGAACACGGCGCGCCCCGACCCCGCATCGAAGGCGGTGACCGCCCGGGGGCCGCTCATGAGGGGGGTCACGCCGCCCTCCAGGTCCACGCGCGCCAGGGCGCTCGAGCCCTCCCTGTTGAGGTTGAAGATCAGGGCGTGGTCGTCGTCCCACACGGGGTGTTGCGGGTAATCGCCGTAACGGCTGTCGCCCGCGATGGATTGCGCCGCGTCGAGGCCCCCGGTCAACAGCCGCGGCGTGCCCCCCTCCGACGGCACCACCCACACGCCGGTGGGACTCCCCAGGTCGTCGGCCAGCGACGGGGCCAGGAAGGCGAGGTGGCGTCCGTCGGGGGACGGCACCGGCCCCCCGGGGCTCAGCAACCCCTCGACCACAGGACGCACGGCGCGGCTTCGCAGGTCGAGGGCGTAGAGCCCGCCGCGCCAGCGGTCGGCCGCGTCGAGATCGTGCGACCCGACGAAGAAGAGGGTGCGGCCGTCGGGCGAGAAGGCGGGCGCGGACGCGCCGGCCGGCAGGTCGGTCAGCCGCCGGCTGCGCCCCGAGCGCAGGCTGTGCAGGTGGAGCTGCGCCGGGTGGGCCGGCCGGAGCCCGGCGCCGTCGTCCTTGTAGCGCAGGCGGGTGATGCGCCGCGGATGCCCCGGCGCCGCCCCCTCCTCGCCGGCGTCGCCGCGGCTGACGAACGCCAGCCGCCGGCCGTCCGGGTGCCAGCAGAAGTCGCTGACGCCGGTTGGCAGGTCGGTCAGGGCCTCGGACTCGCCGCCGTCGAGGGGCAACAGGCGCAGCTGGGGCTTGCCCTGCTCGGTGGCGCGGCCCAGGTACGCCAGCCGGTCGCCGCGCGGGGAGAAGCGCGGCGACCGGTCGCCGTAGGGTGACGCCGTGAACGGGCGGGGGTCGGCGCGCCCGTCGGCGTCGAAGAGCACGACCCGGCCGCGGTAGCGCGGCGGCGCGTCGCCCTCGCCGCGCAGCACCGTCGTGACGACGGCGGCCGCGCGGCCGCCGTCGGCGCTGAGCCGTGGGTCGGAGACGAACGCCAGGTCCATCAGGTCTTCGCTGGTGACGCGTTTCGCCATCATTCCTCCTGGGTCTCGGGGCCCGGCTCGCGGCCGCCCCCACGGCCGCGGACGATGCTGTGGATGAGGATGCCGGCGGCCACGGAGGCATTGAGCGACGCCACCTTGCCGCGCATCGGGATGCCGACGGTGTCGTCGCAGCGCTCCCGCACCAGGCGGCGCAGGCCGCCACCCTCCGAGCCGATGACGAGGGCGGCGTCGCGGTCCCAGTCGACCGCCTCGGGCGATTGGGCGGCGTCGCCGGCGGCCCCGTAGACCCAGACGTTGCGGTCCTTGAGCTCCTGCATGGTGCGCGGCAGGTTGGTGACGGTGACGATCGGGAGGTGGCTGGTGGCGCCCGCGGCCGTCTTCACCACCACGGGCGACAGCGGGGCGCTGCGGCGCTGTTCCATCACCACGCCGTGCGCGCCGAGCACCTCCGCGCTGCGGATGATGGCACCCACGTTGTGGGGGTCGGTGAGCTGGTCGAGCAGGACCAGCAGCAGGCGCTCGCCGCGCTCGGCGGCAAGGCGGAAGCAGGCCTCCAGCTCGCTGGTCGGCACCTCCGGCAGCTCCGCGGCGACGCCCTGGTGGGACGTGGTGCGCAGCGCCTGGTCGAGGGCGATGCGCGGCACCTCCTCGAGCGGCACGCCGGCGCTGTCGGCCAGGCTGCGCAGCTCCTCGAGCGTGCCGCTGCGCACCCCGCGCGCCACCAGCACGCGTTCGACGTCGCCCCCGCGGAGTGCCTCGAGGACTGCGTTGCGGCCGTAGATCAGCATGCCGTGAGTATACGCGCGCCTCACTCGCCCGCGGCGGGCGCCGCCAACGCGAGGCGCGCGGCGCGGGCGTCCAGGGCGAGCTGGCTGCGCAACGCGTCCACGCCGTCGAAGCGACGTTGCGGCCGCAGGTGGGCGTGGACGAAGGTGGTGATGTCGTGGCCGTAGAGGTCGCCCTCGAAGCCGAACAGGTGCGCCTCGAGCGACGGCGGTTCGTCCGGGAAACTGGGGCGCGGCCCCACGTTGGCCATGCCGTCGAAGCGCCCCAGCGGGGTGTCGACGCGTACCGCGAAGACGCCGACCGGTAGTGCCTTGCGGGGGTCGGTGGCCACGTTGGCGGTGGGAAAGCCGATCGTACGCCCGCGGCGCTGCCCCTCGACGACGGGCCCCTGCACGCGGTACGGGCCGCCCAGCAGGGCGTTGGCTCGAGCCACGTCGCCGCTCGAGAGGTGCTCGCGGATGTGCGACGACTTCACCACCTCGCCGTGAAGCGTCCTCAGGCCGAAGGCCTCCAGGCGCTCGGGGATGGGGGAGAGGTCGTTGAGGCCCCCGGCGCGCCCGTGGCCGAAGCGGAAGTCCTCCCCGACGATGATGGTGTGCGGCGCCAGGCGCCGGAGCTGATCGACGAACACCGCCTTGTCGGTGCGGGCGTAATCGCGGGAGAACGGGATCATCACCACGGCGTCCGGCGCGAAGGGCTCGAGCAGGGCGAGCTTCTCCTCGGCGCTACTGAGGAACGTCGCGCGCCCGAACACCACCTTGGCGGGCGGGAAGAAGGTGAGCACCACGGCCGGGCGCGCGCCCTCGTCCGCCACCTCGCGCATGCGCTCGAGCAGCATGCGGTGGCCGAGGTGGACCCCGTCGAAGTTGCCGATCGACAGCACGCCGCCCTTGAGGTCGAGGTCCTCGGGCCCGTGGACGATCCTCACGGTGCCACGCCGAGCCGGGCCAGCGCGTGGCGCAGCCCCACCAGCGTGGCGCCGCTGGTGGCCAGGCGGCCGGCGGCGACCTCGTGCCACAGCTCCTCGGCGTCGCGCCACTCGATCGCCAGCTCCTCCCCCTCGTCCGGCGTGCCCTCGGCCTCGACCACGTCGTGGGCGAGGTAGAGCCAGATCTGCTCGTCGCAGAATCCGGGGGAGGCGTAGAGGCGGGTGAGGAACTCGAGGCGCCCGCCGAGCTGGACCTCCTCGGCGAGCTCGCGGTGGGCGGCCTGCTCCGGGGTCTCGCCGGGATCGATGAGCCCCGCGGGCAGCTCCCAGGTCGCGCCGCCGATGGCGGGGCGGCGCTGGCGTACGCCCAGAACGCTGCGGCCGCGTTGTACCAGCACGGCCACGGCGTCCGCGTGCTCGACGACCTCCCAGCGCCCGTCCAGCACCGCGAGCGTGAGGATGTGTCCCTGGTAGATCTCGCGCCTGGCGCGAGGGGTGTCGTCCTGCACGAGAGTCAGCCTACCAGACGCGGTCGGGCGCGGGGCCCTCACGGGGGCGGGGCCGGGACCATTTGGGTCCCGGCCCCGCCCCGGAGCCGATGGCTGGCGTGCGCCCTCAGTTCTCGCCGGCGTCCGGGTTGTAGCGCAGGAAGGCCGGGATGTCGTAGTTGCTGGGGTCGTAGCTGCGACCGCCCGCGGCCGCCCGCAGGTGCGTCGGGCGCAGCACCTTCATCTGCGGCGACTGATCGAAGCCCGCGGCGATGACCGTCACGCGCACCTCGTCGGCGGCGTCCTCGTCGTAGGTGACGCCGAACAGGACGTTGACGTCCTCCACCTCGGTGGCCTCGCTGATCTTCTCGACGATCTCGTGCGCGTCGAACAGCGTGAGGTCCTCGGAGCCGGTGATGTTGATGAGCAGGTGCCGGGCGCCCTCCACCCCGCGCGCGAGCAGGGGGCTATGGGTGGCGCTGTTGGCCGCCTCGTCGGCGAGCTTCTCGCCGCGCCCCGCGCCGATGCCCATGAGCACGGTACCCGCGCCCTGAAGCAGCGCCTTGACGTCGGCGAAGTCGACGTTGATCAGCCCCGGCATGTTGATGACGTCGCTGATGCCGCGCACCCCGTGGTAGAGCACGCGGTCGGCGACACGGAAGGCGTCGGTCAGCTTCACCTTGCGGTCGAGGGCGGACAGCAGCCGCTGGTTCTCGACCACGATCAGGGCGTCGACCTTGTCCTCGAGCTTGCGCAGGCCGTCCTCGGCCTGACGCATGCGCTTGGGGCCCTCGAAGACGAAGGGCGTGGTGACGACCGCGATGGCGAGCGCGCCGAGCTCGCGGGCGACCTCCGCCACCACCGGCGCGCTGCCGGTGCCGGTGCCGCCACCCATGCCGGCGGTGATGAACACCAGGTCGCAGCCGCGCATCGCCTCGGCGATGCGGTCGCGGTCCTCGACGGCGGCCCGCTCGCCGATCTCCGGGTCCGCCCCGGCGCCCAGCCCCTTGGTGATATGGTCCCCCATCTGGATGCGGGTGTCGGCCAGGCTGGTGGCCAGCACCTGTGCGTCGGTGTTGGCGGCGACGAACTCCACGCCCCGCAAGCCCGTCTCGATCATGCGGTTCACGGCGTTGTTGCCGCCGCCGCCAAGACCGATAACCCGGATCACGGCGTTCTCGCTATGGTTCATGGTCACGTCCTCACGCTCCCCATCGGCTCAGAAGAAGTCCTTCAGAATGTTGCGGATGCTACCCAGGATCCCGCCCAGACTGCCGGCCTCCTCCTTCTTCTGACGTGGCAGGGCGGCGGCCTGCGTCACGCTCTGCGTCATCCCGAAGCGGACCAGCCCGACCGCCGTGGCGTGGGCGGGGCTGGCGACGACATCGGCCAGCCCCGAGACCCCCTCCGGCTTGCCGATGCGGACCGGCAGCCGGAATCGGTCGGTGGCGACCTGCTCGATGCCCGGCATGAGCGACGCCCCGCCGGTGATGACCACATTGCCGGCGAGCAGCTCGAGGGCGCCCATGCGTTGTTCGATGTTGCGCTTGACCAGGTCCAGGATCTCGACGGCGCGCGGCTTGATCACCTGGGCGAGCTCGAAGGTACTGATCGAGGCGGTGTAGCTGGGGTTGGCGACCTCGAGCTCGACGTCGCGGTCGGCCAGCTCCGGTAGCGCCACGCCGTAGCGGCGCTTGACGCGCTCGGCCTCGTCCGGCGGGATGCGCAGCAGTTGGCTGATGTCCTGCGTGATGTGGTCGCCTCCCAGGGGGATGACGGCCGAGTGCGCCAGCGTGCCGCGCCGGAACACGCCGACGTCGGTGGTGCCGCCGCCGATGTCGATGAGCAGGGTCGTCAGCTCCTGCTCGCTGTCGTTGAGCACCGACATGCCCGAGGCGAGGGCCTGCACCACGAGGCCGTCGACCGAGACCGACGCGTCCCCGGCGCAGCGCTTGAGGTTCTGCAGCGGCCCCTGGGCACCGGCCACGATGTGGACGTCGACCTCGAGGCGGACACCGGACATCCCGACCGGGTCCTTGATGCCGTCGTTGCCGTCCACCACGTATTCCTGAGGGATGACGTGGATGATGTCCATGTTCGCCTCGAGCGGCACCGCCCGGGCGTTCTCGATGCAGCGCTCGATGTCCGAGCGGGTGATCTGCTGGCCGCGCCGGATGGCGGCCATCCCGTGGCTGGTCAACGCCTTGAGGTGGCTCCCCGCCACCCCCACCCAGGCGGACTCGACGGTGACGCCCGCCACGCGCTGCGCGGCGGCGATGGACTGGCGCACGGAGGCGATGGTGCGCTCGAGGTTGACGACGACGCCCTTGCGCAGGCCGTCGCTCGGGACCGTACCCTCGCCGATGATGTCGAGCACGCCGTCGGAGGCGACCTCGCCGATCACGGTGCAGATCTTGGTGGTCCCGATATCGAGGCCCACGATGATGCGTTCGTCACTCATGCGCCTTGCTCACTCCCCAGGGGTACACCGCGACCCGACCCCCACGGTGGCTCTCGAAGGCGGCCCACTGTTGCTTCAAAGCCTCCGCACTTGGTGTGAAAAGCGACGTCCCCGTCAATTGAATCTCGAATCCTTCTGGCGTGTAGCTTATCACCTCGGGCCCGTAGGGGGTCAGGAGCCGGAGCAGCACCAGCGCCTCCGCCAGACGGGGCTCGCCCCACCCCGTCAGATGTGGCAACGCGGCCCGCGCGTCGGGGCCCACATCGGGTAAGACTGTACCATCGAGAGCCCAGGTGGTGGCCCCGTCGGTCAGGGCCGGCTGCCGCTCCCACAGCGCGATGGAGATGGTGTCTGGCCAGTGGCGCAGCACCCGCAGGCGCAGCACCCAGGGGTCGTGGATCAGGCGCCGCATGCGGAAGCTGGTCACCCACAGGAAAGGGTCGCCCGGCGCCACATCGGCCAGGCGAAGGACCTGCTCGCGCGCCAGGTGCGCGTTGCCGCTCACCGCGACGCGCTCCACGCGCGGCACGAAACGGCTGGTGATCAACGCGGCGCCGGACAGCAGCAGCAACACCACCAGCCACGCCCTCATCGCTCGAACCCCCACAACCGCCACTCCAGCGCCAGGGGTACCTCCAGGCGCTCGCGGATGCGGTCCAGCAGGGCGCACACGTCGCGGGCCGTGGCGCGACCGAGGTTGACGATGAAGTTGCCGTGCTCCAGCGATACCATGGCGTCCCCCACGCGTAGGCCCTTGAGGCCCGCGGCGTCGATGAGGCGCCCGGCGCTGTCGCCCGGCGGATTGGCGAAGGCGCAACCCGCCGACTTCACCTTGGGCTGCCCCTCGCGTGCTTCGTCGACCGCGCGCATGCGCCGGGCCACGGCCTCGGGCGAGGACGGCGTGAGGCGTAGGCGGGCGCGGGTGACCACGGCGCCCTCGGGCAGCTCGGTGTGCCGGTAGCCCAGGTGCAGCGCCGCCGCCGGCACGCGCGTGAGCTCCCCGCCGACCACCAGCTCGACCTCCTGCAGGGTGTCGGCCAGCTCGCCGAAGCGCGTGCCCGCGTTCATGGCGACCGCGCCGCCCAGCACCGCCGGGATGCCCAGCAGCCCCTCGAGGCCGGAGAGCCCGAGGCGCTGGGCCCGACGCACCAGCCCCGGCAGCGGCGTGGCCGCGCCGAGCCACACGTCGGCGCTCCCGTCCATGGCATCGAGGTCGCGGAAGCCCGTGCCGAGCCGCAGTACGCGCTCGGGCACGCCCGCGTCCGCGACCAGCAGGTTGGAGCCGGCGCCGAGCACCCGGAACGGGGCGCGCGTCGCCTCCATCACGCCCTCGAGGTCGTGGGCCAGCCACAGCTCGGCCGGCCCGCCGACCTTCAGGGTGGTGAGCGTGCTCAGCCGTGTGGGGCGCACCTCAACGTGTGGCATGTGCCTCCCCGCGGCCGGAGAGAGCCGCGGCCACCGTCCACACGTCGCCGGCGCCCAGGGTGATGATGAGATCGTTGGGCTGCAGCGTTTCGGCCAGGTAGCGTGCGGCGCTCGAGAGGTCGTGGCGCTCCGCGCGCACGCCGAGCTCGCGCAGGCGCTCCACGATGCGCTCCGGGGAGATGCCCGGGATGGGGGTCTCGCCCGCGCTGTACACGTCGAGCACCAGCACCTCGTCGGCTCGCGCGGCGGCCTCGGCCAGCGCACGCCAGTGGCGCGCCGTGCGCACCCAGCGGTGGGGCTGCAACACGGCGCGCACGCGCCGGCCGGTGGCGCGCGCGGTTTCGAGGGTGGCGGCCACCTCGGTGGGGTGGTGGGCGTAGTCGTCGATGATGAGAGCGCCGCCGATGTCCGCCCAGCGCTCCCAGCGCCGGCCCACGCCGCCGAACGCGGCCAGGGCGTCGAGCGCGCCGGCGGTGTCGAGGCCGGCGAGCTCGACCGCCGCGAGCGCGGCCGCGGCGTTGAGGGCGTTGTGCCGTCCGGGCACCGCGAGCCGGACCTCCAGCGCGGGTCGCTCGGGGCGCGAGAGGCGGAAGCGGCTGCCCTCGGGCTCGAGCACGAGCCGGGTGAGCCGGTAGGCGGCATCCGGGTGCTCACCGTAGGACAGGGCGTGCGGGTGGTCGCCCAGCAGCGCGCCCAGGCCGGGCCAGTCGGCGCAGTACAGCAGCACCTCGGCGTTGGCGGCGTAGCGCCGCGCCGCGGCCTCCAGGTCGGCGAGGCTGGCGTGGTAGTTGCGGCGCTCGTCGAACTCGCCGGCGATGTGATCGTCCTCGAGGTTGGTGAGCACGGCCACGGCCGGTCGGAGCTCGGCGAAGCCGGGATCGGACTCGTCGACCTCGGCCACCATCCAGGGACCGTCGCCGAAGCGGACGTTGCCGCGGATGGACGTGAGACGGGCGCCGATCTGGATCGACGGGTCGGTGTGGAGTGCCAGCAGCACGGTGGCGGCCATGCCGGTGGTGGTGCTCTTGCCGTGGGTGCCGGTGATGCCGATGGTTCGGCGCGCGCCGAACAACGCGCCGAGGAGCTCGATGCGCTTGAGCACCTTGGCGCCCCTGGCGTGGGCGTGGGCCAGCTCGGGGTGGTCGGGCGGGACCGCCATGCTGTGCACCACCACGTCCGCGTCCTCCACGTGCGACGGGTCGTGCCCGAGGTGCACGTCGATGCCGCGACGCCGCAGCACCTCGAGCACCTCGCCGTCGTGGGTGTCGCAACCGCTCACGCGGTACCCCTCCTGCGCCGACCACAGCGCCAGGCCGTGCATGCTGACGCCGCCGATGCCGAGGAAGTGCAGGTGTGTCGGGCGGTCGGAGGGAGCGTCGAGGAGGTGGGGTCGGTCGGGCATGGTGCTCATTCCAGGCTCCCGCGGGCGGCCGCGACGGGGCGCGTGGGGCGTAGGTGGGGCAGCAGCAGGTCGACGATGCGCTCGGCGGCTCCGGCCGGGGTCCGGGCGGCCGCCGCGGCCGCGGCGCGGGACCGGCGGGCGGGGTCGAGCAGCTCCGACCAGGCCCGAGGCAGGGCGGCGAGGTCGCTCTCGTCGACGAGCAGGCCGGCGCCGGCGGCCTCGACGGCGCGCGCGTTGTGGGTCTGGTGGTCCTCCGCGGCGGTGGGCAGCGGCACCATGATGAGCGGGACGCCATGGAAGGCGGCCTCGCTGAGCGTGCCGACGCCGGCGCGGGTGATCGCGAGGTCGGCGGCCGCGAAGGCCCCGGCCGCGTCGAGGTAGGGGTGCGGATGGTAGGTCGGATGGTCGGCCACGCGCGCGACCAGGGAGTCGAACCCGCGAGGGCCGCTGGAGTGGAGCACGTGCAGGCCCGCCGCCGCCGGGCCGAGCGCCTCGAAGGCTTCGGGGACGGCCCGGTTGAGCGCCGCGGAGCCCTGCGAGCCGCCCATCACGAGGGTGAGCGTAGCGTCGGCCGGGATGCCGAGGGCGGCGCGCGCGTCGGCGCGCGCCACGCGCCGCTCGCGTACCGGGAAGGGCTGCAGCGCCAGCGGTGCGCGGGCCGGGAGATGGGCGCCCGCCTCGCCCTGGGCCAGCACCACGACCCGGGCGCGGCCCGCGAACCAGCGCGTGACGCGGCTCGGGAAGGCGTTACCCTCGTGCAGCGCCAGCGGCGTGCGCGTCACGGTGGCGGCCAGGCAACCGGGGAAGGAGGCGAAGCCACCGAACCCCACCACCAGCCGCGGGCGCGCCCGCCGCACCGCGGCGACGGCGCCGGCGAGCCCGGCGAGGGCGGCCAGCGCCTGGCGCGGGTCGGGCCGTTGCCGGTCCCACTTGCCGGCCGCGACGCCGCAGAACGGCAGGCCGGCCTCGGCGACCAGGCTGGCCTCCATCCCCGAACGCTGGCCCAGGACGGCCACCTTCAGGCCGCGCCGGCCGGCGGCGCGGGCCACCGCCAGCGCCGGGTAGATGTGCCCGCCGGTGCCGCCCGTGGCGAGCAGCAGGTCGAGATCGCGCGGCAGGGGCGCGGCGCGCTCGGCGGCGCTCATGGAGCCACCCC
Organism: uncultured Trueperaceae bacterium; assembly: GCA_963739805.1. Lineage (GTDB taxonomy): Bacteria > Deinococcota > Deinococci > Deinococcales > Trueperaceae > CAVUBJ01. The sequence continues at coordinate 37,888 of CAVUBJ010000005.1, forward strand.
CTCGCCACGCGCCTGACGGTGGGCGGAGTGGATGAAGCCCATGGCGATGGAGACCGACAGCAGGCTGTTGAGGCCGTAGCTGACGAACGGCAGAGGGATGCCCGTGATGGGGAAGAGGCCGGAGGCGACCAGCAGGTTCACGGCCGCCTGCCCGCCGATGTAGGCGCTTGCACCGGCCGCCAGCAGGCTGCCGGGCCCGCGGATGCTGGCGGCGATGCGCAGGCCCCGGCCTGCGAGCAGCACGAACAGCACCACCAGCGTGAGCACGCCGATGAAGCCCAGCGACTGCCCCACGGCGATGGCGACCATGTCGGTGTCGGCCTCCGGCACGCGCACCGGGCGCCCGGGTCCGATGCCGGTGACGCCGGCCTGCGCCAGCGCGCGGCGCGCGGCATAGGCCTGGTAGCTCGCCCCGGAGGTCTGCTGCTGGCCGCCCCACAGATCGGCGAATCCCGTGATGCGCTGCTGCAGGTAGTGGAACTGGCTGAGGTAGGGGCCGGCGACCAGCAGCGCGATCAGCGCCGCCGCGGTGCTGATCGACAGCAGCCGCGTCAGCGTGGTGCCGGCGGCGAGCATGATGGCGAAGGCCAGGGCGAAGAGGAACAGCGCCGTGCTGACGTCGGGCTCGGCCACGATGAGTCCCGCCGCCAGGCCGATGACCACCATCGGGCGCCAGATCTGCCAGTTCCCCAGGTGGTTGTGGAAGAAGGCGGTGAGGTACGCGATGACGGTGACCTTCATGAACTCCGAGGGCTGGAGCGAGACCGGTCCGATCAGGATCCAGCGTTTGCTCTCGCTCCCGGCCGGGGAGACGCCGACGACCAGGACCGCGAGCAGCATCAGCAGCAGCGTGGCGTAGGCCCAGGGGCTGGCGCGCACGATGCGGCGGGGCGACACCCGGGCCACCAGCACGGTGAGTGCGAAGCCGGCCAGGAAACGCAGGCCGTGGGCCACCGCCGTGTCGGGGGAGGCGGCGGTGACGCCCACCACGCCGAGGGCGCCGAGAAGGAGTTGCAGGGTGATCAGGAAGGGGTCCACGGCGCCCCCTCGAGCTCGCGCACGGCGGCGCGGAAGATCTCGGCGCGCTCGCGGTAGTCGCGGAACTGGTCGAACGAGGCCGCCAGCGGAGCCAACAGCACCCAGCCGCTGCCGTGGTGGTGGTCCCGGAGGTGCTGCAGTGCCTCGCGGGCCGCCCAGCGCATGGCCGCGGCGCCGTCGGTATCGGGGCAGACGCGCGCCCGCGCGTCGCTCGCGAAGGCCCGCGCGAAGTACGGGCCGGCCTCGCCCACGCCCAGCAGCAGCGACACGCGCTCGCGCACGAGCGGGCGCAGCTCCTCCAGCGAGGCGCGCTTGTCCTGGCCGCCGGCGATCCACACCAGCGGCGTGGGGGTCGAGCGCAGGGCGGCCGCGACGGCCAGCGGGCGGGTGGCGATGGAGTCCTCGATGAAGCGTACGTCGCCGATGCGGCCCGCCGGCGCGTAGCGTCCCGGCAGCCCGCGGAACACCCGCAGCCCCGCCGCGATGGCGTCGCGCTCGAGCCCCACGGCGCGGCACGCCAGGGCCACCGCCAGCGCGTTGGCGACCTGGTGACGTCCGGTCACGGCCAGCTCCGCCGCGCCCAGCAGCGGGGCGCCGTCGAGGTGCAGCGCCTGCGTGGTGGGCTCGAGCCAGGCGTCGCTGGGCGAGCGCAGCGAGAAGCCGCGCGCGCGCGCCGGCCCCTCTTCCGCCCAGGCGGCCAGGCGGGGATCGTCGGCGTTGAACACGAAGCTGTCGCGCGCCTCGAGGTTGTCCAGCAGCCGTCGCTTGGCCGCGTGGTAGGCCTCGACGCTGCCGTGGCGGTCGATGTGATCCTCGCCGAGGTTGAGCACCACGGCGACCTCCGGATGGAAGTCGGCGCAGCGCTCGAGTTGGAACGAGGACATCTCCACGACGTGCGTGCGCCCGGGCGCGGCGACGGCCGCCAGGGCCGGATCGATGTTGCCGCCGGCGACGGCGTCTACGCCGGCGGCCTCCAGCGTGTCGGCGATCCAGCGGGTGGTGGTGCCCTTGCCGGCCGTGCCGGTCACGCCCAGGTAGCGCCCGGGCACCGTGCGTGCGACCCACTCCACCTCCCCGATGACCGGCGTGCCGCCCGCCCGCAGGCGCGCGAGGTCCGGGTGGTCGATGGGCACGCCGGGCGCGGCGATGCACAGATCCGCGCCGGCCTCGGCGGCGTCGAGCACGCGACGCGCGCCCGCCTCGGCCGCCGCGTCGAGATCGGGGCCGGCCTCGCGGGCGTCGAAGTACACCACGGCATGCCCCTGGCGGCGGGCCAGGCGCAACACCGCCAGGCCGCTGCGGCCCAGGCCGTAGATCAACAGCCTCACGGCCACCCCACCCACAGGTAGTACGTCAGTGCCACCGCGACGGCGGTCACCGACAAGAAGCGCCACACCACGCGTGTCTCGCTCCAGCCGGAGAGCTCGAAGTGGTGGTGGAGCGGGCTCATGCGCAGCAGCCGGCGCCCGCCGGTGGCGCGGAAGTACGCCACCTGCGCCACCACGGAGAGCACCTCGAGTACCGGCACGATGGCGATGAGCGGCAGGTACCACACGACCCCCTGCTGGATCGCCAGCCCGGCCAACGCGGCGCCGAGCGCCTCCGAGCCGACGCCACCGAGGAACACGCGGGCGGGGTGGGCGTTGTACCAGAGGAAGCCGAGCAGCGCGCCGAGCAGCGCGGCCGCCAGCGGGGAGCCGAGGAACAACAGCAGCATGATGGCCATCATCCCGCCGGCCAGGCCGTCGAGCCCGTCCGAGAAGTTCAGGGCGTTGACGGCGCCGACCACGATGAAGGCCAGACCGAACAGGTCGAGCCATGGCACCCCGAACAGCGCCGCGCCGGCCCGCACCGCCCAGGCGGCGTAGGCCAGCGCCAGGGCACCCTGGCCGAGCAGGCGGTAGCGCGCCAGCAGGCCGGTGGCGGCGTCCGCGCCCCGCGCCGCGCGGCGCTTGCGGGCCAGCGACGTCAGGTCGTCGTAGAGCCCGAGGACCCCGCTTCCCAGGATCAGCAGCACGGTGGGCAGCTCCTGAGCGGGCGCCGGGGAGCGCAGCCACCACACCGCCACCGCGGCGACCAGCACGGCGGTGCCGCCCATGGTCGGGGTGCCCGCCTTGGCCAGATGACTGCCGGGACCGTCGCTGCGCACCACCTTGCCCCAGCCCAGGCGCCTGGCCAGCTGGATGAAGGTGCCGCTCAGCAGCAGGCCGAGCAGGGCCGCGACCAGGATGGTCATGGCGCCTCCCCGCCGTGCGCCGGTGCGGCGGCGGGCTCCAGGCGCCGTACGAAGGCCTCGACCAGGCGCTCGAGTCGGGCCCCGCGCGAGGCCTTGAACAGCACCGTGCCACGGCGCGGCAGCCGGTCGAGCAGGGCCTCGGCGGCCGCCGGGTCCGCGGCGTGCAGCGCCTCGGGGTTGCCCTCCTGGATCCGGGCCGCCTCGGGGCCCACGGCCAGCACCAGGTCGAGGCCGCGCGTGGCCTCGCCCAGCGCGCGGTGGTAGGCGGCGCTCTTCGGGCCCAGCTCGAGCATGTCCCCCAGCACCGCCGCGCGCGGCGCCGGCGCGCCCCGCAGTACCTCGAGGGCCGCGGCGGCGGAGGCGGGGTTGCTGTTGTAGCTGTCGTCCAGGACGGTCAGGGCGCCGTAGCGGCGGGGTTGCAGGCGGCCCGGCTCGAGGCGGACCGCGCGCAGGCGCCCCGCGGCCTGCCCGAGGTCCAGGCCGAGCCGTTGCGCCAGCGCCAGCGCGGCGAGGGCGTTGTGAGCCATGGCCCGGCCCGGCCACGGCAATTCGACTTCCAGCGCCCCGAAGGCGAGGCGCTGGGAGAAGCCCGCGCCCGGGTGGCGGGTGGCGAGCAGCGGCACGTCGCGGGGCTCGCGTTCGCCGGGCTCGAGCACGCGGTACGCCTCCACCCCGGCGCGCAGCTCACGTGGCAGGTGGGGCCGCGCGTCCCAGGCCGCCAGCCGCACGCCGGGTGCGGCCGCCAGCAGCGCGCCCTTCTCGCGCGCCACGGTGGCGACGTCGCCCAGCGCGTCGAGGTGGCTGGCCGCCACGGAGGTGAGCACGGCGTGGTCCGGTGCCGTGAGCTCGATCAGGCGGGCCATCTCGCCGACGTGGTCGATGCCGAGCTCCAGCACCAGCGGGCGCGCCTCGTCGGCGCGCATCGCGGCGTCGAGCAGCGTGACGGCGAGGGCCAGCGGCGTGTTGAGGTTTCCCGGCGTGGCGAGGGCCGCCAGGGTCCCGGCCATCATGGCCTTGGTGCTCGTCTTTCCCGCGGAGCCGGTGACCGCCACCACGGGGGTCGCCAGGTCGGCGCGCGCCGCCCGCCCGAGGGCGAGCAGCAGGCCGGCCGGGTCCTCGGTCACCGCCCCGCGCTCGTGCGGGAGGTCCGAGACCACGAAGGCGGCGCCGCGCGCGAGCGCCTCCTCCGCGAACGCCATGCCGTGTCCGTGGGCGCCGGGGAGGGCGAAGAACACGTCGCCCGGGCGCACCGAGGCGCTGTGGAAGGAGGCGCCCCTGCCGGCCGGCAGCGGCGCCTCCGGGGCGCTCAGCTTCGCCAGGCTGCGCAGCAAGGCCAGGTCAAGCTGCCTCATGGGGCCATCCCCTCCATATCATGCCCACTGTACACAACATGCACATGGTGTGCGCGGTGTGCGTCGCCCTCACTGGCTGTCGGCGTACGCCACGTTCCCGGGAGCCACACCCCAGTGCGCCACCACCTCGCTGCCGATGGCCCGGAACAGGGGCGCCGCCACATAGGTGCTGGTCTTGTTGACCTGCGGCTTCTGGAGGGTCACGACCATCACGACGCGGGGGCGCTCGGCCGGGAACATGCCGGCGAAGGTCAGGGAGTACTCGCCGTCGGGGTAGGTGCCGAGCGCGGGGTCGTAGATGTCCGCGGTGCCCGACTTGCCGGCGACGGAGACGCCGGGGATCTTCGAGCGCCTCAGGCCGCTGGCCTCCACCACGTGGATCAGCATGCTCCGCACCCCCTGCGCCACCTCGGGCGACAGCACCCGGTGGGGCGCGGGAACGCTCTCCCCGTCGACCAGGCTGGGTGGCACGTAGACGCCGTCGTAGGCGAGGATGCTGTAGGCCGCGGCGAGCTGCAGCGGGGTGGTGGCCACCGACTGCCCGATGGTGTTGGAGGCCTGGTCCTGCGGCACCCACCCCTGCCACGGGTTCAGCAGCCCGGCCCGGGTGTAGGTACTCTCCAGGTCGAGATCCTGGCCGAAGCCGTAGCGCGCCAGCCAGTCGTGGAGCTCCTGGGGCGTGAAGCGCCAGGTAAGGTTGATCATCCCCGAGTTGCTCGAGTAGCGCAGGACGTCGGGCACGGCGAGCTGCGGATCGTGCCAGGCGACGTCGTGGAAGGTCTTGTCCCCCACCCGGATGCTGTGCGGGGCGTCGATCACCTCGTCGGGCGCGAGGCGCCCGGTCTGCAGCAGCGCGGCGACCACGAACGGTTTCATGACCGAGCCCGGTTCGTACTCCTGCAGGAAGGCGCGATTGACCATCTCCGCGCGGCCGGCGTCGCGCCAGCGGTTGGGGTCGAAGCTGGGGTAGCTGGCGGCCGCCAGGATGCGGCCGGTGCCGACCTCGAGGATCACGGCGGCGCCGTCCGCCGCCCGGTTCTCCGTGACCACCCGCGCGAGGTTGGTCTCCGCCGCGGCCTGCAGCGTCGGATCGAGCGTGAGTCGTACGTCCTGCCCCGCCTGCAGGCGCGCGTCGAGGGTGTACTCCAGCCCCTCGAGCCCGAAGCGCCCGTCGGGTTGCAGCGAGCCCGTGAATCCCAACATGTTCGCGGCCAGTCTGCCCTGTGGGTAGCGCCGCTGGCCCACCGCCCCGTCGGCCAGGATGGTCCCGTCCGCGGCGACGATGCGACCTCGAAGGGGCGCCTCGACCGGCGGGGCCGGGAACTCGGGGACGCCGTGCTGCTGGCTGGCGAAGCCGAACAGGGCGGCGACGAGGGGCAGCGTGATGAGCACGACCATGAGGCCGCGGCGGGTCAGGTGGAGCTCCTCGGGGTCGCGTTGGGTGTGGGTGGTCAGCGCCATAGCGTGCGGATCTCCAGGCCGGTCTGGGGCAGGGCAGGGGAGGGGGCCGGGGCGGGGGCCACGGGGATCAGCGTCTGTGCCTCCGGGGCGGGGACCATGCCGTGGGCCCCGGCCCAGGCGGCCACCGCCAGCGGGCCGCGAACGGCCTCGGCGCGGCTGCGCAACTCGGCGAGCTGGGTCTGCAGGCTGGCCTTGCGGTCCATCAGCCGGAGCTGCTGACGGTACAGCGCCTGGTTGACGCCGCCGACGGCGGCGAGGCCCAGCAGCAGCGCGAGGTACGCGGGGATGACGGCGCGCCAGCGGCGACTCATGGCTCCACCCGCTCGCCGGCCCGCAGCTTGGCGCTGCGCGCCCGCGGATTGGCCGCGACCTCGGCCTCGTCGGCCTCCACCGGGCGCTTGGTCAGGGGCTGCATGCGCGGCGAGTCCTTGAGGAAGCGCTTGACGATGCGGTCCTCGAGTGAGTGGTAGCTCAGCACCACCAGGCGGCCGCCCGGCTCGAGCAAGCGGCCGGCGGCCTCGAGCCCCTCCTGCAGGGCACCGAGCTCGTCGTTGACGTGGATCCGCAGGGCCTGGAAGGTGCGTCGGGCGGGGTGCGCCCGGCGCGGTCCGGGCGGGTAGGCCGACGCCACCACCTCGGCCAGGCGCGCCGTGGTGGTGATGGGCGCCTGTTCGCGGGCCTCCACGATGCGGCGGGCGATGCGGCGGCTGTGCCGCTCCTCGCCGTAGCGCCACAGCAGGGCCGCCAGGGCCTCCATGGTGGCCCCGTTGATCACGTCGGCGGCGCTCTCCCCGAGCGGGTTCATGCGCATGTCCAGGGGCCCGTCCTGCCGGAAGGCGAAGCCCCGCTCTCCCTCGTCGAGCTGCATCGATGAGACCCCCAGGTCGAGCAGCACCCCGGCGAACGGCCCGCGTTGGTGGTCACGGGCGAGGCGTTCCATGTCCCGGAAGTTGCCCGGGGCGAAGGCGAAACAGGCACCCTCCGGGATGCCGTGGGCGTGTTCGAGGGCCCGGGGGTCCTGATCGATGCCGAGTACGCAGGCGCCCGCCTGGAGCAGGGCGCGGCTGTGGCCGCCGGCTCCGAAGGTGCCGTCGACGTACCAGGCGCCCTCGCGGGGCGCCAGGTGGTGCAGGCAGAGCTCGAGCATGACGGGCAGGTGCGGGGTCGCGGTGGTCATCCGACGAGCTCCCGGAGGAGGTCCGGCGCGGGCGGTTGCGACTGCACCGCGGCCAGGTTGTCGAGCCAGCGCGACGCGTTCCACACCTCGAGGCGGTTGGGCGCGCCGGCCACCACCACGTTGCCCTCCACCTGGGCGAAACCGCGCAGCGTTCCGGGGATGGTGATGCGGCCGGCCGCATCGAGGCGGGCCTTGGAGGCGCCCGAGTAGAAGAAGCGAACGAAGTTGCGCGCCTCCGGATCGGTCAACGGCAGCTCGGTGAGGCGCGTCTCGATGCGCTGCCAGGCGCCCATTGGGAAGACGTAGAGGCAGCCCTCCATGCCCCGCGTGATCACCATGCCGTCCTCCACGAACTCACGGAACGCCGGGGGCACGATCATGCGCCCCTTGTCGTCCACTGAGTACTGGAATTCCCCGAACGGCATCGCCTCGTGCGCTCCCTCGTCGGCCCTGGGGCCACGACCCCCAACGGCATGGGTGGGTCAGGAAAAGTCTACCACAATTTCCCACAATCCCCCACCCCTGTGGTCGATGTCTCCACCGCCTGCCGGGCGCCGGCCCACAGTGCCCGTGTTGCGATAGGAACGCCGTCCAGGACAGATCTCTCGTCGCGGGAACGGGCACCGGCCCGGGCGCTCGGGAGCCGCTCGGTCCGACCGGTGTGCGGCCTCGGCCGGGGCGCGCCGGCGCGCGGCGAATCGACCGGCGTGCCCTCTTGCGCGTGCAGGACGGCGGCGCGGCCGATGGGCCGCCGCGCGCCGGGGGTGGGAGCGCGGTGGGGGCTCGTGGGGAGAGGGACACGAGGCGCGCGGAGGGGGCGGGGGTCCCCGCGGGGGTCCGGGCGCAAAGGGGAAGGGCGGCCCCGAAGGGCCGCCCCGTGCAGGTGGGCTTGTAAGCCGGGTTCTGTCACCCCGCTGAGCGGGGCGTCTGGCCATCTATCTGGGACGCACGTCGCCGTGCGCCTCGAGCGGTCAACCCGGAGATGATAGCGAGCCGGGCAGGCTCTCTCTCCACATCGGACCTTGCACCGGGTGGGGTTTACCTAGCTGCCCCTGTTGCCAGGAGCACTGGTGCGCTCTTACCGCACCGTTTCACCCTTACTGCCGCGGCCCCGGGGATCCCGGGCGTTCGGCAGCGGTCTGCTTTCTGTTGCACGTGCCGTCGCCTTACGCGCCCAGCCGTTAGCTGGCACCCTGCCCTACGGTGCCCGGACTTTCCTCAACCGAGGCGCGTGCGCCTCGGCCGCGGCCAGACCGCCCACACTGCAGTCGTTGATGCTAGCACGCCGGGCGGGGCGAGCGCCGAGGCGCGGCGGGGGGCGGGGCCACGACACGGGGCGGCCCGTGAGGACCGCCCCGATGGCGTCGGTGTCGCGGGGAGCTACTGCTGGCGGTAGTCCGTAACGCTGATGTCGCCGTCGACGATCTGCTGCTTGATGGCGTCGACCTCGTCGAGGACGGCCTGCGGGATGAGTGCGCGGTTGTAGTCGTCGAGCGCATAGTCGACGCCCTGCTCGGCCAGGCCGAGGTTCAGCGTGCCGCCGGTGAACGTGCCGTTGACGACGTCCATGGCGGCGTCGTAGGCGGCCACGTCGACGCGCTTGAGCATGCTGGTGAGGCCGTGGTTGAGCGTGGTGGGGTCGTTGTCGGTGTCGCCACGGAAGTCCTGGTTGCTATCCACGCCGATGAAGAACAGCGGCTGGTCACCGGCGGCGCACTTCGACTGGTCGTTGGCGCCGAGGGGCACGTTCTTGAGCTGGTCCGCCATCGGCGAGGGCCGCAGGGGACCGCTCGGGGTGTAGCAGGCCTTCTCGTTGACGAAGTCGATGACACCGTTACCCGAGGCACCGGCGGCGGCGAAGATGATGTCCGCGCCCTGCGCCTGCTGGGCGGTGGCGAGCTCCTTGGCGCGCGCCGGGTCGTTCCATGCTGCCGGTGTGACGCCCACGTAGTTGCTGATGACGGTGCACTCCGGGCAGGCCCTGGCCACGCCTTCCTGGTAGCCCAGATCGAACGCGTGGATGAGCGGGATGTCCATGCCGCCCACGAAGCCGACCGTGCCGGTCTGGGTGAGCTTGCCGGCGATGAAGCCGACCAGGTAGCTGCCCTCGTGTTCCTTGAAGAGCACGCTGCGCACGTTGGGACCGTCGGCCACGGCGTCGATGATGACGAAGTCGGTGTCCGGGAACTCCTTGGACGCGGCGGTGATGGAATCCGCCTGGGAGAAGCCCGGGGCGACGATCAGCTCGGCGCCCTGCTGGGCGATCTGGCGCTGGCCTTGAGCGGCGGTGTCGGGCGAGCCCTCGAACTCCAGCAGGTCGATCTCGTACCCCTGCCCCTTGAGATCGTCGACGGCGCGCTGCACGCCTTCGAAGGTGCCCTGGTTGAACGAGCCGTCGAACTTGCCGCCTGCATCGTAGACGATGCCGAAGACGAAGTCCTGGGCGACGGCGCCCGTGACGAGTAGCGCGGCGAGTAGTACAAGAAGCTTTCGCATGCGACGTGATGCCTCCCTAAAGGTGTGGCCGGGGCTCTCGCCCCCCGGACCCTGTCGGAGTGAGTGTACCACGCGTTCCCACGGCCCTTCCCGGCACCTTGCGCGGGCTTCCTTCACCGGCCCCTCATCGGCGAGGGGGCGGCCACCGGGCGGTGCGGCGAGCCGCGCGAGGGCGAGGGTCGGTCGGTATACTCCGGCATGAACCGATCGCCACCCCGCTGCGCTGCGGCGGGCCCCGGATGAGCGCGCTGTGGGCGTTCCTCGCGACCGTATGGGACGAGTTGCGCCGCAGTGTGGGGGAGGCGCTCGGGCTGTTCGGCGAGCGTGGATTCGCGGGGGGCGGCGCCCTCACGACGCTGGTGACGCGCCTGCTGGTGTCGCTGCTGCTGCTGGCCTCCTTCGGCGTGGCCCTGTGGCTGGCGCGCCGCGCCGTGCGCGTGGTGGGGCGCCGCTTGCACTTGCCCGAGGACCTGCTGCGGACGCTGCGGCGCGCGCTCGGGTACGCCGTGGGCCTGCTCGCCGCCCTGGCGGTGCTGGCGCAGTTCGGTGCCGATCGCGCGATGCTCGGGCGGGTGGCCGCCGCGGCGCTGTTCGCGCTGCTGTACTACGCCGTGTGGATCATGGGGATGCGCATCCTGGCCAACGCCACCCAGCGTCGGGGCATCGATCGTTCGCTCGAGCAGCTGTTGCGCAACGTGCTCGGGGTGCTCGTCGGGGCCTTCGGCGTCATCACGGTGCTCGATCAGTTCGGCGTGGACGTCCTGGGCGTGGTGACCGCGCTCGGTGTGGTGGGCATCGCGGTCGGCTTCGCGGCGCAGGACACCTTGTCGAACTTCATCTCCGGCATCACGCTGCTGATCGAGCGCCCCTTCCGCATCGGCGACTGGGTGGAGCTCGCGGGCAAGGTCGGGCGCGTCGAGCGCATCTCGTTGCGGACCACCCGGCTGGTCACGCGCGACAATGTCCACACCTCGATCCCGAATGCCAGTGTGGCCTCCGCGGAGATCGTCAACCTGTCCGCTGGCGGACCGCTGCGCCTGCACATCCCCGTCGGCATCGCCTACAAGGAGTCGGCGCGGGCGGCGCGTGAGGCGTTGATGCCCGTGCTTCGGGAGCATCCGCTGGTCCTGCAGGAGCCGGCGCGCAGCCCCCGCGTGCTCGTCGACGAGCTCGGCGACTCCTCGGTCAACCTGGTGTTGCACGCCTGGATCGGTACCGAGACCATCGCCACGCAGCCCGCGGTCAGCGCGGAGCTGCTCGAGAGCGCCAAGGAGGCGCTCGACGCCGCGGGCATCGAGATCCCGTTCCCGCATCTGCAGCTCTTCCTGGAGCAGACCGAGGCGCTCGCGCCCCTGGTGCGGCTGGCGGGCGGCGGCGCCGCGGACTGAGCCGTCGGGCCGCCCCATGCCCGCCCGGTGCCCGCCGGGGGGAGCGCCGCGGGCGCGCCCAGGACGCTCACGACATTGCGGAACGCTCAGAACAGGATGCGGGACCAGTCCAGCTCGTCGAGCGGCTGGAAGATGTCGACGTACTCCAGCAGGATGCCGGCGGACTGGTTCTTGAACATGGCGCACTCGACGTGCTTGCCGGTACGTTTGATGGACTCCACCAGCTCCACGTAGTCGCCGTCGCCGGACACCAGCAACGCCGCATCGTAGGCGTCCTGGTAGGCCAGCGACAGGGCCTCGACCGCCAGCGCCACGTCGATCCCCTTCTCGACCAGCGAGCCGTCGCTGCGCCGGTGCAGCCTCCCCAGCCGCACCGTCACGTAGGGGATGCGCCGCAGGGACTCGAAGAATCGGTGCTGGCCGTCGCGGAGCTCCTCGTCGTAGTCGTCCGTGAGTGAGGCGTTGTAGTAGTAGGTGCGGAACAGCGGCCGATCCCGGCGCAGCTGCTGGATGAGCTCGGCCAGGTTGACGCGGGTGTTCTGCAGGTTCTCCCGCATGCCGTTGTAGAGATTGCTTCCGTCGATGAAGATGGCTACGCGTTCGCTCACGGGGTACCCCCGGGGACGCGTCGGCGGGCGGCGCCCGGTGTCGTCAGAACCGCGCCCTCCCTTGGATTGTCCCCTCGGAAATCGTGCACTCATAGGATCTCGGCCGATGGTGTCGCTTGGCGGGCCGTCCACTAGTGTACCCGGGACCCGCCCGCTTGCAAAGGGTGCGCGCGGGGACGCCGGCCGCGTCCAGGGCGCGGCGCGTATACTCACGCCATGCCTGCCAAGACCCGCGTCGCCAGCTTCGACCTCGACCACAGTCGCGTCCGTGCGCCCTACGTGCGCCTGGCCGGCCGCTACGCCGGCCGGAGCGGCGACGTCGTCAGCAAGTACGACCTGCGCCTGGTGCAGCCCAACCGGGCCGAGATCCCGACCGCCGCGCTGCACACCATGGAGCACCTGCTGGCCGGCTACCTGCGCGACCGGCTCGAGGCCGTCATCGTCGACGCGAGCCCGATGGGGTGCCGCACCGGCTTCTACCTGACGGTGCTGGGTGAGCCGCGCGAGGAAGCCGTGCGTGCCGCCCTCGAGGGCGCCTTGGGCGACGTCGCGCGGCACGAGGGGGAGATCCCCGGCTGCAGCCCGCTGCGCTGCGGCAACTGGCGCGATCACTCGCTGCCCGGCGCCCGCGCCTGGGCGAGCGCGGTCCTCGAGCAGCCCATCGTCGTGCAGGACACCATCGCGCTACCCGAAGGCGCCTGAGTCGGGTCGGCGGCGCGGGCCCTCAGGAGCCCCCCGTGAGCGGGATCGTCATGGGCTCATCAAGACTCTCATGAGAGCACGCGGCATAATGCCGCTCATGGAGCGCAAACCCCTCATCCTGATCGTGGAAGACGAGAAGGAGATCGCCAAGTTCATCGACCTGGAGCTCCAGGCCGAGAGCTACGACACGGTGGTCACCTTCGACGGCGTCACGGGCCTCTCGAAGTTCCGGGAGCTCAACCCCGACCTGGTCGTCCTGGACCTGATGCTACCTGTGCTGGACGGATTGGAGGTCGCGCGGCGCATCCGCAAGACCAGCAATACGCCCATCATCATCCTGACCGCCAAGGACTCGGTGGACGACAAGGTGACCGGACTCGATTCGGGCGCCGACGACTACCTGGTCAAGCCCTTCAGCATCGAGGAGCTGCTGGCCCGCGTGCGCGCCCATCTGCGCCGCGTCAACCCTGCCGTGACCGGCGAGGTCCGTGTGGCCGACCTGGTGATGAACCTCGACGGCCGCGAGGTGTTCCGCGACGGCCGCCGCATCGAGCTGTCGGCGAAGGAGTTCGAGCTGCTCGAACTCTTCGCGCGCAACCCCGGCAAGGTGTTCAACCGCTTCGAGATCGAGGAGAAGGTGTGGCCCGAGTACACCGGCGGGAGCAACGTGGTGGACGTCTACGTCGGCTACCTTCGGCGCAAGCTCGAGCAGGACGGCGAGCGCCGGCTGATCCATACCGTGCGCGGCGTGGGGTACGTCCTGCGCGAGGAGTAAGCGGCGTCGGATGTCCCTGCGCCTGAGGCTCACGCTCTTCTTCAGCGCCTTCATCGCCGTCATCCTCTCGGCGGTGGCCGTATCGGTCTACATCCTGACCGAGACCTCGCTCAACAGCACGCTGGAGGAGCGGGCCACGCAGGCTCTGTCCGACCTGACGCGCGGCGTCGTGCCCGTCCCCGAGGGGCTGCAGAAGCTGCCCGGGGATGCGTATTATCAAATCATGGTGTTGGGCGTCGCCGGGCGCGTGCCCGACACGCCGGCCGACGTGCGCAACGCGATCCCCTATACCTCGTCGGTCAATCCGCGCACCAACCCGACGGGGGACTCGATGGTCTCGCTGCTGCCCGACAGCGCCCTGCTGCAGCTGCTCGAATCCGGCTCGGTGTCCTCGTCGGTGACGCTCTCCAACGGCGAGAAGCTACGCGTGCTGGGAGAGCTCGGCAAGCTCGACCGCCCGGCGCTGCAGCAGAGCTTCGAGGTCGCCATGTTCATCGGCATCCCGGCGAGCACGGTGGCCCGCACCCTGGACCAGCTCGCGCGCGACCTGGCGCTGACCGTGATCTTGGCCTTCCTGGCGTTCGCCCTGGGCGTGTGGGTCTTGTCGTTGCGGGTCCTGGCGCCGCTGCAGCGCGTGACCGAGGCCGCCGGCCGCGTGTCTGGGCGTGAACTGTCCATGCGCGTGCCGACGCCGCCGAGCCGCGACGAGATCCGCGAGCTGGCCGTCACCATCAACCACATGCTCGACAGGTTGCAGGAGTCGTTCGAGACGCAGCGGCGCTTCACGGCCGACGCCAGCCACGAGCTGCGCACGCCGGTCACCGCCATCGTGGGGCACGCCAACTACCTGTTGCGGCGCACCCAGCCCACCCCGGAGCAGGTGGACTCGCTCACCGTCATCCGTCGCGAGGCGGAGCGCATGGCCAAGCTGGTCAACGACCTGCTGGAGCTCGCCCGGGCCGACGCCGGGTTCTCCATCCAGCTCGAGCCCATGAACCTGCTGGAGGTGGTGGAGGCGGTGCACATGGAGATCGCGCCGGTCGCCGGCGAGACGGTCATCGAGGTGAGCGCGGGCGCGCCCGTGGTGGAGGTGTCGGGGGACGCCGCGCGCCTCAAGCAGGTGGTGTTGAACCTGGTACAGAACGCTCTCAACGCGGGCGCGCGTCACGTGTTGGTGAGCGTCAGCGCAGAGCGCCAGAACGTGCGCCTGGAGATCCTCGACGACGGTCCCGGCGTGCCGCCCGAGGCCATCCCGCACCTCTTCGATCGCTTCTACCGCGTGGACGGCGCGCGCTCCGGGCGCGGCAACGGCTCGGGGCTGGGCCTGGCCATCGTGCGCTGGATCGTTCAGCAACACGGCGGCAGCGTGTCGGTCGAGTCGCGCCTCGGGGAGGGGTCGGTGTTCACGGTGCTGCTGCCGGCGCTCGACCCCAAGCTCAGCGAGACGGGGGCGGCGAGGGCCGCGCCGGCCGACGGCCGCGGTCGGCTCGCCAGGAGGGGCGGCTAGCGCCCCGCACGACCTCCGCCTCCCGGGCCGCTACACTGGCCTCGGAGGTAGACGTGTCATGACATTGTTGATCGTTGGCCTGGTCGTCGTCGTCGTCGGCCTGGCCGTGCTCGTTCAGGGGATCCAGGGGCAGCAGGGGAGCCTGCGCTCCCTCGGTGGTTTCGTCCTCGTGGCCGGGGTGCTGGTGGCGTTCGCGTCGCAGGCGTTCGTGGTGGTGCCGGCCGGCAACGTCGGGGTGGTGTTCAACACCTTCGGCGGCGTGCAGGATCGCGAGCTGGGGGAGGGGTTCCACGTCGTGCTCCCCTTCCTGCAGCAGGTCACGCTCTACGACGTCCGCCAGCAGGAGATCACGCTGGCGCGCGAGACCGGTGACCAGGTCACGGCGCGCTCCAGCGAGGGGCTGGAGATCACGGTCGACGTCACCATCCTCTACCAGGTCCGGCCGGAGGAGGCGGCCACCCTCCACCAGGACATCGGGCCGTCCTACGTCGAGGTGCGGCTCCGTCCGCAGGTCCGCAGCCAGGTGCGCGACGTCATCTCCGGCTTCGCGGCGGCCGACCTCATCGCGACCCAGCGCGCCGAGGTGGCGGCGCAGATCGAGCAGCGGCTGTCGAGCGCGCTCACCAGCGACAACATCAACGTCCTCACCGTGTTGCTGCGCGACGTCCGCATCCCCGAGGCGATCACCCAGGCGATCGAGGAGAAGCAGGCCGCCGAGCAGCAGGTACAGGTCGAGGAGAACCGCCGGCGTCAGGCCGAGATCGCCGCCCAGCGCAAGGTGATCGAGGCCGAGGGAGACCGCGACGCCGCCATCGCCCGCGCGGAGGGGGAATCGCAGGCGCTGAAGCTGCGCGGCGAGGCCCTGCGCGACAACCCCGCGGTCATCCAGCTCGAGGTGGCCCAGAAGCTCGCGCCCGGCGTGCAGACCGTGCT
This sequence comes from uncultured Trueperaceae bacterium, assembly GCA_963739805.1. Lineage (GTDB taxonomy): Bacteria > Deinococcota > Deinococci > Deinococcales > Trueperaceae > CAVUBJ01. Next base: position 53,561 of record CAVUBJ010000005.1, read on the forward strand.
GCTGCCGAGCGACGGGAACTTCCTCATCGATATGCGCGGCTTCATGGGCGCTCCGGGCACGTCCGGCCCCACGCCCTGAGTGCGCCGCCCGTCCCCGGGTCGCGCGCCGGCGCGCGACCCGGGGACGGGCGGCCTCGCGGCTCTCACTCGAAACGCACGCCGCCGCCCGCCACCACCTCGCCGATCCGGTAGAGGGGCTCCCGCACCGCTCGGTGCGCGCGCTCCACGGCCCCGGGCGGGACCATCACCACGAAGCCGACGCCGAGGTTGAACACCCTGCGCATCTCCTCGGCCGCGATGCCGCCCGCCTCGGCCAGCAGGTCGAAGATGGGGGGCACCGGCCAGCTGCCGCCGTCCACCCGCACGCCCAGGCCCTCGGGCATCACGCGCGGGACGTTGCCCGGCAGGCCACCGCCCGTGACGTGCGCCATGCCGTGCACCACGCCCAGCTCCAGCAGCGCCCGCACGGGGTCCTGGAAGCTTCGGTGGGGCGCCAGGAGCGCCTCGCCGATGGTGGTGTCGCCGAACGGCTCGTGGTAGCGGCCGCCCAGGACCCGGCGCGCGAGGCTGAACCCGTTGGTCTGCAGCCCCCCCGAGGCGAGGGCCAGCACGGCGTCACCCTCGCGCACGGCGGAGCCGTCGATGATGTCCGCCTTGTCCACCAGCCCGACGACGCTCCCCACCACGTCGAGCTCGCCCGCCTGGTACACGCCGGGCATCTCGGCGGTCTCTCCGCCCAGTAGGGCCGTGCCGTTGGCGCGGCACGCCTCCGCGACGCCGGCGACCACCTCCGCGACGGCGCCTGGGTCGAGGCGGGCGCTGGCCACGTAGTCGAGGAAGAACAGCGGGCGGGCGCCCTGGACGAGGATGTCGTTGACGCAGTGGTTGACGAGATCGCGGCCGATGCCCTGCAGCCGACCCAGCGCCGTCGCCACCATGGTCTTGGTGCCGACGCCGTCGGTGGACGCCACCAGGACCGGCTCGCCCGGACCGCGCGGCAGCTCGAACAGGCCGCCGAAGGCACCCATGCCGCGCAGCACGCCCGGGGTGTAGGTGCTCGACACCAGCTCGCCGATGCGCCGCATGGTGTCGTCGGCGGCCCGCAGGTCGACACCCGCGCGCTCGTAGCCGTTGGAACGGTCGTCGCTCATGGGGGCGATTCTACCGGCCCGGACCGATGCCGTCCGGGAGCCGGGCCGCCGACCCCTCCGGTCGTCAGCCCGAGCCGCCGGCGCGCGTGCCGGCCGCCGCCGGAGCGCGACCCAGGGCGAGGGTCGCGTTCGCCACCAGGCCCGTGCCGGCGTCGAGCCGGGGCGCCGGCGCCCCGATACCGAAGCCCTGGACGTGACTGATGCCCAGCGTGGCGAGTGCGTCCAGGGCCACCGGATCCTCGATGCCCTCGGCGACGATCACGCCGAAGCGCTCCCGCGCGCGCTCGAGCAGCGCGAGGGCCGCGTCGTGTCGCTCCCTGCCGAGCAGCGCAGGGAGCAGATCGCGGTCGAGCTTCACGCCGTCGACGGGGGCTCCCGGGCGATACCGACTCGCCATGTCGTCGAAGGAAACGTCGTCCAGCACGATCATGCCGCACACCTCGCGGATCGCTTCGAGGGCGCGCCAGTAGCCACGGATGTCCGCGATGCGCTGCTCGGTGAGCTCGATCACCAGCCGCTCGCGCACCTGGGGCCGCAGGGCCGCGAGGGCCTGGACGGTGCCCGGGTGCACCAGCTGATCCGGACTGAGGTTGATGCTCAGGCGCGCGTTGGCGTGCCGCGACAGCGTCAGCGCGGCTTGCTGCACGGTGAAGGTGGTGAAGGCATGGCGCCTCGTGGGCCCCAACCAGTACGGCAGCACGGCCAGCGGGCCCAGGATGGTGCCGTCCGTAAGGTTCCAGCGCACCAACGCCTCGAACCACGTCCCCCCGGGCGCCGTCTCGTCGAGGGCCACGACGGGCTGGTATTGGAACCGCAGCTCCTGGAGCCGCGGCGCGCGCTTGTGGGGGGCATCGATGGGCATGGGGACCGGGTGGAGGAGAGATCGAGAGTGATGCGCGGCCCCGACCGGTTGTGGCCGGGGCCCGCACGGTCCTAGGAGGGAGGCCGCGGCAACGCGGCGGAAGGATCGGTGCGGTTCAGCCGGGGTCGATGGTGTCGCCGGAGTGGGAGCCGCCGGCCAGGGCGGGTCCGGGCTGGGCGCTGAGGGCCAGCGGGGCGGCAACGGCACCGAACAGGGCGAGGGTGACGAGGGCGGTGCGGGCAATTCTCTTGAGCGTAGACATGGTCAACCTCCTCGAGATGTCCGGAGCCTACCGGGGGGTATCTGCAATGGCTCTGTAACCGGTGGCGTCCGGCCGTTGCAGGCCGGTTGCAGCCCGCCTGCCCTAGGATTTGCCGGTAGGAGGACGATGCCCATGACCAGACACGAAGCGCTCCGGCGCCTGGAGGGGACGTGGGCGTTCGAGGCGGTGCCGGGTGGCGTGCGCGTGGCAGACCCCGAACTGCTCGCGCTCATCGAGGACATCGAACGCGAACGTCACACTGCGACGCTGGTCGCGAGCCTCTCGGGCCGGCCCCTCGCGAGGGATCGCGCGAGCCCCTGAGCCCCACCACCCACGGCCTGGCCGACGCCGGCGCCGAGCCGCTCGACGCCGGCGTTCAGGTGTGGCTCGTGGCGACGCCGGCACGTGCCTTCGCGGCATCGGTCCGCCGCGCACCGCCTCGCCCGAGCGCCGTCGCCGGTATGCTGTGCCGTGTGGCTTGACCGGGTCGTCGACGCCGTCACCACGGACCCGGGGGCCGTGGCGCTGGTGGGCGGGGAGGCGTACGGAGCCCCCTTCGTCATCGATGCGTTGCGCCGGGGCCGCAGGGTCGCCTGGATGCACCTTCCCGAGCGCGTGCGCGACGACCCGGTCGGTCAGGGAAACCTGCTCGCCGAGGCCGTCAACCGCGTCGCCACGGCGCCCCTGCTGAGTGAGGCGCTGCCCTACCGCTCCCATATCCAAACGCTGCGCCACTACCGGCACGAGCTCCAGCCCCTGTGGCTGGTGGTCTCCGGAGCGGCCCGCGCGCCGGCGCTGGCGCGTGACCTGCTCCCCCTGGCGGAGATCGGCTACTCGGTGCTGCTCGACGTCGACGCGGACGACGGCCAGCTACCGCAGGCGCACGGCCGCCTCCGCGTGCTCGGCCCCGCGGTGCTGCGGCTGACCGCGGCGGAGGCCGGCGCCCTGGCGCCCGCCGGGCTCGACGCGGCGGCGCGCGACGCCCTCTACGCCGCCACCGGCGCGCGCTTCACCGACTTCGTGCGTGGCGCGCATCGTCGCCTGGGGCTCCCCGCCGTCTACCTGCCGTCGCCGGACGGCCCCCGCCTGGCGCGCGCCGATCAGGCCGTGGCCGACCCGCGATCCACCGTCGAGGCGTTGCGGCGCCAGCAGCGCTGGGTCGAGGCGCTCGACCTGGCCGTGATGGAGGCGGCCGACCTCGTCGAGGGGCTGCTGCCGCGCGCCGGCCCGGCCCACCAGGAGGCGGGCATGCTGCCGCGGCTGCACCTACTGTTGAGCAGCCTGCCCGCCGCCTTCCTGTCGCAGGAGGCAACGCTGGAGTGGCGCCTGATGGCGGCCATCTCGGCCGACGACCTGGGGAGCGTCGCGCGCGACGTCGACGCCTACCTGGCGACCTATCGGGCGCCGGGCCTGCGGGCGCGCCGCGCCGGCACCCTCACGCAGCAGCAGGGCTTCCCGCTGGCGTGCGAGGCGGTCGAGGAGCAGCGCAGCCCGCTGACCCTATGGCAGTACGGGCGCCTGCATCCGGATCCCGATCGAGGCATCGCCCTGCTGCGCGAGAGCGTCGCGCTGGCCGAGGAGATGGGCTCGCGCTACGAGCTGGCCCGCAACGCCGGGGCGCTGGCCGCGCGGCTGCTGTACGTGGGCGATTTCAAGCAGGCCCGGGCCTGGGCGGAATGGGCGCTCCAGGTGTTCGACGCCGAGGGGCTGCGCGACGGTCGGCGGCGCCTCACCTTGTTCAACGATCTGGCCGCCAGCCGGATCCTCACGGGAGACCTCGCCGGTCTGCGCACGGCCCTCGAGGCCGCCGAGGCGTCGGTGGAGGGCGTCCTGCCGCCCATCGCCGGCTTCTTTCGCGCGACCCTGTCATGGCTCGAGCTCGTCAGCGGCCGGGCGGAGGCGGCCGAGCGCCTCGCGCGCTCGGCGTACGAGGTGGCCCCGAGGGCGAGCAAGGCCTGGTTCGCCGTCGCCATGGTCCGTGCGCTGAACGAGCGCGGCCGTTCGGAGGAGGCGCTCCGGGTCGCGGAGGGCGCGGCCGCGCTCAGCGGCGAGGACCTGAGCTACCGCCGTCTGCCGGGCCTCCTCGCGCGCGGCATGGCGCGGGCGGTCGCCGGCCTCGATGGCGCCGAGGACGACCTGCTGGAGGTGATGACGGAACGCCGCGCGGCGGCGGCGGAGCAGCGCCTGGCGGCGGCGCTGCACTACCTGCTCGCCAGCGGCGGGGCCGCGCATCGCGTGCCGGAGGACCTGGCCGACATGATGGCCGACCTGCATCCGGCGGCCCTGAGGGTCCTGAGCGGCCCCGAGCGCGCATTCGCGGGGGTGTGGGCGACGCTCGGTGGAGCCCAGGCGCCCGTGCGCCTGCGCTTTCTCGGCGGTGCGCAGGCGTGGCTGCGTGGCGAGTCGGTGCCCCTGCCCCGTCGCCTGGCGGAGATCACGCTGGCCCTGGTACTCCACCCCGACGGCATCACGATGGAGGCGCTCCACGCCTTCCTGGTCGGTGACCTCGACGACGGACCCGTGGTGGCGACCCTCTACGCCCACATCAGGCGCCTGCGTGCCCTGCTACCGGTGAGCGGCCCACCGTATCGCTTGAGCGAGGCGTTCGACGCGGACCTGTTGCGCCTCTGGAGCCATCTCGAACGCAGCCAGGTGCGCGATGCCGTGGCGCTGTACCAGGGCGCGCTCCTGCCCGGCAGTGGCGCGCCCGGTGTACGCGAGCACGGGGCGCTGCTCGAGGAGCAACTGCGACAGGCCGCCATGGCGGCGGGCGACCCCGACGCGCTGTTCCAGCTCGCGGACGGCGCGGCCGACGACCTCGAGCTGTGGGAGGCCACCGAGGCCGCGCTGGCGCCCGGTGACCCGCGCCTGGCGCTGGCGCGAGCGCGCATCCGTCGGCTGGGCGAGGAGTACGGCGCCACGACCCCGGCCCGCGATAGTGGACCCGGCACGTGGTCTCCCCGGTAGCGCGCGGGCGCCGTCCCTCGTCCCGGCAGCGGGGCGCGCGCCACCCGACCCGCCCGGTTCGGGGGCCGCCTGTAGACTGACGTGTGCCCGTCGCGCTCGAGGTGCTCGTTCCCCTCCCGATCGAACCGCTGAGCTACCTGCCGCCGCTCGATCGTCCGCGGGGTCCGGTCGGCGCCCGGGTGGTGGTGCCTTGGCAGGGCGGCGTCCGCGTCGGCCTGGTGGTCGGCACGCGAGATGTTCCGGCGGGGCGTGGCCTCGAGCTGAAGGAGGCCGTCGACTGGCTCGATGCCGTTCCCTTCCTGACCCCCGACGCGGTCGCGGCCCTCAGGGGCATCGCGCGCCAGGCGGCCGCCCCGGCCGGCGTCGTTCTGGCGGGATTCGTGCCCGCCGGCTTCCAGCTGGAACTCCGCCACGAGATCCGTGCGCTGGACGCGGCCGGCGCGCTGGCGGCCGGCATCGCCGCCGACGCCTGGGTCGATGCGTCCGAGGTGGCCCTCGAGCGGCTCGAATGGCTGCGCACTCAGGGGTTGATCCACGAGCGCGTGGTGCGGCCGGTGCGCACCGTCCGCGTGTTGGTGCCGCTGGCCCACGCCGACGGAGCGCTCGCGGGAGCGCGGCGGGCCAACCAACGCGATGCCCTGGAGCTGTTGTGGCGTGACGAGCGGGCCGACAGCGCGGCCGCGCTGTCGCGCGATGCCGACGTGCCCGACAGCGCCGTGCGGGCGCTGGTCGCCAAGGGCTACGCCGGCTACGCCGAGGTCGAGGCCCCGCCGCCGCCACTGCCGCGGCTGGCGGTGGCCGCGGAGCCCCCGCCCGCCGGCCTCCCGGCCGAGCCGCCCCCGGAGGGATCGGGCGCCGTGGTGGGGGGGTTGCGCCGCGATCGGCTGCGGAGCCTGCGCCCCCGCCTCGAGGCGGACCTGGAGGCCGGCCACGGCGTGCTCGTGCTGGTCCCCGAGCAGGGGTTGTTGGAGGAGACCTGCGCGGCCCTGGCGGGTCTGCCCCTCCAGCTGCTCTCGGGCGACAGCACCGACGAGCAGCGCGTGCGCCTGTACGAGGAGTTGCGCGATGGCGGGCCCGTGATCCTGGTGGGTTCCTACCTGGCGCTGCTGGCCCCGGTCCCGGCGCTGGGGCGCGTGGTGGTGCTGGAGGCAGGGAGCGGCAGCTACAAGCTCCTATCCGGAAGCCGTGCCTTCGTGCCCAACGCCGCCGCTATCCGAGCTCAGACGGCCGGCGCGGCGCTGACCCTGGCCGACGTCGTCGCGGGCCCCGAGCTGCTCGCGCGCGTGCCCGCGGACAGCCGCCTGTCGCTGCCCCTGCCGCGTCTGCGGCTCCACGTGGCCGACATGAACGGCAGCGCCAATTGGCCGCTGCACCCGGACCTGGTGCGGGTGCTGCGGCAGGTGGAGGAGCGCGGGCGCCAGGCCGTGGTGCTCGCCCCGCGCCGCGGCTTCTCGGCGGCGCTGGGATGCCTCGACTGCGGCTGGCTGGCGCAGTGCCCCAACTGCGACCTGACGCTGCGCTACCACCAACAGGACGGCCGGTTGCGCTGCCACCAGTGCGGCTACGAGCAGGTCCCGCCCCAGGCCTGCCCGGCCTGCGGCGGGACCGACGTGGCCCCGTTGCGCGGCGCGGGCACGCAGTGGGTGGCGTCGCAGCTCGCGGGCATGGTGCCCGCGTTGCCGGTGCTGCGCGTCGACCGCGACCGCCGCGACGATCTGTCGGCGCTGATGGACGGCGCACCGGGGGTGGTCGTCGGGACCACCGCCGCGTTGCGCCTGCCGCCGCTGCCGAACGTGTCGCTGCTCGCGCTCACCCTGTTCGACACCCACCTCGGCCTGGCGGACTTCCGTGCCGAGGAGGAGGCCCTGCGGTTGCTGCTCCAGCTCGCCGAGCTCGCGCCCGAGCGGCGGCCGCTCGTGGTGGTGCAGACCTACCAGGCGAGGCACAGCGTGCTGGAGGCGTTGCGTTCCGCCGACCCCGAGGTGGCCGTGGAGCTGTTGATCGGTCGCTGGTTGGAGCGCCGCCGCCGCTTCGCCTACCCGCCGTTCGCCGCGCTCGCCAAGCTCCAGCTCACCGCCAAGGATCGGGCCACCGCCTCGGCGGCCGCGGACGCCCTCGCAGGCGAGCTCCGGCGCCGCGGCGCGGCCGCGGAGGACGTGCTGGGGCCGGCGCCCGCACCGGTGGCGCGGGTGCGCGGCCGCTACGCCTATCAGGTGTTGCTGCGCGCCGAGGCCCTGGACGCCCTCGAGGAGCAGCTCGGTGGGCTCCCCACGCGCCTCGGCGGCGCGCGCCTGCGCGTCGACGTCGACCCGCGCGACGTGGGCGAGTTGCTGGAGTGAGGGGGCGCTCGCGCGCTCGATCGCGCACGCCCGCCACGTGAGCGAGGGGGCCGCGGGGCATGCCGACGGAGGCGCCCCGCCGGGCCCGCGGCCGGCCGGCGGTTTTGCCTTTCTCACGGCCCGTGGCTATCATGGTGCGCGGACCCCATGGCGACTCTCAGGAATCGACGCGCAACTTTCGACTACGAACTGCTCGAACGCTTCGAGGCGGGCCTCCAGCTCCGGGGCAGCGAGGTGAAGTCGCTGCGGCAGGGGGGCGGCTCGTTGGCCGAGGCGTACGCCCGCGTCGAGGGCGGTGAGGTGTACCTCGAGGGGATGACCATCCCCGCCTACACCGAGGCGAGCTACAACAATCACGAGCCCCTGCGCCGCCGCAAGCTGCTCCTCAACCGCCGCGAGATCGAGACCATCCAACGCGGCCTCGAGCGCAAGGGGCTGACGCTGGTGCCGCTGGCGCTGTACTTCAAGGGGGGCTGGGCCAAGGTGGAGATCGCCCTCGCGCGCGGCAAGAAGCTGCACGACAAGCGCCGGGACGAGGCCAAGAAGGACGCCCGGCGCGAGATCGAACGCGCGCTCTCCCGGCGCGGCGACGCGTGAGCGCGCGCCTGCGCCTCGCCCTCGTGCCGGCGCTGCTGGCGTGCCTGGCCGCCGTGGCGCCGGCTGCCGCGCAGCCCGCGCTGGTCGTCAACGGCGTGCCGGTCCCGGGCAACACCACCGAGCTCGTCGCGGGTACCAGCTACGCGCCCGCCGCCGCCCTCGCGCACGCCCTCGGGGCGGAGTCGTTCGCCGACGCTCAGCGCACGGTGCTCACGCTCAAGCTGGGCGGTCATGTGCTGCAGGCCACCATCCGCGGGGACGCCGGAGCGGCGTCCCAGGGCGGCCTGCAACTCGACGGCCGCCCGTTGTCCGGACCGGGCGCGCTCCAGAACGGCCCGGAGATCTTCCTGCCGGTGAAGCCCGTGGCGGAGGCCTTGGGCGGGCGGGTGGCGTACCTCGCCGAGCGCCAGACCGTGGTGGTGGTGCAGCCGCGGGCACGGCTGACGGGCATGCAGTACCAGCGGGCGCCGGGGGAGGAGCGGCTGGTGCTCCGCCTGAGCGCCCCGGTGCGCACCTCCACCTACCTCAACGAGCCCGTCAACACGTTGGAGATCCACCTCGAGCGCAGCGACCTGTCCGCCGCCGTGTTGCCCGTGGAGGGCACGGACTTCGTCCGCGCCTCCGCCGCCGGCGTCGGAGGGGCCGTCAACGTCAAGGTGCAGCTCCAGCCCGGCGTCGGCTACCGCAGCTACGCCCTGCCCGATGGCACGGGCTTCGAGCTGGTGGTGAGCTTCTCGCGCACGCCTAGCGACGCGACCTCGAACGCCTCGGGGACGATCGTGCTCGACCCCGGGCACGGCGGTGAGGATCCGGGCCTGCGCTTCCCCGGCTACGCCAGCGAGGCGTCGCTCACGCTGGCGTTCAGCCAACAGCTCCAGGCGGCGCTCCAGGCGCGCGGCTTCGACGTGCGGCTCACGCGGGACGCCGACGTGAACGTGCCGCCCGAGCGCCGCTCGGCCGACGGCATCGGCGCCGACCTGTACCTCTCCATCCACGGCGCCGCCCTCCCGCCCGGCCAGTACCATGCCTACTACCTGGCGGACGCCGACGGCCTCGACTCCCTGCAGATGGCCATCCGGGCGAACGCCCAGGGCGCCGTGCAGAGACAGACCACCGACAGCCTGCGGCGCCGGATCCTGCTCGATCTGGTGCCGGATCTCGACGTCGGACGCCGCTTCGCCGACGCCCTGGGTGCCCAGCTCTTCCAGGCCGCGGGCTTCCGCACCAGCGACACGGCGGGCGCCCCCCTCTACGTCCTGGGTGGGGCCGCCGGTCGCGGCGTCCTGCTGGAGTTCAGTCCGGAGGATCTCGCCTCCCGGGACCTTCCCGCTACGCTGGCCGCCGCCCTCGCCGCCGTGCTCAGCGCCGGTGGCGCGGCACCGTGAGCCGTCCCGGTCCCGAAGGCGAGCGTCGCTGGCTGCGCCTGTTGGCCGCCCCACAGGTGCTCATCGCCGGCCTGCTCGCGCTGGCCGGCATCGCCTTCCTCGTGGCGGGCGGCGCGGCGCGCGTGGCGCCGGCGGCCCGCGTCAGCATCGCCCCGCCGGACGATAGCGCCAAGCGCACCGACGAGGTGCGGCTGATCCTGGTCGACGCCGACGGCCTCGAACGCCCGCGTTTCGTGAGCGTCTCCCTACCCGGGGCGCGCGACGCGCGCCTGCACGCCATCCTCGACGCGCTGCGCTCGGCCATGATCGGGGACGGCGGCTGGCCGCAGAATCTGCCTACGCCCGGCGTGTTCGTCGAGGACGTCAACCGGCGGGCCGTGGCGGTGCTGGACATCCGCAGCGATGCGCCGGTGGCGGTCAGCGTGGGGCAGGAGCTTCAGCTCCTGCGGTCGCTGCGCGAGACCGTCCTCGCCAACGACGTCGACGAGGTCCGGTTCCTGCGAGACGGGCGCCCCGCTCGGACGCTGCTCGGCCACGTGGCGGTGGACTCCGGCCTGTGACCGTCCACCGAGCCGACGGCGCGGCCGGGGCTCGTCTCAGGGATAGAGGCGCGTGAGCATGCGCGGGAAGGGCACGACCTCGCGGAGGTGGCGCGCCCCCGTGATCCACGCCAGGGTCCGTTCGAGGCCGATCCCGAAGCCGGAGTGCGGCACGCTGCCGTAGCGGCGGAGGTCCAGGTACCAGGCGAAGGCCTCCTCGGGCAACCCGTGCTCGCGGATGCGGCTGCGCAGCAGCGCCTCGTCGTGGATGCGCTGGGAGCCCCCGATGAGCTCGCCGTAGCCCTCCGGGGCGAGCATGTCGTCGCACAGCACGCGGGTCGGGTCCCCAGCCAGCGGCTGCATGTAGAACGCCTTGGTCTTGGTGGGCCACTTCTCCACCAGCACGGGGCGGTCGAAGCGCTCACCCAGGATGGTCTCGTGAGGCGCGCCGAAGTCCTCGCCCCAGGCGAGCGGCTCCCCGTGCTCGGCCAGGATCTCGAGGGCGCGGTCGTAGCTCAGCCGGGGGAAGTCACCGTTGGCCGTCGGCTCGAGCCTCGCCACATCGCGCTCGAGCATGTCGAGCTCGGGCCGCCGCCGCTCGAGCACGCGTTCGACGAGGTACTGCAGCAAAGCCTCCTGCAGCGCCATGTTGCCCTCGTGCTCGAGGAAGGCGACCTCCGGCTCCACCATCCAGAACTCCAGCAGGTGGCGGCGGGTCTTGCTCTTTTCGGCGCGGAAGGCGGGCCCGAAGGTGTAGACCTTGCCGAAGGCGAGCGCGCCCGCCTCGGCGTAGAGCTGGCCCGACTGCGACAGGTAGGCGTTGTCCTGCTCGAAGAGGTTGATCTCGAACAGATTGGTGGTGCCCTCGACCGCCGTGGACATGAAGAACGGAGCGTCGAAGCGCACGAAGCCGCGCTCCCCGAAGAAGTCGTGGATGGCCCGCTCGAGCTCGTCCCGGATGCGCAGGATCGCCCACGGTGTGCGGTGCCGCAGGTACAGGTGGCGGTGCTCGAAGAGGAAGTCGACGCCGTGCTCCTTGGGCGTGATGGGGTAGTCGACCGTGGCGGACACCACGCGCACGTCCCGGAGCCCGAGTTCGACGCCGCTGGGCGCCCGGGCATCGGCGCGCACCTCCCCCGTCACGACCACGCTGGTCTCCTGGGTGAGCCCCTTGGCGAGCTCGAAGCGCTCGTCGCCCACCTCGCTGCGTACGACGACGCCCTGCACGAACCCGCTCCCGTCGCGGAGCTGGAGGAAGGCGATCTTGCCGCTCGAGCGGACGTTGGTGACCCAGCCGGCCACCTCCACGGTGTCGCCTTGGTGGCGCGGCAGCAGGTCGATCGGGATCGGAGCCATGGCGCCGAGTCTACCAGGGGCGCTGGGGCTGCCCGGCGCGGCGCGCGGAGGCGCCGAGGGGCGCGGTTCAGGCGGCGTGGGGCTGCAGCTGCAGGGCACGCTCGAGCGCCTCGACGACGCCGCACTCATCGACGTCCCCCACCACCTCCGAGAAGCGTTCGATGAGCTCGGGCGCGCTGTTGGCCATGATGACCGGGTGCCCGACGACGTCGAGCATGGCCACGTCCCCGAGGCTGTCGCCCACCGCCATCACGTCGCGTAGGTCGACCTTGAGGACCTCGACCAGGGCGCGCACCGCGCTGGCCTTGGAAACGCCCTCGCGCGTGACGCTCACGAAGGCCGTGTCCCCGAGCGCGGGGCTGGTGGCGGTGGACACCTGCACGCCCGGGACGGGGATGTCGGCCACCTCGCTCGCGAGCGCGATCGGCACCACCCACTGGGCGCGCACCACCGGCTCGTTCTCCGCCACGTCCTCGAGGTCGCGCTTGATGGCCGTGACGCCGATCATCCTGGCGTGGGCCTCGCTCATCGAGGTCTTGCGCTCCACGAACAGGTTGCTGGGGGTGTACAGCTCCAGCACGTAGCCGCGCTTGCGGGCGTGCTCGATGAGCGTGCGGGCCGCCGCCTCCTTGAGGGCCGATGCCTTGAGCGTGTCGCCGGCAGGGTAGGCGACGTGCGCGCCGCTCTGGAAGATGTGCGGCGAGTTCGGCCCGAGGCGCTGCGCCACGCGCATGGCGACCCCGAAGCCGGGTCGGCCGGTGCACACCACCAGCTTCACGCCCGCCTCGCGGGCTCGTTCGGCGGCGTCCCACACGCAGGTACGTACCTGCCCGTCGGACCCGATGATGGTGCCGTCGAGGTCGAGGATGATCAAGGGGATCATGCCGGCTCCGCCTCCCGCAGGCGCAGCCCGAGCTCCTCGAGCTGTGCGTCGTCGAGCGGTGAGGGCGCCCCCGTCAGGGGATCGGCGCCGCGTTGGTTCTTCGGGAAGGCGATCACGTCGCGCAGGCTCGAGCTCTTGCTGAGCAGCATCACCAGCCGGTCGAGGCCCCAGGCGATGCCCCCGTGTGGCGGTGCCCCGTGCGCCAACGCCTCCAGGAAGAAGCCGAAGCGTTGCTGCGCCTCGGCCTCGCTGAAGCCGAGCGCACGGAACATCCGCCGCTGCACGTCCAGGCGGTGGATACGCAGGCTGCCGCCGCCGATCTCGTTGCCGTTGAGCACCAGGTCGTAGGCGTGCGCTCGGACGCTTCCCGGGTCGCGCTCGAGGGCGTCGAGGTCCTCGTCGCGCGGAAGCGTGAAGGGGTGGTGCATGTAGGTCCACCCTCCGCCCTCGGCCTCCTGCTCGAGCAGCGGGAAGTCCACCACCCAGAGGAAGGCGAGGGCATCGGGGTCCAGCGCCAACCCGAGGATCTCGGGGAGACGGGTGCGCACGGCACCGAGCGCGGTGCAGGCGAGCGCCCAGGCGTCGGCCACGAGCAACAGCACGTCGCCGGGCTGCTGCGCCACGGCGGCGAGGCCCGCGCGCTCGCCGTCCCCCAGGAACTTCGCCACCGGGCCCGAGAAGCCGGCCTCGGTACGCCGCAACCACGCCAGCCCCCGGGCGCCGTAGCGCTTGGCGTGGGCCTCGAGCTCCGCGAGCACCTTGCGGCTGAGCGCCTCGGCCTGCTCCGCGGGCACCCGCAGCGCCTTGACCACCCCGCCGGCGTCGAGCGCCCCCGCGAACCCGCGGAACTCCGTGCCGTGCAGGGCGGCGGAGACGTCGGCGAGCTCGAGGCCGAAGCGTATGTCGGGCTTGTCGCTGCCGAAGCGGTCCATCGCCTCGCGGTACCCCAGCCGGGGGAACGGCGTGGCGATGTCGCGCCCCACCGCGGCCTCGACCACCGCCCGCATCAACCCCTCGTTGAGCTCGAGCACGTCGCCCTCCTCGACGAACGCCATCTCGATGTCGAGCTGGGTGAAGTCGGGCTGACGGTCGGCGCGCAGGTCCTCGTCCCGGAAGCAGCGCGCCACCTGGAAGTAGCGGTCGACGCCCGCCATCATCAGCATCTGCTTGAACAGCTGCGGCGACTGGGGCAAGGCGTAGAAGGCACCGGGTGCGCTGCGGGCCGGCACCACGAAATCGCGCGCCCCCTCCGGGGTCGATCGCGTGAGCAGCGGGGTCTCCACCTGCACGAAGCCACGCGCGTCGAGGTAGTCCCAGATCGCCTTGGTGACGCGGTGCCGGAGCAGCAACGGCTGCAACGCCGATGGGCGACGCAGGTCGAGGTATCGGTGCCGGAGGCGGAGCTCCTCGCTCACTTCGCGGGCGTCGATGCTGCCGTCGACCAGGAACGGGGGCGTGGCGGCGGGGGAGAGCACCTCGAGCCGGCCGGCGACGACCTCGATCTCGCCCGTCGGGCTGCGGTCGCTCCGCTGCCCCTGCGGGCGCACGCGCACCTCGCCCGCTACCTCCACCACGAACTCGGCCCGCAGCCCCTCGGCGGCGCGGAAGGCGTCTTCGTTGTCGGGCTCGACGACGATCTGGGTGAGTCCCTCGCGGTCGCGCAGGTCGAAGAAGATCAGGCCGCCGAGATCGCGACGCCGATTCACCCACCCCTGGAGCAGCACCGTGCGGGAGGCATGCGAGGCGCGGAGCGCCCCGCAGGTATGGGTCCGTCTCATGCGGTCGAGCTTATCAGACCCCCGAGGACCCGCGGGCCGCCGCGCGGACGGCGGGCGTCAGCCGAGCGCCGCGCGCAGGGTGGACTCCAGCTCGCCCTCGGGCACCTCGCGCTGATCGCCGCTGTCGAGCTGCTTGAGCTGGATGGTGCCGTGCGCACGCTCCCGCTCCCCGCGCAGGCCGGCGAAACGGGCGCCGCTGCGGTCGGCGTCGCGCAACCCCTTGCCGGGATTGCGGCGCACGTAGGCGTACTCGACGTGCCACCGGCGGCGCAGGCGCGCGGCCAGGGCGGCCACCTCCGGCACCGCCGCGTCGTCCATCGGAACCAGGAACACCGCCGGACGCGGCGCCTCGTCGGCCCTCACGCCCTCCTCCGCCATGGCGTCGAGGACCCGCTCGATGCCCAGGGCCCAGCCCACGCCGGGAAGGGCGGGACCGCCGAGGCTCTCGATGAGCCCGTCGTAGCGGCCCCCGCCGCCCAGGGCCGACTGGGCGCCGATCCCGCCGTAGTGGGACTCGAAGGCCGTCCTGCGGTAGTAGTCGAGCCCCCGCACGATGGCGGGGTCGATCTCGTAGGGGATCCCCCAGTCGTCCAGGTAGACCTGGACCTGCTCGAGGTGGGCGCGCGCCGCGGCGCCCACCATGTCCAACGGCCGCTTGAGGCCGTCCAGGAGCGCCTGGTCGCCGGCGTCCTTGCTGTCCAACACCCGCATCGGGTTGAGGCGCAGGCGTTCCTGGCTCGTGGGCGTGAGCTCCGCGCTCCGCGGCGCCAGCGCCTGCCGCAGGTAGGCGTTGTAGGCCGCGCGGTCCTCGGGATCCCCGACCGAACCGAGCCGCACGTGGTGAGACTTCAGCCCGCAGGCCTCCAGCACGCCGTACAGCAGCGCGATGGACTCGGCGTCGGCCAGCGCCTGGGGCAGCCCGATGATCTCCAGGTTCACCTGGTGGAACTGGCGGAACCGGCCGCGCTGCACGTTCTCCGCGCGGAACAGTGGGCCGGAGCTCCACAGCTTGACCGGGCTCGGCAGCGTGTGCATGCCGTGCTCGATGAAGGCGCGCAGCACGCCGGCGGTGAACTCCGGCCGCAGCGTGAGACTGCGCCCGCCGCGGTCCTCGAAGGTGTACATCTCCTTCTGGACCACCAGGTCGGCGCTCTCGCCGACGGTCTTGGCGAAGACCTCGCTGTACTCGAACACTGGCGTGCTCAGCCTGCGGGCGCCGCCGCGGCCGAGGACCGACGCCACGGCGCGCTCGAGGTGCGCCCAGGCGGCTTGCTGGTCCGGCAGGATGTCGTGGGTGCCCTTGACGGCCTGAAGCTTCATGGTGGGTGAGTCTACCGCGTGGTGGCCGCGCCGCCGCGCTGGTCCGGGGCCCGGCGGGCGCCGCGGCGGCACATGGCAACGGGGCCGCCCGCCGGCGGCCCCGTTGCGCCATCTTCAGGAGGCCCTCAGGGGAGGTTGGCGGGGACCCCGTTGCTCTTGATACCCGCCACGACCACGAAGATGAAGCCCGAGCCGGCCCCCTCCGGGACCGAGAACTCGATGCGCGTGGGCGTCCAGGCGTTGGGGGTGATCTTCATGCCGCCGTCACCGTTCATGTTGGCGCCGGCGATGACGTAGCTGTCGCTGGCGTTGCCGTTCTGGCCGTCACCGAAGTAGCGGCCCTGCAACACCACCGAGCCGTTGCCCGCCTGCGGAACCGTCACGGAGACGAGGGTGGGGACCACATTGGTCTCCACCGAAGGGGTGGGGGCGCAGGCGGCCAGCACGACGGCCAGCAACCCGAGTGGAATCCAGGCAAGACGCTTCACGGTGTCCTCCTCGCTGTCCAGAGCGTACGGGCCGTCGCCCTGCGGCGTCAATGGGACTTTTCATAACGATCCGGGCGCTCCGGCACGGCCCTCCCGCGGCGCCCCGCGGCCCACGCGCGGCCCACGGTACGATACCTCCCGTGACCAGCCACTACTTCGCCTACCTCGCCCGCATGAAGTTCATCATGCGCTGGGGCCTGATGCGCAACACCCGTGCCGAGAACACCCAGGAGCACAGCATGCAGGTGGCCGTCGTCGCCCACGCGCTGGCGATCATCGCCAACCGTCTCTACGGCGGCGACGTCGATCCCGAGAGGACCGCGCTGCTCGCCGTCTACCACGACGCGGAGGAGGTCATCACCGGCGACGTGCCGACCCCCATCAAGTACTTCAACCCCCAGATCGCCGAGGCCATGGACGGTATCGAGATGGTCGCCAGGCGGCGCCTGCTGGCGATGCTGCCCGAGGCCCTGCGCGAGGATTTCGAGGCCCTGTACTTCCACCAGGAAGAGGACGCCGCCGCCTGGCGCCTGGTGAAGGCTGCCGACAAGCTCACGGCGTACCTGAAGTGCGTCGAGGAGGCCAAGGCGGGCAACGAGGAGTTCAGCCGCGCCGAGCAGGCCATCGCCGCGGATCTGCAGGCCTCCGAGGAGCCGGCCGTGCGCTACTTCCTGGAGACCTTCGTGCCCAGCTTCCGGCTGACATTGGACGAGCTGAACTGAGGCGTGCGTCCGCACGAGGGCATGAGCGACGGCCTCGAGGGTCCCGCGCATCGCGGGTGCCCGCCGGAGCCCCTGGAGACGGTCACGCTGCGCTAGCATGGGCGCGTGCCCGACGGTCGCGCGCGACGAGCTTGCGGCCCCGCGTCCGGTGCCGGCGCCGCGGTACGCGCCGCGCACGCGCTCGATGTTCGGCCCGGCGCCGACGCCGTGCCTGAGCCCGCCGCGTCGAGCGCGTCCGTCACTGCTTCGCGCGCAGCGCGGCCGACGCGGGCGGGCCGCGGCCGCCATCCGCAGGCGGATATGGACGCCGAGCGCCTGCTCGCGCTGCTCGCGCTGCTCGGTGGCCGGGGCATCCCAACCTGGATCGACGGTGGATGGTGCGTCGACGCCTTGCTCGGGCGCCAGACGCGCGCCCACGACGACCTCGACCTGGCCGTGGCGCGCGAGGACGTGGAGCGCCTGTGCGCGGCCCTGGCGGAGGCGGGCTACGCGCCGTGGGATGACGGCACGGCCGGTTCGCGCTGCCCAGACGGCCTGGAGTACCTGGTGGACGAGCGTGGGCACCAGGTCGACGTGCACCGGGTCAGGTTCACGCCGGACGGGGACGGCGTGCACCGCATGGCGAACGGGGAGGACTGGATCTACCCCGCGCGCGCGTTCGCCGGCCGCGGCCGCGTACTGGGCCGCGAGGTCGCGTGCCTCGCGGCCGACGTCATGCTGGTGTGCCACACCACCGGCTACGCGCTGGACGCGGCCCACCGGGCGGACGCGGCGGCGCTGGCCGATGCCTTCGCGCTGCCGCTACCGTCCTTCCGTTGGGCCGAGGACGAGCCTGGCGAGCGCGCGGGGCCCGGGAACCAGCCGTCCGAGGGCGAGGCAATTGGCGGCGAAGCTGCCGGGGACGGGTCGCCCGGCCGAACAGACGAGGGCTGAGCACCAAGGCCGCCTCGGTCTGTCACGCGGGCCCCCACGGCCAACATATGAGGCCGCGGCGGCCGGGGGAACCGCGGCCCTCCGGAGTCGCGGCGGCGGCCCCGCTGCGACGCGCGCGCTCTGATGTGCGCCCACGGGCCGGGGCCTTGCGCGGGGAGTACGATGCCCTGTTGTTCCACGGCGAGGACGACGGTCCGGCGTGGCGTTCGGTGAATGCCGCGGACGCGATCGCCGCCAACCTTACGTGCGCGGAGGAAACCAATGCGGGCAACGAGGAGCTCAGCCCCGCCGAGCAGGCCTTCGCGGCTGATCTCACCGCCTCCGAGGAGCCGGCCCCCCGCTGCTTCCTGGAGTCCTTCGTGCTCCGCTTCGGGTCGAGGTTGGACGAGTTCAAGGGACGACGTGCACATGTTCACGAGCGTTGTGCTCGTGAACATGTGAAAGTTGGCGCCCGGCGGGCCGCATGGGCCTGCGCGTGGCGCGCCCGCCCGCCGGCGCTTGACGGCGCGCAGCATCGCGGCCTAGTGTCGCTGGGGTCGTGCCCGGGGCGGGGGAGACCGGCGACGCGCACGACCGGCCGGGTGGGGCACGCCGCGCCCCGCCGGCGAACACTCGCAAGCGATTCACGCCCTCGGGCGGAGGTGACACGATGGTCCAGGCCCCGGATCTGGAGACGCTGCGCGAGGAGCTCCAGGCGCTGGTGGCGCAGCGCCGCTTCGACGTCCTGCGCGAGACGCTGGCGGACATGGAGCCGCCGGACCTTGGCGACGTCATGGACGGCCTGCCGCACGAGGCCGAGGCCGTCGTGTTCCGGGTCCTGCCCAAGGACCTCGCCGCCCAGACCTTCGAGTACCTGCCGTTCGACGCCCAGGAGCGCCTGCTGAAGGCGATGGGTGACCGCGAGGTGGGGGCGATCCTCAACGACATGTCGCCGGACGACCGCACGGCGTTGCTCGAGGAGCTCCCGGGTAAAGTCACCAAGCGCCTGCTCAACCTGCTCACGCCCGAGGAGCGCCACGTCGCCACGCGCCTGCTGGGCTACCCCGAGGACTCCATCGGCCGTTTGATGACGCCCGATTACGTCGCCATCAAGCCCCACTGGACCGTGGCGGAGGCGCTGGCGCACGTGCGCGAGTTCGGCCGCGACTCCGAGACGCTCAACGTCGTCTACGTCACCGCCAAGGGGGGCCGACTCGTCGACGACATCCGCATGCGGGAGCTGCTGCTGGTGGAACCCGAGACGCGGGTCGAGGCCCTGATGGACGAGCAGTTCGTCGCCCTGCTGGCCACCGACGACCAGGAGGAGGCGGTGGCCGTATTCCGGAGGCTGGACCGTACCGCCCTGCCGGTGACCGACACGGGCGGCATCCTGGTGGGAATCGTGACGGTCGACGACGTCCTGGACGTCGCCGAGGAGGAAGCCACCGAGGACTTCCAGATGCTCGGCGGCACCGAGGCGCTCGAGGAGCCCTACCTCGACATCGGCATCCCCATGATGGTGCGCAAGCGTGCGGTGTGGCTCGTGGTCCTGCTGATCGGCGAGATGCTGACCGCCACCGCCCTCGGCTTCTTCGAGCACGAGATCGCCAGCGCCGTTGTGCTGGCGCTGTTCATCCCCCTGATCATCTCCAGCGGCGGCAACACCGGCTCCCAGGCGGCCACGCTGGTCACACGGGCCATGGCGCTGGGCGAGGTGGGCTTGCGCGACTGGTGGCGGGTGATGCGGCGCGAGTTGGTGGCCGGCCTATCCCTGGGCGTGATCCTCGGCACCGTGGGCTACCTGCGCATCGCCGTGTGGGCGCTCGTGTTCGACAGCTACGGTCCGCACTGGTCGCTCATCGGCCTGACGGTGGCGGTGTCGTTGGTGGGCGTGGTGCTGTGGGGTTCGCTCACGGGGTCGCTGCTCCCCATCCTCCTCAAGCGACTCGGCGCGGACCCCGCGGCCTCCTCCGCGCCTTTCGTGGCCACCATCGTGGACGTCACCGGCATCGTGATCTTCTTCTCCGTGGCGGCCACGCTGCTGCGCGGCACCCTCCTGTAGCGCGGCCGCCCACGTAGGGGCGCCCGTGCCGTGGCGCGGCCGTGGTGTGTGCCGGCGTGTCGGTCGGCCGCGCTGTGGCTGCGCCGCGTGGCGGCGGCTCGCGGCGGCGCGTCGTGTCGGCGCGCGCGTCTGGGTCGATGCGGGTGTCGCCCCGCGCACCCCGGGCCGGGTCCCCCCGGCAGGCGTCGGCGGTGCTAGACGGAGTGTTATCAAATCTCGCTCGCGCCCCGCAGGTGTCGTCGGGCCGAATACTGCCCGCACCGCCCCCAGCCAGGACGGGGGAGACGCCCCCTCGCCGGTCGGCGGTGGCGTGCCGCTTCTTGCTCTGGCATGACGCCATGGATCGCGCTGGGGGCGGCGATCCTGCCCATAGCTCGACCGTTCGGTATCGTCGGGGTGAACGTTGGCCGGAGCCGTCTGTACGGACGCGCCGTGCGCCCCAGTGCGCCCGAGCGCGCCCGAGCGCGGCTCAGTCCGCCAGGGCGCCGCGCAGGGCGCGCCAGGAGACCTCGGCGTCGGCAGAACGTGCCTCCGCCCGGCGCAGCGTCGCCACCGCGGTCGCGACGTCGGTGAGGCGCCAGCGGGTGCGGTAGAGGTCCAGCGCGGCGCGCTCCATCGTCGCCGCGGCGCCGGCGGTCCGTCGGTAGGCCCGCCAAGCGGCGAGCCGCCTGCCGAGCAGCAGGTGCAGGTCGCGCTCCGCCGGTGCCAGGGCCACGGTGTCCCAATCCACCAACGCGAGGCGTGCATTCGGGCCAGCGATCACGTTTCCCGGGTGGGGCTCGCCGTGGGTCACGACCCAGGGGGAGCCTCGCCGCCGCAACCGGGCGACGCCGGCGTCGTACGCCTGCAGCTCGCGGACCAGGTGACGCGCGCGGGCCTCGAGGCGGCGGCGGGTGGGCTCGGCGTACGGGCCGGTGGTCCACGGCCTCGCGAGGTCTTCGAGGGCGCGCTCGAGCACGTCGCGCGCCTGCAGCGCGAAGTCCTCGCGCGGCGCCAGATCGGTCGGGAGGCGTGTGGTGGCCGCGTGCAGGCGTCCGATCGCCGAGGCCAAGCGGCGGCGCTCCCGGGCCGTGCGCGCGGCACCGAAGCCGCGCGTCGTACCGTACACGAAGGGCGCCAGATGGACGGCGTAGTGGTGACAGAGGCGGCGCAAGGGGACGCCACGGCCGTCGGGTAGCGGTGCGATCACGAAGCCCAGGTCGGCGCTCTCCCGCAGGGCCATGGCCGTGCGGAGCGCGCGCATCAAGTGGTCGAAGGCGGTGTCGGGGCCGGCGGCGTGCTTGATCTCGGCAACGCTCACGAAGCCGACCCGACCCGCTGCGTCCATCGCCCGCCAGTGGTACCCACCGAAGCCGACCGGCAGGTGGCGCAGGGTCACCGGCCGCAGGCCCCACCCCGCGACGAGCTCCTCGGCGAGCCGGGCGGGGTCCAGGTCCGGCGGTGGATCGTGCACGATCCAGCGTAGCGGACGCGGCGCGAGCCCGCCGGCGGTGCGGCCGAGCCCCTATGTCACGAGCGCACGAGCCGTTCTCTCGTGCGCTCGTGAAACATGTGTTCCGTGGCTCCCCGAGCACGGCTCCGCGCGCCATCAGGGCCGCCGCTGCGGCCAGGGCCCGTCGCGCTGCGCGGGCGTGTTGCATGCCGCAGCCGGCGCCGAGGGGTCCGCCGGCCGTGGGAGCGCCCGTGTCGCTGTGCGCCGGAGCCGCCCCGACGGTGCTCATGGGGCCGGTGAGGGTGCGCGGTACGCGGCGCCCCGGCGGCGCCCCGACCCGCGGCGCCGATCCGGGCGCGCGTGCGGTGCGGGCGTTGCGACGTCGGCCTGGGGCGCTCGGGGTGCGGGCGTCGACGACGACCGCCGTCGACGACCGCCGTCGACGCGACGCTGTGCGGGCCCGTGCACGGGAGCGCGCGGCCGCCGGTGGCGCGCCCGGACGGGCGACCGCCGCCCCGGCACGAGGATCCGCCCGCGATCCGGGGCCCGGGACCGCGGGGCCCGCGACCCGACCGGCGTACGCGGGGCCGGTGGCAACCCGGCCGGCCACGGCGCGATGCGGGGCCGAAGGGTCGGCGAAGGGTCGGCGAAGGGTCGGCGACGGGTGCACTCGAGCGGAGGCACGGCGCCGGGATTCGGAAGCTCGGCGGCGGCGGTCGGCCCGGTAGCGACCCGCGCCGTCCGGACGCGCGCGGGTCGAGCCCGAAGGGGTGAAAAACCTGATAACTCGTCTTATCAGGTTCCGCTATCCTGAACGCATGAAGCGCTCCGACGACTCCCCACGCCGCCGCGGCCGGTCCTCGCGGCCGGCCCGTGCCCACACCGCGGAGTGCCCGCTCCGTCGCTCGGTGCCGCCCTCGCGCCGCCCCATGCCCCGATGCTACGACGGCCGGGCCGACGGAGGCGACGCGTGAGCACGCTCGAGCGCTACCAGGGGGACGCACTGAACCGTGCCGAGGCGTGGGCCAACCTCTCGCCGGAGGCGCTGCGGCGCCGCGCCATGGTCGCCGCCAATCAGCGCGATCCCGAGGCGCTGTGGGGGCTCACCGAGGCGTACCTGTTCCTGCACGGCTCGAAGGGTGCGCGCGTGAGCCGGCACACGCTGCGCACCTACCGGCGCGGCCTGCTGGATCTGCTCCGGGGCTGGCCGCACGAGAACCTGTTGCGTCCCAGCCGTGACGCGGGCGTGCTCTACATCCGCCGCTTGGAGACGACACCGGTCGACTCGGACGGTGCCCTGCCGCAGCCCGCCACGCTCCAGGTCAAGCTGGCCGCTGCACGGACCGTGTACCACGCGCTGCGCTGGGCCGGGGCCACCGAGGCGCGCCCCTTCGAGGACGTGCGCGTCGCCAAGGACGCCACGCCTCCCTGGGAGAAGCGCCGCCCCTACGGCGACGGCGAGGTCGACGCGCTGCTCGAGCTGGCCAGCGTGGCCGAACGCGTGGTCGTGCTGCTCGGCGCCCACGCCGGCCTGCGCGTGAGCGAGATGACGGCGCTGCGCTGGGAGGACGTGGACCTGCGCGGCACAAGCCTCCACGTGCGCTCGGGCAAGGGCGGCAAGAGCGCCCACGTGCGCATGACCCGCCGCCTGCGCCAGTCGCTGGGCGCGCTCCGCGCCGAGGGCAGCACGCCGGGCCGTCAACGCGAGGCCGCCCTGGTGCTGCCCTGGGGCACCGATCACACCCGCAAGCGCTTCCGCAGGTTGTGTGCCCGCGCCGGCGTCGAGTACGCCTCGGCCGGCGTGCACGGCCTTCGACACGGCGCTGGCACCCGCTACTACCGGCAGACGCACGACCTCGGCCGGGTCGCGGCGCACCTGCGCCACGCCGACATCCAGACCACGCGCATCTACGCGAAGATCGACCGGGCCACTATCCAGGACGACATCGAGGACTGGTGAGGTGCCCCGGGTGGCCGCCCCGGGATCAGTCGGTCGGCTCCAGCTGCCCCCGCAACGCCCCGCCCATGCGGCCCACGGTGTGGATCTGTAGGTAGAGCTCCCCGGCCTCTAGCGCCTCGATCTGTGCGTCGTCGAGGATGAGGCGGGCGTCCACCAAACCGGAGGTCGAAGCCGGCGCGGCGATATCCGCCAGGATGGGTCCGTTCTCGCCCGCGGGTCCGCGGTGCAGGTGCATGCCGCCGCGCATGTCGCTGGCCACGGGGCTCTCCAAGCCGCTGAAGCTCACGGTGATGTCGAGCAGGTACCCCTGCAGGACGGCCACGACAAAACCCGTGCCGGTCCCGTCGGCCGCCGGCACCACGGCGCCAGCCGAGAGGTCGGCGCTGAAGGTGCGGCTGGGGACCTGTGCCCACGCCGCCGGGGCGGCGAGGAGCGCGAACGCCAGGAACAGGCGCAATGCCCCCGGTCGGAGACGACCTGGACCCGCTCCCTGGTGCGATGGTTCCCGGCGTGCGGCTGGCCACATGGTGGCACCTCCTGGCGTCATGCTAGGCCGTACCCGGGCCCTTGCCTAGGGGGCCCGACGGCCAGCACCGTGCCGCGGCACACCGGGGTGGCGCGCCGGCCGATGCGCCGGCGCGCGGCCCGCACCCCCGGTGGGCTTCGTGGCTCCGCGGCGCATGCGCTCCCGCGCCATCGCGCTCTTCAGAGCCGCGGGGCGTGATCAGGAACTGGGCGGTGCCGGCATGCGGCGAACGCTGCCCGAACAGACGCTCACCCGACCTTCCGCCGTGGCGAGCAGCAGGCAACCGCGCGGGTCGACGCCAAGCGCTTCCCCCGTCACGACGGTTTGGCCTGACTCCACGCTCACGGTGCGGCCAAGCAGCGCATCGTAGCGGGCGAATCGTTCGGGCAGGCCGGATTCGTCGTCGCCCCAGGCATCGAGGCCACGCTGTATGCCCGCCAGCACCGCGCCGTGAACCCCCTCGGGATCCCAGCCGCGCAGGGCGACGGCGCCAGGCGGAGGCTCGTTGCCGACGTTGATGCCGACCCCGACCAGTAGGTGCCCCCGAAGGTACTCCGTGAGGACGCCGCCGAGCTTGCGCTCCCGGTAGTAGAGGTCGTTCGGCCACTTGACGGCGGCACGCACGCCGTAACCGGCGAATGTCTCCGCCAGCCCGACCGCTACGGCGACGGCGGCGCCGCCGCGGCCCAGGCTTGGCGGCGCCGGGTCTCGCACCACCAGCGTCTGGTAGCTTCCGCCGGGTGCGCTCTCCCAGCGTCGATCGCGGCGTCCTCTCCCCTGCGTCTGGCGCGCGGCGCGCACCACCAGGCCGGCGACGTCCTCGCCGCGCTCCAGCCGCGAGCGCGCCTCGCTCTGGGTGGACGGCAGCGTCTCGAAGGTCTCGATGCGGAATGCGATCGCGAGTGGCATGCGCTTCAGCCGGCGGCGGCCGCGTCCTCGCGTCGGATGCTGAACACGCGGCTCACCCCCGCCTCGGTCGTCACACCCCACAGCACGTCGGCGACCTCGAAGGTGGCCTTCTGGTGGGTGATCAGCACGAACTGGGTGCCGGACTCGGCCAGCCGCGTCAGGAAGCCGCAGTAGCGCCGGATGTTGGCCTCGTCGAGGGGCGCGTCGACCTCGTCCAGTACGGCGATGGGGAGGCCGCCGCCGGTGCTGGGGTCCGCCATCAGCGCGAACAGGAAGGCCAGGGCGCCCATCGTCCGCTCGCCCACCGACAGCAGGTGCAGCGACTGTGTCTGTTTGCCCGGCGGTTGCAGCTTGATGCGCACCCCCACGGGTCGGCCGTCCTCCTCGTCCACCTCGATGTCCCCGCGGCCGTCGCCGCCGAAGAGCTGCCGGACGTGCGCCGCGAAGCTGTCGCGCAGGCGCCCGAGCGCCTCGCCCAGGCGGGCCGTTGTCTCGCGATCGATGCGCTGCAGCGTCCCCTCCAGCTCGGTCACCGCCAGGGCCGCCTGCACCGCCTCGACCTCCAGCCCCTCCTTGCGCGCGCGCGTCTCCCGCAGGTCCCGCCCAGCGCGATGGTTCACGGGACCCAGCGCCTCCAGCGCCTCGCCCACCTCCCGCAGGCGGGCCCGCGCGGCCCGCTCGCTGATCGCCAGGAGCTCCACGCCCTCGGGGAACTGCGCCAGCTCCTCGCCGGCGAGCTCCAGGGCGGTCTCGCGTCGGGCGAGCTGGACCTTGCACTCCTCCAGGCCCTGGGAGCGCTCGGCCTGACGCTCGGTCTCGGCCGTCAGCCGGTCCTCGAGCTCGTCGCTGGCCCGGCGCGCGCTGCGGAGCGCCTCGGCCTGCGCCTCGAGGCCCGTCGGCAAGGCGGCACGCGCCGCCTCGAGCTCCCGGCGAGCGGTCGCCTCCTCCCCGGCCAGGGCCTCCTGCGCGTGCTCCAGCCGGCCCGCCTCGGTCCGCAGCTCGGCCGCCCGCGCCCGTTCCTGCTCGAAGCGCTCGCGCGCGGCCGCATACGAGCGCCAGCGCTCCTCGAGCACCAATCGCTGCTGCCGGGCATCCGCCAGGGCGCGTTCCCATGCGCCCTCTCGCGTGCGCAGGTCCTCGAGCTCCTCGGTGGCCGCCCGCCGCTCCTCCTCCGCCCGCTGTGGGCCATGCTCGTCGATCGGCGCCGCGGGAGGGTGAAGCTCCGCGCCCTCCCGCTCGGCACCCTCGAGGCGCTGCCGCAGGTCCGCGAGGAGCTGCCGCCTGCCGGAGGCCTGCTCGCGCTCCTGCGCCAGCCCGCGGTCGGCGTCGGCGCGTTCGGCCGCCGCGGTGGCCTGCCGCTCCTGGGCCTGTCGCAGGGCCGCCTGGGCCTCCTGCAGCGACCCCAGTGCGGCGGCCGCCTCGCCCCGCGCTTCCTCCGCGGCCGCTTCGGCCTCCTCGAGTTCGGCCGCCGCGCCCAGCACGCCGGCCTGGTGTGAGCGTCGCCCTCCGCTCATCGCCCCCGAGGCCTCCAGGATGTCCCCCTCCAGCGTCACCATCCGCGGGCGGAAGCCGGAGGCGCGCGCCATCGCGGTGGCGTCCTCCATCGCCTCCATCAGGACCGTGCCGCCCAGGAGCTGCTCCACCATGGTCGCGAAGGTCTCCTCCGCCTCGACCAGGTCCGTCACGCGGCCGATCACGCCGCGGCGCCCCAGGACCTCGTGGGGCACCGTGCCCCGCCCGCCCTGGAGCAGATCGAGCGGCAGCACCGTCACGAAGCCGCCCTCGCGCCGCACGTGCTGCAGGACCCGCTGGCCGGTCTCAGCCGTGTCCACCACCACGTACTCCGCGCGGCGCCCCAGCGCAGCGGAGACCGCCGTCTGGTAGCGCTGGGGTACGCGCAGCAAGTCCGCCACCGAGCCGATCACGCCGTCGATGCCGGAGCCCAGCGCGTTGCGGGGGCCCTGCGCGTAGCCGCGTCGGGCCTCGAAGGCGGCGCGCTGGCGGACCGCCGCGCGCTCCCGCGCCATGGCCTCGGCCTCCGCGCGGGCGTGGCGCCGGTGAAGTTCGGCCACCGCGTCGCGCGCCCGCTCCAGCGCCGCCTCAGCGGCCGCGGCCGCCGCCGAGGCGCGTTCCGCGCCCTCTTCCAGCGCCTCGAGGTCGGCGGCGGGCTCCGCCCCAAGCTCCTCGAGGCGCGAGGCCGCGTCGGCCCGCTGCCGCTCCAGCTCACCGCTGCGCGCCTCGAAGCGCGCCCACTCCTGCTCCTGCGCCGCGCGGCGCCGTTGCTGCTCCGCCAGGGCGTCGGTGGCCGCGGCCAGGCGGTCTCGGGCGGCGGCGAGCTCCCCCGCCAGCGTCTCCAGGGCCGCGCTCGCCTCGGCCTCCTCCCGCCGGTGCGGCTCCGCGTCGCCTTCGGGAGCGCCGGGCGGCTCCGCCGCCTCGAGGCGCCGAGCCTCGCTACGCGCGGACTCCAGGCTGCGCGCCACGCCCTCGCGTCGCTCGGCGGCCGTTGCGGCGCGCTCCTCCGCCACCCGCAGGTCTCCGCGGCGGGCTTCCGCCTCGGCCGTGGCGCTGCGATAGCGTTCCTCGCAGGCGTCGCGCTCGCGGCGAGCCGCATCGAGGGCGCTGCGCAGCTCGGCGAGCGCCGCGCGCCCCTCCAGGATCCCCGCCTCGAGGCCCCCCTGGCGCGACCGCAACCCGCCGATATCGGCCTCGAGCCCGTCGACGCGCGCGCGCGCCACCGTCGTGCGCAGCCGCAGGGACTCGGCCGAAAGGGCGGCGTGGCGTTCGGCGTCCGCCGCCTCGGCGGCAAGGGCGTCGCAGCGCGCTCCGAGCTCGGCCAGCACGTCCTCGAGCCGATCGAGGTGGCCGCGGGCGGTGTCCAGCCGGTCCTGCGTCTGCTCCCGCCGCGCGCTCATGCGGGCGACGCCCGCGGCCTCCGCGACATAGGCCAGCAGCTTGGGTGGGTCCGCCATCAGCACCTGGCTGACCTCCCCTTGCCCGATGATGGCGAGCCCGGAGCGGCCCAGTCCACTGCCCGCGAGCGCCTCCTCCAGGTCGAGGAAGCGCGCGTTCTTGCCGTTGAGCCGCAGCCTAGTGGTGCCTTCGCGGTCCAGGCTGCGGTACAGCTTGAGCGTCCGCGGGCCCTGACTGAGCTCCACCTCCACCTCCGCCAGCCCGAGACTGCGCTTCCCCGCGGCTCCGTGGAAGATGAGGTCGGTCTTGTCCGACGCCCGGAACTCACGCGCCCGGCCGCCCCCCGAGGTCCACTTGAGGGCGTCGATGAGGTTGGACTTGCCCGAGCCGTTGGGCCCGATGATGGCGGTGACGCCGGCAGCGAACTCGACGGTGGTGCGGTTGCCGAAGCTCTTGAAGCCCTGTAGCGTCAGCGAGGCGAGCCGCACCTCACGACCGCCCGGACCGCGGCCTCACGCGCCTCCCAGCGCCCGCAACAGGTGGGCGCTGGTGCGGATGCCGCGCAGGTAGTTCGCAACGCCGAAGCGCTCGTTGGGTGCGTGCGCCAGGTCGCTCTCGAGCCCCATGCCGACCAGCACCACGTCCGCGCCGAGGAGCTCCTGGAAGTCCGAGACCACCGGGATGGTGCCGCCCGTGCGGGCGTACACGGGTTCGCGGCCGTAGGCGGCGGCGAGGGCTTTCGCCGCGGCCCGCACGGCGGCCCCGTCGATGGGCGTGGCCGCGGGCCGCCCGCCGTGGAGCGCTACCACCTCCACCTCGGCGCCCTCGGGCGCGAGCGCCGCCAGGTGCGCGGCGAGGCGCTCGCTGATGACGTCGGGATCCTGACGGGGAACCAGCCGACACGACAGCTTGGCGCCCGCCACGGCCGGGATGACGGTCTTGGCGCCCTCGCCCTGGAAGCCGCCCCAGATGCCGTTGACGTCCAGCGTCGGGCGCGCCCACAGGCGTTCGAGCAGGCTGTATCCGTGCTCGCCGGGGGTGGCGGTCACGCCGGCCTCGGCCCGGAAGGCGGCCTCCTCGAAGGGCGCCCGCGACATGCGCCGACGCTCGTCGTCCGAGAGGGCCTCGACCTCGTCGTAGAAGCCGGGCACCGTCACGCGGCCGTCGCCGTCCTTGAGGGCGTCGAGCATGCCCGCCAGAACCTGGATGGGGTTGGGCACGCCGCCGCCGTAGGCGCCCGAGTGCAGGTCGTGGGCGGCGGTGCGGACGCGCACCTCGAGGTAGCTCAGCCCCCTGAGACCGTAGGTGATGGTGGGGGTGTCCGGCGCCACCATGGCGCCGTCCGAGATGACCACCACGTCGGCCGCGAGCGCCTCATTATGGGCCTCCAGGAAGGCGCGTAGGTTGGGGCTGCCGATCTCCTCCTCGCCCTCCGCCACCACGATCAGGTTCACGGGGAGGGCGCCGTCCACCGCCCTCAGCGCCGCCGCCCCGGCGATGTGGGCGTAGAGCTGCCCCTTGTCGTCGGTTGCGCCGCGGGCGCGGATCTCGCCGTCGATCACGGTGGGCTCGAAGGGGGGCGTGTCCCACAGGTCCAGGGGGTCCGCCGGCTGCACGTCGTAGTGGCCGTAGACCAACACGGTCGGGGCGCCCTCCCGCCGCGGGGAGCGGGCCACGACCACCGGGTGGCGCGCGGTGTCGTGGACCGTGGGCTCGAGCCCCGCCCGCCGCAGGGCGTCCGCCACGAACGAGGCCGCCCTGCGAACGTCCCCCGCGCGTTCGGGGTCCGTGGACACCGAAGGGATGCGCAGGAACGCGAAGAGCTCGTTCAGGTGGGCGTCACGGTGGTCGTCTAGGTAGGCGTCGAGCGACATGCCAGGGAGTATACCGCCGCGCCCGGGCCGGGCCGGGGGCCGGCCTCAGCCGCGCTCGTCGCCGGCGTCGGAGTCGTCCTCCTCGCCCCCCGCTCCCCCCCGCCGTCGCCCCGCGACGGCGGCAGGGCCTGGTGCCGCATGAGTTTCATGTGGTCCGCGAGTCGCACCTGGAGCGTCGAGATACGTTCCTCCATGTTCGATTGCAGGTGGTCGAGCCGCCGGCGCAGTCGGATGATCTCCTCCACTCCCGCCAGATTCACGCCGAGCTCCTGCGTCAGGCGCCGGATGTCGCGCAACTGCTCGATGTTGCGCTGGGAGTACAGCCGCGTCTTCCCCGCGCTGCGGCTGGGCTCGATGAGCCCCTTGCGCTCGTACAGCCGCAGCGTCTGCGGGTGCATGTCGACGAGCTCCGCGGCCACGCTGATGACGTATAGCGGCTTGTCCTTGTCGATGCCGTCGCGCTCGTCGCCGTCCTCGGCGCGGTCCTCGACCCCAGCGTGGCGGCGCGCCGCGTCCGTCTCGTCGTCGAAGCTCATGAGTCCGTCCTTCCCTCCGTGAGGCGCCGGAACCAGTCGCCCGCGCCGCGTAGGAGCCCTCTCCAGACGTCGTGATGCAGGGTCACCACCAGGTCGCCGCGGCCCAGTCCTCCGCCGGCCACGCGCACGGTGCGCCCCTCGGGGAGGCCGCCCGGCACACGCACGTCGACCCCCTCGAAGAGCGTCTCGAGGCCGCGCGCGGCCTCGAGCGGCGTGAGGTAGAGATCGGCGTGCACCTCGTCGCCGACCATGCGCGCCGAGTCCGGGAGCTGCACCTCCAGCCGAACGAACAGGTCACCGGGGGGGTTGCCGGGGCCGCCCATGCCGCGCAGGCGCAGGCGCGTGCCGTTTCGGACCCCGGTCGGGACGCGCACGTCCACCTCGGCGCGGCCGCCCCGGATGCCGCTGCCGCCGCAGTCCGGGCAGCGCTCGCCGTCGACGATGCGCTGCCCACGGCAGCGCGGGCACACGCTGGGGCCGGGAACGCGCACGCGTCGGCTGCCGCCCTCCCGAGCGAGGGCGAGCGGCACGCGCACCGTGACCTCCCGGGTCTCCCCCGGGAGCAGGCCGGCATTGCGGAACATGCCGGTCATGGCGCCGAACAGCGCGTCGAAAACGGCGTTCCCGGTGCGAGGGGCCGCGCCGTGGGCGTCCCAGTTCATGGGGATGTCGGCCTCGCGGAAGATCGTCTGCCAGTCCATGGTGCTGAAGTCCGGGGCGTACCCGCCGCGCGCCTCGTCCGGCCCGTAACGGTCGAAGCGCGCGCGAGCGTCCGGGTCGCGCAGGGTGGCGTAGGCCTCGGAGATGCGTTTGAACTGCTCCTCGGCCTGCGTGTCCCCCGGGTTGCGGTCCGGGTGGTAGCGCAGCGCCAGCTTGCGGTACGCCGCCTTGATATCGTCGCCACTGGCGTCCTGGGGGACGCCCAGCACGTCGTAGGGGTTGGCCGGTGCGCGAGTCACTACAGCAGATAATACAAAATCTGAGTCTGGGATTGTTAACCCGGGCCCGCCGGGGCGGCGCGTCCCACGCGCCCGGTGCTATCCTGGGTGCGACCCCGCCCACCGGTGGGGCGCGGAGGTAACGAGCGTGAAGAGGAACGTGCTTCTGGTGCTGGCGCTGCTCCTGTTGATCGGGGGGCTGGCCGGGTGCCGCAACGAGACGCAGAACCGCATCCGCCGCAGCATCCAGGATTTCACCAACCAGCGCATGTACATCACGATCTACTCGTACGACGGCAAGGTCGTTTTCGACGGCGTGGTGGACGGCAAGGTCACGCGCTCCAGCGCGACCTCCGAGGGCACGGGGGACGTCTCGCAGGGCCAGTACATCTACTGGTACGACGATCGTGGGCGCTACCACCAGAGCGACCTCCCCTACATGCTCACCACATACGACCGCAACAAGGACGGGGCTACGCCGTCCAGCACGGCCCCCTGACGGAGGAGCACGGGGCCGCGTTGCTGACGTTTTGATGAATGCCCCGCTCGCCGGGCGCGCGCGCGTCGCTGCTAGCCTGAGAGCTGCAAGGGAGACATGTGCCTATGCCCAAGATCACCATCCGCCCACCCCTCCTCGTCGTCTCGCTGCTCCTGACCCTGGCGCTTTCGGCCTGCACGATCTACATCCGCCCGGGCGGGCCGGTGGACGTTGGTGTCAGCCTCAACGACGTCATCGCCGAATTCCAGCCCACGCGCGGTGACGGCGCCACCTACTACGTCGGAGACGAGATCGAGTTCCGCGTGCGCACGCGAGAGAGCGGCTACCTGACGCTGTCGGCCATCGACCCGGACGGACGCGTGTACGTCTTCGCCCGGAACATCCGCGTGAGCGCGGGCAGCACCGAGATCTTGCCGACGCGCGAGATGCGCGTGACCTTCAACGCCGCCCCGCCGCGCGGGTTCCACCGCATCCGGGCCTCGTTCACCTCGGGACGCACCGATCCCAGCCGCGTGAGCTACATCGGACGCTACGGCGACGGCTCCTGGACCAGCGCCATCCAGGTGGACATCGGTGGCTACGACGTGCGGGACGTGGCACAGACCACGCTGACGATCCGCTGAGCGTGCGCGACGCGCGCGCCCGGCGCGCGCGTTCGCCAGCGAGCACCGCTCCGCCGCCCCCGGCTCCCGTCGGGGGCGGCTCCGTTCGTCACGCAGCCGTGGGATACAATGGCCTGACGTCATCGCATCGATGCGTGACGAACCGGGAGGATCCGAGCCTTGGCAGGCCATAGCAAGTGGTCACAGATCAAGCGCAAGAAGGCGGTCAACGACCGCCAGCGTGGCAAGACCATCAGCAAGCACATCCGTGCCATCCAATCGGCGGTCCGCGAGGGTGGTAGCGGGGACGCGTCGGTCAACCTGGGCCTGAAGAATGCGCTCTCGGCTGCCAAGACGGACGACGTTCCGCAGGAGAACATCGACCGCGCGGTGGAGCGTGCCCTGGGCGGCGCCGAGGGCGGCAGCTACGAGCCCGCGCTGTACGAGGGCTACGGGCCCGCCGGCGTCGCCGTCCTGGTCGAGGCATTGACCGACAACAAGAACCGCACCGCGGCCGAGGTCCGGCACGTGTTCAGCAAGCACGGCGGCAACATGTCCGGGTCCACCGCGTGGCAGTTCGAGACCCGCGGCGTGATCGTCGTGCCGGGCGCCGACGAGGGCGTGCAGGAGCTGGCCATCGACCTGGGCGCCGAGGATCTCGAGGTCGACGAGGAGGGGCTCACCATCTTCACCCCGTCGGCCGAGCTGTACTCCGTGGTGGACGGGCTTCAGCGGGCCGGCGTGGAGCCCGACGTTTCGCAACTCAGCAAGTTCCCCCAGACGGAGGCCACCCTGCCGGCCGCGGACGCCGACAAGGTGGTGCGCTTCCTCGAGGCGCTCGAGGACCTGGACGACGTGCAGAACGTATATTCCACGGCCAACCTGGAGAACGCCGAACTCGTCGGCTGACGTAAGGGGTACCGGTATGAGCTTTCCGACCGTTCCGTGGGAGGATCTCCCCGCCATCACGGCGGCCCAGATGCAGCAGCTGGTGATGTTGGCGACCGGCAAGTTCGGCCTCGACAACCGGGTGCTGGTGGAGCATACCGCCCGCAACCTGGTGACGCTGGCCGATGCGTTCGCCCCGGACGGGCCGGTGCTGGTCGTCGCCGGGCGCGGCAACAACGGCAGCGGGGGGCTGGCCGCCGCCCGCCTGCTCGCGACCCGCGGACGGCGCGTATGGGTGGTGCCCACGCATGAGGCGGAGAACTACTCGGGCACGCCCAAGGAACAGCTCGAGCACCTGCGCCACTTCGACAAGGTGCGTGTGCGCACCAGCCTGCCCAAGATGAAGTTCGCCTGCGTCATCGACGCGGCCATAGGCACCAACCTCGAGGGACCGCCCAGGGGGCGCACGCTCGACGTCATCACGGTACTGAACAACATCCGCGACGGCTGCGTGATCTCGCTCGATGCGCCCACCGGCATGGTGGTCGACGACGGCAGCATCCCCGGGGACGTGGTACAGGCGACATTCACGCTGAGCGTGGCGCTGCCCAAGAAGGGGGTCAAGCCGGGGGGCGCGGTCGGTCGCCTCTTCGTCGGCGACATCGGGCTCCCGCAGGGGGTGCTCGAGACCATGGGCCTGCCCAGCATCACGCTGCCCGGCTTCATCACCGAGGTCACCACCTAGGCCGACGCACGGCCAGGCCACGCCGAACGGATCCGGGGCTCGCGTTGGAGCGAGCCCCGGATCCTCGGTCGAGCCTTTGGCACTTGCGTTGGTAGGCGCGGGCAGGATTGAACTGCCGACCTCTACAGTGTCAGTGTAGCGCTCTCCCACTGAGCTACGCGCCTATGAACCGGAAGAGCTTGGAGGCGCCGACCGGATTCGAACCGGTGAATCGAGGTTTTGCAGACCTCTGCCTTACCCCTTGGCTACGGCGCCAAGCGAACGCGAGCGTAGCACGGGCGTTTTTGCCGTGTCAACGCGCCCTGCGCGCCCTCGCACGCGGCCCCTGCGGCCCCGACGGGTGGCGGGGGGCCGGGTGCGCGCCCGCGTTAGCATGGGGCATGCCCGAGGCCGCGCCCCGACGTTTCGCCCACCTCCATCAACACACCGCGTACAGCCTGTTGGACGGCGCGGCGCGTATCAAGGACCTGATCTCCTGGGTGCGCGATGTGTCGCCCGACGACGCCGCCGTCGCCATGACCGACCACGGCAACATGCACGGCGCCGTGGAGTTCTACAAGGCGGCCGTGGCCCAGGGCGTGAAGCCCATCCTGGGGTTGGAGGCGTACGTCACGGGCGGCTCGCGCTTCGAGAAGCGTCGGGTGTCGAGCAAGCTCGACGGCGGGTACTTCCACCTCACCCTGCTCGCGCGCGACCTCAAGGGCTACCGCAACCTCTGCAGGCTCTCCAGCCGCGCCTACCTCGAGGGGTTCTACATGAAGCCCCGCGTCGACCACGAGCTGCTGCGCGAGCACAGCGAGGGCATCATCGCCCTGTCCGGTTGCCTCGGGGCGCAGATCCCCCGCGCCGTGCTCGATCTGGGCCCGGAGGCGGGCGAGGCGTTGTTGGGGCAGTACCTCGAGATCTACGGCGACAACTTCTTCATCGAGCTGCAGAACCACGGTCTCGAGGAGCAGGCGCGCCTCAACCCCGTGCTCAAGGAATTCGCCTCGCGCTACGGCCTTGGCATGGTGGCCACCAACGACGGGCACTACGTCAAGCGCGAGGACGCCCGCGCGCACGAGGCCCTGCTGTCGATCCAGACCAAGACCGTGCTGTCCGATCCGGAGCGCTTCCGCTTCCCCTGCGACGAGTTCTACGTCAAGACGCCCGCGGAGATGGCCGAGGCGGTACCGGAGGCGCACTACCCAGGCGCTCTGGACAACACCGGCAACGTCGCCGACCTCTGCAACGTCGAGCTCCCCATTGGCGACAAGCGCGTCTACCAGATGCCGGAGCTCCCGCTCCACGAGGGGCGCACGCTGGCCGAGCAGCTTCGCTTCGACAGCTACCGCGGCCTGATGTCGCGCTACCCGGTGATGACGGCATCGCTCTACCGCGCCTACCTCGCCGAGGCGGACCCCGCCGCACCCGCCGACGCCCCACTGGACGACGTGCTGCTGGCGCTGGCGCGTGCGGCCGAGCGCGGCCGCACGGCGCGGCGCGAGGGCGAGACCTACGACCGCTACGCCTACCCCCACCTCGAGCGCTTCGCGCAGGGCGATCACGATTCCCGGGCGGTGGCCATCCTGGAACGCGTCGAGTACGAGCTCGGCGTGATCGTGGCGATGGGTTTCCCCGACTACTTCCTGATCGTGGCCGACTTCATCAACTGGGCCAAGGACCGTGGCATCGCGGTCGGGCCCGGGCGCGGTTCCGGCGCAGGCTCCATCGTGGCCTACGCCATCCGCATCACCAACATCGACCCGCTGGCCTTCGACCTGTTGTTCGAGCGCTTCCTCAACCCCGACCGCATCTCCATGCCGGATTTCGACATCGACTTCTCGGATGTGCGCCGCGGCGAGGTGATCGACTACGTGCGCGCGAAGTACGGGGAGGACAGGGTGGCCCACATCGCCACCTTCGGGACCATGGCCTCCCGCGCCGCGATCAAGGACGCCGCGCGCGTGATGGAGGCGCCCTTCGCCGACGCAGACAGGGTCTCGAAGCTCGTGCCGGTGGTCTTCGGGCGCAGCGTCACCATCGACCGCGCATTGGAGGAGGTGCCCGAGTTCCGCGAGCTGTACCAGGCCGGCGCCAAGGACTACGTCGACGTGGCCCGCACGCTCGAGGGGCTGACGCGCCACGCCTCGGTCCACGCCGCCGGGGTGATCATCTCCCGGCAACCCATCCAGGAGCTGGCGCCCGTCTTCCGTGCCGGCGACGGGCCTGTCGTGTGCCAGTACGACATGGGGTCGGTCGAGGACCTTGGCTTCATCAAGATGGACTTCCTCGGGCTGCGGACGCTCTCCTTCATCGAGGCCGCGGTCAAGATCGTGCAGCAATCGCGCGGCGTCACGCTCGAGCCCGACGCCTTCGCCCTCGACGACGCCGCCACCTTCGAGCTGCTGTCGCGCGGCGACGCGGCCGGTGTGTTCCAGTTCGAGTCCCCCGGCATGGTCGATACGCTCAAGAAGCTCAAGCCTCGGCGCATCCAGGACCTCATCGCCGTCTCCGCGCTCTATCGACCGGGCCCCATGGAGAACATCCCCACCTACATCCGGCGCCACCACGGCCACGAGGAGGTCGATTACACCGACTTCCCGGAGTCCGAGGCGCTGCTCACCCCCATCCTCGCCGAGACCTACGGCATTCCGGTCTACCAGGAGCAGATCATGCAGATCGCCCAGGCCGTCGCCGGCTACACCCTGGGCGAGGCGGACCTGCTGCGGCGGGCGATGGGCAAGAAGAAGGTCCAGGAGATGGAGCAGCAGCGGCTCGTGTTCGAGAAGGGCGCGAGCGGGAACGGCGTCTCGAGGGCGGAGGCCAACCGCATCTTCGACCTGCTCGAGAAGTTCGCGAACTACGGCTTCAACAAGTCGCACTCGGCGGCCTACGGCATGCTGTCGTACCAGACCGCCTACCTCAAGGCCCACTACCCCGTCGAATTCGCGGCCGCCCTGCTCACCGTCGAGCGCGGCAACTCCGACAAGGTGGCGCAGTACGTCACGGATGCGCGTCACCTCGGGATCGACGTGCTCCCGCCCGACATCAACGAATCCAACGCGGACTTCACGCCGGTCGAGGCGGTCGTGCGCTTCGGGCTCTACGGCATCAAGAACGTCGGGGACAACGCCGTCGACCATATCCTGCGCGAGCGCGTCAGTGGTGGCCCCTTCAAGGACCTGTTCGACTTCTGTCGCCGCATCGACACCACACTGGTCAACAAACGCGCGGTGGAGCACCTGGTGAAGGCCGGCGCCTTCGACCGCATCGGGGAGCGCCATGTCATGCTGCGCAATCTCGAGACGGCCATGAAGTGGGGCGCGGCGCAGCGCGAGTCGGCCGCGCAGGGGCAGATGACGCTGTTCGGCGTCGAGGAGATCAAGCCCCCTACGCTCGCCGAGGGCGAGCCGCTGCACGAGCTCGAGCTGTTGCGCTTCGAGAAGGAGGCGCTCGGCCTGTACATCAGCGCCCACCCGATGAACTCCTACCCGGGCCTGGACGAGGCGGCGAGCTGTGCGGTGGACGCCGTCGAGCGCTACTACCGGGAGCGCCGGCCGGAGGGGCACGGCGGCCGCGTCAAGGTAGCGCTGGCGGGGATCTTGCAGAACGTCGTCAAGCGGCCGACCCGCAAGGGCACCATGATGGCGCGCTTCGAGGTCGCCGACGAGTCGGGAAGCCGCGAGCTGGTGGCGTTCAGCCGCACGTTCGAGGAGATCGCCCAGCGCCTGGTCGAGGACGCCCCCGTGGTGGTGGTGGCGGACGTCTCCGAGGATGGCGACTCGCTGCGGCTGGTGGCCGACCGGCTGATCCGCTGGGACGACAAGTCCGGGGCGCCCGAGGTCGCCGTGCTGCACTTCGATGTGGCGGAGGTGGGGCAGCATCGGCTGCTGGAGCTGCGCTCCCTGCTCGATGAGTACAGCGGGCGTACCCCCGTGCGCCTCGATGTGGCCGGCCCGCAGGGGCGGGCGAGCTACGCCACGGACGCCCTGCGGGTCGACGTCGAGCGCCTCGAGGAGCTGCACCTCGCCTGCCCGTGGCTGCGCACCAGCGTCACCATCGACAAGCGCTCCCTGCTCGCCGAGCGGGCGCCAAGCTTCGGGCCGCGCGCCTCGGCGGCGGCGCCCGAGGTGCCGTTCTGATCCTGTCCTGATCCTGCGCGCCCGCGGAGCGCCGGCCCGCTCCGCTCCCTTCAGCCGGCTGGGACGGAGGTGCGGCGCACGTCGACCTGGGTGGCGGCCATCTTGAACGCCTGCGAGCTCGTCGCCGAGGCGTAGCCGGTCTCGTAGGTGATCGCGCCGTCGGCATAGAGCTGGGCCAGATGATCGTCGAACAGTTGCATGCCGTCGAGCCGGGCGTCGCGCAGGGCGTCGTAGATCTCGCCCGTGCGGTCCTCGTCGCGCACCAGGTCCTTGATGCGGAGCGTGCCCTTGAGGATCTCGGTGGCGGCGATGCGCCCGCTGCCGTCGGCGCGCGGCAGTAGCCGCTGGGAGACCACGCCGACCAGCGACTCGGCGAAGAGGATGCGCGCCGTCTCACGCTCGTGCGGCGGGAACAGGTCGATCATGCGGTTGATGGTCCGCACGGTGTCCTGCGTGTGCAGGGTGCTGAACACGAGGTGCCCGGTCTGGGCGGCGGTCAGGGCGGCGGCGGCCGTGGCGTGGTCGCGGATCTCGCCGATCAGGATGACGTCCGGGTCCTGCCGCATGGCGGCCACCAGCGCCTCCGAGAACGACGGGGCGTCCACGCCAAGCTCCCGCTGCACCACCGCGCTGCGCTTGGAGCGGTGCAGATATTCGATGGGATCCTCCACCGTCACGATCATCTTGGCGTACTTGGCGTTGATCTCGTCGACGATGCGCGCGAGGGTCGTGGACTTGCCCGAGCCGGTGGGTCCCGTGACCAGCACCAACCCCTTCTCCTGGTCCCGGAAGTAATCGATGGTCTCCTGTGGCAGGTTCACGACCTGCAGCACCGACTCGTCGGACTTGATGATGCGCAGCACCGCGCTCACCGACCCGCGCTGACGGAAGAGGTTGACGCGAAAGCGCGCCAGCCCCGGCACGCTGTAGGCGAGGTCGATCTGGTACTTCTCGGCGAACACGGCGCGCTGGCGGTCGTCGCACATCAGGTCCACCAGGGCCTCCGTGAAGCGGGGCTGGATCTTGGCCTCGCTCACCGGCTGCAGTGAGCCGTGCAGGCGTGCCAGGGCCGGCATGCCGCAGTGCAGGTGGACGTCGGATGCGCCGCGCTCGACCAGCCGCTGAAGGAGATCGTTGAAGTGCATGGCAGTAGCCTACGAGGAACGCTCTCACGCCAGGCTTACGGAATACTTACGGCCTTCTTACACAATGGAATCGGGCGGGGGGCTGTTCGACATGCCGCGGCGCGCCCGCGCCGCAGCCGGTACACTACGGGCCGTATGCCATTCCGGGAGTTGGGTTCATGACCATTCGCGTCGGCGTCATCGGTACGGGCTGGGCGGACCGCGTCCTGATCCCCGCGTTCCAGGCGGGCGGCCTCGAGGTCGCTGCTGTCGCCAGCGGGAGTCGCGCGCGGGCCGAGGATGTCGCCCAGCGCCACGGCATCGAGCACGCCACCGGGGACTGGCGGGCGCTTCTCGGGCTCGAGCTCAACCTGGTGGTGGTCTCGTCGGCACCGGCGCTCCACCGCGAGCAGGCCGAGGCCGTGCTGGCGTCCGGCCACAACCTGTTGTGCGAGAAGCCCCTCGCCCTCGACATCTCACAGGCCGAGGCGATGGCGGCGGCGGCCGACGCGGCGCCCGGGCAGTTCGCCCTGGTCGACCACGAGCTCCGCTTCACCCCGGTCCGGCGCAAGGCCCGCGAGCTCATCGCGTCGGGCGCCGTGGGGCGGGTGCTGATGGTGACCGCCCGCGTCGCCAACCGCATGCGCGTCGACCCCACCCGCCCCTGGAGCTGGTGGTCGGACGCCGAGCAGGGCGGCGGCATCCTCGGCGCCATCGGAAGCCACGTCCTCGACGGCGTGCGCTGGATTCTCGGCGAGGAGATCACGCTCCACGGGGCCACCCTCGGACGGGCCTACCCCACCCGCGTCGACGCCGAGGGCGTCGAGCGCGTGGTCACCTCGGACGACATCGCCTCGCTCACCTTCCGCGCCGGCGAGGTGGTGGGCACGATGCTGGTCCACGGGGCGGCGTTGGACGACGCCATCGACCTGCTGACCGTGCGCGGCACCGACGGGAGCCTGGTCATCGACCGCTCCCTGAAGCTGTACTACGGCAAGCGCGGTGGACCCCTCAAGGAGTACCGCACCGCCCTCCCCGCCCTGGTGCCGTACCGCTTCCGCGCCTCGGGCTTCGATACCGGCAGCGTGCTCATGGCCGACGCCCTGCGGCTGGCCCTGGAGGAGGGGGAGCACGAGGCCCTCGCCGAGGCCGCAACGCTGCGCGACGGCCTGGCTGTGCAGCGGCTGCTCGACCGCGCCCAGCGGATGGACGCCGAGGCCCGGGGGCGGTCGTGAAGCCCGGCATGGCGCGCATCCTGGCGCTCGTGCTGGTGGTCGTGTTGCTGGTGGTCAGCGGTTTCTGGGTCGCGCGCCGGGCCGGCGGGGGCGCCGGGGGTATCGCCGCGGCGGACACCGTAGGTGGCGTCGACGCGGGCTCGGCGGTCGACCCCAACGCCGAGCCCGCCGCCTCCGCCGAGCCCGCCGCCGGCGCCGCCCTGCCAGAGGGCACCGCGGCCGTGCCCTACCTCAGCGATGCGCCGCAGCGCTCCTTCGAGGGGGCGGCGCAGGTGCTGGAGCCGGACCTGGACTACTACGCGGTTCTCGAGACGAGCAAGGGACCCATCACCATCGATCTGTTCGAGCAGCAGGCCCCGCGCACGGTGAACAACTTCGTGTTCCTGGCGCTGCATCACTTCTACGACGGGGTGCCGTTCCATCGGGTGTTGCAGGACTTCATGGCGCAGACCGGCGATCCCACCGGGACCGGAACGGGCGGTCCGGGCTACCGCTTCGACGACGAGATCGCCGGCGGCCTGCACTTCGACAAGCGCGGTGTGGTGGCGATGGCCAACGCGGGCCCCGACACCAACGGGTCCCAGTTCTTCCTTACCTTCGGGCCGGCACCGTGGCTGGACGGCGGCTACAATATCTTCGGCCAGGTCGTCGGCGGCGACGCCGTGCTCGACGCACTGACGCGCATCGACCCGCAGACCCCGAGCGCGGTGGCGCACCTCGATGACACCCTGGCGAGCCTGGCGGACCAGGGCACCACCCTCCCGGGCCCTCCCGGGCGGACCGTCGGCGAGGCGCTGCAACAGGCGCTCGGCACCCTGCCGGTAGCCGGGCAGACGTTCAGCGTGGCGGGCTTGCGCGGGGTCGTCGGCAACGTCGGGGACCGCACGGCCGTGGGGTTCTTCCCTCAGCCCGACACCCTCGAACGGGTGCTCATCGCACAGAGGCCGCGCTCATGAGCTCCAGGACCGCCCCCCGCCGGGCGGCGCAGGCCGGACGGAAGGAACCCATCATATGACCCAGGCCCTCGACGGCTACCAACCCCTCGCACCCCTCCAGGACGAGCGCGTCACCGCGTTCGGGGAGGCCGCCTCCGTCCTCGAAGACGGCGTGGACTACCGCGCGCTCGTCGAGACCGGCAGGGGGGCGCTGGTGCTCGACCTCTACCAGGACCGGGCCCCGCGGACGGTGAACAACTTCGTGTTCCTCGCCCGCCACCGCTACTACGACGGGGTGCCGTTCCATCGCGTGCTGGAGGACTTCATGGCCCAGACCGGCGACCCGACCGGGACGGGGCGCGGGGGCCCTGGCTACACCTTCGCCGACGAGTTCGAGCCCACCCTGCAACACGACGACAAGGGTGTGCTGTCGATGGCGAACGCGGGGCCGAACACGAACGGCTCCCAGTTCTTCATCACCTTCAAGCAGACCCCCTGGCTGGACGGCCGGCACGCGGTCTTCGGGCGGGTCATCGAGGGAATCGAGGTGCTGGACACCCTGCAACGCGTCGACCCGGGTCGGCCCGGGGGTGCCACGCCCGATCGCATGGAGCAGGTCACCATCTACGCCAAGCGCTGAGGGGCGGCCGACTCCTCGCCCGGCGCTCCCCGCGGGCGCAGGGCGAGGGCACACCGGCCCGGAGCGCTTCGGCCGGCGGGCGCGCTCGGGCCGGGGGGCGCTCAGGCCGACGGCACGGCGAGCGGCGCGACCTCCAGGTCGCGGCGGCGCGCCACCCCCCGCAGGTGGTCGACGAAGGCCGCCACGGGCACGGCCTTGCGCTCGGGCTCCTGGCGCGAACGGAAGCTCACCGTGTCGTGCTGCTCCTCCTTGTCCCCGACGATGAGGGTGTAGGGGACCTTGTACAGCTCGGCGTCGCGCACCTTGGCGTTCATGCGCTCGCTGCGCGCGTCCACCTCCGCGCGCAAACCCGCCTCACCGAGGCGGTCGGCCAGGGCGTAGGCGTAGGTGTTGTGCCGGTCCGCGATCGGCACGATGCGGACCTGCTCCGGTGCCAGCCACACCGGGAAGTCCCCCGCGAAGTGCTCGATGAGGAAGCCGATGAGGCGCTCGTGCGTGCTGAGCGGCGCCCGGTGGAGGCACAGGGGCACGCGCTTCTCGTTGTGGTCGTCGATGTAGTGTAGCCCCAGGCGCTCGGGCTGGGCGAAGTCCACCTGGTTGGTCGCCAGCGTGAACTCGCGTCCGATGGCGCTCTTGATCTGCACGTCGATCTTGGGCCCGTAGAAGGCCGCCTCGTCCTCGGCCTCCACGAAGTTGATGCCGCCCCCCTCGAGGGCGCTGCGCACCATCGCCTCGGTCTTGAGCCACAACGCCTCGTTGTCGACGTACTTCTTGCCGAGCCCTTCGCGGGCGTGCTTAGACAGGCGCATGACGTACTCCCGGATGCCGAACAGCCGGAAGTACTCGAGGTAGAGGTCGACCACCCGCAGGAACTCCGACTCGAACTGCTCCTCGCTGCAATAGATGTGGGCGTCGTTCATCTGCATGCTCCGCACCCGCAACAGGCCCATCAGCGCGCCGGAGTCCTCGTAGCGGTAGCAGGTGCCGTATTCGGCGAGTCGCAGGGGCAGGTCGCGGTAGCTGCGCGGCCGGGCCGCGAAGATCTTGTGATGGAACGGGCAGTTCATGGGCTTCATGAAGTAGCGGACGTTCTCGAGCTCCATGGGCGGGAACATGGACGCCTCGTAGTACGGCAGGTGCCCGCTCTTGATGAACAGCTGCTCCTTGGAGAGGTGGGGGCTGCGCACGCGCTTGTACCCGGCCCGCTCCTCCATCTCCTTGGCCAGCCGCTCGATCTCCTCGATCATGACCGCGCCGCGCGGCAGCCACAGCGGCAACCCCGGGCCCACGTCCTCGTCGAGGGTGAAGATATCGAGCTCGGCGCCGAGCTTGCGGTGGTCGCGCCGGCGTGCCTCCTCCTGTTGCCACAGGTAGTGCTCGAGCTCCTCGGCCGTGCGGAACGCGACCCCGTAGATACGCTGCAGCATCGGGCGGCGTTCGTCGCCGCGCCAGTAGGCGCCGGCGACGCTGGTGAGCTTGAAGTGGGGCGGGATCAGGCCGGTGCGCGGCACGTGCGGCCCGCGACACAGGTCCGTGAAGCCGTTGTCTCCCCCCTGCTCGTAGAAGGTGAGGGTCTCGCCCTCGGGGAGATCCCGGATGAGCTCGAGCTTGTACGGGTCGTGTTTGCGCTCGAAGCGCGCCAGCGCCTCGCCGCGCGGCAACGCGAACTTGCGCAGCGGAAGGTCGTCGCTCACGATGCGGCGCATGATGGCCTCGATCGCCTCGAGGTCCTCAGGGGTCAGGCTCCGGGGGACGTCGAAGTCGTAGTAGAAGCCGTTCTCGATGACCGGGCCCACGCCCATGCGCACGCTGTCGGCGGGGTGCCCCTGCTGCACGAAGTACTCGGTCACGGCCTGGGCCATGACGTGCGCCAGGGTGTGACGCATCAGGTCGATGACCTGGTCGTCCCGCTTGGTGAGGATGGCGACGCTGGCGCCGTCGGGCACCTCGCTCAGGAGGTCCGATAGCCGGCCGTCGATGCGCGTGCCGATGGCGGCGCGCGCCAGCCCGGGACCGATGGCCTGGGCGACGTCCGCGCCGGTAGCGTGCTCGGGCACGTCCAGGCGGGTACCGTCGGGGAGGATCACATGCATGGGGCACCTCGGATTGTGGGGGATGGGGGCGGGGACCTGAGGCGGTGGGAGCGACCGTCAGCCACGCGTTCGCCCCGTGCGCGGCACGTGGGCGACGGTGGCCGTGGGGTGGGTTCTCACCGGCTTCCAGCTCACCATGGCGGCACTGTAACACAGCGTTCACGGCCGCTTCCGCGCCCACCCACGGGCCCGCGCGGCCCGCCGCGGCGGGGTTCGAGCGCGGTCGCTTCGCGGCCCCGCGGCCCCGGCCCGCGCGCGCCGGATGCCGCCGTATACTGGGCGGTATGCATCTCGTTGCCGTGCTCAGTGCCGATGCCGACGTCCGACACGCGCTCCACGGCTACCGTGACGCCGACGCCCGCTTCCACCTCCATCCCGTTCCCGGCGGCGGCATGCAGGCGCTGTATCGGGCG
The DNA here is from genome assembly GCA_963739805.1 of uncultured Trueperaceae bacterium. Taxonomy (GTDB): domain Bacteria; phylum Deinococcota; class Deinococci; order Deinococcales; family Trueperaceae; genus CAVUBJ01. The sequence continues at coordinate 97,567 of CAVUBJ010000005.1, forward strand.
CTGGCGCGGCTGGAGTTCGCCGGCGCTCTGGTCCTGGACCAGGAGCAGCAGGTCGAGGCGCTCCGGGCCGCCGACCGCAGCTCCCTTGACGCACAGGAGGTCGGGGCGGCGGACACGGTGACGGTCACCCCGGGGGGCGTCATCGTCGACTACATCCTTGGTCGCGCGGTGTCGGCGCTGCTTGCGGCCGCCCGCTGGGACGGGCGCGACGCCCACGTGGTGGTGCTCGGCAGCGGCCCCAGCGCCCGCGCCGTCGCGCGCGAGCTCGCCAGCCTCGGTGCGGCCTCGCTGGCGCTCCTGGCGGACAGCCCGTCGGAGGCCGAGCGCGCCCTCCCCTCGCTGGCGGCCGGCACCCGCGTGCTCGCTCGCGCCGTCCAGGACCCGCTGGTGCCCACGCTGTTGCGGGAGGCTGACCTGGTGGTCCGCCTGCGTGACGGCGTGCCGCTCCCCGATGCGCTCCTGGGTCCCCATCTGACGCTGCTCGACCTGCTCGACGAGCCCGTGTCCGCCGTCCGGCGCCGCGCCATGAACCTCGGTGCGCTGACCTTCAACCGCCGCGACCTCGACGCCTACCGGGTGGAGCTGGGGCTGCGGCAGGTGCTCGGGGGACCGGTGGGCGTCGACGGCCTGCTCACGCTCTTCCACGAGCTCTGAGGCGCACCGACCCCGCGGGCGGCCCATCTCATCCATTTCAGTGCCCGGGCTGTAAGACTCGCGACGGTGGTCCGTGTCCGCTCGCTCCCCCCGTTGCTGTTGCTGATCGCGCTCCTCGTCTGGGCGGGAGCCCGTGCCGACGCGCCGCCGCGCTACCGCCTGTCCGGCGCTCAGGTCCACGTGGGTGACGGCGCGGTGGAGCTCAGCTACCAGGGGCGCACGCTCATCTACGTGCAGGGGCTGGGGTGGCTCGGAAACGTCGACGCCGCGCCGCCCGAGGTGGTAGGCGACAGCGTGCTGGTGGGCCCGTCGCTGCTCGACGCGCTGGGGCTCGAGCTCCCCAGGCTCCAGGCCGTGCGCTTCGGCGGCGACGCGGACGTGCGCGTGGTGCTCGACCTGCCCGGCCTCTCCCCCGCCGACCTCCGCTCCGCCGAGGGCGAGGGGGAGGTGGCACGCGACGCGGCCCTGAACCTGGTGCTTCCGCCGATGTTGCTGCCGGTGGACTCCCCGGACCCCTACCGCGGGGTGGAGGTGCGGCTCGAGCCGGGGACGGATCACACGGCCCTGAGCGTAAGCGGCCCGGCCTTCCGCTACCACGCCTTCGTCCTCGCCGACCCCACACGGCTGGTCCTCGACGTCGTGCCACAGCGCGCTCCCGCGCTTCCCGATGTCGACGAGGCGCTGGCCCCCGGCATCCGATACCGGCGCTTCTACGCCCCCGCCGCCAGCGGCAGCAGCCTGGTCCACGTGGTGAGCGTCGCCCCCGGCGCCGGCGAGTTCCGCGTCGTGGGCGAGAGCCACGTGCCCCGCACCCTCAGCGAGCTCGCCAGCGGGGCGCTGGTGGCCATCAACGCCGGATACTTCGATACCCGCACCTTCGACGCCATCGGGTACCTGAGGGTGGACTACGGGCTGCTCTCGTTGCCCACGCGCACGCGCGCCGCCATCGCCTTCGGGAGCGACGGCACCACCATCGCCCGGCTGAGCGCAAACGTGACGCTCCGCGTCGACGGCCTACCCATCCCCGTGGGTGACAGCGCGGACGGCGTGAGCGTCGCCACCGCGGCGGGCGCCACCGTGGGCACCCCCCAGGTGGGCGTGCTTACCGTGCAGCAGGGCGTGGTGATGGCCAACCGTATCGGGCCCGCCACCGTCCCGCCCGACGGCTTCGCCCTGGTGTACCCGCCCGACCGCAAGGCGCTGGCGCGGGTGGACGCCCGCCAGCGGGCATCCCTGCAACTCGATCTGCACCCCAGCGCCTTCGACGGCGCCCCCTACGGCGTGGAGGCGGGCCCGCTGCTCGTGCGCGATGGGCGACCGGCCTTCGACCCAGAGGCGGAGGGATTCGCCGACGGTCAGCGCATCCTCGACGCGGTGACCCAGCAGTCGGCGATCGGCGTGCGCCCCGACGGCGTCGTGCTGCTGGTGGTGGCCGAGGCCATGCGCGCCGCCGACCTCGTGCCGCTGTTCCTGTCGCTCGGCGCGCGCGACGCCATGCGGCTCGACAGCGGCAGCAGCGCCACCCTGCTGGCCGACGGCAAGGTGCTCAACCGTGGCGGCGAGCGCCGCGTGGTCAGCGCCATCGTGGTCCGGGCCCAGGACGCGCCCTGACCTCGGGCATGTGCCGGCGCGCCCCGAAGCGTGCCCCGCGGGTCCGTATACTTCGGGTACATGACGCGCCCTCCACACCGGACCGGCGTGGCCCCGCGTGCCGCGCTGCGCGCCGCATGCTACGCGGCGATGGCGCTGGCCTGGGCCGCGCTGCCGCCCGCGGCGCGGGCCCAGGCCCCCGCCGGCGCCTCGCTCGAGCTCGGCGTGGCCGGCCAGCTGGTGGCCGGCACCTGGAACCCCATCCGCGTCACCCTGCGAGACCTGCCGGAGGCACGCCTGGAGCTCGAGCTGGACGCCGGTTCCCTCCGGGACGGGCCCCGCATCGATCGCTACCGGGCTCACATCCGTGGAGGCAGCGGTATCACGGTGTTCGAGGACGACCTCTACCTTCCCCCGTTCCGTAGCCTGAGCTGGACGCTCATCAGCCGCGCGTCCGTGGTGGCGAGCGGCAGCCTCGGCAGCCGCGACGCCGACACCCGTTCCCTCGACCTGCTGCTGTCCAGCGCCCCCGGCCGCTGGCGCGGGGCATACGGTGGCGCCGCGCGCCTCGCCGACGTCGCCGCCGCCGACCTGCCGGCGCGCGCCGCCGCCTACGCGGGCGTGCGCAGCCTGCTGCTCGACGGCACCGGTGCCGCGCCGCGGGCGGATGCCGTGGCGGCGGCCGCGGCGGGCGGCGCGACCGTGGTTCTCGCCGGCTCCCTGCCGTCGAGCTACGCACCGGTCGAGCGGCTGCTCGACGGCGGCGACGCCGTGCGCCTCGGCGCCGGCCGCGTGGTGCGGGTAGCCGGCCTCAGCGACGCCGTGAGCGACGCACTCGCGGTGCCGGCCGCCGTGGCACCGGACGCGCTGGTCGCGGCGGTGGCGTTCGAACCGATGGTGGAGGCGCCTGCGGCGCTCGCCCAACCCGTGATGCTGGGGTTGGCGGCGGCCTTCGCGCTCGCCGTGCTGTTGATGCTGCGCCTCGCTGGCGGGCCCGGCCTGGTCGCGGCGCTGGCGCTGACGCTGGTGGTCTCGGTGGCGGGGTGGCGCCTGCTCCGTCCGCCGTCCGCCGTGCTGCAGGAGAGCCGCACCGTGTGGCTGGCCGGTGGGCCCCTGGCCCTGGGCTACGGCGTCACGGAGGTGCTCACGCTCCCCGCCGGTGAGGTCCGCGTGCCGCAGGCCGGGCGTCCACTGGGAGAGCACGCCTACCGGGTGGACGCGGGCGGCACCTACGTGGCGCTGTCGCGCTGGCACCGTGCCCTCATCGCGCTGCGACCGAGCCTGGCGCCCGCCGCGCTGCGATACGACGGCCCCTGGCTCGTCAACGATGGCCCCGCGGCGCTCCGCGACGTGTACGTCCTCGGCCTCGGGCTGCAGGGTGACCTCGCGGTCGGCGGGCGCGTGCGGCCGGTGGCCGGCGAGGACGCCCCGCTCGCGGCGCCCTACGAGCGCGTCGCCGCGGCGCTGCCACCGGGCGCCGCCGTGGCCCGGGACGGGCGCGGCCTGTGGGTGGCGCTCCCGGCCACCCTGGCCCGCAACGGAGCCCCCCGATGAACGCCTTCGAGGCCGTCTCCGAACGCCTTCGGCGCAACGACATGCTGCAGGCCCTGGCGCTGTTCCTGGTTGCCATGGGGTTCGTCCTGGCCACCCGCTGGCCGGGCGCGGCGGGTGCCCCCAACGCGTCGTGGTTCCTGCTGGCCCAGGTCCGCAACACCCTGCTGGTGCTCGCCGGCCTCGGCTTCGGCGCCGCGTCCAGCGAGGCGTCGGCGCGCGAGCGCGGGCTGACCCTCGCCGGCCTGCTCGTGTTCGTGGCCGTCTCCAGCGCCTTCGACGTCGCCACCTACGCCGCCACCTTCCCGGCGCTCCCCCTGGCCTACGCCGCCGCCCTGCCCTATCCGGAGACCGTCGCGGCCTACGGGGTGGGTCTGGTGTTGGGGCGCGGCACGGCGGTGCTGCGCGTGCGCGGCCTACTTCCGTTGCTGGTGCCGGCCGTCGTGGCCCTTGGCGCCTACCTGGACGTGCGTTGGCACACGGTGGTGTTCAACCCGGCGCTGGCCGCCACGCGCGTGGCGCCGGTGCACCTGGCCGCCGTCGGCGTGGCGGCGCTGATCACGGCCGGGGCGATCGCGCGCTCCTGGCGCGCCGGGCGGGAGAGCGCGCCGTGATCCGTCCCAGCCGCCGCCAACACCGGGATCCGCCCAACGAGGCCGTGGCGTTGCGCCTGCATGTGCGCATCGCGCGCCGCGGCGAGTGGAACCAGCGCCTCTGGCGGGGCAGCCTGGGAGCCCTGCTGGGGTCGGTGGTGAGCGTCGCGCTCGGGGTCCCGCTGGTGTGGCAGGGCGCGGCGCTCGTTGTTGGCCTCGCCGCGGGGCTGGCGTTGCCGGCACCCGGGCATGCGCAGCGCGCGTTGCGCTACGTGCGGCGCCACGCGGGCCTGAGCTACGAGACGGCGCTGCAGCCCGCGACCGGTCCCGACCCGTACGGCTTCCGCGCGTTGGTGCGGCGGCGCGCCGTGCACGCCGTACGCGGGGTCACGCCGCCCGAGCGCGCGCCGTGGTGGCTGCCGGCCCTGGCCGTTGCGGTGGGCCTCCTGCTGCTCCCCCTGGCCGGCGGCGGCCTGCGGCCGCAGGGGGCGCCGGAGGTGGGCTCGCTACCGCCGGACAGCGCCGGCGGCGACGCCCTGCCGGCGGAGACGCCCACGGCCCCCGCCCTCCCCTCGTCCGCGCCGGATCGCGTGGCACAACCCGACGGCGCCAACGCGGCGCCCGCCGCGGGCGCCGATGCGCCGGCGGCGCAGGCGCCCGATGCCGGTGGCAACGACGCGCAGACCCTGTCGCGCTACCTCGACAGCCTGCGGCAACGCCCCTCGGGCGAAGCCGGAGCCGCCGCGACCGCGGCCCCCGAGAACCTCGCGCCCCGCGCCGGGCCCGGGCAGGAGGGCGCGAGCGGCGACCCGCAGGGCCGCGGCGCGGGTGAGAGCGCACCGCAGACGGGTGACGCCGGGCCCTCGGGCGGCCAGCAGGACGGCGGCGGCTCCCCGCAGGACGGTTCTCCCGAGGCCGGTGCCGGCGGCGGCGAGAACGGCGCGCAGGGCACACCGGACGGCGCGCAGGGTGAGAATCCGGGGGGGGCGGGAGAGCCGCAACAGCAGCCCGGCGAGGGGCCCCAGGGTGGCGGCACGAAGGCCGGTGACGGCGCTCCGGGGCAGGTCGAGGCGGGCGCGCTCCCCGGTGACGAGGGCGGGCCGGGGACCGGCGAGGCCGGTAACCTACCGGGCGAGTCCGCCGCCGCCGGTCCCGGAGTGGAGGGTCAGACCGCTCCCCCCGAGTTCCTCGAGGGCGTGCTGCGCAACGGTCCCGACAACCCCGGCGGCGCCATCCGCCTCCCCGGCTCCGGTGACGTGACGCTGCCTGCGGGAAGCTCGGTCGAGGGCTACCGGCGGGCCGCCGAACAGGCCGTCACCGAGGGCAACGTGCCCCTGGAGTACCAGGAGGTCATCCGCCGTTACTTCCGGTAGCGTGCGCGTCGCCCACGGCGCCCGTCAGGGCACCCACCACCGCCGGGGCGAGGTCGTCGATGCCGGCGTCGCGCAGCTTGGCGACGTCCGCATCCTCCGCCAGCGCAACGATCCGCTGGTCGTTGGACTCGACGCGGGTGGTGCTGCGCTGGCGCGCGTACAGGTCCGACCGGACGACCCCGTCCGCGGCGTCCACCACGGTCGCCTGCATCTGCAGCGTGATCGTCACCTGGCGGCTCCGCTGGTCCTTGGACACCACCACCTGGCGGTCGAGCACCGGCGCACCGATCATCACCGCGAAGGGAGCGCCGTAGCTGCGCGCCACCCGCGCGGCGCTGTCCGCCGCGCGGCTGTGGAAGAAGTCGTTATGCCCCTCCTGGAAGCGCATGGCCTGCTCGTTGACGAAGTCGAAGGGGAGCGGGCCGAAGGTGCGCATGTCGCGCTCCAGCCGCTCCGCGCTGCCCTCGAGGCGGTTCTGTGACGGGGCGTTGAGCACCGCGATGAGCGGCGGCTCGCCCGTCAGGCGGATCGTCGGCGCGCAGCCGGACAGGAAGGCGGCGAGGAGACCCGCCGCGGCCACCAGGAGGATGCGGGTTCGCGTCATGTTCCCATGCTGCCACTGACGAGGATGTGGATGGGTTAGTGCGGCTTCAGCGAGCCGCCATGCAGTGCGTGCGCCTCACCCCGGCCCGGATGCGGCGTGGTCGGCGATAGGCGCGAGGCGCCCGGAGCCGCGGGTGAGGGCGGCCAGCTCCGCCTCCAGCGCGGCCCGCTCCGCCTCGAGCAGGTCGAGCTCGAGCTGCAGGCCGTCGGCGCCGTAGGCGGGCGCGCCGCGTCGCACGCCGGCGCGGCCGTCGAGCCAACGCAGCAGGCTGTCGACGTGCTCGAAGGGGGCGCGCAGCTCGAGCCGCACCCGATCCGCGACCTCGCGGATGCCCGCGGCGTCCGCGGCACGGGCGACCGCCGCGCTGTAGGCGCGCACCAGCCCGCCGGCGCCCAGCTTGCGGCCGCCGAAGTAGCGCGTCACCACGGCGGCGACGTAGTCGAGATCGCGCTTGAGGAACACCTCCAGCATCGGTCGCCCGGCCGTGCCGCCAGGCTCGCCGTCGTCCGAGAAGCGTTGCTGGTCGCCGACACGGTATGCCCAACAGTGGTGGTTGGCGCCCGCGTGCTCTGCTCGAGCGGTCTCGACCAGGCCGTGGGCGGCCGCGACCTCGGCGACGGGTGCCACCACCGCCAGGAAGCGGGAGCCCTTCACCCGCTCCTCGTGTTCGACGCGCTTCGCCAACGTGCGATGCCCCACGGACCCCAGTGTAGCGCCAGCCGGCGGCATACACAGCGCGTGTAGGAAGGCAACCTGGCCATGCTAAGCTGGCCGCATGACGGCGCAGCGCTTCGGCCCGAAACTCGGTCGCCTCGGCCGATGTTCGGCGCGGCGCGCCTGAACGACCCCTGCCGCCCGTGGGGCGGCTCCCCCCTGATAAGCGTTGCCCCCGGCCCCCCGGGCCGCTACCGAGATGGAGGAGTGCAGTGCCTCTCGAGCTCCACAACAGCCTGAGCCGTCACAAGGAACGCTTCGAGCCCGTCGTGCCCGGCCGGGTGGGGATCTACATGTGCGGACCCACCGTCTATTCCGAACCCCACCTGGGACACGCCCGCGGTCCCGTCGTGTTCGACGTGTTGCGGCGCTGGCTCGAGCACAAGGGCTTCGACGTGCGCTTCGTCACCAACGTCACCGACGTGGGGCACCTCACCGATGACGCCGACGACGGCGAGGACAAGCTCGCAGCGCGCGCCAAGCTCGAGCGCATCGAGCCCATGGAGGTCGCCGAGAAGTACTTCTGGTCCTACTTCGAGGCCATGGCCCGGATGAACGTGCGGCGCCCCAGCGTGGCCCCCCGGGCCTCGGGCCACATCATCGAGCAGATCACGCTGACGCGCGCCCTGGTGGACCGGGGCGTAGCGTACGAACGCGATGGCAACGTGTACTTCGACGTGTCCGCCTGGGAGCCGTACGGCGAGCTGTCGGGACGGGATCCGGACGAGCTGGTCGAGGGCACCCGTGTGGAGGTCCGCAGCGACAAGGACGATCCCCGTGACTTCGCCCTGTGGAAGCGCGCCGAGTCCGGGCACATCATGCGCTGGCCCAGCCCCTGGGGCGAGGGCTTCCCGGGCTGGCACCTGGAGTGCTCGGTGATGAGCACGAAGTACCTGGGCGACGAGTTCGACATCCATGGCGGCGGGCTCGACCTGATCTTCCCGCACCACGAGTGCGAGATCGCCCAGGCGCGCGCGGCGGGCAAGCCCTTCGCGCGCACGTGGCTGCACTGGAACATGATCACGCTGGGTGGCGAGAAGATGGCGAAGTCGAAGAACCACTTCGTCACGCTCGCGAAGCTGTTCGAGGTGCACGATCCGATCGCCGTGCGCTTCCACCTGCTGCGCTCGCACTACCGCAGCGTGTCGGACTTCTCCGACGAGGGGCTGGTCGCCTCCGAGCAGGGGTTGCGGCGCCTGCGCGACGCCTACCGCGCCGTCGGCGGCGCGGATGCGTCCTCGGCCGCGGAGCCCGAGGAAGGCGCCTTCGACGACCTGCGTGCCCGCTTCGCCGAAGCCATGGACGACGACCTCAACACGCCGCAGGCGCTCGCCGTCCTCTTCGACGCGGCCCGCGACGCCAACCGGGCCCTGGAGCAGGGGGCCACGGACGGGTACCGGGCGGCCGCCGCCCGCGTGTTCGAGGACCTGCTCGAGGGCGTCCTGGGCGTGCCGGCGCGCGAGGCCCCCGCCGGCGCCGACGAAGCGCTGCTGGGCGGCCTCGTGGGGATGGTGCTGGAGCAGCGTCAGCAGGCGCGTTCGAGGCGCGACTTCGAGACCTCCGACGCCCTTCGTGATCGCTTGGAGGAGCTCGGCATCGTGGTCGAGGACACCCCCGAGGGGAGCCGCTGGAAGCCCGCCTGAGCGCGACACTCCCGGGCGCGGCCGGCGCCCGTAGGCGCCACAACGCGCCGGCCTGGGCAGCGGCCGAGCGCCCGGCCCTCGACCCCGCGGCGGGCGCCATGCTGGGGGGATGGACGCCCTCGCCCCCGCCTACCTCGCCGCCCTGCAGCTCCCCGGAATGGGGTCGGTGCGCCTGGCGCGTGAGGTCCGGCACTTCGGCAGCCTCGCCGCCGCGGCCGCGGCCGCGGCGGCCGGCGCTCCGCCTGCGCCCCGTGTGCCGCTCGAGGTGCACCGAGCGCTGGCCCGGCTGGACCCGGGCTCGGCGTCGCAGCGTGTCGGCACGCTGGCCTCCGCCGGCGTGGGCCTGCTCCCCCTGGAGTCGCCCGGCTACCCGCGGGCGTTGCTCGGGCACGCGGTGGACCCGCCCGCCCTGCTCTACCTGCGCGGCACCCTCGCCCCGGCCGCGCTCCTCCCCTTCCCCGCCGTCGCCTCGGTGGCCGTGGTGGGCGCCCGCCGCGCCAGCGCCCAGGGCACCGCCTTCGCCCGCTCCCTCGCCGAGGAGCTCGCCGAGCGGGGCGTGTGCGTGGTGTCCGGTCTGGCGCTCGGCATCGACGCGGCGGCCCACGAGGGTGCCCTGTCGGGTCGGGGTGCGACCGTGGCGGTGCTCGGGAGCGGCCACGACCGCCTGCACCCGCCCGCCAACCGAGCCCTGGCCGAGCGCATCGTGGCCGCGGGCGGGGCCCTGCTCAGCGCCTATCCGCCGGAGCAGTCCGCGCAGCGCTACACCTTCCCACGCCGCAACCGCCTCATCAGCGGCCTCGCGCGCGCCGTCGCGGTGGTGGAGGCCGGCGCCCGGTCGGGGGCGCTCATCACGGCCGGGCACGCGGCCGAACAGGGGCGCGACGTCTTCGCCGCGCCTGGTCGCCCCCGCGATCCCCGCGTGGCCGGCTGCCTCGCGCTGCTGCGTGACGGTGCCGCCCTGCTGAGCGAGGCGGCCGACCTGCTCGCGAGCTTCCCGGAGCTTCCCGCGCCCGAGTCCCCGGACGCCTCCGCACCGCGCGCCGCGGAGGCGTCCGGCGGGGCCGTGTGGCGGGTGCTCGCGGACGAGGGCGAGGCCAGCCTCGACCTCCTGGCGGAGCGCACCGGCGTTCCGGCGGCGGAGCTGCTGGGTCGCCTCACCCGGCTCGAGCTTGCCGGTCGCGTGGAGCGCACCCCCGCCGGCCGCTACCGGTGCCGAGGGCGCGCCTGAGGGGCGGCACGGCGCTGCCGCCCGTCGCCGCCGCGGGCCGCCGGCTGCCGCCCGTCCCCGCAGCGCGTTTCTCATCGGATGGTGAGCCGCAATTCATGAATGCCGGTCCCCCGAATGGATAGACTTGAAGTGCGTACGAACCGCTATCGATCCGCGTCGTCGGGTACCGCGAGGCCCCAGGGGCCCCCACGGACGGTTTGCCGCAGGGGTGTATTCGAAGGGAGATGGACAGCTTGAAACGAATCCTCATCACGCTCACGGTGCTCACCGCGTTCTTCGGGATGGCCTTCGGCCAGGGCCTGACGGTGTGGACCACCTTCCAGGACCAGACGCTCGACTGGCTGCGCGACGAGGCCGGCAGCTTCACGAGCGCCTTCGACGTACCGGTCGACATCGTCCGGCTCGACGTCAACGAGTTGAAGCAGCAGGCGCTCCTGAGCGCGCCTCAGGGCGAAGCCGGCGACCTCTTCGTCGGCGTGCCCCATGACCAGATGGCCGAGATGGCCGTCGGCGGCATCCTGGCCGACATGACCAGCTACGCCACCGGTCCCTATCTGGCGGACCTCGGCTCGCAGGCGCGGCTGGCGTACACCTTCGCCGGCAAGCTCTTCGGCCTGCCGATGTTCGTCGAGGGCCCGGCGTTGATCGTCAACACCGACCTGGTCAAGCAGATGCCGGCCACCTACGAGGACGTGGTCGCCGCCGCCCAGGCCATCACCACGGCGGACACCTTCGGCTTCATGTTCGATATCAACAACTTCTACTTCTCCTACGGCTGGCTCCACACCTACGGCGGCTACGTCTTCGGGCGCGACGCCAACGGCAGCCTGGTGCCCTCCGACATCGGCCTGGACAACGAGGGCGCGATCGCGGGCGCCCAGGCGCTCAAGGATCTGCGCTTCGGTAGCGAGCTCATCCCCTCGGGGACGAACTACGACGTGGCCAACGGCCTGTTCGTCGACGGCGCACTCGGCATGATGTACAACGGGCCCTGGGCGATCAGCCAGTACAAGGACGCCGGCATCAACCTGAAGGTCGTGCCTATGCCGCCGCTCGCCGACGGGACCGTGTGGTCGGGCTTCATGGGGGTGCAGGGCGTGTTGCTCAACCAGTTCAGCGACCACAAGGTCGACGCCGCCAACTTCGCCAAGTGGCTCACCCGCAAGGACGCCCAGGTGTCCATGGCTCGGCTCTCCGGCCGCATCCCCGCGTCCACCACGGCCCTCGCGGCGGTCCAGGACGACCCGGTCATCGCAGGCTTCGGCGCCGCCCTGGTGAACGCCGAACCCATGCCCAACATCCCCGAGATGGGGCAGGTGTGGGGCCCGATGGGCAACGCCCTGACCGTCATCACCGAGAGTGCCGACAGCGACGTCAACGCCACGCTGCAGCAGGCCGTCACCGAGATCAAGGGGCAGTAGCGGCGGACGAACACGCCGCAGGGTCGGACCAGGGGTGGCGCGCGCTGCCCCTGGTCCCCCTTTAGGGGGTGTGGATCATCGACCTCTCCCGTTCCGTCAAGGACTACCTGCCCAAGAGCCGTAGCACCGCCGGCGGGCTGATGAAGTCCGTCCTGTTGCTGCTGCTGGCCATCTCCGTCGGCAGTGCATTGGGCGTTGCAGGGACCCTCCTGCTGCGGTGGCTGTTGCCGGGCGCGCCGGTGTGGGTCGGAGTACCCATCGGCGTGGTGGGCCTGGTGATCACCATGCGGTACATCGTCCGGCGCTTCGAGTGGATCGCGCCGTGGTACTACCTGATGCCGGCCATCCTGTTCCTGCTGGCCTTCACCTTCTTCCCCGTGGTGCTCACGCTCGTGCTCGCGTTCACCGACTATGCCGGCATCCGCAACGGCCAGCTCAACGTTGGCAGCGAGACGGGCGTGGTGTCCGTCGACGGCGCCACGCTCACCGTCGCCGACCCCACCACGTTCGACTGCGCCGATCTGCGCAACGGTTGCACCAACGTGCGCGCGCTGGTGTACGCCTCCGCCACGCTCGAGGTCCCCGCCGAATCGATCGAGGACGCGCGGCTGACGCTGGCGGCGCCGCCGCCCGAGGGGCGGGGCGTGACGGGCGTGGAGCTGTTCCTGCCCGACCTCGGCTTCAGCTTCGAGAGCACGGTGCTCTCGGTCGACGGGAGCACGCTGATCCTCGACAAGCCGCCGCCGTTCCCCCCGGATCTCGCCGCGGTCACGCTGCGGCTCGATCGCTCGGCCGTGCCACGCACCATCGAACACGATGAGGGCGCGGTGCTCACCCTGGACCGGCCGCTGCCGGAGGGGCTCGAGCCCACCGCCATCGCGCGCTACAACGCCTTCGGTTGGATCGGCGCGCGCAACTTCAGGGAGATCCTCACCAAGGCGCCCCGGGCGCTCATCCCGGTGTTCCTCTGGAACGTCAGCTTCGCCGTGCTCACGGTGGCGGTCAACACCGCCATCGGGGTGTTCATCGCGGTGCTGCTCAACAACCCGGCGTTGCGCTTCCGCAACCTCTACCGGACGCTGCTGATCGTCCCGTGGGCGTTGCCGAGCGTCATCACCATCCAGGTGTGGCGCGGTTTCCTCAACGAGAACTTCGGGGCCATCAACCGTCTGCTGATGTTGCTCGACGTCACGAACTCGCCGATCAACTGGCTGTTGGGCGACCCCTGGGCCGCCAAGGCGGCGGTGCTCCTGGTGAACCTGTGGTTGGGGCTGCCCTTCATGATGACGGCCACGCTGGGAGCGTTGTCGGCCATCCCGCGCGAGCTCTACGAGGCCGCCAAGATCGACGGAGCCAACGCCTGGACGTCGTTCTGGGGGGTCACGGGACCGTTGCTCCGCACCGCCCTGGTGCCCATCACGCTGACCGGATTCGCGTTCAACTTCAACAACTTCAACGTCATCTTCCTGCTCACCGATGGCGGCCCGGCGGTCTCCTGGGGCACCGCGACGGCGCGCGGCACCGACATCCTCATCAGTTGGGCGTACAACGAGGCGTTCCGTTCGCAGGGCGGCTACGCCTACGGCTTGGGGTCGGCCATCTCCGTGCTCATCTTCGTCATCACCTTGGCCGTGAGCCTGGTGAACTTCCGTGTTACCGGTGCGCTCAAGGAGGAGGTGAACACGTGAAGGACCGTCGCAGCGCCTACGTGTGGATGGTCCTGGTGGTGCTGGCGGTGGTCGCCGGCATGGTCGCGCTGGTGCTCACGATGCCGCCCGCCGTGTTCCGCGACCGCTTCCTGGTCATCCCCCACGGCTGGCTCCGGTTCATGGGCCTGTTCCTCCTGCTGACGGGCGGCATCAGCGCGGTCGCCTATTTCTACGGCCGCGCCACCCGGCCCATGAGGGCCGGGCGGTACGCGCTCACGGCCGGCACGCACCTGTTCGTCTGGGTGGTGATCGTGCTGGTGTTCTACCCGGTGGTGTACCTGCTGGGGGTGTCGTTCAACCGCAACGATACGCTGGCGGGCTCGCTGCCCAAGGTCGGGAACCTGGTGGTGCGGGCCGGGGTCTTGCCCAACCCGGCGGACTTCGCCACGGTTCAGTACGGCAAGGTGCTCAATCAGACCCACATCCTCGCCTTCCAATGGGTCCTGATCGCGATCCTGGTGGTCGCGCTGGTGGGGTTGGTGGGGGCGACGCTGGCCCGTCGCTTGGGGTCGGACCCCGTCCGGACGGAGCGCACCCAGCAGGTGCTGGGTTGGACGCTGTTCCTATCCGCGGCCGTTCTGGTGTTCAGCGTGACGCCGCGCCAGTTCTACGCCGTGGGTCCCAGCGGTGAACGCGTGCCGCCCAGTATCGGCGGCATGGTGCCGCTCTACATCCGCAACACCCTGCTGGTCTCCGGCACCACCGGCATCATGGCCGTGCTGCTCTCCACCACCGCCGGTTACGCCTTCGCGCGGCTGCGCTTCGAGGGCCGGTACCAGACGCTGCTCACCTTCGTGTTCGTGCAGATGTTCCCCACCTTCATGGCGCTGGTGGCGATCTTCTACCTGATGAGCTTCCTCGACCTGCTCAACACCTTCCCTGGCCTCATCCTGGCCTACTCGGGCGGGGCCATCGCGTTCTCGTCGTGGATCTTCAAGGGCTACCTCGACAGCATCAGCCCGAGCCTCGAGGAGGCCGCCATGGTGGACGGGGCCACCCGCTGGGGGGCCTTCTGGCGCATCATCCTCCCCATCAGCGTGCCGATGTTGCTGTTCATCTTCCTGTTGCAGTTCATCGGTACCTACAGCGAGTTCATCCTGGCCAACACGTTGCTCGTGGGGCAGGAGCGCTGGACGGTCGGGATCGGCCTGCGCAACTTCAGCACCAACCAGTTCTCCACGCAGTGGGGGGCGATGGCGGCCGCCGCGGTGCTGGGCAGCATCCCCATCCTCCTCATCTTCTACTCCTTCCAGGACGCCCTCACCGGCCAGTACCAGGCCGGCGGGGTGAAGGGGTGACGGGCGGCGCACCGTGACGCCCGCGTGCCGCCGATCGGAACGCTCGGCGGCACGCGGCGGTGGCCCGGGATCGCGCCAGGGGCGAGAATCGCGCGTGGTACGCTGGATCACGGTGAATAGCGACGACGCGCTCGGATTCGGCACCCATCTGATCCTCGACGGCTTCCGGGCCGACGCGGAGAGGTTGTCCGATCCCGACCACATCGAGGGCGTCCTCCGCGAGCTGGTCGTCCTGACCGCCGGCGGCGACGCGGCCGCCGCCGAGGTGATCGCCTACACGCCCGACGCCGGTCCCTCCGAGGGTCGCAGCGCGGCCATCGTCCGGGCGGAGCTGTACCTCGCGGTGCACACCTTCCCGGCCATGCGCAAGCTCACCCTGGACCTGTTCTCCACCCGCACGGTGCCGGTGGAGGCGGTGTCCGCCGCGTTCCGGACGCGGTTCGGCGTGGGGCGGCAGGAGAGTGCAGTGCACGGGCGCGGCCGCCTCCTACCGGTGGAGGCGGAGTCGCTCCGCCGCGTGTTGCGCGGCGACCGCGACTACGCGCGGCTGCGTCTGCGTGATCTGCTCGGCGCCTGAGGCGTCGCCGGCGAGCACCGTGATCGGGTCCGGGGAGCGCCGGACCCATCGAGGAGGTGCAGCGTGCCCGATTTCATCCTGGCGCTCGACCAGGGAACCACCAGCTCGCGAGCCATCGTGTTCGATGCCGCGGGTACCATCCGTGCCGTGGCGCAGAAGGAGTTCGAGCAGATCTACCCGCGGCCGGGTTGGGTCGAGCACGACCCCATGGAGATCTGGTCGAGCCAGAGCGGGGTGGTCTCCGAGGTGCTGGCGCGGGCCGGCATCGGCCCCCGCGACGTGGCGGCGGCGGGTATCACCAATCAGCGCGAGACCACGGTGGTGTGGGACCGCGAGACGCTGCGCCCGGTGTGCAACGCCATCGTGTGGCAAGATCGCCGGACCGCTGGGCAGATCGATGCCCTCAAGGCCGAGGGCTTCGGCGAGGAGGTCCAGCGACGCACCGGGTTGATCCTGGACGCCTACTTCTCGGCCACCAAGCTCGCCTGGATCCTGGACCACGTCGATGGCGTGCGTGAGCGCGCCGAGCGCGGGGAGCTCGCCTTCGGCACGGTCGACAGCTGGCTCACGGCCCGCCTCACGGGCGGCGCTTGCCACCTCACCGACGTCACCAATGCCTGCCGGACGATGTTGTTCAATATCCATTCCCTCGAATGGGACGAGGTGATGCTCGAGCGCCTGCGCATCCCCCGCGCGCTCCTCCCCGAGGTGCGCTCTTCGTCCGAGGTCTACGCCCATATCCGCGAGGGCGCGCTCGAGGGCGTGCCGCTGGCCGGTATCGCGGGCGACCAGCAGGCGGCCACCTTCGGCCAGACCTGTTTCAGCCCGGGGCAGGCCAAGAACACTTACGGGACCGGCTGCTTCCTGGTGCTCAACACCGGTCCCGAACCGATCGAATCGCACAACCAGCTGCTCACAACCATCGCCTGGCAGCAGGGGGGCACGCTCGACTACGCGCTGGAGGGGAGCATCTTCATCGCCGGGGCGGTGGTGCAATGGCTGCGTGACGGCCTCGGCATCATCCGCGAGGCCGAGGATGTCGAGGCGCTGGCTCGCAGCGTCGAGGACAACGGGGGCGTCTACCTGGTGCCGGCCTTCGCCGGCCTGGGGGCGCCACACTGGGACCAGTACGCGCGCGGCACCATCGTGGGACTGACGCGCGGCAGCGGCGCCGGGCACCTGGCCCGGGCGGCCCTCGAGGGCGTGGCGTATCAGGTGACCGACGTGGTGCGCGCCATGGTGGCCGATAGCGGCATCGATATGCAGGAACTGCGCGTCGACGGTGGCGCGTCCCGCAACGACCTGATGATGCAGTTCCAGGCCGACCTCCTGGGCGTGCCCGTGGTGCGCCCCTCCGTGACCGAGACCACCGCCCTGGGTGCGGCCTACCTGGCGGGCCTGGCGGTGGGGTTCTGGCCCGACCGGGCCACCATCGCCCGCCAGTGGAAGGCGGAGCGGACGTTCGAACCACAGATGCCGGCGGCGGAGCGCGAGGCGCTCCTCCACGGCTGGCAGCGCGCCCTGGAGCGCGCGAAAGGTTGGGTGGAAGCGTGACCCCCGATTGGCCAACGCGCGAGGCCCAGGTGGAACACCTGCGGCACCCCGACAGCCCCTTCGACCTGCTCGTCATAGGCGGTGGCGCCACGGGCAGCGGCGTGGCCCTGGACGCGGCCAATCGGGGCTTGCACGTCGCGCTGGTGGAGCGCGGCGACTTCTCGTCCGGCACCAGCAGCCGCAGCACCAAGCTCATCCACGGCGGGGTGCGGTACCTCGAGAAGGCGGTCAAGCAGTTCGACCGCTCGCAGTTCAACCTGGTGCGCGACGCGCTCAAGGAGCGGGCGGTGCTGCTCGAGATCGCGCCGCACCTCTCCAACCCCTTGCCGATCGTCACGCCGCTATACAACTGGCTCGAGGTGCCCTACTACCTCACCGGCCTGAAGCTCTACGACTGGCTGGCCGGGCGCGCCAACCTCCAACCGAGCCGTTTCGTGGACGCGCGCGAGGCGTTGCAGCGCTTTCCCATGCTCAAACCGGAGGGGCTGCGCGGGGGCGTGCTGTACTACGACGGCCAGTTCGACGACGCCCGCATGAACATCGCCATCGCGCTCACCGCCGCGCAGCAGGGCGCGGTGGTCGCCAACCACGTCGAGGTGTCCACCCTGGTGATCGAGGAGGGCCGGGTGCGCGGCGCCCGGCTGCACGACCGCCTCTCGGGTGAGGATTTCGAGCTGCGCGCGCGCGTGGTGGTGAACGCCACCGGACCATACACGGACGCCGTGCGTCGCATGGAGGACCCGGACGCGGTTGCCATGCTCACCGCGAGCAGCGGGGCGCACATCGTGCTCGACGCGCGGTTCTCCCCGCCGGCGACCGGACTGCTCATCCCCCAGACCGAGGACGGACGCGTGCTGTTCCTGCTCCCCTGGCAGGGGCACACCCTGGTGGGCACGACCGACAACCCGGCGCCCATCGAGGAGCACCCGCGGGCGACGGAGGACGACATCGCCTACATCCTGCGCCACATCCACAAGTACTTCTCCGTGCCCGTGGGTCGTGAGGACGTGAAGGCCGCGTGGTCCGGCCTCCGGCCGCTGGTGTCGGACCCGGGGGCGGCCGACACCGCGAAGCTCAGCCGCGACCACGTCATCAACGTCAGCGCGGGCGGTCTCGTGACCATCGCCGGGGGCAAGTGGACGACCTATCGGAAGATGGCGCTCGACACCGTTGCGGAGGCGACCCGCGTGGGCGGACTCGAACCGCCGCGCCCCAGCCAGACCGAGACGCTGCCGCTGGTAGGGGGCGCCGAGTACCACGCGCAGGGCGCGGGCGACCTGCAGGAACGATTCGGCCTCACCGCCGACGTGGCCAGCCACCTCAACCAGGCCTACGGAGATCATGCCGAGGCCGTGGTGGGCCTGGCGCAAGACGGCCTGGGCGCACGCCTGGCACCGGCGCACGCCTACCTCGAGGCCGAGGTGGCCTACGCCGCGCTCCACGAGTACGCCCGCAGCACCGTCGACGTGCTGTGGCGCCGCACCCGCTTGGCGGTCCTCGACGAGGACGGCGCCCGCGCTGCCCTCCCACGCGTCTCCGCGCTCCTGGCGGACGCGCTCGGTTGGGACGCCGCGCGCGCCTCGCGCGACCGCGCGGAGGCCGAGGCCTACCTGGCGGCCGAGGAGGCCTGAGGACGCACCCGGGGGTGGGCCATGCCCGCCCCCTTCCGTGCCGGGATGGCGAAACGGTAGACGCAGCAGACTTAAAATCTGCAGCCCCCTGCGGGCGTGCGGGTTCGACTCCCGCTCCCGGCACCATCACAGACGACATTTCTAGCGATTGGGCAACTTGGTTCCCAGTGTCGCCCAGTGCGTTGTGTGCGGATGGTGCGCGCGTCGGCTCACACCGCCTGAGGGACATGCCAGGATTGGTAACGCAATCGCTCGATCGGGAGCCGTTCGGTTTCCTCGAGGTTTGAGGCTCATCCATTCGTCTCAAGGGGTCGATGCAACAGTGGCTTGGCGTGATGCTCGGTGATTCAGGAGGGCCCCGGCGGCGATTCTCCAGCCGAGCGTATTTCGGGGCCGGGCGTTGAGGGGCCCAGCGAGGTGCAGCCGGCCCTCGAGCGCCTTGTGCTGCGTGAGCACCGTTGGCGTCACGGCCGCACCTCACAACCATGAGAGATTTGTGAATCATCGCATGGAACACGTCATATCCAGGCGGCAGCCTTGGATGAACCACCATCGATGGAGGCGGAATGGAGAACTTCAACCCGTTCAAGTTCGAGGGCCGCATCGGCCGACTCCAGTTCTTCGGCTTCGGCGTCATCTGGGGCGTCGTCCTCGGTATCCTCTTGCTCCTGGCCGGGAGTGGCGACTCGGTCCTGGTGGCGTTCGTGCTGCTCTCCATCGTCTACGCCATCGCCACGGTCAGCTACGGCATCCGCCGCCTCCACGATTTCGACAAGAGCGGCTGGTGGTACCTGCTCGGCTTCGTGCCCTTCGCCAACTTGGTGCTGGCCGTCATCCTGCTCTTCGCGCCCGGCACGCAAGGCGAGAACACCTTCGGCGCACGCGTCCGATAGCACCAGACGCACACGCATGGGGCCATCCTGAGTAATCGGGGATGATCTCGCCCAGCGCCGTGCGCCGTGATGCGCTGGTCACATACCTGGCGTAGGCGGGCCGCGAACGCGTTGGGATGCTCAAGGCGCCTCCGAGCGGCAAGCTCAGGATTGATGGTCAGCGGGGCTCCGTCCCGTCCGTCCTATGCGACCGCGCTCCCGCGGTGTCCTCCTTCCGCTGTCAAGGCCAGTTTCATCGTGGACTGTCCACATTACGACCGGCCGCAACACCGCGTGACGGCCCACTCTTGCCATGCCACGCGAACCAATCGTCTTCGTTCTGTTCTCCCCAAGCCTCGGGCGCATGTGGGGCGAGAGCCCGATCGAAAGTGAGGTCTGCGGTTGCCGGTCCAGTCTTGGGCAGCACCCTCATCCGCCAGCCCACGTCATCGTCCCGGATGATCTCCTCTCGGGCCCATTCGCCGGTGTCCGGGCGAGGGTGGTAACACGTCTGGCGGGGCCTTGCTCATGGCAACTCCCAAGGCAACCGACGACACCCGGGCCGACTGTCATCCGGACTCCATGCTTCTGGCGCAGGCTCACCGATCGCGCGCCGGGGACTCAAGACCTACAGCCCCCCCGGGCGTGCGGGTTCGGTCCCCACTCCCGGCACCATCACAGAGGGGGGAAGTCGAGTAGCGAGCGCCAGGATCGAGCCGCAGGGGTCACCACGACCCATCTGGAGCGACGTCGGGTGTCTGGTCGCATGCGCCTTGACGAGGCTGCGACGCAACTCCGAATATTGTCGGCCAACGCCGGGCTCCGTGGGAGAATGCGCCAGGCGCACCGGAGGGGACACGTGGTATCTCGCAACCGAGTAGCTAGCGCGGCCGTATGGTCGGTGGTCTGTCTGGCGGCGTTCGGCCTCTCGGGCTGTGCGGCGTTGTTCAACCCGCGTGGGCAGGACATCCGCGTTACGGCCGATGCCGAGGATGCCGCCGTCTGGGTTGACGGGGAACGCCAGGGCACCGCTCCTACCGTCGTGCACCTCACGACCAACGAACGCCACGAGATCGTCGTTCGCACCGCCGGCCAGTCGAAGATGTGGGTGCTGGATCCATCGTTGTCCCCGACCGGTGCTGGCGGTCTGGCCGGTGACGTGCTCATCCTCATCCCGGCGGGGTATGTGTCCCTGGTGGGATTCGGCGCCTCCACGATCCCGGGCAATCCCGTGTGGGGCGGGACCCTCGCGCTCGGGATCGGTGGGGCAGCCGTCGGGCTCGCCCCCATCGTCATCGACCTGGCGACGAACAATCTCTACGAGCTCCAACCCGCCACGCTCCACGCCGCCTTCGACTAGCGCTCCGCGGCCCGCGTGTACGGCCGTAGGGCCACAGTGCCGTTGTCTACCGCGGCGCCGGCGGCCCGACGGTGACCCGCGCGGACGGAGCCCCCCACACCAAGGGCCGCGGACCCAGTACGATCTCGTGGCGCCGTGACACCCGAGTGGCACCCGAGCACGGCCCCGGACGGTCTCGTGGGGAGAAGTCGCGCGGTGCCGTGGGCGCCGGGTGCGCAGGGCGCGAACCCCCTGCGACGTGAGGACACCCCCGGGCGCGCTCCTCGAGCGCGGTACCGTCGGCACAGCGGCGCGGACGCTTTGATGCGCGGCGCCGAGTCCCGGGAGGTCCGCGATGGGTCCGTTCAATCCGTTCCGTTTCGGTGGCGTCATCGGCCGGCTCCAGTACGCGGGCTACAGTGCCGTTTGGCTCGCACTGCTGGCGCTGAGTGGCGCGGCCATGTTTGTAGGCATCAATGCATCGCGCGACATCACCGCGGCGGTACTGGCCTTCACCGTGTTGCTGCCACTGACATCGGTGGCCCGGATCAGCTACGCCATGCGACGTCTGCGGCACATCGGCTGGCACCCCGCGTGGAGCGTACTGGCCTTCGTGCCGATGGCCGCCTTCGGGCTCGATCTGGCCCTGCTGGCCCTGCCGGGCGCCCCGGACGCCCCGGACGCCCCGGACGCCCCGGGACCGGCGGAGCTAGGACGCGACCCGCGCAACGCCCCGGCGGCCGGGCATCCGGCTGGGGGCGGCGTGGACGATCGTACCGAGACCCGCTGGACGGACGCGGGGTGGGTCGAGGTACCGGCCGACGACGGTGCACGCGACGACGACGACCAGACGTGAGCCGTCAGGGCCGTCACGGTAGCCCGCCGATCCGCGATGCCGGCCGGCCCGGGCGGAGTCGGCCTCAGCGCTCGAAGTTGCGAACGAAGCGCTCCTGCTTGAGGTAGACGAAGCGCGGCGCCAGCGGCGGCAACTCCCCGGCGTCGTAGAAGCGCGTGTCGAAGCCCCAGTCGCGATCGGGCGCCTCGTACACGGGCGAGCCGTAGTGCCACAGGCCGTCCTTGTGCTGGGGTTCTCCCAGGCTCACGAAGGAACCGCGGTACTTCAGCGTCTTCCCCGACCAGTTCTCGTGGAAGCGCGGGTAGTTCTCTAGCCCGCCGTTGTACTCCCCGCCCTGCCCCGCCGTGCCATCGACGCCGCCGGTGGTGTCGGTGCCGGAGAGGAAGGCGGCGTTGATCTCGGTGCTGCTCGCGCCGCGGCCCGACCACGGCGCGCCCGTACGGGAGGCGTCATCCTTGCCGGCCTGGTCCCAGGCGTTGGAGAGGACGTTGAGCGTGTCGGTGAGGAACGATGCGGGCTTCCAGTCGCTGCCGTCGACGTTGTAGTCACCCTGGATGAATGCCGCCTGATCGCTCACCACGGTGACGCCCTTGACGGCGGGAGCCCCCGGGGCGGTGCTCGAGAGGTTGCGGCCGTCACGGAGGCGCACGCCGTAATCGTTGGCCGCCTTCTTGGAGTCGGGTCCCACGACGGAGAAGTACAGCACCAGGCCTCCGCCGGAGGTGTCGTCGATGTCCTTCTCCGTGCTGGGGCTGTCGTTGAACAGCGTCGCGCGCTTCTGGTGCAGACAGTCCAGCAACCCGCCCATGTCGATCTCCAGCATGGTCATGCCCGCGTCCTCGCGGTTGTCGTAGAAGCTGTTCGACCAGTCGACGGCCTTCACGGTGGACGGATCGGGTGGTGTGCCGTCCCGGCTGTAGGCAAGGTCCGTGGCGTCGCGCGCGGGACACGACAGGAGGTCGTTGGTCAGCGCCGCGTTCTCGGTGACGACGCCCGCGGTGATGGTGCGGTTGGGGACCATGATGTGATCGGGAGTACCGTCGCTCTTGAGCACCAGCGTGACGGCCAGATCGGCCTGCTGCCAGTAGAACTGCCCCGGGTCGAACTGCTCGGGCGGCGGTACGGTGATGGTCCCGAGCCCGGTCTGGATCTGGTTGTTCCAGGTCCCGAGCGAGCTGTCGGGTACGGGGCCGGAGGAGCCG
Organism: uncultured Trueperaceae bacterium; assembly: GCA_963739805.1. Lineage (GTDB taxonomy): Bacteria > Deinococcota > Deinococci > Deinococcales > Trueperaceae > CAVUBJ01. The sequence goes on from CAVUBJ010000005.1 coordinate 119,976, forward strand.
CACGAGAGCGCCGGGTCGGGGTTGGTGCCGCTGTCGATGTCGTCGACGCGCACCGTGCCGGTGCAGTCGTTGTTGTTCTTGCGGCGGCGGTAGAGGTCCCCCCCGCTGCCGTCCTGGCGGGTGGCCACGGTCACCTGTCCGGTGATGTCCAGGGTGTTGTTGGCGTTGAGGTAGAGGTCGCCGTTGGCGTGCACACGCCCGTTGATGGTCATGTCCGGACCGGGCAGGATCTCCAGGTCCTTGTTGTAGAACGCCGCGAACTGGAACATCGGCACCAGGCGACTGCGGAACACCATCTCGACGATCGCCTCGGGACGCGTATCGTTCGCTGGGATGGCCTCGGAGAACACGCGGTAGCGGTACTCCACCGCGTTGAGCCCGGAGAACTGCTCGTTGGGGCCGATGGTGATCGAGGTACCGCCGGATCCGTTGGCGGCGTCCTCCACCACGTAGGTCTGGACGGTGCGTTGCGAGATGTCGTAGTCCCGGCAGGCGAAGTCCCCGCTGCCCAGGTTGCTGCCGATGCAGGGATCGGTGATGCCCGGACTGCTTCCGGAGGGCCGGTTGTACCCCTGGAAGATCTGGCGCACGTCCTCGCCACGGAGGTTCAGCCCCGCCTCGGCGGCGTAGAAGCCCGTGGTGCTGTCGGCGTTGGCCTTGCTGGTCGTGAGCTCGATCTGCGTGGTGAAGAAGTAGGCGGCCGCAAGGATGGCGAGCACCACCAGGATGGCGAGCACGGTGATGAGGACGAAGCCTCGTCGGGAGGATGGCCTACGCACGATTCGCCTCCTACTGCGACAACACGTTCCGCGGGAAGAACTGCGCGCTGAGCGTGCGGGTGATGCTCTCGCGCCCCCGCACGGTGGTGCCGTCGATGGTCACCTCGATGGCCTTGAGGTCGGAGAAGGCGTGCCCGGCCGGGAAATCCGTGAGCACGGTGCCGTCCTGCAGGATGGCCCGCACCTCGAAGTCGGTGACGTCGGGGATGAGCTTCTGCGGTGCGGCCGCATCGCCGTTGGGCACCAGCTCGAGATAGCCGCCCGACAACCGGTAACGGCGCTGCTCCAGCACGTAGATCTGCGGCTTGTTGGCGATCAAGTAGTCGTGGGCCCAGCTGCCGGACACGCGGTGGATCTGGGCATTGCTCGCGGGCGGTTCCGCGTCATACCCGAAGAACTCCGAGTCCCCCGTGCTCGGCGTGATGATGAAGGCGTCGACCTCGCCGCCGTGCTCCACGCGGTACGCCGACCACTCCTCGAGAGGATCCGGCACCCCGTCGCCGTTGGCGTCGCTCAGGAGGCACTCGGTGTGCCCCTTGTTCTTCACCAGGTTGTCGTTGAGGTCGAGCGACACCGTGACGCTGTCCTCGTTGCTGCCCGCCTTCAGCTCCTTCTCGCAGAACGGCAGCACGGCGTTCAACAGGTTGCGCCTCAGGATGAGCTCGTTACCGCCGACCACCTCGATCGGAGGGAGGAACGATGCGGTGGTGCTCCCCAGACGCTCTCCGGCGATTTGAACGTCGTCGCCGAGGATGCTCAGTCCCGTGCGCAGGTTCTGGTTGAGCGAGGTGCGCGCCTGGTCCATGTTGTATACGCGGCGGTTGGCGAAGGTGATGGCGACCGCGGCGGCCACCACCAAGATGGCCACGACCAGCGCTACGAGTAGCTCCACCAGCGTGAGCCCCGCCTGCCGCGGCGCCCGGGGGTCAGTTGAACGACGCATTGAGCTTGGTGTACACGGTCTGCACATCGTAGTAGACCTTCCCCTGGAAGCGGACCACCACTTCGAGATGGCGGGCATCCCCGCTGCAGTACGGCAGTGACGGCGTGCAGTACAGCACCGTCACGTCGAAGTCCCGGTCGCCGCCGCTCACCGGGCTGAGCACGTCGCCGCTCGTCGGCCAATCGATGAGGGCGGTCTGGCGCAGATCGTCCATGACGCTCTCCGCCGCGGCGACCGCGCCGCTCTTGATGTCGGTCTGAGAGTTCACCCGCATATAGCTCAGGAAGGCCGGGATGATGCCGGCCAGCACGATCCCGAGGATCGCCATGCCGATGAGGGCCTCCACCAGCGTGAAGCCGCCCGCGCTTCGCCGTCGCGTCATCGGTGCACCTCCACGGCGCCGCCCACCAGCACCTCGACGTCGGCCGTGTTCCCCTTGGGTCCCTGCACCGTGACGGTGGGGTTGCCGTCGGCGATGCCGCGACTGTTGAAGCACACGATCGTGCCCGACGCCGAGGGCACGGTGAGGACGGCGCCGTCCTCGAGGGTGGCGTCGAGCTTGGCGTCGTGGGTCCACGTGCCGGTGTCGCCGCAGGTGCGGGCGTACTCCACCCGCAGCTCCGTGGCCCCCACACGCGAGACCCGGTACGCCGAGGTCGTGCTCATCGCCTTCGAGCGCGCCTGCTTGAACGTGCCCTCGATGCGCGAGGCCCCGGAGCCGAGCGGGTCGGCGAGGTTACGCAGGCCCACCGCGCCGATGGCCAGCACGATGCCGACGACGGCCACCACCAGGATGACCTCGAGCAGCGTGAATGCGGCGTCGCGTTGCATCATCGAACCCCCGACCTCGGGGCGCATGGCGCCCTACTCATCGTCGCACGCCACCGCTTACGTACTACTGACTTTCCTTACAGGCGTCCCCGGCGACGGGCCGCGGTCGGCGGCCGCGCGCGGTGGCGGCGTGCCGCCGTTCGCTCCATCCCAAGCATGGCGCAAGCGCCCGGCCGGCGTCACCCCCACTCGGGGGATAAGAAGTCTGTAAGACCCCGACTGCTACACCTAGACCATCGTGATGCATACGTCGTCGATCCACCTCCCCTCCGGTCATGCGGCGAGTGCGTTGTGCCCCGTTTGCGGTGGCTCGGAGATCCGCATCTCCACCTCCATCGAGGTCCACTACGACGTCGTCTTCGAGGCCACCGCCCGGGACTTCCTGGTGGTGGACGAGGTCCTCGGCGACGCCATGTGGGACGCCGACACCCCGGCCGCCTGCCCGCACTGCGACTGGCATGGCACGGTGGGGGACCTGCGTCGGACGCGGGAAGCGCTGCCCGGCTACGTCTGCTGAAGCGGGCCGCCGACGCGGCGGCCCGGGGCCGGGCCGCCCGCACAACGCAAACGCGAAGCGCGCACCGCTGCTTGGTGCGCGCCTCGACGTTCGTGGTAGCGATGCGGGGGCTCGAACCCCGGACCTCACGATTATGAGTCGTGCGCTCTAACCGACTGAGCTACATCGCCATGTCTGGGCGGAGCCGCGTGGGCGACGCACCCGAGCCCAGAGTATAGCCCGCCCGCGCGGAGGCGGGCAAGGCGCGGCCGGCCCGGGACGCCAGGTTCCCTCGGGCCCGGTCAGGGCGGGGTGAGCGCTAGCGCGAGCCGCACGCCGATCGGATCGCGGTACGGCTCCCCCACCCCGGTGGCGGACTCCAGGCGCGCGGCCAGCGCGTCGCGGGCGGAGGCGTCGGGGAGCTCCAGCGTCATCGCGGCCAGGCCCGGGGCGTCGGAGGCGGGGGTGGCGCGCGGGTCGACGTTCCAGCGGTTCAGCCCAAGGTGGTGGTGGTAGCCTCCCGCGGCCAGGAAGCGCGCGCTCGGGTACGCCGCGTTGCGAAGCGCGAAGCCGACCGTCTCCGTGTAGAAGCGGCCGGCCACCTCGAGCTCGGCGACCTGCAGATGGACGTGGCCGACGCGCGTGCCCTCCGGCGCCCCCACCCATGCGCGCCCGGCGGCCGAGGCGAGCAGGCCGCGCGCGTCCAGTGGATCCGTGCCCATCTGCACCTCGCCGCCCGCCTCCCGCCACTCGCGGCGCGGCCGATCGCGGTAGACCTCGAGGCCGTTCCCCTCGGGGTCGCTCAGGTAGATCGCCTCGCTGACCGCGTGGTCCGCGGCGCCCTGGAGTGGCGTGCCGGCGTCCACGGCGTGGCGCAGCCAGGCGCCGAGCGCCGCCCGGTCCGGCAGCAGCAGCGCCACGTGGTACAGGCCAGGCGCCGTGGCAGCGGGCCTCGGCGCCGCCGTGCGCTCGAGCCGGACGAGGGTGCGTGCGGGCGTGCCGAACTCGGCCCAGCCGTCGCCCTCCCCCCGCGGCCGCAACCCCAGCACGTCGCGGTAGAACCTCGCGCCGCGCTCGAGGTCGGCCAGGCGGAGCGTGACGGGACCGAGCTGCGTCCCGTCCGGGAGCTCGCGGCCCGGCGCGGTCACGGCCGCCCGCGGCCCCGGAGCGCTACCGCGGCCGGTGGCCCGCCCGGACCCTCGGGGCGGGCGCCCGTGCGCGCCGGGCGGGGTGAGAGGCGGAGTTGGACCATGGCCGGATCGTACGCCTCCCCCGGCGCGCCGCGGGCCGCCCGGCCGACGCCCGGCGGCCCGGCGCGCCCACCCCGGCGAAGTGGCCTGTTCGACGTACGCGCGTGCACGCCCACTGCTACAGTGGTCGCCATGCTCGAGCCCTCCCTCGATCTCTACGGTGAGACCTTCGAGAAGGTCGATGCCCTCCTCGCGGAGCTGCTGTCGCGCTCTCACGCGCGCTACGTGATGATCATCGACCGCAAGGGGTTCGTACTGATGCACAGCCGCGCCCTGTGGGCGCCCAAGCCGCCGTCGCTCGACTCCCTGGCGACGCTCATCGCGTCGAACTACTCGGCCAACACCGCCATCGCCAACCTCTTCGGCGAGAACGGCTTCAAGGAGACCGTCCAGCAGGGCGCCGAGGTCGGTACCTACCTCGAGGAGCTGGGTGACAAGGCGCTGCTGGTCACGATCTTCGACTCATCGGCGGCGCTGGGCCGCGTCAAGCTCTACACCAAGAAGGCTGTGGAGGAGGTCCGCGCGGTGTTGCGCGACGCCAAGGACGAGGCCCCGAGCATCGAGTTCGACCAGGAGTGGTCCAGTTCCACCGAGGCGCTCCTCGACGGTCTGTTCGGAACGGGCAAGGCATGAGCACCATCAACTTCAGCGCCCGCGAGATCAACTTCAAGATCGTCTATTACGGTCCGGGCCTGTCGGGCAAGACGACGAACCTCAAGCAGATCTACGAGCAGGTCCCGTCGGAGTCGAAGGGTGAGATGGTGTCGCTGGCGACCGAGGACGAGCGTACGCTGTTCTTCGATTTCCTGCCGCTGGACCTGGGTAAGGTCAACGGCTTCAAGACCCGCTTCCACCTCTACACGGTGCCCGGACAGGTGTTCTACAACTCGTCGCGCAAGCTCATCCTGCGCGGGGTCGACGGCATCGTGTTCGTGGCCGATTCTGCCCCGAACCGCCTCCGGGCCAACGCCGAGAGCCTGCGCAACCTGCGCGAGAACCTGCAGGAGTACAACCTGCGCCTGCCGGACATCCCCTTCGTCATCCAGATCAACAAGCGTGACCTTCCCGACGCGCTGCCGGCCGACATGGTGCGCCAGGTGCTCGACCCCCGGCGTGACCACGAGATGTTCGAGGCCGTCGCGGCGGAGTTCCGCGGGGTGTTCGAGCCGCTTCGTGGGGTCTCCAAGCTGGTGCTAGAGAAGCTCGCCCAGAAGACCTGATCCGTCGCCGACAGGAGCGTTGTAGAGCCGCTGCGGGGGGAGGAATCGGCCCCCAGCGGCCGTGTTATCGTCGTGGTCGAATGAAGAAGACGGCCCTTCACGACACGCACGAGGCGCTCGGCGCCAGGATGGTCGAGTTCGCCGGCTGGAGCATGCCCCTGAACTACCGCGGCGGCATCAACCAGGAGCACATCGCGGTCCGCACCGGCGTCGGCCTCTTCGACGTCAGCCACATGGGCGAGGTGCGCGTCCTCGGTCCGCAGGCGACGGATTTCCTGCGCTTCGCTACGCTCAACGACCCGGGCCGGCTGAAGCACGGCCGCGGCCAGTACAGCATGCTGCCCAACGATCACGGCGGCCTGATCGACGATCTCTACGTGTACCGCGAAGACGACGAGGAATACCTGGTGGTGGCCAACGCCGCCAACGTCGACGCCGTGGTGGCACAGCTCAAGGCCGTGGCCCAGGGGTACGAGTGCCATGTCATGGATGAGTCGGCGACCTGGGCGCTGATGGCGCTGCAGGGGCCGGGCAGTGCACTGACCATGGGGCGCGTGCTGGTCGGAGAGGACCTCACGGACCTGCGGAAGAACGCCACCAGGACGGGCTCGGTGTCGGGCTGCCCCGTGCGCATCAGCCGCACGGGCTATACCGGAGAGGACGGCTTCGAGCTGTTCTGCCACCCCAACGACGCCGCCGTGGTGTGGGACATCATGGTGGAGGCGGGCGCCACGCCCTGCGGCCTGGGGGCACGCGACACGCTGCGCCTCGAGGCCGGCTTCCCGCTCTACGGTCACGAGCTCACGTCGTCCACCAACCCGCTTTGCACGGGTTTCGCGTGGGTGGTGAAGGACAAGCCCTTCTTCGGCCGCGAGGCCATCTGGGACCGCCCCTGCGCGCGCCGCCTGGTGGGCCTGCGCATGCTCGAACGCGGCATACCGCGTCAGGGCTATCGCGTGTTCCTTGGCGACGCGCCGGTGGGCGAGGTCACCTCCGGGACGCTGTCGCCGCTGACGCGCGAGAGCATCGGCTTCGCCTGGGTCGACGACGCCGCGTCCGCGGAGGGCACCGCCATCGCTGTCGAGATACGCGGCCAGAAGGTCCCGGCGTCGGTGGTGTCCCCCCCGTTCTTCGGCAACTAAGGCTGCGGCGCCCGTCGGCGCCGTCGGAGGAGTGATCATGGATACGCCCTCGCATCTGCGCTACACACGCTCCCACGAATGGATCGGTGAGGTCGACGACGGTGTCGTCACGGTCGGCATCACCGCCTACGCCCAGGAGCAGCTGGGCGACGTCGTCTACGTCGAGCTGCCCGAGGTCGGTGCGCACGTCGCGGCGGGCGACGCGGTGGCCGTGGTCGAGTCGGTCAAGACCGCCTCCGACATCTACGCGCCGCTGAGCGGCACGGTGGAGGCCGTCAACGACGCGCTCGCCGACACTCCGGAGACCATCAACGAGGCTCCGTTCGAAGGCGGCTGGCTGTTCCGCCTGCGCGTCGAGGACGCGGCGCAACGCGATGCCCTGCTCGACGCCGGGGGCTACCGCCGGGCGGTGGAGCAGGAGGAGGACTGACCTTGCACTACCTCCCGCACACGCCGGAGGACGTGCAACGAGCGCTGTCGGCGATCGGGGTGGACAGCCTGCAGGCGCTGTTCCACGAGCTCCCCGAGGCGCTGCGCGACCCGGAGATGGACCTCCCACCGGCGATGGACGAGGTGGAGCTGCTCGAGCACCTGCGTGCGCTCGCCGCCAACGACCGCCCGGATGGGCCGAATTTCCTCGGCGGCGGCATGCGGCGCCACTTCATCCCCAGCGTGACCCCGCACCTGGCGCTGCAGAGCGAGTTCGTCACGGCCTACACCCCGTACCAGGCGGAGGTGGCGCAGGGCGTGCTCCAGGCCACCTTCGAGTTCCAGAGCATGATGGCCGAGCTCACCGGCCTGGACGTGTCCAACGCCAGCATGTACGACGGCGCCAGCGCCGTGGCGGAGGCCGCCCTGCTGGCGGTGCGGCACACCCGCCGCGAGCGCGTGTGGGTGAGCCGCGGCGTGCACCCCGAGGCGCGGGCCGTGCTGGCTACCTATCTGGCGCCCCTGGGCGTGCGCGTCGATACGCTGGACCTCGACGCGTTCGCCACGCCGGTGCCCACGGTCGAGGACGACGTGGCCTGCGTCATCGCGCAGCACCCCAACCACCTGGGCTACCTCGAGCCGATGCCGGAGCTGGCGCGGGCGGCGCACGCCGCCGGCGCCCTGCTGGTGGCGTCCGTCGACCCGCTGAGCCTGGGCCTGCTGCGCTCCCCGGGCTCCTACGGCGCCGACGTCGCCGTCGGCGACGGTCAGACCGTGGGCGTGCCGACGCAGTTCGGTGGGCCGAGTTTCGGCTTCATGGTGGTCCGTACGGCGCTGCTGCGCCAGCTCCCCGGCCGGCTCGTGGGTCAGACGGTGGACGTCGACGGCAGCCGCGCCTTCGTGTTGACGTTGCAGGCGCGCGAGCAGCACATCCGACGCAGCAAGGCGAAGTCCAACATCTGCTCCAACCACCAGCTCACGGCGCTGATGGCCACGGTCAATCTGGCCGCCCTCGGCCCCGAGGGGCTGCGGGACGTGGCGACCGCCTCGGTGCGCAACGCCCACAAGCTGGCCGAGCGGCTGAGGGGCGCCGGCCTCGACGCGGAGGATCGCCTGCCGTTCTTCAACGAGTTCGTCCTGCGCACGCGCTCCCCCGGGAACGAGGTCCGTGCGGCGCTGGCCGCGCGGGGCGTGCACGCCGGCGTGCCGCTGCCGGTCGAGTACGGCCTCGGGAACGCCGTGATCCTCGCCGCCACGGAGCTCACGCGTGTGCCGGACATGGCGGCGCTGGAGTCGGGCCTGCTCGCCATAGGCGAGGCGGCCGCGCGGGAGGTGGGTCGTGGCTGAGAAGGGCGACTTCCCGCTGATCTTCGAGCGCTCGCGGCCGGGCCGCCGGGCCTCGCACCCGCCGCGCGTGGACGACGCCGAGCTGGGGGCCTGGCTCGGCGAGGAGAACCTACGGCAACGCGCGCCACGCCTGCCCGAGGTCTCCGAGCTCGACCTGGTGCGGCACTACACGCAGCTCGCGCACCGGCAATTCAGCATCGACGGCAACGTCTACCCTCTCGGCAGCTGCACCATGAAGTACAACCCCAAGGTGCACGAGGAGGCCGCGGCCCTGTTCCAGGACCTCCACCCCTACCAGGATCCCTCCACCGCGCAGGGGATCCTGCAGCTCCTGTACGAGCTTCAGCGCGACCTCGGGGCGATCACGGGCATGGACGCCGTCAGCCTGCAGCCCGCCGCGGGAGCCCACGGTGAGCTCGCCGGCATCCTCATGATCCGCGCCTACCACGAGTCCCGGGGCGAGGGCGCGCAGCGCCGCGTGGTGCTGGTACCCGACGGCGCGCACGGCACCAACCCGGCGACCGCCGCGATGGCCGGCTACCGCGTGGTCGAGGTCCCGAGCGGCCCGCGCGGGGAGGTCGACCTCGAGGCGTTCACGGGCGCCCTGGGGCCCGAGGTCGCGGCCGTCATGCTCACCAACCCCAACACCGTCGGGGTGTTCGAGACCGGCATCCTGGAGCTCAGCCGACGCGCCCACGAGGCCGGGGCGCAGCTGTACTACGACGGCGCCAACCTCAACGCCATCGTGGGGCGCGTGCGCCCCGGCGACATGGGGTTCGACGTGGTGCACCTCAACCTGCACAAGACCTTCACCACGCCCCACGGCGGCGGCGGGCCCGGAACGGGACCGATCGGCGTCAAGGACCACCTCCGCCCCTTCCTGCCGGTGCCGCTTGTGCGCAAGGGCGCCGACGGCTACGACCTGGACACCGACCTTCCGCAGAGCATCGGGCGCATGCGCTCGTTCTACGGCAACGTCGGCAACCTGGTGCGCGCCTACGCCTACATCCGCTCGCTCGGGCGCGAGGGACTTCGCCAGGTGAGCGCGCACGCGGTGCTCAACGCCAACTACCTGCGGGTACGCATGAAGGAGGCGGGCTTCACCATCGCCTACGACCGCCTCAACATGCACGAGTTCGTGGCGCAACCGCCGGAGGGCCTGCGCACCCTGGACATCGCCAAGGCACTGCTCGACCACGGCATGCACCCGATGACGGTCTACTTCCCGCTGCACGTCAAGGAAGCCATGATGGTGGAGCCGACCGAGACGGAGTCGCTGGAGACGCTCGACGCATACGCCGAGGCGCTGGGCGCGGTGCTGCGGCGCGCGGCCGCCGACCCCGACTACCTCGCGGGCGCCCCCTACGACACGCCCGTGCGGCGCCTCGACGAGGTGCGGGCCGCACGCCAGCCGGTGCTGCGCTACGTGCCACCGGAGCCCGCCGGGGACTGAGCTCCTCGGGCCGGGCGACGACGAGCGGGGCGGCGCATGCGCCGCCCCGCTTCATGGACGTGTGTCAGGATGCGTCGCTCAGGTGCTGCAGCTCGCGCCCTCGCCGTCGGGTGCCTGCTGCCCGTCGGTGCGGAAACTGTGGCCGCAGCCGCAGGAGCTGGTGGCGTTGGGGTTGTGCACGCTGAAGCCCCCACCCATCATGTTCTCGACGTAGTCCACCTCGGAGCCCGCCAACAGGGGCCAGCTCCGCGGGTCGACCACCATGTGCACGCCGCGCTCCTCGAACTCCCGGTCGCCCTCGAGGCGACGGTCGTCGATGGCCATGCCGTACTGGTAGCCGCTGCACCCGCCGGACTTGACGAACACGCGGATGGCCGCGCCGTCCTTGCCGCTGGCGGCCAGCAACTCGGTCGCCTTGGCGACCGCGGCGTCGGTGACGCTCATGCGTTCCTTGTCCTCGATGGCTGCCTGCATGGACCGCTCCTCCTCGGGGCGTGTGCGCCCCACGCCCGTTTATAGCACGCGTGCGGGCGGGTTCGCGTGGTCCGGAGCGACGGCGACCCCGTCCGTATCGGGGCCCCTAGGTCGCGGCCGTGCAGAGCGCGACCGCGCGCTTGGCAGCGCCGGCGGCCCCTGGTATACTCCATACTCGCTCGTGGGCGTATAGCTCAGTCGGTAGAGCGGCGGTCTCCAAAACCGTAGGTCGGGGGTTCAAGTCCTCCTGCGCCCGCCAAGATGGTCGCGCGCCCCGTGTCGCACGGGGCGCGCCTTCGTTCCCCCGTGCCCGGCCGCGTGCCGGCGCCGCGGATGCGGGCCGCGCGGCCGCACCGAGCCCCGGGCTCGGCGCGCGTTGCTTTGCCGACGTGGCGCGGCGCGCCCCCCGGCCCGGGCGTGCGCACCGATGCCGCGGCGTGCGTGCGTCCTGGGATACAGACGAGGCTCCGCGGAATCTGAGATAGTTGCACGGTGCAAGGACCGTACGCCGACGCCACACGACGCTTCCTCCACGGTTTCTGGGCCGTGCGGCAGCGCCTCCTGCGCCACGCCGAGCCGCTGCTCAGGGACCGCCACGGCATCGGCGTGGGGGACTACTTCCTGCTCGACCACGTCGCCCACGGCGACGTCTCGCCGACCGAGATCGCCACCACCATGGAGCTCCCGCCGCACACCGTGTCGCGGCGCCTCGACGCGCTGGAGAAGGGGCGGCTGCTGCTGCGCACGCTGCACCCGTCGGACGCTCGACGGCGCGTGCTCACCCTCACGCCCGACGGCGTGTCCCGCCTGAGGGACGCCACCGACACCATGAGACACGAGACCGAGGCGTTCCTGGCGGTGCTCGAGCCGGCCGCCCTCGACGCCTTCCTCGATTCCCTCGAGACCCTCGCAAAGGACCGACAGTCATGAACATGAGCCCCCGCGACCGCACCCTCACCCTCGTCGGGGTCCTGCTCGCCCTGTTCCTGGGCGCCCTGGACCAGACCATCGTGGCCACCGCGCTGCCGCGCATCGTGGAGGATCTCAACGGGCTCAGCCGCTACGCCTGGGTGGCCACGGCGTACCTGTTGGCTTCCACCGCGCTGGTGCCCATCTACGGCAAGCTGGCCGACACGGTGTCGCGCAAGTCCATCGAGATCTTCGCCGTCAGCACCTTCCTCCTCGGCTCGTTCCTGTCGGGCCTGTCGGGCGAGTTCGGCACGTTGCCCCTGCTGGGCGACGGCATGAGCCAGCTGATCATCTTCCGCGCGCTGCAGGGCATCGGGGGCGCCGGGCTGTTCTCGATGGCGTTCATCATCATCGCCGACCTCTTCCCGCCCAACGTGCGCGGTCGCTACCAGGGGCTGGTGGGTGCCACCTTCGGCATCGCCAGCGTGCTGGGGCCCTGGCTCGGGGGTCTGCTGACGGACTACGCCGGCGGCATCATCCCCGGCGTGGCCGGCTGGCGCTGGGTGTTCTACGTCAACGTGCCCACCGGCGCTGTGGCTCTGTGGTTCCTGCTGCGCCGCATGCCCCCGCTCGAGCCGCGCGGCGAGCGCAAGCGCCTCGACTTCCTCGGGGCCGCGCTGCTGATCCTCGGCCTGGTGCCGATCGTGCTGGCGTTGCAGCTCGACAAGACGACATACCCGTGGGGAGGCGGCGTGACGGTGGGACTGCTGGCCGGCGGTGCCTTGGCCCTGGTGCTGTTCGTGGTGCGCTCGCTGCGCTCACCCAACCCCATCCTCGACCTGACGCTGTTCCGCAACCGGGTGTTCTCGACCTCCAACCTGGCGCTGTTCTTCCTGGGGGCCGCCTTCCTCTCCTCGCTCATCTTCCTGCCGCTGTTCATGGTCAACGTCATCGGCGTGTCCGCCACGAAGGCCGGCGTGAGCCTGATCCCGTTGTCCCTGGGTCTGGTGTTCGGCTCGATCGTTTCCGGGCAGCTCGTCTCCGCCTTCGGTCGCTACCGGATGTTCATGCTCATCGGCACCGTGATCCTGGCGCTCGGCATGGTGCTGTTCGCGTCCATGACGCCCGATACCCCCTACTGGCGCGTGACCATCTACATGGTGGTCGCCGGCCTCGGCATCGGGCCCTCTCTGCCGCTGTACACCCTGGCCATCCAGAACGCCGTCGACGAGCGGCGCGTGGGGCAGGCGACGAGCGCCTCGCAGTTCTTCAGGCAGATCGGCGGCACCGTGGGTGCGGCCGTGATGGGCACCGTGCTGGCGACCGGCCTGGCGGCGTCGTTCGCCACCATGCGGGCGCCGGCCGGGATGGACACCTCGGCCTTCGGGGGCGGCGACCGACTCAACGCGCAGGGGCTGGACCAGGTGCAGACGCAGATCCGGCAGGCGTTCGACGCGCAGTACCAGACCCTGGCGGACGCCGTGCACTCCGGCGATCCGGCGGAGCTGCGCCGGGTGGTGGAGGCCAGCCCCATGCCGGCGGTCGCCAAGCTCGGGGTGATCGCCCAGGGCACCGTGGCGATCAACCAGGGCGCACAGGCGCAGGATGCCTTCCTCATGGCCACGCACGACCGCCTCCAGGAGCAGGCGGGCGCCGTCGCCGCGGAGGTGACGGGCGCCATCAAGCAGGCCTTCGCGGAGGCGGTCACCAGGATCTATCGCGACCTCATCGCGGTCGTGCTGGTCGGCTTCGTGGTGACGCTGTTCGTGCCCGTGCTGAAGTTGCGAACCAGCAACGAGGGGGCGGCGCCGGCGGTGCTCGACTGAGGCGCGGACCGGGCCGCCGAGCGCCCGGGGCCTGCGCCGGGTCGATGGCGCCCCGGCGCCGCCAGGCGGCCGCCGGACCGCGGCACCGTGGGGGCGTGCGGGGCGCCCGTGGGTCGTGCCGAGCCCGCGGGGCACCTCGGACCCGCGGGCACCGTCCCCAGATGCCGAAAACGGGCCAGAAACCCCGTGCCTGACAGCGCACTACGCCTCAATCGGGGCGCGCCACGCGTGCTACAGTGAGCGCGTGATCCCTTCTCTGCGGCGGGGCATTCCCGCGCTCGTGGTGGCCACGGTAGCCCTGCTCGTCCTCGGTGGGAGCCGGGTTCTCGCCCAATCCCAGGCCGGAAACGCCGTGTGGCTCGTCCCCATCGACACGGAGATCACCCCCGCCACGGCCCAGTTCGTGGCGTCGCGGGTGACGAGGGCCAACCAGGAGCAGCCCCTGGCCCTGCTCTTCCTCCTCGACACGCCCGGCGGCCAGATCACCGCCATGCAGGCCATCGTGGACAGCATCCTCAACGACGCCCAGGTGCCCACGCTGGCCGTCGTGCAGAACGCCTTCAGCGCCGGCGCGCTGATCGCCATGAGCGCCGAGAAGCTCGCCATGCTGCCCGGCTCCTCCATCGGCGCGGCGCTCCCCATCACCCTCACCCCCACCGGCGCCAAGCCGGTGGACGAGAAGTTCAACTCGGCCATGCGTGGCGAGTTCCGCAGCGTGGCCGAGGCGCGGGGCCGCAACGCCCAGGTGGCCGAGGGGATGGTGGACCAGAAGATCGAGATCCCGGGGCTCTCGACCAGCTCGGAGCTCGTCACGCTCACCGCGCAGCAGGCCGTGGACAACGGCATCGCCGACACCCAGGCCGGCAGCGTGCGCGACGCGCTGCAACAGTTCGGCTACGGGGGGGCGGCCGTGGTGCGGCTGAAACCCAACCTCACGGAGCGCCTGGGGACCTGGCTCGCCAGCCCGGTGATCGCGGCGGCCCTGCTCGTCATCGGCATCGGCGGATTGCTCATCGAGATCTTCACCCCCGGCTTCGGGGTGCCGGGAGGGCTGGGTCTGGTGGCGCTGGCGCTGCTCGCCACCAGCGCCTTCGTGGCCACCCCGGCCGGTCCGCTGGACATCATGTTGATCGTGCTCGGTGTGGTCCTGTTGGCCGCCGAGGTGCTCATCATCCCGGGCTTCGGGGTGGCGGGCGTGCTCGGCATCGCCGCGGTGATCGTGGCCGTGATCCGCATCTTCCAGGACTCGGCGGTCAGCGTGCTGGGGTGGAGCGCGCTCTTCGGCGGCGGCCTCATGGCGGCCCTGTTGTGGGTGCTGCCCAACAGCCGCGTGGCGGCGGCCTTCCGGCTGACCACGCGCATCACCAACGCGCCCGCCGTGGCGGGGCCGGGGCTCCCCGCGTCCGCGGACAAGGCCTACCTGCAGGGCGCTACGGGCGTGGCGCTCTCCGATCTGCGACCGGCCGGCGTGGCCCGCTTCGACAGCGAACGCGTCGACGTGGTCAGCGAAGGCGACTTCATCCCGGCCGGCAGCGTCATCACGGTGCTGCGGGTCGAGGGCATGCGTGTCATCGTGCGGGCCCAGCAGCTCGACGAGGACCCCCCCGCCGCTTAGGAGGCGATCATGGATTCCACCACCCTGCTCATCGTTGCAGGCGCCATCATCCTGTTCTTCCTGGTGCTCTTCACCGTCATCCCCATCGGCCTGTGGATCTCGGCCGTGGCCGCGGACGTGCACGTCGGGCTTTTGAGCCTCGTCGCCATGAAGCTGCGGCGCGTGCCGCCCGTCAAGATCATCTTGCCGCTCATCAAGGCCGACAAGGCCGGCATCGACGTGGGGCAGAACGAGCTGGAGGCGCACTTCCTGGCGGGGGGCAACGTCGACCGCGTGGTGGACGCCCTCATCGCGGCGGACAAGGCACGCATCGCGCTGCCCTTCGACCGGGCCGCCGCCATCGACCTCGCCGGCCGCGACGTGCTGGACGCGGTCAAGGTGTCCGTCAATCCGCGCGTCATCCAGACGCCCAACGTCAGCGCCGTGGCCAAGGACGGCATCGAGCTCATCGCCACCGCCCGCATCACGGTGCGCGCCAACCTCGAGCGGCTCGTCGGCGGCGCCGGCGAGGAGACCATCATCGCGCGTGTCGGTGAGGGGATCGTCTCCTCCATCGGCTCCACCGGCAGCCACAAGAACACGCTGGAGAACCCCGACAGCATCTCCAAGACGGTGTTGGCCAAGGGGCTGGATTCGGGCACCGCCTTCGAGATCCTGTCGATCGACATCGCGGACGTGAACGTCGGCCGGAACATCGGGGCCCAGCTCCAGACCGATCAGGCCGAGGCCGACAAGCGCGTGGCGCAGGCCAAGGCGGAGGAACGCCGCGCCATGGCCGTGGCGGCCGAGCAGGAGAACCGCGCCCAGGTCGAGGCGATGCGCGCCAAGGTGGTCGAGGCCGAGGCGGAGGTGCCGCGCGCCCTGGCGCAGGCCTTCCGCGACGGGAACCTGGGCGTGATGGACTACTACAACCTGCAGAACATCCAGTCCGACACCTCGATGCGCGGCAGCATCGGGGACGCGGCCGGGATGAGGGGTGACGACGAGTCGTGAAGATCAACTTCGACGCCCTGCTGACGCTGCTGTTCCTGGTGGTGTTCTTCGTGCTGCCGCTGCTGTCGCGCGTGATGCGCGGCCGCGGGCGGCCGCCGACGACGCGCCCCGGCGGCGCGCCGCAACGGCCCGGCGGGCCCCCCACGCAGGGCACCGGCGCGCCCGGAGAACGGCCGACCGGGCCCGTCGCGGGCGGCGACCAGGACACGCCGGCCTGGCTGCGGGAGGCGCAGAGGCGCGTGCGCGACGCCCAGGCCGGCGGCCGCACCAGCGCGGGCGCACCGTCCGGCACCTCGTCCGGCACCCCGTCGGGCACCCGGTCCGGCACCCCGTCCGGCACCCCGTCCGGCACCCTGCTAGGGCCCCGCCAGGGAACACTCGTGCCGGAGGACCCGTTCGGGCGCGGCCTGATGGAGCGGCCCGAGGCGAGCCGGCCTGGCGGTCTCGGCCGCGAGGGGGGCGGACCGGCCGCCGGGCGGGTCCCCCGCCCCGCCGCGCCGCCCGCCGGCCCCCACGCCCACGACAGCCTGGGGCGCGAGGGGCTCCCGCCGCGCGGCCGGCGCGCCGCGGCCTCGGCCGGCTGGACCGCCGCCTCCGTGCGCCGGGCTCCTGCGGCCTCCCACCGCGGCTCCCCCTACGCGTTGCGCGCTGTCCGCACGCGACCCCTCGGGGACCGCCGTGGCGCTAAAATGGGCGCCGGGGATCTGTTGCGGTTCGACCGCCGCTCCATCGTGCGCGGACTCATCTGGCACGAGATCCTCGACGAACCGGCGTCGAAGCGCCGATACGGGAGGAAACCATCGCGACCTCGGTCACGCTGAAGCTCCGGAGCCCGGCAGAGGCGCTCTCGCTGTTCGGGCAAAACGACGAGAACCTCAAGTTGTTGCGCAGCCGGCTCGCGGCCACCGTGGTGGCTCGCGGCGACGAGGTGCGCCTCAGCGGCGACGAGCTGGCCGTGAACGAGGCCGCGCGGACCTTCCGCACGCTGCTCGACACGGTGCGCAGCGGTGGCCGCCTCTCGCTCACCGAGCTCGAGCACAGCGACCTGCGCGCCCTCCCCGAGGAGGGTGAGGCCGGTGCCGACCTGCCGCAGCTCCCGGGCCGGGCACGCCCCAAGACCGCCGGGCAACGTCGCTACGTGCAGGCCATCACCCACAACCCCATCGTCTTCGGCGCCGGTCCGGCCGGCACCGGCAAGACCTACCTGGCCGTGGCGATGGCGGTGGAGGCGCTGACGCACCGGCGCGTCAAGCGCATCATCCTCACCCGGCCCGCGGTGGAGGCCGGGGAGAAGCTCGGCTTCCTGCCCGGGGACCTGCAGGCCAAGATCGACCCTTACCTGCGCCCCCTGTACGACGCGCTCTACGACATGATGCCCACCGATCGGGTGGAGGCGTTGCTGGAGCTGGGTACCATCGAGGTGGCGCCGCTGGCGTTCATGCGTGGCCGCACCCTCAACGATGCCTTCATCATCCTCGACGAGGCGCAGAACACGACACCGGACCAGATGAAGATGTTCCTCACGCGCATGGGGTTCAACAGCAAGGTCGTCGTCACCGGCGACACCACCCAGACCGACCTCCCCGGCACGGTGTCGAGCGGCCTCATCACGGCGGCGCGCATCCTGCGCGGCATCGACGGCATCGAGTTCATCACCTTCAGCAAGGCGGACGTCGTCCGCCATCCGCTGGTTGCCCAGATCATCCTGGCGTACGAGCAGCATGGCTAGGGCCGCGCGGCGCGACCTGCGGCCGTGGGTGCTCGCCGCCCTCGGCCTCGTCGCCATCACGGCGTTGCTGTACAGCGTCTACGGCGTTCGGCAGCGCACACCGCTGCGGGTCGGCGAGGCCAGCCCGCAGAGCTTCGTGGCCCCCGTCGACACGCAGGTCATCGATCGCATCGCCACCGAGCGCGAGCGCCAGGCCGCGCGGGCGCAGATCGAGACGGTCTACACCAGTGACCCCGAAGTCCAGGCCCTGGTGAGTGCCGGCGTCACCTCGTCCGGCCTGCCGGCGCAGGTGATCGATTTCGTCATCAGCCGCTACAGCGAACCCAACGGGATCCGCGCCGACGAGATCGACGGCCTGATCCAGCAGGCCATGCAGCGCGCCCCGAGCGACCGCCAGCGGGAGACGCGGCTGGTGCTCGAACGCCGCCTCGTCGCCACCTCGGTACCCAACGAGAAGCTCACCTCGGCCGCCCGGGACGCAGCCGGATCGGCGGTTCAGCCCGCCATGCAGTCGCTGCGCGCGGGGCAGGTCATCGTGCGCGAGGGTGACCCGCTCACCGAGGACAACCTGCGGGTGTTGGAGGCCGTCGGTCTCTACAGCGCCCGCGCTGCCCAGGCGATGCAGACGGTGTGGATCCTGCTCGGCTGCCTGCTGCTGGGCGCCATACTGACCGCGCCCCTGCTCTACGTGTTCCGGGCCCTGCGGCACCAGACGCGGGTGTCGCAGCTCACCTTCCTGGTGGTGCTCACGCTGGTCGTGCTGGTGGTGCAACGGGTGGCGGTGCTCGCTTCGGGCAGCTTCCTCTTCGCCCTGCTCGTGCCGCTGGTGGTGGCCGTGCTGGTGTCCGAGGGCGCGGGCCTGATGTGGGCCGTGTGGATGGCGCTGGCCGCCGGTTTGATGGTGCCGTCCGCGCCACTTTTCGCGCTCGGCAGCACCCTGGTGGGCTCGGTGGTGGCGTGCCTCACGGTGACCACCGTGAAGAGCCGCGTGGCCCTGCTGCTGGCGGGGGTGGCGGGCGGCTTCGGGGCCGGCGTCACCATGCTGGTGCTGGTCATGGTCGGGGGCGGCATGAGCGTCACGGGGGCGCTGATCGGCGCCGCCATCATGCTTGCCGGGGGGGCCCTGGCGGGCGTGACCGCTCTCGGCCTGCTGCCGCTGGCCGAGAGCGGCTTCGGATTCCTCACCGACTATCGGCTGGTGGAGCTCTCCAGTCCCACCAGCCCGCTGCTGCAGCGGGTGCTCATCGAGGCGCCGGGCACGTACCAGCACAGCCTCATCATCAGCAACCTGGTGGAGCAGGCGGTCAAGAACATCGGCGGCAATGCCCTGCTCGCGCGGGTCGGGTCGCTCTACCACGACGTCGGCAAGATGCGGCGGCCCCACTTCTTCGTCGAGAACCAGTTCAGCGGGGAGAACCCGCACGACCAGCTCAGCCCCCACCTGAGCTACCTCATCATCACCAGCCACGTGCGCGACGGGCTCGAGCTCCTTCGCGAGTTCCGCCTGCCCAAGGAGTTCGAGCCCTACGTGGGGGAACACCACGGCACCACCGTCCTCAGCTACTTCTACAAGCGTGCGCTGGAGGACGCGGCCAACGTCGAGGAGCTCAACTTCCGTTACCCGGGGCCGAAGCCGCACAGCAAGGAGACGGCGGTGCTGATGCTGGCCGACTCGGTGGAGTCGGCCTCGCGCACGCTGGCCGAGCCCAACCAGTCCAGCATCCGCGCCATGATCGAGCGGCTGATCGACCAGCGGCTGCAGGACGAGCAGCTCTCCGAGAGCCCGCTGAACTTCCACGACCTGGAGATCATCACCAACACCTTCGAACGGATGCTGACGGCCATCCTGCACCGCCGCATCAGCTACCCGAGCGCAGAGGAGATCAAGGGGCTTCGCCGTGGCAGTGGAGATCCTCGACGAGACGCAGCGGTACCCGCGGGTTGAGCGCCTGCGCGGTTGCCTCCGGCAGCTGCTGTCGGAGTCCGGGCTGGCGCGGCGCGATGTGACGGTCGTGCTGACGCACGATCACGCCATCGCGGCACGCAACGCCGCGGACCGGGGCGTCCCGGGTCCCACCGACGTGCTCTCCTACCCTACGTCCGAGCCGGACGACGCGGGCTTCCCCGTCGTTCCCCACCTCGGCGACATCCTCATCAGCCTCGACACCGCCGCGCGCCAGGCGGAAGAGCACGGACACGACCTGGAGCGCGAGGTGCTGGTGCTGGCCTCTCACGGCCTGACCCACCTGCGAGGCTTCGACCACCCCACGGAGGCCGCATGGCAACCCTTCCTCGACGCGCAGACGCGCGTCCTCGCGATCCTGGCGCGCGCCCAGCGCGGCCCCGCGCCCGCGGAGCGCTGAGCCCCGTGCGCCTGCTGGTGGCTTTCGGGCACGCCGCCCGCGGCATCGGTCGCGCCCTCGCGGGCGAGCCCAACCTGCGCATCGAGGCGGCCATCGGCGCGGTCGCGCTGGGGCTGGCGTGGTGGCTCGGGGCGCCGCTGGTGCCGGTGGTGCTGGCCGCCGGCCTGGTGCTGGTGGCCGAGCTCTCGAACAGCTCCCTGGAGGCCGTCGTCGACCTGGCCTCACCGGAGCGTCACGAGCTCGCCGCCGCCGCCAAGGACATGGCCGCCGGCGCCGTGCTGATCGCCTCGATCACGGCGCTGTTGGTCGGCCTGGCGGTGCTCGGGCCGCCGCTGCTGGTGCGCCTGGGGTTCCTGCGGTGAGCGACCGGGCGCCCGCCGACCTTCTGGAGGCGGCCCGCGAGGCGCACGCGCACGCCTACGCCCCCTACTCGGGCTTCCGGGTGGGCGCCGCACTGCGCGCCGCGGACGGCCGCGTGTTCCCCGGGAGCAACGTGGAGAACGGCAGCTTCGGGCTGTCGCGCTGTGCCGAGCAGTCCGCCGTCCAGGCCCTGGCGACCTCCGGGGGCCGCTCTTTCAGCGAGGTCGTGGTCTACACCGAGTCCGACGCTCCGGCGAGCCCCTGCGGGGCGTGCAGGCAGGTGCTCTACGAGTTCGCGCCCGACGCCACGGTCTACCTGGTGAACCACCGGGGCGCCGTCCGGCGCTTCACGGTGGCCGAGCTCTTGCCCGCCGGCTTCCGCCTGAACCCCGACCCAGGCGGGTCTTAGGGTTCTCACGGCCCCGGTGGTATCCTCCTGTGCGATGACGTACCGACTGCGCTTGTTCCTCACCCTGCTGGTCGCGGCGAGCGGCCTGGCGTTCGCCCAGACTTCCACCCCCGCTCCCATGCGGGTGGTGATCCTCCCCTTCGACTCGGCGACCTCGGTGCAGGCCTACACGCTGGGCTTGCCGACCGCCCTGCAACGGGCCCTCAACGAGATCCCCAACGTCTTCGTGCCGGCCGTGGGCGACGCGGCGCTGGTGGCCCAGCGGGCCGGCGAGGCCAAGCTCGACCCCATCGCCACGGCGATGAAGCTCTTCCAGGCCGACGTGGTGGTGGACGGCGTGGTGCAGGGCGGCGGCGGTGCGGTCGTGAGCCTGCACACGCCGGGCGGCACCCAGACCGTGAGCGTCACGGCCCTGGACGCGAGCCCGGCGGGGTTGGCCCGCGCCGCGGCCGCCGCCGTGGCCAAGGCGCTGGTGCCGGACCTGGGCGCCACCGTGCTCGGCCGGATCGACGCCGCCGCGGCCCAGACCCCCTCGCTCCCCAGCCTGGCGCCCGTGGCGCGTGCGGCCTCGCGCCTGCCCGGCGCCCGCACGGACGACCTGGCGACAGCCGCCCAGCTCGATCCCGAGTCGGCCTGGGTGGGCGCCGAGTACGCCCGCCTGCTGGCCCTCAGCGGCGACACCCAGAAGGCCGAGGCGGTCGCGCAACAGGCGGCCCAATCCGCGCCGGACGACGTCGAGGTTCAGGTGGTGTTGGGCGTCGTGGAGACGGCCTCCGGCAAGCAGGACCTGGCACAGGCCGCCTTCGAGCGGGCGCTCAAGATCAACCCGGCGCATGCCGTGGCCCTCACCGGCATGGCGCGTGTCGCCACCGACGGCGATCAGGCCTCGGCCGATCTCGAGGCTGCGCTCACGGCCTATCCGCGCATGCTCGATGCCTACATCCAGCTCGCCTCCATGCAGTCGGGCGACCAGCGGGCCCTGCAGGTGTTGCGCCGCGGGGAGAAGGCGCTGCCCGAATCGCTGGTGCTGCGTCAGGCCGTGATCCGCCGCGTGATCGCCAGCGGGGACGCCGCGGGGGCCCTGGCGTACCTGCAGCAGGCGGTGCGGGAACCGCTGGCGGTCTCACCCGGTCTCTACGCCCAGGCGCGCCTGCTGCCGGACAGTCAGCTCGACGGGGCGCTCGCGCTGGTGCGGCAGGGGCTCGGCGCCTACCCGGACGCGCAGGTGCTCAAGGGTACCGAGGGTGAGCTGCTGGTTCGAAGTGGCGCCTTCGCCGACGCGGAGGCCGTGCTCGGGCCGTTGCACACCGCCCTCCCGGACGACGCCGCCATCGCCAACCTGTTGGCCGTCGCGCAGGCCCGCCAGGGCAAGATCGACGCGGCCCGTCAGACCTTCGAGAGCGTCTCCGGCACGGACGTCACCGCCCAGCGCGCGCTCGCCAAGCTCTACCTCTCCGCGGGGCGTGCGGGGGCGGCGCTCGAGCTGCTGCGGCCGCTGGTGGCGGACAACGCGCAGGACGCCGAGCTGCAGACCTACTACGGCATCGCGCTGAGCCGCGTCGGGCGCCTCGACGAGGCCAGGACGGCGTTGGAGCAGGCGCTGAGCATCGATCCGAAGCAGGCGCTGGCGCAGCGCGGCCTGACGCTCCTGGAGCAACAGAGCCAGCTCACGGGGGGGCAGCAGGTGGCGTTCAGCGAGGAGGGCGGCGCGGCCTTCCAACAGGGGCTGTACGCGCTCGAGGTTCAGGACTACGCCGCCGCGGCCTCCGCCTTCGCCCGCGCCGGCAAGACCGACGACAACGGTCTCACGGCCTTCTACCTGGGGTATGCCGAGCAGCTCACCGGCGATCCCCGGACCGCGTTGGCGGACTACCAGAAGGCGCTGGAGTCGTTCCCCGACAGCGACATCGTGCTCAACAACCTCGGCTACGCGCACCTGCAGCTCGGGCGCTACGATCTTGCGTTGGAGCAGCTCCAGAAGGCGCTGGCGGCCAATCCCGAGAACGCCCGCGCGCAGCTCAACATGGGGCTGACCTACTACGGCCTGGGGCGCTATCGGGAGGCACTGGACGCCTTCGACGCAGCACTGAAGCTCGACCCATCGCTCGAGCCCAACCTGGCGCAGGTCCGCCAGGCCGCTCAGGACAAGCTCGGGAACGCCTCGGGGCAGTAGCCCGAACGCGCCTGCGAGCGTGCCGTGCGCTACTCTGGCGTCATGAGCATCCGTGAAGCCGTGCGCGCGCTGACGCGCTACCACTTCGACCCCCGCTCCGAGCCGGTCAAGCTCGACCAGAACGAGAGCCCCCTGGACCTCCCGGACGCCCTCAAGGCGCGCGTGGTGGAGCGCCTCGCGTCCGTCGCCTTCCATCGCTACCCCGAGCTGCATCCGGTGTCGCTCGAGGGGGCCCTGGCGCGGCGCCATCACTGGGACCCCGCCGGCGTGGTCGTCGCCAACGGCTCCAATGTCCTGCTGCAGGCGCTCGTCATCGTCGCCGGCATCGACCAGACGGTGCTGAGCGTGTCTCCGACCTTCCCGGTGTACGCCCTGCAGGCCCGCTTGCTCGGCGCCGAGCTGGTCGAGGTACCGCTCGGCGACGGATTCGCGCTCCCGGTGGATCGGCTGCGCGCCGCCATGCGCGGCCGGCGCGGTGTCCTGTTCCTTGCCAACCCGGCGGCGCCCACGGGCAACCAGTTCCCCGAGACCGCGCTGCTGCCCCTGCTCGAGGACGCCGGCGAGGCGTGGATCATCGTGCTGGACGAGGCCTACGCGGACTTCTCGGGGAGCGACATGCGGCCCCTGGTGCGGCGCTACCCGGGCCGGGCCATCAGCGTGCGCACCTTCAGCAAGGCCGAGGCGCTGGCCGGCGCCCGCATCGGCTACGCGCTCATGGCCCCGGAGCTGGCGGAGCAGGTGCGCAAGGCGCTGCTCCCGTTCTCCCTCTCCAGCCTGCAGGCGGCGGTGGCGCTGAGCGTGCTGGAGGAGCCCGGCTACACGGAGGCGCGCGTGGCGCGCACTCGCGCCGAGCGCGAGCGCCTGCGCGGCGCACTGGCCGCCCTGCCCCAGGTCGAGGTGTTCCCGTCGGTGACGAACTTCCTGCTCTTCCGTGTGGCGCGGGCGTCGTCCACCTACGACGCGCTGCTCGAGGCGGGGGTGGTCGTCCGGCGCCAGGACCACCTGCCCGGCCTGAAGGGTTGCCTCCGCGTCACCGTGGGCACGCCCGCGGAGAACGACGCGTTCCTGGGCGCGCTCACCGGAGCCCTGGCGCCGGAGGTCGTTCATGACTAGGCAGGCGCACATCGAACGCGTCACGCGCGAGACGAACATCCGGCTGCGCCTCGAGCTGGACGCCGGCGCCGGCGGCTCCGCGGCCACCGGGCACGGCTTCCTCGATCACATGCTCGAACAGGTCCTGCGCCACGGCAGGGTCACGCTCGAGGTGCGGGCCGAGGGCGACCTGCACGTGGACGTGCACCATCTCGCGGAGGACTGCGGCATCGCACTGGGCGACGCCGTCGCCCAGGCGCTCGGCGACCGCACCGGCATCGAGCGCTACGCCGACGCGCTGGTCCCCATGGACGAGACCCTGGCTCAGGTGGTGATCGACCTCTCTGGCCGCCCCTACCTCGCCTTCGAGCCCGCGGGGTACGTCGGGGACGCCCAGGGATTCAACGCCTACCACCTGCGCGAGTTCCTGCGGGGCTTCGCCAACCACGCCGGCGCCACCGTCCACGTGCGGGTGCTCGCCGGTGCGGAGACGCACCACGTGTGCGAGGCCGTGGTGAAGGCCTTCGCGCGGGCGTTGCACGGTGCCACGCGCGTCACGCACGACGCGCTCCCCTCCACCAAGGGGGTGCTGTAGGCGTGCGCACCGTACTCATCGACTACGGGGCGGGCAATCTGCACAGCGTCGAGCGCGCCCTCGCCACGGCGGGGCTCGAGCCCTGCCGCTCGAGCGATCCCGCGGTGGGTGCCGCGGCGGACGTGCTGGTGCTCCCCGGCCAGGGCCACTTCGGGCAGGTCATGGGCGCCTTCCATGCCTCGGGGTTCGAGCCGGTGGTGCGTGAGCACATCCGCGCGGGCCGCCCCTTCCTCGGCATCTGTGTCGGGCTGCAACTGCTGGCGGAGGCCTCCGAGGAGGCGCCCGGCGTGCCCGGCCTGGGCGTCCTGCCCGGCGTCGCGCGGCGCTTCCCCCAGGGGCGCGACAGCGTGCCGCAGATGGGCTGGAACCAGATCCGTCCCCGCCGGGCGCCGCCCCTGCTGGAGGGGATCCCGGACGGAGCATTCGTGTACTTCGCGCACTCGTACTACCTGGCCTTCGACGAGCTCGACGTTGCCGGGGCGCTCACCAGCTATGCCGGTGTGGAGTTCAAGAGCGCCGTCTGCTCCGGCGCCCTTCACGCGGTGCAGTTCCACCCCGAGAAGAGCCAGCGGGTGGGGCTGCGGCTGCTGGCGAACTTCCGGCGCCTGGCGGCGGACGCCGTGGGGGGCTGAGGTGCCGCACCGCCGTTTCGCGCGTGTGCGGCGGCCCCTGAGGTTGCTGGCCGTGGTGCTGGCCGCCGGTCTCGGCGTCGCCGCCGCGCAGACGCCGGTGGATGCGTGGACCGTTCAGACCGTCGCGTTTCGCGACCTGCGGGAGGCCCGCGCCGCCGCCGCCGAGCTCCGCACGCTGGGGCTCGATGGCTACACCGAGTTCGCCATGAGTCAGGGGAAGCAGTACGTGCGCGTCCGGCTCGGTTGCTTCCTGGATCGCGAGACGGCGGACGCCATGGCGCGTGTGTTGCGCGGGCGCGTGACCAAGGAAGCGGTCAGCGTGCCGCTGACGCTCGCGGCGCCCGTCCGCGGCTGTGTGGAGCGGCAGGTGGGGTTCATCAAGCCGAGCCGCTGGCAGCCGGACGGCGCCGGCGTCGGTGATTTCCGGGTGGAGGTCGCCGGGCAGCGCGCTCGTGTGGTGTACGCGGGCACTCGCTGGGCCGTGTTGCAGGCCGACGATCTGTCCCCCGCACGCTCCTGGCCGGTCCGCCTGCGGGCGCGCCAGACGAAGCTCGCCGGCCGCCCAGCGGTCGCGGTCGAGACGGGTGCAGGGTCCGTGGTGTTGTGCCCCGGGACGCTTCTGGGCGTGGTCGGCGACGCGGCCATCGTGGAGGAGGAGGCCACGGTGGTCGCGTGCCGCTGGCGACCGAGCGGCGGCGCGGTGGCGGGGATGGCGGCCCCGTGAGCCAGGTCCTCGTCATCCTCACCGGGCTCAGCGGCTCGGGCAAGACGACGGCGCTGCATGCGCTCGAGGACATCGGCTTCTACACGGTCGACAATCTGCCGCCAGCGTTGTGGGGCCACCTGGTGTCCTCCGTCGACAACGCCGATCAGGAGCTAGCCATCGGCGTGGATATCCGTGCCGGCCGCTTCCTGCCCGATGCGCCGCGGGCGCTCGAGGCGCTTCGGGCGGACGGCCTGTCCCCCACCGTGGTGTTCCTCGACGCCTCGGACCCCACCCTGGTGCGGCGCTACAACTTCACGCGCCGCACCCACCCCCTGGCGGAGGGCACGCTGGTGTCCGATCTGGCGCAGGAGCGCCGCGTCCTCGAGCCGCTCCGTTCGCTCGCGGACGTCGTCATCGACACCACGGACCTTTCCCCGCGGGACCTGACGCAGTCGCTGCGCGATCGCTTCGGGTCGGACCGCGGCTTCACGCTCCGACTCGTGTCGTTCGGCTACAAGCGGGGCCTTCCCACGGACGTCGACCTGGTGCTGGATGTGCGGTCGCTTCCCAACCCGTTCTACAGCGAGGCGCTGCGGCCGCTTCCGGGCACCGACCCCGAGGTCCAGGCCTACGTCTTCACGCCGCCGTCGCTGGAGCTGTACGGGCGCTTGCGCGCGCTGGTGCGCGCGCTGTCGATGCGCGCGCGTGGCGGTGGCCGCTCGAGCTACAGCGTGGCGGTGGGGTGCACCGGTGGCCAGCACCGCTCGGTGGCTGTGGTGGAGCGGCTGAGCCACGACCTCGCCGACGGATTCCGTACCCAGACCCAACACCGCGACCTGCCGGAGGCGTTGCAGGAGCAGCAGGCGTGAGGGGGATGCGCGACCGCGTCGCGCGCCTGCTCACCTGGCGCCTGTGGCTGACGCCGGGCATGGGCGTCAAACGGCACGTGGCGCTCGCCGTGGCCGGCGCCATGATGCTCGTGCTCGGCGTGGTCGGCGGGGTGCTGTGGCTCCTCAACGAGCGGCGCCGCGTGGTCGCCACCCCCATCGAGACGGTGCTGGTGAGCCACGCATGGAAGAGCGCCGGCGGCTGGCTGGCGCTGCTGCTGGCGCTGCTGGGCGTGGTGGTGGCGGTGGTCGCGGTGGCCCGCCTCAATCGCTCGTTGCTGTCGAACTGGATGCCCCACCCGCGCCAGGCGGCGGTGCTGCTGCA
Source organism: uncultured Trueperaceae bacterium (assembly GCA_963739805.1). Taxonomy (GTDB): domain Bacteria; phylum Deinococcota; class Deinococci; order Deinococcales; family Trueperaceae; genus CAVUBJ01. Next base: position 146,954 of record CAVUBJ010000005.1, read on the forward strand.
CCGACGGCTGTCGCTGGCGAAGGGGCCGCGCGTCGTCGCCTTCGGCGGGGGCACGGGACTGAGTCGGCTGTTGCGCGGCCTGCGGGAGCACACCTCCAACCTGACTGCCGTGGTGGCCGTAAGCGACGACGGCGGCTCCTCGGGGCGGCTCCGCGTCGCATTCGACATGCCGTCGCCCGGAGACCTCACGGACTGCCTGGCGGCGCTGTCGGACAACGAGATGGAGGTGGCGCGCCTGCTGCAGTACCGATTCGCGCGTGGCGAGGAGCTGCGCGGTCACACCTTCGGGAACCTGCTCATCACCACCCTCACCGAGGTCGAGGGGGACTTCGGCCAGGCCATCCGCGTTCTGAACCGGGTGCTCAACCTCTCGGGTGCCGTCTTCCCCGTGACGGCCCGCCCCGTCACGCTCCTGCTCACCAAGGCCGACGGTACCGTGGTGGTGGGCGAGAGCCGCGCGCGCGAGCATGCCGGCCCGGCCCGTGCGCTGGAGCTCGAACCGGCCGCGCCCGAGGCCCTCCCGGAGGTCGTCGACGCCGTGCGGCGCGCCGACCTGGTGGTGCTGGGTCCCGGCAGCCTATTCACCAGCATCCTGCCGCCCGTCCTGGTCCCCGCCGCGCGAGAGGCCCTCGCCGCGGCGCCCGGAGTGCTGGCCTACGTCTGCAACATCATGACCGAGGCGGGCGAGACCGACGGCTTCGACGCCTTCGATCACGTCGCTTCGCTGCGCGATCACATGGGCCGGGCGCCGGACCTGGTGGTGCTCAACAGCACCGCCGTGGATGCCGCTCGGCGCGATGCCTACCGCCGCCAGGGGGCCGAAGAGGTGGCGCCGGCGCTGGAGCGCTTCGACGAGGCCGGCATCGAGGTGATGCGCCTGCCGTTGCTCAGCGGCGGGCAACATGCGCAGCACGACAGCGATAAGCTGGCCACCTGGCTGGTGGAGCTGGCGCGCAGCCGGACGCTCGGGCGGAAGGCGGGTGTGCGGGCATGATCCATCTCGTTCTCCTCGCGCTTGCCGCGCTCCACCTGCAGGACCCCATCGGGGACGCGGTGGGCGACGGCAGCCTGGCGCCGCCTACCGCCCCGGTCTACGCCGATCTGGCCGACTTCGACCTGGAGCGCGTGACCCTCGAGGAGGGCGACGTGTTGCGGGTGCGGGTCGCGATGGGCGGGCTCGGCAACCCCGCCGACCTCCCGCAGGGGTTCTCCAACGCCGTACTCGAGGTCTACCTGGACACGGCCCCGGGAGGCAGCGAGACGCTCCTACCGGGCTCCGGCATGCGTATGCCTTCGGGGACCGGCTGGGACGTCGCCCTGCGGCTGACCGGGGACGGCGCCTTCGTGGTGCAGGCGCAGCCCGGCGGGGATCCCGCCGGCTGGCCGCGCCGGGAGGTGGAGGTACGCGTCGACGGCAACGCGCTGGTGGTGGACACGGGCCTCCCCCGGCCGCGCAAGGTCGAGGCCTTCGCCGTGGCGGGCCTCTACGATCCCTTCGCCGCGGACGCCTGGCGGGCGGTGAGCCCTCACCCGTCTCCCTGGGCGTTCTCCAGCGCCACCCAGCGCCGGCCGGTTGTGGACGTGTTGGCGCACGACGCGGTGGCGCAGGAGCGGGCGATCGACGAGGGCGTGCTGCCGCGCTTCCGTGCCAGGGCGCAGGGGTTCGGCTGGTTGGTGTTGATGGTCACCGGGCTGGTGGCCGCCGCTGGGGGGCTGATGCTCCGGCGTCGGGTCGCCTCGCGCCCGCGCGCGCCCGCCGCGGCAGCGGCGGCGACGAACGAGCCTGGCGCCTGGCCGACGGGGGCTCCCGGCCGCCTCGCGTTCAACGGATCCCCGCTCGAGCACGTGGCCGACACGTTCCTGGACGATGCCACCGAGGCCGCGCTGTGGCCCGATGCCGAGGAGGCCGTGGCGCGCGCCGCCGGCGAGGCGGCCGGGCGGCCGGCGGCGTCCGGTCGTGGCCGTCGGTCCGCCGCCTCGGCGGTCGGCGAGCCCCGGGGCGACGGCGGTGGCGAAGACGCTGACGAGGGTGGCGCGACGGCGGGCGAGGGCCCTCGCGATGCTCCCGGGGCCGGCGGCGAGCAGCCTGCCGCCGCCGCGGCGGCAGGCACACCCGGCGGCGCCACCGTTGCCGCCGGCGACACAGTGGGGTCCCCCCCGGCCGCGCCGCAGCACACGGGAGCCGCGGCCGAGGGCGACCGGGGCACGTCGGCGGAGCGCGCGGACAGTCGGCGCCTTGGCGACCCCGAGCGCCCCCTCCCCGACGCCACCGATGCGGGTGCGGGCGCCGCGGCCGGCGCCCCGGCCGACCGCGGTGAGGAGCGCACGGAGGCCGAGGCCGAAGAGGACGCGCCCCCGCCTACCGAGGGGGGCTCCGGGCGGCCGTGACGGGAGCGTGAGGAACCCGTCCGTCCGACGCGCTATACCGATGGCAGAACGACGTTAGGAGGCCGACCATGAGCAGCACCCGCACCACCACCGCGCCGGCACGTCGCCGGTTACTGGTTGGCGCCGCGGCCGCATTCGTCTCCGGCGGCGCCATGATGGCCGCCCGCGTCCTGGCCGAGGCCCGCACGCCGGTGGACATGATCTTCGACCTGACCTCCCATCTGCTGGGCGTGCCCGTGATGTTCAACCTCATCCACGCCCTCCCCTGGGGGCTGGGCGGGTACGCGAAGTACGCGCTCTTCGTGGTGATGGCGCTGCTCTACCTGGGCCTGTGGTCGGCGCTCGCCCTCCCCCTCCTGCGACTCGGTCGCGCCTGGCGCGTGGTCGTGCCGGCGCTGGCGACGCCAGCCCTGGTGGGACTCGTGCTCCTGCCGCTTGAGGGGCTCGGGCTGTTCGGCACCGCCCCCGGGAACTACTTCTACCCGCCGCTGTCCACCGCGTTGTGGGCGGCGGGCTTCGGCGTGGTGTATGGCCTGGTGCTTGCGCTGTTCCCTGCCCATGGAAGCGCGACGGCGGCGCACGACGCGTCGCGGCGTAGCGTGCTGGGGCGCTCGGGCCAGGTGATGCTGGCGGTGGTCGCGGGGGTGGGCGTGGCGCGCCTGCTGCTCGGCGCCGTGGTCCGCGCCGCGGGCCTGGACGGCCTCCTGGCGCGCATCAAGGGGCTGAGCGCCCCCATCACCGCGACCGAGGACCATTACGTGGTGTCGAAGAACTTCCTCAATCCGGGCGTCAAGGCCGACCGCTGGTCCCTGAAGATCCACGGCATGGTCGACCACCCGCTGACGCTGGGCCTCGAGGACATCAAGGCCCTGCCGTCGGTGGAGCGCAGCACCACACTCACCTGCATCTCCAACGAGGTCGGGGGCGACCTGATCGGCAACAGCCTGTGGACGGGCGTGCCCATGCGGGACCTGTTGTCGATGGCGGGCGTGCAGTCCGGGGCCACGGAGGTCATCCTGCGCGCGGCGGACAACTACTCCGACTCGTTCCCGCTGGAGGTGGGCATGCGCGAGGGGACCATGGTGGCGTACTTCCAGAACGGCGAGGCACTGACGCGCGACCACGGCTTCCCCGCCCGCGTGCTGGCGCCGGGCATCTACGGCATGAAGAACGTCAAGTGGGTGGTCGAGATCGAGCTCGCCGACCAGGACTACCAGGGGTACTGGCAGCAGCGCGGCTGGAGCGACGAGGCGGTCGTGCAGACCATGAGCCGCATCGATACGGCCACGGCCACCATGCTGGACGACGGCACGGCGGCCATCGGAGGGATCGCCTTCGCCGGCTTGCGCGGCGTCGAGGAGGTCGAGGTGTCGCTCGACGGCGGCAGCAGCTGGCAGCGTGCCACGGTGCGGCCGGCCGAGAACGACTTCTCGTGGACGCTCTGGGGGTTCCAGTGGCAGGCCGACCCGGGCGAATACCAGGTGCAGGTCCGGGCCGTCGACGGCACCGGAACCAGCCAGACCGCCGAGCGCCAGCGCCCGCTTCCCGACGGTGCCACCGGCCACCACCAGCTGAAGGTGCGGGTGGGCTGAGCCCCCAGGGGGCAGGCACGGATGGAGACGCGCGGCCGCTCCCCCCGGGGGGTGCGGCCGCGCGTTCACTTCGGCTCGTGGGTGCCGCCGCCTCGCGGCACCCCGCCGCGGGCGGCCGGTGGCTAGGCCGAACCGTAGGTGCCGGTCACCACCAGGGGCTGGTGGCCGTGGCTCCGCCCCGCGGTGGCGCCGAGCGCACGCAGGCGGCCCGCGATGTCCTCATAGCCGCGGTCGATGTACGACACGCCGCGGATCTCCGAGTCTCCCTCGGCCGCCAGCGCGGCCACCACCAACGCTCCGCCCGCGCGTATGTCCGCCGCGTGCATCGTCGCCGCCACCAACGGCCGCCCGTGGATGGTCAGCACACGCTCGTGCAACCGCATGCGGGCACCCGCCTTGGCAAGCTCGTCGATATGCGTGAAGCGATCGGGGTACACCGCGTCGCGCACCGTGCTGGTGCCCGGCACGGTGGCCAGGAAGGCGCCGAAGGGCGCCTGCAGGTCGGTGGGGATGCTGGGATACACGTCGGCCTCGATGTCGGTGGGCTTGAGGGGGCCGCGGGCATCGATGTGGACCCAATCCTCCCCGCTCCCGACCTCCACGCCACTGTCGGCCAGGGCATGGAGCACGGCCGCGAGGTGCCCGGGCCGCACGCCCGTGAGCGTGATATGGCCCCGCGTGGCGGCCGCGGCGAGGAGGTAGGTGCCCGCCTCGATGCGGTCCGGGATGGGCCGGTGGCGCACGCCGCGAAGGTGCTCGGCACCGCGCACACGGATCACGGAGCTGCCGGCCCCCTCGATCTCCGCCCCCATGCTGCACAGCATCTCGGCGAGGTCGGGGACCTCGGGTTCCCGCGCGGCGTTCTCGATGACCACCTCGCCACCCGCCAGGGCGCTGGCGAGCAGCACGTTCTGCGTGCCGCCCACCGTGGGCGCCTCGAAGCTGACGTGTCCCTGGAGCGCGCCGTCGCGGCGGACGTAGAAGTCGCCGCCGTCCTCCTCCACCGTCGCGCCGAGGTCCCGGAAGGCCTGGAGGTGGCGGTCCACCGGCCGGGGGCCGAAGGCGCAGCCACCGGGCATCGAGATGCGCGCCTCGCCGCAGCGAGCCAGCAGGGCGCCCATGGCCACGAAGCTCGCCCGCATCTTGCTGACCAGGCTGTAGGGCGCGTGGCAGGTGCCGATGCGGCGGGCGTGCAGGTGAAGTGCACGCCCCTGCCACGACGTCTCGACGCCGACGTGGCGCAGGATCTCCTCGGTGACGCGCACATCGCTCAGGTCGGGCACGTCCTCCAGGAGCACCGGCTCGTCGGTCAGCAGCGCGGCGAGCATCAGGTAGAGGGCCGAGTTCTTGGCGCTGTAGACGCGCAGGCGTCCCTCCAACGGGACGCCTCCTCGGATGGTCAGGACAGTGTCGCGATCGCTCATGCTCGCCCCTCGGCCGGCGTCAGGTGCCGCCCGGTTCCGCACGACTCCCTGTGAGATATGCCACATCCTGAGCAAGTTACACATGCTCAGTATGATTAGTGTAGTTGGGTAGCTGAACATTGTCAAGGATTTGCGTGGCCTGCTATGGTGAGGGTCCACGCATGTCGATCCGGGAGGCATCTCGTGCCCAAGCGGGAGAAAAGCAAGCGGCTCCAGGTAGTCATCACGGAGGCCCAGGACTCGCTCCTGACCAAGACGGCCTACTCGCTCTCCAACCCCGAACGCCTGGTGTCGAAGTCGGAGGTCGTGCGACTCGGCATCGAGATGCTCAACCGCGCGGTCGAAGAGGGCCGGCTCGACCCCGAGCTGCTCAAGACGCTCGAAGAGCACTGAGCGCCCGCCGCACCGCATGTTCCAAACGGGCGACGTCGTCGACAACCGCTACGACATCCTCGGGCCGCTCGGCGCCGGCGGCATGGCGCAGGTGTTCCGGGCCCAGGACCGGCACCTCGAGCGCACCGTGGCCCTCAAGGTGCTGCGCCCGCACCTCACCGACACCGACAGTGAGCGTTTCCGCCGCGAGATCCGCGCCCTGGCGCGGCTCAACCACCCCGGTATCGTCAGCATCTACGACCTCGGCCTGGGCGAGCACGTGTATTTCGCGATGGAGCTCATCGAGGGCGGACCCTTCACCGATCTGGGCCCCCTGGAGGCCGACACAGAGTCGCTCGAGCACTTCTTCTCGGCCTCCATCACGGTGGCGGAGGCGCTCGGCTACGTGCACCGCCTCGGCATGGTGCACCGCGATCTGACGCCCCGCAACATCCTGTTGACCCACCTCGGCCACCCCAAGGTGATGGATTTCGGCCTGGTGCAGCTCACGGAGAGCTCCAGGGAGCTGACGCGCACCGGGTTCACTCTCGGGACGCCGCAGTACATGGCCCCCGAGCAGGCCACCGGCGAGCCGACCGGTGCGCCGACCGACCTGTACGCCTTCGGGGCCGTGCTCTACCGAGCGGTGACCGGCGCCGCGCCCTTCGACGCCGACAACGACCAGGCGGTTCTATACCAGCACGTCTACGGCGCCGCGGCGGCGGCCGACGAGCTCAACCCCTCGGTGCCCGAGGCGCTCGCCCGGCTGATCGGGGGGCTGCTCGAGAAGGACCCGCGGCGGCGGCCGCTGTCGGGGTTCGCGGTGGCGGACACGTTGCGCGCCCTGTGGGACGAGCAACGCGGCCGCGCGACACACGTCGCGATGGCCGGCAGCGGCAGGCGCGGCGTCTATCCGCGGGGCCCGGCCGGCGCGGAGGGTCTGCGACGCCGCTGGTCGGTGAAGCTCGAGGAGGGACCCCAGTGGCCAGCCGGCCTTGCCGCGGCCGGCGGCTTCGTGCTGGTGGGGCAACGCAGCGACGCGCTGGCGGTCCTGCGGCCCGCGGACGGCGGGGTTCACGCCAGTTTCGAGCTCGTCGACGAGGCCGGGCAACCGCCCGTGTTCGTCGACGACCACCTCTTCGTCACCAGTCGCGACGGTGCGCTGCAGGCCATCGGCTGGCCCCGCGGGGAGCTCTTGTGGCGGCGCGACGACGCCGACGTTGTCGGGGTGCTGCCCGTCGGCCGGCGCCTGCTGCTGACGCGCGGCGACGGCAGCGCCGAGGCGTGGGACCTCGAGGGTGGAACGCTTTGGCGTCACGACGCGGGCTCCCCCGCCGCCACGCCCCCCACCGTCCACGCGGGCCTGCTGTTCTTCGCCACGCGCGACGGCTGGGTGCACGCCGTGCGTGCGGCCAGCGGTGCCTCGAGCTTCAAGGTGGAGGTCGGCCCGGTGGTCGCTACCCTGTCGGCCGCGCGCGGCACGCTCCTCATCCCGGAACGCTCGGGTGCCCTGCACGCCTTCGACCTCGCCCGGCACGAGGTGCGGTGGACCTTCGACCTCGAGGGCGAGTTGTGGGCCACGCCCGTGCTGTGGGACCAGTACGTCTACGCCGTGTCGTGGGGCCAGCGCCTGCACTGCCTCTCGCTGCGCTCGGGTGACGACGTATGGACGCGCGAGATGCCCGCGGCCATCACGGCCACGCCGGCCCTCGCCGCGGGCACGCTCTACCTGGGGACCGAGGGCGGCGAGCTGATAGCCATCGACGCGCGCAGCGGTCAGGTGCTGTTCAAGGACCGGGTCTCACCCAGCGCGGTGCAGGCCAGCCCCCTACCGGTGGGGGACCGCGTGCTGGTGGCGGCGCTCGACGGTACGGTGGCCTCCTACGGCTGAGCGGCGGCCCGCGGGCGCCGCAGAACGAGGGGCCGCAGAACGAGGGGCCGCAGAACGAGGGGCCGCGACCCGGTGGACGCGGCCCCTCGCCGTGCGCCGCCGCCCCCGGGGGGCTCAGGCGCCGATGGCCCCCTCGGCGCGCAGCTCCTCGAGCAGCAGGTGTTCGAACGCCACCTCGTCCTGCTCCTCGGCGGTGGCGTCCTCCACCGAGGGGTGGGGCGCCACCTTGCGGAACAGCCCGCGCGCCCGCTCCCAGTCCTCGAGCAGGGAGGCCGCCCGCGGCGACCCGGTGCGCTCGGCGTGGCGCTCCAGCAGGGCCCGCAGCAGCTCCTCGTCGACGCCCTCGGTGACGGGTGTGAGCAGCACCATGCCGGGATTGACGCGCTGCGTGAAGGTGTCGTCCTCATCCAGCACGTAGGCGATGCCGCCGGACATGCCGGCGCCGAAGTTGCGGCCCGCGCGGCCCAGCACCACCGCCACGCCGCCGGTCATGTATTCGCAGCCGTGGTCGCCGCACCCCTCGACCACGGCACGCGCGCCCGAGTTGCGCACGCACAGCCGCTCCCCGGCCTTGCCCGCGGCGTAGAGGCGACCGCCGGTGGCGCCGTAGAGCACCGTGTTCCCGACGATGACGTTGTCGTGCGGCGGGCGATGGGACTCGGCCGGCGGCCGCACCACGATCTCCCCGCCCGCCATGCTCTTGCCCACGTAGTCCTGCGCCTCCCCCTCCAGGGTCAGCCACATGCCGTGGTTGGCGAACGCGCCGAAGCTCTGCCCGGCGGCGCCGGACAGGCGCACTCGCACACTGCCGGGCGGCAGGCCGGCGGCGCCGTGCTGGCGCGCGATCTCGCCGGCCAGCCGGGCGCCGACGCTGCGCTCCCGGTTGGTCACGGGATAGCTCAGCTCGATCCGGTCGCCGCGGATCACGGCCGCCTCCGCGTCGCGCCACAGGCGCTCGTCGAGCGGCGGCTCCGCCTCCGGCCGGTCGTTCCGGCGCTGGGTGCTGCGGCGCGCAAGCGTGCGCGTCGGGTCCGGGTCGCGCAGCACCGCCTGCAGGTCGAGATGCACGTTCTTGGCGAGGGGCGTGCTGACCTTGGGGTCGAGGAGCTCCACCCGCCCCACCAGGTCCTCGAGGCGGCGCACGCCCATCTCCGCCAGGATCATGCGCACCTGCTGGGCCATGTACAGGAAGAAGGTGATGACGTGCTCGGGTTGCCCCTGGAAACGCCGCCGCAGCTCGGGATCCTGGGTCGCGACACCCACCGGACAGGTGTTGAGATGGCACTGCCGGATCATGGCGCAGCCCGTGGCGAGGAGCGCCGTGGTACCGAAGCCGTACTCCTCGGCGCCCAACAGCGCCGCGATGACGACGTCGCGGCCGGTCTTCAGGCCGCCGTCGACGCGCAACGTGACGCGGCCGCGCAGGTCGTTGTGCACCAGCACCTGCTGCGCCTCGGCGAGGCCGAGCTCCCAGGGCACCCCGGCGTGTTTGACGCTGGACAGGGGGCTCGCGCCCGTGCCCCCGTCGAAACCCGAGATCTGGATGTTGTCGGCGTACCCCTTGGCCACCCCGGCGGCGATGGTCCCGACGCCCGCGGTGGACACCAGCTTGACCCCAACTCTCGCCTCCCGATTGACGCGCTTGAGGTCGTAGATGAGCTGCGCCAGGTCCTCGATGGAGTAGATGTCGTGGTGCGGCGGGGGGCTGATGAGGGTCACGCCCGGGACGGAGTGGCGGATGCGGGCGATCTCGGCCGACACCTTGTAGCCCGGGATCTGCCCCCCCTCGCCGGGTTTGGACCCCTGCGCCATCTTGATCTCCAGCTCGGCGGCGCTCACCAGGTAGTGGGGCGTGACGCCGAAGCGTCCCGAGGCGATCTGCTTGATGGCGCTGTTGGCCCAGTCGCCCTGGCGCGGGTGCCAGTCCGGCGCGTGGCTCAGCTCGCGGCGGTCGCGGTCGTAGGGCGCGAAGCGTTCGGGATCCTCGCCGCCCTCACCGGAGTTGCTCTTGCCGCCGAGGCGGTTCATGGCGATGGCCAGGGTCTCGTGCGCCTCGCGCGAGACCGACCCGTGGCTCATCGCCTGGGTGGTGAAGCGGCGGACGATGCTCTCGCTGGGCTCCACCTGCTCGAGCCGCAGTGCCGGCCCCGCCTGGCGCACCTGGAGCAGGTCGCGCAGGTTGGTCGGCGGTCGCTCGTCGACGAGGCGCCCGTACTGCTGGAAGGCGTCGAAGTCCTCGTTGCGGACCGCCTTGTGGAGCGCCTTGAACACCATCGGGTTGAGCGCGTGGTACTCCCCCGCCTTGCGGAAGCGGTAGATGCCGCGGTCCGTCAGCCCCCTGGCCTCCCCGAACGCCTCGGCGTGGAAGCGAAGGACGTCGGTGGCGAAGGTCTCGAGCGTCGCTCCGCCGATCCGGCTCGGCGTGCCGTAGAAGTAGCGCTCGATGACGTCGCCGTGCACGCCCACGGCCTCGAAGATCTGGGCGCCGCGATAGCTCGCGATGGTGGAGATGCCCATCTTCGACATGATCTTGAGCAGGCCCTTCTCCACCGCTTGGACGTAGTTGCTCACCGCCAGCTCGGGGTCGATGGGGTCGATGTGCTTGGCGTTCGCCACCGCATGGCGGGCGCTGGCGAAGGCCAGGTAGGGGTGCACCAGGGCCGCCCCGTAGCCGATCAGGGTGGCGTAGTGGTGATCCTCGCGCGGCTCGCCGGTCTCGCACACGATGGCCGCCTTGGTGCGGCGCCCCACCAGCAGGAGCCGGTGGTGGACGGCGCCGACCGCCAACAACATCGGCACGGGCGCCCAGGCGTCGTCGACGTCGCGGTCGGAGAGGATGAGCACGCTCACGCCGCGCTCGATCTCCTCCTGCGCCTGGTCCGCCAGATCCTCGAGCGCCAGCTCCATCGCCTCCGGGCCGTCCTCCACGCGGAAGCGCGTGCGCAGCGTGGCGGTCTGAAGCTGTTGCTGCTCGCGTAGATCGCGGAGCTGGGCGGCGTCGATGATGGGGCTGGAGAAGCGCATGACGCGCGCCGCCTCGGGCTCCTCCTCCAGGACGCTGGCGCGCGGGCCCAGCACGGTGTTGAGCGACATCACCAGCCGCTCGCGCAGTGGGTCGATGGGCGGGTTGGTGACCTGGGCGAAGCGCTGCTTGAAGTAGCGGTAGAGCTGCTGCGGCTGCTCGGACAACACGGCCAGCGGCGTGTCGTCGCCCATCGACCCGACCGGGATGGCCGCGTGGAAGGCCATGGGCTCGAAGATGCGGTCGTAATCCTCGCTCGAGTAGCCGAAGGCGCGTTGCGTGACGAGCAGCTCGGCATCGTCCCAGGCGCGCGCGTCCAGCGGGTCGGTGAGGCGCCCGGCCGGGATGCCGTAGCGCTCCACCCACTCGCGGTAGGGCTGCTTGCGCGCGTAGCGCGCCTTGATCTCCTCGTTGCGCAGCAGCTTCCCCTCGAGCGTGTCCACGGCCAGCAGCCGCCCGGGCCCGAGGCGCCCCTTCTCGGCAACCTGCGACTCGTCGAGCGGCACCACGCCGGCCTCGGAAGCGACCACCACCAGGCCGTTGGTGCCGATCCAGTAGCGTTGGGGGCGCAGGCCGTTGCGATCCAACCCGGCCACGGCGTAGCGCCCGTCGGTCAGGGCCAGCGCGGCCGGGCCGTCCCACGGCTCCATCAGCGTGGCGTGGTAGTCGTAGAAGCCGCGCAGCTCGGCGCCGACGTCGGGATCCTCGTCGTGGGCCTCCGGCACCAGCATCAGCAAGCTGTGGAGCAGGTCCCGACCCGAGAGCGTGAGGAGCTCCAGGGCGTTGTCCAGCGCCGCGGAGTCGCTCCCACCCGGCTCCACCACGGGCAGCAGGTCGCGGACCTCCGGGCCCCACAGGTGGCTGGACAGCCGCGGCTCGCGCGCCCGCATGAAGTTGACGTTTCCCTGCAGGGTGTTGATCTCGCCGTTGTGCGCCAGGAAGCGGAACGGTTGCGCCAGCGACCAACGGGGCATGGTGTTGGTGCTGTAGCGCTGGTGGAACACGGCGATGGCCGTGTCGTAGTCGGGGTCGGCCAGGTCGAGGTAGAACTTGGGCAGCTGATCGGCCACCATCAGCCCCTTGTAGCTCAACGTGCGACTGGAGAACGACGGAATGTAGGCGCGCCCCAGCCCGGACTCCTGCAGGCGCCGCTCGATACGCTTGCGGGTCAGGTACAGCTGGCGCTCGAAACCGTCATCGCTCAGCCATTCCGGCTTGCCGAGCAGGACCTGCCGCAGGATCGGCCGGCGTGCCAACGCCTGCTCCCCGAGCGCCCCGTCGTCGAGTGGGGGCACGCGCCAAAGCAGCGTCTTCAGCGGGCTGCGGGCGATCTCGTCGCGCACCAGGGCGTAGATCTTCTTGTACGGCGCGTCATTGGCCACGAAGAACACGCCGACGGCGAGGTCGCGGTCGCGCTCCAGGAAGATCCCGCGAGCCTCTAGCTCGCGCCGGAACAGCCGGTGCGGGATCTGCGTCAGCACGCCGGCGCCGTCGCCGGTCTTGCCGTCGGCACTCACCGCGCCTCGGTGGGCCAGGTTGTGCAGGGCCTGCAGTGCGTAGGCAAGCACATCGTGGCTCCGTCGGCCGCCGCCATCGGCAACGAACCCTACGCCGCAGGCGTCGCGCTCGGAGGGCCAGGCCAGGCTCTGGACATCGGAGTATCGGGGCATCACGTCCTCCAGACGGTGGAGTGGCACGCGCGGGGTGGTTCGGGCGGGGTGGTTCGGGCGGGGTGGTTCGGGCGGACCGGGCCGCGACCGCCGGCGGCGGCCGTCACGCGGAAGAGGGGACACCCGCACGCCAACGCGACAGCGGGGCGCACACCGCGGCCCTGCGTCGGTCGGAACCCGTTGCGCTCGTCGGCATCACGTTGCACGGTCGGCCGCGGTGGACGCGGCCGTAGAGCAAAAGGATACACGTCACGAGCGCAGCCTGTCAACGAACGGATGGCACGTCCAGGGCGGAATCCAGGAGCTTTCGAAGGCAAGCCATGGGGGCCGCCTGACCGTCCGTTCGCGGGCCGCGACGCGGATGCGCAGTGGATGCACAGGCAAGGTTATGCAGGCGCGCCGGTCTCCCCCACCGACTCGGAGGCGGTGCTGCCGTGCGGTACCACACCGAGGCTGAGCAGGCGGTACTCGTAGGCGTCGATGAGCGCCTGGTAGGAGGCCTCGATGATGTTGGGGCTGGCGCCCACCGTGCCCCAGCGATCGACTCCGTCGCTCATCTCCACCTGAACGCGCACCACGCTGGCCGTGCCGGTCTCGGCGCCGGACAGCACCCGGACCTTGTAGTCCACCAGCGTCAGCGCGTGCAGCGCCGGGTAGAAGCGGCCCAGCGCCTTGAGCAGGGCGCGATCCAGGGCGTTGACCGGTCCGTCGCCGTCGGCGGCGGTGTGCTCCAGCGTGCCCCCGACCTCCACCCGGATGGTGGCCTCGCATCGTGGCGCCGGATCCTCCTCGCGCTTGTCGATGTTGACGGTGAAGCCGTGGAGTTGGAAGTAGGACCGGTAGTCGCCCCGCACCTTCTGCGCCAGCAGCTTGAAGGAGGCCTCGGCGCCCTCGTAGGCGTACCCCCTGTCCTCGAGCTCCTTGAGGCGCTCGACCACGGCGCGCACCGACGGGTCGCGGGCGTTGACCTCGTCGCCGTACTCCGCGGCCTTGGCCAGGACGTTGGCGCGCCCGGAAAGGTCCGAGAGCAGCACGCGCCGGCGGTTCCCCACGGACTCGGGCGTGACGTGTTCGTACGTCTCCGGCCGCTTGTTGACCGCCGAGACGTGGACGCCGCCCTTGTGGGCGAAGGCCGTGTCGCCGACGTAGGCCGCCCGCACCGAGGGCGAGATGTTGGCGCGTTCGTCGACGTAGCGCGATAGCTCCCGCAGTGCGTCCATGCGCTGCGGCTGGCGGTACCCGAGCTTGAGGGCGAGGTTGGCCAGCACGCTGACCAGATTGGCGTTGCCGCAGCGCTCGCCGTATCCGTTGATGGTGCCCTGCACGTGGCGTGCGCCCGCCTCTACCGCCGCCAGCGTGTTGGCGACCGCCAGCTCGCCGTCGTTGTGGGCGTGGATCCCCACGATGCCGTCGCCGCGCGCGCACACCTCGGCCACGCGGGCGGCCACGTCGCCGGGGAGCGAGCCGCCATTGGTGTCGCACAGCACGATCCGATCGGCGCCACCCTCGACGGCCGCGTCCAGCGTCGCGAGCGCGTAGGCGGGATCGGCCCGGTAGCCGTCGAAGTAGTGCTCGGCATCGTAGATCACCGTGCGCCCGTGGTGCTTGAGCAGCCGCACCGAGTCGCGGATCATGGCCAGGTTCTGCTCGCGCGTGGCGCCCAGCGCCTGTTCGACGTGCAGCGTCCAGGACTTGCCGAAGATGGTGACCACCGGCGTGTCGGCGGCCAGCATGGCCTGCAGGTTCAGATCCTCCTCGGCCGGTAGGTCCTTGCGCCGGGTGGAGCCGAAGGCCGCCAGGCGCGCCTGCCCCAGTTCCACGCGTTTCATCAGCTCGAAGAAGCGCACGTCCTTGGGGTTGGAGCCCGGCCACCCGCCCTCCACGAAGGTGACGCCGAAGGCATCCAGTCGGCGGGCGAGGGCCACCTTGTCCTCGCTCGTGAAATTCACGTCCTGCCCCTGGGTGCCGTCCCGCAGGGTGGTGTCGTAGATCTCGATGACCTCGCGAAGGCGTTCGCCCACGATCTGCCTCCCTGTGCCGGTCGGCGCCGACCGCGGCGGGCGGCCCGCGGCCGCTCGCCGCCCTGCGTGACTCAAGCCTGCATGCCCCCGCCGCGCGTCACGGCGTGGACATCTCGGTGGGGGCACCCGTGGTACGGCCGAGCCCCGCAGCCAGCTTGTTCAACACGTCCACGTACGCCCGCGCGGAGGCCTCCACCACGTCCGTCGACAGGCCCCGACCGTGGACGCTGCGATCACCGCTCATCACGCGAATGGTGACCTCCCCGAGCGCGTCCTTGCCGGCGCCGACGCTGCGGATCTCGTAGCTCGAGAGCGTGATGGGGAGCTGCGTGATGCGCTCGATGGCGTGATACACCGCGTCCACGGGACCGTCTCCGGTGGCGGCCTCTTCGTAGATGCCGGTATCGGTGCGCAGGCGCACGGTGGCGACCGGCGTCATGGCGGTGCCGGACTGGAACTGCACGGCCTGGAGCTGATACGTCTCGGGCACGCGTGCCGTCTCGGCGTCCACCAGCGCACGGATGTCCTCGCTGGTGACGTGGCTCTTGCGGTCGCACAGGTCCTTGAAGCGCCGGAACAGGAGGTTGACCTTGTCCTCCTCGAGCTCGTCGTATCCGAGCTCCGCCAGCGTCTTGCGGAACGCCCTGCGTCCGGAGTGCTTGCCCATCACCAGCACGCCGGCGTCGCGACCGACGGTCTCGGCGCGCATGATCTCGTACGTCTCCAGCGCCTTGATCACGCCGTCCTGGTGGATGCCCGACTCGTGGGCGAAGGCGTTGTCGCCGACCACGGCCTTGTTGGGCGGCACCAGCATGCCGGTCAGCCCGGAGACCAGGCGCGAAGTCCGGTAGATCTCGGTGGTGTCGATGGCCGTGGTGTGTTGCCAGAAGTCCTTGCGGGTCTCGAGCGCCATCACCACTTCCTCCAGGGAGGCGTTGCCGGCGCGCTCGCCGATGCCGTTGATGGTGCACTCCACCTGGGTCGCGCCGTTCTGGACGCCCGCCAGGCTGTTGATCACGGCGCAGCCGAGATCGTCGTGACAGTGCGTGCTGATGTCGACCGCGTCGATTCCCGGCACGCGCTCGCGCAGCAGCGCGATGAGGGCGCCGTACTCCCACGGCATCATGTACCCCACCGTGTCGGGCACGTTGATGGTGGTGGCTCCGGCACGGATCGTCTCGGTGAAGATGCGCACCAGGAAGTCGGGATCGGAGCGCCCGGCGTCCTCGGCACTGAACTCCACGTCGTCGACGAAGGACTTCGCCAGGCGCACCGACGCCACGGCGCGCTCCACCACCTCGTCGGGGTCGAGCCTCAGCTTCTTCTCCATGTGGATGGGACTGGTGGCGATGAAGGTGTGGATGCGCGGCCGCGCTGCCACCTCGACGGCCTCGGCCGCGCGCTCGATGTCCCCCTTGGAGGCGCGGGCGAGCCCGGCGACCACCACGGAATCGGACTCCGCGGTGATGGCGCGGGCGATCTCGCGCACCGCCTGAAAATCGCCCTCGGACGCCACCGGGAAGCCCGCCTCGATGACGTCGACGCCGAGTCGCGCGAGCTGCCGCGCGATCTCGACCTTCTCGCGGGTGTTGAGCGCGACGCCGGGCGACTGCTCGCCATCGCGCAGGGTCGTGTCGAAGATCTTGATGTGGGCCATGCTGAGTCCTTCCGCATCCGCCGGCGCTGCCGGTCGCCGGGATCCTCAGCCCTTGATGAAGGGCATCATCTTCCGCAGGGCGCGCCCTACCTGCGACACGACGGTCTCGCCGGTGGCGCGACGTTGGGCCTTCAGGCGTGGCTGCCCTACCTGATTCTCGAGCAGGAACTCGCGCGCGAACGCGCCGGTCTGAATGTCGCGCAACACGCGCTTCATCTCGGCTCGCGTGTCGTCGGTGACGATGCGCGGACCCGAGACGTAGTCGCCGTACTCCGCGGTGTTCGAGATGCTGTGGCGCATCTTCTCGAAGCCGCCCTCGTAGATCAGGTCGACGATCAGCTTCATCTCGTGGACGCACTCGAAGTAGGCGATCTCGGGTTGGTATCCGGCCGCCACCAGCGTGTCGAAGCCCGATTCCATGAGCGCCGTGACGCCGCCGCAGAGCACGACCTGCTCGCCGAACAGGTCGGTCTCCGTCTCCTCCTTGAAGGTCGTCTCGAGCACGCCCCCGCGCGTGCCACCGATGGCCTTGGCGTACGCCAGGCCGCGCTGCTTGGCGGTGCCGGTGGCGTCCTGCGCGATGGCGAGCAGGCAGGGCACGCCCGCGCCCTCGGTGAACACCCGGCGCACGAGGTGGCCGGGGCCCTTGGGCGCGATCATGAACACGTCCACCCCGGCGGGGGGCACCACCTGGTTGAAGTGGACGTTGAATCCGTGGGCGAACAGCAGGGCGTTGCCCTCCTGAAGGTGGGGGGCGATCTGCTCGCGGTAGACGCGCCCCTGGACCTCGTCGGGGAGAAGCACCATCACCAGGTCGCCCGCCTCGGCGGCGGCGTCCACCTCCATGACGCGCAGGCCGGCGGCCTCCGCTTCGCCCCAGGAGGCGGAACCGCGCCGTAGCCCCACCACCACCTCGAGGCCGGAGTCCTTGGCGTTGAGGGCATGCGCGTGCCCCTGCGACCCGAAACCGATGACCGCGATGGTCTGGCCGCGCAGGTGGTCGAGGTTAGCGTCGTCGTCGTAGTAGATCGTGGCCATGCAGAGGTTCTCCTTCGGAGGCGTGCCGGGATGCCCCGGGGGGGCCTGGTGCCCACCCTGGTGAGGGACGGCTGGTGGAGGGCGGTCAGGCGGCGCGGGTGCGCGCCTTGGCGGGCAGGCGGCCCCCGCCGGACTCGCTGCGGGGCAGCGCGATGCGCCCCGTGCGGATGAGCTCGATGATGCCGAAGTCGCGCATCTGCTCCACGAAGGCGTTCATCTTGCCCTCGTCGCCGGTGAGCTCGAAGATGAGCGCGTGGCGGGAGACGTCGACGATGCGCGCGCGGAAGTCCTGGGCGATCTGACGGATCTCGACGCGATCGTCCGGGCTTCGAACGGCCACCTTGAGAAGCATCAGCTCGCGGTCGACGAAGGCGCTCTCGCTGTGGTCGACCACCTTGAGCACGTCGATGAGCTTCTGGAGCTGCTTCTGGACCTGCTCGATGGTCTCGTCCTGCCCGGTCACCACGAAGGTGGTGCGGCTGATGCCCGGCTCCTCGGACTGTGCCACGGAAAGCGACTCGATGTTGAAACCGCGCCGCGCGAACAGGCCGGCGATGCGCACCAGCACCCCCGGACGGTCGCGCACGGTCACGCTCATGACGTGGCGCCTGGGGGTCATGCGGGCACCTCGCTCTCGCTGGACGGCGCGTCCTCGCCGTCCGAGGCGGCCGTGACCTGCTCCTCGGCCTCCTGGTCGCCGATGATCATCTCGTCCACGCCGGCGCCGGAGGGCACCATCGGGAAGACCTTCTCGGCCTCGTACACCACGAAGTTCATCACCGCCGGCTTGCCCTTGGCGAGGACCTGCGGGATGAGCTCCGCCGCGGTGGCACGGTCGAAGACGTTGTAGCCGTCGATGCCGTAGGCCTCGGCGAGCTTGGCGAAGTCCGGGTTCGAGTCCGCCAGGTAGACCTCGCTGTAGCGCTGGGCGTGGAACAGCTCCTGCCACTGTCGCACCATGCCTAGCACGCCGTTGTTGAGGATCGCGATCACGATGGGGAGCTGGTGCTTGTAGATGGTGGCGAGCTCCTGGATGTTCATCTGCACGCTGCCGTCGCCGGCGATGCACACCACCTGCTCGCCGGGGCGCGCGAAGGACGCCCCGATCGACGCCGGCAGGCCGAATCCCATGGTTCCGAGTCCGCCGGAGGTGATGAAGGTGCGCGGCCGCGTCGTGGGGAACATGCGCGCCGCGAACATCTGGTGCTGCCCCACCTCGGTGGTCACCACGCACTCGCCCCCGGTGGCCTCGCGGAAGAGCTGGATGACCTCCTGCGACACCAGCGGCTTGTCCTGCTTGTAGCGTTCGGGGTACATGCCCTTCCACTCGTCGAGTCGTGCCCACCAAGGCTCGATGTCGAGCCGACCCAGGGCTTCGGTCAGGCGCGGCAGCACGTCGCGCAGGTCGCCCACGACGGGCACGTGGGCCTTCACCAGCTTGGAGATCTCCGCCGGGTCGATGTCGATGTGCACCACCGTGGCGTTCGGAGCGAAGCGGCTGATCTTGCCGGTCACGCGATCGTCGAAGCGCAAGCCCGCGCCGACGATCAGGTCGCAGTGACTGATGGCGCGGTTGGCCGTGACGGTGCCGTGCATGCCGGGCATGCCCAGGGCCTGCGGAGCCCCGGCCGGGTAGGCGCCGATGCCCATCAGGGTGGTGATCACCGGGATGCCGGTCTTCTCGGCGAACTCCATGACCTGCTGGTACGCCACCTGGCCGCCGCCGCCCACCATCATGATGGGGCGTTCGGCGGCCGCGATCGCCTCCGCCGCCTTGCGCAGCTGCTTGGTGTGGCCGGCGACCGTGGGGCGGTAGCCGGGGAGGTCCACCACGACCTCGAGGTCGCCGTGGAACTCCGCCTGCTGCACGTCCTTGGGGATGTCGATGAGGACGGGGCCGGGACGGCCGGTGGAGGCGATGTGGAACGCCTCGGCCACCACCCGGGGGATGTCCGCTACGTCCTTGACGAGGTAGTTGTGCTTGGTCACGGGGCCGGTGATGCCGTAGACATCGGCCTCCTGGAACGCGTCGGTGCCGATGAGGGCGGTCGCCACGTTGCCGGTGACCGCCACCACCGCCGAGGAGTCCATCTGGGCCGTCGCCAGGCCGGTCACCAGGTTGGTGGCGCCGGGCCCGCTGGTGGCGAAGCACACGCCGGTGCGCCCGCTGGCGCGGTAATAGGCGTCGGCGGCGTGGGCGCCGGCCTGCTCGTGGCGCACCAGGACGTGCTTGATGGGCGAGTCATAGAGCGCGTCGTAGACGGGCATGATGGCTCCGCCGGGGTGGCCGAACACGATCTCGACGCCTTGGCGTTCGAGCGCCTTCAGCAGGACTTCAGCACCTTTCATGGCTCCTCCAAGCGCATGTTGCGCACAAAAAAAGACCCCGCCAACACGATGTGGCGGGGTCGAGGCCTCAGAACCGATGCGGTTATGCGGCGGCACCCCACGACCCTAGGATTAGGACGCATGCGAGCGCGGGGTCGAGGGCGGGGGCCGTCATTGGGAGGGAGTATACGAAGTGCTACTCTGGGTGTCAAGAAACAGTGTCAGCGGGACGCGCTTGCGGTACGCCCCCGGAATGCCGCACACTGGGTCCACCGTAGCGGTTGGTCCGTACGTGAGGAGGGTTGGCTCGGCCTTCATCCAGCTTCGTCTCATGGCAGCGGGTGAGCGTGGTCGGGGTCCGGCCGCCAGCGTTCGCCACCGCCCACCCCAGGAGGTCCATCATCGAAATCCTTCGTGTCTCCGGCACCTCGCGTCCGAACTCCGTCGCCGGGGCCATCGCCGCACTCCTCCGCAACGAAGGCGAGGTGGAGGTGCAGGCGATCGGACCCCACGCCGTGAATCAGGCCGTCAAGGCCATCGCCATCGCACGATCCTACATCGAGGCGGAAGGGCTGGACCTGCGGACGGTACCAGCGTTCGTCAAGCTCGAGCTCCAGAACGAGGAGCGCACCGCGGTGCGCTTCGCCGTGATGTCGATCGAGGTCCCCCAGGTCTGAGCGTCTTTCCTGGGGCGCTCGATGCCCCGCGTGCGGCGGCGGTTGGCGGGCGCCTCGCGCCCGCGACGCGCCTCGGGTGGACGGTGCGTGGCTGGGGGCACGCACCTACGCATGGCGGGTCGCGCGCGGAGGCGCCCCCGCGAGCGGCGCGCGCCCGTGAGCGCGCGCCCGTGATTGTCGCCGAGGCCCCTCTACCCTCTCATGAAACCTGAGTATACTTGGCTCAATTCGGCGCGCGTAAGGCGCGCCGGTAACGCGTCAACCCGCCGGCCGCTGCCGGCCGTTCAAGGAGGACGAAGGCGACCATCATGTTCGGAACCTACTACCTCATCGGGATCGCGGCCTTCCTCGCCTCGCTCGCCATCCAGAGCTGGCTGCGCAACACCTACCGCACGTGGATGGAGCGGCCCAACGCCGCCGGCCTCAGCGGCGCCGACGTGGCCCGCGCCATCCTGCGCGCCAACGGTGTGGACGGGGTGAGCGTGGAGTCGGTGCCCGGCGAGCTCACCGACCACTACGACCCGCAGGCCAAGGTCGTGCGTCTCTCGGAGGGCAACTTCCGGAGCGCCAGCGTGGCCGGCATGGCCGTGGCCGCGCACGAGACCGGGCACGCCATCCAGCACGCACGCGCGTTCGCTCCGCTGGCGTGGCGCACGGCCATCCTGCCGGCCGCCAACCTCGGCAGCCGTTTCGGGCCGATGCTGGCCGTCGTCGGGCTGTTCCTTGGCGCGGCCGGCAGACCGTTGCTGAGTGTCGGCATCGTCCTGTTCGCGGCCGCCGTGCTGTTCCACCTGGTGACGCTCCCGGTGGAGTTCGACGCCAGCCGACGGGCGCTGGGCCAGCTCAACACGCTGGGGCTCGTCACCGAGCGCGACCGCGGCGGCGCAAGGCGGGTCCTCACGGCCGCGGCCATGACCTACGTCGCCGCCGCCGCAACCTCCATCGCATACTTGCTGTACTTCCTGGGCCTCAGCCGGCGTTGAGTCGACGCGACCCCCCGCCGGGCCGCGGCCCGGCGGAGGCCGGCGGCTCCCCCGACGCGCGTGAGGGTTCGGACAGCCCCGAACCGGCACGCGCCCTGGCGGTGGAGGTCGTGCGGCGCGTGACCGGCGGCGCCTACCTGGCGCCGACGCTGTCGCGGGCGCTCGACGGCTCGCGTCTCACCGGGGCCGACCGCGCCCTGGCGACCGACGTGAGCTACGGCACCGTGCGGCGCCTGCCTGCGCTGGACGCCGTGCTGGCGCCACGCCTCCGGGCCGCCGATCGGCTCCCCAACGGGGTGCGGGCGGCGCTGCGCGCCGGCGCCTTCGAGCTCGCGGTCCGCGGTACCCCGCGTCACGCCGTCGTGGACGGCTACGTCGAGGTGGTCAAGGCGACGGCACCGCGGCTCGCGGGCCTGGTGAACGCCGTGTTGCGCCGCGTCGACCCCGCCACCGAGCTCGACCGACCCACGCGCCTGTGCCTCGCGCCCTGGCTGCTCGAGGCCTTCGAGCGCTGTCTCGGCGAGCCGGCCGCGCGTGCCGCGGCCGAGGGGATGCTGGCGCCCGAGCCGCTGTGGCTCTCGGCGTTCCGCCCGGATGCCGAGGCGCGCCTCCGCGCCGAGGGGTGTGAGGTGGCGCCGGGACCGTTGCCGCACACCCTTCGGGTGCGGCCGGCGCGCCCGCTGGGTCGCCTGAGCGCCTACCGGGAGGGCGCGGTGCAGCCGCAGAACCCGAGCGCCACGGTCCCCGTCTCCGCCCTCGGCGACGTCGCCGGACTGCGCGTGCTCGATCTCGCCGCCGGCGCCGGCATCAAGACCGCGCTGCTGGCGCGCTCCGGCGCCGAGGTGGTGGCCGTGGACCTGGACCCCGACAAGGCGCGGGCCGCGGCGGCCAACCTGAGCCGCCTGGGCCTCCGGGCCGAGCACGTCAGCGCCGACCTCAGCGCCCCGCTCGCGCTCCAACCGGCCCCTCGCGTGCTGCTCGACGCCCCCTGCACAGGTACCGGGACGTTGCGGGGCCACCCGGAGATCAAGCTGCGCCTGACGCCCGACCAGGTGGCGCGTGCGGCGGAGGTGCAACGAGCGATGCTGGACGTCGCCGCCTCGCTCACGGCGCCCGGTGGTGTGCTGGTCTACGCCGTCTGCTCGCTCATCGAGGCCGAGGGCGAGGCGCAGGTGGCCGACTTCACGAGGCGCCATCCGGGCTTCGCCAGCGAGCCGGTGGACACGGCACTGCCGTCTGTGCAACGCCGGCACGGGCGCTACCTGCTCCCCGTGGACGGGCTCGACGGCTTCTACGTGGCGCGCCTGCGGCGCCGCTGAGTGGCCTCGCCGTGCGGCGGTATGGTGGGCGCCAAGCGCGCGGAGATAGGGAGCGTAGCAGGTATGGCCAGACGGGAGACCACGGCGCTGTCCCATCGCGTCCATCTGCTCTCGGGCGGGGTGAACTGCGCCCTCGTGGTGGGGGACGATCGCCGTGCGGTCGTCGTCGATAGTGGCCAGGACCGGGACTACGGGCGCGACCTGCGGCGCGCCTGCGAACACCTGGGGGTGGAGCCCGTGGCGATCGTCAACACCCACGCCCACGCCGACCACTTCGGCGGCAATGCCTACCTGCTGCGGCACTACCCCGAGGCCGAGGTGTACGCGCCCGAGGTGGAGTCCAGCCTCATGCAGAGCCCCTACCTCGAGCCCGTGTACCTCTATCACGGTGCGAGACCGCCCGCCGAGCTCCGGACCAAGTGGTTGCAGGCCGAGCCCTCGCCGGTCCATCACACGCTGGAGCCCGGCGCGCTGGAGCTGGCCGGCCTACGCCTCGAGGTGCTCGATACCTCCGGCCACGCCCATCGCCAGCGCTCGGTCCTGGTCGACGACGTTCTCCTCGCCGCGGACGCCGTGTTCGGCGAGGCGGTGCTGGAGAAGTACCCTCTCCCCTTCGGCCAGGACGTCCAGGCTCAGGTCGCGGCACTCGACGCGGTGGCGCGCAGCGGAGCGCGCCTGGTGGTGCCCGGCCACGGCACCGCGAGCACGGACCCCGCGGCGCTGGCCGAAGGCAACCGACGCGTGCTCGAGCGCGCCTCGGGCGCGGTGCTGGAGGCCTGCCGTGGGGGCGGCCTCGAGGACGTGCTGGCGGCGACCTGCGCCTGCCTCGGGATCGACATCGAGGATCTGGCGCGCTACCACCTCAACCTCTGCACCGTCGCGGCCCACCTCACGATGCTGCGCGAGTCGGGCCGCGTTCTCGCCACGCTCGAGGGTGGGCGGTTGGGGTGGCGCGCGGCCTGAGCGCGGCGCCCGCCTCAGAACAGGTACTCCTGCAGCAGGGGGCGGACGCACACCCGCTCCTCGAGCGGCTCGCCCAGGAGGGTACCGCGCGCGGCCCCGCGCTCCTCGAAGCCCAGGTGGCGGTAGAAGGCGCGCGCGCGTTCGTTGCCCACCGCCACGTTCAACCGCACCTCGCGGGCGCCGCGCGCTGCGAACCACTGGTGGGCGCTCTCCCACAGGCGCCGGCCGTGCCCGAGGCCCTGGGCCGCGGGCAGGATGTAGAGCGCGTCGAGGTACCCGATCTCCCCCTGCACGCTGAGCCGCATGTAGCCCACCACCCGGCCGTCCACCTCCAGCACCCACAGCCCTCCCCCGTTGAGGCTGCCGAGAAGGCTGTAGTCGCTGTAGGCGCGTCCCAGGAAGGTGTCGATGGCCTCGCCGGAAAGCAGCCCGCGGTAGGTCGCATGCCAGGTGGTCGCGGCAACATGACGCACCGCCGCCAGGTCCATCGGGGAGGCGATGCGTACGGTCGCGTAGGGGTACGCGGTGGCGGATTCGGACACGCGGGAGGACTCCGACGCCGGCGGCATCGCCGGTAGTATAAGGGACGTCGCGCGCCGGGGCCGCGCGGGAAGGGGGCGCCATGCGTATCACCAGTGCGGGGGCGGCGCGAACCGTCACCGGCAGTTGTCACTTGCTCGAAGCCGCGGACCGGCGGATCCTCGTGGATTGCGGTCTGTTCCAGGGGGGAAGCGAGCTCGAGGCGCGCAACCACCGCCCGTTCCCCTTCGACCCCGCGAGCCTCGACGCGGTGCTCGTCACCCACGGTCACCTCGATCACGTGGGGAGGTTGCCCAAGCTCGTGGCCGAGGGCTACGACGGCCCGATCTACGCCACCGAGGCCACGCGCCTGATCGCCGAGGTGGTGCTGCACGATGCCGCCAAGCTCCAGCAGGAGGATCACCGCCGGGCGATGCGCCGCGCCCGGCGCGCGGGGCGCGAGGACGAGGTGCGGCCGCCGCTGTACGGCGAGGCCGACGTCGAGCGCGCCCTCGAGCGCTTCCGGGCCGTTCCCATGGACGGGGCCAACGACGTTGCCGAGGGGGTGATGGCGCGCTTCCGGCCGGCCGGCCACATCCTGGGGAGTTGCTTCATCGAGCTGGAGGCCGGCGACGCCCGCGTGACCTTCTCGGGGGACCTCGGTAACCGCGAGAGCGCGTTGCAGGCCGAGGCGGAAAGGCCCCGGGAGAGCGACGTGGTGATGATCGAGACCACCTACGCCGAGCGCAACCACCGCAGCCGCGAGGCCACGGCGGCGGAGTTCTCTGCGGTGCTCAAGGGCTCGCTGGCGCGCGGCGGCAACGTCCTCATCCCGACCTTCGCGCTCGAGCGCAGCCAGGCCGTGCTGTACACCATCCGGGGCCTCATGCAAGAGGGCGCCATCCCGCAGGGCCCCGTGTTCCTCGACTCGCCGATGGCCACGAAGATGACGCATCTGTACCAGCGCTGCGCCAACGAGTTCCGCGAGCCCATCCAGGCCATGCTGGCCGCCGGGGAGGACCCCTTCGAGCCCCCCACCCTGGAGTACACGGTCGACGCCGAGGCCTCCAAGGCCATCAACGATATCGACGGCGGGGCGATCATCCTGGCCGGGTCGGGCATGATGACGGGCGGCCGCATCCTGCACCACCTCAAGCACAACCTCTGGCGGCCCGGCGCGAGCCTCGTGGTGGTCGGCTACCAGGCCTCCGGCACGCTGGGCAACGCGCTGGTCCACGGCGCCAGGCGCGTGCGCATCTACGGTGATGAGATCCTCGTGCGGGCGGAGGTTCACACCATCAACGGCTTCAGCGCCCACGGCGACCACGACGACCTCAGGAGCTGGTTGCGTGGCGCCGGCGAGGCCCAGGTCCTGCTGGTGCACGGCGAGCCCGAGGTGATGGACCGCTTCGCCGACGAGCTGCGGGGCGACGGGATGCGCGTACGCTGCCCCGAGTTGGACGTTCCCCTGGAGCTGTGAGCGCCACCGGAGCGGCGTCGATGCCGAGCCCCGCCTGCGCCGGGCCCTCGCCCCGGTGCGCGGCGGCCGCGCCGGGCGGGGTTCGCCGGCCGGTCGCTGGTCAGCCACCTTACGGCGCGTCCGTCGCCGGGGCGGTTTACTGGGTCCATGGATTGGGAACTGCCCGTCATCGCCCTGCGCACCCAGGTGGTGCTGCCCCGCACCCTGGAGAACGTCGATGTGGGGCGGCCGAAGTCCAAGCGCGCGCTGGAGGAGGCGCAGGCCGGCGACAACCGG
This sequence comes from uncultured Trueperaceae bacterium, assembly GCA_963739805.1. Lineage (GTDB taxonomy): Bacteria > Deinococcota > Deinococci > Deinococcales > Trueperaceae > CAVUBJ01. Next base: position 172,574 of record CAVUBJ010000005.1, read on the forward strand.
GTGCTGCTCGTGGTCCAGCGCGAGGGTAGGATCGACGACCCCTCGGGCGACGACCTGTTCGATGTGGGCACCTTGTGCGTCATCAAGCAGGTCATCCGCCTGCCGGACGACACGTTGCAGGTGCTGGTCGAGGGCCGCGAGCGGGCGCACATCGACGCCTACCTGACGGGCCCGTCGTTGCGGGCGAAGGTGACCACGATCGCCGAGCAGGGGCAGGAGGCCGAGGAGACCCAGGCCCTCATCGAGCAGGCCAAGCAGGCCTTCAGCGAGTACGCCCAGCAGAACAAGAACCTGCGGCTCGACTCGTTCCATCTCGAGAACCTTCGTGGGCTGCGGGAGGCCGGGCCGCTCGCCGACGTGGTGGCGAAGTACGCCACCTGGGAGGTCGCGGATAAGCAGGCGGTCCTGGAGGAGCCCCACGTGGGCAAGCGCCTGGAGCTGGTCTACGGGTTCCTCACCCGCGACCTCGAACGCTTCGACACCGAGAAGCAGATCAGCGCGCGGGTCAAGCAGCAGATGGACTCCAACCAGCGCGAGTACTACCTGCGCGAACAGATGAAGGCGATCCAGCGGGAGCTGGGCAGCGACGACGCCTCGGAGACCGAGGAGCTGCGGACCAAGGTCGAGGAGAAGAAGCTCCCGGATTACGCCAAGGAGCGCGCCCTGAAGGAGATCGAGCGGCTCGAGCGCATGTCCGGCGGCTCCCCCGAGGCGACGGTCGTGCGCACCTACCTCGATACCCTGCTCGAACTCCCCTGGTCCGAGGCGGACGATGAGCGGCTCGAGATCGGTCACAGCGAGGACGTCCTCAACGAGGACCACTACGCGCTCGAGGAGCCCAAGGAGCGCATCCTGGAGTTCCTGGCGGTTCGTCAGCTCACGCGCGACACCGACGGGTCGGATTACAAGTCGCCCATCCTCTGCCTGGTGGGGCCGCCGGGGGTCGGTAAGACCAGCCTGGGCAAGTCCATCGCCCGAAGCCTCAACCGCCAGTTCGTGCGCATGAGCCTCGGCGGCGTGCGCGACGAGGCGGAGATCCGGGGCCACCGGCGGACCTACATCGGCTCGCTGCCCGGGCGCATCATCCAGGGGATGAAGACCGCGGGCACCGTCAACCCCGTGTTCCTCCTCGACGAGGTCGACAAGATGACCGCCGACTTCCGCGGCGATCCGTCCTCGGCCCTGCTCGAGGTCCTCGACCCTGAGCAGAACAACACCTTCGCCGACCACTATCTGGAGATCCCCTACGATCTGTCGCGGGTGATGTTCATCACGACGGCCAATACGCTGGCCACGGTCCCGCGGCCGCTGCTCGATCGCATGGAGGTCATCCAGATCCCGGGCTACACGCTCGACGAGAAGATCCAGATCGCCGGGCGCTACCGCACCCCGCGCCAGCTCCAGGATCACGGGCTGAGCGAGCGGCTGGAGGTCACCGACGGTGCGGTGCGCCGCATCGTCACCGAGTACACCCGCGAGGCCGGCGTGCGCAATATGGATCGCCTGATCGCCAAGGTGGCGCGCAAGTCCGCCAAGGAGTACCTCGGTTCCCCCTGGGAGGGCGTGCGGAAGCTGGAGGAGCGGCAGGTCCGCGAGTTGCTCGGGGTGCCGCCGTTCCGTGACGAGCCCGCGGAGAAGCAGCCACAGGTGGGCGTGGCCCACGGACTGGCCTGGACCTCGGTGGGCGGCGTGACGCTGGACATCGAGGCCGTGTCGGTGCCGGGCAAGGGCAAGGTGGCGTTGACGGGGCAGCTCGGCGACGTCATGAAGGAGAGCGCCCAGGCGGGCATCGCGTTCCTGCGCAAGCACGCCGACGACTTCGGCATCCAGGAGAACTTCTACGAGACGCGGGACCTCCACGTGCACGTCCTCGAGGGCGGCACGCCCAAGGACGGGCCCTCGGCGGGCATCGCCATCGCCACGGCCGTGGTCAGCGCGCTGACCAACCGGCCCGTGCGGGGCGACGTCGCCATGACCGGGGAGATCACGCTGCGTGGCCGGGTCCTGCCCATCGGCGGCGTCAAGGAGAAGCTGCTGGCGGCGCACCAGGCCGACATCAAGCACGTCATCCTGCCCGAGGCCAACAGCGCCAACCTCGAGGACGTGCCCGACGCCATCCTCGACGAACTGACGATCACCACGGTGAGGGACTTCCGCGAGGTACTGGACGTCATGCTCACCGGGGGGGAGAAGCCTCCCGAGTTCGTGCCCCCGCAGGGCGACGACAAGCCCGGCTCCAGCCCCGTCGCCCCGGCCTGAGGCCGCCCCCCGCCCCACCGCCGCCGGCACCGGCGGCGCGCGGGGCTCAGCGGCGGGCGTACAGCTCAGGACGCAGCCACGGCAGCAGTGCCAGCACCACCGCAGGGCGGTAGAGTTCGGCGCGATCGATGCGGCCCTCGGTGAGCATACCGACCGCGCCCCGCCCGAGTTTGCTGCCTCTCGCGCCGAACGCGGCGTCTATGGCGTCTCCCAGCTCCTCGCCGGCCCGCACGCGACGCGCCACCTCCATGGGCAGCACGAAGGCGGCGCTGCGCGCGCTCCCGCGGATCAGGCGCCGCGGAGCATCGGGATCGCATCCCAACACGGCGACCCAGGCGAAGGCCCAGAGCTCCCGACCCTCCTCGACCACGCCCCCCTCGATGCCCAGACCCAGCCCGTGCGGGCCCGCCAGGCGCAGCGCGGCGCGCGCCCGCTGGCTCGCGCCGCGCCGCGTCTGCCGGTCGCCCACGGGTTGATCCGCCACCCGCGAGGGTACGGCCCGCGCGATCACCTCGGGCGCGCCGCGCCCGAAGGCCTGATGGAGGGCCTCCCGCGCTGCGCGGTGCTTGGCCGGACTGGCCGAGCCGAGCACCGCGGGGCCGGCGGGGACCGCCATCACTCGCCGGACCGGAGCCTCGTCAACAGGCCGCGCAGCGCCGCCGCCACCTCCGCCTCGGCCCGCGCCCGCGGGACGGCCGGGGAGCCGTCGCCGCGCTGGGGTCCGTAGCGGCCGAAGAAGGCGTGGACCGCTCCCGGCACGACGACCAGGCGGGCGTCGGGTGGCAGGCGCTGGAGGCCCGCGCGCACCTTTTCCACGGTGGCGAGGCCGTCGCGCTCCGCGCCCACGTCCAGCACCGGTAGGTCGAGTCCGGAGAGGTCGTCGCCGCGGGCGCTGTAGGCACCCAGAAGCACCAGCGCGTCGATCTTGCCCGGATTCCGAAGGGCGTAGCGGGCGGCCATCGCGCCCCCCAGCGAGTGCCCCCCCAGGACCACGCGCTCGGGCACGGACTTCAGGCCCGCCAGCAGGCGGTCCGCCCGATCCGGGGCCAGCACGGCCAGGTCGAGCGGCATCACGGGGATCACCGTGCGGACGCCGTAGGGCGCCAGCGCCACGCCCAGCCAGGCGTACGCCTGAGGGCGCACCAGGCCCCCGGGGTAGAGAAGCAGCAGGGTGTCGATCGGACCCTGGCGCGGCCGCACCTCCAGGTAACCGCCAAGCTCCGCGTGCGCCGCCACGGACACCGCGGTCGCGGGCACGCCGGTCACCGCGGCGTCCTGCAGCGGCACCAAGGGCGGGCGCACCAGGACGGGCCAGGCGCGGCCGAGGCCGTACCCGGCGGCCAGGAGCGCGGCGCCCAGGAGCCAGGCCCGCGCCCGCGGCCAGCCCCCGGCGCCGCGGCCGGCGCGTCCTGACTCGCGCGGCGCCCGCGTCACGCACCCACCTCGGCGGGCGCGTCCTCGCCCGCCTGCAGGGCGTAGAGGCGGGCGTACAGCCCGCCGCGCCTCACCAGGTCCGCGTGGCGCCCCTGCTCCACCACGCGCCCGTCGTCGACCACCGCGATGCGGTCGGCGTCGCGCACGGTGGAGAGGCGGTGCGCGATCACCACGGCCGTCACCTCGTGCTCCCGCGCGAAGAGGCCGCCGAGCGCATCCTGGATCACCGCCTCGGACTCGCTGTCGAGGCTGGACGTGGCCTCGTCGAGCACCAGCACAGAGGCACCGCGCAGCAGGGCGCGCGCGATGGCGATGCGCTGCTTCTGCCCGCCGGAGAGCCGCAGCCCGCGCTCGCCCACCTCCGTGTCGAGCCCGCGCGGTAGCGCCTCGATGAAGCTCCACGCGTTGGCCATGCGGGCCGCCCGCTCCACCCGCGCGTCGTCGGCGTCGGGGAGCGCGTAGCGGATGTTGTCGCGCAGCGTGCCCGAGAACAGGGTCGGGTCCTGCGGCACCACCGCGAGGGACGCGCGCAGCGTGGCGAGCGGCAGCGAGCGCAGCTCGCGGTCCCCCCAGTGGATGCGCCCATCCTGCGGCTCGTAGAGCCGGCCGAGCAGGCGCACCACCGTGCTCTTCCCCGCACCCGAGGGCCCCACCAGGGCGACCGTCGCGCCCTCCGGGATGTCGAGCTCGAAGCCGTCCAGCGCCGGCCTGTCCTGGGACGGGTAGGTGAAGCGCACCCCCTCGAAGGACAGGCGCCCGGCAGGGGCGGCGGCCCCGGCGTCGACGACCTGGGCTTCCACCGGCTCCGCCAGCAGCGCGTCGATGCGCTCGAGGGCCGCGGCGCCGGCCTGTAGCTGGTTGTTGAAGTTGAGAACGAAGATGACAGGGGTCACCAGCTCCCGCAGGTAGAGCAAGAAGGCGGTCAACTCACCGGTCGTCAGCGCGGACAGCCCCAGGGGGAGGGGCGCACCACCGCGCTGCCGCACGATCAGCCAACCTCCCAGCAGCAGCAGCGCGCCGGTCCCCAGGCCGGAGCTGAGGCCGACACCTGCCTGCATCAGGCCCGCCTGCCTACGGCGTGCCATGCCGGCGCTGCGGTAGGCCTCGCTGGCCCCCTCGAAGCGTCGCAGCTCGGCGCGCTCCGCCGTGAACAGCTTGACGACGCCCACGTTGGCGATCGCCTCGCTGGCGACCGCGGTGAGCTCCCCGACCTGGGCGCGGATGCGGCGGGAGAGACGCCGGAGGGGTTCCTGGAAGTGCAGCGTGAACACGGCCATGGCACCCACCACCATCAGGCTGAGCATCGCCAGCAGCGCGTTCATGGCGAACAGCACCACCAGCACCACCAGGATCCCGAACAGGCGCCCGAGGATGCGCGAGGCGCCGGCCTGGATCATCGACTCCAGGGCGTTGACGTCCGACACCACGCGCGAGACCAGCGACCCGCTGCGTTCCTTGGCGAAGTGCGCCATCGGCAGGTCGAGCAGGTGCGCATAGGTGCGCGTGCGCAGGTCGTGGATGACGCGCTGCGTGAGGGCGTAGCTGAAGTACATGGCCACGAACGCGAGCCCCTCGCGTGTGAGGTAGAACAGCACCATCGCCAGGCCGATCCACAGGAACAGGCGCGGCTCACCCCGCGGGATGGCCACGTCGATGATGACGCGGGCGAACTGCGGCGCGAGCTGGGCCACCAGCGCGCCGAGGGCGATCGTCAGCGCCAGCCACACCACGCGGCCGCGGTAGGGAGCCAGCAGGGCCAGCAGTCGGCGGAGCGCGCCGTCGCCTTTGGAGCGCTCCGTCACGGGCGTGCCCCGCCATCGGGCGGTGCGCTGACCGAGCAGCGCAGGACCCGGCCGCGGCCTCGTAGCGCGTACGCGCCAAGGGCGGCCGGCAACACCCAGGCCTCCGCCGGCGTGAGGTCGACCTCGCCCCCGGACCAGCGCAGCGCCCCCGCGCCCTCGGTGAGCACCAGCAGCGTGAGGCTCTCCTCCCCGGTCGATGCCGCCGCCGGAGACGAGGCGAGCGTGCGCGCGTCCATCACGAAGTGCGCGCAATCGACCAGGCGGCGCCAGCCGCCCGGCAGATCGCGCGGGGGCACCAGGGCTCGGTCGCCGCCCTCGAGGCACGCCACCTCGAGTGCCTGCCGCAGGTGCAGTGCGCGCTCCCTGCCCGCGGCGTCGCGGCGCTGGTAGTCGTAGAGCCGGTAGGTGAGGTCGCTGGACTGCTGGATCTCGAACAACACGATGCCCGCGCCGATGGCATGCACGGTGCCCGCGGGATTGTAGACCACGTCGCCCGGCCGCACGGGCACGCGGTTCATGCGGTCGGGGAGCGAGCCGTCGAGCGCGGCGCGGCGCAGCGCCTCGGCGGTGAGGTCGTCGCGGAACCCCCACAGCACGGAGGCCCCCGGCTCGGCCTGGAGGACGTACCACGCCTCGCTCTTCCCGAGGTGGCCGCTGGCCGCCTCGAAGCTGCGGGCGTAGGCGTCGTCGGGGTGGACCTGCACGGAGAGGTCCTGGGCGGCGTCGATGAACTTCGCCAGCAACGGGACCTGCTTGCCGTAGCGCCCCGCACTGCGGCTGCCGACCAAGGAGGGTCCCAGCCGGTCCGCTACGTCCTGAAGCGTCTCACCGGCGTGGGCTCCGTTGAGGACGACATTCTCCGCGTACACCATCCAGCTCTCCCCCACCGGTTCGGCGTCGTCGCCCGGGGCAGTGCGCCCCAAGCGTTCGGGCAGGCTGTCCCCGCCCCAGAGGCGGCGACTGAAGCGCGGCTCGAGCCGCAGTGGGTAGATATGGCCGTCCATGGTGGTCCCTTCCAGGGTTCGATGGTTCGCTTCGGGGCCGGCGCGCGGCGCCGCGCCCGCGGGCCGCGGACGGCGGGGCCCGGCCCGGAGGGGCGGCGCCCGCATCCCGGCCCCGCACGCAGCCGCCCGTTTCCCACTACGATGGAGCACGAGCGCATGACCGAGGCCCTCTCGCACTTTATCAACGGCGCCGGCTGGCTGGCGCCCCTCTACTACGTGGCGTCGTTCGTGCTGACGGCGCTGGTGCCGGTGATCCCCACGCCCCTGGTGGGCGCCCTCGGCGGCAAGGCCTTCGGCTTCTTCGCCGCCGTTGCCTACGGCATCTTGGGGCTGGCGCTGGGCGCCTTCGTGGGCCTGGTCCTCGCCCGCCGCATCGGACGGCCGATCCTGCTGCTGATGGTGCGCCCGCAGACCTGGGCGGAGTGGGAGGAGCTCCTCGGCATCCGCTCGGTGGCCGTGTGGGGCGCGATCTTCTTCGCCCTCAACCTCGACTTCGTGGTGCTGCTCTCGGGCCTGTCGGCCCTCCCCATCTGGGAGCTGTGGCTCGCTGCCATGATCGCCCGGACGCCTTGGCTCATCGCCAGTGCCTGGTTCGGGAGCGCGGTGTTGGTGTCGGACGCGGTGATGTGGACCATGGTGATCCTGATGATCCCGGCGCTGTACGGCTTCAACCGCCTGCGGCCGCGCCTGCGCCACTGGTTGTTGCGCCTCGGGGTGGGCACACGGCACCCGCAGGGCGGCGCCGAGTCGGTGGCCGCCAGCAAGGGGTCCGCGCCCGTCCCCGGGTCGCATGCGGGGGCAGCCGCAACGCGACCGGACCCGCCGCTCAGTCCGGGATCTTCTTCCCGGGATTCATGATTCCGGCCGGATCGAGGGCCCGCTTGAGCCGCCGCATCAGGGCCAGCGCGGCGCCGTGCTCCGCCTCCATGTAGCGAAGCTTGCCCACCCCAACGCCGTGCTCTCCGGTGCTGGTGCCGCCGAGCTCCAGGGCGTGCTCCACCATGCGGTGGACCACTCCCTCGGCGCGCGCGTCCTCGCCGCCGTCGGCCGCCGGGAAGATCGCCAGGTGGAAGTTGCCGTCGCCGACGTGTCCCACGAGGTAGGCCCGGAGGTCGGCGCGGCGGCAGTCCTCCAGCGCCCGCGTCACCGCCACGGGTAGCTGCGAGATGGGCACCGCCACGTCGGTGACGAGGCTGCGCCGGCCCGGGTTGGCGGCCACGGCGGCGTAGAACATCCGGTGGCGCGCCTCCCACAGGCGCTCGCGCTCGGACGGGTCGCTACTCGCCTCGAACGCCAGTGCGTCGGCGCTCCGGGCCAGCTCCTCGGCCAGCGCGGCGTCGGCGCGGACGCCCGGGGGGTTGCCGTGGAACTCGAGGAACACGGTCATCTGCTCCGGGTACGCCGTGCCGCTGTAGGCGTTGACCGCCGCGATGCTGCGCGGATCGATGATCTCACAGCGCGCCACCGGGACGCCCGCCTGGATGAGCCGCGCGACGAACTCGGTGGCGTGCCGGGCGTCCGGGAACGGCACGCGCGCCGCGGATGCGGCCTCCGGCAGGCCCGCCAGGCGCAGGGTGATCTCGGTGATCACGCCGAGCGTCCCCTCCGCCCCGGTGAACAGCGCACACAGGTCGTAGCCGGCGGAGCTCTTGCGCGCGCGGCTGCCGAAGCGCACCCGCTCGCCGTCGGCCGTCACGACTTCCAGCGCCAGGACGTAGTCCCCCGTGACTCCGTAGCGCACGGCCATGGTGCCCGACGCGTTGGTGGAGACCATGCCTCCGAGCGTGGCGTCGGCTCCGGGGTCGATCGGGAAGAACAGCCCGCTGCGGCGCACGTGCTCGTTGACCTGCGGGTAGCTCACGCCCGGCTGCACCACCACCAGGAAGTCCTCCGGCGAGAACGCCAGGATGCGATTCATGCGGGTGAGGTCGAGCGACACCCCGCCGCGCAACGGCACGGTGTGCCCCTCGAGACTCGAGTTGGCCCCCACCGGGGTGACGGGGATGCCGTGGCTGGCGCACACCGCCATCACCGCGGCGACCTCGTCGGCACCTTCAGGGAAGAGCACCACGTCGGGCCTCACGGTCCGGGCGTAGGACTCCCCGTGGGCGTGCTGGTCGAGCACGGCCGCTGCGGTGCTGATCTGATCACTGCGCAGGAGCGGACGGAAGAGGTCGTCCATGCGCCACGCTACCGCGCCCGAACGGGCGCGGGCCAGGGGCAGGGGTGCCCGCCGTACTCGGCGGGCCGGGGCCGGACGCCGGGGCCGGCCCGCATCGCCCCCGCGGGGCGGACCGCGGCCCCCGGGCCGACTCAGTGCTTCAGGCGCGGGTCCAACACGTCGCGGATGGCGTCCCCGAGGAGGTTGAATCCCACCACGGAGAAGAAGATGGCGATGCCCGGGAAGATCGACAGCCACGGCGCGATCCGGAAGCGGCCGAAGCCGTCCGAGATCATGACGCCCCACTCGGGGGTGGGCGGCCTGGCGCCGAGGCCGAGGAAGCCCAACGCCGCCACGTCGAGGATGGCCGTGCCGATCGACAGCGTGAACTGGACCATCAGCGGGGACAGGCCGTTGGGCAGCACGTGCGCGACGATCACCCGGTTGGAGCGCGACCCGAGTGCACGCGCGGCCTGCACGTACTCCGATTCGCGGAGGCTGAGCGTGACCGACCGGACGATCCGGATGTACACGGGGATGTAGGTGATACTGATCGCGATGAGCGCGTTGAACAGGCTCTGCCCAAGCGCCGCCACGATGGCGATGGCCAGCAGGATGCCCGGGAACGCCAGCAGGATGTCGACGAACCACACGATGAAGGTATCGAGCCACCCGCCGAAGAAGCCGGAGACGAGGCCGAGGAAGGTGCCGATCACCGCCGCCATGAGGACGGCCTCGAGCCCCACGCGGAGGCTGATGCGGCCCCCGTAGAGCACCCGCACCAGCATGTCGCGGCCCTGGACGTCCGTGCCCATGGGGTACGACCAGCGGTTCAGGTCGTGCTTCTGCAGCTCCTCGGCGTTCATCGTCCATGTCGGCGGCAGCTGCCGGAGCCGGAGGTTGCCGCGCAGGGGGTCGTCCGTCCGCAGCACCGGAGCGAGGACGGTCACGACCAGGAAGATCGTGAGGATGATCAGGCCGCTGATCCCGGTCGGGTGTCGGAAGAAGCGCCGGAACGCGTCCTGCGCCAGAGAGCGCCCCTTGACCTCGGTGAGGTCGGGGCCGGTGTCGGCGTGGGCGGACGCGTCGCTCATCCGTACTGGATGCGCGGATCGATGACCGCGTACGAGAGGTCCACGAGCAGGTTGACCAGCACGAACATCATGGCAACGAACAACACGCCCCCCTGGATGATGGGGTAGTCGCGCGCCTCGATCGAGTCGTAGATGAAGCGCCCGATGCCGGGCCAGGCGAACACCGTCTCCGTCAGGATGGCCCCGGAGAGGAGTTGGCCGAAGCTGAGGCCGACGACGGTGATGACGGGGAGCAGGGCGTTGCGCAGGGCGTGCTTGTTGATGACGCTGTCGCGGTTGAGCCCCTTCGCCCGCGCGGTCCGGATGTAGTCCTGCCCCAGCACCTCCAGCATGCTGCTGCGCGTCATGCGCACGATGATGGCGAGCGGGATGGTGCCCAGCGCGACGGCGGGTAGCACCAGGTGCTTGACGACGTCGCCCAGCACCTTCCAGTTCCCCGCCAGCAGCGCGTCCAGCACGTAGAATCCGGTGGGGTGGTAGGAGAACAGCAGCGTCTGGTCGATGCGCCCCAGCGACGGCAGCCAGCCGAGGTTCACCGTGAACACGTAGATCATGATGATGGCCAGCCAGAACACCGGGAACGACACGCCGGCCAGCGCCAGGAACATGGTGATGGTGTCGAGTGCCGTGCCGCGGCTCAGGGCCGCGATCACCCCCGCCGGGATCCCGAGCCCCACCGCGATGACCATCGCCACGATGGTTAGCTCGAAGGTGGCCGGAAAGCGGGCCGCCAGCGACTGCCGCACCGGGATGAGGCTCACGATCGACTTCCCGAGGTCGCCACGCACCGCCTTGCCGACGAACTCGAAGTACTGGGCGTCGAACAGCCCCGGGAGCCCGCGCTCCTTGAAACCGGCACCGTTGAAGAACAGGGGCCGGTCCAACCCGAGCTCCTCGCGCAGCCGCAGGTAGGCCGCCTCGGAGCCGCGCTCCCCCACCATGATGCGGGCCGGATCGCCACCGATGGCGCGCGGGATGATGAACACGACCAGGCTCACCCCGAACAGCACCGGCAGCAGGCCCAGGACTCTGCGGACCACATAGGCGAACACGGTGTCGAGGATAACCCCCGAGCGCGCCTCGTGTGGCGGGGCGATGCGAAACCCCCCTGCGGCCGGGGTGCGGGCCCCGCCAGGTCGGTCGTGGCGCCCCACGCCACGTCGAAGGGCGGACGGCTCCTTCGCCGTCCGCCCTTCGAGGTAGGGAATGCGCGACGTGCGCGCCCCGGTCAGTTCTTGGTGACGCCCGCCAGCGACACCACGGTGCCCATCGCGTTGGGCAGGTAGCCGTCGATGTTGGCGCGGTTGGCGTTGAGCGCCCGCGGGTTCACCAGCGGCATCGCCGGCACCTGCTCCTTGATGATGGTGGAGGCGAGCGTGTAGTCGAGCTCACGGTCCGTCAGACTCGAGGCCGCCGCGGCGTCGGACAGGAGCTGGACGACCTTGTGGGCGTTGTCGTCGTCCCAGCCGAAGCCGTTGACGCTCTCGGAGGCGTTGAAGAAGGTGTTGATGAAGTTGTTCGGATCCGGGTAATCCGCACCCCAGCCGAGCATGTACATCGGGAACTTGCCCTGGTCGTAGTCGTCGAGGTAGATGCCCCAGTCCTCGGTGTTGAGCTGGGCGTTGATGCCCACATCCGAGAGGAAGCCGCCGATCGCCTCTGCCACGTCCTTGGGCGCGGGGTAGTAGGGGCGCGACACCGGCATGTACCAGAACTCGGTATCGAAGCCGTTCGGGAAGCCGGCGTCGGCCAGCAGCTGCTTGGCCTTCTCCGGATCATAGGGGTACGGCTTGAAGTCGCCGCGGCCGATCAGGCCCGGCGGGATGAACTCCGCGGCGACGTCGCCGAGGCTCCCGTAGAAGGCGTCGACGATGGCCTGCTTGTCGATGGCGTAGGCCACGGCCTGGCGCACGCGCACGTCGTCGAACGGCTTGTTGGCCTGGTGGAATCCGACGTAGCCGAGGCTGAGCTCCGGCCCCGCGGTGGCCTGCTTGAGGTTCGGGTCGTTGAGCACCACCTGGAGGTCGTCCGGCGACAGGTTGTTCGCGATATCCAGCGTGCCGGCCTCGAGCTGCGCGAGGCGCGTCGGGGCGGACTCGATCCCCTGGAACACGACGCGATCGACCTGGGCCTTGTCGCCCCAGTAGGCGTCGTTGCGCACCAGCGTGACGTGGTCACCCTCGACCCATTCCTGGAACTTGAACGGGCCCGTCCCGACCGCGCCCACCGAGGGCGTGCCGTAGGTGGCGCCGGCGGCCTTGACGGCGTCCGGGCTGTGGATACCGAAGTAGCTCGAGGACAGCAGCGTGGGGAAGAAGCCGATCGGCTGCGTCAGCGTGAAGCGCACCGTCAGGTCGTCGACGACGTCGACCGATTCGAGCAGGTAGCCGGAGTCGCCGTAGAAGTTGCCGAAGATGTACGTCCAGGCCGCCATCGGCTTGGTGTCGGAGAACGCGTAGGGGTTGTCGCGATGGTTCCAGCGGTCGAAGTTGAACTTCACCGCCTCGGCGTTGAACGGCGTGCCGTCGTGGAAGGTGACGCCGTCGCGCAGGTGGAAGGTCCACACGGTGGAGTCCTCGTTGGCCTCCCAGCTGGTGGCGAGGCCCTCGGTGATGGTCGTCGTGCCGGGCTCGTAGAGCACGAGCGGCTCGGCGACCTGGTACTGCACGATGAGAGAGTTGCCGTCCTGCGGCAGGTCCATCGTTACCGGCAGACCGCTCGATCCGACGACGAGGGTCTGTGCACTGGCCAGGGCGCCCACAAGGGCAAACGCCGCCAGCATCATGGCGAGTTTCCGCATAACACCTCCAAGAGAGTAAGGGTTGCAGGTGACCCGCTACCGCGGATTCGGTGTCGTTGCCTGGGATGCACCTGCGTTGCGCGAGTGTATCACATGCCACACGCCAGGCCGGGCGCCCAGGCAGGACTCCCGATGACCCCTCAGGCGGCCTCGAGGCGGCCGCCCGCGAGGTGGTAGCGCCTGGCGACGGGCGCCACCAGCGCCTCGTCGTGCGTCACGAGCACCACGGCCGTGCCGCGTTCCTCGGCAAGCCCGAGCAGCAGCCGGAACACGCGTTCGGCATTGGCGCGGTCGAGGCTGCCGGTGGGCTCGTCGGCGAGCAGCAGCGGCGGCTCGAGCGCCAGGGCGCGCGCGACCGCCGCCCGCTGGCGCTCGCCGCCCGACACCTTTCCGGGCGTCGCGTGGGCCCGCGTCGCCAGGCCCACGCGATCGAGCAATGCGTCCGCCCGCGCCTCCAGGTCGATGCCCAGGATGCGCCCGGGCAGCGCGACGTTCTCCCTCAGGCTCAGGTCGTCGAGCAGGTAATGGTTCTGGAACACCAGCCCCAGGGCGCGGGCGCGCCGACGCGCCAGGTCCTGCGGGCGGTGCTCGTGCACGGCCAGGTCGGACCACCACACCTCGCCGGCGTCGGCGCGGTCGAGCCCCGCCAGAACGTGCATCAGGGTGCTCTTGCCCGATCCACTGGGACCGAGGATCGCCACCACCTCGCCGCGATCGACGCGCAGATCGACGCCGGCCAGCACCTCGAGCGCTCCCGAGGGGCCGCGGTAGGCGCGGGTTACGGCGCGACACTCCAGCACGGGCGGCACTTGGGTACTATACGAGGGACGAACGCATCGCCGGGCGTCCACGGGTGCCGAACGGCACCCGCGCCCGCCAGGGCAGACCCGCTCCACGACCGTACGCGGTCGGTCCCAACCGGAGGTGGCATGTCGCAGCAAGACGCAAGTCCGGAGGCCCTACCGGCCTTCCTGAGGCAGGTCCCGCTGTTCAAGGGGGCGCCGGAGCGCGCCATCGAGATCGCCGCCGCGGCCGTGCGCCGGCGCGTCTACGAGGCGGACACCATGGTGTTCCAGGAGGGGGACAAGGGCGAGGCCCTGTACATCCTGCGCCACGGACTGGTGAAGCTCTCCAAGGTCGACCTCGGGGGGCACGAGAAGACGCTCACCATCCTGCAGCCGCCGGAGTTCTTCGGCGAGATGGCGCTGCTCGGGGAGTCGACCCGCAGCGCCACGGCGCTGACCCTCGGCGAGGTCACGTCGTTCCTGCTGTTCAACGACGATTTCCGGCGGCTCATCTCGGACTACCCGGCCATCAGCCTCAACCTCACTACCACGCTCGCCAACCGCCTGCGGGGCATGGATGACGAGTCCCAGATCCTGTCGTACAAGGATGCGCAGGGGCGCGTGGCGTACGTGCTGTTGCGCCTGTACCGGGGAGGCGTCATCGACCTCGACGAGGAGCGTGCCCTGGTGAGGTTGACGCACCAGGAGCTGGCCAGCCTCGCCGGCACCAGCCGCGAGACGGTGACGAGGGCCCTCAAGGCGCTGGAGATCGAGGGGGTCATCGAGACGCGCCCCAAGGAGGTCTTCATCACCGACCCCGAGGGGCTCGAGGAGATCCTGCACGGGATCCGCTGACGAAGACCCTAGGCGGCGCGCGACAGCTTGCGTGCCAGACGCGCCTCGAGGTGGCGCGACACGAAGGGCCAGTCCTCGTCGGTGATGGCGAACACCACGGTGTCGCGGACCACGCCGTCCTTGGCTACCATGTGGCGGCGCAGCACGCCCTCGAAACGCGCGCCCAACGCACGGATGGCGTGTTGTGAGCGCAGATTGCGGCTGTCGGTGTGGATCTGGACCCGGTGCAGGCCGAGGTCCTCGAAGGCGTGGCGCAGCAGCAGGCGCTTGCTGTCGACGTTGACCGGGCCCCCGAAGGCATCGGGGCGGAACCAGGTGTAGCCCAGCTCGCAGCGCCGATGCTGCTCGACGATATCGGTCAGGCGCGTCGATCCCAGCAGGCGCCCGTCGGCCGGGGACAACGCCACCATGACGCGCGCGGTGCCGGCCTCGTTCTCCGACAGGGCGCGGGCGAAGTAGTGCTCGGCCTGGTCGGTGGTGGCGGGTGTGGAGGTCAGCCGGTAGGCGTCGACGTGCGCCAGCGCGAGCGCCGTGAGGGCTTCGACGTGCCCGGGGCGCAGGCGCTCCAGGCGGACCGCCGTGCCCTCCAGGGTGAGCCGCTCGGGTGTCGTCACCGCGCCAGTCTAGCGCGTGGCGCCCGGCCTCAGGGTCGGGCCAGGTCGTGCTCGGCCGCCGTCGGCGCGGGGCCCGGGGCGTCCGGATCGATCTCCAACGGCACGATCTCGGCGTGGTCGACGAGGCGGCGCATGCCGACCAGGCTGCCGATGACGACGCCGTGCGTGACCACCACCAGGCTCTGGAACTTGCGGTAGCGCTGCATCACCCCAAGCACCCGCTCGCGCACCTCCGGCAGGCTCTCCCACGGACCCTCGGGCACGTCGGCCGCAGTACCGGAGAAGGTGGTCTTGGCCCGTTCCAGGAGCTGCGCATCCACGTCCCCCAGTGGATCCTTCTGGGGGAGCCACTCGTGCAGATCGTACTCGACGTACAGCGGTTTGTTGAGGGCTCGGCTGAGCAGGGCCGCCGACTCCAGCGCGCGGGTGAAGGTACTGCACAGGATGGCCTCGGCCTCCTGCAGGCGATAGTCGCGGGCGATGGTATCGATCTGAAGGCGCCCGAGCGGGGTGAGGGGCGCGAAATCCTTGGCCCAGCCGCGCACTCCGCGCGACTCGACCAAACCCCAGTCGGTCTCGCCGTGGCGAACGAAGAAGAGCTTCAACGAGGGGCCTCGCGCCGCCGGAGCGGCCACGCTTGGGTATTGGGCTTGGGCGTCGTCATGGTGGTTCACCGGGGCCCTCCCCCATGTTCTTGGCCCGTTGGTCATGAGCGTAGCAAGGCGGCCCCGGCGTCAGTGTTCGATTTTTCCTTCGCCCCGCCGCGGGGAGCCGGGCGCGGTACGGCACCCCGATAGAATGAGACGTGAGCCAACGCAACCGACCTCTACCCCATCCGAGGTGCCGCCGTGGCGCTTGAAGCTGCGTACCGGCGCACCGTGCTGGCCGTGTCCGAGACGCCGGCCGTTCGCTCGCTCGTCACGCGCGTCGGCTGGCGCCTGGGCGTCGGCCGCTTCGTGGCCGGCGAGGACTTCGAGGCGGCGCTGCCCGCCCTGAGGCGCCTGACGGCCGAGGGCAAACGCCTGGTGCTCGACGTGCTCGGTGAGTTCGTCGGGGACGAGGCGGCCGCCCGGGCCGCGGCCCGTCGGATCCTGGTTACGCTGGACGCCGCGGCGGCCGCCGATCTCGAGCCGTACCTCAGCGTCAAGCCCACGCAGCTCGGCCTCGGCGTCGACCCGGAACTCGCTCTCGAGCTCGCCTCGCAGATCGCGCAGCGCAGCGCTGAGCTGCGCGGGCACCTGTGCCTCGACATGGAGAGCACGCCCTACGTCGACCACACCCTGGCGCTGCTCGAGCGCCTGCGCGCGGGCGGACACGCGGGCGTCTCGACCGTGTTGCAGAGCTACCTTCACCGCACGCCCGAGGACCTCGAGCGCCTCATCGCGGCCGATCCGCGCCAGCCGGTGCGGCTGGTCAAGGGCGCCTACCGGGAGGGCGCCGAGGTCGCGCTGCAGCGCAAGGCGGACGTGGACGACGCCCTGCGTCGGCTCGTGTTCCGCGGCCTGGACGCGGGCATGCACGTCAACGTCGCAAGCCACGACGAGCGCGTCCTGGCCGAGACCGCCGCCTACGTGCGAGGCGCCGGGCTGACCCGCGAGCGCTACGAGTTCCAGCTCCTCTTCGGCGTCAGTCCGGTCCTGCAGGGCCGCCTTCTGGAGGCCGGACACAGCGTGCGCATCTACGTGCCGTTCGGGCGCGACTGGTACGGTTACTTCAGTCGCCGCCTCGCCGAGCGGCCCGCCAACGTGGCCTTCGTGATCCGCGGCCTGTTCGGGTGACGACGGCACCTAACGACTGCCAGCAGGAACCCTGCCCGAAGGAGTGACCATCCATGTTGTTCGAGCCCTACCGCACCGAACCCTATCCCGACTTCGGCGATCCGACCGTGCTCGCGAGCTTCCAGCGGAGCCTCGAGCGTGTGCGCGGGGAGCTCGGCCGAGACTACGCGCTCGTCATCGGCGGCGAACGCATCGACACGGGGGAGTACCTCAGCTCGATGGACCCCTGCAACAGCGATCGTCTGGTGGGTCGGAGCGCCAAGGCCAAGGGTCGGGAGATCGAAGGTGCGATGGAGGCGGCGCAGGCGGCGTTCGCGTCGTGGTCACGGCTGAGCATGGCGCACCGGGCCCGGTCGCTGGTCGAGCTCGCCGCCGTGATGCGTCGGCGTCGCGACGAGCTGGCGGCCTTCGAGGTCTTCGAGGCCGGCAAGAACTATCTCGAAGCCGTGGCCGACGTGGCCGAGGCCATCGACTTCTGCGAGTACTACGCCCGCGAGGCGCTCCGTCTCGACGGGCCTCTGCCGAGCTACGACGTACCCGGCGAGGAGAACACCAGCGTGCGGGTCCCGATGGGCGTCGGGGTGGTCATCCCGCCGTGGAACTTTCTGCTGGCCATCCTCGTGGGAACCACCGTGGGGCCCGTGGTGGTGGGCAACACCGTGATCGTCAAGCCATCGCCCTCGACGCCGATCATCGCGCAGAAGTTCCTCGAGTGCGTGGACGAGGCCGGCTTCCCGCCGGGCGTCATCAACCTGCTCACGGGCGAGGACGCGGACCTGGGCGACGCGCTGGTGGACCATCCGCGCACCCGGTTCATCAACTTCACGGGCTCGGTGGCGACGGGCCTGCGCATCCACGAGCGGGCCGCCAAGGTGCAGCCCGGGCAGACCTTCCTCAAGCGCGTGTTCGCCGAGATGGGCGGCAAGGACGCGTTGATCGTCGACGAGACCGCGGACCTCGACGCGGCGGCGGACGCCGCCGTGGCCAGCGCCTTCGGCTTCCAGGGGCAGAAGTGCTCCGCCATGAGCCGTTTGATCGTCGTGGAGGCCGTGCACGATGAGCTGCTGGAGCGGGTGCTGGAGCGCGCGCGCGCCCTGACGGTGGGGCCCGCCGAGGAGAACGCCGACGTCGCCGCGGTGATCAACGAGAAGCAGTACCGCAAGATCCTGGATTACATCGAGACCGGCAAGCAGGAGGCGACGCTGGCGCTGGGGGGCACGCCCGCGCGCGAGGGCGGCTGGTACCTGTCGCCGACCATCTTCACCGACGTGCCGCAGAGCGCCACCATCGCCTGCGAGGAGATCTTCGGACCGGTGGTCTCGGTGATGAAGGCGCGCGACTTCGACCACGCGCTGGAGCTCGCCAACGCCACCATGTACGGGCTCACGGGCGGGCTGTTCAGCCGCGTGCGGGCGCGCATCGAGCGCGCGCGGTCCGAGTTCCAGGTGGGCAACCTCTACATCAACCGCAAGATCACCGGCGCGCTGGTGGGCGTGCAGCCCTTCGGCGGGTTCAAGATGTCGGGCACCAACGCCAAGGCGGGGGGGCCCGACTACCTGCGCGGTTTCACGGAGACGAAGACCGTCACCGAACGCTTCTGACCCGGCGCGCCCCCGCGCAGCTGGGCTCGCCGTGCGGGCGCACCCCCCGGGGGGTGCGCCCGCAGCTGTGGGGGCCGTGGGACAGGACGTTTGCCACTCCCTTCTCATCATCTGTGGCGGTACATCTGGAAAGGGGGCTGGGGTTGTGCTGGCGAGCGGCCGAAACGCTTGCCGGGGCAGCCGTCCGCGGGTGGCCGCCCGCATCTCTTGCAGTCGGACGGCCGTTCCGCGCCGCCGCGAGGGGGCGAACATGGCCGACGAAGGTCTTCAATCCTTGATCGACAAACTCCAGGGTGACGTCATCGACGAGGCCCGCGGCAAGGCCGAGGCGCTGCTGCGCGAGGCGGAGGCGGAGGCCGAGGCGTGCCGCGCGCAGGCCGAGTCCGACGCCGAGCGCCTGCGGGACGGCGCACGGCGCGATGCCGAGCACAGTCGCGAGCGGGGCACGCGCGCGTTGGAACAGGCCGCGCGCGACCTGCTGCTCGCTACGCGGCTGGCGATCCTCGAGGTCACCACCTCGCTGGCGCGCGACCTGGCGGCGGAGGCGATGGACGCCGACACGGTGCGCGCCATGCTGGTCGCCATGGCCGAGGCGTACGCCGCGCGCGGCGGCCCCGCTCGTCGCATGAGCGTGCTGGTCTCCGCGGCCGACCGCGAGGCGCTGACGGTGCACCTCCTCGACGCGTACCGCGCGCGGCTCGGCGAGGGGATCGAGCTCCGCGTCGACCCCGACGGCGAGCGCGGCTTCCGCATCGCCATGCCCGATGAGGACGCCGTGCACGACCTCACCCTGCCCGCGCTCGCCGAGGCCCTGGCGGCCTCGGTCAGACCCGAGCTGGCCCGGCGGCTGCGCGCCGCCGCGGCCGACCCGGTCGCGGGGGTGCCGCACGCTGCCGACGGGAACACGGGGAGCGACGATGCCAGGGTGGCGGCCGCGCCGGCGCCCGCTCGGGACTGAGGGGGCCGGCCGTGGTCGGCTACCTGATCGCCTCCCTGCCCACGCTGCGCCTGGGGGCGCCGCCGCCGCTGGCGCCCGACGTCCTCGCCGGCGAGGTGCGCAGGGTGCTGAGCGCACCCGATGCCGCGGCGGTCTACCCCGCCCCCGGTAGCCGGGCCACCGCCTCCTTCGCGCGCTCCTGGGAGGCCTGGGACACGCAGCTGCGAAACGCGGTGACGCGGCGCCGTGCCGCGGCTCGCGGCGCCGAGGCCGCAGCGCAGGCCCGGCCGCACGAGGGCTACCGCGTGGACATCGAAGCCGGCGTCGAGGCCGCCTGGGAGGCGCCCGATCCCGGCGCGCGCGAGGCCGCGCTCGACGCCCTGCGGTGGCGCCTGCTCGACGATGTGGAGCGCCTCGACCCCTGGGGCTTGCCCGCGCTCTTCGCCTACGCGCGGCGCCTGGAGCTGGCGGCCCGCCGGGCCGCCCTCGACGCCGACGAGGGGCGCGCCCGGGTGGCGCGCCTGCTGTCCCGCAGCGAGGCGACCCATGGCTAACATCGGCCACATCGTCGCCGTCAACGGCAACCTCATCACCGCGCGCTTCACCGCGCCGGTGCGCCAGAACGAGGTGGGATACGCGCTGCTGGACGGCCTCCGCCTCAAGGCGGAGCTGATCCGCGTGCGCGGGGAGCTGGCCGACCTCCAGGTGTTCGAGGACACACGCGACCTGCGCGTGGGCGGGGAGGTCGCCTTCAGCGGCGAGCTGCTCTCGGTCGAGCTGGGGCCCGGCCTCCTGGGCGGCGTCTTCGACGGGTTGCAGAACCCGCTCCCGCGGCTGGCCCAGGCGGCCGGCTTCTTCCTCAAACGCGGCGTCTACCTCGAGCCGCTCGACCGCGAGCGCAGCTGGCGCTTCACGCCGAGCGTGCGCGAGGGCGACGCGGTACGGGCGGGCCAGGCGCTGGGCCACGTGCCGGAGGGCCTGGTGGCGCACGCCATCATGGCGCCCTTCGACCTCGAGGGCCGGGCCCGCGTGCGGTGGGTCGCGCCGGCGGGCGACTACACGGTCGACGCCCCGGTGGCGCGGCTCGCCTACCCGGACGGCAGCGAGCGCGAGCTCGACATGGTGCGGCGGTGGCCCGTCAAGGTGCCGATCGCCGCCTACCGCGAGCGCCTGCGGCCAAGCGAGCCCCTGAACACCAAGGTGCGCATCGTCGACACCCTCTTCCCCGTCGCGCGCGGGGGCAGCTACTGCATCCCGGGCCCCTTCGGTGCCGGCAAGACCGTCCTGCAACAGATCACCAGCAGGCACGCCGACGTCGACGTGGTGGTCATCGCGGCCTGCGGCGAGCGGGCCGGCGAGGTGGTGGAGACGCTGCGCGAGTTCCCCGAGCTGCTCGACCCGCGCACGGGGCGCAGCCTCATGGAGCGCACCCTGATCGTGGTCAACACCAGCTCGATGCCCGTCGCGGCACGCGAGGCCAGCGTCTACACCGCCGCCACCGTGGCCGAGTACTACCGTCAGATGGGCCTGCACGTGCTGCTGCTGGCCGATTCGACCTCGCGCTGGGCGCAGGCGCTGCGCGAGATCTCGGGACGCCTCGAGGAGATCCCGGGGGAGGAGGCCTTCCCGGCCTACCTGGAGTCCGTCATCGCCGCGTTCTACGAGCGCGGCGGCGTCGTCCGGCTCTTCGATGGCACGGTCGGCTCCGTCACCATCGGCGGCACCGTGTCCCCGGCCGGCGGCAACTTCGAGGAGCCGGTGACGCAGGCCACCCTCAAGGTGGTGGGCGCCTTCCACGGCCTGTCGCGCGAACGCTCGGACGCCCGCCGCTACCCCGCCATCGACCCCCTGGAGAGCTGGAGTCGCTACCCAGGGGTCGCGGACCCGGCCGACGTGGCCACCGCCCGCGAGGTGCTGGCCGCCGCCCACGAGATCGACCAGATGATGAAGGTGGTGGGCGAGGAGGGCACGGCGCTCTCCGACGTCCTCACCTACCTCAAGGGGGAGTACCTCGACGCCGCCTACCTCCAGCAGGACGCCTTCCACGAGGTCGACGGCGCCAGCGACGCGGAGCGCCAGGCGCACGTCTTCGGCGTGGTCGCCGAGGTGCTGCGCGCACGGTTGCGCGTCGCCAGTCGCGACGAGGCGCGGCGCCTGTTCCAGGAGCTGACGCAGCTCACCAAGGAGTGGAACCTCGAGGTGATGGGCTCGCGCGGCTTCGCCCACGGCGAGGCCCACCTGCGCGCCCGCCTGGGGGAGGCGATGGCCGATGCGTAAGGTCCATACGCGCATCCTTCGCATCGCCGGCAACGTGGTGACGGTGCGCGCCCCCGACGCGGTGTACCGCGAGCTCGCCGAGGTCCGCTGGCCCGGCGGCCAGTCCCTGGCGCAGGTGATCCGCCTCGAGGGCGAGATGGCCACGCTGCAGGTCTTCGCGGGGAGCCGCGGCATCCCCACGGACGCCGAGGTGCGCCTGCTGGGCCACGGCGTGCGCATGCCCGCCTCCGTCGATCTGCTGGGTCGCGTCTTCGACGGGGGCGGCCAACCCCGGGACGGCCGCCCCGCGCCCGACGCGCCCCCCGAGGAGGTCGGCGGACCGTCCGTGAACCCGGCCATGCGCGTCATCCCGCGCCGCATGGTGCGCACGGGCATCCCGATGATCGACATGTTCAACACCCTGGTGGAGAGCCAGAAGCTCCCCATCTTCGCGGCCGCGGGGGAGCGCGCCAACGACCTGCTGGCGCGTATCGCACTGCAGGCGGAGGTCGATGCCATCGTGCTGGGTGGGATGGGCATGAAGCACGACGACTACCTGGCGCTGCGTGGCACCCTCGAGGAGGCCGGCGCGCTGGTGCGGAGCGTGATGTTCGTGCACACCGCCGCCGATCCCACCGTCGAGTGCCTGCTCGTCCCCGACCTGGCGTTGGCCGTGGCCGAGCGCTTCGCCGTGGAGGGGAAGCGCGTCCTGGTGCTGCTCACCGACATGACCAACTTCGCCGACGCGCTGAAGGAGGTCGCCATCACCATGGAGCAGATCCCGTCGAACCGCGGCTACCCCGGCGACCTCTACAGCCAGCTCGCCTCCCGCTACGAGAAGGCCGTGGACTTCGACGGCGCGGGCTCCATCACCATCCTGGCGCTCACCACCATGCCCGGCGACGACGTCACCCACCCGGTGCCGGACAACACCGGCTACATCACCGAGGGGCAGCTCTACCTGAGGGGCGGGCGCATCGAGCCGTTCGGCAGCCTGAGCCGCCTGCGGCAGCTCGTCAACGGACGCACGCGCGACGACCACCGTCCCCTGATGAACGCCATGATCCAGCTCTACGCGGGTTACCGGGAGACGCTCGAGAAGCAGGCCATGGGCTTCGCCATGAGCAGCTGGGACGAGCAGCTGCTGCGCTACGGCGAGCTCTTCGAGCGCCGCCTGATGACCCTCGAGGTGCAGCTCTCGCTGGAGGACGCGCTGGACGAGGGGTGGCGCATCCTGGCCGCCTGCTTCGACCCCCCGCAGACCGGCCTGCCCGGGGCGCTCATCACCGCCCACTGGCCGGCCCGAGCGCCGGCGCCGGCGGAGGCGAGCGCGTGAGCCACGTCCGCGCCAGCAAGCAGGAGCTCAAGCGGCAGCGCGACGCGCTGGCCCGCTTCGAGCGCTATCTGCCCACGCTGCAGCTCAAGAAGCGCCAGCTCGAGCTCGAGCTGCGTCGTGCCCAGGCGCGCCTGGCGGAGGCACGGGGCCGCGCCCGGGAGGAGGAGCGGGCGCTCGACGCGTGGGTCGAGTGGCTGTCGGAAGCCGTGCCGCTCTCGCCCTACCTCGGGCTCGAGCGCGTCGAGCGCGGCAGCACCAACATCGCGGGGGTGGAGGTGCCCACCCTCGAGGAGGTCGCCTTCCGCAGGGCCGCCCCCGACCCGTTCGACACGCCCGCCTATCTCGACGACGCCCTGGCCGCCCTCGAGCGGTTGTGGCGCCTTCAGCTCGAGACGGAGGTGCTCGATGCTCAGCGCCAGCGGCTGGCCGAGGAGCTCCGGACCACCGCCCAGCGCGTCAACCTCTTCGAGAAGGTCAAGATCCCCGACGCGCGCCACGCCATCCGCGGCATCCGTATCGCACTGGGCGACCAGCAGGCCGCGGAGGTCGTGCGGGCGAAGATCGCCAAGGGCAAGGGGCGCGGGGATGGGGCGCCGGCATGATCCTGGAGATGCGGCGGGTGACGGTGGTCGGCCTGCGCCGCGAGCGCGACGTGCTGCTTGCCGACCTCCAGGATATCGGGGCCGTGGAGCTCGGCGCGGCGTCCGGCGACGACCGGCCGGACGCCCTCGCGGCCGCCCGTGACGCCGCCGCCGCCGTGCCCCGGGCCCTGGCGGGGTTGCGCGACGCCGCGGGCGCCGCGCCCGCGGGAGAACCGGACGCGGCCGTCGCCGTGGCGCCCGACGCCGACTCCGGGGCGCTGCTCGACCGCGTGCTGGCGCTGCTCGAGCGGCGCGAGGCCGGGGCGGCGCGTGCCGCCGCGCTGCGCTCGGCGCTGGTTGCCGTGGGCCCGCTGGGGGACTTCGATCCCGCGGCGCTGCGGCGCCTGCTCGGGAGCGGGGTGGACGTGCGCGTGCTTCGGGGCTCCCCGCGCATGCGTCCGGAGGCGCCGCAGGGCACGTTCCTCCGCGAGGTCGCGCGGGACCGGCGACACCGCTACCTGGCGTGGGTGGGCGCCCCCTCGGCGCTGGAGGCCGGGCCGGTGCCGGAGGGGCTCGAGCCCGTGCCCCTTCCCGGCTCGCCGCCGGCGGCGCTGCGCGACGAGCTCGCCGAGCTCGAGCGCGACCTGCTCCGGGACCGCGAGGCGCTTGCGTCGCTGGCGCACGACCCGGCGGCGCTGCGGGCGCTGCGCGGGCTCGGCGCCGAGCGGGCGGACCTGGTGCGCTTCCTGGAGGCGCGCGCCGCGCTCCGGGCCGAGGGCGTGCTGGCCGTGCTGCGCGGTTACGCCCCGGTGCGCGACGTGCCCCGCCTGCGGGCCGCGGCCGATCGTCGCGGCTGGGCGCTGCTGGTGGAGCCGGTGGACGACCCCGCCGCGGCGCCCACCGCCATCGAGACGCCGCGCTGGGTGCGCCCCGTGCAGGCCGTGTTCTCCCTCGTTGGCGTCGTGCCCGGCTACGGCCAGGCCGACGTCAGCGCGCCGTTCCTGGTGTTCTTCAGCCTGTTCTTCGCCATGATCGTGGGCGACGCCGGTTACGGCCTGGTGTTCCTGCTGCTCACGGAGCTCGCCCGACGCACGTTGCACCCGCCGCGGCACGTGGTGACGCTGCTGCGGCTGCTCAGCGTGAGCACCATCGTCTGGGGAGCGCTCAGCGGCACCTTCTTCGGGCTCGAGCCGCTGCCGCACCCGCTGACGCACCTGCGCCTGGACTGGCTGGTGCAGCCCGACAACGTGATGCTCCTGAGCTTCCTCATCGGGGCCGTCCACCTGTCGCTGGCGCACCTGTGGAACGCCCTGCGCGCCCTGCCGAGCACGCGCGCCCTGGCCCAGCTGGGCTGGGTGCTGGTGACCTGGACCATGTTCTTCCTGGCGCGCACGCTGGTGCTGGGAACCACGTTCCCGCGCGCCATGCCGTGGGTGGTGGGGGTGGGCGTGGCGCTGATCATCGTGTTCATGACGCCGCCGCGCGAGCTGCGGGCCGCCTGGTTCCAGCACGCGATGCTCCCGCTCAACCTGGTGAGCGCGTTCGTCGACGTGGTCTCCTACGTCCGGCTGTTCGCCGTCGGCGCCGCCAGCTTCGCCGTGGCCTCGGCCTTCGACCAGATGGCCCTCGGCACCGGCCTGTCGGGCCCCCTGGCCGGCCTGGCCGCCGCACTGATCCTGTTCCTGGGGCACACCCTCAACATCCTGCTCGCCACCATGGGGGTGCTGGTGCACGGGGTGAGGCTCAATACGCTGGAGTTCGCCGGGCATCTCGGTCTGGAGTGGTCGGGGCACCCGTACCGCCCCTTCCGCCACGAGACGCCCGAGGTGGAGCGGGCGTGAGGCGCCGCTCCGGAGGAGGAACTGCATGGACCCCGTCCTGATGACCGCCCTAGGCAACGCGGGCGGCGCCGCCGTCTTCGGTCTTGCCGCCTTCGGCTCCGCGCTCGGCACCGGCGCCGCGGGCATGGCCGCGGTGGGCGCGTGGAAGCGTGCCTACGCCCAGAATCGCGCCGCCCCCTTCATCCTGGTGACCTTCATCGGCGCGCCGTTGTCCCAGGCCATCTACGGCATGATCCTGATGAACGCCGTGGTGCGCGCGGCGTCGCAGGCCGCGGCCGACGGCCGCGTCGTCCCCTGGCCCGGCATGCTGGCCGTGGGGCTGTTCGGTGGCCTGGCGATGGCGGCCTCGGCCTACCTGCAGGGTCGCGTCGGCGCGGCGGCGGCGGACGCCCTGGGCGAGACGGGCCAGGGCTTCGGCAACTACCTCATGGCCATCGGCGTGGTCGAGACGGTGGCGCTGTTCGTCCTGGTGTTCATCCAGGCCGCGATCTGACCCCGGGCACGGCGGGGCGGGCTTCAGCCCCGCTTCATCGACGCCGCGTATGCTCGGCGCGATCCGTTCCCGAGGCCGGGACCGGCCGCCGCGCCCGCGGCCGGAGCCGTACCATGTGCGCGTCCGGGCGACCCGAGAGGACGGGGTGGGTATGCGCCGCAACCGATTCGCGGTTCTGCTGTTGCTGCTGGGGCTGGCGGCGGGCGGTTGCGAGGTGCCCGACGGTGGCGGGGACGGCGGCGCGAGGCCGCCGGACGCGCCCGCCGGGTCGGACTTCGCGTTGCTCGCCTGGAACGACCTCGGCATGCACTGCATCGACGGCAAGGACTACTCGATCTTCTCCATCCTGCCGCCGTACAACAACCTCCAGGCGGAGCTGGTGGACACCCGCAACAACGCGCGGGTCGAGCCCGCCGGGGGCGTCACCCTGAGCTACCAGGCGATCGCCGACACGCGCGGCTCGATCAACACCACCAGCGCCGACAAGACCAACTTCTGGCGTTACGCCGGGGCCCTGTTCGGCGTGACCCCGCCCGACGACGTGGGCCTCACCGGCAACCCCACCCCGAGCGGCACGCCCGCCCCGCTGACGTGGAGTGCCGAGCGCGGCCTGTGGGAGGCGACCGGCATCCCCATCACCCCAAGGGACGACGCGGGCGCTACCAACTACTATCCGATGGTGCGGGTCGTCGCGCGGGACGCGGCCGGCACGGTGCTCGCCACGGCGGACGCGGTCCTGCCGGTGTCGGACGAGATGACGTGCTCGGCGTGCCATCGCTCGACCGTCCAGGGCAACGAGGCGCAGACCGCGGCGCGCCCGGCGGCCGGTTGGGTGTTCGACGGCGACCCCGAGAAGGACTGGAAGCGCAACATCCTGCGGTTGCACGACGAGCGGCAGCTCGGCGTGGCGGCGTTCGACCAGGCGCTGGTCGATCTGGGTTACGACGGCGCCGGCCTGTCCGCCACGGCCGAGGGCGGCACGCCCGTGCTGTGCGCCGCCTGCCACGGATCCAATGCCCTGCCCGGCACCGGGATGGCCGGAATCGAGCCGCTCACGCAGGCGCTGCACGCGCTGCACGGCTCGGTGCTCGATCCGGCCACCCTGGCGGAGCTCGACGCGGTCGACAACCGCAGCTCGTGCTACCTGTGCCACCCGGGATCGCAGACCGAGTGCCTGCGCGGCGCCATGGGCGCGGCCCAGGACGCCACCGGCGCCCTGAGCATGGCCTGCCAGAGCTGCCACGGCACGCTCTCGGATGTCGGGACGGCGGGGCGCGCGGGGTGGCTGGACGAGCCCACCTGCCAGTCATGCCACCACGACGGCGTGCGCGAGCTCACGGCGCTGACCAGCGACCACCTGCTGCGCTCGGTGCTGGACAGGCGCTTCGCCACCACCCCCAACACGCCGGCGGCCGGATTCTCGCTCTACCGACTCAGCAGCGGCCACGGCGGTCTGCAGTGCGAGGCCTGCCACGGGGCCACCCACGCCGTGTACCCCAGCGTGGAGCCCAACGACAACGTGCTGGCGAGCAGCCTGCAGGGGCACGTGGGGACGGTGGCCGAGTGCAGCGTGTGCCACGCCACCGTGCCCGACACCGTCGATGGCGGGCCGCACGGCCTGCACACCGTGGGCGCCTCCTGGGTGTCGGCACACGGCGACGCGGCCGAGCGGGGCGCCCAGGGGTGCGCCGCGTGCCACGGTGCGGACTACCGAGGCTCGCCGCTGTCGCGCGCCTGGACCGATCGCAGCTTCCAGTACGAGGGGCGCACCGTGGCCTTCACGGCCGGCGAGGCGGTCACCTGCTACAGCTGTCACGACGGTCCCGGCGGGGACTGAGCGCCCGCCTGCCCCCGGACGCCGCCCGGCCCGGAGGGGCGGACGGTCGCCGCGCGGCCCGGCCACGCGCTGTGGCCGCGGGTCTGGCGCCGCGGGGCGTCGGCCCCGGCCTCAGGTGGGTAACACGTAGCGCAGGAGCATCACGAAATGGCTGGCCCCGCCGGCAAGCACGAAGAGGTGCCACAGCTCGTGATATCCGAGCACCTTGGGGATGGGGTCCGGGCGGCGAAGCATGTACACCACGGCGCCGACCGAGTAGAACAGGCCCCCGATCACGAGCCAGACGAGCCCACCGGCCGGCATGGCCCGGGCGATGGGCACGATGGCGACCAGCGCCATCCAGCCGAGCAGCAGGTAGAGGCCGGTGGAGAGCCAGCGCGGCGCGTCGAACCACACCAGCTTGAACACCACCCCGAGCACGGCCAGCCCCCACACCACCGCCAGCAGCGACCAGCCCCAGGCGGGGCTGTGCGGCCGCAGGGTCACCAGCGCGATGGGCGTGTAGCTCCCGGCGATCAGCACGAAGACCGCGGCATGGTCGAGGCGGCGCAGCCAGCGCTGCGCCACCGGTCCGGCCCGCAGGCCGTGCAGTAGCGTGCTGGCGGTGTAGAGCGAGATGCTGCTGAGGCCGTAGATCGCGAAGGCGATGAGCCGCGAGGTGTGCCCCCACGACAGCGTCAGCAGCACGGCGGTGGCCGCCAGGCTCAGGACGACGCCGACCCCGTGCGTCAGCGCGTTGACGGGCTCACGTAACCGCTGCGTGACGAAGCGCGCACCGGAGCGGTCGGGGGACATACACCACTCTAGCGCGGTGTGGCCGTCCCCGTGGCGCCACCCACAACGGCAGAGCGGGCCCGCGCTCGCGGCCGGCCCGCTCCCCCGTCTCACGCTGGACGCCTTGCCTGGAGCCAAAGGTCGGATTTGAACCGACGACCTGCCGATTACGAATCGGCTGCTCTACCGCTGAGCTACTTTGGCGCGCCTCCGCTTCGGCGGAGGGCGGCGCCGCACGCGCGGCGCTCGGTGGTGGCCAGGGGCAGAATCGAACTGCCGACACTGCGATTTTCAGTCGCATGCTCTACCGACTGAGCTACCTGGCCGAAAGCCGAACCCCCGGTGGGGGGCCCGGCGTTTGGCGGAGCGGACGGGATTTGAACCCGCGACCTTCTGCGTGACAGGCAGATATGCTAACCGCTACACTACCGCTCCGCGCGGTCCCCAGGGGCACGAAACCCCTCGGGCGGAGGGTAGGATACCCGGCGCTGACGGCGCATGTCAACGCCGTGTTGTGCCCTCGCCGACGGCCGCGACGGGCGTCGCCGGCTCCGGCCGCGGGGCGCCCTCGGCGGCCCCGGGCGCGGCGCTCGGGCGCGCCAGCCCCAGCCTCTCGAGCGCGGCGCGGATGCCGGCGGGCCCGTACCCCATGGCCTCGTGCTGGGCCCGCGGATCGCCGTGGGGCACGGTGACATCGGGGACGCCGAGGCGGATGACGGGGAGGTGCAGCCCGGCGTCGGCGAGCGCCTCGCTCACCGCCGAGCCGAGTCCCCCCATGATCGTGTGGTCCTCCACCGTCACGAGCGCCCTGCGCTCGCCCGCCAGGCGGCGCAGCATGGCGTGATCGAGTGGCTTGACGAAGCGGGCGTTGACGACCTCGACGCGCTCGTCGCCGGACGCGGCCTCGAGGGCGTACGCCAGGGTGGGGCCCATGGCCAGCACCGCGACCTCGGTGCCGGGTTTGAGGACCTCCCAGGTGCCCCAGGCGACCGCCTCCCACGCCTCCATGGGTTGCTGGGAGGCCCGCTCGACGCCGCCCCGCGGCCAGCGGATGGCCTTGGGCCCGCCCAGCTGAAGGGCGCTCTTGAGCATGCCGCGCATCTCGGTCGCGTCCTTGGGCATGGCGACGCTCAGGTTGGGGATCGCGCGTAGGTAGCTGACGTCGTAGATGCCCTGATGGGTGGCGCCGTCACCGCCGACCAGCCCCGCGCGGTCGATGGCGAAGATGACGTCGAGGTTCTCGAGGCACACGTCGTGCACTACCTGGTCGAAGCCGCGCTGCAGGAAGCTGCTGTAGATCGAGACGATGGGGCGTTCGCCTCGCAGCGCCAGGCCGGCGGCCACGGTCACCGCCACGTCCTCGGCGATGCCGACGTCGATGTAGCGATCGGGGTGCGCCCGGCTGTACTCCACCAGGCCGCTGCCCTCCCGCATCGCGGGGGTGATCACCCAGACGCGGTCGTCGGCCTCGGCCATGGCCGAGGCCGCCTCCCCGAAGGCCGACGACCAGCTGTACGCCTTCCCCTTGGCTACGGGGTTCTCGGGATCGAAGGCCGAAGCGCCGTGCCACGTGATGGGGTCGCTCTCCGCCACCTTGTAGCCCTTGCCCTTGCGCGTGACGATGTGCAGCATCGTGGGTCCCTCGAGCATGCGGATGTGCTCGAGGTAGTACAGCAGCTGGGGGATGTCGTGTCCGTCGATGGGCCCGACGTAGCGCAACCCCATGGCGTGGAAGGGATTGTTGCTGGCGGGGTCGAAGAAGCGGCGCGCGGCCTTCTTGGCGCGGCTGCCGAGGTCGGCGAGCGGCTCCCACACCCCGGTGAGCGCCTCCTTCGACTCCTTCTCGGCCTTCTGGAACCACGGCTGCACCTGCAGCGTGCGGAGGTAGTGGTTCAGCGCCCCCACGTTCTCGCTGATCGACATCTCGTTGTCGTTCAGGATGATGGTCATGCGAGGACGCACGTGCCCGATCTGGTTGAGGGCCGCCAGGGCCATGCCGCCGGTCAGGGCGCCGTCCCCGATGACCGCCAGCACGCTGTAGTCCGCCTGGCGCGCGTCGCGCGAGAGCGCCATGCCGAGCGCGGCGGCCAGGCTCGTGCTGGCGTGCCCGACCGTGAGCGCGTCGTGCTCCGACTCGCTGCTGGTGGTGAAGCCCGCCAGGCCGCCCGGCTTGCGGATGGTCTCGATGCGGTCTTTGCGCCCGGTCAGGATCTTGTGCCCGTAGGTCTGGTGCCCGACGTCCCACACGACCCGGTCGCGGGCCGTGTCGAAGAGGTAGTGCAGCGCCACGGTGAGCTCGACCGCCCCCAGGCTCGACGCCAGGTGCCCGCCCCCACGCGAGCAGACCCGCACGACCTCGCTGCGCAGCTCCTCGGCGAGTTGGGGCAGCTGCTCACGCGTCAGCGCCTTGACGTCCTCGGGTCGGTCGATGTGCTCCAGCAATGCCATGCGGCGTCCCTCTCCCCTGCGTGCCAGCCTATCCGCACCCGCAGTCTACCAAGGATATGTCGTCCCCCACGGTAGTCGCGGACCCTCTCCCGGCGCGGCGCAGATGCGGGGTCAGGCTCCCGGTGCGGCAGAGATGTGGGGTCAGGGGCTCGAGCCGTCTGAAGGCGTGGACGCCGGCGCGTCATCGGGCGCGGCCTTCAGCACGTTGCTGGCGACGAGGTAGTCGCCGGACTGGTCGCGCACCTCGCCCACGTAGGGGCTGAACCAGAACTGCTGCGTCAGCTCGTTGGTGACCGCGGCGTTCTCGTCCAGCGTCCGCGTGGTGAAGGCGATGACGTAGACGTCGAAGGCGCCCGCCGAGACGTTGACCGTGCGCTTGTCCACCACGGTGTAGACGTAGCTCACCGAGAGCGTGCGGGCGTCTTCGGCCTGGGCGTCGCCCGACGCCCCGACCGTCACGGTGGTGTCGCCCGACCAGGTGGCCCCCACCCGCAGCAGGTCCTGCGGCGGGTACTCGCGCATCGGCGGATCGAAGCGGATCAAGGTCCCCAGCTTGTTCTCCTGCTTGAGGTAGACGCCGTCGTCGCGGTACTGGCGGTAGCGCGTGATGTCCAACCCGCGTCCCACCAGGTGCCAGGCCGTCCACACCTCCCCATCGAGGACCGTGGGGCCTTCGATGGTCACCGCCAGGCGCGGGTCGTCGAGCTTCGCGCCGTCGGGCAGGTACTCCCAGCGGGCGCCCGTCTGCTGTGGGTAGAAGCTGATCGGCTCCGTGAGCTGCTGCACCGACACGCGCGCGTCGCTGCCGGCCGGGGCGCACGCGGCGAGCAGCATCGACAGGACCGCCAGGGGCGGCAGCAGGAAGATTCGTCGCATGCGCCACTGTACCAGGGCCCGGGTGCGTGGTCGATGCAAGGGCGGTGCGCCGGGAGCGGGTGCCTCAGGGCGCCTCCGCCCCGACGCCGAGGAACGCCTCCTCGAGCGCCTCCACGTCGAACAGCACGTCCTGCAGCTCCGCGCGCAGCCCGGCGTCGGCCCCGAGCGAGCCCGCCTCGGTGAGCGCCCGGATGAGCTTGCCCTGCAGCGCGCGCAGCGTCGCCAGGAAGCCCTCCAGCTCGGCCTCCACCCTGGCGCGGGCGGCCTCCGTGGCCGCGCGCTCGGGATCGCCCGCGGGCAGGGTGCGAAGGTAGTCGAGCAGGCGCGTGCCCCGTTGCGCGCGCGGCAGGGCTCGAGCCACCAGCCCCGCCACGCGGTCCGTGACGTCGGTGAGCTCGCCCCGCAACGGCGCCGGGGCGCGCCGCCGCTCGGCGTCCAGCGTGCGCCACACCTCCAGCATCCGCCCCATCTGGTCGCGGAAGGGCTGCGACAGCGGCGTGAGCTGTACCGGCTGCAGCGGGGCGCGCCGCGCGGCCCGGGTAGAGCGCAGCCCGCTCGCGAGCCCCCACACGCCGAGCGCCAGCAACCCGAGCAGTACCAGGCTCAGCTCGGCCGTCAATACCATGCCCGGCCCCTCGTGGGACGCACCGGCCCGTGGCCGCTCAGGCGTCGTCCGCCGGCTGCAGGCGGCGGCGGAGCTCGCCCAGCTCCGCCTCGATGTCCGGCTCGCCCTCCAGGGCCGCGAACTCCTCCTCGAGCGAGAGGTCCCGGCGCAGCTCCTGCTCGGCGCGGAGGCGGTCCTCGCCCCGCTCGATGCGCCCCTCGATGCGGTCGAAGGCCTGCAGCGCGTCGCGCGTGTCGGTGCGGGCCATGGCGTCGGCGACGCTCCGTTCGGCCTCCCCTCGCTTCTGGCGCGCGAGCAACAGCCGGCGCTTGCGCTCGGCCTGGTCGATCTTGGCGTCGAGCGCCCGCAGCTGGCTCTTCAACCCCTCGACCGCGGCGTCGTGCTTCTCGGCCTGCTCGCCGAGCGCGGCGGCCAGGTCCCGGCCGGCGCGGCGGCGGCGGAGCGCCTCGCGCGCGAGGTCCTCGCGGCCCGCGCCCAGCGCCTGCTCCGCCTTGCTCCCCCAGGCCTCGGCCTCGGCGGTCTGCTCGGCGACGTCGCGCCGCAGCTTCTTCCCCTCCGCGATGGCCTCGGCCACCTGCATGCGGGCGTCGTACTGCGCCTGCCGCATGTCCATCAGGGTCTGGTTGAGGATCTTCTCGGGATCCTCGGCGCGGCTCAGCAGGTCGTTGAGGTTGGCGCGGAGGATGGTGGCGATACGGTCGATGACTCCCATGCGGTGACCTCCTCGGGCCGCGGTCCGAACCCGTCGGCCGCGGCGTCCTCGCTCACTCCGGCAGCGGGTCGGC
The DNA here is from genome assembly GCA_963739805.1 of uncultured Trueperaceae bacterium. GTDB lineage: Bacteria > Deinococcota > Deinococci > Deinococcales > Trueperaceae > CAVUBJ01. Next base: position 205,550 of record CAVUBJ010000005.1, read on the forward strand.
GCTCGAGCGGACGTTCTGGTAGATGGGGTTCTCCGAAGGATCGAAGCTGTGCAGCAGCGCGAGGTAGCTGGCGGTCCACAGCCCCAGGTACCACACCACGACCGCCTCGGCCACGCCATCGCCAAGGCCCTCGAGGGCTGCGCCGTCGGAGGTCAGGCTCTCCACCTGGGCCACGCGCGTCGCCAGCACCTCCCGCACCAGGGCCACCTCGGCGCCCTCGCGGCCGATGATGAGCCCGACGACGTCGTCGCCGAGTTGGTGGCGCCCCTCGAAGGCGCCGCTCACGACCGCGGTGGCGTGGGCGCCGGTGGGGATGACCAGGGTCTTCCCCACCCGGGCGAACACCTGTTGCAGCAGCCCCTGCAGCGGCGAGCGGGCGCGGTCGCTGACGAGCAGCGGCACGCGGTTCCACAACGCCCAGGCGAGCTGCTTGGCCGGATTGAGGTCGGTCGGCACCTCGGGGGCCAGGCGCGGCGCCAACTCCCGGAGCCGGGCGTCCGCCGCGCCCCAGGCCTCGGTGTGGCCCGTGGCATGCGCCAGGTAGCCGAGGTAGGTATAGGGGCTCAGGGTGCCCGACGGGATGCGGTAGCTGGGCTGGTAGACGTCGTCGCCCAGCACGATGGGGCGGGCGCCGGCGAGCTCGCTGCTGATCCGCAGGGCCCCCGCCTCCCCGAAGTCGAAGCCGCCGGCGAGCAGGAACTGCGTGCCGGAGGTGACCAGGGTGCCGTCGACCCAGCTCGCGGCCAGCGCGGCGACGTCGCCCGCCTCGCCGAAGCCGAGCAGCCCGTACGGCTCCGGCTGCAGACCGTCCGGTCCGTCGTACGAGCCCGGCAGGGAGGCCAGCCGGGCGAGGAATGCCTGCGTGTCACGCGCCTTGAGCGCGTCGATATCGTCCAGCATGCCCCATGCTAGCCCGGCGGTGCGGCCTCGCACGTCGCTCCGCCGCGGCGCGGGCCCGACCGCTCAGGGGCGCAGCAGTCGCCTCCCGATGTCGCGGCGCATGTGCGCCCCCGGGAAGTCGATGCGGTCGGCCGCGGCGTAGGCGCGCGCCACCGCCTCCTCGACGGTGTCGGCGAGGCCCACGACGTCGAGCACCCGTCCGCCGGTGCTGACCACGCGGCCGTCCTCCAGCCCGGTGCCCGCGTGGAACACCAGCACGTCCGGCCCCAGGTCGTCCGGTATGTCGATGGGGATGCCGCGCCGGTAGGCGCCGGGGTAGCCGGGCGCAGCGAGCACCACGCACGCGGCCTTGCGCCCCGTCCAGGACAGCTCGAGCCGCGCCAGCCTGCGGTCCGCCACGCTGTCGAGTACCCGCAGCAGGTCGTTGTCGAGCAGGGGCAGGACCACCTGCGTCTCGGGATCGCCGAAGCGCACGTTGAACTCCAGCACCTTGGCCTCGCCGCCCTCGACCATGAGTCCGAAGTACAGCACGCCCTGGAAGGCGATGCCGTCGGCGTTGAGGGCCTTGAGGGTCGGTTCGACGACCTTGGTCATGGCCTGCCACTGCTGCGCGGAGCTCAGCAGGGCGGCCGGTGCGACGGTCCCCATCCCGCCGGTCATGGGGCCGCCGTCGCCGTCGTGGGCCTGCTTGTAGTCCTGCGCCAGGGGCAGCGGTCGGTAGGAGAGCCCGTCGGTGAACACCAGCAGGCTGATCTCCTGCCCCTGCAGGCGCTCCTCGAGGACCACCTCGGCGCCTTCGCGCGCGAACAGCGCCCGCACCGCCGCCTCGGCCTCCTCGAGGCTGGAGGCTACCGTCACGCCCTTGCCCGCGGCGAGGGCGGAGTCCTTGACGACGATCGGGGCGCCCACGCGCCTCAGGTGGGCCAGCGCCGCCTCGCGCTCGGTGAACGCCGCGAAGGCGGCGGTCGGGATGCCGTGCCGCGCCATGAACTCCTTGGCGAAGCGCTTCGAGCCCTCCAGGCGGGCGGCCGCGGCATCCGGCCCGAAGACCCGCAAGCCCTCGGCCTCGAAGGCGTCCACGATGCCCGCGACCAGGGGCGCCTCGGGCCCCACCACCGTGAGGTCCGCGTTCTCCCGGCGCGCCAGCGCCAGCAGCGGGCCGATCTCCAGGGGCACGTCGACCACGCGTGCCACGTCGCGCATGCCGGGATTCCCCGGCGCCACCAGGACCTCGTCGACGCGCGCGGAGCGCGAGAGCTTCCAGGCGAGGGCGTGCTCCCTCCCGCCGCTGCCGACCACCAGGACCTTCATGAACGTACCTCCGCCGCGTCCGGCACGGCACGGCCCAGCAGCACCCGCCGGACCGCCTCGGGGTAGGCGCGGTGCTCCTCGGCCAGGATGCGCTCCGCCAGGCTTGCTTCGTCGTCGTCGGGCAGCACGGGCACGCGCCGCTGCGTGACCACGGCGCCGGTGTCGACGCCCGCATCGACGAAGTGGACGGTGCAGCCGCTCTCCGGCGCGCCGGCCTCGAGAGCCTGGCGTTGGGCGTGCAGCCCGCGGAAGGCCGGCAGCAGGCTGGGGTGGATGTTGAGAAGGCGCCCGCGGAACGCCGACACGAAACCCGGCGACAGGATACGCATGAACCCGGCCAGGCACACCAGGTCGATGCCCGCCTCGCTCAGCGCGTCCCGGGCCTCGCGCTCGAAGGCGTCGCGCTCGGGGAACGGCACGTGGCGCGCCTCGACCCCGTAGCGCCGCGCCACGGCCAGTGCGCCGGCGGCCGGCTTGTTGCTCAGGACCAGGGCGACGCGCCCGACGGGGTCCCGTGGTCCGAAGGCCAGCAGCAACGCCTCGAGGTTCGACCCGCGCCCCGACGCCAGCACGGCGATGCGGGCGGGCCGGTCCAGGGGGAAGGACGGCATGCGGTCAGTCTACCCGCGCGGGCCACGACGCGGAGCCGGTCACGCCGGGCCCTCGAGGCGGTCGGCGTGGTGTTTGCGCCAGTAGCGGCTCAGCCCCGCGACGGTCATGGCCGCGTCGCTGGTGATCTTGTTGCGCAGCCGCACGCCCGCGCTGGCGCCGGCGGCGGCCAGCTCGGTGTCCTCCAGGCGCTGCATGCGCGCCACCAGGGCGGCCTCGTCCTCCCCGGCCCGCAGACCATCGAGCACCTCCTCGGCCCAGGCGCGGTTGCGCCCCGGCAGCACCGCCAGGTGCGCCTCGGCGTCCGCGACCTCACCGAAATGGGTGAGCAGCAGGCGCGAGGGGCGTGCGCGTCGCATGCGCGCGACGCTTGCGTCCCACGCCTCGAGGTCGACCTCGGGCGGGGGCAGCGCGGGGCGCAGCAGCACGGTCCCGGGCAGGCGCACGCCGGCGCTGTCGCCGGTGAACAGGGTGCCGTCGTCCAGCAGGTAGCTGACGTGGTGCGAGGCGTGCCCGGGCGTGGCCAGCACCCGCACGTGCACGCCGTGCAGCGTCAGGCTCTCGCCCCCCTCCACGACGCGCAGCCGCGCGCTCGGGATGGGCAGCATCGGTCCCCATAGGCGATCCATGCCGTCGCCGTAGATGCGCCGGGCGCTGCGGAGCAGCCGCGTCGGATCCGCCAGGTGCGGCGCCCCCACGCCGTGGACCACCACCTCCGCGCCCGAGGCGGCGGCCAGGGCCCCCGCGGCGCCCGCATGGTCGAGGTGGATGTGCGTCAGCAGCAGCGCCCGCAGCTCCGAGAGCTCCCAGCCGGCGCGCTCGACACCGTCTCGCACGGCGTCGAGGCTGCTCCCGGGCCCGCTCTCGACCATCAGGAAGCCCCCCGACGGCGCCGGCACCAGGAACACCCCGATCGTCCCGGGGTGCCCGTCGTGCCCGGTGTCGACCAGGGTGACGCCGTCCAGTTCGCGCAGGCGCGGGTAGTCCGGAGGTACGCTCACCCCGCCTCGACCTCGTTGATGAGGGTGCCGATGGCGTCGATGGTGACCTCGACCGTGTCCCCGACGGCCAGCGGTCCGACGCCCTCCGGCGTCCCCGTGAGGACGAGGTCGCCCGGCTCGAGCGTCATGAAGCGGCTGATGTAGCTGAGGACCGCGGCGACCGGGAAGATCATGTCCCGGGTGCTTCCGTCCTGCCGCAGCTCCCCGTTGACGCGGGTCTGCACGCGCAAGTCGGTGGGGTCGAGGTCGGTCTCCAGCCACGGCCCCACCGGGCAGAAGCCGTCGGCGGACTTGCCGCGCACCCACTGCAGGTCGCTGCGCTGCTTGTCGCGCGCGGTGACGTCCAGGGCGCAGGTGTAGCCCAGCACGTGGTCGAGGGCGTCGGCGGCGGGGACGTCGCGCATGCGCCGTGCGATCACCACGGCGAGCTCCCCCTCGTGCTGTAGGTCCTCGGTCCAGGAAGGGTAGGGCACGGGATCACCGGGCCCCCGCAGGGTGTTGAGGCCCTTGAGGAAGAGCCCGGGTTCCGCGGCCGGCGCGTCCGCGGCGTGCCCCATCTCGCGGATGTGCGCGGCGTAGTTGCGCCCCACGCAGACGATGAGCTGGGGCTCGCACGGCGGCAGCAGGGTGACGTCGCTGAGCGGCACGCTGTGCCCGCTGGCGCGCCCGAGCATGCCCGTGAGTTGTTGGATGTAGCCGCCCTCGACCTCGCCCCAATGGACGCCGTCGAAGCTCCGGTACCGTACGCGTTGCACCCTTGATCGCCTCCTCCGCCCCGTGGGGGCCTGGTCCGCGACGCCTAGGCGTCGGCGAGTCGTTCGCTCACGTCCTCCCAGTGCGCGATGCGCTCCAGCAGGGTCCGTTCGACCTGCGCGTGGCGTTCGCCGAGCGTCACGAGCTCGAGCGGCGGCTCCACCGCCGGGCGCGCCAGGCGCTCCGCCAGCCCCTGGAGGTCCGCCTCGAGCTCCTCGATGTCGCGCTCCAGGCGCTCGCGCGTGCGCTCGAGCTGCCAGCGCGAGGGCCCCTCGCGCTCGGCGCGAGGCGCGGCGTCGTCCGCGGGATCGCGTGCGCTCCGGGCGGTCTCCACGGCGCTGCGCTCGCGGCGCTTGCGCTGGTAGAAGGCCCAGTCACCCTCGAATGCCTCGAAGCGGCCGTCACGCACCTCCCACACCAGATCCGCCAGCGACTCGAGGAAGCGGCGGTCGTGCGACACCAGCAGCAGGGTTCCCCGGTAGGCGCGCAGTGCGCCCTCGAGGGCCTCGATCATCTCGAGGTCGAGGTGGTTGGTGGGCTCGTCGAGCACCAGCAGGTTGTAGCGGCCCAGCGTCAGCTTGAGCAACGCCAGCCGCGCGCGCTCCCCGCCGGAGAGCTCGCGCACCCGCTTGTACTGGGCGTCGAAGGGGAACAGGAAGCGCCCCAGCAGGTTGTGGGCCTCGACGTCGCCCACCAGGCGGATCATCTCCTCGATGAGGGTGGCGTCCGGATCCACGCCGCGCAGGTCCTGATCAAAGTAGCCCAGCCGCACGCGGGCGCCGGTGCGCACCTCCGCGCGCGGATCGCTGCTGGCTCTCTCCCCCAGCAACAGGCGCAGCAGCGTGGTCTTGCCGGCGCCGTTGGGTCCCACCAGCGCGACGCGCTGCCCCTGGCGCAGCTCCAGCGAGACGTCCTCGAACAGCGGCCGCTCGTAGCGCATGGTGAGGTGCTGCGCGGTGAGCACGATCTCCCCGGAGGGCTCGGAGTCGAAGCGGAAGCGCGTGCTGCGCTGCTCCGGGTCCGGTGCCTGCACCATGGCGCCGGCGTAGCGCTCGGCGCGGCGCTCCATCGCCTTGGCGCGACGGTGGAGCTTCTCGCTCTGCCCCGCCCAGCGCTTCATCTGGTCGGCCGCGGCCTCGAGGCGATCGAGCTCCTTGGCCTGATTGGCGCGGGTCGCCTCCTGGATGCGCCGCTCCTCGGCACGCGCCAGGCGGAACTCCGTGGGCGCGCCGGCGCCGACCTGCAACCGCCCCAGCCCCACCTCGGCGGTGCGGTCGCACGCACCGTCGAGGAACGCGCGGTCGTGGGACACGAGCAGGGCGGCGCCCGGGTAACGGCCGAGGTACCCCTCGAGCCAGGCGCGCATGTCGATGTCGAGGTGGTTGGTGGGCTCGTCGAGCAGCAGCACATCGGGCTGCGCCATCAGCAGGCGCGCCAGGCCCAGGCGCGTGCGCTCGCCACCCGAGAGCTGACGCACCGGCTGGTCGGCGCGCCCCTTGAAGCCGAGGGCGTCGAAGACGGCGTCGCGGCGCGCGCGCCGGGCGTAGCCGCCGCGGCGCTCGAAGGCGGCGTGCAGGGGCTCCCAGCGGGCGTAGCGCGCGGGGTCGTCGAGGCCGGCGAGCTCCAGCTCCTGCAGCCGCGCCTCGAGGCGTTCGAGCTCGGCGAACGCCCCCTCGGCCACGGCCAGCACGCTGGCGTCCTCCTCGAAGCGGGGATCCTGCTCGAGCAGCGCGAGGGTGACGTCGTCGGCGCGGTACACCGATCCGGCGTCCGGCGCCTCCACCCCCATCAACAGCCGCAACACCGTGGTCTTGCCCGCCCCGTTGCGGCCGATGAGGGCCGTGCGGCTGCCGTCGACCAGCTCCAGCGTGGCGTCCTCGAGGACGATCTGGTCCCCGTAGACCTTCTCCACCTTCTGTAGTGACGCCAGCAGCATATCCGGCCCAGTCTACCGTGCGGCAGGCGCTTCCCGGCCCTCCGGCCGGACCAGGGCGGGGTGCCGGTGGGCGCCGCCCGGCAGACGCGCGCCCGCCCCCACGGTGGGGACGGGCGCGCGGTGATCGCCGGGATGGGGCTCAGGCGAAGCGCAGGTTGTCCTCCGACTCGATGTCGAACGCGTGCAGGAAGCCAACGTCGGCGAGCAGCTGGATCTCGTCGCCGGCCTCCACGTGCGAGTGCGGGTCCACGCGGGCCACCACGCTCTGGTCGCCGCCGACCGACGCGATGATGTGCGTCTCCGCGCCCAGCGGCTCCACGACGTCCACGACGGCCTCGATGACGTTCTCGTGCTCCTCGATGTTGGTGTACCCCTTGAGGCCGAGGTTCTCCGGGCGGATGCCCATGTAGACCTTCTTGCCGTTGTAGGGGCCGAGCTTGGTGTGCAGCTCGCCGTCGGGCTTGATGTCGAACTGACCGCTCTTGATGCGCCCGTCGTGCACCGTGCCGACCATGAAGTTCATGGCCGGGGAGCCGATGAAGCCCGCGACGAACTTGTTGACGGGCTTGTCGTACAGCTTGATGGGATCGGCCACCTGCTGGATGAGGCCGTCCTTCATGACCACGATGCGCGTGCCCATGGTCATGGCCTCCACCTGGTCGTGGGTGACGTAGATCATGGTGGTCCCGAGGCGCCGGTGGAGCTTGCTGATGGATGCGCGCATCTCGACGCGCAGCTTGGCGTCGAGGTTCGACAGCGGCTCGTCCATCAGGAACACCTTGGGCTCGCGCACGATGGCGCGGCCGAGCGCCACGCGCTGCCGCTGGCCGCCGGAGAGCTCCCTCGGGCGACGGTCGAGCAGGTGCTCGATCTGAAGGATGCCCGCCGCCTCCTTGACCCTCCGATCGATGTCGTCCTTGGGCGTCTTGCGTAGGCGGAGCCCGAACGACATGTTCTGGTAGACGTTCATGTGGGGGTACAGCGCGTAGTTCTGGAACACCATGGCGATGTCGCGGTCCTTGGGGGGAACGTCGTTCACCACGCGGTCGCCGATGCTCAGGGTGCCGTCGGAGATCTCCTCGAGTCCGGCGATCATGCGCAGCGTGGTGGTCTTCCCGCAACCGGACGGACCCACGAAGACCATGAACTCCTTGTCCTCGATGGTCAGGTCGAAGTCCTTGACCGCGGTTACGTTCCCGAACCGCTTGTAGATCCCATCCAACACAACCTCTGCCACTCGGGTGTCCTCCTCGTCGGGTGCGCTACTGGATTTGTCCGGAGCATAGCACGGCGCATCCGCACGGGCAACGGATTTCGTGCCCATGGGCAGGGTGCGCGGCGGGGCCCGCGGGCCGGAGCGGGCGCAGGTGGGGGTGAGACCACGCGAACGGGCCGGACCCAGGGTCCGGCCCGTTCGCGTGTGGTGGAGGCGGCGGGAGTCGAACCCGCGTCCGAAGCCCCCTCAGGCAGGCGTCTACGCGTGTAGCCGTCGATCGATTGTCGGCGCGCGGCCGGCTCGGCGGCGGGCACTCACCGCGCGCGTAGGCGTCTTGAAGTCTCGCCCCTACGCCAACACCCGAGCGCATAGGCCAGCCTGTATTGGGACGTCGGATCCGGCGAGCCACAGGCGGGGCTTCCGGGCGACGCTAGCTACGGGTTACGCAGCCAGAGCGTAGGTGTTGTTGCCAGTTGATGGCGTGCAGCTTGGTAACGCGGCCAGCTGCGTCCGCGACGCGCAACCATGCCCTCGTTGGGACCCCGTCGAAGCCGTGTCGCCCCCGAGCGCACCCCGGGGCCCTACGCCTGCCCCAGCGGTCCACCATTGTAGCACCCGCAAGCGCGCGGGCGGCGTGGAGGACGACACCTTCGGGCCGTTGCTATACTCGCGCCATGGACCCCGCCGTCCGCATGCAGGGCATCGACAAGCGCTTCCCGTTGGTGCTGGCCAACGACGACGTCGACTTCGAGCTGGCCTGGGGCGAGGTGCACGCCCTCATCGGGGAGAACGGCGCGGGCAAGAGCACCCTCATGAAGATCCTCTACGGCCTGCAGCCGCCCGACCGGGGGAGCATCACGGTCGACGGCAAGACCGTCACCATCGCCTCGGCGCGCGACGCGATCGCGCTCAACATCGGCATGGTGCACCAGCACTTCATGCTGGTCGAGCCGCTGACCGTGACCGACAATCTGATCCTCGGGGCCGAGCCGATGCGCGGCGTGGCCATCGACTACCGGCGGGCGCGCCTGCGCGCCAAGGAGCTCATCGACTCCTTCGGCTTCGATATCGATCCCGACAGCCGCATCGAGGAGCTGCCGGTGGGGTTCCAGCAGCAGGTGGAGATCCTCAAGGCCCTCTACCGCAACGCCAAGATCCTCATCATGGACGAGCCGACCGCCGTGCTCACGCCGCAGGAGACGCGGGGGCTGTTCCGCTTCCTGCGCGAGTTCGCCGGGCAGGGCAACGCGGTGGTGTTCATCTCGCACAAGCTCGACGAGGTGATGGAGATCTGCGACCGGATGAGCGTCATGCGCGACGGCCGCATGATCGGAACCGTCGCGCGGGCCGATACCGACCAGCGCCGCCTGGCGAACATGATGGTGGGGCGCGAGGTGCTGTTGCGCGTCGAGAAGGGCGAGGCCTCCCCCGGCGACGAGCGCCTCTCGGTCGTGGGGCTGTCGCTCAGGCACCCGGTCAAACCCAAGCAGGTGCTCGACGACATCGGCTTCTCGCTCCGCGGGGGCGAGATCCTCGGGATCGCGGGCATCGAGGGCAACGGGCAGTCCGAGCTGGTGGAGTGCATCACCGGCCTGCGCCTGGCCGACCGCGGGACCATCACGCTCGACGGCGTGGACATCACCGCCGCCAGCGCCCGTACCCGACGCGAGATGGGGCTGAGTCACGTGCCGGAGGACCGCAACGAGCGCGGGCTCATCGGGGCGTTCTCCGCGGCGCTCAACTGCATCCTGGGGGACCACTACCGGCCGCCCTACGCGGGTGCGCTGGGCCTACTGAACGATGCCAACATCGAGGCCCACGCCGAGAAGCTGGTGCACGACTATGACGTGCGACCCGCGTCGACCTCGATCCTGGCGCAGAGCTACTCCGGCGGCAACGCGCAGAAGCTGATCGTGGCGCGCGAGCTCGAGCGCGACCCGCAGGTGCTGGTGATGGCGCAGCCGACGCGCGGGGTGGACATCGGCGCCATCGAGTTCATCCACCAGCAGATCGTCCGGGCGCGGGACATGGGCCTCGGGGTGCTGCTGGTATCGGCCGACCTCAACGAGATCATGAGCCTCGCCGACCGCATCCTGGTCATGTTCGAGGGGCGCATCATGGGCGAGCTGACGCAGGCGGACGCCACCACCGAGCGGCTCGGCCTGCTCATGGCCGGCTCCGCGCTCGGCAGCGAGGACGAGGCCCGCCTGGCGTTCACGCGGGCGCACGGCTGACGAGCACGCGAGCGCAGGGCTGACGAGCATGCGGGTGCGGGGCCGACGAGTGTTCGGGCGCACAGCTGACGAGTGTGCGGGCGCACGGCTGGCGAGCGTTCGGGCGCACGGCGAGGCCGCCGCGACCGCTCCGCGCCTGGGGTCCTCGCCGCGGCGAGGCACGGTGCGGGCGTTCGGGGAGGCGCACCGTCAGTCCGCCAGCTCCTCTAAGAAGCGCCGCAGCTGGGCGGCGAGCTGCGGGAACTCGATGAGGAAGGCGTCGTGGCCGTGTGGGGAGCGGATGGCGACGTAGCGGGCGTTGGGCAGCCCCTGCGCCAGCGCCTTCTGCTCGGCCTCCGGATAGAGCACGTCGGAGTGGATGCCCATCACCAGCGCCGGCATCTTCATGCCGCCCAGCACGGCCGCCAGCCTGCCGCGGCCGTCGGAGAGGTCGTAGTCGTCCATCGCGCGCGTCAGGTAGAGGTAGGTGTTGGCGTCGAAACGCTTGACGAGCTTGACCCCCTGGTAGTCCAGGTAGGACTGGATCTCGAAGCTGGCGCCGAGCAGGTCGCTGCTGGCGGCGGAGCGCTCCCGGCCGAACTTCTGCTCCAGCGAGTCGAAGCTGCGGTAGGAGAGCATGGCGATGGCTCGGGCCAGCCCCAGGCCGCGCTCGGGCTGCGTGTCCAGGGCGTAGCTCCCCTCGTCCCAGGCCGGGTCGCTGGTGATGGCGCGGCGCGCGACCTCGTTGAGGCCGATGGCCCAGGCGGAGTGGCGCGCTCCGATGGCGATCGGCGCGATGGCGCGCACCATCTCGGGATACATCGCCGCCCACTCCAGCACCTGCATGCCGCCCATGCTGCCGCCGATCACGGCGGCCAGCGAGCGCACCCCCAGGCGCTCGACGAGGCGGCGCTGGGCCTGCACCATGTCGCGCACGCCGTAGCGCGGGAACGTCAGCGCGTAGGGCCTCCCCGTGGAGGGGTCGAGGCTGGTCGGGCCGGTGGAGCCGTAGCAGCCGCCCAACACGTTGCTGGAGATCACGTAGTAGCGGCGCGTGTCGATCGGCTTGCCCGGGCCGATGAGCGGGTCCCACCAGCCGGGCACCTCCTCGCGGTCCAGCCGCCCGGCGGCGTGCGCCGAGCCGGTGAGGGCGTGGCATACCAGGATGGCGTTGTCGCCGCGGGCGTTGAGCTCGCCGTAGGTCTCGAAGGCGACGGCGACCTGCGGGAGCTCCCCGCCGTACTCCAGTGGCAGGGGGTCGTTGAAGCCCGCGACGTCGAGCACCTGCGGCTCGACGATGCCCACGCTGCCGTCGTGGCTGGTGCTGCGCGCGAGCAGGGCGGCGTGGTCGCCCCAGGTCTCGTGGATGAGGGTGCGTTCGGCTGCTCACCCGAGCGCCCCCGCTTCCAGCGCCTGGCCGAGGTCGCGGCGCAGGTCGTCGACGTGCTCGAGGCCCACGCTCAGGCGCAGCAGGGAGGGTGTGACGCCGGCCTCGCGGCGCGCGTCCTCGGCGAGGCCCGCGTGGGTGGTGGTCCACGGGTGGACGGCCAGGGTGCGCGCCTCGCCCAGGTTGGCCACGCGGGAGATCAGGGCGAGGCGGTCCAGCGTTGCGCGGCTGGCCCGCTCACTGTGCGTCTCGAAGGCCAGCACGGCCCCGAAGCCGCGGGGGAGCAGGCGCCGTGCGACCTCGTGGCTGGCGTGGCCGGGCAGCCCCGCGTAGTGCACGCGGCTGACCGCAGGGTGGCCGTCGAGCCACCGGGCCAATGCCAGCGTCGTGGCGCAGGCACGCTCGGCACGCAGGCTCAGGGTCTCGAGCCCCTGCAGGGCCAGGAAGGCGCTGTGCGGCGAGAGCGTCATGCCCATCGTGAACAGCCCCAGGTCGAAGGCGCGCGACAGGAAGGCCGTCTCCCCTCCCTTGTCCACGTGGCTTCGGCCGCGGCTGTCCGGCGCGTGGAACGCGGGGTAGCGCTCCGCGTCCCAATCGAAGCGCCCGGCGTCCACCAGCAACCCCGCGATGGCCGTGCCGTGCCCGTTGATCCACTTGGTGGCCGAGTGCACCACCACGTCCGCGCCGTGATCGACGGGGCGGCAGAGGTAGCCGCCGCAGCCGAAGGTGTTGTCGACCAGCAGCGGGACGCCGCCGCCGTGCGCGGTTTCGGCGAGGGCGGGCAGGTCGGCCACGGTGCCGCTGGGGTTGGCGATGGTCTCCACCCAGACGCCCACGGTGTCCGGCTCGAGCGCCTCGCGCACGGCATCGGGGGTGGGCGGGACCGCGTGGAAGCGGACCCCCCACGGCTCCAGGATCTTGCGCGCCACCGCGAAGGTGCCGCCGAAGAGCTCGCGCGACACCACGAAGGAGGCGCCGGGGCGCGCCAGCGTCATCAGGGCGGTGGTGGTGGCCGCCTGGCCGCTGCTCAACGCCAGGGCGCCCGCACCGCCCTCCAGCGCGGCGATGCGGTCGGCCAGCACCTGCACGGTGGGGTTGTGCATGCGCCCGTACTGGTTGCCGGCCCGCCTGCCGGCGAACACCTCCTCGGCGTGCTCCGCGCTGTCGAAGGCGTAGCCCGCGGTGGCGTAGATGGGCACGCTGCGGGCCCCCGTGGTGGGGTCCGGGCCCTGGCCGGCGTGCACCTGGAGGGTGTCGAAGGCGGGGGCGGGCTCGGTGCCCCGCGAGCTGGCGGCGTCGCGGCTCATGCGCCGACCGGTTGTCGACAGGCGCGCAGCGCCTGGTCGAAGTCGGCGATGAGGTCGTCGATGTGCTCCAGGCCCGGCGACACGCGGATGAGCCCCTCCGAGATGCCCGCGGCCCGCAGTCCGGCCGCGTCGAGCTGCGAGTGGGTGGTGCTGGCCGGATGGGTGACGCTGGTCTTGGCGTCGCCCAGGTTGACCAGGTGCGAGGCCAGCGTCAGCGAGTTGAGGAAGGTCTTCCCCGCCTCGAGCCCGGACTGGAGCTCGAAGGTGAGGATGGCGCCGGGCCCCTTGGGGTAGTGCTCGAGGGCGCGGGCGTGCAGCGGGTGGTCGGGGAGGCCGGGGTAGTTGACGTTCACCACGCCCGGTTGCCCCTGGAGCCACTCGGCCAGGCGTTGTGTGTTGAACACGTGGCGGTCGGCCCGCAGGCTGAGCGTCTCCAGCCCCTGCAGGAAGAGGAAGGCGTTCTGCGGCGCCAGCGCCGCCCCGAAGTCGCGGAGCCCCTCGACCCGTGCGCGGATGGCGAAGGCGATGTTTCCGAAGGGCCCGCCGGCGCCGAAGACGTCGTTGAACACCACGCCGTGGTAGCTGGCGCTCGGCTCGGTGAAGCCCGGGTAGCGGCCGCTGCCCCAGTCGAAGGTGCCGGCGTCGATCAGCACGCCGCCGATGCCGGTGCCGTGGCCGTTGATCCACTTGGTGGCGGAATGCACCACGATGTCGGCACCATGTTCTATGGGCCGGTAGAGGTAGCCGCCCATGGCCGAGGTGTTGTCCACCACCACGGCGACGCCGTGCTCGTGGGCGGCCGCCGCGATGGCGTCGAGGTCGGGCAGGTGGAGCGAGGGGTTGGGGATGGACTCCAGGAACACCGCCTTGGTGGTGTCGTCGATGAGCCGCGCGAACTCGGCCGGATCGTCGTCCGAGCCCACGAAGCGGGTGGTGATGCCGAGGCGGGGCAGCGTGTGGCTCAGCAGGTTGGCGGTGCCGCCGTAGAGGTTGGGCGAGGCGACGATGCTGTCGCCGGCCCCGGCGAGGGTGGCGAGGGTGAGGAACTCCGCGGCGTGCCCGGACGCCACGGCCACGGCGGCCGTGCCCCCCTCGAGGGCCGCGAGGCGCTTCTCCAGCACGTCGTTGGTGGGGTTCATGATGCGGCTGTAGATGTTGCCGAACTCCTGCAGGGCGAACAGCCGCGCGGCGTGGTCGGCGTCGTCGAAGGTGTAGGCGGCGGTCTGGTAGATGGGCACGGCGCGGGCCTTGGTGGCGGGGTCGGACTGCTCCTGGCCGGCGTGGATCTGCAGGGTCTCGAAGTGGTGGGGCATGGGGGTCTCCTGTTCGGGTCCGGGATGTCACGGTTCGGGGTCGATCTGCGGTGGCGGCCGGTCCGGGCCGCCGGGCTGGGGCGGCGCCGGATCGCGCGACCGGGAAGAGCTCGGGGTGCGGTGCGGGGGCGCGCCCACGTTGGTGGGGTGCCGCGCCGGGGTGTGCCGGGTTCCGCCGGCGGCGCGTGGCCGGTTCGTTCGCGGGGGCCCCGGCGGCGCGCACGGTCACCGCCCGGCGGGCGCCCCTTCGGACACGCACGACGACGCCTCACCCCCAGCCGATCGCTGGCTGGCGGTGAGGGATCGCGGCCTGTAGGCGCGTGACGCGGGCGAGGAGCGCCCGGACGGCCGTCAGGCCGCGCGCAACATTCGTTGGATGGGGATGTGGGTGCGTCTGCCTCGGGTCCGGCTCGGTCGCATGGTCGCCTCCTCGTCTCCCGAGGGGCGTGCGAGGCTCCCTCGGGGCCCGCGACCTGGCGCCCTCGCGGGCGACCCTCTCGCAGGCTGTGGATCGAGGCTTTCCGCCCCTATCTCTCCGGTGAGCTCACTATCGTAGCTGCGCCACCGGCTGGAGTTAGCACCCGCCTAGATGGAGGCTGGTTGCTGCGGCGTCGTCGGGCCAGGTCCCTGGGCCGCTCTGGATACGGCGAACACGGCATCCGCGATGTGGCATGTCATGAAAAAGCATCGGGGTGCCGAACACGGTAAGTCTCCGGGTACCCCGGCGACGGTCGTGTTTCCACGGAGTAGAGCACAGGGAGGCGCCCGGACGCAAGCTTGATCATGCATCGAGCCGTTTACAGATGACGCGAGCAGGTTCTCTCGCGTGCCATGAGAGACTTTCCCCGCAATGCTCGTGCCATGGCTGGTAGTATCCTCGTCAGCGAGCCTGTTCCGAGTCTGCCGCGGGCAACGAACGGCCGGCAGTGCGATCCGAACGGATGGACTCGCGAGCGTTCAGGACCGGAATCTTCTCCGTGTTCGAACTCCATAACTCGGTCGGCTACCGTGCACCACTCGTCAGCGGAATTGGCGCGTTTGCGAAACCGACCTGCCACGGAGACAGCGGGCCATCGAACGACCTGAATGGAGCTCGAAACCAATGCGCCGATCCGTTCCAACGATCTCAATCATCATCGTGAACTGGAATGGTGAGGCCCACCTGCCCACGTGTTTGGATGCGCTGACCGCGCAGAGCGCGAGCGTTGGTCAGGTGATCGTGGTCGACAATGCCTCTGCGGACCGGTCACGCGAACTACTTCGTACGAAGTACCCGTGGGTGGAACTCATTGCGCTCGACAGGAATTACGGCTTTGCAGACGGGAACCGGCGTGGCCTTGCCCAGGCCAATGGCGAGTATGTCGTGCTGCTGAACAATGATACGAGGCCACGAAGCGACTGGTTGGAGCGCCTCTGCGACGCCGCTACAGACCACCCCGATGCCGGCGTCGTCGCATCTCACCTGGTTAGCTGGGATGGGAGGCGGACGGACACGGCAGGAGACGGCTGCACGGTCACCGGCAGAGGCTTCAAGATTGCGCATGGTCAGCCCGCCCGTCAGGCCACGTCTGGCTATGTGTTCAGTGCATGCGCCGGTGCTGCTCTATACAAGCGGGCTGCGCTGGAGGACGTCGGGTTCCTCGAACCTGAGTTCTTCATGAACGGCGAAGACACGGACTTGGCCTTTCGCATGAATCTGGCAGGCTGGCGGGTGTTCTTCTGCGCGGAGGGGGTCGTCCATCATCGGGTCAGCGCCAGCATTGGGGTTCACTCGAGGCTAGCGGTGTATCACTCGGCCAGAAACCACATTTGGTTGTTCGCTAGATGCATGCCGGGCCCCCTTGCGATTGCGTATCTGCCGGCCGTGGTTGTCCATTGGTGGGCATCGGCCATCTTCGCCGCACTTCTCGGGCAAGCGGGTCCATTCTTGCAGGGCACGCTGCACGCATTCAGGCGGCTGCCTCGTGTCCTTCGCCAGCGGAAGACGATTCAGCGGACGCGGCGAATCACGCTGGCCAAGTTGCAGGAGCGCTTGACACTATTGGGCGTATGGGCCGCGATCAAGCTCTCGGAGACCCGGAGTCGATGAGCGCGATGTCGATGTGCGGGCAGGAGGCTCTTGTCCGCGTGGGTCCTGCCACCGGCGACCGTCAGGGCGAGCCGCCAAGTCGTGTCCACCACGCCAGGCCGGTGCAGTACATGCCAGGCGCGGTTGGAATTGGTGGGCCGCTGGGGCCGGATGACGCTTGTCCGGCCAGGCGGTCTCCGCCCGGTGAGGAATCACGCACGACCACCAGTGGCCCGGCCGCGGTGTAATTGCTGCGTGGAGCGCGGAGAATCGGAAGCACTTCTACAGGGGCTGGAAGCGGTGTCCCTGGTGATTCCTACCCGAAATGCAGGACCCTATGCACGGCTCATGGTGCGTGCCTTGGCGCATCAGACCGTGGGGAAGATTGACTTGATCGTCGTCGACTCAGAGAGCGACGACGGCTCGCCGGCGGTATTTGCTGAGTTTGGGGCGCGGGTGCTGACGATCCCGCGCAACTCGTTCAATCATGGCGGTGCCAGAAACCTCGGGGCGCGACACGCCCGGGGTGAGGTTCTGGTCTTCGCAACGCAGGATGCCATTCCAACCGATTCGCGATGCTTGGAGTTGCTGGTGCGGCCCCTGGTCCGTGGATCGGCATCGGCGGCGTTTGCTCGCCAAGTACCGAGGGAGGGGGCATCACCTTTGGAGCGTTTTGCTCGTCGCGAAAACTACCCTGAGACTGCTCGGACGGTGTCCCTTGGTGACACTCGGAAGCTCGGGGTCCGGGCACTGTTCTTCTCCAATGCGTTCTCGGCCGTGTTGCGTGACGTATTCGATGCATTAGGCGGTTTCCCGACCCACATGGTCACCAACGAGGACATGCTCTTTGCGGCGCGGTTGCTAAAGCGTGCCCACCGCATTGCGTATGTTGCGGACGCCACGGTCGTCCATTCTCACTCACTTGGAACTGGGGCTACCTTCCGCAGATACTTCGATATCGGGACCTTCTTTCGGCAGAACGCCGCGGAACTTCATGGACTAAGGATCGGTGGCGGCGGTGTCTCCTACGTGGTCCGACTGATGCGGTTCCTCGTTGAGGAGGGCCTCTACCAATGGCTTGTGCCTGCCAGCGTCGAATCGCTGGTCAAGTGGTCGGGTTATTCTCTGGGGCACAAGTACAGAATTCTTCCCACGTGGCTCGTGCGGAGGTGTAGTAATCTTCCCCATCATTGGGAGTCAGGTTCTTGAGTCCGGAGAGAGATGTTGGTAGCGACGATATTGGTGCTCCTCGATTCCTGCGTCACTGCCGGGGTGTTGATTCTGTCGGTCCTGCTCCGCGATCGGTTGTTCCCGGGCCTGATTGGCATGGAACCGTTTTCCCCAGTACGTACCTACGCGAGTCTCTGGCCTGCCCTGGTGCTACTTGTCGGTGTGCGCGCCGCAATGGGCCTCTATCCCGGTTTCGGTCGCAGCGAGCCTGAAGAGCTGAGGACCCAGACGCAATCGATTCTCCTCGTCTTCGGAGTGGGAGCTGTCGGCGGGACCTTCTTCAGGTTCAATGAGGACTACTCCCGAGCTGTATTGGGTATCACCGTGGCTATGTTATTGCCGTCCCTGCCGCTGTTTCGCGCGGTTGCCAAGCGCGCCATGAGCGGTTTCGAATGGTATGGCACCCGGGTACACGTTCTCGGCCGTGGTCCACGGTATCGCGCAATCGTAGAGCTCTTACAACGCAACGCGACGCTCGGCCTCCGGCCCACCGCAGCCGAGGGCCCGTCTCGACCTGCCAAACATTGCATTCTTGTTCCTGATCGGCTGTCGGTGCCACTCCCTGCGATGCTCGATCAACTCAATCGGCAATACCGGCGTGTCTGGCTCGTGCCAGATTTGCTGGATGTATCAAGCGTTTGGGTGACCGCCCGGGATCTTCGGGGTCATCTAGCCCTCGAGATCAGCAATAACCTCCTGGAGCCGCGCCGCCGTCTGTTCAAGCGCGGTATCGACATCGCCGTGTCGGCAGCGTTTCTTCCACTGCTCGTTGTGGCATTCTTCGTTGTTGGGCTTTGGATTCGGCTCGACTCCAAGGGGCCCGTGCTGTTCGCGCAAGAACGTTTGGGAAGGTCCGGTCGGCGATTCAAGATGCTGAAGTTCCGAACCATGCATCCGAATGCCAGCACACTTCTTCACGATGTGTTGACGGCGGACCCGGAGGCGCGGGAAGGGTGGGATGCCTTTCAGAAGTTGCGTGTCGACCCTCGTGTCACTCGGGCCGGGAAATGGTTGCGGAGGGCCTCTCTGACGAGTTGCCGCAGCTAATCAATGTGCTCCGGGGCGACATGAGCCTGGTCGGCCCACGTCCCATAGTCGCGGACGAGGTGGCGCGATACGGTGATCAAGCCGATTTGTACCTTCAATTGCGGCCCGGTATGACGGGCTTGGTTCAGGTTTCAGGGCGTAGCGACCTCGACTACGGAACCCGGGTTCGGCTTGACGCCTACTATGCCCGGAATTGGTCCGTATGGTTGGATTTGATCGTGCTTGCAAGGACGGCATCTGCGGTGCTGCGGGGCACCGGAGCATACTGAGCTGGCCTCCGTGTTGGGCTGTCGGAGACTGTAGAACCTGGCTGCAGGTTCGTCCGGGCTCCCGCACGGGCAGACCGGTATGGGCCGCCCTGGTGTTTAACAGCACCTACGAGATGTGGGTGCATGTATTGACCTCCTTCCTGTTTATTGGTCCGTTCATTAGGGTAGAGAGATCGGGAATCGGGAAGCGAGGTTGGTTCAGTTGCGGTCGTCGAAGTACACCGAGGAGCTGACCCGCGTTCGCGTTGAAGCAGGTGGAGTTCGGCGTGAGCGTGGCGGAGTGCTGCCGCAGGATCGGCATCAGCGAGCAGACGTACTACCGCTGGAAGAAGCGCTATACGGGCATGGGCGTGGCGGAGGTGCGACGTTTGGAGCAGCTCGAGGAGGAGAACCGCAAGCTGAAGCAGTTGGTGGCGGACCTCGGACGAGCTGGCGTTCGACAGCGCATGGGCACAGTCATGACGCAGGAAGGCCGTCACAGACGCGGGTATGGTGTGTGGCGGCTTGGGGTGGTGGTGTATCTATGTCTTTGCGGGTCGTGGGACCTCGAGGTAGCTGTTGGGCGCCTTGAGGTGTAGCGCGTCCAGCACGCGCTTCTGCTCGCTCGTGAGGGGGTTGGTCTCGCTCACGATCCCGTGCTTGGTGGCGTGCTGCGCCACCATCAATGGCCGGAAGAGCTTCTTGAGCTGATGCCAGGTCTGGCCGCTGTCGTTCTCGATCACGCGGATCAGCAGCAGCGCCAGCCAGCACAACAGGACGTGCGCGCGAATGCGGTCCTCCCGCCGGTGGTGCACCGGCCGGATGTCGACGGTGTGCTTGAGGTCTCGGTTCACGCGCTCGATCTCGTGCAGTTGCTTGTACCCCAGCGCGATGTCCTCGGTGCTGAGGTGCGGTCGCTGGTGCTGACGAGGAACTTGCCATCGAGCTTCGCTTCGTGGCTGATCTTGCTGCGGTCGACTGGCGAGCTTGCCGGTCTTGGTCTGGCGCACGTAGCGCCCGTAGGTGGGGTGCGCGCGCAGCGCGCAGGCGGCCTTCGTGTGCGCCTTGCCCGCGAGCTCGCCGAGCTCAGTGAGGCGCCGTTCGGTCTCGCGCACGATGTCGTCGCGTCGCTCCCGGTCGAGCGCTCCTGCTCGGGGTTGTGCACGATCACGAAGCGCCGCGCGGCGACGCTGCCCTGGCTGGATCGTCACTTCCTTGACCCGCAAGCCGCAGCGAGGGTCTTGTACCTGCCGGCGCGCTGCGCGGCCTCGACCACCTCGCCCTTGCTGCCGGCGCGCAAGCGCTCGCCGATGATGGGGCGCGTCACCGGCGCCTTGCAGGATGCGGCGGTTGGCTTCGCTGTTGAAGCCCGCGTCCATCACCAGCATCACGCGGCCGAGCTTCCACTCGTTGAGGTCGCGCTTGACCTCCTCGACGACGTTCACGTCGCGCGTGTTGCCGGGCCACACCCAGCAGCGCACCGGGAATCCCGTCGCGGGTGACGGCGAAACCGATCACCACCTGCGCCAGGCCCGGGCGCGAGTCCTTACTGTGCCCGCGCTTCCGCAAGCCGGACACGACCTCGTCGTCGCCATCGTCGTCGTCGCCGTCGTCCTCGTCGGCGACGTCCTCGTCCTCACCCTCGATCTCGAAGTACGCCGTGGTGGTGTCCAAGAACAGCAGGTCGACCTCGAGGTTGAAGAGGTTGGCGACGCTCCAGAACACCTCGCGCTGGATCTCGTCATGCGCCTCCAGCAGGAAGTCCATCGCGCGATACAGCTGATGCACGTCCACGTCCGCGAGCCCCTCGACGTGCGCTTCATCCGCCACCCAGGACTTCGACCGCGAGCTTGCTGCCGGGAGCAGCGCGCGGTTCGCGACCAGCGCGAACAACAGCCGCTCGACGGGCGTGCGGTACCCGCGCTCCGCCAGCAACTTCTCCGACCCGGCACCGCGATGCCGAGCCGGTGCCACACGCCATCGAGCACGTGGGTGCCGCCGACGTGCTTGGCGCCGAGGAAGCGCGCACGCAACTCGATGCCGGGCGCCGCGCGGACCTCGCGCGGCCTCCGGGATCCAAGTAGCGCGAGATGCTCGCCACCAACCGCCGGAACGCCTCGACATCCAGCTGGTCCTTGCGGCCGAAGCCGTGCACCACCTGCGCGCGACTCCTACCGTTCACCCACTCGTTGTGCGCGAGCTGCACGTACTCCACGCCGTTAGCCTTCACCGTACGCAAATACACTGTGCCTATACAATACAACGACTAGTACGCCCATAGCAAGATGCCAGCCCGCCAAGCGTGTATCTAGGCCAAATCGCCTGTTACCAGCAGATCACACGAACAAAGCCCGCCCCACGCGCAACCACTCCCCCAACTGTGCCTCGTCACTGTCGAACGCCAGCCGGGGCGGGCATGCAAGTCGAGATGAGCCACGGTGTCAGATGGTTCGCAAACGAAGCACCGGCCGATCAGGTCTTGGGATCTCGGACCAAGCGAGACTTCACTCTGCGGGGCGGATCTGCGGTTGTACGGCGTTCCTGGAATCGGACATCCCTACGGCTGCCCCCGCGAGCGCCCATACGATAGGGTCAAGACTCACCGAATAAAACCAGGCCTGCGCGAAGATTACGAATGCGAGCAACGCCCACGCCACGTTCCGATCGAAATGGTCCCTTGACCGGTACAACACGAGCAATGTCGTCGCCATCACCAATGCAAGCGTAACGGCAGACGGAAGACCCGTAGCAAGCGCCATGTCAAGGAAGTAATTGTGAGCCTTGTCCCAGTCCAAGCGAAATGCCTTGGGCCCATCGGCACCTGGCGGCGTAAGAACCACCACGTTTCCCACGATGGTGTAGGAACCCGGTCTTGGTCTGAAACCCACGATCTCTCTGAGCAAGGCTGATTGCTCTTCCGGTGACGTGACGTTCCAGAGAGCAGAATCGAAGCCTTCCGGGCCAACGCCAAACAGCGGGTGCATCGTGATCACACGCCCTGCCGCTTTCCACGCGACAATGCGGTTTCCGATCGCGGCATCGCCAGTGGATGTAGCAACTGCCGTCTTCGTGAGCTGATTGCGAGCGTGAGGTCCAATCGCTAGGCCGATTGTCATTGCGACCACCACCGTAAGCCCGACCAAGAGGAAGCGTGTCCGAACTGACCGCGATCGACCGCGTTCGGCGGCCGACAGGCCGAGAACCACAGCAAACGCCAACCAAGCGGCGCGTCCGCCGGCGGCTGCCATGCCGGACGCTAGAACGCCGATGATGACCAAGCCCCACCGTGTGACGTTGCGCGACCCCACGAACATGCCGACGGCAATGACGAACACGAGAGCCAAATGCCCTGCCGCGAAGCCTACCGTGCCCGAATGCACCAGCTGGATACGTTAGGACGACATGCGCCCGTGTAAGCAACCGGAGTGGATCCTGCCCCGATGCCTGCAGGAGGACCCAGACCGCAGTAAGGAGCCCACCGAGTATCGTGTACCGCGCCAACGTTCGGCTGCCGACCGTCCGCGTCGCCCCGAGGCCGCACGACACGATGTACAACCCAAACCAAGCGGCTTGCACCAGCGTCCCGTCGAAACGCGCCTGGGAACCCAAGCCTGGCACGACGGGGGCCAAATTCGTGAATGCAGTGGAGAGGAGGACAAGCCCAATCGTGAGGTACATGATTTGGATCGGCGTACGAGCTTTCCACATCGCCCGTCCCAGTGACGCAAGCCGCAGCTCACGGTGACTGAGTGCCAAAATGACGATGCCGAAGAGAAGGAGGGCCAAGCACGTAAGGGCCCGGAAGCCGGCGTTAGTAGCCAGACCAGCTACGCTCTGGCTCAGGAAGGTCTGTGGGCTCAGGAGGAGCGGATATATTACGAACACAGCCACCCAGTACAGGTGGTGTAGCCAGGCGCACCAACTTGCCCTGCGCGGCGCCATGTCCAAGGGGACGGTTTGATCTTGGGATGTCACGAACGTGACGATAGCAATGCCATGTTCAATGCCCCTGTGGGATTTTATATCATTGCAGATCGGCAAGTAGCTCATGGGCGCGCGAGATCCACGCCATGTATTGGTCGCCAGCCGAGGCTAGGGGAATTCCAGCCGGAGAAGCGTCTGGAGGGGACCAACGCAGGCCCGTCTCCAGCGCGATTCTCGCTTCTTTTGGTTCTCCCAGCGCTCAAGGCCAAGTTTGCCCATTCCAAGTAGATCTGGGGCGAGGCAAGAGGGAAGTCACGGGGCAATCCCGCGTACGATGGGGAGTTTCGCGATAGGGTCCTCGGCGGTGTCGCGCTCCAGGATGCGTACCCAAAGGCTCTTGGGGTATAGCCTCCGGAGCTGCACGAGGTAATATTTCTGCCTGTCCTCTGGGGCTTGCAT
>CAVUBJ010000006.1:0-2500 GCA_963739805.1 uncultured Trueperaceae bacterium
TGCTCACTCATCCATCCTAAGTAAACAAGAAGGTTAAGTTACTAAGGGCACACGGTGAATGCCTTGGCAGCCGAACCGATGAAGGACGTGGCTACCTGCGATAAGCTTCGGGGAGCTGGAAGCAAGCGTTGATCCGGAGATTTCCGAATGGGGAAACCCGGCGGGGCGAACCCCCGTCACCCGCGACTGAACACATAGGTCGTGCGGAGGGAACCCAGGGAACTGAAACATCTAAGTACCTGGAGGAAAAGAAAGAAACCTCGATTCCCCTAGTAGCGGCGAGCGAAGAGGGAATAGCCTAAACCGCCTCCTACGGGAGGCGGGGTTGTAGGACCAGCATCATGGACTCGAGCGTCTAGTCGAACCGCACTGGAAAGGCGGGCCACAGAAGGTGAAAGCCCTGTAGGCGAAAGGCGCGAAAGCCTAGCTGGCACCTGAGTAGCGCGAGCCACGTGGAATCTCGCGTGAATCTGCGGGGACCACCCCGTAAGGCTAAATATTCCGGCTGACCGATAGTGAACAAGTACCGTGAGGGAAAGGTGAAAAGCACCCCGTGAGGGGAGTGAAATAGTACCTGAAACCGTGTGCTTACAAGCAGTCACAGCCCTATGTCCGTCCCTAGGACGAACACGGGTGGTGGCGTGCCTCTTGAAGCATGATCCTGCGACTTACTGGCAGTGCCGAGTTTAAGCCGATAGGCGGAGGCGAAGCGAAAGCGAGTCTGAATAGGGCGTTCAGGCGCTGTCAGTAGACCCGAAACCGGATGAGCTAGCCATGGCCAGGATGAAGCCTCCGTAACAGGAGGTGGAGGTCCGAACCCGTTGAGGTTTAAAACTCTTGGGATGAGCTGTGGTTAGGAGTGAAAAGCTAACCGAATCCGGAGATAGCTGGTTCTCCCCGAAATAGCTTTAGGGCTAGCCTCGGGGGTTTACCGGTGGCTGTAAAGCACTGATTGGGCTAGGGGGCTCACCAGCTTACCAAACCCTGTCAAACTCTGAATGCTACTGGTCCATACCCCGGGAGTCAGTCTGCGTGAGCTAACTTTCGTAGACAAGAGGGAAACAACCCAGACCGCCAGTTAAGGTCCCCAAGTTGTAGCTAAGTGGAGAAGGATGTGGAGACGCTAAGACAGCTAGGAGGTTGGCTTAGAAGCAGCCATTCCTTTAAAGAGTGCGTAATAGCTCACTAGTCGAGCGTCTCTGCGCCGAAGATGATCGGGGCTAAGCTACACACCGAAACTGCGGCAGTGCAGCCAAGCTGTACTGGGTAGGGGAGCGTTCCGTACGCCGTTGAAGCGGTACCGCAAGGAGCCGTGGAGGTATCGGAAGTGCGAATGCAGGAATGAGTAACGATAAGAAGGGTGAGAATCCCTTCCGCCGAAAGCCCAAGGTTTCCTGAGCAAGGGTCGTCCTCTCAGGGTTAGGCGGGACCTAAGGCGAGGCCGAAAGGCGTAGTCGATGGACAGCAGGTCAATATTCCTGCCCTGCTTTCGTGGAGTGATGGGGTGACGCATTAGGATAGGCCAACCGGAGCTATGGCTATGCCCGGCGGCCTGCGAAGCTGCGAGGGATAGGCAAATCCGTCCTCGAATACAGTGACGTTGGTCGGGAAGGCCCTACGGGGCTGATAACTGGTTGAATCCATGGTGCCAAGAAAAACCTCTAAACGTTGAAGCGAGAGCACCCGTACCAAAACCGACACAGGTGGGCGAGTGTAAGAGCACTAAGGCGCGCGAGAGAACTCTGGTTAAGGAACTCTGCAAAATTGCCCCGTAACTTCGGGAGAAGGGGTCCCGCGTTAGGGTTGTCATTCGTGACGGCCCGAGGCGGGCGCAGTGAATTGGCTCTAGCGACTGTTTACCACAAGCACAGCACTCTGCTAACCCGAGTAGGGGACGTATAGGGTGTGACACCTGCCCGGTGCTGGAAGGTTAAGGGGAGGCGTGCAAGCGCCGAACTGAAGCCCCAGTGAACGGCGGCCGTAACTATAACGGTCCTAAGGTAGCGAAATTCCTTGTCAGGTAAGTTCTGACCTGCACGAATGGTGTAACGACTGGAGCGCTGTCTCAACCAGAGACTCGGTGAAATTGAATTGGCTGTATAGATGCGGCCTACCCGCAGCAGGACGAAAAGACCCCGTGGAGCTTTACTACAGCTTGATGTTGACGTTTGGACTGGTCTGTGTAGCATAGGTGGGAGACTGTGAATCCGGGCCGCTAGGCTCGGTGGAGTCATCGGTGAAATACCACCCTGATCGGTTCGCACGCCTAACCTACACCCGTGATCCGGGTGGGGGACAGCGTTAGGTGGGTAGTTTGACTGGGGCGGTCGCCTCCTAAACTGTAACGGAGGCGCGCAAAGGTTCCCTCAGCACGGTCGGAAATCGTGCGTAGAGCGCAAGGGTATAAGGGAGCTTGACTGCGAGACATACACGTCGAGCAGGGACGAAAGTCGGCCCTAGTGAACCGGTGGTACCTCGTGGAAGGGCCATCGATCAACGG
>CAVUBJ010000006.1:5000-618181 GCA_963739805.1 uncultured Trueperaceae bacterium
CGCCGACCAGATCATCGAGGTCGGTGGCCTGGACGCCCCCGCTGCGGACCCCGCCGTCGTGCCCGGCCCGCGCGACGGATACGAGGCGCCCGAGCGGACCGAGCTCGACCTCGACGCGGAGGGGGTCCGCGCGGTGGTGTGGGCCACGGGCTACACCTTCGACTTCGGTTGGATCGACCTGCCGGTGCTCGACGACGCCGGTTATCCCGAGCAGGAGCGCGGTGTGACGCGCTTTCCGGGGCTCTATTTCGTGGGGCTGCACTGGCTGCACACGCTCAAGTCCGGGCTGTTCTACGGCGTAGCTGAGGACGCCCGGCATGTCGTGGAGGCGATCGCAGGGCGACCCGCGCGATAGACCCGCGGTCGTCCCGCGGTCGCGGGTGGCGCGTCGTTGGCATGGTTTCGGCCGGGGCGGGCCCGCGGGCCCGCCCTAGTGCCGGCGCCGGGCGCCCGCCACCACCATCACGGTGCCGGCCGCGACGGCCGCACCGGCGGCGATGTCGGGGATGCTGACGGTCCGTTGCTTCTTGGCCTGGACGCTGACGGGTCCGAGGTCGAGGGTGGTCTGGTCCTGCGTGTACGTGATCCGCGGGAACACGAAGGCGAGGATGCCGAGCACGATGAGCACGAGGCCGATGACGGTGAGGCGTCGCATGGATTCTCCTCTCCATCTGCGCGGAGGGTGGGTGTCCATCTGGACGAAGGGTGGGTGACGGCGGTGGTGGGACCGCGCTCCTCAGCGGCCGCGAACCAGGCCGCTGAGGAGCGACAGCACCAGCACGACCAGGAAGACGTAGAACAGGATCCTGGCGATGCCGGCGGCAGCACCGGCGATGCCGCCGAATCCTAGGAAGGCGGCGAGGATGGCAACGACCAAGAAGATCAGGGACCAACGAAGCATGCCTGGCTCCTTTCCATCGTGACGCCCCGGTGGGCGTCGCGGACGATGTCTCGGGTGGACGCCGGAACCGTAGCACGGAGGCCGCGACGGCCCTCGTGGCGGCCGATACCCGCGCGGTGCCGGTGAAGTCCCCGTGAAGGCTACTCCGTCTCGTGTGAGACGGGCCTGTGACCCGTGAGCCGTGCCGGGGGCGCGGCCGTGGTCGCGGTGGGCGGCAACCGCGCGGCCGGGGCCGTAGACTCTTGCCAGGGGGTGCGGGGGCGCCGTCGCCCCCGTCGGGGGCGCGACCCCGGGGTTGGGACCTTTGTCGCGGCGCGCGGCGGCGGTTCACATCTCCGGCCGTCCCGGTGGCCGCACCGCGATCCCGTGCGCCACAGGGAGGGAGACTCGTGAGCAGGCCCAGACCGCTGCATCTCGAGGGCGTGACGAAGCGCTACGGCCGCGTTGGGGCGCTCGACGGCGCCAGCCTGGTGGCTCCCGCGGGCCAGACCACGGTGGTCCTCGGCCCCAGCGGGTGCGGCAAGACCACGCTGCTGCGCGTCGCCGCCGGGCTCGAGTCGCCGGATGCCGGGCGGGTCCTTCTCGGGGGCGAGGACATCACCGACGTGCCCGTGCGCAGCCGCTCGCTCGGCATGGTGTTCCAGGACGGCGCGCTCTACCCACACTGGAGTGCGCGCCGCAACGTGTTGTCGTACTTCCTGTTCCGGCGGCGCCCCCCCGAGATCGATCCGGAGGCGCGCCGCCGCTTCGAGCGGACGGCGGAGATCATGGGCGTCGAGCTCGAGAGGCTGTTCGAGCGGCGGCCGGCGGTGCTGTCTCCGGGGGAGCGTCAGCGCGTCGCGCTGGCGCGATGCGTCACGCGCGAACCCGCCTACTTCCTGCTGGACGAGCCCTTCGCCCACCTCGACCAGGACAGCCGCCGGGCGTACCGGGTGCGCCTGCGGCGCCTGCTGCAGGCGTTCTCGGTCACGACGCTGTACGTGACGCACGATCAGCAGGAGGCGCCGCTGCTCGGCGAGCGCGTGGCCGTGATGCGCGCCGGGCGCGTGGTCCAGTCGGGGAGCTGGGTACAGCTCTACCGCGAGCCCCGGGATCTCTTCGTTGCCACCTTCCTGGCGCCGGATCCGGTCGCTCCGGCCATGTCGCTGCTCGACGGCGATCGCGTGCCGTGGGCGCCTGCGGGCACCACCGTGGGCGTGCGCCCCGAGGATTGCCGGCTCCAGGGCAGCGGCGCCCCCGGCCCGGGCCTGGCCGGTATCGAGGCGCGCGTCGTCGACGTGGTGGGCGTTGCGACGCGCGGCGCGCGCCTGCTCGAGCTCCAGACCGCCGCCGGCGTGCTGCACGCCTACCAGCCGGAGCACCTGTCCGTTCCCGACGGTCCCGTGTGGGTCGTGCCGGCCCGGGCGCACGTATTCGAACGCGAGGGTGGCCGCACGCTCGAGGTGCTGCCGCGCCCCTGAGGCGCGGCGGCGGGTAGAGTGCGGGCCATGGACCCCGGGCCCGACCTCCCGGCGGGCGGCGCCCGTCCCCGCGACGTCGCCGACGCCCTCGCGGCCGCGCGTGCGCTGCGCGCCGCGGGGCGCCCCGGCGACGCGCTGGCGGCGCTCGACGCGTTCGTGGCGGGCCGTGCGGAGGCAGGCGAGGGACGCGACGGCGTGGACGAGGAACGGGAGGCATGCCTGCGGGCGTTGGCGCGTGCGCTCGTCCCGGGCCCTGGCGCCGGGGTGGTGGGCGTACGGGTCGGCGTGGTGCCGGACGCCGAGGCGTTGGCGCACTTCGCAGCCGCGGCCCGGGCCGCCGGCAGGCGGCTCGTCGTGGGCGCGGTGGTCGCGGACGACCGCGGGCGGGTGTTCGTGCAACGCCGCAGCCCCACGCGTGCGCTGTTCCCCGGCTGCTGGGACCTCGTCGGCGGTCACGCCGAGCCGTGGGAGCCGGTCGAGGCCGCGCTGGCGCGCGAGGTGGCCGAGGAGACCGGCTGGCGGCTGGCGGGTCTCGGGCGCGTGGTGGAGGTGCTCGACTGGGAGGGCGGGGGCGAGCGCAAGCGGGAGGTGGACCTTCTCGTACGGGTGCGCGGGGACATGTCCGCGCCCAGGCTGGAGGCCGGCAAGCACAGCGAGGCGCGATGGTTGGAGCCGTCCGATCTCCCGCTCCTGCTCGAGCGCCGCGACCCGGACGACGTGTTCGTGCACACGGTCGTGGCCCGCGCCTTCGCGCTGTTGCGGCACGGCGACTGAAGCGCAGCGGCGGGTGCCGGGGCGCACCGAACGCGCGCGCGGCGGTAGGAGCCCGCCTAACCGTGGCTTAACGGCGCGGCGGGATACTCCTCGCATGCCCGTTCTCCCTACACCCCCAGACCCACAGGATGGTGCGGCATGACAGCCTCCCGTCTCGACGTCGCCGCCGACACGCGCCCGGAGCGGGGCGCGCACGCGCTGCACCGTCAGGACGCCTGGGCCCTGCTGGTGCTGCGCCTCGGCCTGGCGTCGGTCATGCTGTGGTTCGGCATCGCCGAGCTGCACGACCCCGCCTCCTGGGCCGTCTTCGTCCCCCACTTCCTGGACGCCTGGCGCGATCCGCTGATGCTGGTGCACGCCAGCCTGTTGCTCGGCACCGGGGCGTTCCTGCTCGTCGGCCTGTTCCAGCGCCTGGCGGCCGCCCTGGCGGCCCTGTTGCTGCTGGCCGTACTCGGTTCCCTGCTCGCCAACGGCGCGGTGGACAGCGTCTTCGTGCGTGACATCGGGCTGGCGGCCGCCGCCGCCGCGTTGGCGCTCTCCCCGTCCGCCGCGCGGGTGGCCAGCGTCGACCGCTACCTGGCCGATGCGGGTCCGCGCCGGCGCCTGTCCTCGACGCTCTCCTACACCGCCGTGGTCATCGCGGTGGCCGTCGCGCTGGCCTCCACCTCGGTGCCCGCGGCGGGCCCGGGCGCGTCGGCGTTCCACGACCTCGGTGGGGTCGGCGGCGCGTTGGGCGGGGGCTCCGGTGGCGGCCTCGGTGGCGGCCTCGGCGGAGACGCCGGCGTCGCGCCTGGCGCTCCAAGCGGCGCCGCTGGCGCCGCGCCGACGGCCCCGAGCACGGCCCCCGGCACGGCGTCGGGCGCCGGCCTGGGTGGGGTGCTCGGTAGCGTGACGCCGCCCAGCTCCCCCTGAGCACCAAGCGACGACCCGTACCCCGAGACGCGCCCGCACCCGGGGCCTTGCACCCAGGGCCCTGCACCCGGAGCCCGCACGCCCAGAGTGAGCACCGCACCCCCAGAACCCCGCACGCCGTCATCCGACGACGATCCCGCGACCCGTCCCACGCACCGACCGGTGCAACGCCCCATGCGCCATCGAAGCCCGCATTTCGAACGCATCGACCTCCGCGTGCGCAGCCGCGCCGCGTGAACCGAGGAGTGACCCCGATGAACCGAATCCGCACCGCCCGCCCCCGCCGCCCCGCCCTCGCCACCGTCCTCGCCGCCGTCGTCACCATCCCCCTGCTCCTCGGCGCCTCCGCGGCCTTCGCGCAGGGCGGATCGAGCGCCGCCTCCGGCCAGTGCCAGCGCCTGCAGGACACGCGCTACTGGCGCATCTCGCACCAGATCGCGCCCATGCCCACGCCCGAGGACAACGCCACCAAGCGCGCCCTGGACGGCTTCACTCTCAACACCACGCAGAACGCAGACGGGACGCTGAGCGTGAACCTGCAGGTGAACGGCCGCGGCGGCAAGACCATCTCGGTCGATCCCTCCAGCCAGCTGTTGTACTTCCTGGAGGGCGAGATGGGCGACGACTCGTTCGGCAGCGACACCGACCTCGGGGACGAGGCCGTGGTGCTCACCGACCTCCAGGGGTGCATCCAGAACTGAGCACACCCCTCCCCCGGAGCGGCGGCGGGCCCGAGGGCCCGCCGCCGCTCCGTCTAGGCCCGCGGCCGCCGGCCGCGGGCCTAGACGCTACGGGGACGCTACGTCGTCGGGAGCCCGGCCCGCTGCCAGGCCCGCAGGCCCCCGCGGATGTTCACGGCGTGCATGCCCTGCCTGCCCAGGAAGGCCGCGGCGCGGGCGCTGCGGGCGCCGGAGGCGCACAGCACCACGATCTCGCGCTCCTTCGGGAGGCTCTTCCAGCGTTGGGGAAGCTCGCCCAGCGTGATGGCCCGGGCGCCGGGCACCGCGGCGCGGGCGCGCTCGTCGCGCTCGCGGACGTCGAGCAAGAGCGCGCCCTGGCGGACGCGTTCGTGTGCCTCCCTTGCCGTGACGGCGGGGACGCCGGGGCCGAACAGGCGGCTGAGGAAGCCCATCATCATCGCGCTCCTTCGGTGCGCGCGCCTCGGCGGGCGCGGCGTTGGCTCGGGGTGAGGTCCGCCGCGTCAACGGCGAGGGACAGGGGCGAGCCTATACCCCCAGGGGATATCTGTCAAGCGCGCCGATCGCGCGCCCCCACGGCTGGGCCGCCCCGCTCCTCAGGGAGCGGCCGAGCGGCGCAGGTCCGGGTACAGCGCGCGATAGGTGGCGAGGTTGACGGCGACCTTCTGCAGGTACTCGCGCGTCTCCAGCGCGTCGATCTCGCGGTAGAGCTCGTTCTTGTCGCCCTGTACGTAGGAGCTCTGGAACAGGCGGCGGATGTACCCCTGCCCCCGGTTGTACGACGAGATCGCCAACTCGGTATCGCCATCGAAATAGCGCAACAGCCACCCGAGGTAGTACGAGCCGTAACGGATGTTTACGTGCGGATCGAACGGGTCGCCGGGTGGGGCGTCCCCCTGCAGCTCCGCGAGCCAGTCCCAGGTGCTGGGCACCACCTGCATCAGGCCCATGGCGTTGGAACGCGAGACCGCCACGGGACTGAACGCCGATTCCTGCCGCATGACCGCCCAAACCAGGTCGGGTGCCACGCCGGCTGACCTCGACGCGGCCTCCACGGTGCTTGGGTAAGCGGCGGGATACGCCAGTCGCCATACCCGCAGCGTCCGGTCGCCGGTGGAGATCAGCTCGCGCGCCGCCTGCACGCTCAAGCGGTACTCCCCCATGCTCTGCAGCATCTCGGAGAGCCCCACCACCGTCTCGTGCCGGCCGGGGGCGCTCTCCGCTAAGCCGGTCCGCTGCGCGGCGCCCGAGCCCGCGCTGGCGCCGGCACCCGGGGTGCCGGCGCCAGCCGCGCGCCGCGCGTCGCGCAGGGCGATACTCAGCTCGCCGACCGCGGAGACCTCGTCGTGCACGGCCCACAGTGCCCGGGCCAGGCGCACGGCCGGGAGGTCGGCCAGGGAGGCCTCGGTGACATCCGCCGCGGATCCGGCGGTCGCGTCGGTGGCCGGGGCGGCCGGCACGTCGAGCGGGCGCCCCAGCTTGAGGGCGAAGAAGCTCCCGTCGGGCACCAGCGCGGCGGCCTGGGCGGCGGTGGCGTCGTCGCCGAGGCGCGCGGCGAGCACGTGGGCGCGGTAGGCGGCATCGTCGGCGTAGGCACTGCCGCCGCGCGCCAGGCGAAGATAGACGGGGATGGCCTCACGGTAGCGTTCGTTGGCCTCCAGCAGGCCCGTGGCGAGCCACAGCCAGTCGGCGTCGTGGGTACGCTCGAGCAGCGCGACCGCGGCACCCGTGTCGCCGCGCCGGTTGTCGATGATCGCGCGACCGTAGAGGGAGGCCTCGCCGGGCAGCGAGCGGAAGGCCGCCTCGGCGTCGTCCAACCGGCCCAGCGCATACAGCATCCAGGCCCGACCGTAGCCCGCCTCCCGATCGCCGGGCTGCTCGACCAGCCAACGCTGGTAGGCGTCCAGGGCGTCCTGACTCCGCCCGAGCGCCCGCATCGCGGGCGCCTCGATCGACGGCGCGGTGCGGCCGCCGAGGGCGTCGAGCGCACGCTGGTAGAGGCGCGCCTGGAGCAGGGCATTGGCCAGGGCGTAGGGGTCGGGCTCGAGCCGCACCACGCCGTCGATCGCCGCCTGCGCCGGCAGGGCATCCAGGTAGTAGCCGAGCGCCGCTTGGGCGTCGCCCGCCTGCTCGGCCACCGCCGCGATCTCCAGCGTGAGCGCGCTGCTCTCGTCGCGCGCGAGCGGGTCGTCGACCCGCAGCGCCAGCGCGCGCCGGAAGTAGCTGAGCCGGGTCTGGGCGTCGATGGTGCGCCAGCGGCCCACCTCGAGGGCGGCGCGATAGGCGAGATAGCCGTTCCCATCGTCCGCCAGCCGCTCCAACGTGACCACGTCGCCGGTGGTCACGGCTTCGTGGAACGCACCGTAGGGTTTGAGGGGGTCCACGCCATAGGGGTCGAACACGCTCACGACGCGCGCGCGCGACGGGTCCGCGCCGCCACGAAGTAGCCCGATCGCCAGGGCCATGCCGATGAGCAGCACGGCGAGGGTCAGCAGCAGCGGGCGGCGAGTCCGGATCGGGCGGGGCATGCACAAGTCTACGGAACCCGGCCGTGCACCCCTGCGAGGTGGGCCCCAAGGCGGCCTTCATGAATGCAGATGAGAGCCGGCCGTCCTGCACGGCCTCCCGATGCGGGGCGCCGCCCCTTCGCCTCGCGCGCGCCGGCCGGCGCCCAGGCCGTTCGACGCGGCCGCGCGACCCGCCGCCACCGGTTGGATGCGCCCACCAGGTGCCGGGATTGAGTGCATGCCGCTCATGTAATTTGCAGCTTTCTCAGCCCCATGTTAAGATAGCCGACGGTCAGCAGGCCAAGCAGGCGCGAGCGCTTCTCCGCTCGGCCGACCGATACGAACCAACACACCGTTCCTACCGACCGTTACGCAGGAGGTCCCATGAAGAGACTGACCACGTTTGTCCTCGCCCTGGCAATGCTGTTCGGGGGCACGGCCCTCGCCCAACAGTTCAAGAATGACGAGCCCATCACCGTCGGCTCCAAGCAGTTCACGGAGCAGATCGTGCTCGGCAAGATCATCGTCGAGGCGCTGCGCGCCAACGGCTACGAGGTGACCGACCGCACCAACCTCGGCGGCACCGCCGTGCTGCGCGATGCGCTTGAGGCCGGCGAGATCGACGTCTACCCCAACTACACGGGCACCGCCATCAGCAACTGGTACCGCGACATCCCCTGGGCCCAGGCCTCGATCGCGGAGGGCACGTCCGGCAACGCCTACGCTTCCTACACCACGGTGAGCTCGCTGGACGCGGCGCTCTTCGACCTGGTGTGGCTGCGCCCGGCACCGGCCAACAACACCTACGCCTTCGCGGTCAAGCGCTCCTTCTCCGAGGAGCACGGCCTCAAGACCGTGGCGGACCTGGCCGCCTACGTCAACGACGGCAACGAGGTGAAGCTCGCCACCGGCGACGAGTTCGCTCAGCGCCCCGACGGCGTGCCGGCGTTCGAGAAGACCTACGGCTTCAATTTCAAGGAAGGCCAGATGCTGGTGATCGCCGGCGCCACTCCGGCGCAGACGGAACAGGCCCTGGCGCAGGGCTCGAACAACGTCAACGTCGCGATGGCGTACGGTACCGACGGCGCCCTCAAGGCCTACGATTTCGTGGTGCTCACGGACCCCGACGGTGCGCAGCCGGTATTCGCGCCCACCCCGGTGTTCCGCGGTGAGGTCATCCGCAAGTACCCGGAGATCGTGGGCGTCCTCAACCCCATCTTCGCGATGTTCGACAACGCCACGCTGCAGGACCTCAACGCGCAGGTCGAGGTCGACGGCCTCAACGCCGAGCAGGTGGCCAAGGACTTCCTGACCAACAACGGCTTCATGAACTAAGGCATCGACGCCTCCGGGGGCCGCCACGGCGGCCCCCGGCCTCATATCTTTCTGTAAGGTATCGAACCCACCGGGAGACCCGGTGGGCCGCACGTGAGCCCGACGCGCTCCGCTCGCACCGGGCGCGCGCCCTGCCCCACAGGAGGTGAGCCATCCCCAATCGCATCGCGATGCTGGGTAGCGCCGTCGCCGGCTTGGGATTGTTCTTCCTGCCCGTCGTCGCACTCAAACCCAACCGCCTGGCCTCCGGCGCCCCGTTCAACCTGCTCCAGTTCCAGGGCGACTACCGCTACCTGGTGCTCTTCGCGTTGGTGCTGGTGCCGTTCCTGGTGGCATTTCGCAAGGATGTCGGTACGCGTGGCTGGCTGCTGGTCGCGCTCGGCAACCTCATCATGATCCTGGCGCTGGTCCTCCCCGCCATGGCGGGCAAGGACCTCATCGACAACGCCACCAACTACCTCGGCGAGGGCGCCTTCGTGCGCAACCCGCGGCTGCTCCCCTCGGGGGGGCTGGCCCTGGCGCTGGCGGGCGGCTACATCTCGCTGTTCGCGGGGCTGCACGACCTCGAGCGCTCCGGCGTGCTGGGGTGGGTCCGCGCCATCGGCGCCTGGATCGGGGTGGCGTTCATCGCCATCCTGCTGGCCACCGGCGCCTTCGACATCTACTCCGTGATGGTGGAGTTCAATACCAACGGCGCCGCGCTGCAGCAGAAGTTCATCGAGCACCTGATGTTCGTGGTGGTGTCGCTGGTCGTGGGCTTCGTGCTCGGCGTGGGTCTGGGGCTGTGGGCGTCGCGCGACGAGCGTATCGCACCCATCATCCTCTACGCCGTCGGCATCATCCAGACCATCCCCAGCCTGGCGCTGTTCGGCGTCCTGCTGGTGCCGATGGCCCGTCTCGGCGACGAGCGCTTCCTGCCCGTGTTGGTCTTCTTCCTGATCTCCGGCGTCGTCGCCGTCGGCGTCGGGTTGGCGTACCGGGCGCTCGCGCCCCGATTGCCGGGGCGCCTGCGTACGCTCTCCCTCATCGTCACCGCGCTGGTGGCCGCTGTGCCCCTGGCGCTGTTCACCGGCGTGTTCGTCAGCTTCGTGTTCCGCGCGGCCAACATCGGCTTCTCCAGTGGACGCTACGCCGGCACCACCGGCGCGCTGTTCGCCTTCCTCGCGGTTGGCATCGTCTTATGGGCCGCCCGGCGCTGGCTCTTCCGCAAGGAAGGGCGCTGGCGCCGCGTGCTGGCGTGGCTCTACGGCGCCGGCTTCGCCGGCTTCGGCGTGGTGCTGGTCGTGCTCCTGGTGCAGGCGGCCGGTGCGCGCCAGTTCCTCGGCAGCGTCGACGGCATCACCAGCCTCACGATCCGCGACCTGGGCGTGTCCGGCATCGGCGTCGCTCCGGCGCTGGTGGCCCTCACCCTGTACTCGCTGTTGCCGCTGGTGCGCAACACCTACGCCGGGCTGGAGAACGTCGACAACGCCATCATCGACTCCGGGCGCGGCATGGGCATGACGCCGGTGCAGATCTTCTTCCAGATCGAGCTGCCTCTGGCCTTCCCGGTCATCATGGCCGGCGTCAGGAACGCCGGCGTCGCCCTGGTGGGTATCGGCACGGTGGCGACGGTCATCGGCGCCGGTGGTCTGGGCGACTTCGTCATCCAGGGCATCGTCAACACCTCCATCGACCAGATCCTGCTCGGCGCCCTGCCCGCCATCGCGCTGGCGATGGTGCTCGACGCGCTGCTGCGAGCCGTCGAGGGCCTGCTGACGTCCCCGGGGATCCGCTATGCACAGAACAACTGACCGGCGTCCCGCCGCGGCGGGACGGGACCGCCCGAGCACCACGAGGAGGAACCCTTGATCGAGTTCCAGAACGTCGTCAAGCAGTTCCCGGACGGCTTCCGGGCCGTCAAGGGCCTGAGCCTGACGGTCCACGACGGGGAGATCTGCGTGTTCATCGGCCCGTCGGGGTGTGGCAAGACCACCTCGATGCGCATGGTCAACCGCCTGCTCTCCGTCACCGAGGGGCGCATCACGGTGGAGGGGCGCGACAACCGCGACTTCCCCGCCGAGGAGCTGCGCCGCAAGATCGGCTACGCCATCCAGCAGATCGGCCTCTTCCCCCACATGACGGTGCTGGACAACATCGCCGTGGTGCCGCGCATGTTGGGCTGGGAGGACGACCGGATCCGCAAGCGCGTCGACGAGCTGCTCGAGCTGGTCGGCCTGGACCCGGACGTCAACCGTGAGAAGTACCCGCGGCAGCTCTCCGGCGGGCAGCAGCAGCGCGTCGGCGTGGCGCGCGCGCTGGGGGCGGACCCGCCCATCATGCTGATGGACGAGCCCTTCGGGGCCATCGACCCCATCACGCGCGAGGTCCTGCAGGAGGAGTTCCTGCAGATCCAGAAGGAGATCAGCAAGACCATCATCTTCGTCACGCACGACATCGACGAGGCCATCAAGATGGGCGACCGCATCGCCATCCTGCGCGAGGGCGCCCTGGTCCAGTACGACACCCCGGACACGCTGCTGGCCCGTCCCAAGAACCGCTTCGTGCGCGACTTCGTGGGTGCCGATCGGCAGCTCAAGCGGCTCGGGCTGGTGCGTGTCGGCGAGATCATGGCTACCGAGACCCCCAACGTCCACCTGCGCCAATCCCCCACCGACGCGCTGCGCGCCATCGAGAAGGCGGGCGTCAAGAGCGCCTTCGTGGTGGACGAGGAGAACGTGCTCAAGGGGTGGATCGACCGCGAGGGCATCAAGGAGTCCCCGGACTCGCTGGTCGAGGCCATGAACGAGGGCGACTACCACGAGATCGGCGTGCGCCAGAACCAGACCGCCCGGGAGGCGCTCTCCGCCATGGTGGCCCGTGGCTTCCGGATCACCCCGGTGGTGGACAGCCGCGGCCACCTGGTCGGCAGCATCACACTCAAGGAGCTGCAGGAGCTCGCCGAGCAGGGCTGGAGTGAGGGCACCGAGGAGGCGAGCCCGTCGTGAACGGCGCGCGCCGCTTCCTGACGCCGGCGGCGTTGGTGTGGCTCGCGTTCGCCGTGTTGCTGTTCGCGCTCCTCGGCGTGGGCACCACGGTGAGGGACCCCGAGCTTCGCGATGCCGGCCTCCTCAAGGCGACGGTGGTTCCGGACCTGTGGCTGCCGGTGTTCAAGGTCTCGTCCTCCACGCTGCTCGACATCTCCGCCTCCAACGACCTGCGCGTGCTGACCTTCGGAGCGCTCCCCGCCGTGGTCGGCGACAACCCCAACCCGACCGCCGGCGATGGCAATGGCGTGCCCTGGCGGGTGTCGCTGGGGTGGTTCGCGCTGCTGATGGTGGCGATCGAGTCGATGTTGGGCTGGGCCTACAGCCGACGCGAGGAGAAGCTGGTCCGCCCCCTGGTGCGTGCCGCAGGCATCTTCCTTGTGATCTGGTCGTTCTACGGGCACGAGCCCTTCTGGGACTGGTTCCTCGGTTCCATCTTCCCCACCAGCCCGGACCTGCTGTACAACTCCAACACCGTCATCAGCCTGGCCGGACAACACCTGACGCTGGTGGTCATCTCCTCCGTGATCACGGTGGCCATGGGCCTGACCCTCGGCATCATGGTGACGCGCTCCGAGTTCCGTGAATTCCTGCCGTTGGTGAGCGACATCGTCAACTCCGGGCAGACCGTGCCCACGCTGGCGATCGTGGCCATCATGGCGCCCATCATCGGCTTCGGCTTCTGGCCGGCCATCGTGGCGCTCATCCTCTACGGCCTACTGCCGGTGGTGCGCAACACCATCGTCGGTCTCGAGGGGGTGGACCCGTCGATGATCGACGCGGCACGCGGGATGGGCATGACGCCCGCGCAGATCCTGTGGCAGATCGAGATCCCCAACGCCAGCCGCATCATCCTTGCTGGCGTGCGCACCAGCGTCGTCATCAACGTCGGCACGGCCGCCCTCGGGGCGTACGTGGGCTCGGGCGGATTCGGCAACCCGATCGCCTCGGGGCTCAATCAGTCGATCGACCCATGGGTGCTTCTCGGCGCCCTGTGCGCCGCGTTGCTTGCGATCCTGCTCGACTACGTGTTGGGCCGGGTGGAGTACGTCATGACGCCGAAGGGCCTCATCATCGAGGGCTGAGTGAGGATGGCGGCTCCCGGTCCCCGCATCGCCGCATCGCCGCATCGTCGGCCCCGGCCGCCTCGCCCGGCCGTGGCCGGCTCGCGTAGGGCGCAGACGCGCGTGGGCCACGCGGTGGTTTACAATGGGGCAACAGTTCACGGAACGAACGGCTTGCCCACACGGACCCCACCCCGCCGGGCAGGCCGCTTCCTAACGCTGCAACGAGGCCCTCGGAGGTAGATGGTGGCAAGAGTTCGGGTCACACAGGAAGGCTACGACCGCCTCAGGGCGACACTGGAGCACGAGTACGAGCGGCTGGAGGAGGCCACGCGCATCCTGCGCGAGCTCACCGGGTCGTCCGACGACTACGACGACTCCGGCCTCGAGGAGGCCAAGCGCGAGAAGGCCCACATCGAGGAGCGCATCGACAACCTCGAGGATCAACTCGACCGTGCGGAGATCATCGCGGCGCACCAGATGGACCGGGTCGACCTGGGGGCCGTGCTGACGCTGCAGGACTCCCGCTCCAAGGAGGCCTTCGAGATCCAGGTGGTCTCGCCCGTCGAGGCGGGCGTGCTGGAGGGCGACATCCCCAAGGTCTCCGACGAGTCGCCGCTCGGCAAGGCGGTGCTGGGGCGCAAGCCCGGCGAGACGTTCAAGGTCACGATCAACGAGAAGACCACCGAGTACACGCTGATGTCGATCAGCTGAGGTGGCACCGCCCGGTGCGCGTGGCCAGGGAGAGGGCGCCGCGGCGGGTCAGCCCGGCTTGAGCCTGTTCTACGGTTGGGTGCGGCGCACGCGTGCCGGCGTCCTGGACTACGCGGCCACCCTGCCGGAGGACGACCTGCATGCGCTCCGGCCCGCGTTCCCGCGGAGCGTCGCGGGGCTGTTGGCGCACGCCGCGGAGTGCTACCTGCACTGGACCGGCCACGTCGGCCTGGGCCGTGCCCCCGTCCCGGAGCGCGACCGCGACCCCGACCTCGAGGGCGTGCGCGTGCTGTTCCGCGAGGTGGACGCCGTGGTGGCCGTGGCGCTCGGCCGGGGGAGCGGGATCGACGCGCCCCTCGACGTCGACGGCGAGCGCCTGACGTTGCGCTGGTTGGTGCTCCACCCCGTCACCCACGAGTTCCATCACAAGGGGCAGATCGCCAGCCTGGGCCGGGAGCTGGGGCACCCGGTGCCGGACGGAAGCGACCTCGACCTGGTGCTGCCCGGGTGATCACGGGCACGGGCCCCGGTCCGGACCGCGCCGCGCACGTGCGGGGGACCCGGTAGACTGGACCGTCATGGCCCAGAAGTCGCTCCAGGAGCAACGCGAACAACGCCTCAGGAATCTCGAGAGCCTCACCGAGCGGGGCTTCGAGCCGTATCCGTACGGCTACCACGCGAGCCACCGGGCGGCGGCGCTCCACGAGGCGCACCCGGAGCCGCAGCCCGGCGAGCGCTTCGCCGACGAGCCGGTGACGGTCGCCGGCCGCATCATGACCCTGCGCAACATGGGGAAGGTCACCTTCCTGACGTTGCGCGACCCCAGCGGCGCCGTCCAGGCCTACCTGCAGCGCGACGCCCTGGAGGGGTATGCCGCCGTCAAGAAGCTCGACCTGGGCGACTGGCTCGAGGTCAGCGGCAGCCTGTTCGTGACCAAGACCGGGGAGTTGACGGTGGAGGCGAGCTCCTTCCGGCCGCTGGTGAAGAGCCTCCGGCCGCTGCCGGACAAGTACCACGGCATCACCGACAAGGAGGCGCGCTACCGCCAGCGCTACCTCGACCTGATGGTGAATCCGGAGGTCAAGCGCGCCTTCGTCCTGCGCAGCCGTGCCATCGCCTACATCCGGCGGAGCCTGGACGAGCGCGGCTTCATCGAGGTGGAGACGCCGGTGCTGCAGGCCGTTCCCGGTGGCGCCGAGGCCCGCCCCTTCGTCACCCACCACAACGCCCTGGACTTCGACTTCCACCTGCGCATCTCCCTCGAGCTCTACCTCAAGCGCCTCATCGTCGGCGGCTTCGAGGCCGTCTACGAGATCGGGCGTAACTTCCGCAACGAGGGGATCAGCTACAAGCACAACCCCGAATACACGATGCTCGAGCTCTACTGGGCCGGGCGCGACTACCTCGACATCCTGGTGCTGGTCGAGGAGATCTACAGCGGACTGGTGGAGGAGCTGACCGGGTCCATGACGCTCAGCTACCAGGGGCAGTCGCTGGACTTCACGCCGCCCTGGCCGCGGGTGGACTACACCGGCGAGCTGCGCCGCCTGGCGGGGATGGAGTTCGATCCGCTCGACGAGGCTCGCCTGCGCGCCTGGGTGGCCCAGCGGCACGCCCCGGCGGCCGGGGAGCCGGCGCTGGCCGGGCAACCCATCAACCACGTGTTCGACAAGCTCTACGACATCTACGTCGAGCCCACCCTGGTGGGGCCGGTGTTCGTCATGGACCACCCCGAGGCCATCAGCCCGCTGGCCAAGCGCCACCGCAGCAGGCCCGGCCTGGTCGAGCGCTTCGAGCCGGTGGCCGCCGGCATGGAGTTGGGCAACGCCTTCAGCGAGCTCAACGACCCGGTCGACCAGCGGCGCCGCTTCGAGTTGCAGCAGCGCCTCAGGGAGGCGGGCGACGAGGAGGCGCAGATGCTCGACGAGGACTTCCTCACGGCGCTCGAGTACGGCATGCCGCCCACGGGCGGCCTCGGGCTCGGCATCGACCGCTTGGCGATGCTGCTCGCCGACGTGCCCAGCATCCGCGACGTCATCCTGTTCCCGTTGCTCCGCCCCGAATGAGTGTTGCCCTGCCGGGAGCCCACCTTCCGATGGGCCGGTGGTGTCAGTCCGTCGCGCTGCGCGGCTCCGCGCCCCCCGCCGGCAGACGCATCTCGTCCTGCGCGCGCCGCCACAGCACCCGGTAGAGGCGCTCCAACAGCTCCCGCCGCTCCGCGGCCGCCAGCTCACCGTCGCGCTCGATCTCGATCATCAGGTCCTCGAGGTCGTTCATGCTCCAGGCCCCGACCCGCCCGAGCAGGTATGCGTATTGGGTGAAGCTCGGCATACCGTCCTCCCCGATCCCCCGTCGATGCTCCCGGCACGCGCGACGTACGGGGATGCCAACGCCCGGACCCGGCCCGACCCGCGAGGGTCGCACCGCTCGATGGTCCTCGGCGCCCGCTTGACCGAGTGTAGAGACGGCGGCCCGGCCGACTCCAGGGCCAAACGTCCTCTGCCCGACGCACGTTTTCGCGGTGCGCCAGGGCCGTCGTCTGTGCGGCGGACGCGACCGGCCGGGCGGGGGCGTGGTGGGGGCCCTCGGGTGGAGGCGGCGCGCGGAGGCGGTGCTCCCGCCGACGCGCGCGTCGATGGCCTGCCGCCCGGACCCGCCCGGACCCGTCCGCGCCCGTCGGAGCATGCGCGATCTCGCGGTGCCGCGGCAGCGTCGCGCGCCCGCGTCCTATGATGGTCCCCATGCCGGATGATGCGGTTCATACGCCGGAGTGGGTGCAGGACGCCGTCTTCTATCAGATCTTCCCCGACCGATTCGCGCGCAGCCGGCGCGTGCAGAAGCCGGCCAACCTCGAGCCATGGGACGCGCCGCCGACGGTCCACGGCTACAAGGGGGGGGACCTGCTGGGCGTGGCGGAGCACCTCGATCATCTGCAGGCGCTGGGGGTGACGGCGCTGTATCTCAACCCCGTGTTCCAGTCTGCCTGCAACCACCGCTACCACACCCACGACTACCACCGGGTGGACCCCATGCTCGGCGGGGATGCGGCCCTGCGCGAGCTCCTCGATGCGGCACACGCGCGCGGCATGCGGGTGGTACTCGACGGGGTGTTCAACCACGCCTCGCGCGGCTTCCTGCAGTTCAGCGACCTGCTGGAGAACGGGCGGGACAGCGCCTACCTCGACTGGTTCCACGTGCGTAGCTTCCCGCTCAACGCCTACGGTGGCGGTGAGTTGGGGTACGGAGCCTGGTGGAACCTCCCCGCGCTGCCCAAGTTCAACACCGCCACGCCCGCCGTGCGCGAGTACCTCTGGGGCGTCGGCACGCGCTGGCTCGAGGAGGGCATCGACGGCTGGCGCCTCGACGTGCCCAACGAGATCGACGACGACGCCTTCTGGCGCGAGTTCCGGCGTCGGTGCCGGGCGGTGGACCCGGAGTGCTACATCGTCGGGGAGCTGTGGGAGGACGCCTGGCGCTGGCTCCAGGGCGATCAGTTCGACGCGGCCATGAACTACCCCCTGGCCCGCGCCGTGTTGGGGTTCGTGGGGGAGCGCTTCGCCGACGCGGAGGTCGCCCGCAGCGGCTACCGCCGCTTCGTGTCGCTGGACGCCCCCGCCTTCGTGGAGGCGCTGAAGGACGAGATGGAGCTCTACCCGCGCGACGTCCAGTTCAGCCAGCTAAACCTGCTCGGGTCGCACGACACGCCGCGGGTTAGGACCATGCTTCTGGAGGACGACGCCGCGTTGAGGCTGGCGTACCTCCTGCAGTTCACGCTGCCCGGGGCGCCGTGCCTGTACTACGGCGACGAGATCGGGCTCACGGGGGGGCACGACCCGGCCTGCCGCGGCACCATGCCGTGGGATCACCGCGAAAGCTGGGACGACGACTTGCTGCGCACGCTGACGCGGCTGGTGGCCCTGCGCCGCGACCACGAGCCCCTGCGGCGCGGCGAGCTCACGGTCCTGGCCGCTCGCGGGCCGGTGGTGGTGTACGCCCGGGGCGGGGGGGACGATCGCCTGGTGGTGGCCGTGAACGCCGGGTCCCGCGCCGCGGCGATGCCCTCCGACGCCGG
Source organism: uncultured Trueperaceae bacterium (assembly GCA_963739805.1). GTDB lineage: Bacteria > Deinococcota > Deinococci > Deinococcales > Trueperaceae > CAVUBJ01. The sequence continues at coordinate 22,464 of CAVUBJ010000006.1, forward strand.
TTTGCGCGGCGTCTACCGCGACCTGCTGCGCGACGAGGACGTCGTCGCGGGCCCCGCCGGGGCGCCGCTCGCGCCCCGCAGCGGACGCGTGCTGCGGGCCATGCCGGCCGCGGCCGGCCGTTAGGCCCGCCCCGGGACGGGTCAGCCGCTCAGGGCTGGGGTGACCGCGGCGGCGTCCACCTCGCCGGTGCGGATGCGCACCACCCGGTCGACGGGGATCACGAAGATCTTGCCATCGCCCACCTCGCCGCTCCGCGCCGACGCCACGATGGTGTCCACGGCACGGTCGACGAACGGCTCGGTGACGCCGATGTCCAGGCGGATCTTGTCGGTGAGCCCCATCTTCACGGTGAGGCCGCGGTAGGTCTGGACGGCCTCCGTCTCGCCCCCGTGGCCCCGCACGGGCGTCACGGTGACGCCGTAGATCTGCTCGGCGAACAGCGCGGCCAGCACGTCATTGAGCTTCTCCGCGCGGATGATGGCGGTGACGAGCTTCATGCCTCACTCCCCAGCGCCGGGACCGACCGGGGTTCGGGTCGCGCGCGGAGGTGGCCGGCCGGCAGCAGCAGTGCTCCCTCACCGTCGCTGTAGGCGTCCTCGCCGTGCATGGCGAGGTCGAGCCCCTGCGCCTCGGCGCGGGTGTCGGCGCGCAGGGGCACGACCAGACCGACGGCGCGCGCGATCAGGAAGGTGCCCACCGCGCTGGCGGCGGCCGCGCTCAACACGGCCAGCGCCTGCACGCCGAGTTGCGCCAGGCCGCCGTCCACCGGGGCTCCCCACGCGCGGCTGACGAACAGCCCGGTGAGCAACGCCCCGCTGACGCCGCCCACGCCGTGGGCGGCGAAGACGTCGAGGGCGTCGTCGAGGCCGCTCCGGGCGCGCCACAGCAGGAGCAGGTAGCTCGGGAATGTGGCCAGCGCACCGATGGCCAGCGCGCCCCCGGGGGAGACCACCCCGGCCGCCGGCGTGACGGCAACCAGGCCCACCACGATGCCGGTCGCAGCCCCCACGGCCGTGACGCGTCCGGTCCGGAACAGGTCGACCAGGGCCCACACCACCAGCGTGGCGGCGGGGGCGAGCAGGGTGTTGGCGAAGGCGAGCACGGCGGTGGTGTTGGCGCCGTAGGCGCTGCCGGCGTTGAAGCCGAACCAGCCGAACCACAGCAGGCCGGCGCCGAGCAGCGTGAAGGGGACCTGATGCGGGATCATCGCCTTGGCGCCATAGTCGCGGCGCCGCCCGAGCATCAACGCCAGCACCACGGCCGCCACGCCGGCGTTGATGTGCACCACGGTGCCGCCGGCGAAGTCGATGGCGCCCAATCGCGCAAGGAAGCCGTCTCCCCACACCCACTTGGCCAGCGGGGCATACACCACGACGCTCCACAGGGCGATCACGAGCAGGTAGGCACTGAAGCGCATGCGCTCCACCACCGCCCCCGAGATCAGGGCCGCGGCGATGATCGCGAAGGTGGCCTGGAAGGCGAAGTCCAGCAGGCCGGGCAGCCCGTTCCCGCCCAGGCCGACGCCCCGCAGCCCGAGGTATTGCAGACCGCCGAGCCACGCGCCGCCGCCGCCGTAGGCCAGCGAATAACCGAGCCCGGCGAAGGTCAGGGTCACCACCCCGAGCGCGACGAAGCTCATCATCATGGTGTTGAGGGCGTTCTTGCGGCGCACCAGTCCGCCGTAGAAGAACGCCAGCCCCACGACCATCAGCAGGACCAGCGCCGTGGAGAGCATCATCCAGGCGAGGTCGGCCGCGGGCGCGGGGGCGGCCGCGCCCTGTGCGGCGGCGTGGCCGGTGAGCACGGGGACGGTGATGGCCGCGAGGGCTGTCGTGGGTCGGCGGGCGGTGGCGGGTCGGCGCATGCGGGCCTCCGGGGCGCGGCGCGGGAGCGCCGAGGACCCCACGAAGCTAGCACGCTGGATGCACGGCGTCAAAGCAAGAGCCGCCTGATGACCGATTCGGAGTGCGCGAATCGCGCATCTGTGGACGTGAGACCCAAGCATGCGCTGGTCTTGGTGCATGGCGTGAGGTTCGCGCCGTCCATCGAGCGAGGCCCGGAAGCGATGCTTCCGGGCCCCACGACCGCCCGCGTGTGTGAGTAGGCGCCTCCGCCCGGGCCGACGTCAGGTGCCGACGGGCGTCAACGCCTCGGTGTCCTCCTCCCCGGTCCGGATGCGCACCACGTGATCGAGGGGCTGGATGAAGATCTTGCCGTCGCCGACCTCGCCGGTTCGCGCGGCGCGGACGATGGCGTCCACCGTCGGCTCGACGAAGGCCTCGCTCACCGCGATGGTGATCTGCACCTTCTCGTGGAACTCCACGATGTACTGGCTGCCGCGGTACTGCTCGGTGATGCCGCCCTGTCCCCCGTGGCCGCTCACGCGGTGGATGGTGATGCCACGCACCCCGGCCCTGAACAGTGCCTCCTTGACCGCGGCGAGGCGGTCTGGGCGGACGACGGCGGAGATGAGCTTCATGGTCATGGCTCCCTTTCCTCCCGCTCAGTCGCCCGCGCCCACGAAGACGGGGTCGCGCAGGGCGTCGCCGGGTACGTAGGCCTCGGCCCCATGCTCGGCCACGTCGAGGCCGCTGAGCTCCTCGGAGGGCTTCACGCGGATGCCCAGGGTGCCCTTGAGGAGGGCCCACAGCAGGTAGTTGCTGCCGAACGCGAGGGCGCTGATGACGACGGTGCCTAGGATCTGGACGCCGAGGAAGCCGACGCCGCCCCCGGCGAGCAGACCGTTGGCGCCCATCGAGGGGAGGCCGAAGAGCCCGAGGGCGATGGTGCCCCACATGCCGTTGATGCCGTGAACGGCGATCGCCCCGACGGGGTCGTCGACGCGGACCGCGTCGAGGGCGGTGATGGCGTAGACGACCAGCACACCCCCCACGGCCCCGATGAGGATGGCGCCCACGGGGCTCACGAAGGCACACGGGGCGGTGATGGCCACGAGTCCGGCGAGGATGCCGTTCATGGTCATGGAGAAATCGGGCCGACCGTAGCGTCCCCAGCTCACCAGCATCGCCAGGATGCCGCCGGCGGCGGCGGCCAGGTTGGTCGTCACCACGATGTGGGCCACCAGGCCGGGGTCACTCACGATGCCCATGGTGGAGCCCGGGTTGAAGCCGAACCAGCCGAGCCACAGGATGAACACGCCTAGCGCGGCGAAGGTCATGTTGTGCCCCGGGATGGCGTGCGCCTTCCCGCCGGTGTAGCGTCCCAGGCGTGGCCCGAGCACCGCCACGGCGCCGAGCGCCGCGAAGCCGCCGACGGCGTGCACCACCGTGGAGCCGGCGAAATCGAGGAAGCCGAGGTTGGCGAGCCAGCCGCCGCCCCACACCCAGTGCCCCAGCACGGCGTAGATGACCGTGGTCATGACCACGGAGAACACCAGGTAGGAGGGGAACTTGACGCGGCCGCCGATGGCGCCCGAGACGATGGTGGCCGCCGTGCCGGCGAACACGAGCTGGAAGAAGAACTTCGCGAACAGCGGCACGCCGGTCCAGCTCAGGGAGCCGAAGATGCCCTGGTAGGCGTCGCCCGTGAGCGGGCTGGTGTCGGCGCCCGCGAGGAAGAAGCCGTGGAGCCCGAACAGGGCGTTGCCGTCGCCGAACATCAGGGCGAAGCCCACGGCCCAGAACGCGATGGACGCGATCATGAAGTCCGAGGCGTTCTTCATCAGGATGTTGACCACGTTCTTGGCGCTCTGGAAGCCGGCTTCGACCAGCGCGAAGCCGGCCTGCATGAAGAACACCAGCATGCCGGCCACGAGGACCCAGAGCGTATCGACGGCGATGGTGAGCTGCGCGGATGCGCCTTGATCCTGTGCCGACGCGGTAGACGCCAGCGCCAAGCCTAGGCCGAGCACGGCCAGGGTGCGAATGCGTTTCATGGTGCCACCTCCCAGGGGACGGCCGCCGGTCGCCTCGGCGGCGGTCGGTCGAACCGCGGGGTCGGGCGCAGGGGCGCCGGGCCGCGGCCGCCGGCCGACCTGGGCGAAAGCATAGATGGAATGATACGCACTGTCAAGTAAAGAAATACCGAATGACGCTATGGCGGCGTACGAAGTGCACGAATATGCGGCTTCGTTGCGAGGTGACCCAAAGAAGGTTGCCGTATGGTCAGACGAATGCGTACAGTGTGCACCACCGGGCCGGCTCCGCCCCGGTACGCCCCGCGCGCCCCGCGCCGGGGCGGGCGGAGGGTGTGCGAGCCGGCCGGCGCCCGCGCATCGCCTTGCCGTTGCGGAGGGCGGGTACGGGGCCGTCGCCGGCGCGCCCCGGATAAGGCGCGCGCGAGGCCGAGCCCCAGGGGACCGGTCTCGCGCGCGCCTGCGTCGGGCGGCGTTGCGCCGCCTTCCTGTCAGTACTCCTGCAATAGGATGCGCGACTCGTCGCCGACGATCAGGCGATGGGTGCTGGGGCGCCCCTTGTGCCCGGCGAGCACCACGTCCTCGCCGATGAGGCTGCCCTGGATGCGCGGGCCCACGTCGTGGATCGTCGACCGCGCGCCGACGACCGCGTACTCTACCTCCGCGTTGCGCAGCTTCACGCCGTCCCCGATGGCCGTGAAGGGACCGATGTAGGCTCCCTCCACGACCGCGTCGCGCCCGATGATGGCCGGTCCGAAGACCGTCGCGTCGCGCACCACCGCGCCCTGCTCCACCACCACCTCGCCGACCAGGTTGGCGTTGTCGATGGTGCCGCGCACGTCACGCTTGATTCGCATGAGTTCGAGCCGGTTGGCGTCCAGGATGTCCTCGGGTCTGCCGGTGTCCTTCCACCACCCCGGCACCTCCACGGGGGCCACGGCGTGCCCCGACTCGATGAGGCGCTGGATGGCGTCGGTGATCTGGTACTCGCCCTTGGCCCCGGGCTCGAGCCCCTCGATCATGTCGTGGATGGTCTGGTCGAAGACGTACACGCCGGCGACCGCCAGGGTGCTCGGCGGCGTCTCGGGCTTCTCCACCAGGCGGGTGATGCGGCCGTCCTCCACCACGGCCACCCCGAGCCCCCTGGCCTCGTCCTCGCTGACCGGCACCAGCGCGAGCACGGCATTCATGCCCTCATCGGGGCGGTAGGCGGAGACGAAGCTGCGGATGCCGTGCTCGAAGAGGTTGTCCGACAGGTACATCACGAAGGGGTCGTCACCCAGGAAGTCGCGCGACACCTTGACCGCGTGTGCCAGCCCCTGGGGCGGGTTCTGGAGGATGTACTCGAAGCGCACCCCGGGCACGTTCGTGAGGGTCTCCTTGATGCTGTTGATCGTCAGGTAGCTGACCACCACGCCGATCTCACGGACGCCCGCCTCGACGAGGTTGTCGACCGCGTAGTGGATGAGCGGCTTGTTGGCCACACTGATGGTGGGTTTCGGGCGCAGGCTGGTGATGGGCCGCAGGCGGGTTCCCAGGCCAGCCGCCAGGATGAGTCCCTTCATGGTGCGTCCTCTCCGGTGCGTGGACCTCCGTTGCGCTCCGAATCGTACCGCAGCGGGCGACGCGCGTCCCCAACGCACTCCGTTGTCCCCGCACCGCGGGGCGCGCCGCCGGGCCCGTGGAGCCCGCCCGCGCGGCCCGGGGGCGCGACGGTACGATGCGCGTATGAGCACCTCCAGCACGTCCACCATCCGGCTGGACGTCTCCACCGACGACGACGGGGTCACCGGCATCCGCTGGGAGGCCGACGACGGCCCGGAGGCGGGCCCGCAGGACGCCAAGGCGATGATCCTCGCCCTGTGGGACGCGACGGCCCGCAACGCCCTGCGCATCGACCTGTGGACCCAGGACATGACCGTGGACGACATGAACGACTTCGTGTTCCAGACGCTCATGTCGCTGGCGGATAGCTACCGTTCGGCGACCAGCGACGTGGCCCTGACCGGGGAGCTCAAGCTCTTCGCGCAGCGCTTCGCGGAGCAGGCGTCGCGGGCCGCGCCACGGCAGGGGCGCGGGTAAGCGCGGCGGCCGGCGGGGCGCGCCGCGGGCCGTGCTAATGTCGAATCCGGTATAGCAGCGCGTACCGGCGGCGTGGGCCGCGGGCCGCTCGCCGCGCGCGGCCTTGGCCGCCTGCGGTCGTCATCCGGCACTCACCTAGGGGGCTCGAGCCGTTGCGCATCCTTCACCCACCCCCGGATTCGGGGCGCCTCGTCCTCGGGCGCACGGTGCCCTCGCTGCTCGATGACGCGGTGCGCGACCACCCCAATCCCCGCGCCTTCAACCAGCGCGTCGGCGACGCCTGGGAGCCGACGTCCACGCGGAAGATGCGTGACCTGGCGGAGGCCATGGCGCTCGGGCTCCGGGCCGAGGGGCTCGCCCCGGGCGACCGCGTGGCCTTCTTCACCCACAGCGACGTCTCGTTCGTGCTCGGGGACATGGCCTGCCTCATCGCGGGGCTGGTCACCGTGCCGATCTACCTCACCCACACGCCGGGCGCCATCCGGCACATCCTGCAGGAGTCGGGTGCGCGCGCGCTGCTGGCCTCCGACGCCCGGCTCCTGGCCGACGCCGTGGAGCCGCTACAGGAAGCGGGCGACCTCGAGCTGGTCGCCCTGTGGAACCCGGGCTCCGCGGCCCTCGGGCTGCCCGGGCGCCTGCGCGTGACCAGCTTCGCGGCGCTCCAGCGCGCGGGGGTGGCCTCGGCGCCGGGGGGTGGCGCGTCCGGGGCCGCGCCCGCAAGCTTCGCGGTGGAGGCGATGCGCAAGGCGCAGACGGCGGCCGACCTCGCCACCATCATCTACACCTCGGGCACCACCGGCCTCCCCAAGGGTGTGGCGCTCACCCACGAGAACCTCACCTCCAACGTCATCGCCGCCCTCACCGGCCTGCCCACCTTTCGAACGGGCGCGGCCGAGACCGTGCTGTCGTTCCTGCCGCTGACCCACGTGCTGGCCCGGACGCTGCAGTACGGCGTCATGTGGTACGGCTCCAGCATCTACTACGGGCATCCCAGCCGGCTCGCCGAGGACCTGCCGGTGGTGCGGCCGACCTACTTCACCTCGGTGCCGCGCGTGCTCGAGAGGGCCTACGAGCGCATCCTCGCCGTGGGTGCGGGGCTGACGGGGGCGCGCCGCCTCGCCTTCGACCTGGCGCTGCGGCTGGCGCGGCGCTACGGCGTCGCCCGCCCCCCGCGCGGCGGCGCGGCGTTGCCCTACCGACTGGCCGATCGCCTCGTCTACCGGCGCTGGCGCGAGGCCTTCGGGGGCCGCATCCGCATCGTGGTGGTGGGTGGGGCGGCGCTCCGCCCGGAGCTCGTCGAGGTCTTCGGGGCCGCGGGCGTGGACGTGCTGCAGGGCTACGGCCTCACCGAGTCCAGCCCCGTGATCGCCTTCAACCGGCCCGACCGCAACCGCCCCGGCACGGTGGGTCCGGTCCTCGCCGGCACCGAGGCGGCGATCGACGAGGACGGGGAGGTCCTCGCCCGCGGGCCGCACATCATGCGCGAGTACTACCGCAGGCCGGAGCTGACGGCCGCCGCGATCGACGCCGAGGGGTGGCTCCACACCGGGGACCTGGGGACGGTCGAGCAGGACGACGCCGGCGTGGACTACCTGCGGATCACGGGCCGCGTCAAACACCTGTTCAAGCTCTCCACGGGCAAGTACGTCATGCCGGCACCGCTCGAGGAGCGCCTGGAAGCGAGTCTGCTGGTCGACACGGCGGTCGTGGCGGGGGCCGGCGAGAAGTACTGCAGTGCCCTGCTGTTCCTGTCGCTGGAGGGGCTCTCCTCGGAGCTGGGGCGGACCGTCGCCGCGAAAGACCTCGGCGACGAGGACGTGGTGGGCCGCCTGCGCGACCTGGTGGCGGCGGCCAACCGGGACATGCCCGACTGGTCGACCGTCAAGCGCGTGGCGCTGATCCCCGACGCCCTCACCATCGAGAGCGGCGTGGTCACCCCCAAGCTCAGCATCCGCCGCGACCTGGTGCTCGAGCGCTACCGCGGCGTGCTCGATGCGGTCTACCGACGCGGGGCGGGTGGTGCCGACGGGGCGGTGGTGGTGGAGGTCTGAGCGCGGACGCGCCTCACTCCTCGCCGCCGTCGAGCGTCAGCAGCGGCCCGTAGAGGTCCGGCCGCCGGTCGCGGAAGAAACCGAAGCCCGCGCGGAAGCGCCGGGCCGCGGCCAGGTCGAGGTCGGCCGTGAGCACCGTCTCCGCGCTGCGGTCCGCCTCGCTCACGATCTCGCCGGTGTAGTCCGCGATGAAGGAGCTGCCGTAGAACGTCGCAGTTCCCTCCCGCCCGACGCGGTTGGCGGCCGCCAGGTAGACGCAGTTGCTGACCGCATGCCCGACCATGGCGCGGCGCCACAGGTCGCGGGTGTCGAGGCCGCCCGCCTCCTCGGGCTCACTCCCGATGGCGGTGGGGTAGAGCAATAGGTCCGCGCCCTTGAGCGCCATGATGCGCGCCGCCTCGGGGAACCACTGGTCCCAGCACACGCCCACGCCGATGCGGCCCGCCCGCGTGCGCCAGGTGCGGAAGCCGCTGTCCCCGGGGTTGAAATAGAACTTCTCCTCGTAGCCCGGCCCGTCCGGGATGTGGCTCTTGCGGTACACGCCGAGGCGGCGCCCGTCTGCATCGATCATCGCCAGGCTGTTGAAGTACGCCTGCCCCGCCTTCTCGAAGAAGGATATCGGCAGCACCACGCCGAGCTCCGCGGCGAGGGCGCCGAAGCGCTCGAGGAAGGGGTGCGCCTCGACCTCGTGGGCCAGCCCGAAGAGCTCCTCCCGCTCGAGCTGGGGGAAGTACAGGCCCTCGAACAGCTCCTGCAGGAGCACCACCCGGGCGCCGGCCGCGGCGGCCTCGCGCACGTGCTCCTCGGCCCGCTCGAGGTTGTCGCGGAGGTCGTCGCTGCACGCCATCTGGACGACGGCGAGCCGCAGCGTGCCCGGCGCGGACGCGCTCACGCGTTGCCCCGCCGCGGCGCCGTGCCCGGCTCCGGCGGGGCCACCGGTCCGGCGGGCTGCTGCTGGGTCACGCAGTGGAAGGCGCCCCCGCCCGTCACCAGCGCGGCCGCCGACAGGCCCACCAGCTCGCGCCCGGGGAACAGCGGCCGCAGCCGCTCCAGGGCAAGCGCGTCGTTGTCGTCGTGGTACTGCGGCACCACCACGACCCCGTTGGCGATGTAGAAGTTGGCGTAGCTGGGCGGCAGGCGCGTGCCCCCGTGCTCCATCCGGCGGCGCGGCAGCGGCAGCTCGACGATGCGGTAGGCCCGGCCCTCGGCATCGCGCAACGCGCGAAGGGCCGCCAGGTTGCGCTGCATGGGGGCGAAGTTGGGGTCGCGCTCGTCCTCGGCCACCGCGCACACCAGCGTGCGGTCGTCGCAGAACCGCACGATGGTGTCGATGTGACCGTCGGTGTGATCGCCCTCCAGGCCGCGCTCGAGCCACACCACGTGGCGGACGCCGAGGTGGGCAGCCAGCACGTCCTCGACCTCCTCCTCGCTCATGTTGGGGTTGCGCTCCTGCGAGAGCAGGCAGGAGCGGGTCGTCAGGCACACGCCGCGGGCGTTGACGTCCAGGGATCCGCCCTCCATCACCACCTCCGCTGCGAAGCGCCGCATGCCCAGCGTCTCGGCCACCGCGCGCGGCGCCCGGTCGTCGTCGTCCCACGGGGCGTACTTCTCCCCCCAGGCGTTGAAGCGCCAGTCCACCAGGGCGACGCGCCCCGCCCGATCGGTCACGAAGACGGGTCCGTTGTCGCGGAACCAGGCGTCGTTGAGCGGTACTCGATGGAAGCGCACGCGCCCGTCGGACACGCCATCATGGGCGAGGCGCCGGCCGGCGTCCGCCTCCGCCTCGTCGTCGCGCACGTTGACGACCACCGGCTCGTGGCGCGCGAGAGTGGCGACCAGGGCGGCCAGCTCCTGACGGACGGGCTCGAGCTGACCCTCCCAGAGCGCGTCGTCGAAGGGCCAGCTGGTCCAGGTGGCGGCGTGGGGCGACCACTCGGGCGGCATCCGGAAGCCGAGTTGGGACGGGGTGGGCACAAGCCTCCTCCTCGCGTTGCGGTGCGGCGTGGCGCCCGTTCCCGCGGGCGCCTCGGCCCTGATGCTAGCAGACGTCGCCTGCCGGGCCGTTGCCCGCGGCCGCGCGGGGGCGTCGCCGACGGTGCGATGCGGGGGCGCCGATCCGTGCTAGCATACGCGCGCCCTGAACGGGCGCTCCCTGTCGCGCGCGCGGCCCGAGGCCGCCCGTTCGGGCGGAGGGGCGCCCGGCGGCGCACGGCCGTCGAGGCCCCAGGAGGGCGGACGTGAACCCACTCACCCCCAGCTCCGAGCCCGTCTTCAAGGTGTCCGACGCGGAGGAGCTCTACGGCATCCCGAACTGGTCCAACGGCTACTTCGCCGTCTCCCCGGAAGGGGAGCTGACCGTCTCCGCCAAGGGATCATCGCCGGTCTCGTTGCGCGGCATCGTCGAGGAGCTGCGCGCCGAGGGCCGCAGCGTGCCGATGATCCTGCGGTTCCCGGATGTCCTGGAGGACCGCATCGACCGCGTCAACGAGGCCTTCGCCGCCGCCATCGCGGAGGCGGGCTACCAGGGTCGCTACCAGGGCGTGTTCCCGATCAAGGTCAACCAGCGCCGCGTGGTGGTGGAGACCGTGGCGGAGTACGGCGGCGCCTACCACACCGGGCTGGAGGCCGGCAGCAAGGCCGAGCTGGCCCTGGCCCTTGCCCAGGAGGCACACCCCGACGCGCTGTTGTGCTGCAACGGGTTCAAGGACGACGACTTCATCCGCCTCGCGTTGTGGGGGCGCAAGCTCGGGCGCAACGTCATCATCACGCTGGAGAAGTACTCGGAGCTCGACCGCGTGCTGCGCATCAGCCGCGAGATGGGCGTGCGCCCCGCGCTGGGCGCGCGCTTCAAGCTGCATGCCCGCGGCAGCGGGCAGTGGGAGGCCTCGGGCGGCGACGACGCCAAGTTCGGCCTCACGGCCACCGAGCTGCTCAACGTCGCCCGCCGCCTCCAGGAGGCCGGGCTGGTCGAGGCGCTGGAGCTGCTGCACTGCCATGTGGGGAGCCAGCTCACCGACATCCGGCGCATCCGGGTGGCGGTGCGCGAGGCCGCGCAGGCGTACGTGGAGCTCGCCGAGATGGGCGTGGGGGTGCGCTACCTCGACGTCGGCGGGGGCCTGGCGGTGGACTACGACGGCAGCAAGACCTCCTTCTACGTGTCGGCCAACTACGGCCTGCGCGAGTACGCCGACACCGTGGTCTACACCGTCATGGAGGCGTGCCAGGAGTGGGAGGTGGCGCAGCCGACGCTGGTCAGCGAGTCCGGGCGCGCGCTCACCGCCCACCACGCCGTGCTGGTGATGCCGGTGATCGACGCCATGGGCCCCACCCGCGAATCGCTGCCGCTGCCGCCGATCGAGGGGGAGCTGCACAGCCTCATCAAGGACATGCGCGATCTGCTCGCCGGCATCACCGTGAAGACCTACCGGGAGGTCTACAACGAGGCGGTGAGCAGCAAGGACACCATGCACTCGCTGTTCGACCTGGGCTACCTGAGCCTGCTGGAGCGGGCGCACTTCGAGAACCTCTTCAACCGCATCCTGATGCGCGTCGCGCGCGTGGTGGAGGGTCTCGACTACGTGCCCGAGGAGTTCGAGGCGCTGCCCAGGCAGCTCGCCGACAAGTACGTCGTCAACTTCAGCCTGTTCCAGAGCCTGCCGGACCACTGGGCCATTCACGCGCTGTTCCCCATCGTGCCCCTCTCCCGCCTCGACGAGAGGCCCACGCGCAACGCCACCTTGGTCGACATCAGCTGCGACTCGGACGGCAAGATCGACAAGTTCATCGACCTGCGCGACGTTCTGCACACGCTGCCGGTGCACGAGCTGCGCCGCGGCGAGCCGTACTACCTCGGCGCCTTCCTCACCGGCGCCTACCAGGACGTGCTCGCCAACGCCCACAACCTCTTCGGCCGCGTCAACGAGGCGCATGTGCGCCTCGGCGCCGACGGCCACCGGATCGAACGCTTCATCAACGGCCAGAAGGCGCGGCGGGTGATCGAGAACATGGGCTACGAGACGCCGCTGTTGCACGCGTCCCTGGCGCGCCGCGCCGACGCCTGCGCGGCCGACGGAACCCTGAGCGCGGACGAACGGCAGGAGCTGCTCGAGCTCTACGACCGCGAGCTGGTCGGGTACACCTACCTCGAGTCGCTGTGAGCGGTGCGGGCCCGTGGCGGGCGATGAGGGGTCGGGGACGGTGCCGGTCCGGTCCCAGGTGCCCCGGGCTGCGGCCGCGCGGGAGGGGCCGGGGCGCGCCGGTGGGGAGGCTCGAGGCGTGAGCGAACGCGGTGCGGTCCCCCCGACTCCGGTCGACGCCGCCGCGGCACTGCGGCCCATCGCCGGAGCGATCCTGTGGAACCCCGACGGCACCGTGCTGCTGCAGCATCGTGACGACGATCCCGGCATCCAGGATCCGGGCAGGTGGTCGCTCTTCGGCGGCGGCATCGAGGCGGGGGAGACGCCCGAGCGGGCCATGCTGCGCGAGCTCGACGAGGAGCTAGGCGTGCGGCCCGCGCTCTACCAGCCGTTCGTGGTGCTGCGCTCGGCGCGCGCCGAGTACCACCTGTTCCTGGCGCGGCTCGAGCTCCCGCTGGAGCGTCTGGAGCTGCGGGAGGGGCAGGGCTTCGCCTACCTCGAGCCCGCCGACGCGCTGGCCACCTCGGACCTGACCGCGTCGGCCCGCGCCGCGCTACGCATGCTTCAGGCCTACGCCGCGTTCCGTGCGGCCCTGGGACTCTCCTCGCTGCTCGAGTGAGCGGCTCGGGTTCGCACCGCTCGCGTGCGCGCCCGCCGCCGCCGAGTTGCCGCCGCTTCGCCCGCTCGGGGCGCGCCCGGGGGCCGTGTGGACGCCTTCGAGGCGCCTCGAACGCGCGTACCAGAGGCGATCGGCGCATGGCGTTGACGAATAGCGGATACCGGGGTATGTTGAGATTGTTAGGCGCTCGCGAAGGCGGGCGCTTCGTTCGTTTGGATCCTGCCCGTTTGGATCCTGCCCGTTTGGGTCCTGCCCGTCAGAACGAGATGCGGTCGCCGTCGGAGCCCACGCTGGCCTCCGGGAAGCGGGCGCGTGCCTCGCTGGCGAGGCGGCCCCCCTCGTCGCCGTGCGGCGCGATGTGCACCAGCACCAGGCGGCGGACGCCCGCGGCGGCCGCGACGCGCCCCGCGTCGTCCGCGGTGGCGTGCCCCGGACCCCCGCCGGTGGCCTCATGCACCAGCACATCGGCACCCTGCGCCATCCGCTCGATGACGGGGCTGTACTGCGTGTCGCAGGAGTAGGCCATCACCCCGCCCCCGCGGCGATCGTCGATGCGCAATCCCACCACCGGCACCGAGTGGTCGCCCGGCGCGGCCGCCACCTTCCAGGCGTCGCGCTCGAGCACGCGCGCGCCCTCCCGCTGCTCGACGGGGTGGTAGCGGATGGCCGGGTATCCGGGCCAGCCGGTGGTGTCGAAGGCATCGTGGATGCGGCGTGCCTGGGCCAGGGCCGGGTGGATGCCGTAGACGTCGAGCGGTCGGCGGCGGCCGGCCAGCCACAGCCGCTCCATCATCAACGGGAAGCCGGCCACGTGGTCGGCGTGCTCGTGGGTGACGATGAGCGCCTCGATGGTATCCAGCGCGATGTCGTGGGCCAGCAGGCGCTGGACCACGTCCCCACCGCAGTCGACGACCAGCGTCGAGGTGGGGTTGGCGACCGCCAGCATGGTGGTCGTCCGGCTTGCGTCGGAGAAGGCGGCTCCGGTACCCAGCAGGTGGAGCGTGGCCATGAGCGAACCTCCTGCGCGCGCCGCCGGCGCACGCTTGCGTGACGAATGGAACGATGGCCGATTGTGGTGTCCCTATCGGCTGGACGCATGATATCGCCGGTCGGCGCCCGCTCCGGCGCACCCCTCACAGCGCCGAGGCGCGGACGTCCCGGCGACGCCCGCCGGGCGCCCCAGGGCAGGACCGGGCGCCCCGCCGCAGGACGCTCAGGCCCGGCTGCGCCCGCGCCCGCCGTATCCGGGTTCGAAGCGCCGCAGGAAGAACTGCATCAGGGGGCCGATGCCGAGCGCGAAGATGATGGTGCCGAGGCCGACGCTCCCGCCCATCAGCCAGCCGCTCAACAGCACGAGGGCCTCCAGCCCGGTGCGGGCCGTGCGGACCCCGACGTGGAGCACCCGGGCCAGCCCCAACACGAAGCCGTCGCGCGGCCCCTCCCCGAGGCGGGCGGTGATGTACAGGCCCGTCGCCAGCCCCGCCAGCGCGGTGCCCAGCACGAACTGCGGGACCCCCCACCACCACTCGGTGGCGCGCGGGAAGGCGCCCAGCGAGCGGAACAGATCCACCCACGGACCCACCAGGAGCATGTTGAGCACGGTGCCCAGGCCGGGCCGGGTACGGGCCAGCAGCACGCTCAGGCCGAGCACAACGAGGCCGGCGATCTGCATCATGCGGCCGATGCTCAGTCCCGTGATGAGCGCCGCCCCCTGGTGGAACACCGTCCACGGGCCGTTGCCGATGTCGGCCTCGAGCATCACGGCGATGCCAAGCCCGAGCAGCATCAGGCCGATGTTGAGTTGGGCCAGGCGCTGCCAGAAGTCGACGCGGGAGAGCGAGCGCAGCGCGCGGGTCGTCATGCGCCCATGCTACCGCCGCGTGCGCTGCGCGGCGGTGCCCCCTGGCGCACGGTCCCCGTCAGGGGCGCTGCAACAGCCACCCCACCAGGGTCGCGGTGAGGGCGAGATCCAAGAGCACGAAGGGCATCAGCCGCCGGGTGCGCGTGGCCCCGTCGACCCCCTCGCGACGGGCGCGGGCGAGGGCCGCGACGAGCCCCGCCGTGGCGGCGCCCGATGCCATCAGGTAGAGCAGGATGCCGAGAACGACGGTCATGACACGAGTCTAGGGGCTGCCGGCGCTCATGGCGAGTCCGCGCCGCGCCGCCCCCCGGGGGTGCGCCTCACAGGGGTGCGCCGCCCACGAGCGCCAGCAAGGGGGCCGCGTCGCGCAGGTCGGGCAGCACCGGTCGCGCACCTGCGCGCGCCAGCTGCTCGGCGGTCCAGCGTCCGGTGGCGACGCCCGCCACGCGCACGCCATGGGCCCGCCCGGCGGCGACGTCCCGCGGGGTGTCGCCCACCAGCACCACGCGCGCCGGCGGCAGGGCCCGTCCGAAGCGCGCGTGGTAGCGCTCCATGGCCAGCGTCACCAGGGCGGCACGGTCGCCCGCCTCGTCGCCGCAGGCGCGGATCTCGAAGGGGGCGCCGTCGGCGGCCGCCAGGCCGGTGGCGCGCAGCTTGAGATCGGCGATCGACCGGTAGTTGCCCGTCAGCACCCCGAGGGTCACGCCGGGTACGCTCCCCAGGGCAGCCAGGGTGGCCGCGGCGCCCGGGAGCGCGCGCAGCGTACCGGCCTCGCGCTCCAGGGCGGCGATGTAGAGCGCGCGGAAGCGGGCCGCGCGGGAACGTAGGTCGACGGCGGGGTGCCGTGCCGCGAGCTCCTCGAAGATGTCCGGGTCGAGCTTGCCCGAGGGGTCGAGCCCGTCCACCGAGAAGCCGTCGCCGAAGAGGCTCCGGCCCGCTTCCTGGAGCGCCCGTCGCCCGGCGCCCCCGGTGCGGATCAGGGTGCCGTCGATGTCGAACAGCACCAGGCACGGCGGCGCCGGCGTGAGCTCGGCGTCCGCCGCGCTCACCGCCCCTTCCAGTGCGGATCGCGCTTCTCGAGGAAGGCGCGGATACCCTCGCGCTGGTCCTCGCTGCCGAACAGCAGGTAGAAGCTGTGGCGCTCGAACGCCAGCGCCTGTTCCAGCGGCAGGTCCTGGGCCCGCGCCACCGCGTCCTTGGCCAGGCGGGCGGCGAGCGGCGCCCGCGCCGCCACGACGCGGGCCAGCGACAGGGCCTCCTCCAGGTAGTCCGCCACCGGCACCACGCGGTTCACGAGGCCGTGCCGCAGGGCCTCCTGGGCGTCGAGCAGGCGGCCGCCCAGCACCACCTCCATGGCGAGGTACTTGCCGAGCTGGCGCGTCAGGCGTTGGGT
Source organism: uncultured Trueperaceae bacterium (assembly GCA_963739805.1). Classification (GTDB taxonomy): domain Bacteria; phylum Deinococcota; class Deinococci; order Deinococcales; family Trueperaceae; genus CAVUBJ01. The sequence continues at coordinate 38,481 of CAVUBJ010000006.1, forward strand.
GCCTCCGGCACCCGGCATGATCCCGAGGTTGATCTCCGGTTGCCCCAGGCGCGCGCTCTCGCTGGCCACGATCATGTCGCACAGCATGGCGAGCTCCAGGCCGCCGCCGAGTGCGTAGCCGGACAGCGCCGCGACCACCGGCGTGCGCAGCCGGCGCAGGCGCTCCCACTGCTCGAAGCGGTAGTCGGCCAGCATGTCGCTGACGCCCTTGCCATCCATCTCGCGCACGTCTGCGCCGGCCGCGAAGGCGCGCTCGTCGCCCGTGAGGACGAGGCAACCGATGGCGTCGTCGCGGTCGAAGGCCTCGGCGGCCCGCACGATCTCGCTCAAGGTGGCCTGGTCGAGCGCGTTGCGCCGCTCCGGGCGATGGATACGGATCAGGCCGACGCCGCCCTCGCGGGCCTCCACGATGAGGTTGTCATAGCCGGGCACGCCGCTACCCGTCCACCGTGGCCTCGGCGATGAGCACCGTCGCCAGCCCCTTGGCGAAGCCGCCGAGGTCCTCCGCCACGGCGGCGTTCTCCTTCGAGCGCATGGCATTCTTGAAGGTCTCGCGGTCGGCGAAGTGCATCTCCGCGATGAGCACGTAGGCGGGTTCGGCCCCGAAGGCATCGGCGGTGACGCGGTCGAGTACGAGGCGCTCGAGCCCGGGCAGCCTGCGCACTAGCGGTGTGTGCACGTCGCGGTAATGGGCGAAGAAGGCCTCCGGGTCGTCAGGCTTGCGGTACAGGGCGATGAGCTTGATCACGGTTGCTCCGATCTCCGCGGCCGGGCGGCCGCGAGGTGTGCGGCCCAGCGGCGGGACAGTCGTTCGAACCCCTGGGCCAGCCGCTCGTTCGGCATGATGACCTGGGTGGTGGTGCCCGTGCCAACCACGTCCCCGAGCTCGTTGACGGCGCGGCAGGCGGCCCGCACGCGGTTCTCTTCGCAGCCGAGGAAGCGCGCGGTGAGGGTGACGCGCATGCCGGGCAGCGCGGAGGCGCGGTGCGCGACGCTCACCTCGTGGCCGATCCCCTCCTCGCCCTGCTCGAGGAAGGGCAGGATGATCTTGCGGCTCACCAGCTCCATGTGCTTGGTCATCCAGTAGGTGGCGTAGACGGGGTGCAGGCGCCCCAGGCGGGGGTCGTCGCGGTCCTCGAAGTCCACCGTCATGGCGTCACTCACCACCACCTCGTGGTGGGCCTGGTAGTCCGGCGGGATGGTCCTCACGCGGGCGACCTCCGGCCGCCCGACGCACGGCCGGGCCGGGGCGGGGGCGCCGCCGTCACAGGGCGCGCTCGTCCAGGATCCGGCGGAGCTTGCCGCCGGCCGAGCGCGGCGCGCTGCCGGGCGCCAGCAGGCGGACCTCGACCCCGATGCCGACGGTGTCCCGGATGCGCTGGTGGACGCGGTCGCGCAGCGCGCGCACCTCCTGATCGGCCTGCACGGTACCGTCGTCGAGCACCTCCTGGCCGATGTGGCGGAAGGCCTCCTCGCTCAGCTCGAGCCGCAGCTCCAGCTCGTCGAGCGTGCGCTTGCGGCGCACCACCAGCTGGTAGTGCGGGGAGGCCTCGGGCACGTGCTGCAGCACCGCCTCGATCTGGGTGGGGTAGACGTTCACGCCGCGGATGATGAGCATGTCGTCGGCGCGTCCGCGGATCATGCCGATGCGCGCATGGGTGCGGCCGCTGGCCCCCGGCTCGCGGGTGAGGCTGGTGATGTCCCCGGTCCAGTAGCGCAACAGGGGCAGCGCCTCCTTCGTCAGGGTGGTGATGACCAGCACGCCCTCGCGCCCCTCCGGGAGGGGCTCGCCGCTGTCGGGGTCGACGATCTCGGGGTAGAAGTGGTCCTCCCAGATGTACGAGCCGTCCTTCTCCTCGACCGCCTCGTTGGCCACGCCGGGGCCGATGATCTCGGACAGCCCGTAGATGTTGGTGGCCTCGATGCCCAGCCCCTGCTCGGCGTCGCGCCGGATGGTCTCGGTCCATGGCTCGGCGCCCAGGATGCCGTAGCGGAGAGGGATGTCCTCGGGGGGGATGCCCCGGTCGTGGAAGGTCTCCGCCAGCGTCTGCGCGTAGCTGGGGGTGCAGGCGATGATGTCCGGGCGTAGATCCATGATGAGCGTGACCTGGCGCTCGGTCATGCCGCCGGACACCGGCACCACGGTCAGCCCCAGGCGCTCCCCGCCGCCGTGCAGGCCCAGGCCCCCGGTGAACAGGCCGTAGCCGTAGGCGTTGTGGAACATCATGCCGGGGGTGGCTCCGGCCGCGGCCAGGCTCCGGGCGTTGACCTCCGCGAAGAGATCGAGGTCGCGGCGCGTGTAGCCCACGACGGTCGGGCGGCCGGTGGTTCCGCTGGAGGCGTGGATGCGCGCCAGCTCGCGCTGCGGCACGGCGAACATGCCCATCGGGTAGTGCTGCCGCAGGTCGTCCTTGCGCGTCAGGGGCAGCTTGGCAAGATCCTCGACGCCGTGTACATCGCCGGGTGTGACGCCCGCCTCGGCGAAGCGCTGGCGGTAGAACGGCACCCGCTCGTGCACCGTGCGAGCCAGGACGCGCACGCGCTCGTCCTGCAACGCGCGCAGGCGCTCGCGCGGAAGCGTCTCGATTTCCGGATCGAACATGATCACCTCCAAGGGGGTCGCGGGCGGCGGCTCATGCCGGGCCGCGCGGGCGGCGGAAGACGGTGCCCGTGAACAACGCCACGCGTTCGCGTCCGCGCAACACCTCCACGCGGTAGGTGGCGACGCTGCGTCCCAGGTGCTCCTCCTCGGCCAGGGCCTCGAGCGCGTCCCCCGGCCGGACGGCGCGGAAGTAGTCCATGTGCACCGACAGGGCCACCGCGTCGGCCTCGCGGCTGTTCGAGGCCAGGGCGAAGGCCTCATCGGCGAGGCTGTAGAGGAAGCCGCCGTGGGCGCTGCCGTGCATGTTGCAGTGCTCGTCGCCCACGCGCGCGGCCAGGCGCGCCCGCCCGGGCTCGAGCGCCAGCGTCCGGAAGCCCAGCAGATCGGCGAAGCTCACGAGCGCCCCGCGAAGGCGGTCGCGCCCACCGCGGCGAGCCGGGTGAGCAGGGGCTGGGGCGCGAAGCGCTCGGCGCCCAGCTCCGCGTGCAGGGCGCGCAGGGCGCGCTCGACGTCCGCCAGCCCGAGCGTTTCGGCCCACGCCAGCGGGCCGCGCGGGTAGTTCGTGCCGAGCTCCATGGCGGTGTCGATGGCGTCGGCGGACGCCAGCCCCTCGGCCAGGGCGCTGACGGCCTCGTTGATGAGCAGGGCGAGCTCCCGGAAGGCGACCCCGCCGGCGCGGTCGGGCAGCGCCAGGGTGGCGATGCCGTGCTCGGCGAGTAGCCCCTCCAGCGCCCGCAGCTCGGCCTCGCCCTGCCCCTCGGGCACCATCAGCTCCACCACAGGCACCTCGGCGAGGGGCGGGCCGAGGCTGAAGCCCACCAGCGGCCGGCCGGCGCGGGCGCGCGCCAGGCTGGCGGACTGCCCCCAGCACAGCCGGGCCAGAGGCAGCGCGGCGAGGGCGTCCGGCGCGCGTGCCGCCTCTACGGCGACGCGGGCGTCGAGCAGCGCGTGCGCCGCGGAGGCGTCCTCGGTGGTGTGCAGGCGACCGCGCAGCGCGCGGGCGGGCGCGCCGTCCCCCAGCACGACGACGGGTCGCGGTGAGGCGGCGACGGGCGGGGCGACCCAGGCCGGTGGGGGCGCCGGCCCCGGCCCGCCGCCGTCGCCGCCTTCGCGGCCGGACCCCCCCTCGTAGCGGTAGAACCCGCGCCCGCGCTTCCTTCCCAGCCTGCCCGCGTCGACGAGCGCCTGCTGCAGGGGGTGCGGGCGGTAGCGCGGCTCCTGGAAGAAGGCCTGGAAGACGCTGCGGGTGGCGGCCAGGTTGACGTCGAGCCCGATGAGGTCGAGCAGCTCGAAGGGGCCCATGCGGAAGCCGACGGCGCGCATGGCACGATCGATGGCGCCGACGTCCACGCCCTCCCCGGCGAGCCGCAGTGCCTCGCCGTAGAACGGTCGGGCGACGCGGTTGACGATGAAGCCGGGCCGGTCGCGCGCCTGCACGGGGGTCCGGCCGAGGCCGCGCGCCAGTGCCATGGCGGCCTCGGTCACCTCGGGGGCCGTGTCGATGCCCGGGACCACCTCCACCAGGCGCATGAGCGGGGCGGGGTTGAAGAAGTGCATGCCGACGACGTTCGCGGGACGCGGCGTGGCGGCGGCGATGGCCGTGACCGACAGGGTGGAGGTGTTGGTCGCGAGGCGCGCCTCCGGGCAGGCCTCGGCCGCCCGCGCGAACAGCGCGCGCTTGATATCGAGCGACTCCGGGGCCGCCTCCAACACCCAGTCGGGCGCCCGCAGCTCCCCCAGGTCGTTCGTGGTGTGGATGCGTGCGGACACCGACGCGGCGCCCTGCGGCAGCCGCCCCTTGCCTTCCAGCATGGCGAAGACCCCGTCCAGGGCGTTACGAGCGGCCTCCAGGGCGTCGTCGGAGGGGTCGAAGAGCGCGACCTCGCTGCCGGCCTGCGCCAGGAGCTGGGCGATGCCCCGCCCCATGGTTCCGGCGCCGAGGACGGCGGCGCGTGGCGGCACGCCGCTCGGGTGTGGTTGGTTCACGCTGGCCTCCCGTGAGCGAACGAACGTTCGTTCCCGATCATACCTTCCCGCTCGCGCCCGACGCGCGCCGGGGTTAGGCAGCGCCGTGGGGCGTGCACCTCACTCCGCCTCCGGGAGGCCGCGCGAGAGCATGGTGTCGACCTGCTCGGCCAGGTACAGGCGGGCCAGGGTGTCGGGGCGGCCGAGCGGCCGATCGAGCAGGGCCTCGATGCGGCGCAGGCGGTAGCGCAGCGTGTTGACGTGGATGTGGAGTCGCTCCGAGAGACGGGTGAGGTCCTCGGGCGCGTGGAGGTAGCTCACCAGGGTGCGCCACAGCTTGCCGTTGTCGTCGCCGCGCTCCAGCGGCCCGAGGATGGTGTCGCGCATGGCGCGGAGGTTGGCCTCCGGCTGCTGCTGCAGCACCCAGGCGATAGGGTCGAAGGCGTCGAAGTGCGCTAGGCCGCCGCCCTGCGGCACCGTCTCCAGGGCCAGCAGGGCCTGGCGGTAGGCGTCGGCCACGCCGGTGAGGTCGTGGCGCGGCAGGCTCAGCGCCAACCGCGGCGGGGGTCCACCGGCCGCGCGCAGTGCCTCGTACAGCGCGCCGGCGTGCGCCTCGGGCGTGCCACCGGCGAAGGCCCACACCGCCTGCTCCCCCCGCACCTCCGACAGCGCCCCCAGCCCCAGCGACGCGAAGAGCTCGTCGCCGGCCTGCTGCAGACGCTCCGCGGCGGCCCGCGTGGCGACTCGGACGGGTGCGGCGCCCTGGGCGACGGCCAGCAGGTAGGGGTTGTCGAGCTCCAGGCCGGCCGCCCGCAGGCGTGGCGCCAGCCGTCCGGACGCCTGCGGCGCCGCCAGCCACTCCGCCAGCACGGCGGCGCGGCGCCACCGCTCGCGGCTCGCCTCGGCGCCCCGCGCGATGGCCACCATCGCCAACACCGAACGACCCAGCTCCAGCCACGCCTGCGGCGCCTCCCCATCGCCCAGCGCGATCAGCACCGACCGGAGCCGGCCGTCGACCTCGACGCGCAGTAGCCGCGCCGCGCGCCCCGCCAACCGCATGCGCCCCTCGGGTTGCTCGGTCACGGGCCGGCTCGGCCGCCGCCAGGGGGAGGGGCCCGCCCGCGCCAGCGCGTCGCCCCAGGGGGAGAGCAGCACCAGGCTCTCCCCGCCCAGGCGCTGCAGGCGCTCGAGCAGCTCGCGTTCGGGCTTGGGGCTCGCGAGGGCCCCGAGCAGGTGGCGCTGGACGCTGGCCGCGGCCGCGAGGGCATCGGGTGCGGCACGGGCCAGCACCTGCAGAGCCGCCTCCTGCACGCGATCGAGGTTGACCGTGGGCGGGATGGTCAGGAGCGCGATGCCGCCGTCCGCCGCCCGGCGTCGGAGGTCCTCGGGCAACTCCCGGCGCTGCGGCGTGAGCGCGTACGCCAGCGCGGCCGGCGGGGGTTGAAGCAACGGGTCGGGCACGGGCCGCGGAAGCGCGTAGGGCGCGTCGCTCAGGCGCAGGTCGTGCGGGCCGAGCCAGGGCGCGTCGATGGCGGACTCGGCGCGCCGGACGGTCCGGAAACGCGTCGCGCCGTCGCCCACCACCAGCCGCAGGCCCAGGTCCTCACGGCGCAACAGATCCTCGAGCGTGGGCATGGCCGACCCCTTCCGTTGTCGATGTGTCCAAGATACCCGCTGAAGGCTGTGTACAGTCACTATTGACCGACCGGGGGGTCGCCCCTACCCTGAGGGTCACGGAGACCGCGCACCGTGCCGCCCCCCCCGCGCCTCCGCCGCGCCCGCGGCGGCGCCGGTGCCGCCACCAACGTCGGCGCTGCCGAAAGGACGCCATGATCGATCCCCGAGAATTCCGCCGGACGCTCGGCCGCTTTGCCACCGGGATCACCGTGGTGACGATGCGCGAGGGAGCGCACACCCACGGCATCACCGTCAACGCCTTCATGTCGGTTTCGCTGAAGCCACCCTTGATCGCTGTGTGTATCGACAAGAGGGCCAACGCCCACGCCACCCTGCTCGAGGGGGAGCGCTTCGGGGTGTCGGTGTTGCGCGACGACCAGGAGGCCCTGTCCAACCGCTTCGCGGGGCGCCCGGTGCCGAAGCCGGACGACCCTTTCGAGGAGTTCGGTGCCTTCCCCGTCGTGAAGGGCGCCCTCGCCCAGCTCGTGTGCCGCCGCTACGACACCGCGGACGCGGGCGACCACACCCTGTTCCTGGGTGAGGTGGTGGCCCTGCGGGTGGCGGAGGGGCGGCCGCTGCTGTACTTCGAGGGGCAGTACGCCCACGTCCGCGACCTCGAGCTGAGCGAGTAGGCGCGCGCGGCCGCGACGTAGACTTACACGACGGCTACGGAATGCCGCCGCGGCCCCGGCGTAGACTCGAAGGGTGGTTGCTCCCGGACGCCTCCCCGTCCCCCTCCTGCTCCTCCTCCTGGGCCTCATCGCCGTGGCGCCGGCGAGCGTCCGTGCCCAGGCGCCGCTGAGCTTCGCAGGGGCGCTGGCGTTGGCCGTCGAGGGCCCGTCGGTGCGGCTGGCCGAGACGCGCCTCGAGAGTGCGCGCCGTCGCCTGGCCGTCGCCGCGTCGCCCGTGACCGGCCAGCTGAGCGGCGGGTACGACCAGACCTGGGGCACGCTGGACGCCGCCAACCTGAGCCAGAGCGAGGACCTGACGAAGGGCGACATCCGCCCCATCGAACTGGGTGTGAGCATCAACGTCGTGCCCTTCGGGCCGCGAGCCGATCAACGGGCCCGCGGCGCCGCGGCCGTGCTGCAGGCGGAGCGTGCCCTCGACGAGGCGCGCGGCCAGGCGCGCGTCACTGCCGCCCAGCGCTTCCTCGAGGCGGTGCGAGCCGATCGCGCGGTCGCCCTGCAACAGCGGGCCGTGGCCGATGCCGAGGAGCTGGTGCGCGCCCGCCGCACGCAGGCGGGCGTCGGCGCGACCAACGACGCCGCCGTGGCGGAGGCGGAGTTGGGCGTGCGGCGGGCGCGCAACGCCCTGGCCCAGGCGCGGCGCGAGGCCGTGGGGGCGCTGCGGGCGTTGAGCGTCACGCTCGGCCGCCCGGTGGAGGCGGTGCGCTCCGGCGAGGAGCCGCCCAGCGGACGCGACCTTGCCCTGCCCGACGCGGCGGCGCTGGACGAGGCGCTGACGCGTCGCAGCGACGTGGTGTCGGCGCGGCAGGCGATGGCGGACGCCCGGCGCGGCGCCGACGCCGTGCTCCGGGACAACCTGCCCCAGGCCTCGCTCGACCTGCAGGTCGCCCAGGCCGGCGCAGACCACACCTGGACCCTGGGGGCGGGCTTCGATACCCAGAGCTGGCAGCCGCGCGCCTCGATCGGCTTCGATCCCGACACGGGGGCCGCCGCGGCGGGCTCGTCCGCGTTGCCCCTGACCGACCCGAGCAGCCACAGCGTGCGGCTGAGCGCCTCGCTCACCGTCCCCCTCGACGTGACCCTGGGGGACGCGCTGGCCGCGGCTCGAGCCGAGGTGGAGGCGAGTCGACAGCAGCTCGAGCAGGCGCTGGACCTGGCCCGCCTCGACGTCCTCTCCGCCGAGCAGGCGCTGGCGGCGGCCAAGGATTCCGCGGCGCTCGCCGAGGAGGCCGCCTCCCGGCGCGCGGACGACGCGCGCGACGCCGCCCGCCGCTACGCGCTCGGCCTGACGTCCGTGCTCGACCGGGACGGCGCCCGCAGCGCCGCCGACATGGCGGCGTTGGACGCCGCCAGGGCGAGGGATGCCGTCCTGCTTGCCCGCATGCGCCTCGCCCTGAGCCTCGGGCGGGACCCCACGGAGGTACTCTAACGATGCGTCTGCGCTCCCTATCGCCCGTGTTCGTCACGCTTCTCGTGCTTGCTCCCGGGCCGGCCCTCGCCCAGGGCGGCGCCGACACGCCCGCCCAGCCACTGACGCTGGAGGCGGCACTGGCGCTCGCGCCGGCGCAGGATGCCGCCGTGCTCAACGCCCGCAGCGACCTCGACGCGGCGCAGCGCGCCGACCGGCGCCAGCAGGCCGATCCACTGGCGCTGCGCATCCCCCGCCTGCAGGCCGAGCAGGCCGTGGCGGCGGCGCGCGAGACGCTGCGCGCGGCGCAGATGGCGGCGCGCCTGCGTGTGCTGCGCGCCTACCACGGCGCGCTCGAGGCCGAGGACGACGTGGCGCTGGCGCAGGTGGGCGTCGACATCGCGCAGATGGCGTTGGAGGCGGCGCGCATCCGCCTCGATGCCGGCGCCGCCAGCACCCTCGACGTCGACCGGGCGGAGAACGACCTGGCGGACGCGCAGCGCGCGCTCGCCGACGCAAGCCAGGGGAGGGCCCTGGCCTACCGCACGCTGGCGTCGGACCTGGCCTTGCCGGACGGCGAGCTGAGCCTGCAGGAGCCCCCGGCACCCGCGCGGCCCGCCGGCCTTGACGCCGTGCTGGGCCGTGTGGACGAGAATGCCGGCGTGGCCGCCGCCGGGCGGGCGCTGGCGCTGGCGCGGGCCGGCCTGGAGGCGGTGGACAACCCGTATTCCGCCCGCGCGGACGTCGAGTCCGCCCGGGACCGCCTGGCATCGGCCCAACGCAGCCTCGAGGATGCCCGCACCGGCCTCGAGCTGCGGCTGCGGCAGAGCCACAACGCCCTGGTGGCCGCCGACGGCCGCCGGAGCGGCGCGGAGGCCGCGCTCGCCACCGCCGAGAAGGACGTGCAGGCTCAGCAGGTGCGCTTCACGTCGGGCAGCATCTCGAGGCTGCAGCTCGCCCAGGCGCAGCGCCAGCGGCAGCAGGCCGCGGCGCAGGCGCTCGTGGCGCGCCACGCCGTGCAGGTCGCCGCGCTTCAGTTGGAGATCACGGTGCTGGGCGGCTCCGCCACGCCGTCCGGGGCGCCATGAGCAGCCCCTCGCCCGAGCGGCGCCGGCGCCGGCGCCGGCGGAGGACGGTGTTGTGGCTAGTGCTCGTGGCGGTGGCCGCCGCCGTGAGCGTCTTCGTGTTGCTGCGCCGCACCGGCCCGACGCCCCCGCGCGTGGTGCTGACCGCCGTCGAGCGGACCACCTTCACGAGGGAGGTGAGCGGCACCGGCGTGGTGTCGCCGGCGCGCGAGCGCCTGCTCGCCTTCCCGACGGGCGGTACGGTCGGCAGCCTGCCGGTCGCCGAGGGCGACCGGGTGGAGGAGGGCGCCACCCTGGCGGCGCTCGACACCAGCGCGCTCGAGCGCGATCTTGCCAGCAACCGCAGTGCCCTGGCGTCGGCGCGCGCCGACCTCGCGCGCGTGCGCGCGCAGCAGGGCGTCGACCGCCTCGACCTGGAGGCCGGCGTCACCAGCGCGGAGGACCAGGTGGCGAGCGCCGAGCAGGCGCTCCAGGACGCCACCGACAAGCGCGCCGTGAGCGAGCGGCTGGTGGGGGCGGGCGCGGCCTCGCGCGACGAGCTCCGGGCCGCGCAAGACGCGGAGGACGCGGCCCGGCGCCGGCTCACGCAGGCGCGCCAGGCGCTGGAGAGCGCGCGGGCCAAGCTGACCAACGTCACCGGTCTGGCCGGGGCCCAGATCGCCAGCGGGGAGGCCAACGTGGCCCGCCTCGAGACCGCCGTCGCCAACCAGGAACAGCAGATCCGCGAGGCGACGCTGCGCGCCCCCTTCGCCGGCGTGGTCAGCCGCGTGCCGTTCAAGGTGGGGGATCAGGTCGCCCCCGGCTCGGGGCAGGCCGTGCAACTCGTCGACGACAGCAGCCTGAGCGTGAGCGCCGACTTCGACGAGAACCGGTCGCTCGAGCTTGCGGCCGGGCAGGACGGCACGGTCACCCCGGACGCGGCGCCGGACGTCGCGCTTCCCGCACGGGTGCGGCGTGTCAGTCCGGTCGCCGACCGTAGCCAGGGCACCGCCCAGGTCCGGGCCGAGCTCGATCTGGTGGCGGGCCCGGAGGCCGACGCCCCCGCGGGCGCCTTGCGGCCCGGCTACACGGTGACCGCACGGGTGGTCGTGAACCGCATCCCGGACGCCCTCGTGGTCCCGCTGGAGGCGGTCGCCGGGGAGGGCCCACAGACGCACGTCTACCTCGTGCGCAGCCTCGAGGCCGGGCGTGGCACGGTCGAGCGCGTGATGGTCGGTGTGAGCGACCGCAACGCCACGCTCGCCGCGGTCACCGGCGACGGGCTCGCCGCGGGGGATTGGGTCGCCGTCACCGGACTCGACGGTCTCACGGACGGGCAGGCCGTGTCGTTCACGCCGGTGACGCCCGCGGCGCCGTGAGCGAGCCCCCCGTCATCTACGCGCGCGGGCTGCGCAAGGTCTACCGCATGGAGAGCGGGCTGGAGGTGCACGCCCTGCGCGGCCTCGACCTCACCATCGCGCGTGGCGAGTTCGTCGCCATCATGGGGCCCTCGGGCAGCGGCAAGTCCACCCTGTTGCAGATCCTCGGTTGCCTCGACTCCCCCACGGAGGGGAGCTACCTGCTGGCGGGGGAGGAGGTCTCGCGGATGAGCGAGGACGACCTGGCCGGCATCCGCAATCGCCGCATCGGCTTCATCTTCCAGGCGTTCAACCTGTTGCCGCGTGCCACGGCCGTGCACAACGTGGGGCTGCCGCTGATGTACCGGGGCGTCGCCGGCCGGACGCGGCAGCGCCGGGCCGCCGAGGCGCTGCGCCGCGTGGGGCTCGGCGACCGCCTCGACCACCGCCCGAATGAGCTCTCGGGCGGCCAGCGCCAACGCGTGGCCATCGCCCGCGCGCTCGCGACGGAGCCCGACATCCTCCTGGCGGACGAGCCCACAGGCAACCTCGACACCCGCACGGGAGAGGAGATCCTGGCGCTGTTCGCCGAGCTCCACGCCGAGGGGAGGACCGTCCTGATGGTCACCCACGAGTCCGAGGTGGCGCGCTACACCGAGCGCATGATCCACATCCGCGACGGCGTCGTGGAGTCGAGCGAGCGGGTGCCCGATCGCCGGCGCCCGGACGCGGTCGCTCCCGCCGGGCCCGGCGCCGGGGCCGCGCCGGACCCGGCGTCCGGCACGCGCGACCGCCGGGCCGAGGGGTAGCCGACCGTGCTGCTGGAGAACATCCGCTCCGCCTTCGAGGCGCTCGCCGCCAACCGTCTGCGCTCGTTCCTCACGCTGCTGGGCGTGATGATCGGGGTGTTCGCGGTGACCACCACCATCAGCCTGGGCGCCATCGCCACCGCGGGCATCACGAGCCAGCTCAAGGACTTCGGGAACCAGTCGCTGTTCATCACGCCCAACCCCGACAACCCGGCCTCGACCGACTTCAGCGAGGCCGACATCAACGCGCTGGCGCGCCTTCCGGTGAGCATCCTGGAGCAGCGCACCCGCCGCGGCGTGGCGCGCGCCGGGGTGGAGGAGACGCCACTGACGCTCAACGGCGTCACCGCCAACGCCCCCGAGATCGATCGCACCATCAAGCTGGAGCGTGGTCGCTTCTTCGGGGAGGCCGACGCGCGCGCGGCCGCACCGGTGATGGTGTTGTCGGCCGACGCCAAGGAGGCCCTCTTCCCGGACGTGGCCAACCCCGTGGGTCGGGAGGTCTCGGTCACGGTGGCAGGCTCCCGCACCTTCTACACCGTCATCGGAGTCAAGGAACGGCCCAGCGGCGCCTTCGCCCTGGCCGCGGACACCAGCGCCGACATCCCGCTGGATACGCTGTACCTGAACTTCCCCTCGATCACGCGCGGCGAGTTCCCGTTCCTGCCGGTCACCGTGGCGCTGGACCAGAACCTGGACGACGTGGTGTCGCAGGTGCGCGCCATCCTGACGCGCAGGCGGGGTGCGGACACCTTCAGGATCCAGACCATCGAGGGTGCCCTCACCCTGTTCACGACCATCACCACCATCCTGCAGGCCGTGCTCGGCGGCATCGGAGCGATCAGCCTGCTGGTGGGCGGCATCGGCATCCTCAACATCATGCTGGTGTCGGTCACGGAGCGCACCCGCGAGATCGGGCTGCGCAAGGCGCTGGGCGCGAAGAAGAACGTCATCCTGCAGCAGTTCCTCATCGAGGCGGTGGTGCTGACGCTGGTCGGCGGCATGCTCGGCCTGGTGGCGGCCGTCGGCACGCTCTACCTGGCGGTGGCGCTGGTGCCGTTCCTGAGCGAGGTGGTGCTGTCTCCCGTCACCATCGCCCTGGCGCTGCTTGTCAGCCTCGCGACGGGCGTGATGTTCGGCGTGTGGCCCGCCAACCGCGCGGCCAACCTGAGCCCCATCGAGGCGCTGCGCTACGAGTGAGTGCGGGCGGCGGCCGGGGCGGCGGCGCCCCGGCCGGGCCCGCGCGGTCCGGTATCCTGGCCGGGTAGCGAACCGTCGCGGGCGTTTCGCCCCGCGCAGGAGGGACATCTCATGAGCGAGCGACTTGCTGCGGCCCTGGAGGCCGTGGACGCCCGGCAGGGTGCCTACGGCGACGATCTGGCGGCCTTCGTACGCATACCGAGCGTGAGCACCTATCCCGAGCACAAGCTCGACATCGGGGCCGCCGCGGTGTGGATTGCCGCACGCCTGCAGCGCGCGGGCGTGCCCGAGGTGCGCACCGTGGACACGCCCGGCAACTCCGTGGTCGTGGGTCGCTGGCTGGTGGACGAGGCGCTCCCCACCGTGGTGATCTACGGGCACTACGACGTGCAGCCGCCCGAGCCCCTCGAGCTGTGGGAGAGCCCGGCGTTCGAGCCCGAGGTGCGCGACGGGCGCCTCTACGGGCGCGGCGCTAGCGACGACAAGGGGGGCATCCTGGTGCCCATCCAGGCCGTGGAGGCCTACGCCGAGACCCATGGTGCCCCGCCCGTCAACGTCACCTTCGTGATCGAGGGGGAGGAGGAGATCGGCAGTCCCAACCTGCCCACCTTCCTGCGCGAGCATGCCGAGCTGCTCAAGGGGGACCTCGCCATCAGCGCCGACGGCGGCGTGTACGGGGTGGACCAGCCCTCGCTGACGCTCGGTACACGCGGCCTGGCCGGCTGCGAGCTGGTCGTCACCGGCGCGGCGACGGACCTTCACTCGGGCTCCTTCGGTGGCCCCGTGCCCAATCCGCTGCTGGGGCTCGCACGCATCCTCGCGAGCTTCCACGACGACCACGGCCACGTGGCGGTGGAGGGCTTCTACGACGGCGTCTCCGAGCCCAGCGAGCGGGAGCGCCGGGCCGTCGACGACGTGCCGTACGACGACGAGGCGCAGCGGCGGGCGCTGGGATTGAAGCACTGGACGGGCGAGCAGGGGTACAGCCCGCTCGAGCTGCGGTGGTTCCGGCCGACGCTGGAGGCCAACGGCCTGTGGGGTGGTTACCAGGGCGCCGGCATCAAGACGGTGCTGCCCAACGAGGCTCGAGCCAAGATCACCTGTCGCCTGGTGCCGGGGCAGGATCCCGACGCCATCCTCGACGCGATCGAGACGCACGTGCGGGCCGCGGCCCCGGACGGCATGCAGGTACGCATGGATCGTCTGCCCGGAAGGGCGGCGGCCTACACCATGCCCTTCGACCATCCTGTGCTGACGCTGGCGGCCGACGCCATCGAGGCCGCCTACGGCGCCCGGCCGTTCCCGGTATGGCAGGGCGGGACGGTGCCGGTGGCCGAGCAGTTCCACAGCATCCTGGGTATGTGGTGCCTCTACTTCGCCTTCGCCGAGCCCGACAACGGCCTGCACGCGCCCAACGAGTTCTACCGGCTCGCCACGCTGCGGCGCGGCACCGAGGCGACGGTGCGCCTGCTCGACGCGCTGGCGGAGAAGGGCGTGGGGTCCGCCGGGGGCTGAACGCCGCGCGCGACCGTACCCCCGACCCACACGCGGCCGGCGCCCCGAGGCGCCGGCCGCGTCGCCATGGCCTCCTTGGAGCATGCGACAAAGTGACGGGCGCAATTTGTCCCTTGGCCCAATTGTGCGCCCCAGCGCGCGCGCCTAGACTCCGGACAACGCAAACGAACCACCGTGCGCCGGGGCGGTGCCCCCGTCGACGCCGCCGGCTCCGTGCGCTCCGGTCGGCCTCGGGGCCCCGGTGCCGCGTGATAGATCGCGCGGCCCGACGGCACGCGGGTGTACGCGAGGGCGCCGCCCGGGCGGCGCGATGTCCGCGACCGCGGCCGCGGGAGGTCGCCGGCGAGCCACGCAGGAGGTAGGCCATGCACGCGCCCAAGGGTTCCATCGTTCCGCTCCCCACGCCCTTCTCGGGCTCGGATCGGCGCATCGACGAGCACGCGCTACGGGGGCTCATCGCCTTCCAGATCCGGGAGGGCAGCCACGGCCTGAGCTGCACGGGCACCACCGGCGAGCCCTCCTCGCTGTCGCTCGACGAGCGCAAGCACGTCATCGAGCTGGTGCACGGCACGCTCGCGGGGCGCCTCCCCTTCGTGCCGGGCACCGGCACCAACAACATCGACGAGACGCTGGAGATCACCCGCTTCGCCGCGAGCCTGGGCGTCGACGGCGTGCTGGTGATCGCGCCGTACTACGTACGCCCCAACCAGAACAACCTCTTCGACTACTTCAAGACGGTGGCGGACGCCGTGCCGGACACGCCGGTGATCCTCTACAACATCCCCGGCCGGGCGGCGGTGAGCATCGACGCCGCCACCATCGGTCGCCTGCGCCGCGCCTGCCCCAACGTGCTGGGCGTCAAGCACGCCACCAAGAACCTCGACGAGGTGTCCTACACCTTCGTCGAGGCCGGGCGTGACACGGCCGTGTATTGCGGCGCCGAGACCATGACCTACCCCATGCTGACGCTCGGGGGCAGCGGTCACATCAGCGCTACCGGCGTCGTCGCCCCGCGCGAGATCGCCCGCCTCTGGGAGCTGGCCGATGCCGGGGCGTGGGACGAGGCGCGCGAGCTGCACTTCCGCATGCTCGAGCTCAACGACGTGCTCTTCATCGAGATCAACCCCGTCCCCCTGAAGACGGCGCTGTCGATGATGGGGCTGTGCGAGGCGAGCTGGCGGCTGCCGCTGGGCGCGATGCTGCCGGAGAACGAGACCCGCCTGCGGGCCACGCTGCAACGCTACGGCCTGGTGGGCGGGGAGGTGCGGGCGTGAGGCACGGCCGCGTGGTGGCCGGCGGTCGGCTCGAGTACGTCGAGGTGCTCGACGACGGGGGCGTGCGCACCGCGGCCGGGAGGCGCTTCGCGGAGGACGCCGTCACCTGGCTCCCCCCGGTGGAGCCCGGCACCATCCTGGCGCTGGCGCTCAACTACGGCGATCACGCGGCGGAGCTCGAGCTCGAGCGCCCCGCCCAGCCGGCGCTGTTCCCGAAGTTCCACAACGCCCTGCTGGGGCACCGCGGCACGGTGGTGCGTCCGCGCGGCATCCGCTACATGCACTACGAGACCGAGCTTGCCGTGGTGATCGGCCGCCCGGTCCGCCGCGTGCCGGCCGAGACCGCCCTCGAGGCGGTGAAGGGTTACACCGTCGCCAACGACCTGGTGGTGCGCGACTTCGTCATCGACCACTTCAGGCCACCCGTCAAGCCCAAGAACTTCGACACCTTCCTGCCGCTCGGCCCCGCCCTGGTGGACGCGCGCGACGTGCCCGACCCGCAGGCGCTGCGCCTGCGCACCTACGTCAACGGCGAGCTGCGCCAGGAGGGGACCACCGCCGACATGCTCTACGGCGTGGCGGAGATCATCGCCTACGTCAGCGAGTTCATGACGCTGCAGGAGAACGATGTGCTGCTCACCGGCACCCCCAAGGGGATCAGCCACGTGCACGCCGGCGACACGTTGCGGTGCGAGATCGACGGCGTGGGCGTGTTGAGCAACCGCGTCGCGGCCGAGGAGGAGGTGGCCGAGGCGCAGCCGGCCGCCGCCGACCGCGCCGCGCGCGCCGCGGCCGGGGAGGGCACGTGAGCGGCCCGCACGCGGCCGGGGCCGGGGGGGCCGGGGCCGGCGGCCCACGGCGCCGGGCGGACGAGGCGCTGGCGCGCCTGGCGGGGGACGGCGTGCGCCACCTCATCGGGGGCACCTGGCGCCCGGCGGCCTCGGGGCGGACCTTCACCACCCGCTCCCCCATCGACGACGCCCCCCTGGCCGAGGTCGCCGAGGGGGACGCGCGAGACGCCGACCTGGCCGCGCGCGCCGCGGCCGAGGCGTTCCGCGATTGGCGGCACACGCCGGGCCGCGAGCGCCGCCGCCTGCTGCACCGCGTGGCCGACCTCATCGAGGCGCACGCCGACGAGATCGCGCTGCTCGAGGTGCTCGACACCGGGCAGCCGTGGCGCTTCATGCGCAAGGCCGCCGCCCGCGGCGCCCAGAACTTCCGCTTCTTCGCCGACCGGGCCGAGGGCGCGTCCGACGGCCGCAGCCTCATGGCCGAGGGGCAGCTCAACTACACCACCCGCACCCCGCTCGGCCCCGTGGCCGTCATCACCCCCTGGAACACCCCCTTCATGCTCTCCACCTGGAAGATCGCCCCCGCCCTGGCCGCCGGCTGCACCGTGGTGCATAAGCCCGCGGAGTGGAGCCCGCTGAGCGCCACGCGCCTGGCGCAGCTGATGCAGGAGGCCGGCCTGCCGGACGGCGTGGCGAACCTCCTGCACGGCTTCGGTGAGGGCGCCGGGCGCGCGCTCACCGAGCACGAGGCCATCCGCGGCATCGCCTTCGTGGGGGAGTCCGCCACGGGCGGGCGCATCCAGGCCCAGGGAGCCCCCACGCTCAAGCGTGTGCACTTCGAGCTGGGGGGCAAGAACCCCGTGGTGGTCTTCGCCGACGCGGACCTCGACCGTGCGCTCGACGCCGTGGTGTTCATGATCTACAGCCTCAACGGCGAGCGCTGTACCTCCTCGAGCCGGGTGCTGGTGGAGACGCCCATCTATTCCGAGTTCACCGAGCGCGTGGCCGAGCGCGCCCGACGCGTGCGCGTCGGGGACCCGTTCGACCCCGACACCGAGATGGGACCGCTGATCCACCCGGAGCACCTGGACAAGGTGCTGGGCTACCTGAGCCTGGCGCGCGAGGAGGGCGTGACCGTCGCAGCGGGCGGCGAGGGGCTTGGGGGTCTGTACCTGGCGCCCACGCTGTTCACCCACGCCCGGCAGGACATGCGCGTGGCCCGGGAGGAGATCTTCGGCCCCGTCCTCACCGCCATCCCCTTCGACGGGGAGGCGCAGGCGGTGGCCCTCGCCAACGACGTGCGCTACGGGCTGGCGGCCTACCTGTGGACGCGCGACGTGGGGCGCGCCCATCGCGTCGCCCAGGCCATGGAGGCCGGCATGGTGTGGGTGAACTCCCAGAACGTGCGCCACCTGCCCGCGCCCTTCGGCGGCGCCAAGGCCAGCGGCGTCGGGCGCGACGGCGGGGACTACAGCTTCGAGTTCTTCATGGAGACCAAGAACGTCGCCATCGCGCTGGGGGAGCACGCCATCCCCAAGCTCGGGGCCTGAGGGAGGCGAGAGCACGCATGCCAGCACGGACCGGCACCCAGTTCCTCGAGGGGTTGCAGCGCAACCCCCCCAACATCTACGTCGACGGCGCGAAGGTAGAAGACCCCACCACCCACGCCGCCACGGCCAATGCCGCGCGCTCCATCGCCCATCTCTACGACCTGCAGCACCGCCCCGACCTGGTGGAGGTGATGACCTACGTCAGCCCCAGCAGCGGGGAGCGCGTGGGGCTGAGCTTCCTAGAGCCGAGCAGTCGCGAGGACCTGCGGCGCCGGGCGCGCATGCACAAGGTGTGGGCGGACGCCAGCCTGGGGTTCATCGGGCGCAGCCCGGACTACCTCAACGTCAACCTGATGGCGGCCGCGCGGGCCGCGCCGTACTTCGACCTCCAGGACGGGCGGTACGGCGAGCACATGCGGCGCTACTACGAGTTCGTGCGCGAGAACGATCTGTGCCTGACGCATGCCCTGACCAACCCGCAGGTCAACCGCGGGGTGCGGGCCGACCAGCTCATCGACCCCTACATCGCCCTGGGGCTGGTCAAGGAGACCGCGGAGGGGATCATCGTGCGCGGCGCCCGCATGATGGCCACGCTCCCCATCGCGGACGAGATCCTGATCTTCCCCTCCACCGTCCTCAAGGAGCAGGAGGAGATGACGCGCTACGCCCTCGCCTTCGCCGTGCCGTGCTCGACGCCGGGCGTGAGCTTCCAGTGCCGAGAGCCCTTGGACGTGGGGCGCTCGCACGAGGACCACCCGCTGGGCTCCCGCTTCGACGAGATGGACGCGATGGTCTACTTCGACGACGTGCTGGTCCCGTGGGAGCGCGTCTTCATCGTCAACGACGTGAAGCTCGCGAACCGCGCCTACGCCAGCACGGGCGCCGTGTACCACATGGCGCACCAGGTCGTGAACGTCAAGATCGCCAAGGCCGAGGCCTTCCTGGGCGTCGCTCAGGCCATCGTCGACATGATCGGCAGCGAGCAGTTCCAGCACGTGCAGCAGAAGGTCGCGGAGCTGATCGTGACGCTGGAGGTGATGCGGGCGCTCAAGACCCAGTCCGAGGAGACGGCCGCCGTCGACGCCTACGGCACCATGACCCCCGGGAAGGACGCCCTCAACGCTGCCCGGAACCTCTTCCCGCAGCTCTACCCCCGCATGGTCGAGGTGTTGCAGCTGCTCTCGGCCAGCGGGCTCATCATGATCCCCACCGAGGCCGACCGCAAGGGGCCCATGGCGGACGCCATCCAGCGCTACCTGAGCGCGCGCAACGCCGACGCCGACACCCGCGTGCGCCTGTTCCGGCTGGCCTGGGACATGACCATCTCGAGCTTCGGCGGTCGGCAGAACCTCTACGAGAAGTTCTTCTTCGGCGACCCCGTGCGTACCCAGTGTGCGCTCTACCAGGGCTACGACACCGCGCCCTACGTCGAGCGGGTGCGGCGCTTCCTGGAGCGGTCGGACGATCCGGCCGCGACGCCGGCCGCGCCGGCGGACTGAGGGGGTCGCGCCATGCCCGTGCGTCCCGGCAACCCGGCACCCCCCTTCGCGGTGCTGCGCCTGAGCCACGTCGAGCTCTCGGCCTCCGATCTGGAGCGCAGCCGCGCCTTCTACGTCGACGCGCTCGGCTTCCAGGAGACCGAGCGGGACGAGGACACGCTGTGGCTCCGCGGCCTGGAGGAGCGCAGCCACCACAGCCTGGTGCTGCGCCGCTCAGGCGAACCGGTGTGCTTCCGGCTGGGGTACCGGGTGGCCTCGGACGGGGAGCTGGAACGGGCCTTCGCGTTCTTCGCCGAGCTCGAGCTCGAGCCCGCCTGGGCGCAGGTGCGCGGCCAGGGGCGCACGCTCCACGTGCGCGACCCGTTCGGCGTGCCGCTGGCGTTCTACGCCCGCCAGGAGCCCGCCGAGCGCATGCTGCAGCGCTACGGCGCCTACCACGGGGCCAGCGTGCAGCGCATCGATCACTTCAACTGCTTCGCGGCCGATCTCCAGGGCACCCACGACTTCTACGCCGAGAGCCTGGGCTTCCGCACCACCGAATACACCGAGACCGAGGGGGAACACCCGGCCCTGTGGGCGGTGTGGATGCAGCGCAAGGGGAACGTGCACGACCTTGCCCTCACCAACGGCCGCGGGCCGCGGCTCCATCACGTGGGCGTGTGGACGCGCGGCGAGATGGACATCCTCCACGCCTGCGACGTGCTGGCCACCACCGGCTGGCTCGGCGCCATGGAGCGGGGCCCGGGGCGGCACGGCATCTCCAACGCCTTCTTCCTCTACCTGCGCGACCCGGACGGGCACCGCATCGAGCTCTTCACCGGCGACTACCTCGCGGTCGACGCCGACTTCGAACCCATCGGCTGGACGCTGGACGACCCCCAACGCCAGACCCTGTGGGGCCACGCCGCGCCAAGGAGCTGGTTCGAGGAGGGCACCCCGTTCGACGGTGTCGAGGTGCTCGAGCCGCTGCTCCGTGCGCGACCGGTGGTCGCCGTCTGATGGGTGCGCGCGACCCACGGCCGCCGCGACGCACGCGCCGCCGGCTCCGCCGACGGGCGGGGTCGGCCACCGGCCCGCGATCGCCCCCGGCCGAGGCCCCCCGCCCCGTCCGTCCGTCCCGTCCCGTCCGTCCCGTCCCGTCCGTCCCGTCCCGTCCGTCCCGCCCCGTCCGCCCCGTCCCGTCCGCCCCGTCCCGTCCGCCCCGTCCCGTCCGCCCCGCCCCGTCCGCCCGTGCCGCGCGCGCGACCCGGGTAGGAACGGTCCGCGCCCGTACGCCGGGCGCGCGTCGAGAGGGGCGGAGTGGTCGCCCCCGAGTGGTCGCCCCCCAAGTGGTCGCCCCGGTGTGGTCGCCCCGGAGTGGCCGGGCGGCAGGAGAACGACAACGACCGCTCGTCCGATGGGGCATGCCGTCCGCCACCCGAAGCGCGTTCGCCCGCACGCAACAGTGCGTTCTACAAAGTGCGTTCTACACACTCGAGGAGGAGAGATGAAACGGTTCACGAGCATCACCACCACCCTTGCGCTGCTGCTGTTCCTGCTGGTCGGCGCCGCGTTCGCCCAGGCCACCATCAAGATCGGCGCGGTGGCGTCCGCCACCGGCCCGGCCTCGGCCCTCGGCGAACCCGAGGCCAACACCTTCCGCATGCTGCAGGACGAACTCAACGCCGCCGGGGGCATCGGCGGACACCCGGTCGAGATCGTCTTCCTGGACTCCGCCACCGACACGCAGAAGGCCGTCACCAACGTCCGCCGGCTGATCGACGAGGAGAACGTGCACGCGGTCATCTGCTGCACCATCTCGTCGAACTCGCTGGCGATCATCGACACCGTGCAGCAGGCCAAGGTGCCCACCATCTCCATGGCGGCCTCGGCGTCGATCATCGAGCCCGTGGCGGAACGTCACTGGGTTTTCAAGACCCCGCAGACCGACACCCTGATGATCGGCGGCATCGTGCAAGACATGCAGGCGCGCGGCCTGAAGAGCGTGGCCTTCCTCGGCATCGACGACGCCTACGGTGAGGGCGGCCTGACCGAGCTGAACAAGGCCCTCGAGGGGACCGACATCTCGCTGGTCGCCACCGAGCGCTACGGCCGCTCCGACACCAACGTCACCGCCCAGGTGCTCAGCGCCACGCTGCGCAAGCCCGACGCGGTGCTGATCTGGGGTGTGGTGCGCGACTCCGCGCTGGTCGTCGACGAGCTCGCCTCGCGCAACTTTCAGGGGCAGGTGTACGTCAGCCACGGCGTGGGTAACCCGCAGTTCCTCCAGCTTGCGGGTGACGCGGCCAACGGCGTGCGGCTCCCCATCGGTCCGATGATCGTGGCCTCCGAGCTCACCGACGACAACCCCATCAAGGCGCCCGCCCAGGCCTACATCAAGGACTACGAGGCGTCCTACGGCGCTGGCACCGCCAGCACCTTCGGCGGCCACGCCTTCGACGCGGTCACGGCGCTGCGGCTGGCCATTGAGAAGGCCGTCTCCGACGGCGTCGACTTCGCGGACGTGCCCGCGGCGCGCGCGGCCATCCGCGACGACCTCGAGGCCATCCCGCCCTTCGACGGCGTGGGCGGCGTGTTCGACTTCACCGCGCAGGACCACCTCGGCCTGGATCAGCGCGCCCTCGTCATCGTCGAGATCGCCAACGGTACCTGGACGCTGGCGAAGTAACGTCCGTCGGACCCGGGTGGGGATGGTCCCACCCGGGCCGACACACCGGAGACGCGCGTGTTCCAGATCCCGCTCATCCTCCTGCTCGAGGGCCTCACCAACGGCGCCATCTACGCCCTGATGGCGCTGGGCATCGTGGTGCTGTACTCGGTCACCGGCGTCATCAACGTGGCCCAGGGGGAGTTCGTCATGCTGTCGGCGTTGACCGTCGCCAGCCTCAGGCTGGGGCAGCTCCCCGGCACCCTCTACATCGTCATGGCGGGCCTGGCGGCCTGGGCCGTGTTCGGCGCCCTGGCGGGCCTCCGCTCCCGCCGCCCCGCGCGGGCGCTGGCCGCGCTGCTGCTCCCGCTGGCGGCCGCGGCGGCGGTGTACGTTCTGGTGCGCGCAGGCGCGCGCGCCGACCTTCCCTATCTTGCGCAGATCGTTCTTGCGGTGCTGCTCACGACCCTGCTGGGTCCCATCAGCTACCGCGTCATCGTCCAGCCGCTGCCGCGGGCCAGCGTGCTGGTGTTCCTCATCCTCACCATCGGCCTGCACCTGGCGCTCACCGGTCTGGGGCTGGCCTTCTGGGGCCCGCAGCCGTACGACATCCCGGCGTTCCAGAGCGGGGGTCTGGCGATCGGCCCCGCGTACCTCAGCGCCCAGGAGCTGTGGCTGCTGGGCGTGAGCGCGGTGTTGCTGGTGGGCCTGTGGCTGTTCTTCGACCGCACCCTCTACGGCAAGGCGCTGCGCGCCGCGGCCGTCAACCGGGTGGGCGCGCGCCTCTCCGGCATCAGCGTGGTGCGCGCGGGTAGCGTGTCCTTCACGCTCTCGGTGTTCCTCTCGGCCGTGGCCGGCGTGCTCATCACGCCGATCACCAAGATGGTCTACGATTTCGGCTTCGTGCTGGGGCTCAAGGGCTTCGTCGGCGCCATCATCGGGGGGCTGGTCAGCCCGCTCGTGGCCGTGCTGGGGGCGATCTTCGTGGGCGTGGCCGAGCAGTTCAGCGCCTTCTACCTGAGCTCGGCGTACAAGGACGTGCTGGTGTTCCTGCTCATCATCCCGGTGCTGCTGCTGCGCTCGCTGCAGCACCTCGACTTCGAGGAGCACGTCGACTGATGGCCGCTGCCGACGTGACGGTGGGCGCAACACGGTCGCGCCTCGGAGCGACCGTGCGGCGCGCCCTGTTGGCCGCCTTCCTGCTGGCCGTGGCGCTGGTTCCGCTGCTGGCCTCGAACTTCACGCTGCGGCTGGCCAACCTCATCGGCATGCACAGCCTGGTGGTGATCGGCCTCGTCCTGTTGACGGGGTACGCCGGGCTGGCGTCGCTGGGTCAGGCGGCCTTCATGGGCGCGGGGGCCTACACGGCGGCGATCCTGGCGAGCCGCTTCGCCCTCGACCCCTGGCTGGGCATCCTGGCGGGCATCGCCTTCGCCGTCCTGGTGGCCTACCTCATCGGGCTGGTGACGCTGCGCCTGAAGGGGCACTTCCTGGCGCTGGCGACGCTGGCGTGGGGACTCATCATCACCGGCGTGCTGCGCAACTGGCTGCCGGTCACGGGGGGCAACACCGGCTTCGGCAGCGCCACCGGCAACCGCTACCCGCCGCTGGCGCTCTTCGGGCTCGAGCTCCGTGGCGACCGCGTCTACTTCGTGCTGGTATGGGGCGCGGTCCTGCTGGTGCTGGCCCTCACCGCCAACCTCATGCGCTCGCGCATGGGGCGCGCCATCAAGAGCCTGCGCACCGGCTCGGTGGCGGCGGCCAGCTTCGGGGTGGACGTGCAACGCATCAAGATGATCACCTTCCTGCTGGCGGCGGCCTACGCCGGGCTGGCCGGAGGGCTGTTCGCCTTCCGGGAGCTCTACATCGAGCCCTCGCTGGCCGGCCTCGGCGCCAGCATCGACTTCCTCATCATGGCGGTGGCCGGGGGGCTCACCTCGCTGTGGGGCGCGGTGTTCGGCGCCGGGCTGTTCGTGGTGTTCCAGGAGGCGTTGCAGAGCTACCTGCCGCTGGTGGTCGGGCGGAGCGGCAACTACGAGGGGATCGCCTTCGGGCTGGCGCTCATCCTGGTGCTGCACCGCGCGCGCCGCGGCCTGTTGCCGCTGCTCGACGCGCGGCTGCCGGCCGCGCCGCCGCCGCGGGTGCGCCCCGGCCTCGAGCCGTTGCCCCGCCGCCCGCGGCCCGCCGCGGGCACCCCGCTGCTCGAGCTGCGCGGGCTGGGCAAGCACTTCGGGGGCTTGAGCGCCGTCCAGGACCTCTCCTTCACGGTCGATGCGGGCGCGATCGTGGGCCTCATCGGCCCCAACGGGGCGGGCAAGACCACGGTGTTCAACCTCGTCACCGGCGTGCTCACGCCCTCCGAGGGGGAGATCCGCATCCAGGGGCGGCCCATGCAGCGGCGGCCGCCGCACGTCGTGGCGCGCGCCGGCGTGGCGCGCACGTTCCAGCACCTCAACCTGGTCGCGGACCTGAGCCTGCTGGAGAACGTGGCGCTGGGCGCCTATACCCGCACCCGTTCGGGGTTGTGGCGCGGCCTGCTGGGCGCGGAGCGCGGCGAGGACGCGCGCACGCGCTCGGAGGCCTACCGACAGCTCGAGCGTGTGGGGCTGGCGCGGCAGGCCTTCGACCGGGCGGACAGCCTGCCGTTGGGCAACCAGCGCCTGCTCGAGGTGGCGCGCGCGCTCATGGCCGACCCGGCGCTGCTCCTGCTCGACGAGCCGGCGGCGGGCCTGCGGCGCCCCGAGAAGTTGGAGCTGATGGAGCTCATCCGGCGGCTTCGCTCCGAGGGTGTGACGGTGCTGCTGGTGGAGCACGACATGGACGTGGTGATGGCCCTGGCCGATCGCGTGGTGGTGATGAACTACGGGCAGAAGCTGGCCGAGGGCACGCCGGCGCAGGTGCGTCGCGACCCCGCGGTGCTCGAGGCCTACCTGGGGAGCGATGCCGCGTGAGTGCCTCGCGCGCGTCCCCCGCCTCCGGCGGCGACGGGCCGGCCGCGGTCGAGGAGGCGCGGCGCGCATCCTCACCGGACGTGGTGCTCCGCGTCCACGGCCTGAGCGTGCGCTATGGCGGCGTGGAGGCGCTCCACGCGGTGCACCTCAGCGTGCGCGAGGGCGAGCTGGTGAGCGTCATCGGCGCCAACGGCGCGGGCAAGTCGAGCCTGCTCAACGCCGTGGTGGGGCTCACGCCCAAGGCCGGCGGGCGGGTATGGGCGTTCGGCCGCGACATCACCCACGACACTCCGGAGGCCCTGGTGGGGCGCGGGGTGGTGCTGGTCCCGGAGCGCCGCGAGCTGTTCGCCGCGCTGAGCGTGCGCGACAACCTGCGCCTCGGCGCGTTCACCCGTTCGCAGCGTGGCGACACCCGTGTGCGGGCCGACATGGAGCGCGTGTACGCCACCTTCCCGAGGCTCGCCGAGCGCCGCCGCCAGCTCGCGGGCACCATGTCCGGCGGGGAGCAGCAGATGCTCGCCGTCGGGCGCGCGATGATGGCCCGCCCTCGGCTGCTGTTGCTCGACGAGCCCAGCCTGGGGCTCGCCCCGCTCATCGTGGAGGAGATCTTCCACGTCGTGCGGGCGCTCAAGGAAAGCGGCTCCACCGTGCTGTTGATCGAGCAGAACGCCCGCGCGGCCCTTCGCATGGCCGACCACGGCTATCTGCTGGAGACCGGAGAGGTGGTGCTGGGGGCCCCCGCCACGGAGCTGGCGCGCGACCCGCGGGTGGCGCGCGCCTACCTCGGGGTCGGCGAGGGGTCGACGACCGGACCGGATGAGACGGGGCCGCCGACGGGGGTGCCCGACGCCGCGCCCGACGCGGACACGCGCTGACACGGCGGCCGGCCCCGCTCTAAGCCAACCCTGCGCTTTCTCATCCCCGGCGCGCCTACCGTGGGCGGGTCCTGGGAGACCCACGGGCACGACGACGCCCACGAGGCCGGCACGCCGCCGGCGCGCACGGCGCCGCGCCCGCAATTGATCCCGGGCGGAAGGAGAGCACCCATGCACCGATCCGCGTTCCGTGTTGCCGCCCTCGCGTCCCTCCTCGTGCTCGCACCTCTCTCGATGGTCTCGGCCGCGTCCTCCTCCTCGGACGCGCTGGCCGCCACCGACGTGTCCCTGTTCCAGGGGCGGCCGGATGCGGGCGGGCGGCTGCTGGCCGACGTGAGCGGCACCGACATGGCCGACGGCGCCGCCGCCGCGGCGCTGGCCAAGGCCGACTTCGCGGTGGTGAGCGTCGATATGCACGCCTACGCCTTCGCGGTGGCGGCGCAGACCGCCACCGACGGCACCCTCAGCCTGGCGCTGCCGGGCGCCGCGGCCACGGCCGCCCACGGCCAGATCGCGCTGGCGGACCTGGCGGAGCAGCTCCACGCCGCCGTGCAAGGGCAGGCGTCGCTGGTGGTGCTGACCGTCGGGCAGGGCGACAAGGCCGTGGCGGTGGCGCTCTACCGGCCCGACGCGCCCGACGTGGCGCTGCGCTCGGCCGGCGCGACGGGCGCCGACGTGTGGGTCGGCGGCGCCGACCACCACGTGGACCTCAGCGGCACGGGCGGGCTCGCCTCGCTGGACGTGACCGGCGGCGACGAACAGGGCAAGGGGCTGTTGCAGGCCGTGGCCGACCTGCGGGCACAGGCCGGCCTGGGGGCGGCGAAGGGCACGGGCGAGGCCGCGGGCTCCGACGTGGGCTCCGAGAGCGGCGGCGAGAGCGCGGCGTCCGGTGGTTCCATCGCTACCGGGGTGAATCTGGGCGCCGGCGGGGGCGACGGTGACGCGGACGTGGACCTCAACACCCAGGTGGGCGGCTCCTCGGGCGGCGACGGCAACTGACCCGACACCCGCCGCACGAGCGCCGGCCGATCCGCTACGGATCGGCCGGCGCTCGTGCAGGGGGCGCCTGCGCCCTACAGGGCGCGCAGGCGGTCGAGGTCGCGCCGATGCCCCTCGCCGTCGTCCCCCAGGGGCGTCTCCAGGATCATCGGGAGGCTCGCGAAGCGCTCGTCGTGGACCACCCGGGCGAAGAAGCCCTCGCCGATGGCACCGTCGCCGATGTTGGCGTGCCTGTCCTTGCGGCTCCCAAGCGGGTGTTGCGAGTCGTTGAGATGCCAGGCCTCCACCCGCCCCAGGCCCACCGCGCGATCCAGCGCCTCGAGCAGCGCCTCGTACCCCTGGGCCTGCCGCAGGTCGTAGCCGGCCGCGAAGGCGTGGCAGGAGTCCACGCACACAGCCAGCCGACTGGCGGCGTCGCAGCGCTCGACGATGGCGCCGAGTTCGGCGACGTCGGCCCCCAGGGTGCTGCCCTGCCCCGCGGTGTTCTCCAACAACACCTTGGCGGTGAGGTCGGGGTGTTCGGCGTAGATCGCGTCCAGGGAGCGCGCGATGCGGTCGAGCGCCTCCTCTTCGCCCTCGCCCAGGTGCGCGCCGGGGTGCAACACCAGCCCCGACACCCCGAGCCTGGTGCAGCGTTGGAGCTCGTCGGTGAGGGCGTCCACCGACTTGTGGGCCACCTCCCGCTTGGGGCTTCCCAGATTGATCAGGTAGGCGGCGTGGGCGATGACGGGCAGGCCCGCCTCATCGAATTGGGCGCGGAAGGCCGCCGCCTCGTCGTCGCTGATGACCTTGCCGCTCCAGCGATTGGCGTTCTTGACGAAGATCTGCAGCGCGTCGCACCCCAGGTCGCGGCCCCGTTCGAAGGCCTTGGGGGTGCCGCCGGCCACCGATACGTGTGCGCCGAGTCGTCCCATGCCGGGCACTGTACCGCGCGCCTCGGGTCCCGCGTGAGAGCCCGCCGCGGGGCGCGGGGCGGAGGCGGGACCCGTCACGGGCGGTGGTACACTCGCCGCCGTGGTCCGCGCACAGCTCAATGATCCCTCCCCCGAGGATCTCGCCGGCTTCCTCGACGAACACCTGCGTGAGGGGCGCTGCCTGGTGCAGGTCGCCAGCGAGTGCGAGGTGCTCTACAGCGGCCGCGCGGCGAGCGTGGCCGAGGCCGGCGACTACCTGGTGATCGTCAAGCGCGACGGCAGCGTGCAGGTGCACTCTCACCGCAGCGTCAAGCCCGTGAACTGGCAACCCCAGACCGACGACCTCTTCGTCGGCGTGGAGGACGGACTCGCCGTGTTGCGGGCCGAACGTCACTCGCCGAGCGAGATGCTGCGCATCGCCTTCCTGGCGCCCGCCCTGGCCCAGGCGCTGTGGCTGCGCGAGGCCGATGGCTTCGTGCTGATGGGCAGCGAGGCCGAGATGCAGCGCGCACTGGCGCGTCACCCCGAGATCATCGAAGATGGCCTCGAGGTGCTCGACGCCGAGCTGCCGACCGACGTGGGCGGCATCGACCTGTTCGCGCGCGATGCGCGTGGCCGGTTGGTGGTGGTGGAGCTCAAGCGCGGCAAGGCCACGCAGGAGGCGGTCCATCAGCTCAGCCGCTACGTCCACAGCGTGCGCCGGCTGGGTGACGACGTGGTGCGGGGCATCCTGGCCGCGCCGGCCATCACCGCGCCGGCGCTCAACCGGCTGGGGGCGTTGGGGTTGGAGTTCCGCGAGGTCACGGCGCTGCCCGAGCTCGAGCCCCACGGCCCCGCGCAGCCCCCGCTGTTCGCCGGAGTGTGAGGCTGCGCCCGCCGAGCCGGCCCGTCACGGCACGCGGCGTTGGGCGCCCCGCTCGTCCGGCCCGGCGACACGCCGCGCCGCGACCCGGCCCGGCCCGTCGCCCGCGGGGTGGCGACGAACGTGCCCGGCCGGGTAAACTGTTTCACATGAAAGGGACAGCCGCGTCCGGCGATTACCTGCAACTGGCACGACTCGTCCTTCGTCTCTCGCGTCATCTCTACCGCACCTTCGACGATGTGCTGGAGCCGGCCTTCGGGTTGACCACGAAGGATCAGATCGTGCTCCGCTACATCCAGGACGGCGAGCGCCATCCGGGCGGGCTGTCGCGCCGCTTGCGCATGCCGCCTGCGAGTGTCAGCCGCGTGCTCGAGCGGCTGGAGACCAAGGGGTTGATCCAGCGCGCGGTCGACCCCGCAGACCACCGACGCTTCGTCTTGAGCATCACGCGCCCCGGCGCCACGATCGTGACCGAGGTCCAGAAGATGCTCACGCGCACGCTCCGGGAGACCTACGCACACGTGCCCGCGGAGGCCATCCACGACGCCGTGCTGGAACTGACGACGTTGACCGAGGTGCTCGAGCAGAGCGATCGCTGAGAGATCCCAGGCGGCGCCGGGGTTCGGCGCGCGGCGGTGCCGTGCGCCCACCGGCGCGTGACCGACCGGAGGCCCAGAGGTATGGACGACCGTTCCGAGACGAGCCGCAGCCGCGTGCCCCGAGCGCGGGCGCCGCGCGCGACCCAGAACACCAACCGCATCACGGGCCGCAAGCGCTGGTGGGCACTCTCCGCCGTGCTGCTCACGATGTTCTTCTCGTCGCTGGACCAGACGGTGGTCTCCACCGCCATCCCCACCATCGTCAGCGAGCTCCACGGCTTCAGCATCTACGCCTGGCTGGTGACGGCCTACATGATGGCCTCCGCCGTGACGGTCCCGCTCTACGGCAAGCTCTCCGACCTCTACGGCCGCAAGCCCTTCTTCATCTTCGGCCTCGTCGTGTTCGCCCTGGGTTCGATCCTCTCCGGGCAGGCGCGCACCATGGTGGAGCTGATCCTGTTCCGCGGGCTGCAGGGCATCGGGGCGGGTGCGATGCTGGTGATGCCGCGCGCCACCATCGGGGACATCTTCAACCCGCGCGAGCGCGGCCAGTGGATGGGGGTCATCGGCGGGGTGTTCGGCCTGGCGAGCGTCATCGGCCCCACGCTCGGTGGCTGGATCACCGACACGATCGGGTGGCGCTGGATCTTCTACATCAATCTGCCGGTCGCGGCGCTGGCGATCGTCGGCGTGCTGGTGGCGCTCCCCAACGTCCGCGCCGAGGGCGAGGCGCGCATCGACTGGGGCGGCAGCGTGCTGCTCGTGCTGGGCCTGGTACCGATGCTGCTGGCCTTCACGTGGGCGGGCGGCCGCTATGCCTGGGCGAGCCCGCAGCTGCTCGGGCTCTTCGCCGTGGCGCTGGTGTTCCTGACGCTCTTCGGTTTCAACGAGAGGCGCGTGCGCGAGCCCATCCTCGACCCCTCGCTGTTCAAGAACGGCATCTTCAACACCACGTTGCTCATCGCGCTGTTCATCACCATGGCGATGTTCGGGGCGCTCATCTTCCTGCCGCTGTTCGTGCAGGGGGCGCTGGGCTACTCGGCCTCGAGCTCGGGGATCATCCTCACGCCCATGATGCTGAGCCTGGTCGCCGCCTCGGTGCTGGGGGGGCAGCTCGTCACCCGTACGGGGCGGTACAAGCTGCTGATGGTCGTGGGCGCGGTGCTGATGGTCGTCGGCCTGGTGCTGTTCACCCGCATGGGACTCGAGACCACGTGGCAGGGGGTGGTGCGCAACATGATCATCTTCGGCCTCGGCCTCGGCACCGTGCTCCCGCAGCTCAACACCGTGGTGCTCAACGTCTTCCCCTACCGCGCGATGGGCGCGGTGAGCGCTACCCAGCAGTTCGTGCGCTCACTGGGCGGCGTCATCGCCGCGCCGATCCTCGGCACCGTGTTGGCGCGGTCGGTCAGCGCGCACCTGGCCGAGAACATTCCGGCGCAGCTCAAGCAGGCCATGGCCGGGATGCAGGGGAGCGGCGCGGTCGACCCGCAACAGCTCCTCTCGGCGCAGGCCCAGCAGCAGCTCAAGGCGCGCTTCGACGCCTTCGGGGCGGCCGGGGACGCGCTCTACCAGAAGTTCATCGCGGTGGTCCACGACGCGCTCGCGAGCGGAACCCGCGAGCTGTTCGGCATCGCCCTGGTGTTCGGGGTGCTGGCGCTGGCGGCGACCCTGGTGCTGCGCGAGGTGCGGCTGAAACGCGACGACTTCTTCGAGGAGGCCGGGGACCCGCTCCCCTGATCGTGGTCCCCTACCGCGGCGCCGCGCTCGCTTCGCACGGGGCGGGCGGCGCGCGGAACCGGCCGCCCGGCGCCATGGCCATCGGCCCTTTCAGCGTGCCCGCAGGTACTGCGGCGGCCACAGCGCCGGGTCGTCGACGCCGAGCTGCCGTGCGGCGCGCTGCGGCCAGGACGGATCGCGCAACATCTCGCGCGCCAGCAGGACCAGGTCCGCCTGGCCGCGCTCGACGATGGCCTGCGCCTGCCGCGCCTCGGTGATGAGGCCCACCGCGCCGGTGGCCAGGCCCGCCTCGCCGCGCACGCGCTCCGCGAAAGGCACCTGGTAGTTCGGGGCCACCGGCACCTCGATGCCGGGGGCGATGCCGCCACTGGAGCAGTCGAGCAAGTCCACGCCCATCCCCGCGAGCACGCCGGCGAGACGGACCGTGTCGTCCCCGCTCCAACCGTCGGGGTGCCAGTCGCTGGCGGAGACGCGGACGAACAGGGGCCGGTCGTCGGGCCACGAGGCCCGCACCGCGGTCACGACCTCGCGCAGCAGCCGCGTCCGCCCCTCGAAGTCACCGCCGTAGGCGTCGGTGCGGGTGTTGCTCAGCGGAGACAGGAACTCGTGCAGCAGGTAGCCGTGCGCCGCGTGGATCTCCACCACGTCGAAGCCCGCCCGGAGGGCTCGCCGCGCCCCGGCGGCGAACGCCTCGGCGATGCCGGGCAGCTCTTCGGTGGCGAGGGCGCGCGGCTGGGCGTAGCTCGGGTGGAACGGGGCGTCGGTGGGACCCACCACCCGCCACCCCCCGGCTCCGACGGGGACGGCGCCGCGCGCGTCGGCCCAGGGGTGGTAGGTGCTCGCCTTGCGGCCGGCATGGGCGAGCTGCACGCCGGCCGCGGCCCCCTGCGCACGCACGAAGTCGACGATGCGCGCCAGCGGCGCCACCTGGTCGTCGCGCCACAGCCCCACGTCGCGCGGCGAGATGCGGCCGCGGGCCTCCACCGCGGCGGCCTCGGTGAGGATCAGGGCGGCGCCGCCGAGCGCGCGGGCGCCCAGGTGGACGACGTGCCAATCGTTCGCCAGCCCGTCTTCGGCGCTGTACTGACACATGGGGGAGACGGCGATGCGGTTGCGCAGCCGCACGCCGCGGATCACGAGGGGGTCGAAGAGCGTCGCCATGACGCCAGTATGACCGCTGGCCGGCTGCACGCCCGGCGGCGCGGCGACAGGCGCCGGGCCGCGCCTCAGCGGAACACGTCGACGCCCGGCTCGTCCGCCCGGATCATCTCGGGGTGTTCGGCCAGGACGTGCAGCAGGGCCTCGATGAGCCGGGGGGCAAACCACTTGCCGGACTGCCGCTGCATCTCCGCCACCGCCTTCTCGAAGGCCCAGGCGTGTTTGTACGGCCTCTCGCTCACGAGCGTGTCGAAGACGTCGGCGACGGCGACGATCTGCCCCACGAGGGGGATGTCGTCCCGCGCCAGGCCGCGGGGGTACCCGCTCCCGTCCCAGCGCTCGTGATGCGTCCAGGCGATGAGCTCAGCCATGTGGATGAGTTGCGACTGGCCGTGGGCGAGCAGCTTGGCCCCCACGTCAACGTGGCGCTGCATGGTGGCGTACTCGTCGCCCGAGAGCTTGCCGGGCTTGAGCAGGATGCTGTCCGGTACGCCGATCTTTCCCACGTCGTGCAGGGGCGCGGCGCGGCGCAGCAACTCCACGGCGTCGCCGTCGAGCCCCACGTGCTTGCCCAGGAGGGCGGACAGGCGCCCCACGCGCTGCGTGTGCTGGCCGGTGGCGTAGTCGCGGTACTCGGCCGCCTGCGCCAGCCGCTCCAGGGCGTCGAGGCGCGCGGCCTCGAGCTCGATGGTGCGTTCGAGGACCATCTCCTCGAGCCGCTCGTTGTGGTGCTGCAGCTCCTGGTGTAGGCGGCGCGTCTGCAGCAGGTTCCCCACCCGGAGCTGGATCTGGGCGGCCTGGAAGGGCTTGGTCAGGAAGTCCTTGGCGCCGCGACGCAGCGCCTCCTCCTCGGCCTCCCGGGAGAGGTCGGCGGTCAGCATCAGGATGGGGACGAAGCTCCCCTCGGGGATGCGCCGGTTGAGGGCGTCGATGACCTGGAGGCCGGACATGCGGGGCATGTGCAGATCGGTGCACACGAGGTCGGGAGCCACCTCGTCGAACAGCGCCAGGGCGTGCTCCGGATCATCGGTGGCCACCACGGTGCCGAAGCCCGCACGCTCGAGGATGCGCTGCAGGAGGACGAGATTGGCCCGCTCGTCGTCGACGATGAGCAGGGTGGCGTCCGCGGCTCGCTGCACGAATCTGATCCCTTCGCTCGGCGGGTGGACGGCGCCGGGGCACCGTCCACCCGCCGGGAGACCAGCATAGGGGTGTCCACGGCCGGCCCGTGGTGGGGGTCTTCACACGACGGGGCGGCAGACGCGTCAGGGATGAAGCTTCGCACGGGCGCCCCGGCCGGGTCGTTGCTACACTGATGGCGCATGCCGCAGTTCCGGAAGGATCCGTTTGGCCGGGCCTGGGTGCTCATCTCGCCGGAGCGCGGGTTGGAGGCGTCCGACTTCGGGAGCGTGTTGCCTCGACCCACCCGCTCGCCGCTCTCGCCCGGCAACGAGCGCGGCGTCGGTGCCGAGATCGCCTCGGTGCGCCCCAGCGCCACCAGCCTCGACAGCCCCGAGTGGCGCATGCGCGTCATCGAGCACCCGGCGGCCATGGTCGAGGCCGGTCGCTTCGTCGAGGGAGGGGACGCCCTGTTCCGCCACGCGACCTCTGCGGGGGCCCAGGAGCTCATCGTGGAGCACCCCGAGGCGGAAATGACGATCGATCGGATGCCCCGCGCGCACCTGGTGGACGTGCTGCGCCTCTATCGCGAGCGTCTCGCCCTGCTGGCCGGCCGGCCGGGCATCCGTCACGTGCAGCTCACCCGCAACGTGGGGCGCGCCGCGGGCGCGATCTACGACCACCCGCACGCGCAGCTCCTCGCCATCCCGGTGGGGAGCCGCTGGGTCGACGAGGAGACCGATGCCGCCCACCGCTACTTCGAGGCCGAGGGGCGGTGCCTGTTCTGCGACGTGATCACGCGTGAGCTGGGCGAGCGCGAACGGGTGGTGAGCGCCAACGAGGCCTTCGTGGCCATCGCGCCGTACGCCTCGAAGACCCCGTTCGAGACGTGGATCCTGCCGCGGGTGCACGACAGTGCCTTCACGGCGGTAGCGGTGAACACGCTGCCGGCTCTGGCGGACCTGCTGCAGACGGTGGTCCGGGCGCTCAACACCGCGCTCGACCATCCACCGTACAATCTTCTGGTGCACACGCTCCCCTCGGCCGGCGATGCCCACTACCACTGGCACATCGAGTTGCTGCCCCGCCTGACGCGGCAGGCCGGCTTCGACTGGAGCACCGGCTTCTACGTCAACCCCACGCCGCCCGAGGACGCCGTGCGCTTCTTGCGCGAGGCCCTGGCGCTGCAAGAGGTCCAGGGGTGAGCGTGGAGTTGGGCGTTGTGGGGGAGTCGTCCTCCGAGCGCGTCGGCGCGCGGGCCGATCGCCCAGCCGTGCGCGACCGTCGGGTTGTGGGCCTGGCGGCGCGCGGGGCGCACGTGGTGCTGGTTGCCCTGGCGTTGGTGGGGTGCCTCCAGGCGCTGTTCCTGTTCGGCGTCGAGGGGGTGCGGCTGGTGGAGACACGACGCTCCGTGACGCGCCTGTCGAGTCAGGTCCAGCTCCTCCAGGACGAGGCGGACGGCCTCCAACAGGTCATCGACCACGCCGCCGACGACGGCTATCGGGAGGACCTGGCCCGCCGCCAGGGCTTCCTCTACCCCAACGAGCTGCGAGCGGTGACGCTCACCCCGGGCGCCCTGGCCGCGCCCGCGGCCGGCGCGCCCTGACGCGCGGCCGGCCGACGCGCCGACGCGCCCCGCGCCTCAGCGCCGCGGTATCCTGAAGGTCGACACCCAGGAGAGCGGAGGTTGGGCCCGTGTCCGACGACACCCTCGCGTGGATGAACGAACTCACCGCCGAGATGGAGGAGCGCCGCAAGCGCATCACGCTGGGCGGGGGCGAGGCGCGCATCGAGAAGCAGCACGGCGCCGGCAAGCTCACCGCGCGGGAGCGCATCGAGGCGTTGCTCGACGAGGGCAGCTTCGTGGAGCTCGGCGTGTTCGTCCGCCATCACGGGGGCGATCTGATGGAGGGGATCGACGCCCCCGGTGAGGGTGTCGTCACCGGACACGGCCTGATCGACGAGCGCACCGTGTTCGTCTTCAGCCAGGACTTCACCGTGCTGGGCGGCAGCCTGGGCAAGATGCACGGTCGCAAGATCGCGCAGCTCATGGACCTCGCGGCCCGCACGGGCGCGCCCCTCATCGGCCTCAACGACAGCGCGGGCGCCCGCATCCAGGAGGGCGTGGACTCCCTGTCGGGCTACGGCGAGGTGTTCTATCGAAACGCCCTGTACTCGGGCGTGGTGCCGCAGATCTCGGCCATCCTCGGCCCGTGCGCTGGCGGCGCCGTGTACAGCCCCGCACTGACCGATTTCGTGATCATGGCGCGGGGGAGCTCCTACATGTTCATCACGGGGCCCGAGGTCATCAAATCGGTCACCAAGGAGGACGTGTCGTTCGAGGATCTGGGCGGGGCGGACGTTCACAACCGCCTCTCGGGCGTGGCGCACCTCGAGGCCGACGACGACCGGGCGGTGCTGGGGCGCATCCGGGAGCTGCTGGCGTACCTGCCGCAGTCGGCGCGCGACCGCCCGCCCCGGCGCGTCACGCGGGATCCCGAGGAGCGCGAGACGAGCGAGCTGCTGTCCATCGTGCACCCCGATCAGCGCCGCCCCTATCCCATGGTCGACGTGATCCGGGCCGTGGTGGACGAGCACCGCTTCCTGGAGATCCAGCCGGGATTCGCCCGCAACATGCTGGTCGGATTCGCCCACATCGGGGGGCACTCGGTCGGCGTGGTGGCCAACAACCCGCGGCACATGGCGGGCACCATCAACATCGATGCCGCCGACAAGGCCGCGCGCTTCATCCGCACGTGCGACGCCTTCAACGTCCCCATCGTCACACTGGTGGACGTCACGGGGTTCCTGCCGGGCGTGGCCCAGGAGCACGCCGGCATCATCCGTCACGGTGCCAAGATGCTCTTCGCCTACGCCGAGGCGACGGTGCCGAAGATCACCCTGATCGTGCGCAAGAGCTACGGTGGCGCCTACCTGGCGATGAACTCACGCGACATGGGCGCGGACGTGGTGCTGGCCTGGCCGACGTCCGCGGTGGCTGTGATGGGAGCCGAGGGCGCGGCCAACATCATCTACCGGCGCGAGATCAAGCAATCCTCCGATCCGGAGGGGACGCGGGAGCGGCGCATCGAGGAGTACCGGCGCCGCTTCGACAACCCGTTCGTGGCGGCGGGGCACGGCTACATCGACGACGTCATCGACCCCAAGGATACCCGGCGCCACCTCATCCGCCACCTCCGCATGCTGGAGCACAAGGAGGCCTCGCTGCCGTTCAAGAAGCATGGCAATATCCCGCTGTAGTCGCGGCGTTCGAATCAAAGGGTCCACGCGAGTAGCTGGCGTTCCCGCTAGGGTCGGTGACGGGCGGGCGGCATCGTCGTCGTCGACCCGTGCTTCTCGATCGCCCCTGCTCGACCGGGTGGCTTCGCTCTACCCTTGGTCGATGGGGGGCCGCGCGCGCGGCACGCCCGGTGGTGCAGCCACCGGTCACGGGTGCGGCGCCAAGTGAGCCTCGTGTTCGAGGCATTCCCGTCGGACTCGCCTGTGGTGGAGGAGGTGTGGCGGTCCGAGAGCGACCGCGTGACCCCCTTCATCTCGCAGGCGATCAGCCGATGGGAGATCGTCATCTGGCGTCACCGGGGGAAGGCGCGGGTGTCTGTGCGGGGCCCGGAGACCCGCGCCAGCCGCGCGGCGTCGCACGAGGGCGCGGAGTACGTGGGGGTCCAGTTCAGGCTCGGTACCTACATGCCCCGCTTGCCGACGGCCGCGCGGGTCGATGGCGAGGTGGTGCTGCCGGGGGCCGGTGGCGGTTCGGTCTGGCTCCTCGACGAAGCCTGGCCGGTCCCTGACGTCGACCCGGAGGACGCGGAGGCATTCGCCGACCGGCTGGCGCGCCGCGGCCTGCTCGCACGCGACCCCCTGATCCAGGGGATCCTAGCCGGTGAAGCGGGTGCGCATTCAGCGCGCACCCTCCATCGCCGCTTCGTACGGGCCGTCGGCCTTGGACCCAAGACCGTTCAGCAGATCGAGCGCGCCCGGCACGCGACCCGGCTGCTCGAGCGGGGTGTGCCGATCGCCGATGCGGTGTTCCAGGCGGGCTACGCCGATCAACCCCACCTCACCCGTTCCCTGCGACGTTTCCTCGGCGCCACGCCAGGCGCCATCGCCCGGCGGGCCACACACCGCGATCCGACGGACGGAGACGACGGTGTCCCGTGATCCCGCGTCCGAAATCCTTCAAGACGCCCTGGCGGGGGGCGCGGCATCGTGGTGTCGAGGTCGTCGTGACGACGGGGCGCGTACGCTCATCGGTCGAGGTGGAC
The DNA here is from genome assembly GCA_963739805.1 of uncultured Trueperaceae bacterium. GTDB lineage: Bacteria > Deinococcota > Deinococci > Deinococcales > Trueperaceae > CAVUBJ01. The sequence goes on from CAVUBJ010000006.1 coordinate 76,029, forward strand.
GTGAAGGGAGAGGGATGCGATGCGAAAGGTAGTGGCCGGGCTGTTCATCACCGTGGACGGGGTCGTGGAGGCGCCCGACCAGTGGCAGGAGACCTTCGACGAGGATATGGGAGCGGCCATGAGCGCGTTCCTCCCGCGGGTCGACACCGTCCTGTTGGGACGGGTGACATACCAGTACTGGCGGTCCTACTGGCCCACCTTCGAGAGCAGCGGCCCCGACGCCGCCTTCGCCGACTTCATCAACACCTCGCCCAAGGTCGTGGTGTCCACGACCCTCGACACGGTCGACTGGGGCTCATTCGACAACATCCGTCTCATCCGCGAGAACCTCGCTGAGGAGATCGGGGCGCTGAGGAAACAGCCCGGCAACGACATCTCTGTGCAGGGGAGCCCGGGCCTGGTCAACTCGTTGTTGCAGCACGATCTTCTGGACGAGCTCACCCTCTACGTCCACAACGTGGTGGCGTATCGAGGCAGGCGACTCTTCACCGAGGGGGCGCTCAAGCGCCTGGACCTGGTCGAGGCCAACACCACCCGCTCTGGCGTCGTCATCGCCACGTACCGGCCGCGCAAGGGCTGAGGCGGGCTCCGGCGCGGAGTGTCGCCTGGGGGAGGGGGGTACGGGGCATGGGGCGTGGCGCCCCCGCGGTGGTGCCCAGCGCGCGGGCGTATGGAAGGTGGGCTTGACAAAGCTAAAGCCCCTAGTTTATAACCTAGACATGTTAAGCGAACGGCTACATCCACCGACCGATGGCGCACCGTCCGAAGCACCGACGTCCACGAACGCGATGCCCCAGCACGCGATGCCCGAGCACGCGATGCCCCAGCACGCGATTCCCGAGCACGCACTCTGCCTGGACGGGGGCACGCTCGCCTACGATGACCAGGGGGACGGGCCGCTGGTCATCCTCGCCCCCGGCCTGGGGGACCTGCGCCAGGAGTACCGCTTCCTCGCCCCCGCGCTGGTGGACGCCGGCTACCGGGTCGTCAGCGTGGACCTGCGGGGGCATGGCGGCTCGAGCGTGGGCTGGCGCGACTACAGCCGCAAGGCCGCCGGCGCAGATCTCCTCGCCCTCATCGACCATCTCGACGCCGGCCCCGCGACCCTCGTGGGCAACTCCTTCGCGGCCGCCCCGGCGGTGTGGGCGGCGGCCGAGCGACCGGAGGCGATCGAGGGGCTGGTGCTGATCGGACCCTTCGTGCTGCCGCAGCCGGACAAGCCGGTCATGCAGGCGTTGATGCGGGTGCTGTTCCGCGGTCCGTGGAAGGTGGCCGCCTGGAGCTCGTACTACGGCACCCTGTTCCCGACCCGCAAGCCCGCGGACTTCGCCGCATACCGCGCCGCCCTGCGCGCCAACCTGGCGGAGCCCGGGCGATTCGAGGCGGTCCGAAGCATGATGCTCAGCAACGAACCCGACATCGCCGGGCGCCTCGGCGAGGTCGAGACCCCGGTGCTCGTGGTGATGGGGAGCAAGGACCCGGATTTCGCCGATCCCGCCGACGAGGCCCGCCGCCTCGCCACCGGGTTGCGCGGTGAGGTGGTCCTGGTCGAGGGGGCCGGGCACTACCCGCACGCCGAGATGCCCGACGCCACCACCCCCTCGGTGCTGGCGTTCCTGGATTCCACCCGCCGTGGCGCGTAGGCCCGGCGTCACGCGGGAGCGCGTGGTCGAGGCGGCCACGGCGCTGATCGACCGCCAGGGCCCCGCGGCACTCTCCCTCGCGTCCCTGGCGCAAACACTGGGTGTGCGCACGCCCTCGCTGTACAACCACGTCGGCGGCCTCGACGACCTGCGCGGCGCGTTGCGGCTCCGCGGGCTCGAGGGGTTGGAGTCCGCCCTGCAGCGCTCCGCGGTGGGCCGAGCCCGCGCAGACGCCCTGTTCGCCCTGGCCGACGCCTACCGCGCCTTCGCGCGCGAGCACCCGGGCCTCTACGCGTTGACGCTCGCGGCCGGCGGCGGCGAGCCCGACGGCGTGCGGGACGCCGCGGCCGCCGCCGCAGTGGCCGGGCGCCTGGTGGAGGTGGTGGTGCGCGTGCTGGGCGGCTATGGGCTCGAGGGGGACGAGGCGCTGCACGCGACCCGCGCGCTGCGGAGCTCGCTGCACGGCTTCGCCGCCCTGGAGGGCGCGGGCGGTTTCGGGCTCCCCTTGGATCTCGACGCGAGCTTCCATTCCCTCATCGCGATGCACGACCGGGCGCTCGGGGGGGCCGGAGCGCCCGCGTCGCCGGCGCGGGCCGACGTGTAGCTCAGGTCCGCGCGGCCCGGGCGCGGCCGCGGTACGTTCCGACGACCGCCATGCGCGGCGTGCACCGTTGCGGTCCCCGTGGGCCGGGCCGCTGCGCGACCGCTCCGTTCGGTACCGGAGGTGCTCCATGCCCACCAGCTTGACCTCGTTCTCCGAGGCCGCCCTGCGCTTCGGCCTCGACCTCGGCGCCGCCATCGTCATCCTCGTCGTCGGGTGGATCCTCGCCAACTGGGCCGCCGCCCTGGTGCGCCGCGCGGCCGATCGCAGCGACCGGCTGGACCGCACCGTCACCATGGTGCTGTCGCGGCTCGCGCGCTGGGCCGTGCTGGCGTTCACGCTGCTGGCTGTGCTGGGACGCTTCGGCGTGCAGACGACGAGCATCGTGGCCCTGCTGGGCGCCGCCGGCCTGGCCATCGGCCTGGCGCTCCAGGGCGCCCTCTCGAACGTCGCCGCCGGGGTGATCCTGCTGGCGTTGCGACCCTTCAAGGTGGGCGACGCGGTCGACATCGGCGGGACCATGGGGGTGGTGGACGACATCGGTCTGTTCGTTACGCGGCTCACGGCCTTCGACGGGGTGCCGTTGCACATGCCCAACAGCCAGATCTGGGGGCAGGCCATCCGCAACTTCTCCCAGGCCGATCGGCGCCGCTACGACCTGGTCGTCGGGATCGGTTACGGCGACGGCATCGAGCGCGCCACGGAGCTGCTGCGGACCGTGGTGGAGGGCGACGAGCGCGTGCTCGAAGACCCCGCCCCGCTGGTGGCGGTGCAGTCGCTCGGCGACAGTTCGGTGAACCTGCTCGCTCGCTACTGGACCGCGCCGGGCGACTTCTTGCAGGCGCAGCTCGACCTCACCCGAGCGGTCAAGGAGCGCTTCGACGCCGAGGGGATCTCCATCCCCTTCCCGCAGCGCGACCTCCACCTGATCCAGGACGCGCCGCTGCGCCACCAGGCAAGCTGAGGGCCGCCCCGCGCTGCGGCGCCGGCCAGCGCCGACCGGAGCCGGGCGGGCCTGCGGGGTGGCCCGGAGCCGGGCGCGCCGCGGTGCCGCGCGCTCAGGTGCGGGTGCGCCGCAGCGTCGGCAGGTAGACCGCCAGGGCCACGGTGCACAGGGCGGCGGTGGCCAGCAGCGCGCCTCCGTACGCCGCCGTCGGCGCGTGCCCGGCCACGGGCGGGAAGCTTCCGACGACGACCCCGATGCCCCACTGCAGCACGAAGCCGCCGAGGAACATGAACAGGTTGATGGCGGTCACCACCCGGCCGGTCGAGCGCGGAGGGTACAGCACGTTCGCCTGGGCGTAGAGCAGCAGCGCGAACGAGCCGTTGAAGGCCAGGGTGAACAGCAGCGCGGCCAGCAGCCAGTCGGGGGCGCCGGCGGCAGCCACTGCGAGCGCCACCTGCGCCATGATCGCGAGGACGGCGGCGAGCGCCAAGACGCGCGCGAGGCCGAAGCGCTCGGCGAGCCAGCCGGAGACGAAGAAGCCCAGGATCAGGCCGATGCCGAGCCACAGCAGCAGGCTGCCGGCCCGGTCCGTGGGGACCCCGGCGGCATCCGTGAGGTACGGCCCGGCCCACAGGCTCTGGTAGGCGAAGGTGGTGCCCATCAGGGCGAATCCCATCAGTGCCAGGCGCCAGAAGGTGAGGTTCCCGAAGATCCCCCGGAAGCCGGCCCGTACGTCGTCCTCGTGCGCAGGCGCGGCCGCCGGCGTGCGGGCGCCGAGCGCCACCGCGACCGCGCTGACCAACAGCACCGCGGCCCCAAGGACGAAGGCCGGGCGCCACCCCCAGGCACGCACGAGCAGGGCCAGGGGGGCCGTGGCGACGAGGGCACCGGACGAGCCGACCGCCACCAGCATGCCCGACACGGCGGCGAAGCGGCCGGGGGGGAGCACCAGGGACAGGGCCTTGAGGCCGCCCATGAGGATGCCGGCGGTCCCGAGCCCCAGCAATGCGCGCCCGATGCCCAGCACCGCGACATTGGGGGCGAACGCGAATACCACGGCGCCGGCGACGCCGGCGAGCATCAGCCCCGCCGTGGTCAGCCGCGGTCCGAAGCGGTCCAGGAGGACGCCGAAGGGGAGCTGAGCCAGGGCGAAGGCGCCGAAGAAGAGGCTGCTCATGAGGCCGAGCTGCGCAGGCGTCAGGCCCAGCTCGATGGTCAGGTCGGTGGCGATGACGGCGTTGGCCGACCGGAAGAAGTACGACAGGAAGTGTGCCGCGGCGAACACCGCGAAGACACGCACGACTCGGGTCACGGTGTCTCCACGGTATCAGGCGCCGGCGGCGTGGTGGCGGCGGGCTGCGCCGGCCCGCGCCCGACCGTGATGGACGGACGCCCGTTGCGGGTGCGGCGCGCGGTGCACAACGGACGGCGGCCTCACGCCAGGTCGCGCAGGTCCTCGAGCACCTGCCAGCCGACGCCCTGGGGGGTGCTCTCCAAGCGGGCCTGGAGCGTCTCCGCCACCCACGGCACCAGCCCGGACGGGTCGCCCTCGGCCGGCGCGAGCGTCAGCACGGTGAGCTGGTAGAACTGCTGCGTGGCGCTCAGGGTGCCGTCGTCGAAGAAGGCGAAGGGGGCGGCCGGGATGGGGTCGAGCAGCACGTGGACGTCCTGGCCCAGCGTGGCGGGGAGGTAGTCGCGGAGATCGACGTGGGCCTCCCGCGGGTGCCACACGTACCCCTGGAGAAGTCGAACGGCCCGCGGCTCCTCCCCCGGGGCGGCGCCCTCGGCGCTCACGCCAGCTCGGCCGGGACTGGCAACCCCGGCAGCGTCTCGCGCCAGCGCTCGGCGAAGTGCGCCACCTCGTCGACCCACAGGCCGGTGAAGCCGAGCGCCTCGCAGGCCACGATGTTGTCGGCGTTGTCGTCGATGAACACGGTCTGCTCGGGGCGCGTGCCGAGGCTCTCGGTCAGCGCCGCGAAGGCGGCCGGGTCGGGCTTGCGCACGCCGATCTCGTTGGAGAACACGAAACGCTCGATGCGCTCCATCCGGATATCGCGCCGCACCAGGTCGCACAGCGTGGGCACGTTGTTCGACAGCATGCCGACGGTGTATGCCCGCGGGATGCTGCGCAGAAGCGCCACCATGGGCTCGCGCCAACGCACGGCCCCCAGGAACGCGGCGCGGACCTGCTCCGGCGCGGCCGAGAAGCTGCCGGCCTTCACCAGGCGACCCACGAAGGTGTCCAGGTCGAAGGCGCCCCGCTCGAACTCCGCCATGAGCGGGTAGTACGGCGTGGCGACGGCCCCCTCGGGGGTCTCGAACAGCGACGCCAGATCGCGCACGGCGCCGATGTCGAAGGTGCCCTGGGTGAAGACGCCGCCCCAATCGAAGGCGATGGCTCGGATCATGTGGACCTCCAGGGACTGCGTCGGCTCAGGGGGCCGGTTGCCGGTCCCCGCGCGGGGCGTGCTCGGGCGCCTCCGAGGCGCCCGGCGTGGGCGGGGCCATCTCGGTGCGGTACCAACGGAAGAAGATGGCGATGAAGGGGGCGCCGAAGGCGAACAGGCCGGCGATCTTCATGACGATGCCGCCCAGCGCCTGGTCGTTGAGGACCGTCAGGCCGAACGCCCGTACCGGGGCGTTGGCATAGCTCGCGTACAGCGGCGCGTCGGCGAAGGTGATGGCACCGAACACGGGGATCTGCGCCACGGGGAGCAGGAAGAGGTAGACGAGCTGCACCAGGTACGACGGGCGCGGGAGCTCCTCGAGCGGGCTCATCAACGGCCACCACACCATCACGGAGGTCAACAGGAACACGAAGTGCTCGAAGTGATGCAGCGAGGTGTTGCGCAACGCGCCCTCGTAGAACGCCGGGATGTGCCAGGCGTCGAAGAACACCGTGAAGGCGGCGAAGGTGACCAGGGGGTGCAGCGCCACGCGCGCCACGGGGCGTACCACGCGGTTGAGCAGCAGCGGGCGCAGCAGCCACGCGGGGATCCCGACGAGCAGGACCGGCGCCACGAGGTAACTCACGGCCACGTGCTGCGCCATATGGGCGACGAACAGATAGCGCTCCGCGAGATCGTGCAGGGGGGACCCCTCGACCAGGTAGAGCAGGGCCAGTGCGCCGTAGAACACCGTCGCCCGCGCCCGCGGGAAGGGCCTTCCGGCGGCGATGCGCGCGCGCAGCGGACCGACCGCCAGGCCGTAACTCACCGCGAGGGCGAGCAGGCCGCCGAGCAGCACGGGGTCGAGCTGCCAACTGAGGTAGAGCATGCGAGGTTCCGCCTCCTAGAGAAGCGCCGGACGGCCGAGGTGGGCCCCGACCGTCCGCTGATTCCGGCCGTCCCGGCCCCGGCTCAGGGGAGCGCGAGGCCCTTCCGGATGCCGTACACGTCCTGCGCGCTGAGGCCGCCGCCGCGCGCCGACGCCACCTCGTCGGGCTGGATCGGGCTGAAGTCCTGAAGGTCCGCGTCGTTGCCCCAGCTCGTCAGCTCGTGGTTGAGCACGCTTGCGATCTGCTCGTTGCTGAGCTGGCCCCACCCCGGCATGGCGCCGTTGTAGCTCTGCCCCAGCACCGTGATCTGGCCCTGCATGCCGTAGAGCACGGTGTGGATGAGATAGCCGCGGCCGCCCTCGGCGTTGTAGAGATCCGGCAGATGGCCCGCGAGGGGCGGGAAGGCCCCGGCGATTCCCTGGCCGTTCCCCTGGTGGCAGGCCATGCAGTTGGTGTTGAAGGTCTTGGTGCCGAGTGCCTCGTCCCAGGAGGCGGCCGCCTGCGCACTCGGTCCGGCCGGCGCCGAACCCGAGGCCGCGCCGGAACCGGCGCCGGTCGACGGGGACGCCCCCGAGGAGGCGCCGGGGGCCGCGTTGGATGCGGCGCCACCGGCGGGCACGCCGGAGGCCGCCGCGTTACCGAGCAGCGGCGCGGCCAGCTTCACCTGGTAGCTGCTGCCGTCCAGTGCCGCCCGGGGCGCGGGCAGGGGCACCGCCTGGTCCTTGGGCGGCGGGTCGTCGGAGATGGCCGTGAGGGGCCGGTTGTAGCCGTTGGTGCGGATGTCCTCGAGCGTCGCCTGGGACAGTCCACCGGCCTCCTCGGGGAGGGCCGCCTCGCCGCTCGCGGCGGTGTCGTCATGGGTCGCGGCCAGCTCCGAGCGCACCAGCGCCACGCTGCGGGGCGCCAGGAACAGCACGGTGAGCGCGATGAAGGTACCCAGCGCGATCACCATTCCGCTGCTGAAGAAGCCGGAGTAGGTGGCCTCGTCGTCCTTGAGGTGCATGAAGAACATGATGACGAGGATGAACTTGGCCACCGACAACGTGGCCAGGACGATGATGGTCCAGGTCGCACCGAGCCACGCCTGGGGGTACTCCACCAGCCCGAACTCCATGTACGTGACCGCGCCCAGGATCAGCGCGATGAGGATGTAGGTTCCGACCGAACTCTCGTGGCTGCGCTCGTTCATACGTGTGCCTCGGACGCCGACGTCATACGAACTCGACGAGGTAGACGACCGTGAAGATCACGATCCAGATGATGTCCACGAAGTGCCAGTAGAGCCCGGCGACCTCGAGGTAGGTGGCGTCGCGGCTGCTGGTGGGCCGGACGTAGGAGCCGATGAGCACCGACAGCAGCCACAGCACCCCCACCGTGACGTGGATGCCGTGCGTGCCGGTGAGCACGAAGAAGGTGGTACCGAAGAGGTTGCGTTGGATGGTGAGGCCCTCGTGCACGAAGTGGGTGAACTCGTAGACCTGGAACCCGAGGAAGATCGAGCCGAACACGATCACCCCGAGCGTCCACAGGCGAAAGCGCGGGATATCGTTCTGGCGCATGGCGTGCAGGGCCAGCACCATGAGGAAGCTCGACATCAGCAGCACGAACGAGCTCACCGTGGTGAGCGGGATGTTGAGGACCTCCTGCGGCATCGGGCCGACGACGCTGCGCCCCTTGTACACCAGATAGGTACCGATCAGGGACCCGAAGAACATGCAATCGGACGCCAGGAACACCCACATCAACAGCTTGATGTCGGGCAGCTTGGTGCTGCGCTGGTGATCGGCGGCGGGAACCGCCGCCGCGGTGGCTTGCGTCATGCGTGCTCCTCCGCGGGGGTGCCGGGGTGGACGTGGGTGCCGCCCACGCCCTCGAACGCCCAGGCGTAGACGCACACCACCAGCATCAGGCCGGCGATGGGTGCCAGGATGAAGTTCTTGTAGAGGATGCCGTAGCAGGCGATGAAGATGGAGAGCGCGGCCAGGACTGGGTACCACGACTGGCCGGGCATGTGGATGCCGTCGGTGTCGTACCCCTCACGTTCGGACGGCGCGACGGGCGTGGCGTGCACGCTCTCCGGGTACTTCTGCGCCCAGAACGCGTCGCGGTCGTGGGCCACGGGCTGCTCGTCGAAGTCGTGGGCCGGGGGCGGGGAGCTCACCGACCACTCCAGCGTGCGGCCGTCCCAGGGATCGGCCGGTGCCCGCGCGCCGTTACGCAGCGCGGCGATCACGCTGGCGAAGATCGTCAGGAGGCCCACGCCCATGATGAGCGCGCCGATGGTGGACAGCAGGTTGGGGATCTCCAGCCCGATGCCGGCCGCGTACGTCTGGACACGGCGCGGCATGCCCATCAATCCCGAGAGGTGCATCGGGAAGAACAACACGTAGAAGCCCACCGTGGTGAACCAGAAGCCCGTCTTGCCGGCCCGCTCGGAGAGCATCCGCCCGGTGATCTTGGGGAACCAGTAGTACAGGCCCGCGAGGAACGACAGCAGCGCGCCGCCGCCCATCACGAAGTGGAAGTGCGCCACCACGAAGTAGGTGCTGTTGGCCTGGTGATCGAACGGCGGCATGGCCAGCATGATCCCGGTGATGCCGCCGAGTGTGAAGGTCAACAGGAACGCGATGGCGTACATCATGGAGGTGGTGAAGCGGATCTTGCCGCCCCACAGCGTCCCCAGCCAGTTGAAGATCTTGACGCCGGTCGGCACGCCGATCACGAACGAGGTGAGCGAGAAGGCCGTGTTGGCCACGGGCCCCAGACCCGTCGTGAACATGTGGTGGCTCCACACGGCGAAGCCCATGAAGCCGATGAAGATGCCCGAGAGGATCATCACCGGGTAGCCGAACAGGGGCTTGCGCGAGAAGGTGGGGATGACCTCGCTGATGACCCCGAAGGCCGGCAGGATGATGATGTAGACCTCCGGGTGGCCGAAGATCCAGAACAGGTGCTGCCATAGGATCGGCATCCCCCCGGCGGCCGGCACGAAGAACAGCGCCCCGAAGGTCCGGTCCATGATCACCTCGAACAGCGCGATGGTGAGCGCTGGGAACGCGAAGATGATGAGGAACGACGTCACCAGCATCATCCAGGTGAACACGGGCATGCGCATCAGCGACATCCCGGGGGCCCGCATGTTGACGATGGTGACGATCAGGTTCATGGCGGTCACGGTGGTGCCCACGCCGCCGATGAACAGGCCGAGCATGTAGAAGTCGATGCCGTGCCCGGGGTTGTTCGACAGCGAGCTCAGCGGGGAGTAGGCGAACCAGCCCGCATCCGGCGCGCCGCCCAGGAAGAAGCTGGTGTAGATGAACAGGCCGCCCAGCGCGTAGATCCAGTAACCGAAGGCGTTGAGCCGCGGGAATGCCAGGTCGCGCGCACCGATCTGCAACGGCACGAAGTAGTTCGCGAAGCCGATGCCGAGCGGCATGATGGCGAGGAACACCATGGTCACGCCGTGCATGGTGAAGAGCTGGTTGTAGACGTCGGGGCTCACGAGCTGTTCGCCCGGGCGCGCGAGCTGCAGCCGGATGATGAGGGCCTCGATCGACGCCATCCCCATGAAGGTGAAGCTGGTGAGGATGTAGAGGATACCGAGCCGCTTGTGGTCCACCGTGGTGAGCCAGCTCAGCAGCCCGCTGTTGCCCGTGGGGCGTTGCAGCAGGCTTCCGGCGGACGGGGTGGTGGCGGGTCTACCGATCGCCATGGTCGTTCCCTCCGAGGGCGATGCTCGCCTGCGTCTGGTCGGTCGTGCCCAGGCTGTAGAGGTAGGCGGCGATGGCGGCCGTCTCCTCGTCGCGCTTCGGATCGTCCGTGGCCCACAGCGTGGGCATGCGGTTGCCGGGCTTCACGGCCTGGGGATCGCGCAGCCAGGTGGCGATGTTCTCCGGCGTGTTCTCCAGCACGCCGGCCGCCAGCGAGGTCCGCAGGCCGAAATTCGTGAGGTTGGGGAAGTCGGGGTCGCCGGTGCTGTAGCCGGCGCGGTAGTTGTCCATCACGTGGCAGGTGGTGCACCCCTTGGTGGCGAAGAGCTGCCGGCCCTGCTCGATCTGCGGGTCGGCCTGCACCGTCTGCGGTTGGATGTCGGTGAACTTCGCGGTCCAGGCCTGGAAGGCGGCGGGATCGTCGGCGATGACACGGAAGCGCATGTACGCGTGCGCCCCCAGGCACAGCTCGGCGCACTGGCCGCGGAACATCCCCGGCTCGCTGGCGATGAACCACAGCTGGTTGCGCTGGTTGGGGATGAGGTCCACCTTGCCCGCCAGCTTGGGGGCCCAGAAGCTGTGCAGCACATCGGCGGAAGCGAGGTTGAGAACCACCCGCTTGCCCACGGGGACATGCAGCTCGTTGGCGGTGGTGAAGCCGTACTGCGGGTACTCGAACTTCCACCACCACTGGTAGCCGGTGACGTTGACGACCACATCGTCGGGGCCCGGGTCGACCCGTTGCTCGGTCTTGAAGATGGTGCGGACGGTGGGTACGGCGACCAGCACCACGATGATGACCGGCAGGATGGACAGCCCCAGCTCGATGGCCGCGGCGCCGTGGGTCTGGGTCGGCGGCTCGTCGTCCCCGCGCCGCTGGCGGAAGCGCAGCAGCACGTACACCAATACGACGACCACCGCGACGAACACGAACCAGCTCAGGATGTAGGTCCATCGGAACAGGTCGAACTGATCCTGCGCGACGGGCCCTGCCGGGTGGAGCGTCGACTGCGGGACGTCCAGGGTGCAGCCGGCGAGCAGGGGCGCAAGGACCAGCGCGGGCAGCAACGCCCGCCCAAACCACCTCATGGGCACGATTTCCTCCTAGCGCTTTGGAGATGGGGCGGACGTGAGGACGCCCCAAGAATGACCCGCATACTGTATCACAAGGATTGCGGCACCGGACGGGGGGCGTTTTCACGTTTGGAACACGCTCTGTGGCCCCTGCCGGCGGACCGGCCGGGCCGCCGCGAGCGCAGGCTTACCCTCGATGTTGTAAGGCGTTGCAACCCTCATGAGGGTGCCCGGCGCCGCCGGGCGCCCGGCCGCCCGGGGCCGGGGTCAGGCGCCGGAGCCCGCGCCGCGGTAGGCGGCGGCCTCCGCGAGCGCGCCGGCATCGACGCGATCCGCCCCGGACAGGTCGGCGATGGTGCGGGCCACGCGCAGCAGCCGGGTGTAGCCGCGGCCGCTGAGCGGCAGGCGGGTGACGAGCTCGCGCGCGAGCCGCCGTGCCTCGTCGTCGAGCTGCGCGTGCCGCCGCACATCGGCCTCCGGTAGCGCGGCGTTGAGCGCCCCCTGGCGCCGCCGCATGCGCGCGCGCGCGGCCGCCACCCGCCGGGCGACGGCCGCGCTCCCCTCGCCGGGCGCGTGGGCCAGCACCTCGTCGGCACTCAGGCGTGGGAGGTCGAGGCGCAGGTCGAGGCGATCGAGCAGGGGGCCGGACAGGCGCTGGCGGTAGCGGCGCCGCTCGGGCACGCTGCACAGGCACGCCTCGGCCTCGTCCCCCCAGTACCCGCACGGGCACGGGTTGCTGGCGGCGACGAGCTGGAAGCGGGCCGGGAAGCGCACGCTGCCGCGGGCGCGCGTCACCGTCACCACCCCGTCCTCGAGCGGTTGACGCAGGCTCTCCAGGGCCTGGCGCCCGAACTCGGGCACCTCGTCGAGGAAGAGCACACCGCGATGGGCCAGGCTCACCTCTCCGGGGCGCGGCACGGCGCCCCCGCCGATCAGCCCGGCCCGCGAGCCGCTGTGATGCGGTGCCCGGAACGGGGGATGGCGCACCAGCCCGGACCCGTGCAGCAGGCCGGCACTCGAGTGGATGCGGGTGACCTCGATGGCCTCCCGTTCCGTGAGCTCTGGGAGCAGGCCGGGCAGCCGCCGCGCCAGCATGGTCTTGCCGGCGCCCGGCGGGCCGCGCAGCAGCAGGTTGTGGGCGCCGGCCGCCGCCACCTCCAGGGCGCGGCGGCCGAGTGCCTGGCCGCGGACCTCCGCGAGATCCGGGTGGGTGGGGGTCGGAGCGGGGGTGGGGTGGTGCGTGCAGGACAGCGCGACTCGCCCGCGAAGGTAGGCAACGGCCTCCCGCAGGTCGCGCGGGGCGAGCACCTCGAGGCCTCGCACGGCGGCCACTTCGGGGGCGTTGGCCGGGGGCGCGAGGATGCGGCTCACGCCGCGGTCCGCGGCCAGCAGGCCGATGTTGATCGCGCCGGAAACCGGCCGCAGGGCGCCGTCCAGGGCCAGCTCCCCGAAGCTCATGAGCCCGTCGAGCGCGCCCGCGGGGAGTGCGCGCTGGGCGGCCAGGAGCGCCAGCGCGATGGGCAGATCGAAGGCCGGCCCCTCCTTGCGCACGTCGGCGGGGGCGAGATTGACCACGATGCGGCTGGGGGGGAGCGCGCTGCCGAGCTGCTTGAGGGCGGCGCGCACGCGCTCCCGCGACTCCTGCACGGCGGCGCCGGGTAGCCCTACGAGGTGGAAGGCGGGGAGGCCGGAGCTGATGAACACCTCCACCTGCACCTCGCTGGCCTCCACTCCCAGCACGGTGGCGGAACGCGCGTGGGCGAGCATGCTGCCGCGAGGGTAGCGCCCGCCCGCGTGGCGTGTGGCGGGAACGCGGCGCGTGCCCGCGGAGGGTTGGCGCGCGCCCACCAAGACTCGAGGCGCCGGCCGGGTCCGGGCCGGCGCCTTCCCGGCGCCGATGGCGGGGCGGCGCCGCGGCGCTCCGGGCGCGCGCGGCGGGGTGCGCCGGCTCTCACGGCGGGCCGCCGGGAGGCGTGCTACCGTTCCTGTGAGAGACACATACGTCCTGTTCGTAGACGCCCTACACAAGCGAGGAGGTTGCTCAATGAAGAGTTTTCGAACGCTGGTTGCCCTCGGTGCCGCGGCGCTGGTCCTCAGCGGCTGCGGCCTGCTCAACGCGTTCGTCCCGGATCAGACCGCTACCAATCCGCTCGGCCTCGACGGCGTGCCCGTCAGCATGACCGCCACCAGCACGGCGGCGCTGGGCCCCCAGGCGGCGGCGCCGGGAACGGACTTCTCGGGCAGCGTCTCGGCCAGCTTCCCCGACATCGATACCAGTGGCTTCCCGTCGGGCGTAACGCCCAACAAGCTGGTCGCGGACCTGACGCTCGGCACCACGGTCACGGTGAGCTCGCCTAGCGCCGTCGGGGGTGCTGACTTCCCGGACGCGGTGAACGTGACCGCGGCCGGCATCGACCTCACCGTGGCGGACGGCAGCGGATCGCCCAACACCACGGTGTCGGCCAGCGCCAGCAGCGCCTCAGGGATGCTGACGCTCACCAAGGCGAGCTGCAAGGCGGAGACTGCGGGCTGGAGCTGCGACTACGCCCCGAGCCTGGCCTCGGGCGCCAGCGCGCTCCTCACCATCACGGTGAGCGCCAATTTCGCCCAGCTGTGGACCATCGCCACGGGCGGCACCTCGCCCAACACGGTCGACGGCAGCTTCGGCGTCACGCTCGACCCGGGCATCCCCGGCGACAGCACCGTCAGCGTCACCCTCAGCTCCGCGGAGGGCACCTTCAGCTTCTGAGCCACCCCAACGAGCCCGGGCGTACGACGCCCGGTCGCGACGCGGCCCCGCCGGGAGGCGGGGCCGCGTATGCGTGCGTGGCCTGGCGACGAGGGCCGTGGCAAAACGGGGCCGCCGCGTGCGGGGACGTGCGCGCCCCTCGGCGCGGCCGCGCCGAGGCGGATCAGCGGGTCTCGGCGCGGGCGATCATGCCGAAGGTCCCTTGCCCGACGTGCGACGCGATGACCGCGCCGATCTCGTAGGTGCCCGTGACCTCCACCCGGACGCCGGAGGCCTCCACCGCGCGGCGCAGACCGTCGATGGCGTCTGCGTCCTGGACGTGGATGTAATCGAGGGTGAGGTGCTCGTCCGGGTGCGCGGCGGCGAACGCCTCGAAGCGCGAGACCATCTCCTGCAGGGCACGCTTCATGCCGCGCGCCCGTGTCAGCGGCGCCACCCGACCCTCCTCCATGGTGAGGATCGGCTTGATGTTCAGCAGGCTTCCCACCAGCGCCCCGGCGCGGCCGATGCGCCCCCCCTTCTGCAGGTATTCGAGGGTGGCGACGGTGAAAGCGATGAAGGTGTTGTCCCGGATGTGTGCCATCGCCTCGAGGATGTCGTCGAGGGAGGCGCCGGCAGCCCGCAGGCGTGAGGCGGTGCGCGCCATGGCGCCGTGCCCCAGGCAGGCGACGCGGCTGTCGAACACCCGCACGTCGGCGTCGACGGACTCCGCCGCGAGGGTGGCGGACTGGTACGTGCCGCTGACGTCGGTGCTCAGGGTGATGACCAGGATGGCGTCGGCGCCGGACCTCAGCTCCTGTCGGTAGACCTCGGCGAAGTCCTCGGGGCTGGGTTGGCTGGTGGTGGGCAGCTCCGCGCCGGCGGCCACACCCGCCACGATGTCGGCGGGTCCGATGTCGAGCCAGTCGCGCACCGTCTGGCCGCGGAAGGTGACGTAGAGCGGGACCCTGCGGACGTCGAGGCGCTCGAGCTCCGCAGCCTGCAGATCGCTCGTCGAATCGGTGATGATGGCGAGCTTCATTCCCAACCCCTCACTCCGTCCGCCTCCCGGACCGGTCCGGGGGTAGGACCCTCGAACACGTGGTATCCGTACGAGTATACGCAAGGTCGATGGCGGTCCGCCGCGAGGCGCGAGGCGGGGACCGCGGAGGGGACGCCCCGTGACCGAGGTGCTGTGGTACCTATTGATGCCCAGCAGCGTGCTGCTGGCCCTGGCGGTCCTCGCCCTCGTTGCGGCCTGGGCAGGACGTCCCGTGCTGGCCGGGGCGCTGCTGGCGGTGCCGGTGGCGGCGTTGGCCGTGCTAGCCGTGGTGCCGCTCGACGAGGTGCTGGCGGCTCCACTGGAGGGGCGCCTCGCGCCCCCCGACCCCATGCCGGGGCGCGTGGACGGCGTGGTGGTCCTCGGCGGCGCGGTGGACGACCGCGTCAGTCGCGCGCGCGGGCAACTCGCCCTGGACGGCGCCGGCGAGCGGGTGCTGGCCGCGTTGGCCCTGGCGCGGCGCTACCCGGGGGTGCCGCTGGTGTTCACCGGGGTCTACGCCGACGTGCTGACGCTGGGGTGGCCCGGCAGCACCGGACCCGATGGCCTGGTGGCGAGCGCCCTGGCCGGGCACTCGGTGCGCACGCTGGGCGCGGCACGCAGCACGTATGAGGAGGCGTTGCTCGCGCGCGACGCAGTGGAGCCCGCGCCCGGCGAGCGCTGGCTGCTGGTGACCAGCGCCCTGCACATGCCGCGGGCGCACGCCACCTTCGCCACCCTCGGTTGGGACACGGTGCCCTACCCGGTGGACTATCGCAGCCCGGGCGGTGCGGCCGCGCCGCGCATCGGGCGGCCCGGCGCGCGGCTCGCCGCGCTCGACACCGTGGTCCGTGAGTGGGGCGCGTTGTGGATCTACCGGCGGAGCGGGAGGATCGGCGGCCCGGGCGGTGCGGCCGCCGACGGCGGGCGGGGCGGCCGGCGCGCGGGCCCCGGCCCCGGCGCCCCGCGGCCGGCCGTGCGCGATCCTCAGCCGGCCGCGACCGACAGGGCGCCGCGGGCGATGAGATCCTCCGCGATCTGCACGGCGTTCAACGCCGCGCCCTTGCGGATCTGATCGCCGGAGACGAACAGGGCAATGGCTCCCGGCTTGCTGCCGTCGGCGCGGATGCGGCCCACTAGCGTGTCGTCCTGGCCGGTGGCGCTCAGCGGCATGGGGAACGTGTTGCGCGCGCGGTCGTCGACGACGCGCACGCCCGGCGCCGAGGCGAGCACCTCGCGCGCCTGTGCGGGATCGACGGGTCCGTCGAACTCCGCGTGGATGGCCTCGCTGTGCGCCCTGAACACGGGCACGCGCACGCAGGTGGCGCTGATCGCCAGCGTCGGCGCCTCGAGGATCTTGCGGGACTCCAACAGGAGCTTGCGCTCCTCGGTGTTGTAGCCGTCGTCGCCGACGTCGCTGTCGTGGCTGAAGAGGTTGAACGCGATGGCGTGCTGGAAGGTGCGGGGCTCGAGCGCTTCGCCCTCCAGGGCCGCGCGCGTCTGCTCGCGGAGCTCAAAGATGCCCGCCGCGCCGGCGCCCGACACCGCCTGGTAGGTGGCCACAGTGGCGCGCCTCAGCCCGAAGGCCCGGTGGAGCGGCGCCAACGCCATGAGCGCGATGATGGTGGAGCAGTTGGGGTTTGCGATGACGCCGCGGTGCCGCAGCGACGCCTCGCCGTTGATCTCCGGCACGACGAGGGGGACGCGTTCGTCCATGCGCCAGGCGCTGGTGTTATCGATCACCACGGCGCCGTGACGCGCCCACTCCCAGGCGCGCGCGCGGGAGACGGAGCTGCCGGCCGAGGAGAACACGACGTCCGCGCCCAGGTCGCCGCCCTCGGGGAGTGCCCGCACCGTGAGCGTGCGGCCGGCGAAGGCGCGCGTGGCGCCCGCCGAGCGCTCGGAGGCGAACAGCGTGAGCGTGTCCAGGGGGAAGCCACGTTCCTCCAACAGCATCAGGAACTCGCTTCCGACCGCGCCGGTGGCGCCCACGATGGCAACGCGCATGCCGCTCCTCCGTCCCGGTCGGGCCTCCTGGCCGCGACCGTGGCTCAAGAGTCTAGCACGCGGCCCTCGGGGCCCACCCCCCAGGCGGTAGCATGGTCACATGACCCCGTGCGCACCGCTCCACGACGGCCGGGTCGACTGGGAGGCGCTCGAGAGCTGCCTCCCCCTCGACGAGCTGCCCGCGTTCCATCGGGCCTTCCTGGAGCGTTGCGTGCCGGGCGAGGACTGGCAGGGCGCCTTCCTGCGGCGGGTCCAGGGCAAGGTGCAGGCCACCCTCAAGCGCCTCCAACGTGAGGGGGCCGCGGTCTACCACGAGGGTCGCCTCCACGTCGACCTGAGCCTGGTACCGGAGGCCTACCGGGGCTTCGTCGAGGAGGGTTGAGGTGGGCGCGGCGAGGCGCTGGCGACGCTTCGTCGTGAAGGTCGGCACCAGCTCCATCACGGACCCGGTGGGCCGCATCCACCCCCCGAGCCTGTGGGCCATCGCCCGCGGCGCGTCGGTGCTGGGCGAGGCGACCGGTGCGTCGTTCGTTCTGGTCTCCTCCGGCGCCGGCGCGGCGGGGCGGGAGCGCCTGGGGTTGCGATTGCCGCTGACACTGCCGGACAAGCAGGCCGCCGCCGCGGTGGGGCAGTCGCTGCTGATGCTCGACTGGTCCCGGGCGTTCGCTCCGCGGGCCGTGGCGCAGCTGCTGCTCAGCGCCGGCGACGTGCAGGACCGCGAGCGCTACGTCAACGCCAAGCACGCCCTGGAGGCAGCCCTGCGGCTGGGCACCGTGCCCGTCGTGAACGAGAACGACAGCGTGGCGACGGCGGAGCTCAAGCTGGGCGACAACGATACGCTCTCCGCCTGGGTGTCGTACCTGATCGACGCCGACGCGCTGATCATCCTCACCGACGTCGACGGCCTGTTCGATGCCGACCCGAGGCGGGTGCCCGGCGCGCACCCCATCCCCGAGGTGGCCTCGCTGGACGAGGTCGAGGGCCTCGCCGGCGACGGCGGCTCGGGCCGCGGCACCGGCGGCATGGTGACCAAGCTGCGGGCGGCCCGCATCGCCAGCGAGGCGGGCATCGAGACGTTCGTCATCGGCGGGGGGGGCGCCGGCCTCGAGGCGTTGGCCGAGGGCCGCGTGCGCGGCACGCGCGTGCGTGCGGGGCGCCACACGCCGGCGCGCAAGGCGTGGATCTCGCAGCTGCCCAGGCGCGGCCGGGTGGAGGTAGACGCGGGCGCCGCGGCGGCCCTGACGCGCGGGCGGAGCCTTCTGGCCCGCGGCATCACCGCCGTGCACGGCGGCTTCGGATTCGGCGACGCGGTCTCGGTGATGGCCGGCGGACGGCCCCTGGCGGCGGGCCTGAGCAACTACGGGAGCGAGGCGTTGGCCCGTATCCGGGGCCGTCACTCCAAGGAGATCGAGGGCGTGCTCGGCTACAAGGACTTCGACGAGGTGATCCATCGCGACAACCTGGTGCTCCTGAGCGAGGCCGACGACGCGGCGGCGCGGCCGCCCGGCGGTTCCTGAGCGGCGACGCTCGGGCCCGGGTGCGTCGGCGACGGCGCGGGTGCGTGCCGGTGGTAGCATGGGGGCGACATGAGCGTGCGTACCCAACTCGCCTACCTCGCCGCCGGCCTGACGCTCGCACTCGGCCTGCTCGGGCTCTTGAACCCGCTACTCACCGTCCGCATCGTCGGGCTCGAGGTGGTGGAGCCCCGCGGGCTCAGCGAGGCCAGGGCCGTGTTCGGCGCGATGTTCGTGGTCCTCGGCGCGGTGATGTTGTGGTCGGTGTCGGCCCGCAGCGCCCCGGTGGCCTACCTGCGGATGTCGGGCATCGTCATGGGCGCCATCGCCGTCGGGCGCCTGTCGAGCATCGTCATCGACGGCGTGCTCTCGCCGCTCAACTTCGCCTTCCTGGCCCTCGAGCTGCTCATCGCGATCTCCACCGTGCTGGCCAGCTTCAGGCCGCGAGGCGGGCGACGGCCCGGTGGCGGCAAGGCGCCGCCGACCGGACCCGAGGACGAGCTCCCCGACGCGCTGCGGGCGTACCGTAGCTGAGCGCGCGTCGCCGGCCTCCGGGCCGGCGCGTCGAGGTCCCCGCCATGCTGGCCGCCGACCAACCACTAAGGACCCTCCCATGACGGGTGCTCCCCCGGACGGCACGCGCTTCGTGGCTCCCGCGCTCGCGCTGGCGCGCGACCGGGCGCTGCGGGCGCTACACGGGCTGTATCGGGCATGGGGCTACCGGCCGGTGGAGGTGCCCGCGCTGGAGCGCTACGACCCCTCGCACCCTCGCGCCGAGCAGTCGTTCAAGCTCTCGGACCGCGACAGCGGGGTGCTGGCGTTGCGTTCGGACTTCACCCCCGCCCTGGCCCGCCTGGTGCGCGCCAACTACCCGGCGGTGGCGTCGGGGGAGGGGGAGGCGCTGCGGTTGCGCTACGGCGGCACGGTGTGGCACGCCATCCACCCGGAGCTGGCGCGCACGCGGGAGTTCACCCAGGTGGGCATCGAGCTCATCGGCGTGAGCAACGCGCGCGCCGATGCCGAGCTGATCCATCTTGCGCGGGAGTCCGTGCGCCTGGTGGGCCTCACGCCCCGCGTCGAGGTCGGCAACCCCGGCTTCGTGCGCGCCCTGTTCGATGCCGCCGAGGTGCCCGGCGAGGAGCGCGAGGCGCTGGCCGCCGCCATCGACCGCAAGGACCGCAGCGATCTGCGCGCCGCCCTGCGGCTGCTCGGACTCGACGGCCCGGCGGCGCGGGCGCTGCTCGAGGTCCCCGACCTATACGGCGACCGTGACGTCCTGGACGAGGCGCGGCGGCTGGCCCCGTGGCCCGAGGCGCGCCGCGAGGTCGACCGCCTCGAGGGCGTGCTGGGCGAGTTCGAGGACGACAGCGAGCTGCTCCTCGACCTCGGGATGGCCCGCCGCCTGACCTACTACACCGGGGTCACCTTCCGCGCGTACACCTTCGACTTCGGCCAGCCGCTTCTGGGCGGCGGACGCTACGACGGCGCCCTGCTGCCCTACGCGGCCGGCTTCACCATCGGCCTGGAGCGGCTGCTGAGCGCGCTACCGCAGCCGGCCACGCCCGCGCCGGTCCGGGTGCTGGCGCTCGACGACGGCGCCGCGCGCCGGCTGCGACGCGCCGGGGTGGCGGTCGCGCGCGCCACCGCCGCGGGTGCGGACGCCGCCGCCGCCGAGGCCAGGGCGGCGCGCATCCCGTTCCTGCTGGTCGCGGGCCGGCTCGAGCCCGTGAGTGAAGACCGCGAGGGGCTCGAGGAGCTGACCGCGCTGCTGGAGGGGGCGCATGGCTGAGCCCCCGCGGCTGACCCTCGCATTGCCCAAGGGCCGCGTCATGCAGGACGCCCTGGGCGCGTTGCGCGCCGCCGGCATGCGCCTGACGCTGGCCACCGACGAGCGCGCCCTGCGCTTCGACGCCGGCGACGCGGACCTCATCGTGATGCGTAACGCCGACGTGCCCACCTACGTGGAGCTGGGCGTGGCGGACGCGGGCGTGGTGGGCAAGGACGTGCTGCTGGAGTCCGGGCGGGCCCTCTACGAGCCGGTCGACCTGGGCTTCGCGGCCTGCCGCCTGGCCCTGATCCGGCCGCGCGGAGCGCGGACCCCCGTGCGGCGGGTGGCCACCAAGTACCCGCGCCTCACCGGCGAGTACCTGCGTCGCCTCGGCAGCTCCGCGGAGGTGGTCGAGCTCAAGGGAAACGTCGAGCTGGCCTGCCTCTCGGGGCTGGCCGATGCCGTGGTGGACATCGTGCAGACCGGCGCCACGCTCGAGGCCAACGCCCTCGAGGAGGTCGACGTCATCCTCCGCTCGAGCGCCCGCCTGGTGGTCAACCGTGCCGCCCTGAAACTGAAGGCCGAGCGCCTCAGGCCGCTCATCCGTGCGCTGCGGGAGACCGCGCTCGAGGACGCGGGGTGAACGCGCGCGCGGGCACCGCGCGAGGGCCGCGCCCTCGGCGCCGGTGGGCGGCGTTGCTCGTGCTGCCGGCGCTTCTCGGCGTCGCGTTGGCACAGACGCGCGACCCGCTGGCGGCAGCCCCGGTGCTCGGGGGCGCCGCGTGGGGCGCCAGCCTGCCCTATCAACCGGCCCTCCGCCCCGACCTGTCCGACGGGGGCGCACCGCTGTGGGTCGGCGCCCCGCGGCCCGGCCAGCAGCCGGACGGCCGCGTCGCGCCGCTCCCCCGCCCAGGCCGTGAGGCGCCCGTCTACGCCCTCGACCTGCGGCTGTCGGCCGACGGCGCCACGCTCGAGGGGGACGCCGAGGTGCTGGTTCCCAACACCAGCGACACGCTGTGGCGCGCCGTGGTCTTCCAGCTCCCCGGGGCGCTGCTCGGCGGGCGCTTCACCTTCACCTCCACCCTGGTCGACGGCCAGCCCGTGGTGGCCGAGGAGCGGCTGGGGGGTCGGGCACTGCGGCTGCCGCTGGACCGACCGATGCTGCCGGGCGACGCCGTCGTCGTGCGCCTGGGCTACCGCCTGGGGCTCCCCGGCCCCTCGGCGCCCGGCCACGCCATCCTGACCGCGGGGGAGGCGGGCGTCTCGCTGGCCCACGCCTACCCGCTGCTGGCCCGCTTCGACGGCCCCGGCCCCCACCCCGAGGGCGCCGTCGTGGACGGCTTCGACCTCGATCCGCCGGCGGCCTGGGGGGACCTGGCCGCGTCGGTCTCCGGGTATTACCGGGTGCGCCTGGAGCTCCCCACCGACTGGCAGGTGGCGCTGCCGGTGCCCGACGCGCAGCGCGAGACGGAGGGCGGCACGCAGGTGCTGCGCTTCGCCTTCGGCCCCGCGCGCGACCTCTACCTGGCGGCCGCACCGTCCCTTGTGAGCGTGGAGTCACAGGTGGGGGCCGTGCGCGTGCGCATCCTGCTGCCGCCCGAGCTCGCGGATGCCGGGCGCGACACGCTGGACGTGGCCCGGACGGCGCTGAGCGTCTACGAGGGGCGCTACGGCGCCTACCCCTATGCCGCCCTGACCCTGGTGGCGACGCCCACGACCGCGCTGGGCATGGAGTTCCCCGGCATCATCGCGCTCAACGCGTCGCTGTTCGAGGCGGACGCCGATCCGCAGCTCCGGGCGGGCGTGGTCGCTCACGAGGTGGCGCACCAGTGGTTCTACGGCGTGCTCGGCGACGACCAGATCAGCCAGCCCTGGGTCGACGAGGCACTGGCCCAGCTCGCGACCTGGGGGTACTTCGCCGAGCGCGGCGGCGCCGCGGCGGCGGGCGGCTTCCAGAGCTCCCTCGAGGCCCGCTGGCAGCGCGAGCGCGGCCGCGACATCCCGGTGGGGATGCCGGTGGAGGCCTACAGCGCCACCGCCTACGGCGCGATCGTCTACGGCCGCGCGCCGCTGGAGCTCGGGGCGTTGCGGCGTTCGGTCGGCCCGGAGCGGTTCGACGGCGCGCTGCGGGTGCTGGTCGGGCAGTACCGCTTCGGCGTGGTGAGCGCCCGGGAGCTGGTGGCGGGGTTGGAGCTCGGCTGCGGCTGCGACCTCGCCGGCTGGGCCGAGGACGTGGTGGGGCCGGGACCCTGGCCGACCGGGCCGGGGACGCCCTGAGCGCCCTACAGCCAGTGGTTGCGGCGGAACGCGGCGAGCATGCCGCCCCCGGTGAGCAGCATCACCGCCCACAGCGCCGGGTAGGCCCAACGCCAGTGAAGCTCCGGCATGTACTTGAAGTTCATGCCGTAGACGCCCACCAGGAAGCTCAGGGGGATGAAGATGGTGGCGATGATGGTGAGCACCCTCATGATGTCGTTCATGCGGTAGCTGAGCGCAGACAGGTACATGTCGTGTAGGCCCGTGAGCATCTCGCGCTGCGTCTCCACGGTGTCCATCACCTGGACGGCGTGGTCGTGCGCGTCGCGCAGGAAGGTCAGCACCGGGCGCGATACCAGGCCCCCCTCCTCGCGTTGCAGCGCGCTCATCAGCTCGCGGAGCGGCCACACCGAGCGTCGCACCTGCAGGGTCTCGCGCTTGAGGTGATTGACGCGCTGCAGCGTGGCCGTGGTCGGCTCGGTGAGGATGATCTCCTCGAGGTCCTCGATGGCGTCGCCGAAGCGCTCGAGCACCCCGAAGTAGGTGTCGATCACGATGTCGATCAGCCCGTAGGCGAGGTAGTCCGCGCCCATGGTGCGGATACGCCCCTTCCCCTGCCGGATGCGCGCGCGGATGGGATCGAAGAGGTCGCCCGCCTGCTCCTGGAAGGTCACCAGCACGCCGTCTAGCAGTACCAGGCTGAGCTGCTCGGCGTGCAGCTCCGGGTCGTGATCGGCCGACGGATCCGGGGGCAGGGAGAGCATCCGAAGGACCACGTAGAGGTAGCGCTCGTAGGGCTCGACCTTGGGGCGCTGCCCCAGGCTGACGATGTCCTCCAGGGTCAGCGGGTGGAGCCCGAAGGCCTCGCCCACGCGCTGCACCTGCGCGACGTCGTGCACGCCGGTGAGGTTGAGCCAGCGCACGCCCCCCTGGCCCGCGACCAGCTCCAGGGCCTGTTCCAGCGCCAGGCCGCTGCGCTCCACCACGGCGCCCTCCGGTCCGTAACAGAGCACCTCCGCGGTGACCGCCTCGCTGCGCTCCGGGCCGGCGTAGACGACGCTTCCGGGCGACGCCCCGACGGTGGTGGGGCGGGGTGCGTGGCGCGGCCGGCGGGACGTACCCCGGCGGCGCGCGCTCATCGGGCGGCGCCCGTCGCGGCGATCGCGCGCAGGGCCCGGGCGCCTCGGGCGGGGGGAACGGGGGGTCTGGGCATGGTGCCCCCAGCCTAGCAGGGCGGGACCCGCGGGCCGGGGCCGGCCTGTCTCACGACGCGCGGGGCACTTCGAGGGGCGCCGCGGCCCGCGTCCGTCGCGCGCGGGGCGGCCGCGCCCGGCCGGCCGCCACGACGCGTGGCGGTCGCGTGCCGACGCGCCTGTGTCCGGTTGTCGCCGGATATCCATCCATCCGGGCCCCGCGAACGGGTACGTTCGAGTCCCAGGAGGTGCATGTTCATGCGAAGAGGGTTCACGATACGGGCGTCGATCGTCCTGCTGGTCGCGGTGCTGGCCGGCGTCGGTCTCGCCCAGACCACCTTCCGGATCGCCATCGGGGTCGACCCCGACACGCTCGATCCGGTCCAGGGCACCACCACCACGGTGGACAACGTGCTCGACTACATGGTCGAGACGCTGGTCACCATCGACACGAGCGGCACGCTCATCCCCGGGCTCGCGACCGACTGGAGTACCTCCGACGACGGCCTCACGCTCACCTTCACGCTGCGCGACGGCGTCTCCTTCCAGGACGGCACGCCGTTCGACGCGGCGGCCGCCAAGTGGAACATCGATCGGGTGCTCGACCCCGATGTCCGGGTCTCGCGCCGCGGCGCCTTCAACGTCATCGATTCGGTCGACGCCCCCGACGCCTCCACCCTGGTGCTGCACCTGTCGGCGCCCGCCCCCTACCTGGTGGGCGCGTTGTCCATGACCACCGCCGCCATGATCGCCCCGGGCTCGGTGGACGCGGAGGGCAACAGCTACGCCAACATCACGCACCCGGTGGGTACGGGGCCCTACGCCTTCGACTCTCGCGCGCCCAGCGAGCGCGTCACCGTCAGCCGCTTCGACGGCTACTGGGGCGAGAAGCCGTACTACGAGCAGGTGGTGTTCCAGATCGTGCCGGAGGCCACCACCCGCGAGAGCCTGATGCTCGCCGGCCAGGTGGACCTGATCATCCTGCCGCCCGCCTCCGACATCCCCGCGCTGCAGGCGAACCCACGCACCACCGTGGTGCTCGGGCCCAGCGACCGCACCATCTTCATCGCCATCAACACGACCAAGCCGGTGCTCGAGGACAAGCGTGTCCGCCAGGCCCTGAACTACGCCGTGGACAAGCAGGCCATCGTCGACGGCATCCTGTTCGGAGCCGCCGACGTGATGGACGCCCCGATGGCGCCCAGCCTGTTCGGCTACAGCCCGGTGGGCGCCTACCCCTACGATCCGGAGAAGGCCAAGCAGTTGCTGGCCGAAGCGGGCGTCGAGCCCGGCAGCCTGACGCTCGACTTCATGTCGCCGACGGGGCGCTACGTGCAGGACTTCGCCGCCTCGCAGGCCATCGCCAACTACCTGCGCGACGTCGGCATCAACGCCGAGGTCCGGACCATGGATTGGCCGAGCTATGTCGGCACCATCCTCAAGCCGCCCGGCGAGAACACCACCAACCTGCACTTCCTCGGCTGGGCGCCGTCGTACATGGACGCCGCGCAGCAGATGGAGCAGTTCGACCAGACCCAGCACCCGCCCGGCGGCCTGGCCACCAGCTTCTACAGCAACGATGAGGTGCAGCGCCTCATCGGGGAGGCCAAGCAGGAGGTCGACCCGCAGAAGCGCGCGGATCTCTACGCGCAGATGTCGAAGATCATCTGGGACGACGCGCCCTGGATCTTCCTGTGGGTGCAGCGCTTCCCGATCGTGCACAGCGCCGACGTCACCAACGTCTCGGGCCTGCCCAACGAGAAGTTCTACGCCATCTACGCACGTCCCAAGTAGCCCCGCGGAGGTCCGTAGGAGCGTGAACGCCGAACGTCGTCCATGAGCGGGTTCCTCGGGTACCTCACGCAACGAGTGGTAGGGGTGGTGGTCACGATCCTGTTCGTGGCCATCACCATCTTCCTGATGGTGCGCATCCTCCCCGGCGACCCCGCCCGCGTCATCGCGGGCGTGCTGGCCACCGATCAGGACGTCCAGCGCATCCGCGCGCAGCTCGGCCTGGACCAGCCCATCTGGGTCCAGGCCCGTATCTTCCTCACCGACCTGGTGCGCGGCGACCTCGGGATCAGCGCGCGCACCTCCAACCCGGTCAGCGCCGAGATCCTTGCGCGGCTCCCCAACACCGTGCTGCTGGCCGTGGTCAGCCTCGTCATCGCGGTGGCCGTCGGCCTCCCGCTCGGCACCCTGGCCGCGGCCCGCGCCGGCAGCATGACCGACCTGGCCGTCTCCGCGCTGGTGGTATTCGGCATCAGCATGCCGGTCTACTGGCTGGGGCTGATGCTGATCATCCTGTTCTCGATCCGATTGAGGTGGTTGCCCGCTGCGGGCTTCGACGGACCGGCCTCGGTGCTGCTGCCGGCCATCACGCTGGCGGCCTTCTCGGTGGCGTTCGTCGCGCGCATCACGCGCTCTAGCATGCTCGAGGTGCTGCGCCAGGACTACGTGCGCACCGCCCGCGCCAAGGGCGTGAAACGCCGCAGCGTGCTGTGGCGCCACGCCCTGCGCAACGCCCTGTCGCCCATCGTGACGGTGATCGGGCTGCAGTTCGGTCAGCTGTTGGGCGGCGCCATCCTCACCGAGACGGTGTTCGGTTGGCCCGGCGTGGGTCGCCTGCTGGTGGACTCCATCTTCTCCCGTGACTACCCCATGGTGCAGGGGCTGGTGATCGTGTTCGCGCTGCTCTTCGCGGTGGTGAACCTGATCGTCGACCTGCTCTACGAGCGCATCGATCCGCGGGTGCGCTATGGCTAGCGACGCCCTCCTCCGCCTGCGGCGCAACCCCACCGCGGTGGCCGGCATCATCATCGTCGGCGGTCTGGTGCTGGCGGGCATCCTGGCGCCCTGGCTGACCCCCTTCGACCCCAACCACCAGGACCTGCGGATGGTCCTCAAGGCTCCCTCCTGGCTCCACCCGCTCGGCACCGATCACCTCGGCCGCGACCTGCTGGCGCGCATCCTCTTCGGCGCCCGCCTGACGCTCTTCATCGGCACCTTCGCGGTGGTGGTGGGGCTCGCGGTGGGGGTGCCGCTGGGCGTCATCTCGGGCTTCTATCGAGGCGTCACGGACATGCTCATCCAGCGCGTGATGGACCTCATGCTGGCCTTCACCAGCTTTCTGCTCGCCCTGGCGCTGGTGTCGCTGCTGGGTGTGGGGGTGACCAACGTGATCGTGGCGGTGGGCATCGCCACCATCCCGCGCTTCGCGCGGCTGGTGCGGAGCTCCGTGCTCACCATCCGCGAGATCAGCTACGTGGAGGCGAGCCGCGCGATGGGCTCGGCCGATCGCCGCGTGCTGTGGCGTCACGTCCTGCCCAACGCCCTGGCCCCGGTCATCGTCCAGGCCACCCTCTCCATGGGCACGGCCATCCTCACGGCCGCCGGCCTCGGCTTCCTGGGGTTGGGGGTGCAACCCCCGACGCCCGAGTGGGGCGCCATGCTGGGCGAGGGGCGCAACTATATCTTCACGCGCGCGTCGGTGACGACCTTTCCCGGCCTGGCCATCTTCCTGGCGGTGATGGGGTTCAACCTGCTGGGCGACGGCCTGCGCGACGCGCTCGACCCCCAGCTCCGCGGCAGCCGCTGAGGCTCCCTGGCCCCGCCGGGCGGGCCCGGCGCGGTGGCGGGCGCGGCCGGGCACGGGCCGCGGGGTGCTTCGCGGGCGCCGCTCGAGCGCCCGCGCCTCAGCCGCGCGGGTCCGGCTTCCGGCCGTGGCCGGGGGCGTCCGCCCCTTCGGCGCTGCCCTGCTGCGGCCCGGTGCCGCCGCCACCCTGCATCGGGTCGCGCGCGCCGGGCGCCGGGGCGCCCGCGACCGGGCGCGCCGCCGCCCCCAGGTCGAGGCGCAGGGGCTCGCTGGCGCTGCCGGTGTACAGCGAGAGGTGGGGGAAGGGGATCTCGATGTCGTTGTCGTCGAACGCGGTCTTCACCTCGCGGGTGATGGTGTTGCGGAGCTCGAGCCAGTGCTCGCGCTTGGCCCACACCGAGAGCTGGTAGTCGATCGACGAGTGGCCGAAACCCTGCGAGATGAGCAGCGGGGCGGGCTCCTCCAGGCACAGCGGGTTGCGGTCCGCCACCTCCAGCAACAGCGCCTCCACCCGCGCCAGGTCCTCCTTGTAGGCGACACCGACCTGAAGATCGAAGCGCCGGATGGGGAGGCGATTGAGGCTGGTGATGATGCTCTTCACCATCGTCTCGTTGGGGATGCGCACCAGCAGGTTGTCGAAGGTGCGCAACTTCGTGGAGATGAGGTCCACCGACAGCACCTCGCCCACCACGCCCTCGACGCGCACCACCTCGCCGATCTCCACGGCCCGCTCGAGGATGAGGAAGAGGCCGCTGATGAGGTTGGAGGCCGAGGTCTGGGAGGCGAAGCCCACGGCCACCGTGACGATGCCCGCGGCGCCGAGCAGCACGTCGAAGCGGAAACCCAGCTCGCGTAGCGCCGACACGGTGAAGATGCCCAACAGGGTGTAGACCACGGCCCGGCGCGCGATCACGCGCTGCTGGCTGCCGAGGTGGCGCAGCCGGCGGTCGAAGGCCAGGCCGGCGAGGCGCGCCAGCAGCACGCCCAGCACGAGCATCACCAGCGCGCGCAGCAGTGCCGCCAGGCGCTCGGGCGGGAACCACGAGGCCAGCGTGTGGGTGACGGTCGCGAGTACGTCGGTCATGATGTGCGGGCCTCAGCTCCGGAACAGGCGCGTGAAGGCGCGCAGGGTGAGGCGCGATTCGGTGGCCTGGCGGGGGCCCGCGAGCGGCACGGGGGCGGCGCCGCCGGCGGCGAGAGCCTCCCGGGGCGCGCCGCGGTCGAGCTGGATGGCCGCGAGGTCGCCGTCCTGCTCGCGCACCAGCGTCACACGCTCGGTCCAGACGGCCCCGCTGTCGTCGGCGAAGAGCGAGAGCAGCCCCACGGGTACCTTGAGGCGGTCGAGCAGCAGGGGCTCCGCGGCGCGGTTGCGTACCACCACCGGGGTCACCGCGCGGTGCGCTCGGCGTGGCAGGGACGCGAGCTCCAGCCGGGCGCTGGTACGCGCGGCGAAGCACAGCTCGCCGTCGAGGGTGTTGGGGCCGAACCAGGTGTCGGACAGGCGGTGGCTTGGCAGCTCGATCAGGAACGTGTCCTTGGTCCCGACGCTGACCCGGACCCACAGCGGCGTGCTGACGAACAGCCGCGCCTCCTCCCCGGCCGGGACGTAGAAGGGCGTGTCGGGCCGCACCACCACCGGCCGATCCGCCAACCGCGGCGCGAGGCGCAGCCGCGGTTCGGTGGCCCCGAAGCTGAAGCGCATCGTGGTGGCGTCGTCCGGCACCGCGGCGCTCGCCTCCGCCACGTCGGCCTCGACCGAGGCGTCGAGCCCCGCGTCGGCGGCCGTATCCGAGGCGCCGCTCGACACCAGCCACTCGTGAGGGCGCCGGACGAACCAGAGGCGGGTGGGCCCGAGGACCCAGCGGCGCGCCTCGTCCGTAGGCACCGTGGTCTCGCCCCACCAGCGGGGCGCGGCGGGGCGGGCGGCGGCGCCCGTCGGCACGGCGGGGGGGTCGGCATCGACGGCGGCCGGCGCGGTCGCGCGCCCGTCGGCGTCGACTCCGGATCCGTGTGGGGGTGGCGTCGGGCCCGGCATGAGGATGCCCCAATCTACCTCGTTAAGCCGACGTCGCCGCGGGCGCCGACCTGGTGGGCCGCCCGCGCGGGCGCGTCGTGCCCCCCGCGGCGGTGTCGTGCCGCGGGCGCGCGCCGCCGCCGGTCCGGCGCGGCGAGGGCGTCCGCCAGGCCACCGAGGCCCCAGCGAAGGGCGCTAGCATGGGGCATGCCCGGCCCATCGACGCCCCGTGATCCCGCCGCCGCGGCCGGGCGGGCCCCGACCGCCGAGGGGTGGCGCGTCTCGCTCCAGCCGGGCGCCACGACCCTCAGCCCGGACCGAACCGAGGTGGTGGCCTTCGACCGGGAGGGGCGGCCCCTGAGCTGGCTGGTGGGGGGGCGCACCTACAAGCGTTCGCTGTCGTCCGAGATCTTCGGCCGGCGCAGCGAGGGCGGCACGCGCCGCCGCTGGAGGGTTCCCGACGAGGATGCGCGGACGCACTTCGCGCGCGCCCGTAGCGTGGCCGCCGCCGCCATGGCGGCGCTCGAGCGCGGGGAGCTGCGCCGCAGCGCGGGCCGCGCTGCGCGCCCGCTGGAGGCGGGGGAGGTCGACGCCCTGCGCGAGCGGCTGGCGCGCGCGCTGGCCTGGACGCCGGAGCGCCTGCGCGCGGAGCGGCGCCGCTTCGCGGCCGCCTACCGGCCGCTGAGCATCCTGCCGCCGGACCAGTACCGCGCGGTGGTGCTGCAGGCGACCCACGGCTGCTCCTGGAACCGCTGCACCTTCTGCACCTTCTACCAGGACCGGCCGTTCGCGGTGCGCGATCCCGAGGACTTCGCGAGGCACGTCGACGCGGTGGCGGAGTTGCTCGGCGCGGACCTGCCGGCGCGCGGCGGCATCTTCCTGGCCGACGGCAACGCGCTGGTGCTGTCCAACCGGCGCCTCGGCCCGCTCTTCGAGGCGGCCAGGAGCCGCCTGCCGGGGCGGCCGGTTCAGGGCTTCGTGGACGTCTACGGCGGCGAGCGAAAGCCTACCGAGGACTGGCGCGAGCTGCGCTCGTGGGGGCTCGAGCGCGTCGCCATCGGTGTCGAGACCGGGTCGGATGCCCTGCTGGCGTACCTCAATAAGCCCGGTGGCGCGGACGACGCCGTGGCCTTCGCGCGCGCGCTCAAGGAGGCCGGCCTGGCGCTGTCGATCATCCTGATGGTGGGGGCGGGGGGCCGCGCCTTCGAGCGCGAGCACGAGCGCGACACGCGGGCGCTCATCCAACGTCTGCCGCTCGGGGTGGGTGACCGGGTGTACCTCTCGCCGTTCCAGGTCCAGCCCGGCTCGCGCTACGCGGAGCGCGCGCGCGAGGACGGCCTGGAGTCGCTCGACCCGGGGGCGCTGCGGCGCCAGTACGATCGCCTGCGTGACGCCGCCCGCGCCGCCGCGCCCGCGGTCACCGTGGCGCTGTACCACATCGACGAGTTCGTGTACTGAGCGTTCCCCCGCGGGCGACGCCCCGCCAAGGGCCCCGCGCGCGCCGCGGGTAGACTGGCGCATGGATTGGATCCGTTCCGCCCAGCAGGGCCTGGCAGAGGCCGACATCGATGCCTGGCTGCTCTACGACTTCCGCGGCAGCAACCCCACCGCACACGCCATCATCCGGCCGCTGCTGGCCGGCGGCGTCGGCTCCCGGCGCGTGCTCCTGCTGGTTCCGCGCGAGGGCGATCCCGTGCTGCTGGTCCATGCCATCGAGCGTGGCTCGCTGCCGGAGCTCCCCTTCGAGGTGCGCAGCTACGGTAGCCGCGGGGACCTCGAGCGCGAGGCGGCGCGCCTGGTGCGCGGCGCCCGTCGCGTCGCCATGGAGTACTCCCCGGAGGGCGACAACCCCTACGTCGGCAGCGTGGACGCGGGCACCGTGGAGTTCGTGCGCGGCCTCGGCGTCGAGGTCGTCTCCTCCGGAGACGTGGCCCAGGCGCTGAACCGCTGGACGCCCGGACAGCTCGACGCCCACCTCGACGCTGCGGAGGTGGTGCTGGCCGCCAAGGACCACGCCTTCGCCTTCCTGGCCGAGCGCACGGGCCTCGGTCAGGAGGTGCGCGAGACCGAGGTCCAGCACGTGATCACCGCCTTCTTCGATGAGCGCGGCTTCTCGCAGGGCCACCCCTCGAACGTGAGCTTCGGGGCGCACGCCGGGGACCCCCACTACGTGCCGAGGGAGGGGGCCGATGCGGTGCTGCGTGCGGGGGACGTGGTGCTCATCGACCTATGGGCCAAGCGCGCCCACGACCTCGACGCGCCCTACGCCGACGTCACCTGGATGGCCGTCAGCGGCGAGCCCTCGAGCGAGCTGGCCGACGCCTTCGACGCCGTGCGCGAGGCCCGCGACGCCGCCTTCCGGGCGCTCTGTGAGGCCTACGCCGCCGGCCGCTACCCTGAGGGGCGCGAGATCGACCGCGCCGCCCGCGCGGTGCTGGACGACCGCGGGCACGGGCCGGCGTTCTTCCACCGCACCGGGCACAGCCTGGGGTGCGCCAGCACCCACGGCGATGCGGCCCATCTCGATGACTTCGAAACGCGCGAGCGCCGCCGGCTGCTGCCCGGGGTAGGGGTGACGATCGAACCGGGCGTCTACTACCCGCACTTCGGCGTACGCAGCGAGATCGACGTGTGGTGTGATGCCGCGGGCCCGCGGGCGACGACCGATCTGCAGGGGCAGCTGCTGCGGCTGCCGTCGCCGCGCTAGACTCCGCCGGTGGCCAACGCACTCACCGTCGTCGGCGATTACGCCTGGGACGTCCTCATCCGTACCAACACGCCGCTCCTGGCGGGGGGCGACACGTTCGGTGAGGTGATGCTGGCGCCGGGGGGAAGCGCCGCTAACGTGGCCGTGTGGGCCTGCCGTTGCGGGCTCCCGACCAGCTTCGTGGGCAAGATCGGCCGCGACCGCTTCGGCGACCTGGCGGAGGCCGACCTCCGGGCCGAGGGGGTCGACGCCCATCTGGTGACCACCGACGCCCACCTCACGGGCTCGGTGGCGGTGTGGATCGACGACCAGGGGCAACGGTCGATGGTGTCGGGCAAGGGTGCCGACCACTATCTGCTCCCCTCGGAGCTGCCGCACGCCCTGCTGGCCGGTTCCGAGCACGTGCACCTGACGGCCTGGTCGTTCTTCGCCGATCCCCCGCGGTCCGCTGCGCGGCGCGCCGCGGAGATCGCCAAGGCGGGCGGCGCCCGCGTGTCGCTCGACCCGGGCTCGTTCCAGATGATCGAGGAGATGGGGGTGGGGAGCTTCCTCCAGGTCACGCGCGACCTCGGCGTCGACCTGCTGTTGCCCAACTACGAGGAGGGCGTGGTCCTCTCGGGGGAGCACGACCCCGAGGCCATCGCGCGGGCCCTCGCCGAGTGCTACCCGGGTGCCATGATCGCCCTGAAGCTCGACGCCAAGGGCGCGTTGCTCTTCGACGGCGCGCGCGCCATCGCCATCGCCCCCCACAGCAACAACCTGGTGGATGCCACCGGCGCGGGCGACGCATTCGCGGGAGCCTTCCTCTCCCGCTGGCTTCGCGGCGCCACGCCCACGGACGCCGCGCGCTTCGCGACGCGCGTCTCCGAGTGGGTCATCGAGCGCGTCGGCGCGCGGACCCAGCCGGACGCCGCGCTCCTGCGACTGCTGGCCTGATCCCCCTTCGTCGCCCGCCGCGCGGCGCCGCGGCGCGGCCGCCGGACCGGCCGGGGGGCACGGGTGTGGCGGCTGTGTGGGTGGCGGCGCAGGCGGATTCCGGAGCCGGGCGGCGTCGCGTGTACAGTGGGCCATGCTTGAACCGAGTGCAACGTCGGTGGCCATCGTCGATGGCAGCCGCATCCCGTTCCTCCGCGCCGGGGGCGGCTACGCCGACCTGATCGCGTACGACCTGGCGCGCATGGCCATCCACGGCCTGTTGCGGCGCACCGGCCTCGACGGCGCGGCGGTCGACCAGGTGGTGCTCGGGACCGTGGTCCAGAATCCGGCGACCACCAACATCGCGCGCGATGCGGCGCTCGCCGCCGGCCTCCCCGATGGCGTGCCGGCGCACACCGTCACACAGGCGTGCATCTCCGCCAATCGGGCCATTCACGACGGGGTGTTGGCGATCCTCGCCGGCCAGGCGACGACGGTGCTGGCGGGCGGTGTGGAGATGCTCGGTGACGTCCCCATCGGCTTCCCCCGCGGCGTGCGGCGGCGGTTGTTCGAGGCGCGCCGCTACCGCGGCCCGCTCGACTGGCGCGGGGCGCTGCCCGGCCTGCGGTGGCGCGACCTCCTCCCGCGCCCGCCCGCCATCGCCGAGTTCAGCACCGGTGAGACCATGGGGCGCAGCGCCGACCGGCTGGCCGCGGCCTTCGGCATCTCGCGCGAGGAGCAGGATGCCTACGCCCTTCGCTCCCACCGCGGGGCTGCGCGGGCCCGCCGGGAGGGGTGGCTGGCCGCCGAGATCACCCCCGTCGCCCCGGCCGAGCGGTTCGAGCCCGTGACGCGGGACGACACCATCCGCGAGGACACGGACGCCGAGCGCCTGGCGGCCCTGCCGCCGGCCTTCGTGCGACCCTTCGGTACCGTCACGGCCGGGAACAGCAGCCCCCTCACCGACGGCGCCGCCGTGACCTTGCTGATGGAGGAGCGGCGTGCGCGCGCCGACGGCCTGCGCCCACGCGCGACCGTGGTGGACGGCCTGTTCGTGGCCCAGGACCCCGGCGACGAGCTGCTGCTCGGGCCGGCCTACGCCATCCCGCGCCTGCTCGCGCGCAACGGGCTGCGCTTCGACGACGTGGGCGTCGTGGAGCTGCACGAGGCCTTCGCCGGCCAGGTGCTGGCGGTGCTGGCCGCGCTGGCCTCCAGCACCTTCGCCCGCGATGCTCTCGGCCGCGGCGAGGCCGTCGCCGCAGACCCGGCGCTCGAACGCATCAACCCCTGGGGAGGGTCGATCTCGCTGGGTCACCCCTTCGGCGCCACCGGGGCGCGCCTGGTCAACACCGCGGTGCACCGGCTCGAGCACGAGGACGCCGAGCTGGCGCTGGTGGCAGCCTGCGCCGCGGGCGGGCAGGGCTACGCCGCGCTGTTGCGGCGGTGCGGGGCGTGAGCCGCTTGGAGCTCGAGCGCCGGCCGGAGGGGCTCGCGGTCCTGTGGCTCGATCCCGGGACGAGGCGCGTCAACACGCTCGGCCCGGAGCTCATAGACGCGCTGAGCGGCGTGCTCGACGCGCTGGAGGCCGATGCCGGAGTGCGCGGCGTCGTCCTGGCGAGCCGTGCAGAGGGCGGGTTCCTGGCGGGGGCGGACATCGAGCGCTTCCTCGACCTCGACCTCGGCGAGGGCGCGGGCGTGCGGCCCCTCGTGCGGGCCGGGCAGGCGCTTCTCGACCGCATCGAACGGCTGCGGGTGCCGGTGGTGGCGGCGGTGGACGGCGCCTGCATGGGGGGTGGGCTGGAGCTGGCGCTGGCCTGTCGCGCCATCGTCGCCAGCGACGCGCCCTCCACCCGCTTCGCGCAGCCCGAGGTGAGGCTCGGGCTGGTGCCGGGGCTGGGTGGGAGCCAGAGGCTGCCGCGGCGCGTGGGGCTGCCGCGTGCGCTCGACCTGCTGCTCAGCGGCCGGGACGTCTTCGCCCGCGACGCGTTGCGCCTGGGGTTGGTCGACGCGCTGGTCCACCGTGAGGGGTTGGTCGCCGCCGCGTTGCGTGCCGCCGCCGGGTTGGCGGACGGCGGTTGGCGCCCCGCGCCGTCCCCGCCGCCCCTTGCCGCACGCCTGCTGGCCCTGCCAGGCCTGCGCGGGCTGCTGTGGCGGCGTGCGGCGGCACGCGTCCGGGCCGAGGGGCACGGCCACTACCCGGCTCCCGAGCGCATCGTCACGGCCGTGCGCCGCGGTGTGGAGCGCGGCGCCGCGGCCGGGCTGGAGGCCGAGGCCGACGCCTTCGCCGAGCTGCTCGCCACGCCCGAGGCCCGAGCCCTCATCGCGCTGTTCCTGGCGCGCAGCGGGGCCCGCCGCAACCCCTGGCGCGAGGCGGCGGCGCCGGTGCGCACCGTAGGCGTGGCGGGAGCGGGGCTGATGGGCTCCGGCATCGCCGAGGTGAGCGCCAGGGCCGGCCTCGAGGTGCTGCTGGAGGACCGGGACCTTACGCTCGCGGCCGCGGGCAAGCGCGCGGTGTACCGGGGGCTGACGCGGCGCATCGGCAAGGGGCTGACGCGCTTCGAGCGGGACCGCCGGCTGGAGCGCGTCACGCCGCTGGACACGCTCGCCTCGCTGGCGGCCGCCGACCTCACCATCGAGGCGGTGCCGGAGGACCTCGCGCTGAAGCGCGCGGTGCGCGACGAGGTGGAGGCGGTGACGGGCGAGACCCACGTCTACGCCAGCAACACCTCCTCCATCCCCATCACCTCGCTGGCGGACGGCGCCCGGCGCCCCGAGGCGATCGTCGGCATGCACTACTTCTCGCCGGTGCCGCGCATGCCGCTGCTGGAGGTGGTGCGCACGGAGCGCACGACGACCAGGGCGCTGGGCACGGCGGTCGAGCTGGGTCTCGCCCAGGGCAAGGTGGTCATCGTGGTCGGGGACGGTCCCGGCTTCTACACCACCCGCATCCTGGCGCTGTACATGGCCGAGGCGCAGCGGCTCTTGGCCGAGGGTGCCGACGTGACGAGCGTCGACGAGGCGATGCGCGCATTCGGCTTCCCGCTCGGCCCCTTCGCCCTGCTCGACGACGTGGGGCTCGACGTGGCCGAGAAGATCCAGGGGGTCCTGGCCGACCTCTTCGCCGAGCGCGCGATGCCGGACGACGGGCTCCTCGCCCGCCTGAGGGCGGCCGGTTACGGGGGGCGGAAGGCAGGCAAGGGCTTCTACCGCTACCGCGCCGCCCGGCGGGGGCGCGAGCTGGATCGGGGGGTGTACGCCGCCGCGGGGTTGGGCCCGAGGCGCCGCTGGCCGGCGCCGGACATCCGGGACCGGCTGGCGCTATTGATGCTCGACGAGGCGGTGCGCTGCCTCGACGAGGGCGTGCTGCGCTCGGCCACCGACGGCGACGTCGGCGCGGTCTTCGGCCTGGGTTTCCCGCCCTACACCGGGGGCCCGTTCCGCTGGGCCGACCGCCTCGGGGCGGCGCAGGTGGTGACGCGCCTCGAGACGCTGGCGGAGCGCCATGGGCGCCGCTTCGCTCCGGCCGACGGCCTGCGGCGGCTGGCGCGGGAGGGGGGACACTTCCACCCCGACGGCCGCCCCGCCCGACCCTGAGCCCGGCCCCGGGCTCACGCCGTCCCCCCCTCCGGCGCCTCGCCGGCCTCGCGCGCGGCCCGCGCCTCGGCCTCCTGCAGCAGCGCCCGCACCTCCTCGTCCTCGGTCTGGGGGAAGTGCTGGTACCAGTGCCCCACCGCGACGAAGGGGTCGGGCGTCTGGAGGCACACGACCTCGTCGGCCTCGTGACGCAGGAGCGCCTCGGCCTCGGGGGAGGCCAGCGGCGTGGCGGCCACCACGCGCGCGGCCCCGGCGGCGCGCACGGCCGCCACGGCCGAGCGCATGGTGGCGCCCGTCGCCACGCCGTCGTCGACCAGCACGACCACCCGGCCGCGCAGCCGGACGGCCTGGAGTCCGCCGCGCAGCCGCCCCTCGCGCCGCAGCAGCTCCGCGCGCTCCACCTCGGTGACGCGCTCGAGCGTGTGCGGTTTGATGGCGAGCTGCCGCACGATGGCGTCGTTGAGCACCCGCACGCCGCCGGCCGCCACCGCCCCCATGGCCAGCTCCTCGTGCCCCGGCACCCCCAGCTTGCGCACCACCAACACGTCCAGCGGCAGGTGCAGGGCGGCGGCCACCTCGGCGGCGACCGGCACACCCCCGCGCGGAAGCCCGAGGACCAGCGCTCCGGGTCGGTCGGCGTAGGTCGACAGGCGCCAGGCGAGCTCGCGCCCGGCCTGGCTACGGTCCTGGAAGATCGTCATGGGCACCCCCTCGGTCGGGACGCGGCGGCGCCGCCCGCGCCGTGCGGGCGCGGAGGGCGCCGAGAACATCGACGGCTCTCTGTACTGCATCATGCGGCGACGGACCGTTGGTCGGCCGTTCTCTTACAGATCCGCGCTCGCCCCCCGGGCGCCGTGCGCGCCGGCCAGCGCCCCGGCGGGGGCGCGCGCCGACGACCGCGCTCAATCCTCCAGGTGCCCGAGCTTGGCGATCTTCGTCTCCAGGTAGCGCTGGTTGTACGGGTTGGTGCCGGCGTGCAGCGGCACGCGCTCGGTGATGCTCATGCCGTAGCCCTGCAGCGCGGCGACCTTGCGCGGATTGTTGGTCAGCAGCCGGATGCGCTTCACGCCGAGGTCCACCAGGATCTGCGCTCCGATGCCGTAGTCGCGCAGGTCGGCGGGGAATCCCAGGCGCTCGTTGGCCTCCACCGTGTCCGCCCCCTCGTCCTGCAAGCGGTAGGCGCGGATCTTGTTGAGCAGGCCGATGCCGCGCCCCTCCTGACGGAGGTAGACCAGTACCCCGCGGCCCGCGTCCGCGATGGCCTTGAGCGCCGCGTCCCGCTGGAAGCCGCAGTCGCAGCGCAGGCTGTGCAGCGCGTCCCCGGTCAGGCACTCGGAGTGCATCCGCACGAGCACCGGCTCGTCGACGTCGACCTCGCCCAGCACCAGCGCGACGTGCTCGTTGTCGTTGAGGCGGTCCGTGTAGCCGACCACCGTGAACTCCGCCCAGGGGGTGGGGAGCCGGGCGCTGGCGGCGCGCTCGACGAAACTCTCCCGCTCCAGCCGGTACGCGATCAGCCCGGCGATGGTGCCCACGTGCAGGTCGTGGCTGCGAGCGAAGTCCAGGATGGCCGGCAACCGCATCATGGTCCCGTCGTCGTGCATCAGCTCGGACAGCGCCCCGGCGGGCCTGAGGCCCGCGAGGCGGCACAGGTCCACCGCCCCCTCGGTGTGGCCGGCGCGCCGCAGCACCCCGCCCGCGCGCGCGCGCAACGGGAAGACGTGGCCCGGTCGCGCCAGGTCCGCGGCCGTCACGCCGTCGCGGATGGCGGCTCGTATGGTGGTGGCCCGGTCCTTGGCGCTGATGCCGGTGTCCACACCCTCGCGGGCCTCGATGGAGATCGTGAAGGCCGTGCTGCGCTTGGCGGTGTTGTGTTGGACCATGGGGGGCAGCTCGAGCGCGTCGGCGTGCGCGTCGCTCAGGGCCAGGCAGACGACCCCGCCGGTGTAGCGGATCATGAACGCCAGCGACTCGGCGGTGACGTGTTCGGCGGCCACGATGAGGTCGCCCTCGTTCTCCCGGTCCTCGTCGTCGACCAGCACGATGGGTCGGCCGGCGCGCAGGTCCTCGAGCAGGGTGTCGACCGGTGCGAGTTCGCCGTGGTGTGCGCTCATGCCGCACCCCCGTCGGGCGTGCGCGGCGGGGGCGCCGCCCCCTCCGGTAGGGCGTCGGCCTCGGCCAGGCGCGACCAGCGCTCGGCGTAGCGTGCCAACACGTCGCTCTCGAGGTTGACGGGGCTCCCCTCGTGCAGCTCGCCCAGCGTCGTGACGGCCAGCGTGTGCGGGATGAGCCACAGCGTGAAGGCGTGCGGCGGGAGATCGGCGCGGGTGCCCCCAGGGCCCCCGACGTCCACCAGGGTGAGGCTCACACCGTCCACCGTGATGCTCCCCTTGGGGAGCAGGTACGGCGCCATCGCGGGGGGCGCCGCCACCGTCAACACCAGCGATCCCGGTTCCCGCTGCGCGGCCAGCACGTGCCCCACGCCCTCGACGTGGCCGCTCACGATGTGGCCCCCGAAGCGCCCGTCGGCGCGCAGCGCCCGCTCCAGGTTGACGCGGCTTCCGGGCTCCCAACGCGGTGCGGTCTTCTCGAGGGTCTCGGTGGACAGCTCCGCCTCGAAGCCGCCCCCGTCGCGGCCCACGACCGTCAGACAGCAGCCGGCCACCGCCACGGAGTCGCCGATGGCGAGATCGTCCAGCACGCGCTCGGCTTCGATGCCTAGGCGCAGGATGCCCCCGCTCCGCTCGGCGCTGCGCACGCGGCCGGTCTCCTCTACGATGCCGGTGAACACCTCAACCCACCGTCCGTTCGTCGCCGATGGTGGCCCGTGTCCCCGCCGCGGCGGCGGGCGCGGCCGCATCGGCCGGGGCCGCCGCCCGCTGCGGGTAGCGCACGCGACCGCTCACGAGCAGGTCGCCGTCGATCCGTTCGGTGCTGAACTCGGTGAGGGTGAGGGCGTCGTCCATGCTGGACACGCCCAGGCCGCCGAGGGGGGTCGCGCCCGCGCCGCCGAGCAGCTTGGGTCCGATGAACCAGGCCACGCGGTCGACGGCCTCGGCCTCGAAGAATGCCCACGCCAGCGTGCCCCCACCCTCGAGCAGCAGGCTGGTGAGGTCGCGCTCGAGCAGGTGGGAGAGCGCGGCGCGCACATCCGTGCGGCCGCGCACCGCGGAGGTGACGATGACCTCGGCGCCGCGCTCGCGCAGCTCCGCGACGCGCGCCCCCGACGCCTTCTCCGTCACGAACACGATCACCCGTGCGGGCCGCTGCTCCTGGTCCGGCTCGAACAGCCGGGCGTGGGCCGGCGTGCGCGCCACCGAGTCGAACACGACCTTCACCGGGGTGCGCCCGCCCTCGACCCGCGTCGTGAGCAGCGGGTCGTCGAGCAGGACCGTGTTGATGCCCACCACCACGGCGTCGAGCTCGTTGCGCCAACGCTGGACCCGGTCGCGGGCCGCCTCGCCGGTCACCCAGCGCGACTGGCCGGTGCGCGTGGCGATCTTGCCGTCGAGTGTCATGGCGGTCTTGTACAGCACGAAGGGGCGGCGGGAGAGCTGGGCGGTGCGGAACACCTCGTTCTGCGCCTTGGCCTCGGCCTCGAGCAGCCCGACCTCCACGCGGATGCCGGCCTCCTGCAGGCGGCGCACGCCGGCCCCGTTGACCAGGGGGTTGGGATCGACCGCCGCGATCACCACGCGGTCCACGCCGGCGGTGATGAGGGCCTCCGTGCAGGGCGGGGTGCGGCCGTGGTGGTTGCACGGCTCGAGGGTGATGAAGGCGGTGGCCCCGCGGGCCCGGTCCGACGCCGCCTCCAGGGCCAGGGTCTCCGCGTGGGGCCGGCCGGCCCGCCGGTGCCACCCCTCGCCGACGATCTCGCCGTCGAGGACCAGCACGCAGCCCACCATCGGATTGGGGGAGACCTGACCGCGGCCCCGCTCGG
Source organism: uncultured Trueperaceae bacterium (assembly GCA_963739805.1). Taxonomy (GTDB): domain Bacteria; phylum Deinococcota; class Deinococci; order Deinococcales; family Trueperaceae; genus CAVUBJ01. The sequence goes on from CAVUBJ010000006.1 coordinate 116,550, forward strand.
CCAGCTCCAGGGCGCGCGCCATGAAGCGCAGGTCGCCGCTGGCGGGGGCGCGCACGGACGCGTCGCCACGAGGTCCGCCGCGGTCGGATGTGTTCGATGGGTCGAAGTGCGCCATGCTGCGCGCTCGCGGCGCGTGGCCGCGAAACGCTCACCTCCTTCTTCCGTCCGGACTCTCACCGTCGGTACCGGATTCGCACCGGTTCGGGCCCGGTTCGGCCGGGCTTCGCGGACTCGCGCGCGCGAAGGGCGCGCTCACCGCCGGTCGGGGATTTCACCCTGCCCCGAAGGATGTCGGATTGTGGCGGGCGCCGCGCCTCGGGCGCCGCGCCTCACGCCCTCCACTATACGTGAGTGGTGCCCTGGCGGCGTGCGGCGGAGGCGACGCGGCGCGCGCGCCGTTCGGCCCCGCGGCGGGTCGGGCACGCGACCGGCGTCGGCGCATGCGTTCCTATACTGGCAGCGATGCACGCGCGCACACCGCACAGCGAGGACCGCGGGGCGGGCGCCGGGGCCGCCGCGCGACCCCACGAGGATGCGCCTGCGGCCGAGGTGGTGACCTGCTTCCTGCGCCACCGCGGCGAGGTGCTGTTGGTGCGGCGCAGCGCCGAGGTGGGCAGCTACCGGGGCGCGTGGGGCGCCATCTCCGGCTACGCCGAGGGCGACCCCACCGAGGGGGCGTGGCGCGAGATAAGGGAGGAGACGGGGCTGGAGGAGGCCGTCACCCTGGTGAAGCGCGGCGAGCCGTTCCTGGTGGAGGACGCCGATGCCGGGCGGCGTTGGCTCGTTCACCCCTTCCTGTTCGATGCCGAGCACCGCCGCGCGCGGCTCGACTGGGAGGCCGTCGAGGGGGAGTGGGTGTCTCCGGGCGAGATCCTGCGCCGCAGGACGGTGCCGCGCCTGTGGACCTCCTACCGGCGCGTCGCCCCCACGCAGCAGGGGCTTGCGGGCGACCGGGAGGTGGGCGCGGCCGCGTTGTCGCTGCGCGCGCTGGAGGTGCTGCGCGACGCCGCGGCGGAGCGCGCGCAGGCGCCGGCGCCGCCGGGCGATGCGGCGCGGCCCGGGGCCGGCGGCCCTCCCCGGCGCGACGCGTGGGCCGCGCTGCGCGAGCTCGCCCTCGACCTCCGGCGCGCGCGGCCGGCGATGCCGGTGGTGCGCACCCGCATCGACGCCGCCGTGAGCGAGGCGCTGCGCCGGGGGCGCGCCGACGGCGTCGATCCGGCGCTGCGCCTCGAGGCGGCGGCGCACGGCCGCCTGAGGGCGGCCTTCGAGGCCGAGGAGCGTGTCGTGGCGGCGGGGGCGCGGGAGGCGGCCGGCGCCCGCGTCGCCACCGTGTCACGCTCCGGAACGGTGGAGCGCGCGCTGCTCCGCGCGGATCCGCCGCCGGCGCTCGTGGTGGTGGCCGCGTCGCGCCCCGGTGGCGAGGGCGTCGGGTTGGCGCGGTCCCTGCGTTCCCACGGGGTGCCGGTGCTGCTGGTCCCGGACGCCGCACTGCCCTGGGCGCTCGCCGACGAGCGCATCGAGCTATTGCTGGTGGGGGCCGACGGCATCTTCCCGGAGCACGGTCTCGTGAACAAGGTCGGCACCCGGGGCGCGGTGCTCGCGGCGCGGGAGGCCGGGCTCAGGTGCGTCGCGCTGGCCGCCGGCGATAAGGTCGCGGCGACGGACGCGCGGCCGACCGCCGTGCTCGTAGAGGAGGTCCCGGAGGAGGCGGCGGACGTGGCGTGGCGCTCGCCGTGGTTCGAGCCCACGCCGCTCTCCTGGTTCGATGCGCTGCTCACCGAGGACGGCGCGAGCGACGCCGCGGCGCTGCGGGCGGTGGCCCAACGCCACGCGCGGGCCGCGGCCTGGACGCGCACGCCGTGACGGCCTAGGCCGCCGTGGCGGATGCTGCGGCGCCTGGTAGCATCGGACCGACATGACGGATGCCACCGCGCCAACCCCCAGCCGCGACGACGAGCGCTTCGCCGTCTACGCCGACCTGCTGCTGCGTGTCGGCGTCAACCTGCAGGCTGGCCAGGGCCTGATGGTCCGTGCCCAGACCGAGGCCGCGCCGCTGGTGCGGTGCGTGGCGGAGGCCGCCTATCGCGGCGGCGCGCGCTTGGTGGAGGTGCTGTGGAGCGACGCCGGGGTCACCCGGGCCCGCTTCCGCCACGCCCCGCAGGACTCCTTCGAGACCGTGCCGCAGTGGCGCGCCGACGGCATGCGCCAGATGGGGGAGCAGGGCTACGCCGTGCTGTCGCTGGTGGGCGACGACCCGGATCTGCTCGAGGGCACCGACCCGGAGCGCTGGTCGCGCTACGCCAAGGCCTGGCAGCGCGCCAACCGGGACCACCAGCGCCTCGTGATGAGCGACGGCGTGCCCTGGTGCGTGGCCGCCTACCCGGGGCTCGCCTGGGCCCGAAAGGTGTTCCCCGGGCTCGAGCCGGACGATGCCGTCGCGCGCCTCTGGGCCGCCATCCGGACCGCCGTGCGCCTCGACCGGCCGGACCCGGTGGAGGCCTGGCGCAGCCACGTCGAGGCCCTCCGCGGCCGCCGCGAGGCCCTCGACGCGCACGCCTTCGCGGCCCTGCACTTCACCGGCCCGGGCACGGATCTGCGCGTGGGGCTGGCCGACGGCCACCGCTGGGAGGGCGCCAGCGCCACCGCGCCCTCCGGCGCGTCCTTCGTCCCCAACATGCCCACGGAGGAGGTCTTCACCGCACCCCACCGCGCGCGCGTCGAAGGCGTGGTGCGGGCCAGCCGGCCGCTGGTCAACGGCGGCACCGTGATCGACGATTTCGAGCTCCGCTTCGAGGCGGGGGCCGTGGTGCAGGCGCGGGCCGGCCGCGGTGAGGCGGCGCTGCGGCGCATCCTGGACACCGACGAGGGCGCCTCGCGCCTCGGTGAGGTGGCGCTCGTGCCCGACTCCAGCCCCATCGGGCGTGCCGGCGTGCTGTTCTGGGAGACGCTGTTCGACGAGAACGCCGCCAGCCACATCGCGCTCGGCAAGGCGTACCCGGTGAGCGTTCGAGGCGGCGCGGAGCTGGGCGAGGAGGACGCGCGCGCGGCCGGGCTCAACGACTCGCTGACCCACGTCGACTTCATGATCGGTTCGCGCGAGACCGATGTCGACGGCGTGGCGGCTGACGGGGCCCGCACCCCCCTGATGCGCGACGGGGAGTGGGTCGACTGAGCGCGACGATGCAGGACGCCCGCCGCGTGCTGCGCGAGCGCTTCGGCTTCGATGCCTTCCGTGGCGCACAGGAGGAGATCATCGGGCGGCTGCTCGTCGGCGGGGACGCCCTGGTGCTCATGCCTACGGGGGGCGGCAAGTCGCTGTGCTACCAGATCCCGGCGATGCTGCGGCCGGGCGTGGGCGTGGTGGTGTCGCCGCTCATCGCCCTGATGCAGGACCAGGTCGGCGCGCTCCGGCAGGCCGGGGTGCGGGCGGCCTTCCTCAACTCCAGCCTGGGGGCCGCCGAGGCACGCGAGGTGGAGCGCGCGCTCCAGCGCGGGGACCTCGACCTCATCTACGTGGCGCCCGAGCGGCTCCTGACCGAGCGCTTCCTGGCCCTGCTCGACGGCGCGCCGCTGGCGCTGTTCGCCATCGACGAGGCGCACTGCGTGTCGCAGTGGGGGCACGACTTCCGCCCGGAGTACATCGGCCTCGGCCTGCTGGCCGAGCGCTACCCGGACACGCCGCGCATCGCGCTCACGGCCACGGCGGACGCGGTGACGCGCGGGGAGATCGCCGAGAAGCTCCACCTCGGCGGGGCCGAGCGCTTCATCGCCAGCTTCGACCGGCCCAACATCCGCTACACGGTGGTGGACAAGAACAACGCCCGCCAGCAGTTCCTCGACTTCTACCGCCGCGGCCACCAGGGGGAGGCAGGCATCGTCTATTGCCTGTCGCGTCGCAGCGTCGACGGCACCGCCTCGTGGCTGCGCAAGCACGGCGTGGACGCGTTGCCCTACCACGCGGGCCTCGATGGCGACACGCGCCGTCGGCACCAGGAGCGCTTCCTGCGCGAGGACGGGGTGGTGGTGGTCGCGACCATCGCTTTCGGCATGGGGATCGACAAGCCCGACGTGCGCTTCGTGGCGCACCTCGACGCGCCCCGCAGCCTGGAGGGCTACTACCAGGAGACGGGCCGGGCGGGGCGCGACGGGTTGCCCGCCGACGCCTTCATGACCTACGGTCTGGGCGACGTGGTCACCATGCGCCGCATGCTCGCCTCGTCGGAGGCCGACGACGCCTTCAAGCGCGTCGAGGGGCAGAAGCTCGACGCCCTGCTCGGCTTCTGCGAGACGGCCGGGTGCCGTCGCGAGGTGCTTCTGGCGTACTTCGGCGAGCGCTATCAGGGCCCCTGCGGCAACTGCGATACCTGCCTCGCGCCGGTGGACACCTTCGATGGCACCGTGGTGGCGCAGAAGGCGCTCTCGGCGGCGGCGCGCACCGGCCAGCGGTTCGGCGCCGGGCACCTCGTCGACGTGCTGCTGGGCAAGGACACGCCGCGCATGCGCCGGTTCGGGCACGATGCCCTGCCGACGTTCGGCGTGGGGTCCGAGCTCAGCGAGCGGCAGTGGCGGGCCGTGCTGAGGCAGCTGGTCGCCACCGGCTACCTCGGGACGGACGCAGAGGGGCACGGCTCGCTCAAGCTGACCCCGCGAAGCGCCGCGCTGCTCAGGGGCGAGGCGTCGCTGACGCTGCGACGCGACCCCGCACCGAGCGCGGGGACCCGCGCCGCCCGAGGCGCCACGCGAGGGCGGGTGGCGGCCGAGCTCTCTGGCGTCGAGTTGGAGTGTTTCGAGGCGTTGCGGGTGCTGCGCAAGCGGCTCTCGGAGGAGCAGGGGGTGCCGCCGTACGTGATCTTCCACGACGCCACGCTGCGCGAGATGGCCGAGCGCGCGCCGCGCACGGCCGACCAGCTGGCGACCGTGTCGGGGGTGGGCGCGGCCAAGCTGGAGCGCTACGGGGCGGCCTTCCTCGAGGTGGTGAGGGAGGTCGCGGGCGACGAGCCTGCGGCGGACGGCGCCCGATCGGCGGACGGTCCCGCGGGCGGTGTCGCGGGAGGTGTCCGCGGACGGCGCCGCGCCTCCGCTCTTCGCTGGCGCGCAGCAGCAGGCGCGCCCGGAAGCCGACGGTGCCGGCGATCCTCCGGCCTTCACCGACGATCTCGATACCGTCGAGCGCACGCGCGAGCTGCTGTTGCAGGGGTACGCCCCGGAAGCGGTCGCGAGCATGCGCAACCTCAAGGTCCGCACGGTGGAGGGGCACCTCGCCGAGCTGGTGAGGCGCGGCGACCTCACCGTGGAGGAGGCGACCGGGCTGGCGCGCGAGCAGATCGACGAGGTGGAGCGCGCCTACGAGGCGCTGCCGGACGACGCCCGGTCCCGGCTCAAACCGCTGTTCGAGGCGCTCGGCGGCAGGTACGCCTACGCCCACCTCAAGTGCGTGCTGGCGGCGCTCGCCTGAGCGCGTCGTACGGCACCGTGCTCAACGGTCCTTGTTTACTCCCAGGTAGAGCGCTCCGATGTCCTCGCGCTTGCGTAGCTCCTGGGCGGGTCCCTCGAAGCGCACGCTGCCGTTCTCCAGTACCACGCCCCGGTCGACGTGCTCCAGCGCCTGCCGGGCGTTCTGCTCGACCATCAGCACCGACGTCCCCGTCCGGCAGATGTCCGTGACGGTCTCGAAGATGAGGCGCACCATGCCGGGCGAGAGCCCTGCCGACGGCTCGTCGAGCAGCAGCAGATCGGGCTCGGGCATGAGCGCGCGTGCCATGGCCAGCACCTGGCGCTGCCCGCCCGAGAGCGTCCGCGCCAGCTGCCGGCGCCGCTCGAACAGCAGCGGGAACAGTTCGAAGAGCTCACGGATGCGCTTCGCGGCGCCGCGGCCGAGCTGCGCCCCGCCCATCTCCAGGTTCTCCTCGACCGACATCGACCCGAAGACGTTGCTGATCTGCGGGACGTAGCCGATGCCCCGCCGCACCACCGCCTCGGTGGGGAGCCCGGTGACCCGGTGCCCCGCCAGCCGCGCTTCGCCTCCGGACACGGTGGCCAGCCCCACCAGCGCCTTCATCAATGTGCTCTTGCCGGCGCCGTTGGGGCCGAACACCAGCAGCTGCTCGCCCTCCAGAACGTTCAGCGACACCCCGAAGAGGATCTGCAGCGCGCCGTAACCCGCGTCCAGGGCATCCACCTCGAGCAGCGGCCGGCCCCCGGTCACGCTGCGCCCCCCAGGTAGGCTTCGAGCACGCGCTCGTCGCGCTGCACCTCCTCGGGCGTGCCCTCGGCGAGGACGCTCCCGTGGTGCATCACGACCACGCGTTCGCACAGCCGCATGATGAGGTCCATGTCGTGCTCCACCACCAGCACCGTCACGCCCCCGGCGTTGACGTCGCGGATGCGCGCCATCAGGGTGCGGGTGAGCGTCTGGTTCACGCCCGCGGCGGGCTCGTCGAGCATCAACAGGCGTGGCTCGGTCATCAACGCGCGTCCCAGCGAGAGCAGCTTGCGTTGCCCGCCGGAGAGCTCGCGCGCCGCCTGACCGGCCACGCGCTCGAGGCCGAGGAAGGCGAGCAGCTCCGTGGCGCGCGCCTGCAGCGCCCGCTCACGCGTCCGGGCCGCCCGCCCGAGCACCAGCCCGCCCAGCAGGGTCTCGCCGGGATGGCGCGTGCCGCCGGCCAGCAGGTTCTCCCAGGTCGACATGTCCGGGAAGATGCGCGGCGTCTGGAAGGTGCGCGCCACGCCGGCGCGGGCGATGACGTCGGGAGCGCGCCCGGTGAGCGGGCGGCCTGCGATGCGCACGGTGCCCCGATCGGGCCGTGTCACGCCGGTCACGAGGTCGAACAGCGTCGACTTGCCCGCGCCGTTGGGGCCGATCAGGCCGGTGATGGAGCCCTGCCGGACCGCAAAGCTGGTGCCGGCGACCGCCATCAGGCCCCCGAAGTGCTTCTGCAACCCCTCGACCGACAGCAGCGCGTCGTCGCCCGCGGGCCCGGCGCCCGCTTGCCGCGAGCGAGCCGGCGTGCGTGCGGCCGCGCTCACCGGGGATCCTTCCCGGGCGGCGCGTCGCCCGCCTCTTCGCCGCCGGTGGCGCCGATTCCGCCGGCGTCGGCGCCGGTCGGGGCCTGGCGCCCGCTCGGCTCCGCCCGCCGCCGCGGGCGCCGCGGCCGTTCGGGCAGGATCCCGCGCGGGAAGAAGCGCACCACGCCGATGAGCAGCAGCCCGATGAGCACGAAGCGCAGCGACGGCACGAAGCTGGGGTTGCGCCGCGTGAGCCCGGACAGCAACGGGATGTCGCCCAGGAAGCGGGTGCCCTGGGTGATGGCCATCAGGGCGAGCGAGCCCAGCAGGGCGCCATAGGCGTTGCCGGAGCCGCCCATCAGCACCGCCAGCCACACCTGGAAGGTCACGATCGGCACGAACTGGCCCACGTGCACCACGCCCAGCGAGTGCGTCCAGAGGCTTCCGGCGAAGCCCGCCAGGGCGCCGCCCACGGCGAACGCGCCCAGCTTCAGCGCCGGCGTGCGCTTGCCCAGCGAGCGCGCGGCGACCTCGTCGTCGCGCACCGAGCGCAGCGCGCGCCCGTAAGGGGACTCGGTGAGGCGCACCGTCAGCGCCAGCAGCACCGCGACCACCACGGCGGTCGCGGCCAGGTAGGCGTACGGGTAGACCGACGCCGGGATGACGGTGTCCTTGAGCGGTTGCGGCACGTTCGAGATGCCGAACTCGCCACGGGTCAGCCAGTCCTCGTTGGTGAGCACGCTGCGCACGATCTCGGCCATGGCGAAGGTGGCGATCGCCAGGTAGTGCGACGACAACCGCACGCTGGTGATGCCGATCAACAGCGCCAGCAGTCCCCCCGCCACGCCGGCGAGCAGGAAGCCTACCGGCACCGGCCAGCCCAGGCCGATCTGGTAGTGGGCGCCCGCCTGCAGGTAGGCGGCGCTGCCCTTGGGAGGCAGCGTCAGGAGCGCGCTGGTGAAGGCGCCGACCGCGAAGAAGGCCACGTGCCCGAAGTTCAGAAGCCCGGTGACGCCGTACTGCAGATTGAGGCCGAGCGCCAGCAGACCGTAGATCAGCGCCAGCGTCAGCAGCCCCACCAGGAACGGGAGCAGCGCCATCAGAAGGCCCCCCGCAGGATGCCGCGCGGCCTCAGCAGCAGCACCAGCACCAGGATCAGGAAGGCGAATGCGTGGCCGTAGTCGGGCGAGAGGTAGGTGGTGCCGAGCTCGATCCCCAGCCCCACCACCAGCGATCCCAGCATGGCGCCGTAGGGGTTGCCGATGCCGCCCAGCAGCACCGCCGAGAACACCACCAGCAGGAAGCTCCAACCCATGACCGGCTGCACGGCGATCTGCGTCATGGCCAGCAGCACGCCGCCGAGGCCACCGATGGCGGAGCTCAGGAACCAGGTCGCGGCCAGCACGCGCGCCGTGGAAATGCCCGAGGCACGGGCCAGGGAGGGGTTGTCGCTGGTGGCGCGCATCATCTTGCCGATGCGGGTGAACGTGAGCAGCAGGTGCACGCCGATCATCGCCAGCAGTGCCACGACCACCACCAGGACCGGCACCTTCGGCACGAACAGGGTGCCGACGTGCCACGGGCGCATCAGCGGCAACGGGAAGCGGATGGGATTGGAGCCGGCGAACATCCTGACCACGTTCTGCAGCACGAATGCCAGGCCCACACTGGTGACGAGCAGCGGCAGGAAGCCGCGGCTCATGAGCGGGTCGAAGAAGATGCGAGCGAGCGCGACGCCGGCGACGCCGACCGCCACCATGGCGACCACGATCGCCAGCGGCAGCGAAAGCCCCAGCGCCACGCCCAGGACCGCGAAGTAGGCGCCGAGCGTGAGGAACTCGCCGTAGGAGAAGTTGATGAAGCGGGTCACGCCGTAGGACAGCGACAGGCCCACGGCGCTGAGGCTGATCACGGCTCCGGTGGCGACCCCGAAGATGAGGGTCTGGAGGAGGGCGGTCATGCGGGCGCGATCAGGCGCCAAACGGGAGCCCCGGCCAGCGCCGGGGCCCCCGCCTGGGTGTGGGACGCGTTACTGGAGCGCGCTGGCCGGGAGGATGGTGACATCCGTCCAGGCGCCGTCCTTGACCTGTCGGATGGCGAAGGGCGCGGTGATGTTGCCGTAGGCATCGAAGTCGATCGGCCCCACCAGACCCTGGTAGTTGATCTCCTTGCCGGCCTCCAGCGCCTTCTTGCCGGACGTGTAGTCGGTGACCTGCACCTTGCCGTTGCCGGGGTCGGCGACCGCGCGAATGTTCTGCGCAACCGTGGCGCGGTTGACGGCGCCGTCCTTGAGCTGGGCGCGCAGCATGGCCAGCGCCAGCACGTTCATCGCGTCGTAGGTGTTGGTGCCGAAGATCTGCACGTCCTTGCCGCTGTACGCCTCGAAGCGCTGCTTGAAGGCGTCGTTGAGGGCGGCCGATTCGGGGGAGGCGACCTCCTCGAGGCCGTAGATGCCGTTGGCGAGCTGCGGCGTCGCGAGCTTGATGAAGTCGGCGTTGGTCTGGTCCTGGGTCACGAACCAGGTGCCCTGGTAGCCGGCCTGGAAGGCCGCCTGCATGATGCGCACCGAGTCCTCGGGGGTGCCCACCAGCACGATCACGTCGGGATGGTGCGAGAGGGCGTCCTGCACCTCGGAGCGGTAGCTCGGCTTGCCCGGCGCGTACTCGAGCGTCGCCTTTGCGGGCGTGCCGTACTTCTCGAACGACGTCTGCAGCGGGCTCTCGAACGACACCATGGCCGGGGACTTGGCGACCATCAGCACCGGCGTCGTGAAGGCCTGAGCGCGCGCCAGATACTCTGGGTCGGTGGCCGCGCGAGCGATGGCCCGCCCGCCCAGCGAGTCCGACGGCACGGTTCGGAAGAAGACCTCGGTGCCCGCCTTGTCGAGCTCGGTCGTGCCGGCCGTGGGGGAGACCATCGGCACGGCGGTGTCCTGGATGAGCTGCTTGGAGCCCGAGAACGACAGCGAGGTCGGACCCAGCAAGGCCACGACGTTGTCGACGTTGACGAGCTTCTGCGCGGCCGTGAAGCCGGCGTCCACGGTGCCCTCGGTGTCGCCCTGGCTGAAGACGATGTCGCGCCCGCCGATGCCGCCGGACTGGTTCACCTCGTCGGCGATCATCTGGGCCACGGGCTGGACGTTCGCCCCCACCCAGTCGTACTGACCTGTGAACGGAAGCAGGATGCCGACCTTGATCGAACCCCCTTGTGCGAGGGCGACGGTGGTCAGAACGGCGGCGAGGATCGTGATGGCACGTCTCATGGGACCTCCTGACATCGGCTTGGATACCTGGGACCTGCGACGTGCAGGGCACAGGGACTGGCCTTCGCGACGGAAGGGTTTGCGTGGGAGTCTAGCACGGCTGCCGTGCGGCGCGTCGGCGCCGGACGCGCTGCGCTCAGCGCACCTCGCTGCCGTCCTCCAGGTCGCGATCGAGGGAGACCAGCGCCAGGGTGCCGTCGTCGTTCTCGGCCGCCAGGATCATCCCCTCGCTGCGCACCCCCCGCAGCGTCACCGGCTTGAGGTTGGCCACCAGCACCAGCTTCTTCCCCACGAGCTGTTCGGGCGTGTAGTGCTCGCGGATGCCTGAGACGACGGTGCGCGTCTCCGGGCCCATGCGCACCCGCAGCACCAGCAGCTTGTCGGCCTTGGGGTGGGGCTCGGCGGCCTCGACGGTGACCACCCGCAGCTCGGTCTGCCCGAAGGCGTGGATGTCGACCTCCGCCTTGTGCTCCAGCGGCTCCGGTTCGGGCTCCGCCATCTGCCGTTCGAGCGCCTCGAGATCGATGCGCGGGAAGAGCGGGTCGCCGGGTGCGGTGCGCGTTCCCGACGGCACCAGCCCCCAGGTGGCCGCCGAGGTGAGATCGAACGGGGCCCGCCCCACGCCGAGCTGCTTGCGCAGCTCGCGCGCCTTGCCGGGGATGACCGGATCGAGCAGGATGCTGGCGCAGCGCAGCGCCTCGACGCACGTGTTGAGCACGGTGTGGAGTCGGGCGGCCTGCTCGGGGTCCTTCGCGAGCACCCAGGGGGCCGTGTCGGAGATGTACTTGTTGGCCTTGCGCACCGCCTCCATGACCGCCTCCAGCGCGCGGTCGAACTGGAGCGCGTCGAAGCGGTCGGAGAGCACCTGCGGCAGGCGCACGAAGGCGTCCCGGAGTTCCTCGTCGACGGGCTCGAGCGTGCCCGCCGCGGGCACGGCGCCGTCCGTGTAGCGCGCCAGCATGCCCAGCGTGCGGTTGAGCAGGTTGCCCAGGTCGTTGGCGAGGTCGGCGTTGATGCGCTCGGCGATGCCGGACTCGCTGAAGCTGGCGTCCAGCCCGAAGGTCATGTCCCGCAACAGGAAGTAGCGGAAGGCGTCGTTGCCGTACTTCTGTTGCAGGTCCAGCGGGCGCACCACGTTGCCCAGCGACTTGCTCATCTTGCGCTCGTTGGTGAGCCAGTAGCCGTGCACGTTGAGGTGGTGGTAGAGCGGCAGCCCGGCGGCCTTCAGCATGATGGGCCAGAACAGCCCGTGCGGCTTGACGATGTCCTTGGCGATGAAGTGCTCGACCGAGGGCCAGTAGCGCTGCTCGAGCCCGCGCGAGGCGAGCGCCGAGTAGTAGTTGATGAGCGCGTCGAACCACACGTAGGTGACGTGTTCCTCGTCCCACGGCAGGGGGATGCCCCAGGGCACGCGCTTGCGCGGGCGACTGATGGAGAGGTCGCCGACGGGCTCGCGCAGCATCGCCAGCACCTCGTTGCGGTAGCGCTCGGGGCGGATGAGCTCCGGGTTCTCCTCCAGCGTCTCCCTCAGCCAGGGGCGGTACTTCTCCATGCGGAAGAAGTAGTTGGCCTCGGTGCGGTACTCGGCGGGCTCGTCGGAGTCCGGGCACTTGCCGTCCACCAGCTCCTTCTCGGTGACGAAGCGCTCCGCGCCCACGCAGTACAGGCCCGAGTACTCCCCGTAGAAGATGTCGCCGTTGTCGTAGACGCGCTGGAGGACCTCGCGCACGACGCTCTTGTGGCGCTCCTCGGTGGTGCGGATGAACTCGTCGTACTGGATGCCCAGCCGGTCCCAGGTGCCGCGGAACTGCGCCGCGATGTCGTCGACGTACTGCTGCGGGGTCTTGCCCGCCTTCGCGGCGGCCTTGGCGACCTTCTCCCCGTGCTCGTCGGTGCCGGTCAGGAAGTAGGTGTCGTCGCCCTTGAGCCGGTGGAAGCGCGTCACCACGTCCACCAGCGTGGTGGTGTAGGCGTGCCCGATGTGCGGAGCGGCGTTGACGTAGAAGATCGGCGTGGTGGCGTAGAAGGTGCCGCGGGCCTTACGCTCGCTCGCGGGGGGCGGGGCGTCCGTCGCTGTCACGGGGCCGGGTTCGCTGGTGTCCATGCTCGTCCTCCACTGGTCCGGCGGATGGGGCGTGCAAAAAAAACGGGCGCCACACGCATGACGCCCCGGCTCGACCGAGCGTGGCTCAGTCGGTCTCAGGGCCAGGTCGCATCATTCGCCGGTCCATACCAAGCCGGAGTATAGCAGACCGTGACGCCCCCGGATGCGGCGGGCGCGGGCGGCTGTGGCATGATGGTGGCCATGGTCGACGACGAGGTCGGGGCCGCTTCCGCCGTGGCGGACTTCCATCGTGCTCGTCGCCGGGCGGATGTGAGGTCGGTCCTGTCGCTGCTCTCCGGCCAGTCCCAGGAGCTCATCCCGTTCGAGGAGGTGCGCCGCCGGCTGCACGGCGTGGAGAGCGCGGCGCTGACGCTGGAGGAGGTCCCGCTCGACGCCATCGTGGGCAGCGTGGGTCGCTACCAGGACTTCACCCGCGAGTTCCTTCCGCGCATCGATCAGGACCGGGACCGCTGGGTCGGGGTGAAGCTGGCGATGACGGGGCTGCGTGGTGTGCCGCCCGTGGACGTCTACCGGCTGGGCGACGCCTACTTCGTCAAGGACGGCAACCACCGGGTGTCCGTGGCGCGGCAGCTCGGCGCCAGGCACATCCAGGCGTACGTCACGCCGGTGCACGTGCGCGTGCCCTACTCGGCCGACGACGATCCGAACGACCTCATCATCAAGAGCGAGTACGCGGCCTTCCTGGAGGAGACGGGCCTGGACGAGCTGCGCCCGGGCGCGGACCTGAGCCTGACGGTGCCGGGGAAGTACGACGCCCTGCTCGAGCACATCCGCGTCCACCGCTACTTCATGGGCATCGACTACGATCGCCCCATCGATTTCGCGGAGGCGGTGGCCCACTGGTACGACACCGTGTACCTGCCGGCGGTGGAGGCCATCGACGTGTACGGCCTGCTGCGGGGTTTCGAGGGGCGCACGGTGACGGACCTCTACCTCTTCCTGTCCGAGCATCGCGGGAGGCTCGAGCAGGACTTCGGCTGGCGCCTGCCGTCCACGGCGGTGGCCGCCGGCCTCGGCGAGACCCGCGGGCTGGACCCCGAGGCCCGTCGCGAGGAGCTGCTGGAGGCGGCGCGCGCGGAGCCGGCGCGCCGCCGCGACACCGTGCGGTTGGTGCGCGACGTGCTGGTGTTGCTGCGCGGCGCGCCGAGCGACGCCCAGGTGCTGGGCACGGCGCTGCAGGTCGCGCGCCACGAGGGGGCGACGCTCTACGCCCTGCGGGTGGAGCTGGGAGCGCTCGAGCACGAGGTGCTCGAGGACGAGCGGCGCCGCTTCCTGGCGGCGTGCGAGGAGGCCGGGGTATCGGGCCAGTTCGCATCGTCGGCCGGCGATCCCGTGCGCGAGGTGCGGGAGCGCGCGGCCTACCTGGACCTGGTGGTCGCCGCCATGGTCGACGAGGCGGACGGCGAGCGCGCGTTGGCCCCGGCGCTTCGCGGCCTGCTGCGCCGCTGTCCACGGCCGCTGCTGGTGGTGCAGGGGGAGCCGACGGCCATGGAGCTGCCGCTGCTCGCCTACGACGGCGGCCCCAAGGCCGAGGAGGCGCTCTCGGCCCTGGCGTACGTGGCGTTGCTGCGCGAGCTGCGTCCGGTGGTCATGACGGTGGGGGAGGCCGCGCGCGGCCTGTCGCCGGTCCTGGCGCGCGCCCGGAGCTACCTCGAGCGCCTCGGCATCGGCGCGGACTACCTGAGCGAGCGTGGCGCGGTGCCCGAGGCCATCCTGCGCACGGCGCGAGAGCACGGCTGCGATGCGATCTTCATGGGCAGCTTCAAGTACAACCGGTGGATCGAGGAGGTGGTGGGGGGCATCCTCGAGAAGGTCCTGCTCGGCTGCCGCCTTCCGCTGCTCGTCACCTGAGCCGTCCGGGGCTCCGACGGGCGGCCCTGCTGGTAAGCTGGGGCGCTATGGCCAAGACACCGGCCCTGACGCCGCAATCCGAAGACTTCAGCGCCTGGTACAACGATATCGTCTACCGGGCGGATCTCGTCGACCAGAGCCCCGTGCGGGGGACCTTCATCATTCGCCCCTACGGCTACGCCCTGTGGGAGCATGTCCAGCGCGAGCTGGACGCGATGTTCAAGGCCACCGGGCACGAGAACGTGTACTTCCCGCTGCTGATCCCCATGAGCTTCTTCCAGCGTGAGGCGAAGCACGTCGAGGGCTTCTCCCCCGAACTGGCCGTCGTCACCCACGCCGGGGGCAAGGAGCTCGAGGAACCCCTCGCCATCCGGCCCACCTCCGAGACCATCATCGGGGAGCTCTACAGCCGCTGGGTGCAGAGCTACCGGGACCTTCCGCTGCTCTACAACCAGTGGTGCAACGTGGTGCGTTGGGAGATGCGCACGCGGCCGTTCCTGCGCACCTCGGAGTTCCTGTGGCAGGAGGGGCATACGGCCCACGCCACGGCGGAGGAGGCGCTGGAGGAGACGCGCCGCATGCTCGGCATCTACGCCGAGTTCGCCGAGACCTTCGGCGCCGTTCCCGTCATCCGCGGCGAGAAGACCGAGGGGGAGCGCTTCGCGGGCGCCCGCATGACGCTCACCATCGAGGCGATGATGCGCGACGCCCGCGCACTGCAGACCGGCACCAGCCACTACATGGGCGAGAACTTCGCGCGCGCGTTCGACATCACCTTCAACGACGTGAACAACCAGCAGGCCTACGCCCACACCACCTCGTGGGGCTTCAGCACACGCTTCATCGGCGCGTTGATCATGACGCACGGGGACGACCGGGGGCTGATCCTGCCCCCGCGGCTGGCGCCGCACCAGGTCGTCTTCGTGCCGATCTTCCGCAACAACGATCCCGAGGCCCGGGAGCGGGTGGTGGCTCAGGCGCGGCGCCTGGCCGACGCCACGGCGGCGACGGGCGTGCGCGTGAAGGTCGACGAGCGCGAGGGGATGAGCCCGGGACGGAAGTTCAACGAGTGGGAGCAGAAGGGCGTGCCGTTGCGCATCGAGCTCGGACCCAAGGATCTGGACGCCGGCACCGCGCTGCTCGCCAACCGCCTCGAGAGCGACAAGCGCACGCTTCGGCTCGAGGACGTCCCGCGGGAGATCCATGACGCGCTGCCGCGGTTCCACGATGCGCTGTTCGCGCGCGCCCTCGCCTTCCGGGAGGAGCACACCTTCGAGGCCGAGAGCTACGACGAGCTCAAGGAGAAGGTGGAGCACGGCTTCGTCTACGCCACCCACTGCGGTGACCCCGAGAGCGAGCGGCAGATCCAGGAGGAGACCAAGGCCACGGTGCGTTGCATCCCGCTGGAGGGCCCCAGCGCCGAGGGCACGTCGTGCGTGCACACGGGGCGGCCGAGCGGCTACGCGCGCAAGGTGATCTTCGCCAAGGCCTACTGAGGCGCGCGACCCGCCTATCGGCGGCCGAGACGTGCGTCCTGCACCGCCAGGGGGCCGTGGCCCGCGTATCATGACGGCGTCATGACATCGACGCACAACCGTGTCCTCGAAGCCCAGAGCGCAGTCCTCAAGGTAGCCGTCCCGTCCGGGGTGCAGGTGAGCTTCGGCGAGGGCCGCCGGCGTACCGATCTCACGCTCGCCCTCCTCAAGGGGGAGCGCCTGTCGGTGCTGACCGTCGCGCCACGCCTCCTCGAGTCGTTCCCCTTCGATCTGGAGATCGTGCGCAGCGCCCAGCTCGGGGGAAGCTACGAGCTGATGGTGGCGTTGACCGAGCCCCTCGACGAGCAGCCGGCGCGGGCGCAGGAGCGCCGCCACAAGCTGCTGCGGCGCGTGAGTGACGCCCCTTACGACCCGGAGACGTCGGTCCTGCTCGACGCCGGGGACGCCTGAGCCGGCGCCCGCAAGCGCTACCGCATACCCACTTGCATACACTGTGACTGTGTGCTAGCATCCTGTCTCGGGGCGCTATAGCCCCCGCCCGCGGGCGGCCCACGGAGGGCCGGCCCGACGCCCCAAGGAGGTGAGGACCAGCATGCTGACGATCATCCTGCAGCACGGAATCGCTGCCGACCTCGCCCCGTCGTGGGGCGAACGCGACGCCCTGCGCGGCGTCGTCCCGGGCGGCACGATGGCGTGCCGCCGCCGCACCACCTCGCACGAGGAGGGTCCGCCACCGGACCCCGGGTCGGCCTGACCGGCCCCACCCCCCGACCATCGGTCGGCCCTCGGCGAGCATCCGCGCCGAGGGCCTTTTTTCGCCCAGCCCCCTCAGACCTCGCTCCGAAGGAGACCGCCATGATCCCCAGCCTCACGCTCCGCCAGCTCCGTGCACTCGTGACCGACGCCCGTCCCGCCTCGCGCACCGCGCAGCTTAGGCGCGCCGGGTACGCCGACGGCGAACGCCGACCGAGGTTCGCACGCTACTGGGCCAACCGCTAACGCCGCGGTCGCGGCTCGGCGGCACGGCCCGACGCTTCCCGCTCCACACACGGAGGCGCACCATGCTCGGATTCCCGCACTCGTTGAGCTCCCGGTCCCGTGAACGCTTGAGACGCCTGCACGGCGAGGCCGCGCTCGCACGCGCGTTGCGCGCCGCCCCCGGGCCGCGTCGCACCCCCCGCCGCCCCGCCCCGGTCGCGCCGAGCGCCGCACACCCGGCCCCTCACAATCCCCGGAGGCACCCGCGATGAACAACCACAACGATCTGTTGCTGCTGGCGTTGAGCCGAGACCGCGCGCGTGAGCTGCGTGCACAAGCCCGGCACGCTTCAGCCGCGCCGCGCGGGCCGCGGGCCGCGCGCGCTCCGCTGGCCCCGCTGCGCGCCGCGATCGCCGCACGCCTGAGCGACCTGGCGGCGCGCATCGAGCCCGGGCCGGATGCCCGCCTGCTCTAGGCGGCCCCGACGGACCCCGCGGGGTGCGTGCCCGCCCGGCCCGCGCGCAGCGCGCGCCGGGCGGGGTCCGGCCCGTCCGCCCCAGAACATGGATCCTAGGCAACGCGCGACGGTGGCGACGCCACCGTCGCGCGTTGCCGTGCCCCGGCCCGGCATCAGCGCATCGAAGGGAGAGCTGCGCGCGCGACGTCGAGGCAACGCCGGCGGCCGGCACGCCCCGCGCGGAGCGCGGGAGCCGGCGTGCAGGCAGCGGGGGACGAGACGGGAGCATGGGCGACGTCCTCGTGTCGAACGGGATAGGCAGGCGTTACGACAAGTGCCGAGGACTCCCGGGGGGCTGCCGATCAGCGCGTTCGGCGGCCGTGCCGCTGCGGGTCCGGCGCGACTCCACCATCAGGCGGCTCAGCCAGAAGCTCCGCGTCGGGAACGCCGCGAAGGGACTCTCGATGCGGGCCGACCGCCCCTCGAAGCGCCGGATCATCGCCTCGGCAGCCCGCACGTTGGCGGCGCGCACGGCCAGCACGTCACGCTCCGGGCGGCGCGCGGCCGGCGGGGCGTAGGACGGCGGGGCGTAGGGCGGCGGCCGCCGACCGATCTCCGGAATGCCCATTCCGATCGCCAGCGGCGGCCGTGCGCCGCTCGTGGGCGTTTCGGGTGCGCGGGGTGCGAAGGGGGAGCGGAAGATGCTGGGCAACGACCTCATGGGGTGAGCCTAGCCGTCCGCGACTTTCGGCTCTCTTACGGTCCCCCCGGGTCCTCCGAGCCACGCGCGCGGATGCCGTCCAGGACGATCTGGACCTCGCGCCAGCCGAGGTTGCGCCGGATCGCGCCGCGGGTCTCGAAGGCGAGCGGATCCTGCCCAAGGAAACGGGCCAACATCAGGTCCCAGGTCATGCGGCGCCGCGTCAACGGCCGGTACAGCACCACCGAGGCGCCGAGATCGTTGTCGAAATGGTAGACCCGCTGGCGCCACTCCTCGAACAACCGCGCCAGGTCGATCGGTACCTGCGCCCGCGGCTCGGCGCGCACCAGGCGGTACGGCCCCTCGTAGACCAGATGGGCCGCGTGACGGTCGGTGAACTCGGACAGCAGCTCGGACGCGTCCATGGTCGAGTCTAGGGACACCCCCGGCGCGTGTCGGTGAGCCGCTCCACGTTACGGTGGCCGGCCGGTCCGGGCGGGGCCGGGCGGGGGTGGGCGGGGGTGGGTCCCCCAGGCCGGCGCCTCCGTGCTGCGCGCGCGCCGTGCTCGCGCCCGAGGCAGTCCCGGCCGCCGGCGCCGGGGGGCGGCGGGCGTTCATGCCAGGGCCAGCAGGGCCACGCCGATCACCATGCCGGCGGCACCCAGGAGCCGGCGGCGGCCACGCCCCTCGGCCAGCAGCTTCGTTCCCAGGAAGGTGCCGAGCAGGATGCTGATCTCCCGCGCGGGCGCGACGCGGCTGATGGGGGTGAACGTCATGGCGGCGAGCACCAGGATGTACGCCAGCGGGCTGAGGAGCGCCACGCCGAGCGCCTCACGCCGCGCGTGCCGCCACGCCCACGCCACCTCGGCCCGCCTGCGCCACGCCAGCGGCGCCAGCAGCACGCTGCGGCCCGCCTCGGAGAGATAGCTGAACAGCAGGGGGGCGATGCCTAGGTTGCGCACGGCGCTGCCGTCCCACACCGAATACAAGCCGATCACGGCGCCCGTGGCGAGGCCATAGCCGAGGGCCGCGCCGCCCTCCGTCCGCGCACCCCCGCCGGCCAGTAGGAACACGGCCCCCACCACCAGGGCCGCGCCGAGCAGGGCCCAGCCGTGGACCGGCTCCCCCAGCACCGCGATCGCCAGCACGGTCGCCACGGCCGGGCCCGTGCCGCGGGCCAGCGGATACACCATCGACAGGTCCCCCGACCGGTAGCCGCGCTGCAGCAGAACGAAGTACGCCACGTGCAGGACAGCGCTACCCGCGGCGAAGGCGAGCGCGACGTTGGACACCGCGGGCCGCGCCGCGAGCAGGTAGAGCGCGACCGCCGGTGCGTACAGCACCAGCGTCATGAGCGAGAAGAGCCACACGAACGGTGCCCCTCCGCGGGAGCGCTTGGCGAGCAGGTTCCAACTGGCGTGGAGGACCGCCGAGACGAGCACCATGGCCAGCGCCAGGGTTGTCACCGCGCGCGGGAGTGGATCTCAGGCGTCCTCGTCGAGGTGTCGCTCCAGATAGGCATCCAGGTCCGCATCGTCGGACCTCAGCACCGAGGCGACCCAGGCGTCGCGCTCGAAGGCCATCAGACGCAGGTCCCAGACGTCCGAGGAGAGCTCGGAACCCGACAACGGCTCGAGCAGGAAGCTCCCGCTCGAGGGGCGCATGTAGGTCTGCGAGCGCAGCTCGGTCTGGTAGCACCAGTAGGCGACGGTAACGAAATCGTAGCTGGCGCCCCGGTGCACGCTCACCCACCCCACCCCATAGCGCTCCGCGGTCACCGGAGGCTGGGGGAGGAAGGAGGCGGCCGTGTCCAGGGCGGCGTCGGACAGCCCGGCGAGCGGCGTCCGGCTCGGGTGGAGGATGGTGTAGCGCTTCAGGCGCCAGCCGCGCACCGTCTCGACCCCGTCGAAGCCGATGCGACGCGTCTGATAGGCGAAGTCCATGCGGCATTGTACGGCGTTGCCGGCGGCGCCGAGCTGGCATACTGGTCGGCATGCCGACCCTCGAGGCGCTCTACATCGGACGCGTTGGGACCCTGCCCGACGGCAGCGCCAGTGCCATCGCCAAGGCGGCCGTCGACGGCCCCGTCGCCCTCACCGCCGACGGGCTGGCGGGCGACGCCCAGGCCGACCGGCGCCACCACGGCGGCCCCGACCAGGCGCTGCTCGCCTACGCTGTGGAGCACTACCCGGCGTGGGACGCGCGCCTACGCCGCCGGCTGACGCGCCCGTCCTTCGGCGAGAACCTCGCCGTGGGCGGCCGGCGCGAGGAGGACGTGCGGATCGGCGAGCTGTGGCGCGTGGGCGGCGCCCTGCTGCGGGTGGTGCAGCCCCGCGTGCCGTGCCAAAAGCCGGCGGCCCTCACGGGGGAGCCGCGCATGACGGCCTGGATGGGGCGCTCCGGCGCGACCGGCTACTACCTGGCGGTGGTGGAGGCTGCCCCGCTCGAGGCGGGTCCGTTCGAGGTGGTGGCAACCCCACGCGACGGCGTGAGCGTGGCGGAGATCAACCGCCTCCGGTACCGGGACCGGGCCGACGTCGCCGGGCTCGAGCGCGCGCTCGACGCCCCCGAGCTGCACGCCGACTGGCGCGCCCTGTTGGCGGCGCAGCTGCGGGACGCGCGCGCCGTCCCATGAGCACGCGGGGTGTCGCTCAGCCCTCCACGTAGCTCAGCCAGTGCTCGAACTCGGGCACGCGGCCGTGCACCACGTCGAGGTAGGTCTCGCGCATCTTGAGCGCGAACGGCCCGGCCACGCCCTCGCCGATCGGGCGGCGGTCGATCGAGGCCACCGGCGTGACCTCGGCCGCCGTGCCCACCATGAACACCTCGTCGGCCGTGTACAGCTCGTCGCGCGTCGCGCGCGTCGACTCCACCGGTGTGCCCATCCACCGCGCGATGCGGATGACGCTGTCGCGCGTGATGCCGCGGAGGTTGACCGAGTGCTCGATGGGGTAGAGGGTGCCGTCGCGCATCAGGAAGATGTTCTCGCCCGAGCCCTCCGCCACGAAGCCCTGCTTGTCGAGAAGGAGCGCCTCATCGAAGCCGTTGGCGCGGGCCTCCTGGTTGGCGAGCACGGAGTTGACGTAGTTGCCCCCCGCCTTGGACTTCGTGGGCATGATGTCGCCGGCGCTGCGTCGCCAGGAGCTGGTCATGAGCGACGCCCCCTTGCGCACCGCGTCCTCGCCCAGGTATACGCCCCACGGCAGCGTCGCGACCATGAAGTGCACGCGGTTACGCCCCGGGTTCACGCCCAACGATTCGGGCCCGTACCACAACAGTGGGCGGATGTAGCACGAGCGCCGGCCGTTCGCGCGGATGGTCTCGCGGATGGCGTGGTCGATCTCCTCCAGGCCGACCGGCGACGGCATACCCAGGATCTTGGCCGAGTCCAGCAGGCGCCGGGAGTGCTCCGTGAGCCGGAACACCGCCGCCCCCCGCTCCGTCTCGTAGGCGCGGATACCCTCGAACACGCTGGTGCCGTAGTGCATCGCGTGCGTCAGAACCGATACCTTGGCCTCCTCCTGCGGGACCAGGCGACCCTCGAACCAGATCAGGCCTGCCTCGACGGCGGACGTGCTGGAAGGGGCGGAATTCGATTGGACGGCCATACTCGAACCTCCTGGAGTGTCTGGACCCATCATAGGACGGTGGCGCCTGAGGATGCCGATCTCGCGTGCGGGTCGGCACTCCGCGGACGCGTGCCGCGCCCGTCTGCGGCGCTCGGGGGTAGACTACGGCCATGAACATCCTCGTGACCGGCGGTGCCGGCTACATCGGCAGCGTCACCAGCGAGCGCCTGATCGCCCGGGGGCACCGTGTGGTGATCCTGGACAACCTCGTGACTGGGCATCGCGACGCGGTGCCCCC
Organism: uncultured Trueperaceae bacterium; assembly: GCA_963739805.1. GTDB lineage: Bacteria > Deinococcota > Deinococci > Deinococcales > Trueperaceae > CAVUBJ01. Next base: position 138,291 of record CAVUBJ010000006.1, read on the forward strand.
GGCCGCCCACTTCGTCCGCGCCGACATCCAGGACGCCGACGCGGTCGGCGCGGCGCTCGAGGAGCATGCCATCGAGGCCGTCCTCCACTTCGCGGCGTACTCCCTGGTCGGCGAGTCGATGGAGCAGCCACTGCGCTACTTCCGCAACAACAGCGCCGGCAGCCTCGGGCTGTTGGAGACGATGCTGGCGCACGGGGTGCGACGCTTCGTCCTGTCGTCCACCGCGGCGCTGTTCGGGACGCCCGATCGGCTCCCGATCCCCGACGATGCGCCGGTGCGGCCGGAGAGCGTCTACGGGGAGTCCAAGGCCCTGATCGAGCGCATGCTGGCGTGGTTGAGCCGCACGGTGGGGCTCGGCTACACCGCGTTGCGCTACTTCAACGCGGCCGGGGCGAGCGAGCGGCTGGGCGAGGACCATCGGCCGGAGACCCACCTCATCCCGCTGGTACTACAGGTCGCGGCGGGCACGCGGCAGGCCATCGCCGTGTACGGCGACGACTACCCCACCGAGGACGGCACCGCCGTGCGGGACTACATCCACGTCCTGGACCTGGCCGAGGCCCACGTGTTGGCGGTGGAGGCGCTGCGGCCGGGCGAGGCCCATGCCTACAACCTGGGCAACGGCGCGGGCTTCTCCGTCCGCGAGGTCATCGACGTCTGCCGGCGCGTCACCGGCGCGGCCATCCCCGAGCAAGCGGCCCCCCGGCGCGCGGGCGACCCGCCGCGGCTGGTCGCCGACCCGGGCCGCATCCGTCGCGAGCTCGGCTGGCAGCCCCGACGTGCGGAGCTGGACGCGATCGTCGCGTCCGCCTGGGACTGGCACCGCGCGCACCCGTCCGGGTACGCCACCTGAGCCCTTCATGGCGCCCCGAGGGTCCTCTCATGCTGCGGCCTTCTCATTGTGCGGTGTGATATGACTTCGGGCGGTTTCGAGCCGCGGCCGGAGCCCGTTTCAGGGCACTCCCGGCCGCGGGCGCGCGGCGCCGAATTCAGGGCGTCATGCTAAGCTGTGCTGATTTGGAGAATGCCATGAGACGACTCATGTTCTTCGTCGTGCTGTTGGTGGCGTCGGCGGCGTTCGCCCAACAGAGCGCGGACCTCAGCGGCATCGTCAAGAGCGAGCAGCCGCTTCCCGAAGGGACGCGCGTCGCGATCCACGTGGTCGACAACGACAACGTCTGGGGGCTCGAGGTCGGCAGCGTGGTCCCCGCGGGAGGCACCTTCCGCATCACCGCGGACCCCCTTCCGGCCAACCAGCTGCGCCCGTTCCGTAGCGGTGCGGTGCTGCTGCCGGGGCTCCAGAACGAGTACCGCGTGAGCCCGGCCGACAGCGTGAACTTCGCGCTCGGTCGCATCAACATGTACGTGGACAAGAACGGCAACGGGGTGTTCGACAAGGTCACCGACCCGTGGTTCATCGGCGTCCCGAGCCTGGAGAGTCCGGTGGGCTTCTTCGCGCTGCTGTACGTCGACCGCGACGCCACCCTCTCCGGCGGCGGGGCGGACCTGCAGCTCGCACAGGGTTGGAACGTGTTCACCGTCCGCTTCCCCACCGACAAGCCCGTCTACGCCGTCCAGCCGGCGGTTGACGATGTCGTGCTGGACGTCTTCCTGCCCTGAGCCCGCCGCGCCCGCACGGGGTGCGCCCGGGCCGTTCCGGGCGGCGCGGCATCGCCGCGCGGCGGTGACGCGTCGCGCGGCGGCTGGTATCGTGAGGCCATGAACGTTCTGGAGGGCACGCTCTCGTACCGCGACGGCAGGTTCGCCATCGTGGCCGGCCGCTTCAACGAGGTCATCACCCTCCGCCTGCTCGAGGGCGCGGGCGGTGCGTTCCGCCGCCACGGCGTGCCCGAGGACGCCATCGACGTCGCGTGGGTGCCCGGAGCCGTGGAGATCCCCGTGGTGGCGCATCATTTCGCGCGCAGCGGGCACTATGCCGCCGTGGTGACGCTCGGGGCGGTCATCCGGGGCGCCACCAGCCACTACGACCATGTCTGCAGCATGGCGGCGGCGGGCGTCGCGCGGGCGGCGCAGGACACCGGCGTGCCGGTGGTGTTCGGCGTGCTGACCACCGACACCCTGGATCAAGCCATCGAACGGGCAGGCGGCAAGGCCGGCAACAAGGGGGCCGACGCCGCCACCACCGCCCTCGAGATGGCCTCGCTCATGCATCGGCTGGGATCCTGAGCCGCTGGGGAAGCCCGGGGCGTCCGCGTGGACGGCCGGGTGGCTGGAGGAAGCCATGAAACGATTCGGCCTGGCACAACTCCTGGTGCTGCTGTCGCTGGCGGGCACCGTCGTCGTGAACGCCCTCGCGGTCACCCTACCGATCGGTGGCCTGACCACCGCCGAGGTCTCGGCCCTCTACCCGGCGCTGTTCGTACCGGCGGGCTACGTCTTCTCGATCTGGGGCGTGATCTACCTCGGTCTCGGCGTGTACGCCGTGGCGCAGGCGGTGCCGCCGCTGCTGCGCGACGATCGCGTGCGCAGTATCGCCTGGCCGTTCGTGCTCTCGGGCGTGCTGAACGGCGTGTGGCTGGTGCTGTGGCAGAACCTGCGCATCTACCTCACCGTCCCCGTCATGGTGGCGCTGCTGCTGACCCTGATCGCCATCTACGGGCGCCTCCGGGGGGGCATCCGGCCGTCCTCGGCCGAGCGCTGGCTGGTGCGCCTGCCCTTCAGCGTCTACCTCGGCTGGATCACCGTGGCGACGATCGCCAACGTCACCGATGCCCTCTACGCCGCCGGATGGGGGGGCTGGGGCGTGTCCGACGTGGCCTGGGCCGTCATCCTCCTGGCCGTGGGCACGCTGATCGGCCTGGTGATGCTCGCGCGTCGCGGGGACGTCGGGTACGCGCTGGTGCTGGTCTGGGCCTTCGTCGGGATCGCCGTGGAACAGCGTCCCGAGCCTCCTGTGGCCCTGGCCGCACTGGTCGCGGCGGTCCTGGTGGCGCTCGGCGTCGTGGTGCTGGCCGGGCGCGGGCGCCGTCGCGAGGAGCCGGTCCACCTCGTGCGTGGCGGCGCGCCCGGGGAGGGGTCAGCCTGAGGTCGATCGCGTGTGGGGCGGGACTCCCGCCCCAACAGGCGGCGTGCACCCGGGGTACACTCGGCTCGAGGTGAGCGAGGAACCGAAGCACACCTACACCGCGCTCGAGATCGTGCGCGAGTTCTTCCCGGCGACGCCGCCCCGGCTCGTTCCCAGGGACCGCGCCTACCGGCTCGAACGCGGTGGAGACGGTGACGTGTGCGTGGTCGACCGCGCCGGCACGGAGAAGCTGCGGCTGACGCCCGTGGAGCGCTCGGGGCGGCCCAACGCCCAGCTGTGCTGCGATCTGTGCCACGGTGCCGCGCCGCGGGAGCGCCTGCACATGCTCCGCCTGGCCGTGCCGGGCTCGGCCGGGAGGCGCTTCCGATACGTCATGGCCTGTCGCGACACCGAGGCGTGCGACGCCCGCCGGCTCGACGACGAGCCCGTGGCGGCGCTGCTGCGCTCCGCGTGAGCCGGGACCTCCCCTCGCCACCGGGGCCCGTCGTCGCAGCCCTGCCCTCCCCGGAGGCGTCCTTCATCACGGGGGAATCTCGTGGTGGGCGCTGGCATGTCCCGCGAGACGAGCTACCTCCCGTGAGGGGGGCGCCGGCGTAAGAGTGTCGTCAGCGTCTCGCTGCTACCGTTCTGGCATGAGCGCCGAGCGATCCTTGAGGGGCCTGTCCGACACGGAGCTTCAATCCATGGTGACGGCCTTCGAACGCGCCGTCTTCGCGGGCACCTCAAGCCATCAGGACGTCCTGGACCTGATCGGGGCCGAGAGCGAGATCATGCGGCGCGAGGCCAAGCGGGCGCGGCGGACGATCCACGAGGAGCGCAGGGCGCGGACGAGGTCCGGCGTGGAGGCCGGCGGGTGGCTGGCCGTGGAGCGCAGCAGCCAGGCGTCGAGCGGCGCGGGCCGCGAGGGCTGACGCCCGGCGGTGGGCCGCGGGATCACCGATCAACGAAGCGACAGGCCAAGCAGCAGTGGATCGTGGTCGGAGGAGCGGTACGGGTCCGGCGCTGTGAGCTCGGGTGGGGTGGAGCGGGCGAGCGCCCCGAGCAGTGGCGACTCGTCGGCGTTGACGTGCCAGAACGTCACACCCTCGACCTGCGGTGCGAGGGAGGGGCTTGCGAGGGCGTAGTCGAGCGTGCCCGAGGCGCCGTAGAACACGTAGCTGTAGCGTTCCGCCGCGGGCACCCGCCGGTCGAGGTCGTGGTAGCCCGCCCGTGTGAAGAGCTGCAGCGGCGGTTCCGCCAGATAGCTGTTGAGATCGCCGACCACCAGGAGGTCGGGATCCTGGGTGGCGGCCTGCAGGCGCTGGGCGAAACGCACGACCGCCTGCGCCTGGGCGCTGCGCCGCAGATTCCAGCACCCCGAGCCCGCGTCCGTGTCTCCGCTGGGCGGGCAACCCCCCTTGGACTTGAAGTGGACGTCGACCAGGGTGAACACCGCCCCGGTGCCCCGTTCGCGGAAGGTGGCCGCGAGCGGCGGCCGGTCGTGGACGGCGGCGGGGTCGCTGGCGCTTCCCACCAGCTCCAGGTGGGTCGGGCGGTAGAGGATCACCTGCTTGATGGCGTCGTCCCCCGTGCCGCTCGCCGGGTCCGGCACCGCCGCGTAGGTGCCGGCGCCGAGGCGCGCGTTCAGGGCGTCCAGGAGCGCGCCAACGGCCCGCCCGTCGCCGTTCTCGACCTCCTGCAGGGCGACCAGGTCGGCATCGAGCCCCGCCAGGGTGGCGACGAGCTTGTCGCGTTGGAGGGCGTAGTCGGCCGCGCTGTCGGCACCCCGCCGGCCGAGCGTCGTGAAGAAGTTGTGGGCGTTGAGGCTGGCCACCCGCAGGCGGCCGTCCACCGGCGCCGGCGCCGGTGGACGCGGGTTGCGGCGCACCAGCGTGGGTGGGAGGACGGGCTCCAGGCGGAAGAGGCCGAGGCCGACGTTTATGGGGATGGCCGTCAGGCCCTCCACGCGGTCGCCGACCCGTGGGGGCAGCCCGTCCTCCATCAGGTACGGCAAGGGCCGCGGGTCTTCCTCGTCGGAGCCGTCATCGAGAACGATGCTCCGGAGCCCGGCCGGCGTGCCCGATCCGGCGCCGCCCTGCCCCGGCGCGAAGAGGCGCGCGTCGGCCAGCTCGAGCCTTCCGTAGCGGCCCAGGTCGTACACCTCGGTCACCGTGGCGGCGTCGAGGCGGATCAACATCCCCTCGATCGCCTCCCAGGCGTCCGGGCCGGAGACTGGAAGCGTCACGGGTACGGGGCCGGGCATGGGGCCGCGGCCGCAGACACGCAGCTCGGTGAGGCGGTCGAGCTGGGTCATGCCGTTGCGTTCGAGCACGGTGCCGCGCACCCGCACCCAGGCGCCCGCGGTGAGCGGCGCGCCGTCGTCGGCCGCGCCGCGCCGGACGCGCACCCACAGGCCCTCGGAGGTCTGGTCGTCGTCGTCGCCGCGCGCGGCCTGCACGAACACCCCGCCGAGCTCCCCCGGTCGCAGGAAGCTCGCGGTCACCACGCCCTCGACGCGCACCTCCCCGCCCACCGCGGGGGAGCGTTCGCCCGGACCCTGCACGGCCGCGATGGGCGTCAGATCGTCGGCGGGGCCGCAGGGGGGACCGCCGGCCAGGGTCGTGCCGGCGAGCGTCAGGAGGCAGGTCAGCAGGAGCCGCGCCCGATGCTGGAGCATGCCCGAGTCTACCGCCGGTCGCGGTGCGGGGGCGCGGCGGGGCGGAGTAGGGTGGGGCATGCCGATACGGGACGACCTGATCCTGCGCACCCTGGACGGCGTGGCCGCCGTGCTGGCGCGCCTGCTCGGCGGGAGCGCGGGCGCCGCGACCCTCGAGGAGGCGGAGCTCACGCTGTCGCACGCCTACCACACCCTCACGGGCTCGCGCCGAGCGTTGGTGGCCCGCCTCTCTTCGGAGCAACTGCTGGCGATCCTGGGGGCGCCGACGTCGTTCAACCGCGAGCGCGGGTACGCCCTCGCCAGGCTGTTGGAGGCCGACGCCGAGCTGCTGGCCGCCAGCGCGCGGCCGGCCGGCTCCGAGACGGCCCGCTTGCAGGCGCTCGATCTGTACCTTGCAGCGGCATCGGCGGGGCTCCAGGAGGAGGACCTGGCGTCACGCATCGAGGCCACGGCGGCCGCCCTCGGCGCCGTGGTGCTGCCGGAGGCGAGTCACTGGCGGCTGTTCGAGCACCGGGTGACGCACGGCGACTACGCGGCCGCGGAGGATCTCCTGTTCGACGCCCTGTCGCGGCTCGGGCCGGCCGGGTCGGTGGCCGACCGGGGGCGGGCCTTCTACCGATCGCTCGAGGAGCGCGAGGACGAGGCGCTGCGCGCCGGCGGCCTGCCGCGCGCCGAGGTGGAGGAGGGGCGCGCGGCCCTCGAGGCGGCCCTGGCGGCGGGGGCGCCGGGCGCGTCGGGGGAGGCGCCCGCGTGACCCTGGCGCGGTTCTCGTCGGCCCGCGCCCGCGCCATGCCCGCCAGCGTGTTCGCCACCATGGACGCGGCCAAGGAGCGCGCGCGAGGCGCCGGGCTCGAGGTGCTCGACCTGTCCATCGGTTCCTCCGACCTGCCGCCGCCGCCGGCTTCGCTGGACGCCCTGCGCGAGGCGGTGGACGATCACGCGAGCTACGGCTACTGTCTCGAGGGGTGCAGCGCGCCGCTGCGCCGCGCGGTGGCGGCGTGGTATCGGGAGCGCTTCGGCCGCCGCATCGACGCCGAGCGCGAGGTGCTGCCGCTGATCGGATCGCAGGAGGGGCTGGCGCACCTGTTGCTGGCGGTGGCCGACCCGGGGGAGCGCGTGCTGATGCCGGACCCCGCCTACCCCTCCTACTTCGGAGCCGCGGCGCTCGCCGGCATCCGTCCGGTGACGATGCCGCTGCTGGAGGAGAACGCCTTCCTGCCGGACCTCGACGCCGTACCGGAGGAGGATGCCCGCGGCGCGCGCGCCATGATCCTGAGCTATCCCAACAACCCCACCGCGGGCGTCGCGGACGAGGCCTTCTTCGCGCGGGCCGCGGCCTTCGCCCGGCGGCACGAGCTCCTGCTGGTCCACGACTTCCCGTACGTCGACACCGTCTTCGGAAGCTACCGCGCCCCCTCCGCGCTCACCGCTCCCGGCGCCTTTCAGACCGGGATCGAGCTGTTCAGCCTGTCGAAGAGCTTCCACCTGGCGGGGATGCGGCTCGGCTGGGCCGTCGGCAATGCCGACGCCGTCGCGGCGCTGGCCCGCGTCAAGGGTGCCGTGGACTTCAACCAGTACCTGGGCATCCAGCGCGCGGGCATCCGCGCGCTGGAGCAGCCGCCGCAGCGCCTGCGCGACGACGCCGAGCGCCTGCGCCGGCGCCGCGACGCGCTGGTGGAGGCCCTCAACGGCGCGGGCTGGACGACGCCCACACCGCGGGCCTCGATGTATGTGTGGACGCGCCTGCCGGATGGCTGGAGCGACTCCTACGCGTTCTCGCTGGCGCTGGTGGCCGCCACCGGGGTGGCGCTGTCGCCCGGCCGCGCCTTCGGTCCGCGCGGCGAGGGATTCGTGCGCTTCGCGCTCGTGCGGGAGCCGGAGGCGTTGCGCGAGGCGGTGGCGCGCATCCGGCGTTTCCTGGTGGGCGCCGCCTGAGGGCCGGTGGCCCTCACGGCCGCGTCGTGCCCGGGCCCGCCGGCGGGCCCGGCGGCGTTCGCCGCACCTCGAGCAGGCCCTGGAGGTTGATCAGGGCGTGTGCCACCATCGACGGGAGCAGGCTGCCGCTGAGCAGCGTGACGGCGCCGAAGGCGAGGCCGGCCGCCACCGCGAACGCAGGGTAGGCCCACCCGCGACGCGGCACCGGGTGTAGGGCGCCGAAGAGCGCCGCCTGCAGGGGCAACGCCAGCGCCGGCGGATGGATCAGGCCCAGCAGCGCGCCTCGGAAGAACGCCTCCTCGCTCACCGCCGTGGCCAGGGCGAGGGCCACGATCCACGAGGCGGGGAGTTGCAGGCGGCGCAGGGTCCGCTCCAGCAAGCGGCTGGCCCAGCGGAACGAGGGCACGCGGCGCTCCAGCCACCAGGCGACCGCGAGCAGGGCCGCGCCGGTCGCCAGCCCCAGGAGCAGGCCCTGGGGCCACGGCCAGCGCGGGACCGGCACCGCGGGCCACAGCAGCAGCAGGCCGGCGGCCAGCACGCCGAGGACGAGGCTGGGGAGGAAGAGCAGGGCACGACGCACCCCGTCAGTCTACGGTGGGCGCCGGCCCGGGCTCAGGCGGCTCCGCCCGGCCACCCCTGCGCGCGCGCGTAGCGCCGGGCGAGGGCGGCCGCCTCCTCCGGGGACGACACGTCCCCGACCGCGGCGGCCTCGCGCACCAGCCTCAGCACCTCCCCGACGCGCGGACCCGGCGGGAGCCCGAGCAGCGCCATGACAGCCTCCCCATCGAGCAGGGGAGGCTGCGGCGGCGGCCGTTCCAGGATGGCGATGACGCGGGCCAGCGCCATGCGGTAGGCGTTGCGCGTGGCCTCGCTCGAGAGGGGACCGCGGGCGGCCTCGCGGTCGGCGATCATGAGCTCGAGCAGGTCGGGGAGGAGCTCGCGGCGGCGATGGACGAAGCGGCGCGCCGCGCGCTCGCCCCGAGGGAGCTCGAGCATGTGGTAGCGCACCAGGGCGGCCACCCGTCGCGTCCGCCCGCGCGGCGCCCGCAGGCGCGTCAGGGCGGCCTCCGCCAACGCCTCTCCGCGGCCCGCGTGTCCGTAGAAGTGCACGCGGCCGTCGTCTCCCAGGCCGCGCGTGTCCGGCTTGCCGATGTCGTGCAGCAACGTCGCCCAGCGCAGCGCGAGGTCCGCCTCGGGGAACCCCGTGACGAGCCGCTGCAGCGCCTCGAGCGAGTGCCGCAACACGTCGAGGTGGTGGAACCCCCCCTGGGGCACGTCGGCGCAGGCGTCGAGCTCGGGGAGCATCCAGCGCAGCAGGCCGAGCGTGTGCGCATCGAACAGGGCGGCCCCGGCACCGGTGCTGACCATGAGCAGGTCGAGTTCCTCGCGCACGCGCTCCCAGGCCGGCGAGGGCAGGCGCCCGGCGGCCAGCGCGTCGGCCGCGGCGGCCACGGCGTCGCGCGTGGCGGCGGTGAGGGCGAGGCCGTGGGTGGCCGCCAACCGCAGCGCGCGGACCGCGCGCAGGGGATCGTCCACCAGGGCGCCGGCGGACACCAGGCGGAGGCGCCGCGCCCGCAGGTCGTGGCGGCCGCGCAGCGGATCGAAGAGGCGGCCGTCGGGGTAAGCGGCGATGGCGTTGACCGTGAAATCGCGGCCGCGCAGCCCCGCCTCGAGGCGCTCGGGCCGCGGCGCGAAGTCGGCGGTGTAGTCGCCGCTGACCACGCGCCAGAGGCCGCGCGCGGGATCCAGGGCGAAGGCCGAGCCGCCGGAGGCCGCCGCGGCGCGCCGCGCCGCGGCCTCCGGGTCCGGCACCAGCCAGTCCAGATCGCGGGTCGCCCGTCCGAGCAGCGCGTCGCGTACCGCGCCGCCGACGAGGAGCCCACCCTCCGGAGTGGGCATACACTGGGGCATGGTGACGCGTGCAGCACGCAAGGGCGACCGCAACCACCGCATGCTGACCATTACAGCACGGGCTCCGCGAGGCGCCCGCCGCGGTGCCCGGTGGTGAGGCCGCTGCGGGTCGGCCTCACCGGCAACATCGGCTCCGGAAAGTCGACCGTGGCGCGCCTGCTCGCCGGCCTCGGCGCGGCCGTCGTCGACGCCGATGCCCTCGCCAGGGAGGCGGTCGAGGACCCGGCGGTGCTGCGGCGCATCGCGGCCGAGCTGGGCGACGCGCTGGTGTCGGGCGGCGCCCTGGACCGCCGGGCAACGGGCCGACTGGTCTTCGCCGACGAGGGGGCCAGGCGCCGTCTCAACGCCATCGTCCATCCGTGGGTCCGGCAGCGCTCGGCCGAGCGGGTGGCCGCGCTGGAGGGCGCACAGACGCCGCCTCCCGTCATCGTGCTGGACATCCCGCTGCTGTACGAGAACGGGCTCGAGCGGGGGCTCGACGCCGTCATCGTGGTGAGCGCCCCGCTGGCGCGGCGCTCGGCGCGGGTGGCCGGGCGCAGCGGGCTCGAGCCGAGCGCGGTGCGCGAGCGCGACGCCGCGCAGATGCCCCTCGAGGAGAAGGCGGCACGGGCGGACTTCGTGCTCGACAACGGCGGGACCCGGGAGGCCCTGGAGCATCAGGTGGCCCACCTGTGGCGGGAGCTGATGGTGCGCCGCGCGGGGCGCGACGAGCCGCGCTAGCCGCCGCCCCGCGCGCCTACGCCCCACCCTCTCTCGCGCTCGCGTCCGCGGGGCCAGCCGGCGCCCGCCTCCGCCCGAGCCGCCCCCGCGCGCCGGCGCGTGCGGGGTGGAATCTGCGGGGCGGCACGTGGGCGTCGGAACCTGCGGGACGACAGACGCGCGGCCGCCCCCCGGAGGGAGCGGCCGCGCGACGTATCGCGTCTGGCGGGCGCGCCTTACCAGCTGATCTGCGTCATGCCGTGGGTCGTGATGGTATTGTCCGCCACCTGGCTGTAGCTCACGCTGCCACCCATGCGGGCGGCGATGAAGCGCACGAACTGCTCGATGGCGTCGCTCGCCTTCTGGACCTTGTCGAAGTCGAGGTTCGCCGCGCCCCCGAGACCCGCCACGGTCTGGATCTGGCTGGCGATGGAGGCCGCCGTCGCCTCGAGGCTGGCGCGCTGGTCGGCCAGCGCGAAGGAGTGGGCGCCCTGCGGCACCTGCCCCTGCATGGCCGCCAGGGTCGCCGGAAGGGCGGTAGAGCCGCTGCGCGCCTGCAGCACCTTGTCCATGGCCTCCGTGCTGGTGGCGACGAGCGCGTAGCCGTCGGTGACGGCGTAGCTGAGCGCGATGCCCGGCCCCATTCCGTAGCTGGTGACCGTCACGTCGCCCACCTGGTGAGTGCTGACGTCGGGGGCGCCCGCGCCGCCCGAGGGGTCGGTGAATGCCGACGCCTGCGTGGCGACCGTCGTGAACAGCTGCGACAGCCCGGCCGCGGCCGCCGCGTCGTCCGTGCTCTGCAGCATGAACACCGATTCACCCAGCAGGTTGGCGGCGGGCATGCCGGGGTCGGTGACGGCGGGCGCCGCCGTCGCGATGGTGCCGACCTGAGTGCCGCTCCAGTCGAACAGGGCCGCCCGCAGGTCGATGCCGGTCATGCCGGAGATGAACTGGTCCAGGTCGCCGACGCCGAGCTCCGGCGCGCTGCTCACCAGGTCGCCCAGGTAGTTCCACCACCCGGTGAGGTCGAAGGCGCCGCTCTGGACGCTGAGCGCCCCCTGGGGCACGAAGCCGAGGGGATCGAGCGAGGCGGCCTGGCTGCTCGAGAGCAGGTTGTACAGGGCGATGTCCTGCCCGGCGCCGTCGAGCGCCTGGACGCCGTCGGTCTCGACGCCGTCGGCGGTGATGCGGAGGACCCCGGCGCTGGAGCCGATGGTCGTCAGCAGGCGCGTGAGCCGGGTGGCGAGGGTGTCGAAGCCCTGCCCCTGCACCAGAGGAGAGAGCACGTCGCCGGCCGGGCCCACGTGCAGGAAGCTGTAGAACACGCCGCCGGAGAGCGTGCCGAGGCTCGCGCCGTAGGCGTCCGTGGTGGTGAGGTTGGGCTCGCTGGCGCCCTGGTGGCGGCGCAGCACGCCCCGCAGCACGTCCGGGTTGGAGGACAGGGCGACGAGCGGACCGTCCTGGGCGTAGGCGATCGGCGTCGACATGCCGTCGCCGCCATCGGCCGTGGTAACGAAGAAGGCGAGCGATCCCTCCGTGAGCCTCTGGACGCCATCCTGATCGGCATTCGCATCGATCAACGAGGCGAAGGCCGTCTGCGCCTTGGCGTCGACGCGGGCGACGAGCGTGAGGACGGGCAGGGGGTTGTACGGGCTCAGCGACACGGCCAGCCAGGCCTCGTCACCCAGCACGTCGAGGACCGTGAGGTCCTGGAGGGCCGCCGGGACCTGGCTGAGGTCGGGCACGTTGGCGGACTGCTCGGCGGACTGCTCGGCGCCGGCGAAGGCGTCCTGGAACGCCGCGCCCACGCCCAGGCGCTCGAACTCGTCGAGGATGGGTTGGAGCTGACTCTGGTGATCGGTCATCCCCTGGGTGCCGACCGCGAGGAGGGTCTCGGCGGGCAGCAGCGGGCGCAACGACTGGGCCAGCGCGAGGGGCAGCAGTGCGACCGCGAGGAAAAAAACGAGCGTGCGGATGCGGGACATGGAACCTCCTAGGTGGGTGGCGCTGGGGCCGGTGGCACCCCGTCGCCGCCGGGCGACGTCGGGGGGTAGCAATCACCATACAAGGCCGCGCCCGGAGGGCGTGCGGCCTTCGTCGCAACGCGGGCCGCGCTCAGACGCCCTCGCGGGCTCGCCGCACGCTCTCGTGGGCGGCGCGGGCCACGTGCTCGGCCGTGAAGCCGAACTCCCGCATCACGCGCTCGCCGGGTGCCGAGGCCCCGAAACGGGCGATGCCCAGGATGCGGCCGCCCTCGCCCGCATAGCGTTCCCAGCCCAGCGGCGTGCCGGCCTCGACGGTGACGCGGGCGCGCACGGAGGCGGGCAGCACCGCCTCCCGGTAGGCGGCGTCCTGGGCCTCGAAACGCTCGAAACTCGGGAGGCTGACCACGCGGGCGGCGATGCCGTCGGCGGCCAGCGCGTCCCTCGCCTCGAGACACAGCGATACCTCCGAGCCGGTGGCGATGAGCAGGACGTCCGGTGCGCCGTCCGTGTCGGCCAGCACGTAGCCCCCCTTGGCCACGCTGCCGGCCGGCACCTCCAGGGCGGGGAGGCCCTGGCGCGAGAGCACCAGCGCCACCGGCCCGTCGCGATGCTCGAGGGCGGCGCTCCAGGCCTGGGCGGTCTCGTTGGGGTCCGCGGGGCGCATCACCGTCAGGTTGGGGATGGCGCGCATCGACATCACGTGCTCGATCGGCTGATGCGTGGGCCCGTCCCCGCCCAGGCCGATGCTGTCGTGGGTGAAGACGTAGACGACCGGCTGCCCCATCAGGGCGGAGAGCCGCAGTGCCGGCCGCAGGTAGTCGGAGAACACCAGGAAGGTGGCCACGAAGGGGCGTACCCCGCCGTGGAGCGCCAACCCGTTGCCGATGGCCGCCATGGCGTGCTCACGGATGCCGAAGTGCACCACGCGCCCCCCGAAGGAGCCGCGCGCCACCGACTCCGCCCCGCTTATGTCGGTCTTGTTGGAGCCGGCGAGGTCCGCCGAGCCGCCCATCAGCTCGGGCATCCGGGGCGCCAGCGCATCGATCACCTGATGCGAGGCGTTGCGCGTGGCGACCTTGGTGCCGGAGGGGAAGCGCGGCAGGTCGGCGTCGAAGTCGCGCGGCAGGTCGCCGGCCAGGACGCGCTCGAGCTCGGCCGCCAGGTCCGGATGGGCCTTACGGTAGCGCTCGAACAGGGCCGTCCAGGTCTCCTGGGAGCGCCGGCCGCGCTCGGCGACCTCCGCGAAATGCGCCCGCACGTCGTCGGGGACAGAGAACGCGGGCCAGTCGATGCCGAGGTTGGCCTTGGTGGCGGCGGCCTCCTCCGCGCCGAGCACGGATCCGTGGACCGACGCGGTGCCCTGCTTGTGCGGCGAGCCGAAGCCGATGATGGTGCGGACCTGGATGAAACTCGGCTGCAGCGGCACCTCGCGCGCGCGCTGCAGCGCCGCCGCCAGCGCCTCGAGGTCGTTGCCGTCCTCCACCGACTGGACGTGCCAGCCGTAGGCCCGGTAGCGCGCACCCACGTCCTCACTGAAGGTGATGTCCGTGGAGCCGTCGATGGAGATGTCGTTGTCGTCGTACAGGACGATCAGCTTGCCGAGACCGAGGTGGCCGGCGAAGGAGGAGGCCTCGCTGGCGACGCCCTCCATCATGTCGCCGTCGGAGGCGATGACGTAGGTGTGGTGGTCCACCACGTCGAAGCCCGGCCGGTTGAAGCGCGCCGCCAGGTGCGCCTCGGCCAGCGCCATGCCCACAGCGGTGCTGATGCCCTGGCCGAGGGGGCCCGTCGTCGTCTCGACGCCCACGGTGTGCCCGTACTCCGGATGGCCGGGTGTGAGGCTGCCCCACTGCCGGTACCCCCGAAGGTCGTCCATGGTCAGCGGGTACCCACTGAGGTGCAGCAGGCTGTACTGCAGCATGGAGCCATGGCCGGCGGACTGCACGTAGCGGTCGCGATCGGCCCAGCCGGGGTCGTGGGGGTTGTGCTTCATGAAACGGCTGTACAGCAGGAAGCCGAGGGGGGCGGCGCCCATCGGCATGCCCGGGTGGCCGTCGCCCGCCTCCTCGGTGGCATCGATGGTGAGCGCGCGGATGCTGTTGACCGCCCGCCGGCCGAGCGTCGGGTCGAGGTGGGGAAGGGTGGCTTCGCTCATGGTGCCTCCTACGAGATCGCCTGGGGCGATCGGTCGGGCGCGTCGGTGACCGGCGAGGACCTCACCGCCGGCGGCACAATCGCTTCACGATAGCAGGCGACCGCACCGCAGGATGGTGCGTCGTCGTCGGCTGTCGTGCGTGGAGCGGCCGGACAGGGGGGTGCGTCGGAGGAGGCGGTCGGGTCCTCAGCCGGCCACCGTCGGCTGGTACCCCTTGCTCTGGCGCCGCCGCAGGATGTCGTCGCGCACCCGCTGGCCGGTCTCCCAATGCCGCCGTTCGAGCGCGCTATCGACCCGCAGTGTGGGTACGTGCACCGGCCGCCCGTCCTCTCCGATGGCGACGAAGTTCATGTGGCCCACGGTGCACAGGCGTCGCTCCCCCGTGAGGGGGTTCTCGCCGTGCACCTCGCTACGCACGATCATGCTGGTGGTCCCGGTCCACACCACGCGGCTCTTCACCTCGACGATCTCGCCCACGTGGATCGGATTGCGGAAGTCGATCGGCTCGGTCGAGGCCGTCACCACCGCCTGGCGGCAGAAGCGCTGGCACGCGATGGCGGCGTTTATGTCCATGAGCTGCAGCACGTGGCCCCCGAAGAGGGTGCCGAGCGGGTTGGTCTGGTTGGGGAAGACCGCGTCCGTCGTCACCACCCATTGGGATGGGCGCGTCTCGGTCGGATCGATCGGCACGGCGCCAGTATAGGCGCTGGGCGCCGGGGCCGTCGGCGGCGTCAGGGGGCGGCGGCCTCCGGTGCGAAGGGGGAGCGGGCCTGCGCCAGGTCGACGTGCGTGCCGCCCGTGCGCTGCAACTCGAACAGCAACGCCGCCCAGTGCCGGTGGCCCGGGTGCAGGGGCGGTAGGGCGTCGGGGCCGAAGAAGCCGACGGCCAGGGCCTCGGGTGTGGTCCGCGGCTCCCCCGTGGGGGCCTCCACCTCGAACGTCAGGTGGACCAGGTGGCGGCGCTGGGCGCTGCGCCACACCCGCGAGTCCAGCATGGCCAGCAGGCGCGCGGCGCGCCCCTCGAGCCCGGTCTCCTCGCTCAGCTCCCGGACGGCCGAGTGCGACGGCAGCTCGCCGACCTCGGCCAGGCCGCCGGGCAGTGCCCACAGACCGCTGTCGGGGCGTTGGAGCAGCAGCAGGCGCCCGCCACGGAACACGGCCGCGTCGGCGGCGAGGAGCGGTGTGACGTGCCCCAGCGCGTCCTCGAAGCGTGCCTCGGTGTCCTCGGGGGCACGGCCGTCGAGAGCGGCCTCGAGCCGCGCGGCCGTGGCGAGGAGCGATCGGTAGCGATCGGCATCCAACGGGTCGCCCGTGAAGCGCAGCCCCGCGGATGCCGAGGCGCGGAGGGCATCGATGAGGGGGTAGAGGGCCTCGAGGTCCGGCATGCCGCGATGCTACCGCGCCCCACCGCCGCGTCGGGGCCCCGAGGCGCCGGTCCCGCGCGCGCGGAGCACGCGGAGACTGCGCGTGCCGGGGCCCGGTATACTCACCGGCGTCTTCGTCCGAGCGTCCTTCACCCGGCGACATCGTCGCGCCCCCGGAGGTATCCATGGTTCGTCACGCGCCCCCTGCCACCCTGCTCGAGCGGCTCGCCCCCCCGCGCGCCGGCACCCCGCCGCTAATGCGGACCGCGCTGCGCGTGGCCGTCGGCATCGCGTTTCTCGCCGCCCTCGCCCAGCTACGCCTGCCCGTAGGCCCCGTGCCCATCACCGGGCAGACCCTGGGTGTGCTGCTCCTCGGTGCCGCCTACGGCGCGGGGCTCGGCGCCTTCGCCACCGGCGGGTACCTGCTCCTCGGCGGACTCGGCCTGCCGATCTTCACCGGGGGCCACGGGGGCTGGGCCTACCTCGCGGGTCCCACCGCGGGCTACCTGGTGGGTTTCGTGCTGGCGGCGGGCGTGCTCGGCGCGCTGACCCGACGCGGCTGGGACCGGCGCTACGGCCGTACCGCGCTGGCGATGCTGATGGCCAACGTGTTGATCTACCTGCCCGGCCTGATGTGGTTGCACCAGGTGCTGGGGGGAGCTGGGGGGCCACCCTCGCCGCCGGCCTGCTGCCGTTCCTGCCGGGGGATGCGCTCAAGTGGGCGCTTGCAGTCGCCCTCTTGCCGACGGCCTGGAAGGTGCTGGGCGAGAGGTGAACCGCGGGCGCGCTCTCGCCGGGCCGCCCGTGCCCCGTGAGCGGGGGCGGGCGTGAGCGCCACGGGCCCGCGCCCCTCGCCGGCGTTCACGACCCAAGCCGACGCCTACGCGCGTAGCTCCATCCACGCCAAGGGTGAGGACCTCGAGCGCCTGGTGGCGCTGGCGCGGGAGCGCCTGGGGCCGCTGGAGGGGCGCCGCGTGCTCGACGTGGCCACCGGCGCCGGCCACACGGCCCGCGTGTTCGCGCTGGCGGGCGCGCGGGTGACCGCCCTCGACCCCAGCCCCGAGATGCGGGCCGTGGCGCGGCGCCATCTCGCGAAGGCGGCGCCCGACGCGGAGGTGGCGCTGGTGGAGGGGCGTGCGGAGGCGCTGCTCCTGGCCGACGGCTGCGTGGATCTGGTGACGTGCCGCATCGCGGCTCACCACTTCGAGGACCCGCGCCGCTTCCTGGCGGAGGCGTGGCGCGTCCTCGCGCCCGGCGGGCTGCTCCTTTTGGTGGACAACGTGCCGCCGGAGAGTCCGTCGGTGGCCGCGCGGATGAACGAGATCGAGCGCCTGCGCGACCCCGGGCACGTGCAGGCGTACCCCGTGTCCACCTGGGTCGCCTGGGTCGCCGGCGCAGGGCTCGAGCCGTTCGTGATGGAGCGCTTCTGGCGCGCGAAGGCGCTGGCCGACTGGCTCCAGCGTGCGGGCACCGCGCCCGACCGCGTCGAGGCGCTGCACGCGACGCTCGATGCCTGCGATCCGCGGGCGCGCGCCTACCTGGTGGCGGAGCAGGACGCCGCGGGCCGCGCCACGCGGCTGCGCCACGAGGTGATGCTGCTGGGGGCCTCGCGCCCGGTGTGACGGCTCGTCGGCGGGAGGGCCAAGAGAAACGCGCCCCCCGATCCGCGGATCGGGGGGCGCGTCGGTTGCCCGCCAGGAACTTGAGGGAACCCTAGGGCTCCATCAGCCAGGTAGGCGGTCCTGGGTTACCCTCGACGGGCACCTCCACTGGTCACTTGATGCGTTTGAATATGGACCACCTCCTTTCCGTGGTAGCGACATCATAAAGCCCAAGGCGGGCGTTGTCACCTGTTAGGCCGCACGCTCACGGTGCCGCAGGGCGGGGTGTACCCGGTCGGGGGCGCGGCGCCCGCCCCCCCGGGAGGGGCGCGTAGACTGGGGCACGCCATTCTCGGGCGACGCCGCGGACACCGCGCGGCCGCGTCCGCGCTGGAGGTACCGCGCGTGCTCAGCCTCCCGGAGAAACTGCTCTTCGTCGTCCTGACCGCCGTGTCGTTGACGCTCGCCTACCGGGGCTTCGCCCTCGTCGTGCGGGCGATCCGCCGCGGGGAAGGCGGCGCATCGCCGCGCGCCGAGCGCTTTCCCCGGCGACTGGCCGAGGGCTTGCTGCGCACCCTCGGGCAGAGCACGGTCTTCCGTGCCCGGCCCTGGGTGAGCGTGTTCCACGCGTTCGTGTTCTACGGCTTCGTGTTCTACCTGCTGGTCAACCTGTTCGACGTGTTCAACGGCTTCATCCCGCGTGTGCTCACGGCCCGCCTGCACTTCGGCCTCGTGGGCGACGCCTACCGCCTGGCGGCCGACGTGCTGAGCGTGCTGATCCTGTTCGGCATGCTCGCCCTGCTCCTGCGCCGCTTCGTAGCCGGCGACCGGCGCCTGGAGCACAACGAGCGCACCCTGCTCCACGACAAGGTGACGGCGGGTAGCGTGCGGCGCGACAGCCTCATCGTGGGCGTGTTCATCCTGCTCCACGTCGGCTTCCGCCTGCTCGGCGAGAGCTTCCTGCTGGCGGGCGAGGGGCACCGGGACGCCTTCCAGCCGTTCGCCAGCGGGCTCGCGGCGGCCTGGGGCTTCGGCGACGGGCGCCTGCTCGGGTGGCACCTGGGGTGGTGGGGCGCTCTCGGCCTCATCCTGCTGTTCCTGCCCTACTTCCCGCGCTCGAAGCACCTCCACCTCATCGCCACGCCGTTCAACTTCGCGCTGGAGCGCCGCCGCCCCGACGGCACCCGGCTCCCTACGGGCGCGCTCGAGCCCATCGATTTCGAGGACGAGGGCGCGGAGCAGTTCGGTGCCGCCCGCCTCGAGCACCTGCGCTACCCGCAGCTGCTGGACTCCTACGCCTGCATCCAGTGCAACCGCTGCGCCGACGTGTGCCCGGCCAACCACACCGGCAAGGCCCTCAGCCCCGCGGCCCTGGAGATCAACAAGCGCTACGAGCTCAATGCGGTGGCCGGCGCGTTCGCCGCCGGTGGGGCGAGCCCTAGGGCGCTGACGGACTTCGCCATCTCGCCGGAGGCCCTGTGGGCCTGCACCACCTGCGGTGCGTGCATGGAGGTGTGCCCGGTGGGATGCGAGCAGATGATCGACATCGTCGACATCCGCCGGGACCAGGTGATGATGCAGGGCTCGTTCCCCGCGGAGTTGCAGACGGCGTTCCGGGGCATGGAGCGCACCGGGAACCCGTGGGGCATCGGGCGGGACAAGCGCATGGAGTGGGCCGAGGGGCTGGCCGTGCCCACCGTGGAGCAGGCCCCGGGCTTCGAGGTGCTGTTCTGGGTCGGCTGCGCCGGCGCCTACGATCCCGCGGCGCAGGCCACCACCCGGGCCATGGTCCGTATCCTGGAGCACGCGGGCGTGAACTACGCGGTCCTCGGCAAGGCCGAGGGGTGCACCGGGGACCCGGCCCGCCGGGCCGGCAACGAGTACCTCTACTACCAGCTCGCCAGCCAGAACGTGGAGCTGCTCAACGACACGCTCCTGGACGACACGCTCGATTCCGGAACGCCGAAGCTGGTGGTGACCACCTGCCCGCACTGCTTCAACGCGCTGTTCAACGACTACCCGCAGCTCGGGGGCGACTACCGCGTGGTGCACCATACGCAGCTGATCGACCGGCTCACGGCGGAGGGGCGGCTCCCGCCGCTGGACCTCGAGCGCGCCGTGACCTACCACGACCCGTGTTACCTCGGGCGCCACAACGGCGTCTTCGACGCACCGAGGCGCGTGCTCGGCGGGGACGGCGCGGTGCTGGAGATGGGCCGCAATCGCGAGAACGCCTTCTGCTGCGGTGCCGGCGGGGCGCAGTTCTGGAAGGAGGAGGAACCCGGTCGCGAGCGGGTCTCCGAGGACCGCTTCCGGGAGGCTCGGGACACCGGTGCGGAGGTCGTGGCCGCCGCCTGCCCGTTCTGCAAGGCGATGCTCTCGAGCAGCGACGGCGCGGAGGCCGACGGCGCGCCCGAGGTGGTGGACGTCGCGCAGCTCGTGGCCGCGCGTCTCGACGCCATCGACGCCCGGTTGGGTGGCGCCGCCGAGGCCTAGCTCCGCGCGTGCGCGGCGGAGTGCAATCTTCGACAGGTGCGCGGGGGCGGGAATCCGTATCCTTTACGCGGACGACGGCGCGGACCGGCGGGGGGACCGCGGCGCGGCTGTCCGTCCGCCGAACCCCGGGAGGCGGTTCCCTCGTGAGTGCCGATCCGGCGTTCGCCGCGAGCGCCATATCAGCCGACGCCCTCTTCCGCCATCATCCGCTGCCGTTGTGGTTGGTGGATGTGGCGAGTCTTCGGCTGCTCGACGTCAACCTCGCGGCCCTCGAGCGTTACCGCCTCGAGCGCCCGGCGTTCCTGGCGCGCACCCTGCCGGAACTGTGGTTCGACGGCCCCCCGAGGCTCACCGCGGCGTCCTCCGACCCGCACGTCCTCGCCTCCGTGCTCAGTGGACCGGCGCGGCATCGGCGCGGCGACGGCAGCGCCATCGCCGTTCAGGTGCGGGCGCGCCCCGTGTTCGACGGGGAGCGCGCCATGTTGCTGGTGAGTGCGCGCGAGGGCGGGGAGGGGCAGCCCCCGCTGGAGGACGCCATCTCCGACGTGCTCCTCGAGCAGGGCTCGGACGCCGTGCTGGTGGTGGACGCCGAGCGGCGGGTGGTGCGCGCCAACCACCGCGCCACCGTATTGCTGGGGAGCCACGGGGACGAGTTGATGGGCAGCGTGCTGAGCGATCTGCTGCCCCCGGGAGACCCCCTCGCCCCCGTCCTGGCGCACCTCTCGGGTGACGAGCCCCTGCGCGTCGAGGTGGAGATGCTGCGCTTCGACGGCGGCCGGGTGCCGTGCGAGATCCTCCTTCAGCCCCTACCGGACGGCCGCCTGCTCGCCCTGATGCGCGACGTTACCCTGAAGCGCACGACCGAGCGGGCGTTGGCCCGTAGCGAGCGCCGCTTCAGGGCGTTGATCCAGAACTCGAGCGACATCATCGTCATCACGGATTCCGACGGTCGGGCGAGCTACGTCTCACCGTCGGCGTCGCGCCTGGGGTTCGCCACACCGGAGGGCGCCCGCACGGACCTCCGGCGCTTCGTGCATCCGCGCGACCGGGCGGAGACGCTGGCGGTGTTCGAGCGCCTGGTGCGTGACGGCGGAAGCCACACGGCGACCTTCCGCTTCAGGGCGCCCGACGGCTGGCGATGGCTCGAGGTCGCGGGCACCAATCTCATCGACGATCCGGACGTCGCCGGCCTGGTCCTCAACGCGCGCGACGTGACCCGCCGTCTGGAGGCGCAACGGCGGCTTCGAAAGAGCGAGGCCTACTACCGGGCCCTGTTCGAGAAGAGCATGGAGGGTGCGGTGCTGATGGACCGTGAGCGTCGCACGACCAGCGCGAGCGGCGCCGCGCTCGGGCTGATGGGCTATCGCAACCAGGACATGGTGGGGCGCGACCGAACCGACCTGATCCACGAGGACGACCGCGATGCGTTCCTCGATGCGCTCGACCTGGTCGAGGCGCGGGCGGGTTCGAGCGAGCCGGTGCGTTACCGCTTCCGTGCCGCCGACGGCAGCTGGCGGTGGCTCGAGGGCACCGTGACGAACCTCCTGACCGACCCGGACGTGGGCGCCATCGTGCTCAACTACCGGGAGATCAGCGATCGCGTCAGGGCCATGGAGAAGATCCACGGCCTGAACAACGAGCTTCGTCGCCGCCTGGCGCACGTGCAGTCGCTTCGCCGCATCGACATGGCCATAACCAACAGCGTGGACGTGAGGCTGGTGCTGGACATCTTCATGGAGCAGCTGGTGGCGGACCTCGGCGTGGACGCCGTGGCGGTGCTGCTGTTCGAGGCCCATGCCGGGGAGATCAGCACCTTCATGGGGCGCGGGTTCCCCGTGGACGTGCCGGAGGGGCGGCGCACGCGCCTCGGGGAGGGGCCCGCGGGGCGGGCGGCGCGCGAGCAGCGCACGGTGTACCTCCCGGACCTGACGGTGGAGCAGGACAAGGGCTCGGCGGTCGAGCCCACCGACCAGGCGGAGTTCATCACCTACCTGGCGGTGCCGATGCTGGCGAAGGGGCAGCTCCAGGGCGTCATCGAGCTGTACGCCCGGCAGCGCCTGTCTCCGGGCGCCGAGTGGCTGGAGTTCCTGGAGACCTACGCGGATCAGGGTGCCATCGCCATCGAGAACTCGCAGCTGCTGCGCTCGCTGGAGCGCAGCAACGTGGAGCTGCAGCGGGCCTACGACCGCACCATCGAGGGGTGGGCCTTCGCGCTGGACCTCAAGGACGAGGAGACCGCCGGGCACAGCAAGCGCGTCACGGAGATGACCGTGAGGCTGGCGCGGCGGTTGGGGGTTCCGGCCGAGGAGATCCTGCACATGCAGCGGGGGGCGCTGCTCCATGACATCGGCAAGATGGGGATCCCGGACAACATCCTGCTGAAGGGGGAGGAACTCACGGCGGAGGAGTACGAGCTGATGAAGCGCCACACCATCTACGCCTACGAGTTGCTCTCGCCCATCGAGTTCCTGCGGCCCGCCCTGGACATCCCCTACTGCCACCACGAGAAGTACGACGGCGGCGGCTACCCGCGGGGGCTGGCGGGGAAGCAGATCCCGCTCGCCGGCCGCATCTTCGCGGTGGTCGATGTGTTCGACGCCCTCACCAGCGACCGCCCCTACCGCCCCGCCTGGCCGCGCGAGCGCGCCCTGCAGTACCTCCACGCCGAGTCGGGACGCCACTTCGACCCCAGCGTGGTGGACGCATTCTTCGCGATGATGGAGGTGTCGCCCGAGGGGTGAAGGGCGCCGCAGCGGCCGACGCGACCGCGGCGCCCAGGGGACGGGCGGCCCCGTTCACCGGGGGCGGGCGGGCCTATACTGGCCCCCGTGACACGTTCGATGCGCAACACAGTGATCGTCGTCGGCGTGCTGGCCGCGGGTGTGCTGGCCTATGGCCTGGGCGTCCTGATGCGGCCCTCGCCGCAACCTGCCGGCACGGCCCTGCAACAGCCGCCGGATGTCGCGGACGTGGCGCTGGTGGGCGGCGACGGGACCCCCACACGCCTCGGGGACCTCGCCGGCAAGGTGGTGTTGGTGTACTTCGGTTACACGCGCTGCCCGGACGTCTGCCCCCTCACGATGGCGCGGCTGGCCAAGATCTACGAGGACCTAGGGGCGCCGCAGGACCTCGCGGTGGTGATGATCTCGGTGGACCCCCAGCACGACACGCCCGACGTCATCCGGCGCTACGTCACGGCCTTCGATCCGCACTTCCTGGGGATGACCGGCAGCAACCGACAGATCGCCACCGCGGCCCGCGCGTTCTACGTGGGGTACAGCGCGACCGGCGCCAACCACACGGACGTGGTGGCGCTGCTCGATCGGAACTCGCGTATGCGCTACATCTACGGGCAGGACAAGGTCATGGCGCTCGAGCAGGACCTCCCGGGCTTGCTGGCCTCGCGTTCGTTCTGACGGCCCGCGCGCGTGGACGCGCCGCCCGGTGCGGCGCTCAGCTCAAGGCGGCGTCGGTCGCGAACGCCCTCAGCGCCTCGGGCCGGAAACGGTAGCGCCCCCGGGTGCCTTGCAGCACGCCGCTGCGGCGCATGCCGCCGAGCAGCGCCGTGGTCGTCTCGCGGGCGGCGCCCACCATGGCCGCCAGGTGTTCGTGTGTCAGCGGAAGCGTCAACCACAGCACACCCTCCTCCGAGAGCTGGCCGAAGCGCTCGCCGAGGCGCAGCAGCGTGCGCGCGAGGCGCGCCCCCACCGGCAGCTCGCCGTCCTCGAGGGCATCCGTGACGCGCGCGAGCTGCTGGCCCGCGGCCATGAAGAGGGCCTCCTCGAAATCTCCCGCGGCGTCGCGCGGCACGACGCCCACCACCACGCGGGGGCTCAGCGCCTCCGCCCCCTCACGCAGCACCCGCGCGTGCGGCGCGAGGGCGCCGATCAGGTCGCCGGGGCCGGCCACGCCGACGATGCGCTCCTTGCCGTTCGGCAGGTCGATACCCAGCTTCACGAGCCCCTGCTCCACGCGATAGACCGTGTCGGCCACGTCCCCCGCGCGGTAGAGCACCTCGCCGCGCGAGAGCTCGCGCCGAGGGAACGTCTCGAGGCCCGGCGGGGGCGGAGGGGGGATCCGGAGCACGGGTTGGAGGGCCGGTTGCATCGCTGCGGTCATGGGGCATTGTACGCAGGCGCGGCGCCTGCGGCTGTTCAGAACGCTGCATCCGCCCAGGCGGGGGCGGCCGCCGTCGGGCCGCACCGGCCCAGGGACCCGGGCGGCGGCGCGGGTGCGGCGGCGCGGGAGCCGCGCGATGCGCCGCGTCGCCCGGGGCCGGCGCGCCCGCGTCCTTGCCCAGCCGCGCCCGCGTCCCCGCTCAGCCCGCGGCGGCCGCGGCGGCCTCGGCGGCCTCGAACGCGACCGACCCGCCCACCAGCGTCAGGCGCGGCCAGCCGCGGAGCCTCGCGCCCTGCCACGGGCTGAATCGGGCCTTGCTGAGGAAGCGACGCGCCTCCACGGGGCGCTCCGTTCCGAGGTCCAGCAGCGTCAGGTCGGCCGTCGCGCCCGCGGCCAGGCGCGGCGCGGGCCAACCCATCACCGCGGCCGGCCCATCGGTGAGGAGCCGCACCAGATCGAGGAGCTCGAGCTGGCCCTGCACCACCAGGCGCGTGTACAGCAGCGGGAACGCCACCTCGATGTTGGGCAGGCCGAAGGGGGCCTCCATCAGGTCCTGCTCCTTCTCGGCCCGCGTGTGGGGTGCGTGGTCGGTCCCGATGCTGTCGACCACGCCGCGACGCAGGGCGTCCCGGAGGTAGGTCACGTCCTCCTCGGTCCGTAGCGGCGGCGCCACCTTGAACACGGGGTCGAAGCCGCGCAGGGCCTCGTCGGTGAGCGTGAGGTGATGCGGCGTGACCTCGCAGGTGACGGCGACGCCCAGATCCTTGAAGCCCTCGACCACCTGCATGCCGCGCTTCGATGAGACGTGGGCGATGTGCACGCGGGCGCCGGTGATGCGGGCGATCTCGCAGTCGCGGAAGATCATGGCGGCCTCGGCCGCGTCCGGGTTGCCGGGGAGGCCCAGCTCCTGGCTCACGCGCCCTTCGTGCATCACGCCGTCCCGGCGCAGGCTCGGATCCTCCGAGTGGGTCTGGATCACCAGGCCGAGCTCCGCGGCGTACTCGCAGGCGGCGCGCATCAGGTGTCCGTCGGAGACGGGGATGCCGTCGTCGGTGATCATCACGGCCCCGGCCCGTTGCAGCGCCGCGAAGTCCGTCAGCTTGCCCCCCTGGAGGCCGTGGCTCAGCGCCGCCGCCGGGCGCAGGCGGGCACCTCCCAGGCGGACCGCCTTGTGCACCAGCTCCGCCACCAGGCCCGGCTCGTCGATCACCGGCACGGTGTTGGCCATGCTCACGACGGTGCCGAAGCCGCCGGCCGCGGCGGCGGCCAGGCCGCTCTCGAGATCCTCCTTGACCTCCTGCCCGGGCTCCCTCAGGTGCGCGTGGAGGTCGATGAAGGCGGGGGTCAAGAGCGCGCCCTCCGCCTCCACGATGCGGTCTGCGGGGGCGTCGAGATCGAACCCCTCGATGACACCGCCATCGAGGTACACGTCGTGACGGCCGTGCTCGCCGGCGCCGTCGAGCAACGCCGCGCCACGGATCATCAGCCGCTCGGGGGCGCCGCTCATCGCTTGCCCACCAGCAGGGTGTACAGCACGGCCATGCGCACGGGCACGCCGTTGGCGACCTGGGCCTCGATCACGCTGCGGGGGCCGTCCGCCACCTCGCCGGCGATCTCGACGTCGCGGTTCAGGGGGCCGGGGTGCATCACCAGCGCCTCCGGACGGGCGCGTTGCAGCACGCGTTCGGTGACCTGGTAGCGCGCGACATACTCGGCCACGGACGGCAGCAGGCCGCTCGCCATGCGCTCGCGTTGCAATCGCAGCGCCATCACCACGTGGGCGCCCTCCACGGCCTCCTCCACGCGGTGGCTGCGGGCGACCTCGGGAAGCAGTGTCGGCGGCAGTAGCGGCGGCGGGCCGCACAGCACCACCTCGCCGCCGAGCGCGCGCCAAAGCGCCACGTTCGACCGCGCCACCCGCGAGTGCATCACGTCGCCCACGATGGTCATGCGCTTGCCGGCGAAGGTGTCGAAGCCCGGCAGGCGTTGACGCACCGTGTAGGCGTCCAGCAGGGCCTGGGTGGGGTGGGCGCGGCGCCCGTCGCCGGCGTTGACGATGGCCGCGTCCGTCCAGTGGCTGAGCTGGTGCGGTACACCGGCGACGGGGTGGCGCACCACGTAGAGATCGGCCTGCATCTGATCGATGGTGCGCAGCGTGTCCTTGAGGCTCTCGCCCTTCACGAGGCTCGAGCCGCCCGCCGCGAACGAGATCACGTCGGCGCTCTGGGCGCGGGCGGCGCGCTCGAAGCTGAGGCGGGTGCGGGTGCTGTTCTCGAAGAACAGCGTGCCGACCGTATAGCCCTGCAACGCGGGGACCTTCTTGATGGTGCGGGTCAGGACCTGGGCCATGACGTCGGAGGTATCGAACAGTGCGCCGATCTCGTCGGCGCCCCAGTCCTCGAAGTCCAGCAGGTGCTTCGGGCGCGCCCGCCTCGGCGCCTCCGCCGTGAGGCCGCTCACGCCTCGCTCCGCTCCAGCAGCTCGACCCCGTCCTCGCCGTCGACGTCGGCGACCCTGACCTTGATCACCTCGGCGCTGCTGGTCGGCACGTTCTTGCCCACGTAGTCCGCGCGGATGGGCAGCTCGCGGTGGCCGCGGTCGACCAGCACGGCGTACTGGATGACGGCCGGACGCCCCATGTCGATGAGCGCGTCGAGCGCCGCCCGCGCCGTGCGCCCCGTGTAGAGCACGTCGTCGCACAGCACGATGCGCATGCCGTGCACGTCGAACGGCACCTCGGTCTTCTTGACGACCGGCTGCAGCGCGATCTCGGTGAGGTCGTCGCGGTAGAGCGTGATGTCGAGCTTGCCGACGAGCGGCCGCACGCCCTCGAAGCGCTCGATGTGCTCCGCCAGGCGCTGCGCCATCGGTACACCCCGCGTGTGGATCCCTACCAGCGCCAGGTTCTCCGCGCCCTTGTTGCGCTCGATGATCTCGTGAGCGATGCGGGTGAGGGCGCGGCCGACCTCCTGATCGGTCATCAGTCGGGCCTTGTGGGTCATCTGCATCTACGTCCCCCTGCTCTGTGGGCCGCATGGCGCCGGCGTGCCGGCGCCGCCGGCCGCGCGCTGTCTCGAGTCTACGCTCCGGACCGCGGCGCCGCCTGCGGCGACTGCCGTGGTGGGGCACGGGGCCGTTGGTCGCGCGGACCAGACGACGCCCCGCCCCCGGAGGACCGGGCGGCGGGGCGGAATCGAGCATCGGTGGTGCTGCTGCATGGGCTGCTCCTTCTCGGCCTCTCGGGCCGAATTAAAGGCTCGCTGCGAGTCTAACGCCGCGCCGCGGCGGGGTGCAACGGCGCGGCGGGGAGCCGCCCGGTCGGCGGGGTGCGGCGCGGCGACGCGCCACCCCCGCGGTGGGTCGGTCGAGCCGAGTGTGCCCGTGGGGGCGCGGGCTCGCTGTGCGACCGCGTCGCGTCGTGGGGTGGCACGCTTCATTCCGGCTTCAGCCCCCGTTCAGGGGCGCTTCAGCGACCCAGGCGATGCTCGAACGCGGAGGTACGCCCATGACCCCACCCCTGACCCCACCCCTGACCCCGACCCGTTCCCGGGTCCACTCCCGCGCCCTCGCCGGTCGCCCGGCGCGCGTGCTGATCGCCGCGCTCGTGCTGCTCGCGGCCTCGACCGCCGTGGTGTCCGCCGCCGGTCTCCCCGACGCCGGCCACATCGTGCTCACCGACAACAGCGGCGCGGTGGTGGGGAGCGGCGAGCTCGGCTCCGGCTCGCTCCAACTCGAGCTCCTGCGCGGCACCGCCGGCTTCGTGACCCTCACCGTCACGGACGCCGTCGGCGGCACCACCGCGTTCGACGGCCTGGTCACGCCGGGCGGTGGCCTGCGCCTGACCGTCGACGGCCAGATCGTGAGCGTGTCGGACTTCGCCGCGCGGAACCAGCTCAGGCTCGAGCTCACCCAGCGCGAGCAGGTCTCCGCGCCGGACGGCTCCACCGGCATGCCGGGGACGTCGATGGACGACGACGGTGGTGCCGGCGACACCAGTGCCGACGACGATGGTGCCGGCGACACCAGTGCCGATGACGGTAGCGCCGATGACGCCAGTGCCGGCGGCGGTAGTGCCGGCGGCGCCACGGCGGGTGACTCTTCGGGGGGCGACCACGCCGGCGGCGCGGAGGTCGAGGATCACGGCTCGAGCGGTTCCGGCACGGCCGCCGGCTCCGCCGGCGATGACGACGGTGGCACGCAGACGGGTGACGACGGTTCCGACGACGGTTCGGACGGCTCGAGCCCGGGGGGCGCGAGCGACGACTGAGTCCCATCCGGCGCGTCGTCGCGACCGCGGGGCCCGCCGGGGCTTGCGCGGTCGCGACGCGCGTCGTTGCCGCGGCCCGGGTCGGCGCGTCCGCCTCCGACCGGCCCGCGCCGGCGCAGGCCGCCGGCCACAGCGGCTGCGGCACGGCCCCGGCGCCCCGCATGGCGCACAATGGGTGTTGAGGCCTACCCGGGAACGGGGGGCGAGGAGGCAGATCCCGAGGTGAATCGCCGCCTGACACGCGTCCTGCTCGTGATCGCGGCGCTGGCGTGCCTGTCTGGCGCCGCGGCGTTCGATCCGACCGATGGTACCGAGGCCGTCCTCACGGACGCCGCCGGCCAGCGGCTGGTGGGCTACGGCGTGGTGGACGGCGGCCTGTTGGTGCTGCGCCTAGGCGAGCGGGTGGACCGCTTCGTGTTGTTGCTGCTGGGCGCGGACGGGGAGGTGCGGACGCTCCAGGGCGTCCTGGGAGGCGGCGGGACGCTGCTCGTCGACCAGCCGGACGGGGCGCGCGTACCGCTCGCAACGCTGCTGGCCCGGAGTCACGTGATGCTCAGGGTGGTGCGCGACCACGGCGGCTCGTCCGCGGCACCGTCCACCGGCTCCGGCGGGGGGGACGGCGGATCGGGCTCCGGTCCCGACGACGGAGCCGGCGACGACGGCGGCTCCGACCCGTCCGCCGGGGGCGACGGGTCCGGGGGCGATCCCGCCGCGCCCGCCGACGATCGCGGCGGCTCCGGCGGGGCGGATGACGGCACCGACGACGGGGCGCAGGGCGCCCCCGGCGGGCCGTAGGCGGGCGGGGGTGGCTCTCCCCGGGCAGGACGCGGCCGGCCGCGCGCGCATCCTCGTGGTGGAGGACGACGCCCGGCTCGCGAGGCTACTCGTGGAGCAGCTCGGGCACGCCGGCTACCGGGTCGATCACGTCGACCGCGGCGGGGAGGCGCTGGCCTGGCTGCAGCAGCGCCCCTGCGATCTGGTGCTGCTCGACCTGAACCTTCCCGACCTCGACGGCATCGAGGTCGCCGAGCGATTGCGGGGCGAGGGACCGGCGGTGGTCATGCTCACCGCCCGCGCGGATGTCGACAGCCGCGTCGAGGGTCTCTACGCCGGGGCCAGCGACTACCTCACCAAGCCCTTCAGCGTCCAGGAACTCTTGGCACGCATACACGTCCGCCTGCGCGAGCGTTCCGCCGGCGGCGTGGTGCGCCTCGGTACGCTGGAGCTGGACCCGGCCGCCTCGGCCTGTCGGGCCGGCGACGCGCAGCTGGTGCTCCCCGAGCGGGAGTTCGCGTTGCTGCACCTGTTGGCGCGCCACCGGGGGCGGCTGTTCTCGCGCACCGACCTCGAGCGCGCCCTCTACGGGCCCGACGTTCCCGAATCCAACACCGTCGAGGTGTTCGTGTACAACCTGCGGCGGAAGCTCGCGCGCCTGGGTGAGCGGGACCTGATCCGCACGGTGCGCGGCCGCGGCTACATGATCCTGTGACCCTTTCAGCCCTCCGGCAGCGGGGGCGCCGCCGTCGAGGGGCGACCGGAGAGGTCCGGGCGCCGCGGGGGATCGTCCTCCAGCGCGCCCAGCGCCTCGGCGATGGCGCGCTCGAGCTGGGGATCGGCCCCGGCTGCGTCCTCGGCGGGTGAGATCTCCACCTCGACGGTGGGCTCCGTCCCGAAGTTCTCGACGCGCCAGCCGACGTCGTCGAACCAGAACGCCACCTGGGGCTGGGTGCTCAGCCCCCCATCGAGCGTGCGGTCGAGCACCTGCAGCCCCACGACGCCGCCCCAGGTGCGGGTGCCCACCAGTGGTCCGAGCCCCATGCGCTTGAACAGGTGGCTGAAGATGTCGCCGTCGGAGCCCGCTCGCTCGTTGGTGAGCGCCACCAACGGGCCGGCGACGGCGTGCTGCGGGAACGGGCGCGGTTCGGCGTAACGCGCCACGGTGTACGCCAGCCGGCGGCGCGCCAGCTTCTGGAGCAGGAGCTCCGACACGTGGCCGCCCCCGTTGAAGCGCACGTCCACGATCAGGCCGTCGCGCTCGGCCTCCTGCAGCCAGGCGCGGTGGAACTCGCTGAAGCCGCGCGGGCCCATGTCCGGAACGTGGACATAACCGAGGCGGCCGTCGCTCGCCTCGCGCACGCGCCTGCGGTTGGTCACGACCCAGGCGCGATAACGCAGCGGGCGCTCGTCCGCCAGCGTCTCGACGCGGACGTCGCGCGGCGCACCGCCGTCGGCCGGACGCACGGTCAGGCGCACCGCCACTCCCGCCCGATGCACCAGGTGCGTGGGCAGGGGCCGCTCCGCCGAGAGCGGCTGGCCGTCGACGGCGATCACCCGGTCCCCGGGGCGCACGTTCACGCCGGGACGTTCCAGTGGTGAGCCCGCCGCCGCGTCCCAGGCGTCCCCGCGGGGGACGGCCGCCACCAGGGCCTCCCCGGTGGCGGGATCGAGGCGCAGGTCCGCGCCCAGGAAGCCCTGGGGGTAGCTGGGCTCCGGCGGCAGGTCGCCGCCCAGGACGTAGGCGTGGGAGGTGCCGAGCTCACCCTGCACCTCCCACAGCAGGTCGCTGACCTCGGAGCGGCTGCCGACACGTGTGATGAGCGGCTGGTAGCGCCGCAGGATGGCGTCCCAGTCCACCCCCGACATGGCATCGTTCCAGAACAGCTCGCGCTGCAAGGCCCACGTCTCGCGCAGTATCTGCCCCCACTCGGACGGCGGATCGACGGAGATGCGTAGCCGCCCGAGGTCGATCCAGCCGCTCTTGCGGCCGGGCTCGGCCTTGCCGTCGGCGGGGGGCTTCTCGGCCGCGGCGAACACCCGCAGGCGGTTGCCGGAGCGAACCAGCACGGTTCCGGCGTCCTGCGAGACCTCGAAATCGCTGACCCCCTCCATCGCCACCTCCTGCACGGAGGTGGCGAGGTCGAAGGCGTACAGCGTCCCGTCGGCCGGGGGCGGCCCGCCGGCCAGGAAGTTTCGATCCAGGGCGCCGCGGATCGGGAAGGTGGTGTAGAGAAGCTTGCCCTTGACCGCGCGCACGCGGCCGTAGCGCCCCAGCGGGACCGGTAGGGCCACGACGCGACGCGCGATCCCCTCCAGGTCGACGCGCACCGTTGCGGGCGCGCCGGCCGCCCCGGCCGGCCCGGCCTCGTCCGCTTCCTCGTCGGCGGCCCGGCCCGCCGCGGCGCGCTCGCCGCCCTCGACGGGGAGCAGCGGCGAGGGCGCGTCGCGTTGCAGCGTGATCAGGTACGGGCGTGCCCCACGCGGGAACCCGAGGTCGAACTGCATCTCGTCGTAGACCGGATCGAAGGTCCGTGAGCCGAGGAAAGCCAGGTAGCGCCCCTCGGGATCGAACGACGGCGACACGTCCGCCAGGACCGGCTCCGTCAGGTCGTGATGCGAGCCGTCACGCACATCGAACAGGCGCAGGGTGCGGGCCGTCGCGGTGCTCTGGACGCTGTACGCCAGGTAGGCGCCGTCCGGCGAGAAGGTCGGGTGCAGCATGGGCCCGTGCGAACTCCGGTCGATCTCATGGACCTCGCCGGCGTCGACGTCGGCGAGCAGCAACCGGAAGCGGTGGTCGGCGATGGCGAGCCGGGGCGCGGTGGGCGAGGCGACCAGGGCGCGCGGGCGCCCGATGTCGGCCTCCACGGTGCGCTCGGGACCGTCGGCGGCGGCGGCGCCGCGCCGGTAGAGCTCGAGACGCTCCTCCCCCGATGCGTCGCTCACGGCCACCAGCCGGCCGTCGTGCAGGAAGGTCGCGAGCCGCTGACGGGCGTGGCGGGCGTGGCCGTGGGCCTCGATGGGGCCGTCGAAGGGCGCCGCGCTGCGCACCTGCCCGCGCGCGGTGATCGCCAGGCGGGTGCCCGACGGGTCGAGCGCCGCGTGCTGCAGGAAGCGCGCGGCGTCGACGAAGCGTCGCGCGCGGCCGGTGCGGGGGCTGGCGAAGTCGATCGCCACGCGCCTCGCGGGGCCGTTCCCGGGCTCCAGCAGGTACAGGTCGGCGCCCGCCTGGTAGGCCACCCGGCGCCCGTCGCTGGACGGATGGCGCACGAAGAAGGCCCGGTGGTCGGTGTGGCGGGTCAGGTCCTGGCCGTCCAGCGCACAGGAGTAGAGGTTGGCCGTACCCTCGTGGTCGGAGGCGAACCAGACGCGGGCGCCCAGCAGCATCGGCGACGCCAGGTTGCCCGGCAGGCGGACCAGGCGTCGCCAGCCTCCGTCCCCGTCGCGGTCGATCCACAGGTCTCCGGTCTGTCCACCGCGGTAGCGCTTCCAGATCGCCAGGTCCACGGCGTTCCTTGCCAGCACGCGCGCGCCGTCCTCGCCGATGACGATGGCGACGGCGTGGCCGACGCCGAGGTCGACGGGGGTCCCGCCTTCGGGCGAGACGGTGTACAGGCGGCTGTATCCGGCGAAGGCCTCGGCTGCGTCGGAGGCGAAGATGACGGCCCCGTCAGGGGTCCAGCCGACGACGCGCGTGCGGGCCCCGAGGTACGTCAGGCGCCGCGCGGGCCCACCGCCAGCATCCATCAGGTACACCTCGTCGCCCCCCTCGTCGCGCCCGGTGAAGGCCAGCAGCGCGCCGTCGGGGGAGAGCGACGGGGCGGACGCGCGGCCGGGGTTGGCGGTGAGGCGCCGCGCCGTGCCCCCGGCGGCCGGCACCGTCCAGAGATCGTCCTCGCTGACGAACACGAGCGTGTCGCCCCGCAGTGCGGGTTGTTGGTAGTAGCCGTCTCGAGCCATGTCGACACTGTATCGGACGCGTTCGCGTCGCCCGGCCGCGTGCGCCGGCGACGTTCCGGCCCAGCGTCGCGGGCGGCCGACGGGGGACGCCCGGGACCGCCGGGCGGGGATCACCGCCACCGGCGCGCGGGACCATCGGCACCCACCACCCGCGGCGCCCTCGGCACCGGCGGGCAGCACCGTCGCCGCGCGCCGTGTGGCCCGCCGGTGTCGACATCATGGGGCGTAGGTCGTGGCATGATGGCCACGAGGTCATCCCGTGACAGACGCTTGGCGTCTCGCGCCCGTGGACCTCGGACGCGCACCGCGCCGGCTGAGAGGGTCGATATGAACGAGTTCGGACTGCACGAGCGCACCGTCGTCGTCACCGGCGCCGGGCGCGGCATCGGCCGGGAGATCGCGGCGACGCTGGCACGTGCCGGCGCGCGTGTGGCGCTGGCCGACCTGGATCCGGCCGCGGCCGAGGCGGCCGCCGCGGAACTCCGCGGCGAGACCGGCCGGGATCACCTGGCCTTCGAGGTGGACGTGCGAGACCCCGCTCGCGTCGCCGCGTTGGCGGACGCCGTCTACGATCGCCTGGAGGCGGTGGACGTGTTGGTCAACAACGCGGGCATCGCCCGCAACACGCCGGCCGAGGAGATCGACGACGAGGAGTGGCGCGCGGTCATGGCGGTCAACCTCGACGGGGTGTTCTACGCCGCGCGCAGCTTCGGTCGGCGCATGCTGGCGGCGCGGCGCGGCGTCATCGTCAACATCGCCTCGATGTCCGGCCTGGTGGTCAACAAACCCCAACCGCAGGCCCACTACAATGCTTCGAAGGCGGGGGTCATCATGCTCACCCGCTCGCTGGCCGCCGAGTGGGCGGACCGGGGCGTGCGTGTGAACTCGGTGTCACCCGGGTACATCGGTACCGAGATGACCCAGCGCGGGATGGAGAACCGAGCCTGGCGCGAGACCTGGCTCGAGATGACCCCAGTCGGTCGGGTGGGCGAACCCCACGACGTGGCGCTGGCGGTGCAGTACCTTGCGTCCGACGCGTCCGCCTATGTGACCGGGGAGAATCTCGTGGTGGACGGCGGCTACACCGTTTGGTGAGCCTTCGTCAACGGCGACTCGGGAGCGCTGCGCACGGGAGCGCCCGGGGGGCGTCGTCATCTTGTCGCATCACCGCGTCGGCGCCGTCCACCGAGATCTGCTCGATGGCCACCTCGCCGGCCGCCACGTCTGTGCCGGTCGACCGCGCGGCGGCCCGCCTCGGAGCCAGGATCGGCACGACGACGGGGCGGCAAGCCAGGGCCGAGCGGCCCCCCGGCCGGAGTGGGGGCCGCGGTGCTACGTGGCCGGCCTGGCGGACGTGGCATGGTGGGAGGCATGTACACCGTGGGCACCGACGTGGGTCGGGTGCCCGCGGACGACCGACCCGCGGCCCGGGCGGCGGCCCCGGCGCCGATGGCGCCACGCCGCCCGCCCGGGCCGCGTCCGCCCCCATGGGGAGGGGATGCGATTGTGGGCGATGCTTCGTTCCGTGGTCCGAGGTTGGATCCGTCACCGCGACGCCCTGCTGGCCGCGGGGCTGGCGTTCTACGCCGTGCTCGCCCTCGCGCCGTTGCTGATCATCGCCGTGGGTGTGGCCGGCGTGGTGTTCGGGCGCAGCGCGGCCCAGGACGCACTGCTGCAGCAGGTCCGCCTGTTCACCGGCGGGCGCGTGGCCGACACCCTCGCCGGCGTCCTGCAGCGTGCCTCCCGGGGGTCGGGTGGCGTGGTCGCGACGGTGGCCGGCACCGTGCTCACCGCCGTGGCCGCCACCGGGGTGGCAGTCCCGCTGCAGACGGCCTTCGATCAGATCTGGGGGGTGCCGACCGCCGAGGGGGGTTGGGGGCGTTTGCTCCGCCGCCGCCTGCTCGGCCTCGCGCTCGTCGTGCTGCTCGGCGCCGTGCTGATGGCATCGCTGCTGGTGGACGCGGCCGTGTCGCTCGCCGGAGGTGCCCTCGACCGGGCGTGGCCGCTCGCCGAGGGGGGTTGGATCTGGCTCCAGCGCGGGGTCCTGGTCGTGCTGGTGGCGGCCCTGCTGGCGCTGGTCTACAGGGTGCTTACCGCCGCGCCGGTCCGCTGGCGCGACGTGGCGCCTGGCGCCGTGGTGGCGGCCCTGCTCTTCGCCGTGGCGCGCTTCCTGGTGAGCGCCTACATCGCCCACAGCGGCGTGGTATCGGTCTACGGCGCCGCCGGGTCGCTGGTCGTGCTGCTGCTGTGGATCTACGCCGGCTTCCTCATCCTGCTACTCGGCGCCGAGGTGTGCCGCGCCACCACCGAGCAGCGGGCGACCGGGGACGACGCGTGAGCGCAGCGCGGGGCACCGCGTCCCGGCGCGTCTGCGCATGACCGACGCCTTCCGCCGCGTTTGGCGATCCCCCTGGGTGCGGGTGCTGGTGGCCCTGGCGCTTGGAGCGCTGGGCCTGCTGTTCGTGGTGCGCACCCGCGGGGTGTGGTTCGTGGTGGTGGCCGCGTTCCTGCTCGCCTACCTGCTCTATCCGCTCATGGCCTGGAGCCAGCGCACCTTCCACCGGCGCTGGATCGGCGTGGTGGCGTTCTTCCTGGCGTTCTCGTTGCTCTTCGGCGCCCTGTCGCTGTTCGCCGTGAGCCTGGCGCAACAGCTCAGCCAGGTGCCGGCCGAGCTCCCCGCGCTCCTGCAACGGGCGACGGACGCCACCCGCCGGCTCCCGGGCGCGATCCAGAACGCACCGCTCCCCGACTCCGTGAGGGCGCCGCTGACGCAGGCGTACCAGGGGTTGAACGAGCAGCTCGGCCAGCTCTCCAGGACGCTGCTGGACCGCCTGGCGACGTATGTCACCGGGGGCGGCCTGGTGGCGACCGTGACGCTGGTGGCGGGCGACGTGGTGCGTCTTCTGGGCCTGCTGGCGCTGACGCTCTACCTGCTGCTGGACTTCCCGCGCGTGAGCCGCAGCCTGGTCGAGGCCGCCCCGCGCCCGTACCAGGGCCTATTGACGGACCTGCTGGACAAGTTCGAGCACGCGGTCGGGGGCTACTTCCGAGGTCAGCTTCTCATCGCCCTCATCGTTGGCATCGTCACCGGCGCGGGGCTGGCGCTGTTGCGCGTGCCGTTGGCGCTGTCGCTGGGCTTCCTGGCCGGCGTGTTCAACCTCGTGCCGTACCTCGGCGTCATCATCGCCATCACGCCGACGCTGGTGCTGGCCGCGCCTCAGGGGTGGTGGACGGTGATCGGCGTGCTGGTGGTGTTCACCGTCGCCAACCAGCTCGAAGGGCACGTGTTGTCCCCTCTCATCCTCGCGCGCAGCGTGCGCCTCCACCCCGCCACCGTGATCGTGGCGATCCTGCTGGGCCTGCACCTCGCCGGCGTGCTCGGCGCCCTGCTGGCCGTGCCCGCGGCGGGATTCCTGACCCTTCTCTACCGCGAGTACTACCAGAAGAGCCGCTTCTATCGCGAGGGCTGAGAGACTCGCGGCTCAGGTGGCGCATCCCGCGGCGCGCGGCACCGCGCCGGGGGAGAATGCGGGGATGGCGCCCCGCTCCCGTCCCCGCATGGCCTCGTGGAGGCGTCCGTGCTCCGCGTCCGGCTGAGCCTGCTGCTCGCCGGCGCCGTGCTGCTCGCCCTGCTGGGCTTCGCGGCGCTCGCCGACACGCTCTTCTCCGCCCGGCAGCAAGCGGATCTCGAGGGGCTGATGCGCCGAGAGCTGACGCGGGTGGCGTCGCTGCTGCAGGAGCAGGCGGTGGGGCAGCGCTTCCTCGACACCCCTGGGGCCGCCATCACCCTGCAGTTCGTCACCAACGCCGGCACGGTGGTGCTACCCGCCGGGGGCGGGCCCGCCCTGCCGCGGATGGCCGAGCCCGCGTTCGTCACCGTAGACGGCCATCCGGCCGTGGTGGGCTCGATCCCCTGGCGGCTCTCCAGCGGGGCGGTGCTCGGCACCATCCGACTGGCGCTCGATGCCTCGGACGCCCAGCGGGCGCGGCGTGCGCTGCGGCGCAGCCTGGTGATCGCCGGAGCGCTCATCGCCGTAGCCGCGGGTTTGCTCAGCCTGCTGGTCCTCGGGCGCACGCTGCGGCCGCTGCAGCGGTTGGCGCGCGAGGCGGATCGGCTGGACCCGGCGGCCCCCAGCCTGACGCTCCCCGCCGCCGGGCGCGACGAGGTCGGGCGTGTGGCGGAGGCGTTGCATCGCGCGCTGCGCGCCATCCGCGAGCGGCAGCAGGCGGAGCGCGATGCGCTGGCCGAGGTCGCCCACGAGCTGGCGGCCCCGTTGTCGGTCGTGGCCGGCCAGCTCGAGGCGCTCGCGCGCGGCACGGACGATCCGCAGGTGCTCGCCGCCCGAGACGCCGCCAACGAGTTGCTCCACACCTCCCAGGACCTGCTCACGCTGGCCCGCGGGGAGCTCGAGCGGCCGCTCGAGCTCGAGGCTGTCGCGCTCGACGCCGTGGTGCGGCGGGTGGCCGCCGAGTACCCGGGCGTGGGGGTGGAGTGCTCCGGCTCCGGGCGCGTGCTGGGGAGCGGGGACCGCCTTGCGCAGGTGGTGCGCAACCTGGTGCGCAACGGCATCCAGGCCGCCGGCCGGGCGGACGGCGTGCGGCTCTCGCTTCGCGGGGACGGCAGGCGGGTCGAGCTGCGCGTCAGCGACGACGGCCCCGGGCTCGACGCGGAGGCCCGCAC
This sequence comes from uncultured Trueperaceae bacterium, assembly GCA_963739805.1. Classification (GTDB taxonomy): domain Bacteria; phylum Deinococcota; class Deinococci; order Deinococcales; family Trueperaceae; genus CAVUBJ01. Next base: position 175,943 of record CAVUBJ010000006.1, read on the forward strand.
GCGGTTGTTCGAGCGCTACTTCACGCGCCGGCGCCGCTCCGGGGGGACGGGTGTTGGCCTCACGGTGGTGCGCGTCCTGGTCGAGGCGCACGGTGGCAGCGTGTCCGTGGACTCCGGGGAGGTCGGCGGCACCACGCTGGTGGTGCGTCTGCCCGCCCTGGAGGCACAACTCGAGGCGCCGGGCTGAGGGCGCCCGGCTGGCAGGGTGTGCGAGGCGCCGTCGGGCGTTGTGAACTCGCGGGCGCCGGGCGCCGACTGAGACGCTATCGTGTCGCATGCCCACGCTCTGGTTGGCCGTAGACCCCCACACGTTGCCGGAGGACGCGCGGCCGCGGCTGCGCGCGCTGGCGCCGGGCCTCGACCTGCTGGTGACGCGCGAGGCCGCGCCCGTCGAGGAGCGCGCCGAGGACATCGAAGTCGTCGCGGGCTTCCCCCCACGCGACCTGCTCGTGGCCCTCCCGCGGGCGCGCTGGTTCCAGCAGTTCTACGCGGGCGCCGACTGGCTGGCCGAGCACCCCGAGGTGATCACCGGCGACCTGGTCGTGACCAGTGCCGCCGGCATCCATGCCATCCAGATCGGGGAACACGTCTTCGCGCAGCTGCTGGCCATGAAGCGCGACCTCCCCGGCGCCATCCGCGCGCAGGATGCGCGGGAGTGGCGGCGCGGCGATGACGTCGCCGTCGGTGAGCTCTACCACGGCACCCTGCTGGTGCTGGGCGTGGGCGCCATCGGTGGGCGCGTCGCGGAGCTCGGGCGCGCGTTCGGGATGCGCGTGCTCGGCGTGCGGCGGGACCCGCGCCGGTCCCACCCGGCCGTGGAACGCATGCTGGCGCCGGACGACATGGACGCGGTGCTGCCCGAGACCGACGCGGTGGTCATCACCCTGCCCCACACCGGCGAGACCCGCGGGATGTTCGACGCGGGCCGCTTCGCCCGTCTGCGCGCCGGCGCGCTGCTGGTCAACATCGGTCGCGGCGGCACGGTGGACGAGGCGGCGATGTGCCGGGCCCTCGACGAGGGCCGTCTCGCCGGCGCCGCCCTGGACGTGTTCGCCGACGAGCCCCTGCCCGAGGACTCGCCCCTGTGGGCGCAGCGCGGGCTGCTCATCACCAGCCACTACGCCGGCCTCACGCCGCGTTACCTCGAGCGGGCCACGGAGCTCTTGCTGGACAACCTGCGGCGCTACCTCGACGGCGAGTCCCTGCGCAACGTGGTCGACAAGAACCTCGGCTATTGAGCCGGGGCCGAGGGGTGTGCGGTCGCGGGGGGAGCGGTGCCCGGGCCGGGCCGCGGGCCGTGGTAGCATCGCCTCGACACGACGAGTTCGCACGTCACAGACGCGAAATCCTCTTCTTGTCGAGGGCGCCTCGGAGGCGCCGCCAGGAGGAAGCCATGAGCACCGCCCGCACCACCCCGCCCGCCGTCGGCCACCTGATCGGCGGCCGCAGCGTCAACGCCGCGGCGACCTTCGCTTCGCGCAACGCCAGCGACCACGGCGACGTCGTGGGCGTCTTTCCGGAGGGGACGCGCGAGGAGGTCCGGGCCGCCTGCACGGCGGCGCGCGAGGCCTTCCCCGGCTGGTCCCGTACCCCCGCCCCCATCCGGGGCGAGCTCATCGGTGCCATCGGCGCCGCCCTCACGCGCGAGAAGGAGGCCCTCAGCAGGCTGGTGACGCGGGAGATGGGGAAGACCCCGAAGGAGGCCCGTGGCAGCGTGCAGGAGGCCATCGACACCTGCCACTTCTTCCAGTCGGAGGGCCGGCGGTTGTACGGCCAGACCGTGCCCTCCGAGATGCCCAACAAGCAGCTCACCACATTCCGCCGGCCCCTCGGCGTAGTGGCCATGGTGACGGCCGGCAACTTCCCCATCGCGGTGCCGAGCTGGAAGATCATCCCGGCCCTGCTCACCGGCAACACCATCGTGTGGAAACCGAGCGAGGACGCGCCGGCCGTGGCGTATGCCTTCGCCCGCCTGATCCTCGAGGCCGGCGTCCCCGACGGCGTGCTGAACGTGGTCTTCGGGCAGGGAAGGGATGCGGCCGGGTCGTACCTGGTGGAGATGATGGACGAGGGGCTGGTGGACAAGTTCGCCTTCACGGGCAGCACGGCCGTGGGGCGGCACATCGGCGAGGTGGCCGGACGCAACCTCATCCACCCGACGCTCGAGCTCGGCGGCAAGAACCCGCTCGTGGTGATGCGCGATGCCGATCTCGACAACGCCGTCGAGGGCGCGATCTTCTCGGCCTTCGGAACCGGCGGACAGCGCTGCACATCGGCGGGCAACATCCTGATCGACGCTCCGCTCTTCGATGCGTTCAGGGAACGCTTCGTGGCGCGCGCCCGGTCCCTCGCCATCGGCGACCCGAACCGGCACCCGGAGGTGTTCTACGGGCCGTTCATCAACGAGCGCTTCTATCGCCGCTGGGCCGAGCACTACAGCTGGGGCGAGGAGGACGGCGCGACGCTGCTGCTGGGGAAGGGGCGCATCACCGCCGAGAACCGTCCCGACGGCTTCGTGGGCGATCCCGACGCCGCCTTCTACGGATGGCCGACGGTGTGGGAGGGTGTCGTCCCCGGCATGCGGCAGTTCCAGGAGGAGATCTTCGGCCCCACCATCAACCTGGTTCGCTTCGACGGCATCGAGGAGGCGCTGCGCATCGCGAACGCCGTGGAGTACGGGCTCTCGAGCGCCGTGTACACCAACGACCGTGAGTGGGCGCACGCCTTCCAGGAGGGGATCGAGGCAGGCATGACCTCGATCAACAACACCACCGTGGGGGCGGAGGCCCACATGCCGTTCGGCGGCGTGAAGGGCTCGGGCAACGGAACGCGCGAGTCCGGCATCTGGGTGCTGGACTTCTACACCTACTGGCAGGGGGTCAACGACGACGTCTCGGGGAGGCTGCAGCTCGCGCAGATGGACACCGCCTACGTCGAGCCGCGCCAGGCCGTGAGCGTGAACGAGCTGTTCTGAGCCCGGCGCCTCGGCGGCCGCACGGGCCAGGCCGGCGCGTGCCCGCGCGGCCGCACGCGGCGCGCGGCCGCCATCGCCCCGTACGCCGGAGGCGCGACGTGCGCCCCTCCGTCAGGGGTCGGGGCTGACGGGGGCGGCCTGCTCCGGCCCCAGGCGTCCGACGCGGACGTCGGCGAAGTAGAAGTTCTCGGCGTGCACGGGTGCGCCTGCGAGGCGCCGCAGAAGGGCGAGCTGGCCGACGTGGGTCATGGCGTCCGCCAGCGGGCCCTGGAGGGCGCGCTGGAGCGTCTCGAGCCGCGGCGTCGTGCGCCGCACGATCGCGTCGAGGCGCTCCAGGGAGGCGTGGAACGCGGCGACTTCGCCCTCCCAGTCCAGCTCCGGATGGTGGAACCGGCCCCGCTCGTCGCCGTGCTCGAGCGCCTGGGCCAGGTATCCCAGCACGCCGTTGATGTGATGCACCAGGGCGCGCGGCGGGCGCACGCCGGCGCCGGCGTCGAACTCCCCGAATCCCTCCGGCGCTCCGCGCACCGCCTTGACGAATCGGTACGCCAGCGCCGCCAGCTCGTGTCGGACCAGGGTGATGGAGTCCATGGGCCGCAGTGTACGGTCCGGGCGGGCTGCCCGGCCCCCGGCTCACCCCAGTAACGACGCGAGGCGCTCGTCGGCGAGCAGCCGCTTGATGTCCTGGACACGGTCCTTGGGCACTAGCAGGACGGTGTTGCCGCGCTTGACGATGACCAGGTCCCGCACGCCCAGCGTCACCACCACGTCGTCGGGATCCTCGGTGTAGACGATGTTGCCCGACGTCTCCAGGCCTACGTGGCGCCCGACCACGGTGTTCGACTCCGCCTCGGCCGCGGGGGCATGGTCGCCTTGCTTGAGCAGGCGCTCCAGAGCAACCCAGTCCCCGATGTCGTCCCACGCGAAGTCCCCCGGTACGACGAAGGCGCGGCGCGTCCGCTCCATCACCGCGAAATCGATGGAGATCTTGGGCAGCCGAGGGAACGCCTCGGCCACGGTGCCCCCGTCCAGCGCGCGGCGCAGCGGGGCCATCATGGCGGGCGCGTAGCGGTCGAGCTCCTCGACGATGGCCGCGGTCGTCCACACGAAGATGCCGGCGTTCCACAGGTAGCGCCCGGATTCCAGGTAGGCCTCGGCGGTGCGGGCGTTGGGCTTCTCGACGAAGCGGGCGACCTGGTAGGCGGGGATCGACGGGCCGTCGTCGTCCCGGCGCAGGTCGACCGGGTGCCCGCGCTCGATGTAGCCGTACCCGGTGGCCGGACGGGTCGGGCGGATGCCGATCGTCACCAGGCCGCGGGTGCTCTCCGCCACGCCCACCGCGCGCCGCAGCGTGCGCTGGAACGCGTCGCCGTCCTCGATCTGGTGGTCGGACGAGAACATCCCCACCACCGCGTTGCCGTAGCGGCGCTCGATGGTGAGGCAGGCCAGTGCGATGGCCGGCGCGGAGTCCCGCCCCACGGGCTCCACGAGCAGGTTGGCGCGCGGCACGTCGGGGAGCTGCTCGGCCACCAGCGGGAGGTAGCGCTCGGCGGTCGCCACGAACACGTGCTCCGGGCCCTGCGCGAGGGGAGCGACGCGCTCCAGCGTGGCCTGGATGAGCGTCCTTCCGGTGTGCCCCAGGTCGAGGAACTGCTTGGGGCGCTCGGGCGTCGACAGCGGCCAGAAGCGCTGCCCCTGACCCCCCGCCATGATCACCGGCACGAACGGCGCGTTACCATCGTTCATTTGATCCCCCTCGGGTGTGGTGCTGGCGCGTCGGTGTCGATCCCGCGGCCGCGGCGCAGGCGCGTCGGAACCGCGTCCGCGCCCTGCCGGCCCCGCCCGTCAGTGCCCGAAGCGCCGTTCGCGCGCCTGGAAGCTGCGCACGGCCCGCAGGAAATCGAGCCGGCGGAACTCCGGCCAGAACGCGTCGCAGAAGTAGAATTCGCTGTACGCCGTCTGCCACAGAAGGAAGCCCGACAGGCGCACCTCGCCGCTGGTGCGGATCACGAAGTCGGGGTCCGGCGTGCCGGCCGTGTACAGGTGGCGGCCGATCTCGTCGGCCTGCAACGAGCGGGCGGCGCCCGCGAGGTCCGCCCCGCGGTCCGCCTTCTCGAGCAGCAGGCTGCGCACCGCGGCGACGATCTCCTCGCGGCCGCCGTAGCCCAGGGCCACGTTGACCTGCATCCCCCGATAGTCGCGGGTCGCCTCCTCCATGTGCCGGAGCGCCCCCTTGGCCTCCTCGGGGAAGTCCTCGATGTCGCCGATGACCCGCACCCGCACCCGGTTGGCGTGCAGGCGTTCGTCGCTGAGCAGGTCACGTGCCTGCTTCCCGAAGAGGCGGTGCAGGTGGGCGACCTCCTCGGGCGTGCGTCCGCGGTTCTCGGTGCTGAAGCCCCACAGGGTCACGTGACCGATCCCCAGATCGAGGCACCAGTCGAGGACCTCGCGCGCCTTCCCCGCCCCGTAATCGTGTCCGGTCGCGACGTCCATGCCGATGGCGCGGGCGAAGCGCCGGTTGCCGTCCATGATGATGCCGATGTGGCGAGGAAGGACCCCTGCGCGCTTCACCGCGCGCGTCAGCCGGCGCTCGTAGAGCCAATACAGCGGCCGCGTGACCGCGCCGACCACGCCCAGCGCCCGCTGGGGGCGCGGCAGCGCATGGGCTCGTGTGCTCACCGAGTCACCATACCGCGTGGGGCGCGTCCCACCGACGCGCTATTGCACGTTGGGGCGCCACGCGCTTCCCGCCCGATGCTGGCCGCACGGGCCGGTGGCGGACGGCCGCGACGTCGATCACTTGGCGCCACGACGGCGCAATACCGCCGCCGGGGTCTGCGTGAGGAGGATGATGTCCCACCAGATCGACCAGTTCCGCACGTAGTGCGCCTCCATCTGCAGGCGATCGCGGAAGGTGACCTCGTTGCGCGCCGTGACCTGCCAGTGCCCGGTCATGCCGGGCTTGGCCTGCAGCAGGAGGTCGGCGAACGGGCCCATGTCGTCCTTCTCACGCACGAGGTACGGGCGCGGACCGACCAGGCTCATCTCCCCCAATAGCACGTTGACCACCTGGGGGAGCTCGTCGAGGCTGAGGGCGCGGAGGATGCGCCCGGCCCGCGTGATGCGTTGGTCCCGGTCGAGCTTGTGGAAGACCGCGTATTGCGCCGCGGCGGCGGGGTCGCCATCCAGCACCTCTTGCAGGCGTGCCTCCGCGTCGTCGTGCATGGTGCGGAACTTCAGGCAGCCGAACACCCGACCATGCTCTCCCAACCGCACGCTGCGATGGAAGCCCGGTCCGCGGCTATCCAGGCGGACCCAGAGATACAGGGCCGCCAGCAGTGGGCTCAACAGCACGGCCACGACGCCTCCCAGGATCAGGTCGACGACTCGCTTGGCGGCGCGGTTCGCGGGGGACACGAGGCCGTTGCGCACCTCCAGGGTGAGGCGACCGCCGAGGCTCGTGGCGAAGGTGTCCTCCGCGGGTAGCCCGGGCAGCGCCGGCAGATACTGCACCGTGGAGAACGTACGTCCCTGTGCGTCCACCAAGGCGCGCAGGCGCGCCGCCGGCAGCGAGGGGATGGCCACCAGCGCGTGGCGGATACCGTGGCGCGCGGCGAACGAGCCCGCGTCGGCCAACGCCCCGCGTACGGGTACCCCAGCGATGTCCCGCCCTTCTTGCCCCGGATCGTCGTCGAAGACCGCTACGGGGTAGAGCCCCGACAGAGGCCTGGCGAGGAGCTCGACCACGGTGCGCGAGCCGATCGCACCGGCTCCGAGAACGACGACGGGCCTCCCCCAGGCGCCCAGGGACAGCAGAATCCGTTTGGTCAAGGCGCGCGCAACCGGCATTCCGATCGATGCGAACGCTGCGAGCAGGGCCACCTCCACTACGCCGGGGGCCCGAAGGCCCCGCCAGGGGAGGGTGATGGCCGCGAGCAGCACTGAGGCGGTGGCCGCGGCCGCCACGTGCTTGCGGAGTTCCTGTGGTGGGCTCAGGCCGTAACCCGGATACAAGCCTTCTCTGAAGGCCATGGCTGGCCACAGCAGCAGGGCGTACCACCAGGCGCCGGGCGCAAGCGTGGCAGCCGCCTCCGCACCCAGCACCCAGCGTGCGGCCAGCAAGGCCAACGCTGCGGTAGCGAAGTCCGCGACGGCTAGCGCCAAGCGGGTGAGGGCCTGGCGCGCCGGATCGTCGAGTGGCGAGGTGCGTCCAAGCGGCGTCGCGCTGCGCCAACCGCCCAGAGCCGCGAGCGGGTAGAGCACCCCGGCGTAGAACAGCGTAGTGTCGAACACGTTGGCCACCAGAACGGCAAGGAGCACTCCGAGGAAGGCGCCGTCGCGCCGCCGCACGGCGTCGGCCGCCAACGCGACCAGCAGCAGCACAACCCCGAACAGACCCAACGCCCCGCCGGTGAACGCCTCCTGCAGGAACACGTTGTGGGCGTGGGCGGGGATCACCTGGACGCGCTCGGCGACTGGGAACACGGCCCGGAAGCGTTCCGGAAAAGCGTCGGCGCCCCAACCCATCCACGGGCGATCCAAGAACCCTTCCCAGGCCACCCGCCATAGCGGCAGGCGCGCGGTTGCGAGGTCGAGCTGCTCGGTGGCGATCGCAGGCACGTATGGCGTGGGCGTCGCACCACGTTCTAGCTGGAAGCCTGCGAACGTGGCAGCCGCCTGCCCTCCGTCGCGCTGATCGGGGGCCAAGCCGACGAACCACGGGAGGGGGTCGGCCGCGCCATCGTATCGGAACGCCGCGTACACTCGTGCCCAAGCTCCCTGCCGGGCGCTCACCCCGGCGTCGAGCAATGTACCCGGGCCTACCACGGTCGCCCGCCAGCGCCCATGTTGCCAGCTACCGCCGACGAAGAACGTCTCGTTGCCGGCGTCCGTACGTCGGGTGCCCCACCCCTGGAGTCCCGCAACGCCTGCGGCGTCGGTACGTACCCATGCACTCACGGTGTAGGGGGTGCCCGACGTCAAGTCGACGCCCTGCTGGAGGCGCAGCCACTGCTCGCCTCCACGCTTGTGAACCTCGTACGCCAACAGCGTCCGCCCCCCGAGATCCACGGGTTCGGTTCGCACGTCCACCCAACTGGTGTCCCACCAGTCGCCCTGAGCGATCTCCGTGCCCTGCAGGAGGTTTGCGGAGTGCGCGGTGGTCGCGGGGTCCACCAGGAAGCCGATCTTGCCCCACCCAAAATGCGAGGAGAGGCCGACGGCCGCCAGCGCCATCACCACCAGTAGCGCCGCCTCCAGCAGGCGCGTCCACCACCTGTGGCGACTGCCGAGCCAGAGCACCGCGGCGACAAGGACCCAGGCGATCACGGCCTCGCGGCTGCCGGACACCAGGATGCCTAGGGCGGACAGGGCGAGGCTGAGGATGCGTGCAAGGGGGAGGTCGACCAGGATCGCGATGGCGGCGCCGATGGTGAGGACCGTGTGCCCGTAGAGGGCCGGGTGAGCGCCCCAGATGATGGCCTCCGCCAGCGTCTTGGCCGTGCGGAAGTGGATCGCCTCGATGCCCGCGAGGCTCGAGCCCACCACCGCCGCAAGCCCGGTCAGCATGCCGGCAGCCAGCAGACGCGGCGTCAGCAAGCGCTCGGCTGGGCCGCGCAACTCTCGGAAGGCGTGGAACACCGCCCACGCGGCGACCACTTGGAGGGCCGAGCTGGCTGCTTGGAGCCCGTGGCCGGCGAGCACTGCAGGCAGCGCCAGGCTGACGGCGGCCGCCAGCCAGGCCAGATCCACGCGGCGTACGCGCCAACCCCAGATCAGGGCGAAGAGGACAGCGACGAAGGGGCCCCAGCCGGGGACCAACGTGAAGCCGAACCCCAAGGCGAAGCTCATCCCCCGACGCAACGTAGCGGTCATCAACTGGTACCGTCCTGGGCGCGTGCGAGGCCGGGGCCCGGCGGCCGCCCCGGCGGGGAGCGACGCTCGCCCCGCGCATCGTCATCGTCCCGTGTCGCGCGACCATCGTAGCGCACCCCTGCCGCATGGGCGGGCGGTCCGCCGCCGCCTGCCCCGCCGTCGATCACGCGGCGCGCCACCTCATCGTGCCGGCTCATGGGGCTCGTTCGAGGGTCTCCGGCGGGGCCACGGGCGCGGCCATCAGGGTCAGCGCACACCACACCCACATGGCGAGCGCTGCGCGCGGGAGCAGCGTCTCGCTCAGGTTGTTGGTCAGGAACGCAAGCCAAAGCCCAACAGCGGCCGCCGCGGGCGCCCACCCCCCACGTGCGCGTCGCACCAGCCAAAGCCCCACACGTGCGCCCCACACCAGCACGGCCGCGAGACCGATCGCCCCCCCCACCAAGAGGACGTACAGGAAGCCGCTGTGGACAGTGGCGATGGCGGTGTTGCGGAGCGCCGGTTCCACCTCGCGGGCGCGTAGTGGCCAGGGATCCGCCCCGTACCCGAAGAGCGGGCGCTGGGACGCCAAGGACAACCCCACGCCCCACAGCACGGGTCGTCCACCGAGGGCAGCCGATTCGTCGGCCGAGCCTAGGCGCGCCATCCTGGGGACGGTGAGCGCCACCGCGCCCACCGCAAGCAGAGGCAGGAGTACCGCGGCGGCCACCGCGACCGTTCGACGCGAGCGCGTCGAGATGCCAGTGAACACCACGCCGACGACCCCCACCAGCGCCGCCACGAACGCACCTCGGCTGCCAGATGCCAGCAACACCAGAAGTGAGGCGGCGATGCCGACGCCACCCAGGTGCCGCTCGCCCCTCCGCTCCACCAGGGCAGCCCCGAGCGACAGGAACAAGACCCCCGCGGCCACCGCGCCCGCCATGTTCGGGTGGAACGTCAACCCAGCCGCGCGCCCCGCGTGGCGCGCGACCAGTTGCCAGCCCGCCACTGCCGCCTGGGCGAGGGTCGCCGCGACCGCGCCAACGACGAACGCGGTGCGGTCGCCCGGTGCGATGCTGCGCTGCACCCGCGCCAACCCCCAGAGCGTGAACACCAGCGCCGCCACCGACGCGGCGCTCCTCAGGGGCCATGGGGACGCCAGGGCGCCGCCGGCGACCGCGAGCGGCAACGCGAGCGAAGGGAGCGGGAGCGGTCCGGGCCGACGTGGCGACGCCACAAGCAGGTATGCTGCCAACGCCAGCAGGCCGATCGGTGCCCACAAGGGCAAGGCCGCCCCTGCGGCGATCAGGGCGCCGGCACGAAGCGCAGATCGCTGACCCATGCGTCCCGGTTCCTCCCTTCCACACGCGCGTCGTTGAGGTATGCGACCGTGATCCAACTCCGTGCGGGCACCTCCACGTCGAGCGGCAGCGTGTCGTCGACCACGCCTTGCCACACCGTGTCCTGGCCTTGTGCCACCAACACCTCCGCACCCGGCAGGTTGCTGTGCAGGGTCATCCGTAGGAGCCCCGCACCGCACACAGGGAACGTGGCGAAGCCGCTCGTCGCGAAGCGCACCCCGTCCGCACGGGGGGAGCCTTGCCCCGCCCGCAACGTGAGTTCCTGGGGCTCGCAGCCTGTCGGTTCGAGGGTCGCGCTCCGTGAGGCCGGTGCACCTACGCTCGAGAGGATGCGCGGACGGAGCCAACCCCACGCCAGCACCGCCAGCGCCGCCAGCAACACCGGCGCGAGCCAGGTGCGAGCGGGCGGGACTTCGCCGTGGTCACCGAGACGCCACACGCCACACCCCCCAGCCGACCGTCCGGACACCGAACCAACGGGTTCGCTCCCGGACCAGGAGTTGGACCTCGTGTTCGCCGCGGGAGAGCCGCAGAGCGCCCAGCCACCCCCAGTAGGTCACGCCGACGTGCAGGGGCGTGGTCGCCACCACCCGGCACGGGCCATCGATCGCACACACGGACAGCTCGGCGCGTCCCGGTCGTGGCAGCGGACCCACACCGCCGTACACGGGTGTCGCTTGATCGGCGCGGACCTCGCGGGGCATCATCACGACGGTCGCCGGGGAGGTTCCCGCCGCAGGGCGCGGCGCAAGCGCCAGCGTGGCGGCCACCAATGCGGTGCACAGGGCGATCCACCCGATCGTGGACGCGATGCGGAGCCGAGGTCTCACCGTTCGATGCGGGTCCGCGAGCGGGCCCACCACGCCCGCCACCAGAGGCCGACGACGAACCACGGCTCCACCAGGTAGCGGCGCCACAACCGCCGCGGCTCGAGCGCGAGCCGGAACGCCCACTCCAGCCCCAGGCGCGACAGCGCCCTAGGCGCGGCCGGTACCGCGTCGGCGACGTAGTCCATGCATGCGCCGCAGGCCACGATGGCCGGGACCTCGAGCTGCTCGGCGTGCTGCAGCATCCACGTCTCCTGGCGAGGCATACCCATGCCCACGATGAGGAGGTCGGGTGCGAACGCACGGATGGCCTCGAGGCGCGCCTCGCTTCCGGCGGAGCCGGGGGCGAGATCGAAGAAGCCGTCGGCGCCCTCCAACGGGAGGCCCGGGTAGCGCTGCTGCAGGATCTCTAGGGCCCGGCCGCACACCTCACGAGAGCCGCCAAGGAAGAACACCCGCCACCCACCGGAGCGCGCCCGTGCGAACAACGGGCCCAGCAGGTCCATAAAGCCGGAGCGGTGCTCCGGCCGAAACGGGAGCCCGAGGGTGCGCCCGATCCACACCAACGGGAGCCCATCGAGGCGAACGTGGTCGGCTCGCTCCTGCAGTGCCCGGAGCCCGTCGTGGTGGTGAGCCAGGTAGACGCTGTGGAGGTTCTGCCCTACCATCAAGCAGCGGCTCCGGTGGGCGATGGCGTATGCCACTTCGGCCAGCCAGTCATCGATCGTCATCGCGCTGGCCCGCACTCCGAGCAGGCGGTGCTCGGTGACGGACGGGCGGGCGTTCCGCGGATCGTTGGCGCCCACGTCACCCTCCTCCCGCGTCCACCAGTGTCGACCGTGATGGTCCGGCGACGGCATGGGGCGCAGCTAGGACCACCGCCAGCGAGGCGGTGACGAGCAGCATCACCGTGGCATCGAGATCGAACGAGGTACCGAAGGACATGATGGCAATCGCGATCCACAACCAGGCACCGCTGTCGCGCAAGGCCGGATCGCGCGTGCGCCTGCGGATGCGTAGCCAGCTCCACCATGCGAAGGCCAGCAGGATCGTGAGGCCGACCAGGCCATGCTTGTACGCGGTCCCCAGCAGGAAGCTGTGCGAGCCTGCCGGGTACCGAAGACCCGGGACCGAGGTATCGCGCACCGTACCCCAACCGAAGACGGGTCGGTCGAGCACGCCACGGAGTGTTGCCGTGTAGATCTCCAAGCGGTGTGTCGGGCTGCCGGCGCCACGCGCATAGAGCGTTCGCGTCGCCAGCGACTGCAACGGTCCGGCGGCGACCGCACCCACCACGAGCGCGAGCGCGAGGAGAATCGAGGCCGTTGCTACCTTGCGCCGGCGATTCAGGGCGAGCCACAGGCTCAGCGCGCCACCAGCCGCCAAGGCTAGCAGCGATAGGCGGCTGGTAGTGAACGCCAGCGCCGCGAGCAAGGGAACAGTGCAGGCGATCGCCAGCCAGCGCGGAGCGCCGCGGTGGCTCCGTGCCAGGTAGACCGACCACACCAGCGCCACGACGGCGGCCACGGCCAGCATGTTGCCATAGAGGAACATGCCGCTCGCTCGGAAGTAGGTGTGACCCAGGAACCACGCCGGTTCGCCCACCGTGCGAGTAGTGATGATGCGCCCGGTGTCGGTGGCGCTGACCCACGCGGGCAGCACGGTGCCGATGGCCGAGCGGATCTCCGGCCGCCACACCCCTGCCACGCCCGCCAGGCCCATCCAAGCGGCCAGGTTCACGGTGCCCACCACGCCCCAGGCGAATGTGCGGATCGCGGCGCGGTCCGGTGGGTCGAGCAGCACCACGGCGAGGGCGAGGGCCGCCGTCACGGCCCCACCGAAGGCGTGGGCGAAGGACACGTACCGATCGGCCTCCACGAACAGCACAGAGACGAAGTCGCTTGCGAGGTAGGCGCTGGCGAGGAGCAGCAGGGGATCGCGCACCACGGTGCGCCGTCGCGCCGCCGCGACCGCGGCCCACCCGAGCAGCAGCAGTGGGAAGACGAGCTGCTCCACCCCCAGCACCCACCACAACGGCAGCAGCGCTACGATCACGGCCAGGCCGGCGGCTCCGTTTGCCCGCGTGCCTCGGCGCGGCCCAGCCGTCCGCGTGCGCTGGCCACGCTGCGTACGGGCCAGGGCGCTCACGGCGGTCCCCCGGCGCGGGTGCGCAGACAGTAGCCGTAGCGTCTCAACAGCGGGGCGGTCAGCATCGTGGCGATGCGCAATGAGGCGGGTTCGATCGCGGTGCGCCACTGCTCGTCGAGCCGTATACGCACGGAGCCGTCGGCGAAGCGGCTCGGGTTGCCAGATACGCTGTGCGTGGGGCGTACGCTGGCCCGGTCGCCCTCGAGGAATGGGAGTGTGGCCGGTTCGGGGAAGCCGACCCCCGACAGTATGTTGCGGAGCGTGGCCTCCGGGGCGGCCACGAAGTCCTCGTAGCGCACGCGTCGGTAGCTCACGCTGCGGCGGGCCAACGATTCCGCCACCAGGTTGTTTCCCAACCAGCGCAAGGAACTCGTGATCGGATCGTAGCGGATCATGTGGGCGCGGCCGGAGGGTTGCCCACGCTCCTTGATGCGCTGCCAGGAGAACGCCACCGCCCGGCTGTCGCGCACCAGGTGCACGAGGTGAACCTCGACGCCGGGGAGGTCGTGCAGCAGGCTCGCAAAGGACGGACTCTTGGAGGAGTCCACCAACCACCGCGTCGCGGCCACGCGGGCTGCGCTATCGAGGAGGGCGCCGGTGGCTTCCCTCAGGGTCCGGTACTGGCGCTCCAGGGCTGCACCGTGCAGGTGTGCGCGGCGCCGCACATAGCCCCATGGGCGCAGCGTGCGACGAGACGCCTCGGCCAGGTCCTCCGGGGTCCCCCGCGGTGCAACCGTGGAGGCGCCGCCCGCGGTGGCAGCGCGGTTCGACCAGTCGGTGGCGACTCGCTGCCAGTAGGGGCAGGCGTGGAACGGCTGGCCGCAACCACAACGCTCGTCGGCCAGCCACCCACGCTCCCACACGTAACGCGTCTCGCCCAAGGCGGTGATCCCCGGCACCTGCCCCAGGAGCTGGTCCATCAGCGTGCTCCCACTGCGTCCGAAGCCGGCGATGAACACCACATGCAGCGGCCCGTCGGGCTCGGGACGGAGGGTCACGGTGCGGCGCCTCCCGGCTCCAACGTACGCGGCAGCGCTCGGGCCGCGACGGCGACGGCGAGGGCAAGGACACCCACGAACACCGCGGCGGCCAGCGCTCGCGGCGCGACCGCGGAGGCCCCTGTGGTGGACACGACCGCCGCCACTGCACCAGCGAGCAGCAACGACATGGGTACGAACATCCTCGGCGAGAGGACACGGATGGTGAGGTGGCGCTCGACCTGCCAGGCCCGCAGGGCGTTCACGACCACCATCGCCGTGGCGGTCCCGAGTGCCGCACCGACGGGTCCCAACGCCGGGACCGCGAGCACCATGGCGACGGTGGATAGCACCACCGTGAACACCACGTTCCGGAACTCGAGCCAGGCGAAACGCGTCATCATCAACAGGAATCCTACGGGACCGACCGCCGCGTTGACGAGCTGCCCGAGGGCTAGCAAGAGGAAGATGGCGGTCGCCTGGCCTCCCGCCGTCTGTGTCAGGGGGAGAAGGTACGGGGCGCCGACCCGCATCGCGGGGATGGCGAGCAGGGTGAGTACGACGGCGCCCGCGAACGAGAAGGTCGCGAACCCGCGCGTCTCACGGTCCAGGAGCTCGTGGTTGCCGGCGGCGTAGAGCGCTGCGGCCCGCTGGGGGTACATCACATTAAGCGCCGACAACGGCAGCGTCACCAACGCGACGGTTCGGGCGATGGGGGTGTAGAGCGCAGCGGCGGGCCCACCGAGGAGCGTCCCGACCAGCAAGGTGTCCATCCAGCGCATGCTCTGATTGGCGCCCGAGACGAGTAGCAACGGGAAGGAGCGGCGCACGAACACCCAGCGCGGGTACCGTGGAGTGGGGGCCTGGGCGCGCACCCAGCGGAGCACCGAGATCACGCTCAGAAGCGTGGCCAGCAGGCACGACAGTGTGAACGCCCGTAGCGCGTCTGCGGCCGTGACGTGCGGCAGGAACAGCAACAACAGGCACTGCGTGACCGGCTGCACCACGTCCCGGGCGGTGGAAACCAGCACGGGGCGGCCCAACGCTTGGACGCTGGCGCTGATCATCCAATGCACAGTCCACAGCACCAGCGCCGAAGCGAACCAGGCACCGGTGCCACCGCTCCAGCGCGCCCAGGGGGTCACGGCCAGCAACGCTAGTAGGGCTGCCGCGGCAACGCTCGTCGCCAGCGCCTGGACGATGGTGCCCCAGGCGGCGTCCACTCTGCCCGCCTCGAGGGCGGCGGGGACCTCGCGCAACTGGCCATTGTCCTGCCCCGCGCGCCCGAGCACCGAAGCCACCTGGATCAGCGCGTAGGCGGTCAAGTAGCGGCCGGACTCCGCAGGGTCCAGCAGCGCGGCCACCAGCAGGATGATCGCGTACTGCACGCCGTTTCCCACCACACGCGTGAACAGGAGGACCAGCGTTCGTCCGCGCATGCCGGTCCTCAGGGGTCGCGGTGCCCCGCGAACCAGGACAGGGTGCGCGCGAGGCCGACGTCCAGCGACGTCTGCGGCGCCCAACCGAGGCGTGAGCGGGCCTTCTCGGTGTTGCTGAAGTTCCGGCGGATCTCGCCGTTGAGGGCGGCTCCGTGCCGGACGTCGATGGGGCCGAACCCGGCAGACATCAGCGCCTGCGCGATCGCCTCGGTGATCTCGTTTACCGTCGTCTCACGACTCGTGGCGATCTGGAACACTTCGCCGCCGACGCCCTCGACCGTGGCAGCGGTTCGGATGGCCGAGACGATGTCGTCGACGTAGATGAAGTCCCGTGATTGGTCTCCGTCTCCGAAGACGACCAGGGGCTCCCCACCCATGCCCTGGCGCAGGAAGCGCGCGACCACGCTGTTCTTGTGCCCCGACCGGGGGCCGTAGACGTTTCCGAATCGGAGCGCTACCGTGCCGATACCGAAGGCGTGGTGGTAGGCCGAGCAATAACCCTCGCAGGCACTCTTGCTGGCGCCGTACGGGGACTTGGGGCGGGGCACCATCGACTCGTCGATCGGCGGGATTCCGTCCCCGATGACGGTGCCGCCGCTGGAGGCGAAGACGAACCGCGCGACCGCGTGCGTGCGGGCCGCCTCCAGCAGGTGCAAGGTGCCGAGCACGTTGGCGGTGCAGTCCCCCAGCGGGTCGGCCAGCGAGGGCTGGACGCCGGTGTTGCCGGCCAGGTGGACAATCGCGTCCGCGCCGCGGGCGGCCAGGCCGCACACCTCCGGGTCTCGTACGTCGCCGACCAGCAGTGATACGTGACCGGGCCCAGCCCAATCGCCCTCTGCGGACAGCGGCGCGACGGCCTCGAGGGCAGTTCTACTGCCTACGCTCAGGTCGTCCAGAACCCGCACACGGTGCCCACCGTCGGCCACCAGCGCAGCCACCAGATTGGTGCCGATGAAGCCACACCCACCCGTGATCAGCCAGTTCATCGCGCTCCGGCACTCCCGTCACCCTGGGCGCCCACGATCCCCCGCTTGCGGAGTTCCGCGAGGAGCGTCTCCAGGCACCCGTCGACGTCGGCCGCGCCGGTGTCGAGGCGCACCTCGGGCGACTCGGGCGCCTCGTAGGGCGAGTCGATGCCGGTGAACTGCTTGATCTCGCCGCGTCGCGCCTTGGCGTACAGCCCCTTGGGGTCGCGGACCTCGCACACCTCCAGCGGCGCATCGACGTGGACCTCGAGGAACTCCCCCTGGTCCACCAGCGATCGCGCCATCTGGCGGTCCGAGCGGAAGGGGGAGATGAAGGCCGTCAGCACGATGAGGCCGGCGTCGACGAAGAGCTTGGCGGCCTCGCCGATGCGGCGGATGTTCTCGATGCGGTCGGCGTCGCTGAAGCCCAGGTCGCGGTTGAGTCCGTGCCGGACGTTGTCGCCGTCGAGCAGGTAGGTGTGGTGGCCGAGCTCCACCAGGCGCGACTCCAGGGCGTTGGCCAGGGTGGACTTGCCGCTCCCCGAGAGGCCGGTGAACCACACGATGACCGGGCGCTGCCCCTTCTGCGTGGCGCGCTCCTCGCGCGTGACCCTATGGTCGTGCCACACCAGGTTCGTCCCCGCGGCGCTCATCGGGTCGGCTCCGCGTCGCGCTGCGCGTCCATCAGGATGCGGGCGACCTCCGGGCGGCTGAACTCCGCCGGGGGCATCTCCCCGGCCGCCAGCATGGCGCGGACCTTGGTGCCGGAGAGGAAGACGTGGTCCTCGGCGCCGTGGGGGCAGCTCTTGGTCGAGGCCATGGAGCCGCACTTTCTGCAGTAGAAACTGTGCTCGAAGTTGAGCGTCTCGATCGCCAGCTCCTCGGGGCCGAGGTCGTCGAAGATGCGCTGGGCGTCGTAGGTGCCGTAGTAGTCCCCCACGCCGGCGTGGTCGCGTCCGACGATGAAGTGGGTGCAGCCGTAGTTCTGGCGGGAGATGGCGTGCAGGATAGCCTCGCGCGGACCGGCGTAGCGCATGGCGGCCGGGTAGACGCCCAGGAACACACGGTCGGGCGGGTAGTACTCCTCGAGAAGCACGTGGTAGCAGGCCATGCGCACGTCGGCGGGGATGTCGTCGGCCTTGGTGGTGCCGACCAGGGGGTTGATGAACAACCCGTCGACGGTCTCGAGCGCCACCTTGGTGAGGTACTCGTGGGCCCGGTGGATGGGGTTCCGGGTCTGGAAGGCGACGACGCTGGTCCATCCGCGTCGGGCGAACTCCTCGCGCGTGCGCGCCGGTGTGAACTTGTGGTCGTCGAACGGACCCGCGGGGAGATCGGTGAACACCTCCACGGGGCCTCCGAGGTACACGGGACCGGCCTCGAGCACCGCCTGCACGCCGGGATGGGCCGGGTCGTCGGTGCCGTAGACCGCCCGCGCCTCCGCCCGCCGATCGGGACGGAACACGTCCGTGACCGTCATGCGTGCCACGACGCGACCGTCCGGCGCGCGCAGGGCCAGGCTGGCGCCGAGCTCGGGAGCGTCGGCCTCCTCGACCTGGAGGGTGATGGGGATGGGCCAGGCGAGGCCGTTGGGGAGGCGCATGTCGTTGACGATGGTGCGGTGGGCGTCGGCGCCCACGAAGCCGGTGAGGGGGCTGTACACTCCCGTGGCGATGCACTCGAGGTCGGCGAGGTTGCGCTCGGACAGCGTCACGCTCGGGAGCGTCGCGACGCCCTCCGCGGCCGCGGCGCGGGCCTCGCCGGTGAGCGTGCGGTCGACCAGCGTGCCGCCGTGGGGTTGGATCAGGGTATCGGTCATGTCTCACTCTCCTGCGGCGTCGCCGCACGGGCGACAGTATACGTCCGGGCGCCCGGCCCGGCCCGGGCGGCCCCTCACGCGGACCGGAGGTGCGCCAGCACGGGATCGGGCGCCGTTGCGCTCACCAGGAACCAGGGGTTGAGCAGCGAGGGCTTGTTGTAGCGCAGCGGCTCGCCGCCGAGCTCCACCACGTGCCCGCCGGCCTGTTCCACCACGCAGTGGGCCGCGGCCGTGTCCCACTCCATGGTGGGGCCGAGGCGCGGGTACAGCTCCGCGCTCCCCTCGGCCACCAGGCAGAACTTGAGCGAGGAGCCGCGCGACACGACCTCGAGCGGGCCCTCGCGGCGCAGCGCGTCGAGCAACGCGGCGGTCTCGCTCCCCGCGTGGGAGCGGCTCGCCACCACCCGGCGCGTCGCTCCGGGCGTGCTCGCGACCGCCAGGCGCGTCGGCGGCGCGTCCGGTGCGTGACGCCAGGCACCCTCGCCGACGCGCGCGCTGTAGCTGCGGCCGAGGACGGGTGCGTGCACCACGCCCATGACGGGGCGACCGTCCTCGATCAGGGCGATGTTGACGGTGAACTCGCCGTTGCGCTTGACGAACTCCTTGGTGCCGTCGAGCGGGTCGACGAGCCAGAAGCGGCGCCACGCGCGGCGCGTCTCGAACGGTGCCTCGTCCACCGCCTCCTCCGAGAGCACCGGGAGTTCGGGCGTGAGCCGCTCGAGCCCCGCCAGGATGCTTCGGTGCGACGCCAGGTCCGCCTCGGTGAGGGGGGAGGCGTCGTCCTTCAGGGAGACCTCGAAGTCGCGAGCGTAGACCTCCAGGATGGCGCGCCCGGCCTCCTCGGCCAGCGCGACCACGGCGGTACGGAGGCCGGGCCCAAGGGCAGGGTCGGGGTGGGTGCGGGACGGGTCGGGTTCGGCCATGGCGTCCCAGCCTACCGCGGTCCCCGGTGCGGGCGCCGCGGGCGCGCGATCAGGCGGGGCCCGAGAACGGCCAGATCAGCGGGATGAGCAGCAGCGCCACCAGGGCCGTGGCCAGGGTCACGGGCAGCCCGAGCCGCAGGTAGTCGCGGAAGCGGTACCCCCCCGGGCCGAGCACCATCAGGTTGGTCTGATACCCCATGGGCGTGGCGAAGGAGGCCGACGCGGCCAGCATCAGGGTCACGGCGAACGGCCACAGCGGCGCCCCGAGGCTCGAGGCCATCCCCTGCGCCACCGGGAACATCAGCACCGCCGCGGCGTTGTTGGTGATGAGCGCGGTGAACACCGCGGTGACCAGGTAGAGCGCCACGAGGTCGAGGTAGGGCTGCCCGCCGGTCCAGGACGTCAGCTGCCGGGCCACGGCGGCCCCCAACCCGGAGACCTCCAGGGCGCGACCGATGCCCAGGGCGGACCCGATGACGACGAGCACCGGCCAGTCGATGGCGCGGCGGGCCACGCTGGGGGAGACGCAGCGCGTGCCCACCATCAGCGCCGCGGCCGCGAGCGCCGCGCTCACGATGGGCAGCCAGCCGAGTGCGACGACCAGCACCATGGCCGCGAGGATGCCGGCCGCCACCGCCGCGCGCTCGAAGCGTGGGGGGGTGGAGTCCGCGACCTGGCTCACGAGGTAGAAGTCGCGTGAGTTGCGCTGGCGCTCGACGAACGCCGGGCGTGCCTCGAGCAGCAGGGTGTCGCCGGCCTGCAACACGATGTCGCCGATCTTCTGCTGGAGCCGTGCGCCGTTGCGGGCCACGGCGATGACCACCGCCCCGTAGTTGGTGCGGAAGCGCCCCTCGCGGATGCTGCGACCCACCA
Source organism: uncultured Trueperaceae bacterium (assembly GCA_963739805.1). Taxonomy (GTDB): domain Bacteria; phylum Deinococcota; class Deinococci; order Deinococcales; family Trueperaceae; genus CAVUBJ01. The sequence continues at coordinate 196,105 of CAVUBJ010000006.1, forward strand.
GGGGGAAGGTATCGGAGACGACCGCCTCGATCAGCACGCGGTTCGAACGCGGTCCGTCGAGCTTGAACAGCTGGTCCGGTGCGGGCAGCAACCCGGGGATGCGCTGCAGTTCCACCACCGAGTCCACCACGCCCACGAACACCAGCCGGTCGCGGCCGCGCAGCACCTCACGCGGGGACACCGCGGCCAGGATCCGCCCCTCGCGCTCGATCTCGGCCAGGAAGACGTGCCCCAGGTGGCGCAGGCCGGCCTCCTCGACCGTCTTCCCGACCAGGGGGCCGTCCGCCGCCACGGTCATCTCGACCGAGTACTCCCGCGCCTCCTCCAGCCGCTGGAGCACGGGCCGGCGGTCGGGCAACAGCCGATCTCCCAGCAGCAGGATCACGACGATGCCGACGGTCGCCGTCGGGATGCCCACCCAGGCGAGGTCGAACAACCCCAGGCCGCGCCCCGTGCTCTGCAGCAGAAGTCCGTTGACCACCAGGTTCGTGCTGGTACCGATGAGGGTGACCGTGCCCCCCAGGATGGCGGCGTAGGACAGCGGCATCATCAGCTTCGAGGCGGGCAGGCCATGCTTCTTCGCCCACTCGGCGATGGCCGGGATCATGATGGCCACCACCGGGGTGTTGTTGAGGAAGGCCGACACCACGGTCACGGGGCCCATGACGCGCCATTGGGCGCCGAGCAGCGTGCGCGGGTGGCCCAGCAGGCGCTGGCTGATCCAGTAGACGGCGCCGGTCTCGCGGAGCCCGGCCACCACCACGTAGAGGACGCCGACCGTGACCAACCCCTCGTTGCCGAAGCCCGCGAGCGCCTGTCGGGCGGGGAGCACGCCGCTGAGCAGCAGGGCCGTCAGCGCCCCGGCGAAGGCAAGGTCCGCGCTGACGCGTGTCAGCGACAGCACGGCGAGGAGCGCCAGGAGGATCGCAGCGGTCACCGTCGCGGCCATGGCGTTGGTCCTAGCGCGCGTCGGGCAGCAGCGACAGCAGGTAGCGGCCGTAGCCGTTCTTGGCCATCGGTTCGGCCAGCCGGGCGACGTCCTCGGCGCCGATCCACCCCTGCCGGAAGGCGATCTCCTCGGGGCAGGCGATCCTCAACCCCTGGCGCGACTCGATGGTCTCCACGAAGTTCGCGGCCTGGAGCAGGCTCTCGTGCGTTCCGGTGTCGAGCCAGGCCATTCCGCGGCCGAGCACCTCGACGTGCAGGTGCCCCTGCTCGAGGTAGCGCCGATTGAGATCGGTGATCTCGAGCTCGCCGCGCGCCGAGGGGCGCAGCCCCCTGGCCATCTCGACGACCCGTTCGTCGTAGAAGTACAGCCCCGTCACGGCGTAGTGGCTGCGGGGCGTGGCCGGTTTCTCCTCCAGGCCGACCGCTCGCCCCGAGGCGTCGAACTCCACCACGCCGTAGCGTTGCGGGTCGCGCACGAAGTAGCCGAATACCGTGGCGCCCGACGGGCGGGCGACGGCGTCGTGGAGCTTTCCCGTGAAGCCGTAACCGAAGAAGATGTTGTCGCCCAGGACCAGGGCGGAACGGTCGCCGGCGACGAAGTCCGCGCCGATGAGGAAGGCCTGCGCCAGCCCCTCGGGCCGGGGTTGCTCGGCGTAGGTGAAGGCCACGCCCCAACGGCTGCCGTCCCCGAGGAGCTCGCGGAACAGAGGCAGGTCCCGCGGCGTGGAGATGATCAGGATCTCCCTGATGCCGGCCAGCATCAGCACCGACAGCGGGTAGTAGATCATGGGCTTGTCGTACACCGGCAAGAGCTGCTTGCTGACCCCGATGGTCACGGGATACAGGCGCGTGCCGCTGCCGCCGGCCAGGATGATGCCCTTCAACCGCATCGACCTCCTCGACGCGCCCGCGTCCGGGCGCGTGAGACCGGGCTCACGTCACAGCCTACCCAGCCGCTCGAAGTCGTAGCGCCCGTCCGTCACGGCGCGCACCCAGTCCCGGTGGTCGAGGTACCAGGCGACCGTAGCGCGCAGGCCGTCCCGGAGCTCGAAGCTCGGCGCCCAACCGAGCTCGGAGCGGATCTTGCTCGCGTCCACGGCGTAGCGGTGGTCGTGCCCCGGCCGGTCCGTCACGAAGCTCAGCAGCTCACGGTAGTCCCGCCCCCCCGGCGCCAGCTCCTGGACCACCTCCAGCAGCGTCGTGACCAGCTCGAGGTTGGTGCGCTCGCTGGAGCCACCGATGAGGTAGGTGTCGCCGACCCTGCCGCGCTCGAGCACCGCCCGCAGCCCCACGACATGGTCCTCGACGTAGAGCCAATCGCGCACGTTGGAGCCGTCTCCGTAGATGGGCACCGGTTGCCCGGCGAGCGCCCGCATCAGCGTCAGCGGCAGCAGCTTCTCCGGAAACTGGTAGGGGCCGTAGTTGTTCGAGCAGTTGGTGACCAGCACCGGCAGCCCGAAGGTGTGGAAGTACGCGCGGGCGAAGTGATCCGCCGCCGCCTTGCTGGCCGAGTAGGGGGAGCGCGGCCGATACGGGCTGCGCTCGTCGAACGCCCCCTCGTCGCCCAGCGAGCCGTAGACCTCGTCGGTGGACACCATCAGGAATCGGAAGGCGTCGCGCTCCGCGGGAGGGAGGGAGGCGTGGTGGCGCCGGCTGGCCTCCAGCAGGCGTACGGTCCCGAGGGTGTTGCTGCGCACGAACGCCTCGGGGTCGTCGATCGAGCGATCGACGTGCGTCTCGGCCGCGAGGTGCGCCACGCCCACGGGGCGCTCCTCGGCGAACAGGGCGGATAAGCCGTCGGCGTCGGTGACGTCGAGCTGCACGAAGCGGTGGCGCGGGTGGGCCTCCACCGGCGCCAGGGTCTCCCGGTGACCGGCGTAGGTCAGGGCGTCCACCGTCACGACGCGGGCGTCCGTCGCCTCCAGCAGATGGCGCACGAGGGCCGAGCCGATGAAACCGGCGCCGCCCGTTACCAACAGCGTCCGGCCATCGGTCGGCCGCGGGGTGTCGGTCATGGTTCGTCCTCCGTGGTTGCGCCGCGCGTCGCGTCGCGGCCGAGCAGTGGCCAGCGCTGGTCGCGCTGCGAGAGGATCGGCGCCTCGATGCGCCAGTCGATGGCGAGCGACGGGTCGTCCCAGCGCAGGCCACGCTCAGCGGTGGGCTCGTAGCCCGCGCCGCGCACCTTGTACAGCACGTCCGCGACGTCGCTGAGCACCAGGAAGCCGTGTGCGAAGCCCTCCGGCACGTAGAGCTGCTGCATGCGCTCGTCGTCGAGCCGCGCGCCTACCCAGCGTCCGTAGTACCGCGAGTCGCCCCGCAGGTCCACCGCCACGTCATAGATGGCGCCGCGCGTCACCGACACGAGCTTGGCCTGGGCGTGCGGTGCCGCCTGGTAGTGCATCCCCCTGAGCGTGCCCTTCGTGGAGCGCGAGTGGTTGTCCTGGATGAAGTCCGTGGGCAGGCCGGCGCGCTCGAAGTCGGCGCGGGAGTAGCGCTCGAGGAAGAAGCCTCGGTGGTCGGCGTGCACCTTGGGGGTGAGGAGGAGGACGTCGGGGATGGCGAGCGGCTCGAATCCGATCATGCGGTCTCCGAAGGCTCGAGCTCGGCACGAAGGCGTTGCCACCGGGAGACGTCCAGCGAGATGTCCTCCGGCAGCTCCACCCCGGCGTCCCGGCGGGTACCGCGTCGCACGTCGGGGCGGCGGCGGCGCGCCAGCTCGTAGACGCTCTTGCGCTCGGTGGCGATGTGCACGGTGTCGAAGGGGATGCGATCGAGATGGCGCAGCGCCAGGGCGATCTCGGGCGCGATGACGTCGACGTAGTCCTGCGACGTGTAGAGGTCGGTGAAGGCGGAGTCGTACGGCCAGGCGCGCGGTCGGAAGCTGGTGCGCAGGATCAGCGAGCCGGGCAGCGTGCGAGCGATCTCCTCCGCGGCCAGCTTCGACAGGGCGTAGTAGTTGCGCACGGGTCCGGGTGGATCGTCCTCCCGGTAGCCGCCCAGGTCGCCGTAGAACACGTAGTCGGTCGAGATCAGCACCAGCCGCGCGCCCACCTCTCGTGCCGCAGACACCACGGCGCGGGTGCCGGCCACGTTCACGCGCCAGCACGCCGCACGCTCGCTCTCGGCGCGCCGCACGTCGGTGTAGGCCGCGGCGTGGACCACCACGCCGGGCCGTTCGGCACCGAACCAGGCGCGGACCCCGTCGTCGTCGGTGATGTCGAGCTCGGCGCGGGTAGGTGCACGAAGGTGGGGCATCAGCGCGCGCAGCTCGGCGCCGAGTCGGCCCGAACCGCCGGTCAGCACCACGGCGAGGGCGTCCATCGCGCTCGTCGCCCCCACCTCATGGCGTGGGTGCCCGGGGGGGCGTGGCCCGTGGCGCGGCGCGGGCGTCGCGTGGTTCGGCGATGGCGGCGCGTGCCAGGACCAGGAACAGCATGACGAAGAAGGCCACGGCGGCGGCGGCGGCGGTGATCGGTCCGCGTCCTCGGCCGACGGGCCGCGGAGGCGGCGTGGCGGCGTCGAGGATGGAGGGGCTGGTCTGGGCCAACCCCAGCAACGCCACCAGCTGCGGCGCCATTGGTTCGAGCTGCTGATACGCCGTCCGGGCGCTCTCGAGCTCGCGTTGGGCGGCGCTGGCCTTGCTCCCGAGGGCGGCGAGGCGCCCCCGGAGGCGATCCGCCTCGGTCTGCAGGCCCGCGATACGCGCCGTGATCGCCTGCCGCTCCGCGCTGTTGGCGGCGAGCGTGGCGGCGTCGTCCTGCAGGCGCACCCGCGCGACGACGGTGGCCAGGTCCGCCCCGGCGACCCGGGCGTCCGGCGTGAGCGCCACCGCCGACGCCAGGGCGGAGGCGCTCGCCTCGTCCAGGACGCCGGCTTGCTGCAAAGCCTGGAGCTGTTGCTCGACCGGCGCGGGCGACCCGCCCTGACGCGCCGCCACGATGGCGGTGGTGATCTCCTGGCGCGCACGGGTGGCCGCGATCTGGCGGTCGAGGTCGTCGATGCGCTGCTCGTCGGCCAGGCGTCGCGTGTCCAGGCCGCGTAGCTGGGCGTTGAGCGCGTCCCGCTCGTCCGTCGCCGTGAACGCCTCCCAGGCAGCCTCGGCCTGCGTCAGCGCCTCGCCCCGCTGCGAGAGGTCGTTTTCGACGCTGGCGCGCACGCCCTCGATGTTGGCGCGCAGGCTGGCCCGGATCGCGTCCGAGGCCGCCGCGGCCCAGGCGTTCGCGGCGGCCGCCGCGCGGACGGGCGACGGCAGCGTGACGCCCATGGCGGCCACCAGTGCACCGCCGTTGCCCTCGTTGACGCGCTCCACGGAGCCCGCGGATCGGAGCGCGCGCAGGTCGAGTGCTGCGTCGTCGAGGCGGCCGAGGGCATCGTTCAGCACCGTCGCGCTCATCGCTACCCTGCGGTAGGTGTCGAACCCCACGGTCGTATCCACCGGCAGGCCGCCCCCTCCGAGCTGCGGCACCGTCACGCGGACCACCGCCTCGGCGCGGTATCGCTCGGGCCGAAGGCCGACCACCAGGAAGGCGGCCGCCGCGGCGACGATGGTCACCACGACGATCAACGGCAGGCCGCGCCGGACGGTCAGGTAGAGCTCGCGCAGTGAGATCTCGTCACGCTCGTCGTACACGGTTCTCCCTCGCCCCCTCGGGGGTCGGCGCGCCCTTCAGGGCGTCGCGTGGCGGATCAGGCCGTCACCCTCCAGGCGCTCGAGCCACGGCTTGAGCTCCTGCAACTCCAGCTCCAGCGCGGCCGAGGCCTCCTCCAGCGTGAGGCCGCGGCCAAGCGCCTCGAGCGCGCGTTGCCCCACGGGACCGAAGCCTGCCTGGAAGTGCATGGCCAGCTCCGTCATGGGGTTGAGCGCGTCCTGGCCGCGCAGGGTCAGGGCGTAGCGACGCTGCTCCCAGCCCGGCGGCTCGTCCGGCAGGTGCAGGTCCGGGGAGGCCGCGTCGTCGGAAAGCATGGCGTAACGCACCGGCGGCGTGGTGGCCCGCCCGTCGACTTGGAGGTAGGTCTGCCCATTGCGGAGGAAGCGCGCCCCGCGGCCGTCGGCGACCAGGCCGGAGAAGCTGCTGGGATCCACCCCCTCGGCCGGCCGGCCGAGGGCCAGCCCGAGCAGGCTGCGGACCAGGGCCGGGTCGAGCGGCTCGAGCTCCAGTGGCGGCCCGGACTCGTCGAGATTGGCACGCTGCAGCGCCCGCATGGCGTCGGCGTGGGCGTGCACGGTGCCGGCGCGATCGACGGCCGCGGCCGCGATCCGCCCCTGCAGCAGGAGTGCGGCGGCCGCCTCCCCGTCCCTCGTGAACGACACGGCGCCGTTGAAGGCGCGCTGGTGCAGGCGGTCGAGCAGCGCGCGCAGATCGACCAGGCCGGCTGGCATGCGCATCGGCTGCGTGAGGCGCGGCAGAGCCCGCAGCAGAGGGCTGCCGCTGTCCGGGAAGCGGCTGGGCAACCGCGGGCTGTCCCCCGGCTCGTGCGGGTAGAGGTGGAAGGCCTGCCCGGTGCTCTCGAGGCTGCCGTAGCTGCCGAGCTTGACGCTCGCCTCGACCTGTCCCCGGGCGAGCTGCAGCAGCACCGCGCCCGAGCCCTGGCTGAACACCAGGGTGCCGTCGCAACGCAGCCCCCTCAGCGCCTCCAGCATCCGCTGGCCGGAGAGCGCGCCGGTGTCCCCGAGCACGCCGAGGCTCACGCGTCACTCCTCGGCCCGGATGCCAGGACCGCGCGCAGCAGGCCGCGGTCCTCCTCGAAGCTCAGGCGCGCCAGCGCCGTATCGGCGTCGAGGAAGGCGCCATCGGGGAACAGGGCCTCACGCAGCAGCGGTTCGGTGGCCTCGGTGCGCAGCGCGAACCAGGTGATGCGACGCAGCTCCCCCTGCGGGTTGTGGTAGCTGGTGGTCCAGTTCTGCTCCGGATCGACGCAGTGGGCCTCCACCCCAGCCTCCTCCGCGACCTCGCGCTCGGCGGCCTGCGTGGCGGTCTCTCCCGGCTCGATGTGCCCCTTGGGGAAGACCCAGGATCCGTTGCGGTGGCGGATCAGCAGCACGCGATCATCGCGGGCGAACACGACCCCGCCCGCGCCGGCGACGACGCGCTCGCGGCTGTCCGGTTCTCGGCTCTTGGCGGCGCGACGGCGAGCAGAACGCGACATGGTGGGCACATGCTACCACCTGCCCAGGGGGCGTTCCCGGGGCCGTTGCGGCACGGGCCTCAGCGCTGCGCCAGCATGCCGCCGCCGTGCAGGAAGTCGAGGATGCCGCCGGCCAGCGCCTGCGCCAGCGTGTCCTGGTAGTGGTCGGTGGCCAGCATGCGCCCCTCCTCGGGGTTGCTGACGAAGCCCACCTCGACCAGGATGGCCGGGATGCGGGCGGTGCGGATGACGTAGAAGAGGTTCTGCCGAACGCCGCGATCGCGGGCCCCGGTGGCCCGCACCAGCGACTGCTGGACGCTGTCCGCCAGGGACATGGAGAAGTTCATCTGGGTCTCGCGCAGGATGTCCCCGGCGATGTCGTCGGCCGTGTGGCGGGCGGCCTCGGTGAGCGCCTGCCCCTCCGCCCCGCCGCCGTTCTCGCGGATCGCGCGATCCACCAGGGAGGGGTCGAGCGGCTTTCCGAAGACCCACGTCTCGATGCCGGAGGCGTCGTGTGCGGGCGCGCTATTGGCGTGGATCGACACGAACAGGTTGCGCTCCGGGGTGGCGAAGCCCGAGCGCTGCTGCAGGGTGAGGAAGGTGTCGTGGTCGCGCGTCAGGACGACGCGCACGTCCTGCGCCTCGAGACGCTTCTTGAGCTTGAGGGCCACGGACAGGACGACCTGGTCCTCGACCGCGTAGGAGGAGGTGGTGCCCGGATCCTTGCCCCCGTGCCCCGCGTCGATCACCACCACCTGGGGGCGTGCGGGCGCGGCGGACAGCGCCTGTGGCGCGGCGGGATCGTTGCTCAGCAGCGCGGCGACCGGGTCGCCCTTCAGCGACGTGGCGAAGTCCACGTACAGCGTGCGCCCGTCGCCCTTGTCGAGCACGCCGACGTGGTAGCCGTGCCCTTCACCGTCGAGCCCATAGCGGGTCCGGACGACAAGGTTCACCTCGCCGTCGAGCGCGCGCAGCGCCACCCCGCGGAGATTCGGGTCGTCCACCGTCCGGTCGCTGACCGCGGCGCGCGCGCCGGGGAGCGTCACGATGAAGGCGTCGCCGGACACGGCGAGCTGGTACTCGGCACCCGCAGGGAGATCGAGCGCCACGCGGGAGACCCCGTCGGTCAAGCCGATGCGCGGGGGCGCCAGCGCGTAGCCGAGCCGGTCGGCGGTGTCGACCGTGATGATGTGGCGCTCGGCGTTCCACTCGCTGCGGCCGTCGAAGGCGTCAACCAGGGGGGAGATCGGGACGTAGGCCGTTCCGTCGATCAGGATGGCCATCGGGCTGGCCAGGGCGCGGCCGCCCACGCTGAGGACGCCGTCGCGCTTCACCAGCCCGCGCTGGATGTCCCCGGTCGCCTCGAAGACCGCGTTCGCGCTGCCGTCGGAGAAGCGCAGGCGCTTGCCGTCGGGATCGTAGTGCAGGCTCAGGTCCATGGCCTGCGCCAGGGGCGCGGCCTTGGCGAAGGCGTTGCGGTTGTCCCCCTGGGCGATGAAGTAGTAGGGCCCGGCATCGTCGACCAGCGCACCGTTGACCGCCAGGAAGTTGTGCTTCTCCTGGGCGGAGGCGAGCGTCGTGAGCAGGAGTAGGACCGTGAGGGCGACGCGTTTCACTCTAGCGGCAAGTCTAGCACGCGGTTCCTCGCGTGGCGCGTGCATTTTCTCGCGTGGGTCGACGTTTCTAGCGGTTCGGGGTGAGAAAGGTGAAGGCGGTGCTCAGCGCTCGGGACCGCCCTCGGGGTGCGCCTCATCGCCCGGGACCGCGTCCTGAACGGCATCCTGATGCCCCGAGGCGCGGCCCGCAGGGGAAGGAGCGGCGCCGGCGACGCCCTCGTCCGTGCCTGGGTCGTGCGCCGGCACGGGCGTCGGCGGCGTGAGCGAGCCGTTGGGCTCGAGCTGCCGAAGGCGGCGCTGCCACGACTCCTCGCCGACGAGGTGCCCGGCACTCCCCTCCACCTCCTGGTAGAGCTGCTCGAACCCGCCGCGCAGCCGCGTCAGGGCCTCCGCGGTCTGCGAGAAGTGGTGGGCGACGTCCCCCTGGTACTGGTCGAACTCGCGCCGCAGGCGGCGGAAGCGTTGCTCGCTCTCGCTGCCGCGCCTGCGCAGCGCGGTGGCGGCCACGCCGACAGCGACGCCCGCGACGAATCCGATGACGGCCCAGAGCCACATGGGGAGCCCACCTCCAACATCAGCATAGCAGCGGCCCGAGTGCCGCACGCGGCCGCCCTGGCTAGACTGGGCGGCGTGAGCGAACTCGGGCAGTCGCGCGTCTACCTGCGGCCGATGGCCGATGCCTGGGTGCCGGCGCTCCATTCGAGCGGCGCGCGCCGCCGCACCGCGCAGCTGCAGCGCTTCCTGACGCCCCTCGAGCGGGCGGCGCGCGTTGCGCTGGGCGTCGACGGCGCGCCGCACCTGCTGGTTGCCAACGCGCGCGACTGGCGGCGATTGTGCAGCTACCCCTACGGGTTCCCGTTCACCCGCACGAGCCGCGGCCGCCTGAGCCTGCTGGCCGCCGCCGACTACCCGCCCCGCCTGACCCGGCGCTTCGACGACGTCCTGTTGCGCGCCGGGCGGGCCGGCGTGGGCGCACCGGGGGACGTGAGCGAGTTCCTCGACCTGTTGGTTGGGCACGAGTGGGGGCACACGGTGGCCAACCGCGCGGGCCTGCGCACTCGCGTGCGGTGGCTTGACGAACTGATGGCGAGTTACCTCTTCGCCGCGGCGCTCGAAGCGGGCGGACTGGGCGCTGCGCGCCCCCGGCTGGCGGCCTGGGCGCGCGTGCAGGTGGCCGGCGCGGCGCAGGAGCGGGCGCCGCTGGATAGCTTCGAGTACCCGCGCAGCCGCATGGGTCTCGGGCGCCTGCTGTGGTTCCAGGGCGTGCTCACGGAACGGGCGCTGGAGCTGGCGCGGTCGAGCGGCTGGGGATTCGCGCGTGCCCTGGCCGAGCGGCTCCCGGTCGCGGACCGGGGTCTGCTGGCGCGCACCCTGGTGGAACTCGAGCCCGGCTTCCGCGACTGGTTGGCCAGCCTCGCCGCAGGCGCAGCGACCGAGGCCGGGTCGCCGCGCCCCCTTCCGGCAGCTGCTGCGGCGGCGCCCGCGCCCCCGCCGGAGGAGCCGGAGGACCCGGCCGGCGAGCCCTGATCCCGCCTCAGCCCAGCCGCTGCGCCTCAGCGTGGAGCTGATCGCGCACGCGACCGAGGTCGTCGCGTGCCTCGTCCCCGCACCCCTCGATCCAGCGCGCCGCCCGGCCGAGCTGGATCAGGGCCAGGCGGCCGTCGCGCCGGGCCACCGCGGCCTGCGCGTAGCTCAGGGCACCCTCGGCGAGCATCTGCGGCCCCACGTCGAGGGCCAGCAGCCGCTCGAAGAGGTCGTCGGCGCGGGCATCGTCGCGGCTGGCCACCGCCATGTCCGCCGCCGCCAGGAAGTGGGCGTAGGCGGCATCGGCGGAGGCCCCGCGCTCGAAGTGCTCGGCGATCAGCTCCGAGAACGCCAGCGGGGCGTGTTGCTCGAGCCAGGTGGCGATGCGCAGGTGCAGGATGGGGCGGTCGGAGAACGGGATCATGCGCAGCACCGCGTGCCGCAGGAGCTCGCTCTGGAAGCGGTACTCGACCTCGTTTGGCACGGTAGACCCGGCCTGCTTGACGACCAGCTTCTCGCTCGCCAGCATGGTGATGTCGTGGTCGTCCGCGCGCCCGGAGAGCTCGCGCAACAGCCCCTCCCAGGTGGCCTCGCCGGTGAGGGCCGCCTGCGCCAGCAGCAGGCGTGCCCGGGGTTCGATCATGTCGAGGCGCGATTGCAGCAGCGACGCCAACGAGCCCGAGAAGGAGGTGTCCTGGGTCAGGGACAGGGCCCGCCCGAGCTCCAGCAGGTAGGCGGGGACGCCGCCCACCTGGTGGACCAGCGCTTCGGCGGCGACGCGTAGGGCCGGGCTGGCCATCTGCCGCAGCAGCGCCAGGCTCTCCTCCTCCGACAACGGGTCCAGCGTGAGGGTGGCCACCCCTTCGGGTAGCGACCGGCCGCGGCTGGTGCGCACCACGAGCAGGGGCGCCTCGGCCTCCTGGAGCAGCGCCAGGAACTCCAGCAGCGGCGCGTCCCTCGGCTCGTTCTCCACCGTCAGCACCACGGCGTGGTGCGTGTCGTCGCCCCGCGTCAGGGCGGCCAGCAGGTCCCGCCAGGCGAGGTTGGTTCGGTCCACCGAGCGGCGTTCGAGCCGCGTCCAGGACCTGGTCTCTTCCAGGTCGAGGCTGCTCAGGATGGCGCGGTGCCAGCGCGGTTCGTCGGGGAGGCGAGCCTGCAGCACCGACAGCACCTTCTGGCGTCTCACACGCTCCTCCTCCCCCTCGATGGTGCCGAACAGCTGCGGTTCGAGGGCGTGCCAGGAGAACTCTTCGGTGGGGCGCACCTCGATGCGCAGTGCCTGCGCCCGCGGCCCGAGCCTTCCTGCGAACTCGCGCAGCAGGCGCGTCTTGCCCCGCCCGGCCTCCCCAACCAGCCATAGCTCGCGCGGCCTGCGGGTCGCCACGACGTCCTCGAGCGCCGCCTCGAGGGCAACGAGCTCGCGGGCGCGCCCCACGAACTCCAGGTGCCCGTAGGGGTCCGCGGAGTACGGATCCAGCGCCGAGACCAGGCGGTAGGCGTGGTTCACCGACGGGAAGCCGGCCAGCGCGAGCGTGCCGGTGGCTTCGAACAGCAGCCGGTGGCGGGTCGCCTCGTAGGTCTCGCTGCCGACGTACACCTTCCCCGGCTCCGCGGCCTCCTCCAGGCGTGCGGCGAGGTTCACCGTGCTCCCCATCACGGTGTAACTCCGCACCCTCCCCGAGCCCACGGAGCCGGCGATGACGACACCAGTGTTGACGCCCGCTCGCCCCAACAGTGGGGTGCCGCGGCTGCGCCCGATGGCTTCGATGGCCCGCAAGCCCGCCGCGGACGCCAGCACGGCGCGATGGGCGTCGTCGGGATGCGAGTGCGGTGCGCCGAACAGGGCGATGAGGCCGTCGCCGCGGAACGCGTCGACGTACCCGTCGAAATCCTCGATGATGCCGGCGACGACCGTGAGCACCTCATCGGCCAGGTCGCGGAGCTCCTCCGGATCGAGCCCGCGCGTCAGTGAGCTGAATGCGGCCAGATCGATGAACACGACGCTGACCCGGCGCCGTTCGCGGCCGGTGAGTTCCCGTTCCAGGGGGCTGCCGCACATGCCGCAATAGCGCATCCCGGGAGGGTTGCGTGTGCCGCAGGCGGAGCAGATCATCCTTCCCGAAGTATACGGGCGGGCCGGGCGCGGCGGCCGTCCCCCGGCGGGCGGGCCCTGCCGGCGCGCGGGCTCACTGGCCCAGCAGCGGTGTGGGGTCCACGAACACGGACTTGCCCGAGGCGGTCTCGCTGCGGGCGTAGAAGGGCAGCAGGTCGTTGCTCAGGGTACCGCCCCCCAGGTACCCGAGGATCGTGCCCTGTTCGACGGTGTCGAAGACCTCCACCACGGGCTTGCGCAGGTTGGTGTAGACCGTGGTGAGGCCCCCGCCGTGCTGGACCGCCGCCATGTACCCGAAGTTGGCCCCGAGGTAGGTGATGGCGACCACCTTGCCCGCCTGCGCGGCGCGCACCGCGGCGTTGCCGACGCTCGCGCGGATGGCGATGTAGCTGTTGTTGCCCTCCCCGAAGCGGCTCACGATGGTGCCCTGTTCCAGCGGCATGATGAAGCCCGTGGAGAGCGGCGTGGGCGTCGTGAGGGCGTCGAGGCGCGCGCGCGCCTGGTCCGCCTGTTGCTGGTAGCGCAGCTGCTGCTCCCGGTCCTGGGCGTAGCGTTCGGCCGCCGAGCGCGCCTCGGCCTCGGCCTGCCGCAGCCGATTGATCTCCGCCTCGAGCTGCTGGTTGAGGTCGCCGAGCTGCTGGTTGAGCTTGTTCTGCTCTTCGAGCAGCGACTGCTTCTGGGCCAGTTGCCCCTTGCGCGTGGCCTCGAGGTCCTGGATCACCGACTCCAGCTCGGCGCGCCTCGCTTCGCGCGCCGAGGCGTTTGCCTCCAGCTCCTGCTGCTTGGTCTGCAGGGCGGCGAGCTCGTCGGCGAGCTGCTGCTGGGCCGCGCGCAGGTCCGCCAGGAGCGTGTCGAGCTGCGTCACGACCGCGACATCCTGGTCGGCTAGCAGCGACAGGTAGCGCTGGTCGACCTGGAAGTCGTGGAAGCTCTGGCTTCGGGCCAGGGTGGATGCGAAGCGCGTGGCGCGCTGCTTGTAGAGGTTGAGGAGCAGCGCCCGGATGCGGTCCTTGAGGGCGTCGAGCCGGCTGTTGAGGTCGTCGATGCGCGCCTCGGTCTGGGCGCGCTGTTGCTCCAGCGAGGCCAAGTCGTCCTGCAGCGTGGCCTGCTGCGCGCGCAGATCGTTCAGCTCCTGGCTGACGCGATCCCGCTCGGCCACCTTGGCCTTGAGGTCCGCGGCGGTATCGCCCAGCTCCTTCGCGATGCGGTCGATCTCGGCCTGGCGGGCATCGAGCTGCTGTTGGTAGCGCGTGATGTCCGCCTCCAGCGCCTGACGTCGGGAGGTGTCCACCGCCTGGCCAGCCGCGGGAAGGCCGCCCCACACGAGGCAACTGAGCACGAGCAGGACGAGGGGGGCGCGGCGCGGCACGGCGCCAGCATAGCAACGCCGGTGCCGGACCCGGATGAAGGGCGCGTGCGCCCGCACCGCGGGCCGCCCGCGGCCGCTCAGACCTGTTCGCGCAGGTACTGCGACACCGAGATGGCGCTCCCCACCAGGCCCACCAGCATCGACAGGGCGGCCAACAGGGCCGCGATCTGGCCGAGGATGGTGGGGTCGCGCACGAAGGGGATGAAGGCGAGCTGGTCCGACAGGCGCAGCACCATGAACTGGTAGGCGGGCACGGACAGGCCCAGCGTGATGACGGCGCTGATGAGGCCCAACAGGAAGCCCTCGACCAGGAACGGTGCGCGGATGAAGGTGCGGTTGGCCCCCACCAGGCGCATCACGTCGATCTCCTCGCGGCGCGCGGTGATGGCGGCGCGGATCGAGTTGACGATGGCGAACAGGGCCGCTGACAGCAGCACCACGATGAGGACGGAGCCGCCCACGCGCAGCGCATCGTTGATGGCGAGGAACGTCTCCACGGCGCTGGAGCCGTCCTCGACGCCGGAGACGCCCGGCAACTGCTCCAGGCGCACCCGCACGACGGGGGTCTGGGCCGGGTCGAAGAGCTTGATGTTCAGGGTATCGGGCAGGGGGTTGTCGATGAGGGCGGCGGCCTGCCCCAGCGACGGCAGGTCCTGCACCATGCGCGCCAGGGCCTGGTCCTTCGACACGAAGTCGACACGCGCCACCTCGGGCCATCCGCGCACCGTGTCCATGAGCTGGGAGACGGGGGCGCCGTCGGCGAGGAAGGCGGACACCTCGAGCTCGTTCTGGAGGTTCGCCAGCACCTGGTTGAGGTTGACGCTCAACAGGCTGAAGCCCGCCAGGATGGTGAGCGAGAGCGTCATGGTGGTGATGGTGGCCACGCTGGCCACCCAGTTGGCACGGATGGCGCGCATGGCCTGCGCCAGGGCGTACATCAGTCGCGGTCCCGCGACGCGAGGATGCTGGGGGCCGTGTGGGTCACGTGATGCATGGTATACCAAGCGCGCCCGGCCCCCGCATGAGCCGGGGCGGGCTCGTGCCCGCGCGGCGCGAGGGGCTCAGCCCGCCCGGTACGCCTCGATGACGGCCCTGGTGAAGGCGTCGGTGCTGGCAGTCCCTCCCAGGTCCGCCGTTCGCGGACCGTGCTCCAGGACGGTGTTGATCGCGGCGTCGATGTGCGCAGCCACCTCGGTCTCGCCGAGGTACTCCAGCATCATCGCGGCGGTGAGCATGGTGGCCGTGGGGTTGGCGACGCCCTGCCCCGCGATGTCGGGCGCGCTGCCGTGGACGGGTTCGAAGATGGCGTAGCTGTCGCCGATGTTGGCGCTCGGGGCGAGCCCCAGCCCGCCAACCAGGCCTGCCATCAGGTCGGAAAGGATGTCGCCGAAGAGATTGGTCGACACCAGCACGTCGAAGCTCCCCGGGTCGCGCACCAGCTTCATGGCCGCGGCGTCGACGATGATGTCGTAGGCATCCACGTCGGGGAAGTCCGCGGCGGCCTGCCGCACCGTCTCCAGGAAGAGCCCGGACGTCAACGGCAGCACGTTGGCCTTGTGCACGATCGCCAGGCGCCGGCGCCGCTTGCGCGCGGCCTCCAGGGCCACCCGACCGATGCGATCCGAGGCGGACCTCGACACCATCGCGTCGGCGATCGCGATGTCGCCGTAGCGGCGCTCCTGCTCGACGTAGAGGCCCTCGGTGTTCTCTCGCACCATCATCATGTCGACGCGCTGCAGGCTGTTGGGAACGGGGCGGGACCTGGCCGGCCGCAAGTTGGCGAAGAGGTCGAGTTCGCGGCGCATGGTCCGGATCGCGCCCTGGTGTCCCGGCACCTTGTGCGTCGGACTCGTGAAGGCCCCGGCGAGCGTGGCGTCCGAGGCGCGGATCCTCTGTAGCGTCTCGGCGGGCACACTGGTGCCGCGCTTCTGGAAGGTCTCCCAACCGGCCTCGGCCAGGTCGAACGTCAACGGCAGCCCCGTCGCCTCCAACAGGCGCCGAGTGGCCGGAACCACCTCGAGCCCGATCCCGTCGCCGGGGATGAGCGTGATCCTGTGCATCGGTCGGTCTCCTTCTGGTGCGGGTCGTTCTCGTGCGGGTCAGACGTCCCCGCCAGATTCGTGATCGCGTGGGAGCGCGGACGGGGCCGCGGTCGCCCCAAAGCTACCACGGGCCGATGCCGATACGGAGGTCCGGGAGCGGAGGCGTCCCGGGGGGTGGGTATGATGGACCCCAGGAGGCCCTCCCGATGCTGCGTAGATCGACAGTTGGGCGGCCGCGAGTGCGCCGATCGACCGTCCTGGGCGGGCTCGGGCCGCAGGAGTGCAATGCGCAATAATCGATATGGTCCGGGGGAGCGCTTCCGTAACGTGGAGGGGGCGGCGCCGTGAGTGCGCTGCACGGGGAGCTCGAGGAAGGGGTGCTGGCGAACCTGCTTCAGTACCTGTCGCTCAGTCAAGCCACCGGATGCCTCACGTTGCGCCACCCGGATCGATTGCAGGGGAACGTCTTCGTCGAGCGCGGGCGCGTGGTGTTCGTCGACGCCCGGCCGCAGTATGACCTCGCGGCGCTGGCGTCGCTGCTGCAGTGGTGCGAAGGGCGCTTCAGCTTCCGTCCCGGTGTGGCGGCCCCGCGCCGCACCTTGACGAACTCCACCGAGTCGCTGCTGCTGGAGGCCAGCCATCAGGCGGATCAGGAGGCGCGTCTCGAGGAGCCCTCGCTGGTGGGCGCCGATACGGTGCTGCAGGCGCGTCCGCTCGACCGGGGGGAGTCCACCGTGCCGGTATCGCTGCCGGCCCTGCGCTTGTGGCGCCACCTCGACGGGACGAGCAGCGTCCGGGACATCGCGTGGCAGGCGGGGACGTCGCTTGATCGCGCGGTGGAGGCCGCCGGCGAGTTGATGCGCCAGGGTCTGGTGGACTTCGCGACCGTACCCATGGTCGACGCATCGTTCGTGGACGCGCTCGCCCGTGCGGCGGTCGACATCATCGGCCCCGTCGGCCAGATCGTGGTGGAGGATGCCCTCTACGACCTCGGGTTGAGCGAGGACGCGATCGCGGAGAGCGCCGTAGACGAACTCATCATGGAGCTTGCGGCGCAGTTCCGCCGCAGCGAATGGCAACTCGATTTCTTGCGGCGCGCCGAGCGCCTGCGCCAACGGTACGGCTTGGGAGCCTGAGCCACGTCAGGGAGGACCGATGAAGTACATCGTCGAGGTGCATGAGCCCGTTCCGGACGACCTGGACGAGGTGGCGGGCAAGGTCGCGAGCGCGTTCCACATCACGGATGCCAAGGCGCGGACGCTGCTGCGTCGCGCGCCGGGGCCCGTGACGCGACCGGTCAACGAGCGGGAGGCGCGGCTGGTCGCTGAGATCTTCGAGCGCGCCGGTCTGCGGGTGGTGACTCTGCCCTACGAGCCGGTGCCCGAGCCCGAGCTGGCGCCCGAGCCCGAGCCCGGACTCTGGTCGGCGTCGGGCGAGCCGTCCGGTGCGGCCGACGCCCCGGCACCGGAGGCGGACGCCCTCCCGGTCGGGGACGGCCTCGGCGATGCGGGGGCCGTGGATCGGGAGTTCGGCGAGGGTGGGCCCACCGCGTCGTGGGAGAGCGAGGCGCACCGCGAGGCGGACCGTGCGGACGACCTCCAAGAGGCCGCTTGGGGCGACACCGACCGCGGATCCGACGCCGGTGGCCCGGGGGCGACCGAGGGCCATGGGTGGGATCGCTTGGCGGGCCAGGACGTTGCGGGCGAGGAGTCGTTGCGGGCGAGGACGTTGCGGGCGAGGACTTGGCGGTTGAAGGCTTGGCGGTTGAGGACGTCGCGGGCGGGGCCGGGGAGGCGCCGGCCGGTGAGGTCGGGCACATGGACGCGGCGCTCGGGGAGCCCGCTCCCGAGTACGGCGCGTCCGAGGACGCCGACCACGTTGGCACCGTGCCGGAGGGCGACGGGCCGGCGTACGGTGCGGTGGCCGATGGTGCGGTGGCCGAAGGCGGGTCGATGTACGAAGGCTCGGGCTACGGCGCGTCGGTCGCGGGCGCGTGGGCGAGCGACGCGACGGAGGACGGTGCGACCGAGTCCGAGGATGTCGCGCGCCAGGACGCCATGGCCGGCGAGGTCGCCGGCGCCGACGCGCCGGCCGGCCCGGTGGCGGAGGCGGCGCTCGCGGGCGCGGCCGCGGCGGCGGCCGGGGGCGACGTGGGATCGGCGCCCACGCCCGAGTCGCTACGGCGCTCGCACACGCCGGAGACGGCGCGCCGCTCGGCGGTGCCGGAGATGGGGGTGCGCACGCTGTCGGGCAGCGGCGCCACCCTGGCCCGCGGCGGTCTGCGCAGGAGCGTGGCGATGTCGACCACCCTCCCCACCGTCCTCACCGCGTTGGTGATGCTGGTCGCCGTGGTGGTGACCGTGTTGCCGGTGCTGCGGCACCAGCAGGCGGGCGCGGCGGCGGCGGTTGCGTCGAGCTTCGCGGCGAGCATCGAGGGCCTCGACGGCGGCCTGCCACTCACCTCGCCGATCGTGCAGGCGATGCTGGGTGACGTCGCGCGGCGTGCCCAGGCACCGCTGACCGAGCGCGGCGTGGCCTTCATGGCGATCACGGACGCCTCGGGCATCCCCCTGGTCAGCTGGAGCGCGAGCGGCGCCAACGCGCTCTCACCGGAGCTCAGCGCGGTGGTGAACGACGCCGCGCTACGGGCCTCGGAGGCCGCCGTGACGCCGGTCGAGGGGTGGAGCCGGAGCCTGTCGCGCAGCCTCGCCACGGTCGGGGCGTTGCTCGGCTTCGGCGACGAGGCGCCGGTGGTGGCCGCCGCCCCGATGCGCGGTGGCGGCGCGACGCTGGGGGCGGTCGTCGTGGGCGTGCGGCCGATCGCGGCCGACGGCGCGCTCGGAAGCGCCCTGATCACCATCCTGCTGGTGGGGCTGGTGCCCGTGCTCATCGCCATCCTGGTGGCCCTGTCGCTGACCCGTGGCCTGACGGCGGCGGTGTCGTACCTGCTCGAGGCGGCCGACCGCATCAGCCGCGGAGACCTCGATCACCCGGTGGAACTCCCGCGCAACGACGAGCTCGGTCAGCTCGCGCGGTCGATCGAGCGCATGCGCGTGAGTCTGCAGGAAGGGCTCGAGCGCCTGCGCCGACGGCGCTGACGCCGGTGGCGCGGTCGGGGCGCCGCGTCGGCCACGCAGGGTTCAGGGCATCGGGTGGGCGCGCGCGAGGTCCCGTACCTCGGGGCGCAGCGCGTCGGGCGTCGCGTGCCCTAGAGCGCGGTCGATGAGGTCGGCCACGCGCGCCATGTCCGCCTCGGCGAAGCCCCGGGTGGTGATCGCCGGCGTACCGATGCGGATGCCCGACGTGATCCAGGGCTTCTCCGGGTCGAAGGGCACCATGCTCTTCGAGACCGTGATCCCTGCACGGTCGAGCCGCTTGCTGGCCTCGTTGCCCGTCATGCCGTGCCCGCGCAGGTCGATAACGAACATGTGGTTGTCCGTGCCGCCCGACACGACCCGGTAGCCGCGCTCGACGAGCGCGGCGCAGAGCGCGCGGGCGTTGTCCACGATCGCTTGGCTGTAGCGGCGGAACTCGGGCTGGGCCGCCTCGCGGAAGGTGATTGCCTTGGCCGCCACCACGTGTTCCAGCGGTCCGCCCTGCATGCCGGGGAAGATCATCCGGTCGATGCGTTTGCCGAGCTCGCCGTCGTTGCCGAAGATGATGCCGCTTCGCGGGCCGCGCAGCGTCTTGTGCGTGGTGCTGGTGACCACGTGGGCGTGCGGGAGAGGGCTCGGGTGCACGCCCGCCGCCACCAGCCCCGCGATGTGCGCGATGTCGGCCAACAGCAGCGCCCCCGCCTCGTCGGCGATGGCGCGGAAGCGCTCGAAGTCCAGGACCCGGCTGTACGCGCTGGCGCCGGCGATGATGAGCTTGGGTCGGTGCTCCAGCGCCAGGCTGCGGACGGTTTCGTAGTCGATCCGTTCCGTCTCGCGGTCGACCGGGTAGCTGACGATGCGGTAGTCCTTGCCGGAGAGGTTGACGGGGGAACCGTGGGTCAGGTGGCCGCCGTGCGCCAGGTCCATCCCGAGGATCACATCGCCGTGATCGAGCAGGGCTGCGTAGACCGCCAGGTTCGCCGACGACCCGGAGTGGGGCTGGACGTTCGCCCAGGTGCAACCGAACAGCGCCTCGAGGCGCTCGATGGCGAGACGCTCGACCTCGTCGACGACCTCGCAACCGCCGTAGTAACGCTTGCCCGGGTACCCCTCGGCGTACTTGTTGGTGAGCACGGAGCCGACGGCCTCCAGGACCTGCCGGGACGTGAAGTTCTCCGACGCGATCAGCTCCAAGCCGTCGCGCTGGCGTTCGAACTCGCGCTCGATGAGGGCAAAGACCTGTTCGTCCCTGTCCTGGTCGGTGGTGCTGCCAGATGCCGTCATGCGCGGAGTATAACAGGGCCCTTGCGCGCCGCCCGCATCCCCTCCGGCGTGTGCCGGACGGGCGTCCGCCGCCCCCGCGGAGCCCCACCGCAGCGACCTCGCGGACCTCACGGCTGCGGCCGCGCGCGTCGCCGGACCGTACCCCGCGCCGTGGGTGCCTCGGGCCCCGCTCGAATCAGAGCTCGCCGTCGTCGGCGTCCGCCGGTTCCGTGGCCTGTGCCGCGGTGCCCAACTCGTCGCGCCGGGTGATGTCGAGGCGATAGCTTCGGTACGCCCGCTCGCGGAACGCCTCGGCCTCCGCGGCCGACGGATCCGTAGGCGCATCGAGCCCGGTGCGACGGGCGATCTCCCCGAGCGTCAGGTGGTCGAAGTCGCGTCGCGTCAGCTGTTCCACCGAGTCACCTCCACCGACGTTAGGCTAGCAGCGGTGCCCCGGGCCCTACGTCGGCCGGAAACCGGCGCCGGCGCCGGATCGGAGAGGTGATCCCCCAGGACGGCGGTGGGCGCCCCGGAGGTGCGCCTGCGGCGATCGTCCGCGCGGCGCTTGCACGTCGCCCTGGTCCGGTCAGTTGGGCCGCTCGCGCGGCGGCGCCTGGCGGTCCGGTGCGCGCCCCGCCCAGGCGGGGTGGAGCTGCGCGGCGAACGCCTCCGCGAACGCCCGGACGTCGTGCCAATCCGTGAACTCTCGCTCCTCGCCGAGCACGCCGGGGAAGCCCTCGCGCCGGTCGAGCGCGCGCATGAAGCGCCCCTTGATGGCCCCGTAGCGGCCGAAGCGCAGGGCCCCGGCGATCGTACGCGAGACGGTGGGGTTCCACTGCGTGCGGCGCAGGAATTCTTGCAGGTACCCGTCGGCCTGACTGCGGTGGGCCGCGTCGCGGCCGGCGGCCGCGAGGCAGACGGACAGGAAGGCGTTGGGGATGCGTTCCAGCACGGTGCGGTGGGCGCGCACGGCGCGGATCAGCGCGGCGGGGTGCCGGCCCATGTGGACCGAAGCCACCACCACCACGCCGTCGGCGCCCCCGAGGCCCGGGAAGGGGTCGGCACCCACGACGCTGGCGCGGTGGCCGTCTCCCTCTAGGATCTCGGCGACCCGTTGGGCGATCCGCAGCGACTGGCCCTCCTGGGAGGCATGGACGATCAGCACTTGGGCCATGGCCGACTCCTGTCCCGGGGGTGCGCGGGTGAAGCCGCCCCGCCGGTGCTCGTTACGCCCACCCTGCACCCGCACCCACCCCGGCGCCAGAGGCCTATGTCCCGTGCCCGCGGGCGATGGTAGCATCCCGCATGGAGTACCGTCGGCTTGGCTCGAGTGGGTTGCAGCTGTCCCGCCCACGCCCCTGGCGGGAAGGGTTCTGAGGGCCGTGGAGAGCGTGCCCCTTGGGCGGAGCCCGCTGCGCGTCACGCGCGTGGGGCTCGGATGCATGTCGCTGGGCACCGACCCCGGGCGGGTCGACCGCATCGTGGGGCGCGCGCTGGACCTGGGCGTTCGGGTGTTCGACACCGCCGATCTTTACGACCACGGGGAGAACGAGAAGCTGGTGGGGCGCGCCCTTGGGCCGGTGCGGGACCGGGTGGTGCTCGCCAGCAAGGTCGGGAACCGCTGGCGACCCGACGGCGAGGGGTGGGACTGGGTGCCGGATCCGGCCTACCTGCGCCGGGCGGTCGAGCGCAGCCTTCGTCGCCTCGGCACGGACGTCCTCGACCTGCTGCAGCTCCACGGTGGAACAGCGGATGACCCCCTGGACGACGTCATCGCAACCTTCGAGGCGTTGGTCGACGAGGGGAGCATTCGCGCCTGGGGCGTGTCCTCGATCCGGCCGAACGTGGTCCGCCGGGTGGTCGCGGCCCCGTCGTTGGCGAGCGTGATGGTGCAGCTCAGCCTGCTCGACCGCCGCGCCGAGGAGGCGATCCTGCCTTCCCTGCGCGGGGCGGGCGTCCCCGCCGTGGCGCGAGGACCCCTCGCCCAGGGGCTGCTGGCGGGGCGCCCCGCGCGCGCCTACCTGGGTCGCGATGTCGATGCCGTCCGGCGGGCGCAACGGGCGCTGGAGGATGCCGTCCCAGACGGCGTCTCGCCGGCCCGGGCGGCCGTGCGCTACGCGCTCGACACGCCCGGCGTCGCCATGGTGGTGGTCGGAGCCAGCAGCGCCGCGCAGCTCGACGACACGGTGGCGGCGGCGGCGATGCCGCCGCTCGGGCCCGACACACGCCGGGCGCTCGAGGAGGCCGCCCCAGCGCTGCGCTACGCCAGCCATCGCTGAGCGGGCGGGGGGCGGCAGCCGCCGCCCACCGCGCCTCAGGCGGGCGGGGCGCCTCCGCCCCGATCGGCCGGGAGCCACCTCGCCAGGCCGGTGGGGACGTCGGGAACCTCGAAACGGAAGCCGCGCTCCAGCAGGCGGGTGGGGACGACGCGCGCACTCTGCAGCAGGGTCGCGTCGGCCAGCCGACCCAGGATCAGGCGCAACGCCGGCGCGGGAACGCGCACGAAGGCCGGACGTCGCACGCGCGCCGCGATGGCCCGCGCCAGCTGGTGCTGCCGTATCGGCTCCGGCGCCACGACGTTGAAGATGCCCTGTGCCGCCTCGTCCTCCACCAGGAACAGTATGGCGCGCGCCAAATCGTCCGCGTCGATCCAGGCCATCCACTGCCGGCCGTGGCCGAGCGGCCCCCCCAGGCCGAGGCGCACGGGCATCACCAGGCGGTGCCAGGCCGTCGCGTCCTCGGAGAACACCACGCCGGTGCGGGCGACGACAACGCGGGTGCGCCCGCCCGCGGGCGCGGCGGCCGCCTCCCAGGCCTCCCCGACGCCGGCCAGGGCGAACCCGCCACCCGGTCCGGCATCGTCGTGCAGGACGTCGTCATTACGCTGACCGTAGATGCCGACCGCCGAGCCCTGGAGCAGCACGCCTGGCGCCCGGCGGCAGCGTCGGAGGGCCGTCACCAGGGTCGTGGTGCTGTCCACGCGGCTGACCAGGACCCGCCCGAGATGGCGGCGGCCAAGGCGGCCGCCGCCGATCGAGGCGCCCGCAAGGTTGACGACCGCGGCCGCGCCCTCCAAGGCCGACGTGAGCTTGGACAGCTGCCCCTCGTCTCCGGCCCGGGCCGCGTCCGGTCGCCACGACAACGTGTCGGCGCCGTCCGGGGCCGCCTCGGTGGGCCGCCGGGTGAGGACGGCCACGTCGTAGGCGTCCCGAGCGGCGGCGATGAGGTGGCGGCCGATGAGGCCGGACCCTCCAGCGATGACGATGCGGGGGCGCGCCATGCCACCACGCTAGCGCCCCACCGGCGTGACGACAAGGCTCCGGCACGCTGTTGTGAGAGGGGCACGTCCCTCGGCCGGCGTGTGTCGGCGTGTGTCGCCCACGCGCTGACGGTGAGTCGCCCGACGGGATCCTTTGTGGCGGATCCATAGCGTGTGGGACGGGGAAAGACCCCGAGAGCCCGCGCCTAAGAGCGCCGCTGTCGCGGGTTTCTCATGCCGTTCGTGACGGCCTCTCACGTTCGCACGGACGGCCTCGTGCGCTATGGTGTGCCCCAGGTTGCAAAAACCCAGCATTCGAGCGGACCGACCCTTGTGGAGGTAGCAAGTGATCGAAGAGCGGCCCACGGAGATCCCCGATGTCGACGAGCCCAGCGTCGAGGCCAACCCCTCGGGGGCCATCGCCATCACGTTGTTCCTGGCAGCCACCATCATCGTGCTGTGGTTCGGCATGTTCGTGCTGACCCTGATTCGGGGCTGAGCGCATGGACGAGCGCCAACACCACGCCATCGCCCGGTGGGAGCGCCGCTGGCTTGCCATCTCCGGCTTGATGTCGTTGTCCTTCGTCATCCTCATCGCCTACTCCCTGGTGACCGAGGGGAGCGCCATCGCCCAGAGCGGCGGACGTGCCGACCCCACCACGCTCACCACCAGCGCCCTGTTCGCCGAACCCGGGGTACGCACCATGGGGCCCGGCGAGTACCAGGTGACGCTGGTCGCCCAGGCCTTCGTCTTCGACCCGGAGACCATCGTGCTCCCGGTGGGCGCCAAGGCACACTTCTACATGACCAGCCGCGACGTGATCCACGGGTACGGCGTCGAGAACACCTACATCAACATCGAGATCATCCCGGGCGAGATCGCCACGTTCGAATACACCTTCGATCGGGCGGGACGCTACCGCGTGTCGTGCAACGAGTACTGCGGGATCAGCCACCAGAACATGCTGGGCGCCATCGAGGTGCTGCCCGCGGCGGAGTACTCGCGGCGCGTCGGGTCCACGGCGCAGACGGTGCCGCCTCCCTCCGGCCAGGCCGCGGGTGCGGACGGGGCGAGCGTATTCCAGACCAACTGCGTGTCCTGCCATCAGGCCAACGGGCAGGGCATCGCCGGCGCCTTCCCGCCCCTCGCTGGGCACGCGCCGGACCTGTTCGCGGCAGACCGCAGCTACCCCGTCAAGGTGTTGCTCCACGGCCTGCAGGGCGAGATCCGTGTCGCGGGGAACGTGTACAACGGCCAGATGCCCGCCTGGAACACCCTCTCCGACGAGGAGCTGGCGGCGGTGGCCAACTACGTGATGACGAACTGGGGCAACGACGGGGCGATGCCGACGGACGCGGCCCCGTACACCCCCGAGGACTTCGCCGGCGCGCGGGGGCAGACCATGACCCCGGACGAGGTGCACGCGTTGCGTGGCACCTTGGGGTTGCCATGAGGGAGGGCGCTTTGCGGCACACGGAGGGGATGGTCCCATGGCGGTAGGCAGCATCAGCACCACGGGGGCGGCGCAGGTCGCCTGGAGGCCGGAGAAGCGCGTCACCGCCGCGTTCCTCCTCACGGGGCTCGCCGCGTTGCTGGTCGGGGCCCTGCTCGGTCCGTTCCAGGCGCTGAACTACGGAAATATCAACCTCTACGGCCTGTTGCCGTTCCTCAAGTCGTACTACCAGGGGCTCACGCTCCACGGCGTGCTCAACGCCCTGGTATTCACCACGTTCTTCAACTGCGGTGTGCTGGTGTATTTCCCGGCGCGCGAGCTGGGCCTGCGGCCGAGCCTGCCGTGGCTGTGGAGCTCCTACGGCGTGATGATGGTCGGTCTGGTGATGGCCGGGATCGCCATCGCCAGCAACACATCCACCGTGCTGTACACCTTCTACCCGCCACTGCAGGGCAGCTGGGGATTCTACACGGGGCTCGCCCTGGTGGTGGTAGGCAGCCTCATGGTCGCCTACGAGGTGGTGCGCCTGCGCGCCCGGTGGAAACGCGAGCACCCGGACCAGGCGACCCCTATCGTCACCTACATGTCCACCATCACGATGCTGATGTGGGCGCTGGCGACCGTGGGCATCGTGGTCGAGGTAGTCGTCTTCCTGATCCCCTGGTCGGCCGGCTGGATCCCCGGGGTCGACCCGCAGCTCGCCCGCACGCTGTTCTGGTTCACCGGGCATCCGATCGTGTACTTCTGGCTGCTGCCGGCCTACATCTCCTGGTATGCCTTCATCCCGAAGCAGGCCGGCGGTGAGCTCGCCTCCGACTCGCTGACGCGCCTTGCCTTCCTGATGTTCCTGCTGTTCAGCGTGCCGGTGGGCTTCCACCACCAGTTCACCGACCCCGGCATCCCGGCCGGCTGGAAGATGGTTCATTCGTTGCTGACGATGTTCGTGGGAGTGCCCAGCCTCATCACCGCCTTCACGGTGGCGGCCTCCATGGAGATCGGGGGCAGGCGCCGCGGGGGCCGGGGCGTGCTCGGGTGGATCCCCAAGCTTCCCTGGGGCGAGGCCGCCTTCACCGCTCAGGTGCTCGCCATGACGGCGTTCATCTTCGGCGGCGCGGGGGGCATCATCAACGCCAGCTTCAACCTCGACATCCTCATCCACAACACCGCCTGGATCCCCGGCCACTTCCACCTGACGGTCGGCACGGCGGTGACCCTGACCTTCTTCGGGATGACGTTCTGGCTCATTCCCCACCTCACCGGCAGGCGGCTGTTCTCCCCGCGGCTGGCGCTGTGGGCTTCGTGGACGTGGTTCGTCGGCATGATGGTGTTCGCGCTCGGCATGCATTGGCAGGGGATCTACGGCGTACCCCGCAGGGCGTGGATCTCGAACATGCTGCCGTCGTTGAAGGGCGCCTACGACGCGGCGGCCGTGCCCCAGGCGTTGACCGCGATCAGCGGCATCATCCTCTTCCTGGCCGTGATCTTCTACTTCACGGTGCTGTTCGGGACGCTCTTCTCCGGGCGGCGCCTGGAGCCCGACGAGACGCCCGCCATCCCCTTCTCGAGCACCATGGAGGTGCGCAGCGAGGGCGTGGTGAAGCTGATGGACAACCTTGCGGCGTGGTTCGCGCTGGCGGTGTTCCTGGTCGTGGTGGCGTACCTGCCCACCCTGCTCAACATGCTGCTCCACCAGGTCGCCATCCCGGGGATGCGGCTGTGGTGAGGCCCGTGACCGCCCCTGTCGACTCTGAGGCCGGGGCGCGCCAGCGCGCGCGTCCGGGTTGAAGGGAGGGAGGGACCGTGTTTCTCGCTCTGATCCAGTCCTCGATCGTGGCCGGTGTGATGGCCACGACCGTGATGATCGTCTTCCTCTACCTTCCGGCGGTGTGGGGAGGGGTCTACTACGACACCCTCGGCGCGGTCGGTTCGATCACCCGCGGCCGCGTCGACGACCGCGCGCGTGTGCTCGGGGCGATGCTGCTGTTCCTCGGCGGCATCCTCTTCGCGGCCTTCTACGGCGCCTTCGTGCTGATGTTCATGAAGGGGCCCTTCCCGCCGTCGCCCTACATCATCTTTCCCCGGTTGGGAACCGAGGTGAACCTCTTCTACCCGCTGCTGGGGCTGGTCGGCGGCCTCGGCCACGGCATCTACATGTCGCTGATCTCCACCTTCATCCTCACCGACTTCCATCCGGTGGAGACGTACCGCTCGGAGTTCCCCCTGGTCCTGTCGTACCTGATGGGGCACATGGTCTTCGGGGTGGTGGTGATGTTCTTCCAGCACCAACTGCTGCAGGTGCTGTTGCCCTGAGAGCTTGCCCTGAGGGGCCGGGGGCACCCCCGCCCGTGACGGCCCACGCCCGACGGCCCGCCCGTGACGGTCAGCGCGTGACGGTCAGCGCGGACCCGTCAGCGCGGACCGGGCCCCGGAGGGCGCGCGCCCACCCTCCCGGCTACCCCTCGTCGCGGAGGTTGCGGCGCAGGATCTTGCCGGTTGCGTTCATCGGCAGGCTGTCGCGGAACGCCACGATCCGCGGGTACTTGTAGGCCGCCATCTGTTCACGGCACCAGCCGACGATGGCCTCGGCATCGGCCGCGGCCCCCTCCTGGAGCACCACGAAGGCCTTGATCTCCTCCCCGTGCTCCTCGTGCGGAACGCCGACGACGGCGGCCAGAGAGACGTCGGGGTGGGTCATCAGCACCTCCTCGACCTCGCGCGGATAGACGTTGAAGCCGCCGCGTAGGATGATGTCCTTGAGGCGGTCGACGATGGTGAAGTAGCCGTCTTCGTCCATCACGCCCACGTCGCCGCTGTGGAACCAGCCTCCGCGCATGGCCTCGGCGGTCGCGTCCGGGCGCTTGTAGTACCCCTTCATGACGTTGTGCCCGCGGATCACGATCTCCCCCGCCTCGCCCGCCGGAACGTCGCGATCGTTCTCGTCCACCACGCGCATCTCCACGCCAAACACGGGTTGACCGATGGTGCCGGGACGACGCTCGCGGTCGGCGTGGTTGAAGCTCGCCACCGGACTCGTCTCCGACAGCCCGTACCCCTCCATGATGCCGATGCCGTAGACCTCCTCGAAGCGCCGCAGGATCTCGACGGGCAGCGCGGCGCCGCCGCTCAGCGCGAACAGCATCTGCTCGCGGAGCTGCGCGATCTGCGTTTCGCTCAAGGTCTTCGCGGCGTTGAGCAGCGCCCAGTACATGGTTGGAACGCCCGCGAAGATCGTCACCCCGTGCGCCAGCATCTGCGCCAGCGCCTGCGCGGGGTCGAAGCGCGGCAACATCGTCAGCGATCCGCCCGCGAGGAACATCGCGTTCATGCCCGTGGTCTGGCCGAAGGAGTGGAACAGCGGCAGCGCCATGAGGTAGACGTGATCCTCGGGCCAGCACTCCCGCGTGCGGTACAGCCGCCCGGTGGTGACGGCGTTGGAGAACATGTTGAAGTGGCTCAGCTCCGCGCCCTTGGCCCGCCCCGTGGTCCCCGAGGTGTAGAGGATCACCGCGGCGTCCTCAGGCTCGCTGGGGTGGATGTCTGGGTCCGGGTCGGTGGCGGCCAGGATGGCCCCGAGTGTTGTGGCCCCGTCAATCCCACTGGCGGCGCCAGGGTCGCCCGTGATCACCACCAGCTCGCGGCAACCCGGGACCGTGGCGAAGGCCTCCGCGCCCTCGCGCGCCATGGGCAACTCGGCCGTGCCCTCGAACACGAAGTACGCCACCGCGTCGCTGTCCTCCAGATGGTAGGAGATCTCGCGGGCCTTGAGCAGGACGTTGAGCGGCACCACCACGGCGCCGGCCTTGAGGATGCCGTAGTACACGACCGGGAAGAACGGGAGGTTGGGGCACGAGAGGGCGACCTTCTGCCCGGGCGCGACCCCGCGGCCGCGCAGATACCCGGCGACGCGATCGCTCATCTGGTCGAGCGTGCCGTAGTCGAGGAGGGTGTCCCCCAGCCGCACGGCGGGCCGTTGCGGCGTGTGCAGGGCGTGTTCGCGGACCAGCCGGCCGAGGTTCAACATGCGCGTCCCCTTTGCGGATCGGACGGATTGTGGACGGCTCCCAGGATATCAGAGGGTGCGTCCGTGCGCCCGCCCCGGCGGGCGCACGGACGCACCGCTCAGGTGTCCTCCGCCCGCAGGATGCGTCCCAGCAGTCGCATCGGTAGGAAGGCGCCCAGCGCCATGCGGCCGGCGGCGGTGTCTCCCTCGAGCAGCAGGGCCCCGGCCTTGCGGAAGGTCAACGGCAGCTCCACGCCCAGCAGGTAGGAGGCGGCGTGACTGAGCGAGGGCTCGTGCCCCACGCATGCGACGCGATCCTCGCCGGGGGCGAGCCGTTCGGAGAGGGCCATCGCCAGCGTCTGCGGGTCGTCCGTCGCCAGTGCGTCCAGGTACTCCACCGTGCGGCCGTGACGCAAAGCGGCCCTGAGCGGTTCGGCCGTCTGCGCCGCGCGTAGCAAGGGGCTCGAGAACAGGCGGTCGAGCTCCCAGCCCGCGCCCAGGAAGCCGCGCACCAGCGCCCTCGCCTGCCTCTCCCCCTTGGCATCGAGGGGGCGGCGCCCGTCGTCCCCTCCGGGGTCCGCGTGCGGCGCGGCCTGGGCGTGGCGCACCAGGATCAGCTCCACGGGCTCACCACGGCATCAGCGGCAGCAGGGCCTCGGCCCTCTCGAGCTTGGTGGTGCCGGTGGCGGTCAGCGCCACCACCTGACCCAGCCGCTCGGCGATGGCCTCCAGCGTCGCGGCCGGCACGCCCTCGGCGGCCTCGATCTCGACCTCGTCGAAGTGGGCGCTGTGTTCCCCGTCCGGCGCGCGCGCCTCCACGGCGTCGAAGCTCAGCAGCGCCACGGCGACGTCGCCTTCGGTGACGCGGAAGCGCCGGCGCAGCGCGTGCACCTCGAGCAGGGGCCGGAGGTCCTCGGGGCGGACGACGCCGCGCAGGCGGTCGACGATGGCGGCCGGCCAGCCGCGATGGTCCGACGGCAGCTCGAGCTCGTCGCGCTCGTGGAGCGCGCCATCGACGCTGCCACGCGTCTTGAGCGTCGCCAGGTGTCGCCCGTCGATCGAGCGTTGCCGCAACGCCATGCCCGCCCCCTTGAGGCTGCGCCGGTCGTCGTCGAAATAGCGGTCGATCACCCGCTGTTCGTGCAGCTCCGCGGCCGTGAACGGGGCCGCCTCGAAGGCGGCCTCCAACTCGACCGGCGCCGGTGCGTAGGGGTCCAGCAGGGAATACTTGAGTTCCCGCTCCAGCGGCATGCCCCAGTGTAGCGGACCCCCGCCGTGGGCCGGGTAGGCGGCGGCCCGACCCGGCGCGCCCACAGGGCCGCGGTTCCGGCAGACGGTTACCGTCTCCAACGCGATGTGTCCAGGGGCAGGGGTCCCTTCGGGCGCGGGGGAGCCGATGGTATACTCGGCTACCTAGGCAAGGGCGCCTGGCTTCGAAGGCCCCGTGCGCGGCGCACGCGTCGGGGTCCGCACGAAAGGAAGCCGATATCCATGTCCAACATCCGCAACGTGGCCGTTCTCTCGCACAGCGGTGCGGGCAAGACGTCGCTCGTCGAGGCGATGCTGTTCCGCGCCGGTGCGCTCACCTCGCTCGGCAGGGTGGAAGACGGGAGCAGCGTCTCCGACGTGACTCCCGAGGAAAAGCGGCGCAAGATATCGATCTATACGACCATCCACCCCTTCTCCTGGAAGGGGAGCGATTTCAACGTGCTGGATACGCCGGGTTACGCGGACTTCGTCGGCGAGATCCGCGGCGCCCAGGCGGCCGCGGATGCCGCCATGATCGTCGTCTCGGCCGTGTCCGGCGTGGCGGTCGGGACCGAGCGGGTGTGGACCAGCAGCTTCGAGCGCGAGCTCTCGAGCCTCTTCGTCATCAACAAGATGGATCGCGAGAACGCCGATTTCTTCCGCACCATGGCGGACATCGAGCAGAGCCTGCCGGGCAACATCGCGGCCATCCAGATCCCCATCGGGCAGGCCGAGGACTTCCGCGGCATCGTCGATCTGCTGAGCATGAAGGCCTACGTCTGGCCCGAGGGCGAGCCCGAGGAGGTCCCTGTTCCCGACGAGGTCGTGGGGGTCGCGCGGGAGTACCGCGAGCGGCTGGTCGAGGCCATCGTCGAGACCGACGACGAGCTGATGATGCAGTACCTCGAGGACGCCTCGTTGGATCCCAAGGAGCTCACGCGGGCGTTCGACGCGGCCGTGCGCCGCAACGAGCTCACGCCGGTGCTGCTCACCTCCGCGACCAAGGTGATGGGCGTCAGCCTGCTGATGGACTTCATGGTCCACGGCGTCCGCCACGTCGAGGACCACAAGCCCCTCCCTACCGAGCAGGGCGAGGCGCCCGTCATGGGCGAGGCGGGGAGCTTCGGGGCCCGCGTGTTCAAGACGGTGGTGGACCCGTACCTGGGCAAGGTCTCGCTGATGCGCGTGCTCTCGGGCAGCCTCAAGGCGGGCGACACCGTGCGCGACTCCAACCGCGAGAACGACCTGCGGGCCGCCCACCTGTTCGTCCCCAGGGGGAAGGACCTGAGCGAGGTCAAGGAGCTGACGGCGGGCATGATCGGCGCGATCACCAAGGCCGAGGACGTCAAGACCGGCGACACGCTGTGCGATCCCGGGCACGCCTTCATGCTCTCCCCGATCCGCTTCCCGTCGCCCGTCATGGCCCTGGCCCTGACGCCCAAGACGCGCGGCGACGAGGACAAGATGAGCGACGCGCTGCACAAGCTGCTGGACGCCGATCCCACCCTCCTCATCGAACGCAACGCCGACACCCACGAGACAGTCCTGTGGGGGATGGGGCACGTGCACCTCGAGATCGCCGTGGGTGCGCTCAAGGACCGCTTCGGGCTCGAGGTGGACACGAGGACGCCGTCCGTCGCGTACCGCGAGACCATCGGCGGCAACGGCGACGCCCGCTACCGCCACAAGAAGCAGACGGGCGGCGCGGGTCAGTTCGCGGAGGTGGCGCTGCGGGTGGCGCCGCTGGCGCGGGGCGCCGGCTTCGAGTTCGCCTGGAAGGTCGTCGGCGGAACCATCCCGTCGCAGTTCCAGCCGAGCTGTGAGAAGGGCGTGCGCAGCGCCATCGAGTCCGGTGTGCTCGGCGCCTTCCCGGTGCAGGACGTGCGCGTCGAGGTGTACGACGGCAAGGACCATCCGGTCGACTCCAAGGACATCGCCTTCCAGATCGCGGCGTCCCACGCCTTCAAGGAGGCCATGCATCAGGCCAAGCCGGTGCTGCTCGAGCCGGTCGCGCTGCTCAAGGTGCGCGTCCCCGACCGCTTCACCGGGGACGTCATCAGCGACCTCAACACCCGCCGCGGGCGCATCCTCGGCATGGACACCGAGGGCTCGGTCAGCGTCGTCAGCGCGCACGTGCCGATGGCAGAGATCCAGACCTACTCCCCGGAGTTGCGCTCGGTGACCGGCGGGCGCGGTGCGTTCTCACTGAAGTTCGATCACTACGACGTGGTGCCGCAGCACGTGGCGGAGCGGGTGATGAAGGAGCGCACCTCGGACGCGGCCGGCGCCTGAGCCCGGTGCGGGCGCGATGCGGCGCGGCGGACCCCGCTGTGGGCCCCGCCGCGCCTCAGCGCGTGCGCGGGCTCGCCAGCAGCGGCGTGAGGTTCATGCCGCTCAGGTAGGCGAGGAACGACGGCAGGATGGGAAGCACGCAGGGCGAGAGGAACGATAGCCCTCCCGCCGCGAAGGCAAGCGCCAGGGTGGGCACCGAGACGTCGCCGAGCAGCGCGCCCTCGGCGCTCCCAAGCGACGACAGGTAGGGCGCCAGGGCGTTGAGCGCCCCGCTCACGAGGAGCCCGCCGACGGCCAGCAGCAGCACCGCACCGACCTTCTCCAGCACGCCGCTGTAGCGCCTGAGTCCGCGCGCCAACGGGAGCAGCTGCGAGAGCAGCAGGAACGGTAGCGAGAACCCGAGCGCGTACGACGCCAGCAGCAGGCCCCCCTGCGCGCCGCCCCCCGAGGTCGCGGCGAGGCCCAGGATGCCGGCCAGGATCGGACCGATGCACGGCGTCCAGCCGGCGGCGAAGGCCACCCCGACCACCGCCGAACCGAGGTAGCCACCGGGCTTGCGCATGAGGTGCAGGCGCACGTCCTGCTTCAGTGCGGGGATGGGCACCGCGTCGAGCATCACCAGCCCCATGGCGATGAGCAGCACGCCGGAGGCGACGCGAAGCACGTCGCCGTAGGCGAACAACAGCCGGCTGAGGAGGCCTGCGCTGAAGCCGAGCGCGACGAACACCGCCGACAGCCCCGCCACGAAGGCCAGCGTGTGCACGGCCAGGTGAAGCCGGAGGGGGAGCGGTGCGGCGGGGGAGGTGTCCGTCGGCGGGGTGCCGGCGGGGCTGTGCTCCGCCCGCGCGGGCGGGCTCAACGCGCGGCGAGCTGCTCGCGCACGTCCTGCGCCAGCTCGCGGCCCAGGGTCTCGGCCTCGCGCGCCTCGCCGCCGACGCTGGCCTGCAGCGTCAGGCCGCCGACCGCGACGGCACCGAAGAGCGTCAACGCGCCATCGTCCGAGACGGTGGCGAGGGCGCCCACGCCGACCTCCGACGCGGACTCCGCCAGCGCGCCGCCGTCGGCGAGCGCGCGCGCGAAGCCGCGCTCGGCCCGGACACGATCTAGGCTCGCGCGGTGCTGCAGCGAGTAGGCGATCTCGAACGCGAGGTCGTCGTCCCGACGGACCAGCAGGCCGAGGCCGCCCTGGCCCGGCGCCGGAGCGAACACGTCCGGCTCGAGCAGCGCGTCGATGCGGTTGCGCCGGTCGAGAGCGACCAGGGCGGCGGCCGGCAGCACCAGGGCGTCGCACTCCCCGGTCGTCAGCAGGGCCAGGTCGTCGTCGAGGTGATCGCCGACAACGCGGACGTCGAGGTCGTCGCGGCGGGCGCGCAGGAAGGCGGCGTCGCGCGGGCCGGGCACCCCGACAGCGGCGCCCTTGCGCAGCTCATCGAGGGAGCGCTGCCCCTTGGCCACCAGGGCGCCGCGCGGCTCGAGCCGGCGCGCCACCGCGGCCAGCGTGACGTCCTCCGGGAGCGCGAGCGGCAGGGTCTCGAGCGGCACCACCGCGACGCCGACGGAGCCTTCCGCCAGGGCCCGCAACAGCGCGTCCCCCTCCGCGTCGGCGTGCAGTGTGCGCAGGGAGAAGTTGACGTCGGGCCACTCGTCCGTCAGTTGCTCCAGAACGCCGCGCGCCTGGCGCAGGGCGAATGCGCCGGCGCGATTGCCCAGCTGGATTCTCGCCATGGCCATGTTGTATCACACCGGGGCGACGAACGGGGTGCGAGAAACCTACTGCTGCAGGGCATCCGTTCGTCGCCTCGCGGGCCCGCCGGGGCGGCGAACGAGCGGGCTCGGGGGCCGACGAGACCGGGGCTGCCCTCCGCCTCAGGCAGCTGCCAGCGCCGCCTCGCGCAGCGCCTCCAGGCGATCGGTGCGCTCCCACGGGAGGCCGTCGCGGCCGAAATGACCGTAGGCGCTGGTGGGGACGTAGATCGGACGCCTCAGGTCGAGCTGGGCGATGATCGAGGCCGGGCGCGCGTCGAACACGCGGGCCACCGCCTCGCTGAGGCGGGCGTCGCCGATGTCCGAAGTGCCGAAGGTGTCGACGTACAGGCCCACCGGGTGGGCCACCCCGATGGCGTACGCCAGCTGCACCTGGCAACGGCGCGCCAGCCCCGCGGCGACCACGTTCTTGGCGATGTAGCGGGCGTAGTAGCTGCCGGAACGGTCGACCTTGGTGGGATCCTTGCCGCTGAAGGCACCGCCGCCGTGCGGCGCCGCGCCCCCGTAGGTGTCGACGATGATCTTGCGTCCTGTCAGGCCCGCGTCCGCCATCGGCCCGCCCTGGACGAAGCGCCCCGTAGGGTTGACGAGGTAGCGGGTGGTGTCTCGCAACAGCTCCTCGGGCACGACCTGGCGCACGACCTGCTCGATGATGTCGCGGCGCAGGTCCGCCAGCTCCACGTCCGGGTCGTGCTGGGCCGAGACGACCACCGTGTCGACATGGCCGACGGAGTCACCGTCGTAGGCGACCGTCACCTGGGACTTGCCATCGGGCCGCAGGTAGGGCACGCTGCCGTTCTTGCGGACGGCGGCCAGCTGCTGCGCCAGACGGTGCGCCAGCATGATGGGCAGCGGCATGAGCTCGGGGGTCTCGTCCGCGGCGTAGCCGAACATCAGGCCCTGGTCGCCGGCGCCGATCAGGTCGTAGTCGTCTCCGCTGTCGGCCTCCACGGCGCGGTTCACGCCCATGGCGATGTCGGGGGACTGCTCGTTGACGGCGATGAGCACGGCGCAGTGATCGGCGTCGATGCCGTAGCTGGCGTCGGTGTAGCCGACCTCCCGCACGGCCGTGCGCACGATGGCCTGGAAGTCGACGTAGCCGCGGCAGCTGATCTCGCCGGCGATGAGCGCCAGGCCGGTGGTGAGGATCGTCTCGGCGGCCACGCGGGCGTGCGGATCGATGCCGAGGATGGCGTCAAGAACGCTGTCGCTGATGCGGTCGGCGAGCTTGTCGGGGTGGCCTTCGGTGACCGATTCGGCGGTTAGGAGCTTGCGCATCGCGGGGTCCTCCTGACGCAGGGGGGCGCGGGCCCGCCGGCCCTCGGCGCCGGAAGCAGCCACGGGCGGGGTCGCTCGCGTCACGAGAGCCAGGATAGCAGGGGGCGGCGCGGACGCCTGCCCAAGCTCGGGGAGTGGCCGCCTCGACGCTATACTCGACGCATGCCCGACACCCGCATTCCGGTCCGCGTCCGGCGCGCCGCCGGTGCGGACGCGGCCGCGGTGACACGGCTGCTACGCGGGGTCTACGCGGAGGGGCGGGCCTTCGTCGGCGACGGTGCGCTCCACCCGGAGACGCTGGCTCGTCATCTGGAGGCGGACGACCCCGACCGCGCCCTCTATCTGGTCGCCGTCGCCGGGGAGGCGCTGGCGGGGTGGCTCGAGCTCCACCGCCACCCGCCGCGGCGGCTGCGGCACGTGGCCGTGCTCACCCTGGCGGTGGCGCCGCAGCACCGGCGCAGCGGTGTCGGCCGCGCCCTGATGCACGATGCCTACGCCTGGGCGGAGCGGGTGGGCGTGGAGAAGATCAGCCTCAACGTCCGCGCCAGCAACGCACCCGCCATCGCGCTGTATCGTTCCGAGGGGTTCGCGCTCGAGGGGCGCGAGGCCCGCCACATCCGCATAGGAGAGACGTATGAAGACAACCTCGTCATGGCCCGCTTCCTGGCTCGCCGGGCCCAGCGCTGAGCGCCGCCCGGGCGGGCCGGCGTGAGGCCCCCCTCCGGCGGCGACGCGGCCGGTGGCGGGCCCGCCACACCCGAGCGCTCGCGCGACCCCGCGTCGCGCGCGCATGGTGACCCGGCCCGGGAGGCGCCCGCGCCCGGCGAGTGGGCCGAGCAGCGTGTCGCGCTGTTCGTCGATACGCAAAACCTGTACTACGCGGGTCGGGACAACTTCGATGCCGTGGTCGACTACGAGCGGCTGCTGGCATGGGCCGCGCGCGGCCGGCGGATGGCGTCCGCCACGGCCTACGTCGTCGAGCGCGAGGGGGAGTCCACGGCGTTCGGCTTCGTCACCAAGCTGTCGGCGCTCGGCTACCGCGTGCGCCGGCGGAGCGTCCGGGTGCATCGGGTGGGGGAGGGGGGCGCGACCGTGATGGAGGGCGACTGGGACATGGGCATCGCGGCGGACGTGGTGCGGGCCCTGGCGCACGTCGAGGTGGTGGTGCTGGCGAGCGGAGACGGCGATTTCGCGCCCATCCTGGAGTTGGCGCAGGAGCGCGGCCTGCGCGTGGAGGTCGCCGCATTCCGGGAGACCACCGCCCAGGCGCTCATCGACCTCGCCGACCGCTACACCGCCCTGGCTGACCTGGACGGCATCTTCGTGACCGGGCGCGGCCGCCCCCAGGCGCCTGCGCGGTGAACCACCGTGACCCCTGCCGCGGCGCGGGCGGGCCGCGGCTCAGCCTGCGGAGCGCCCCGCGGGCGCGGGCTCCCACACGATCCAGGGGGCCCGGCCCGAGGCCCACAGGTCCTCGAGTAACTTCTTCTCCTTGAGCGTGTCCATGCACGACCAGAATCCCACGTGGCGGAAGCCGTGCAGCTCCCCGTCGCGCACCAGCCCCTCCACGGGCTCCCGCTCCCACACCGATTGGTCGTCGGCCACGTAATCGATGGCGCCCTGCTTGAGGACGAAGTAGCCGCCGTTGATCCACCCCTCGCCCTC
Source organism: uncultured Trueperaceae bacterium (assembly GCA_963739805.1). Lineage (GTDB taxonomy): Bacteria > Deinococcota > Deinococci > Deinococcales > Trueperaceae > CAVUBJ01. The sequence continues at coordinate 233,161 of CAVUBJ010000006.1, forward strand.
ATCGGGCTTCTCGAAGAAGTTGGTGACGCGCGACCCGTCGAAGGCGAGGTTGCCGAAGCGGGCGGGCGGGCGCACGGAGGTGACGGTGGCCAGCCTGCCGTGACTGTGGTGGAAGGCGATGAGGCGCCCCACGTCCAGGTCCGCGACGCCGTCGCCGTAGGTGAAGAGGAAGTCCTCCTCGCCCTCGAGCCAGGGCCGCAACCGGCGCAGGCGGCCGCCGGTCATGGTGTTCAGGCCGGTGTCCACCAACTGCACCTTCCAGTCCGGCTGATTGCCGTCGTGGATGGTGGTGGCGCCGCTGCGCAGGTCCACGGTGATGTCGTTGTTGAGGGCGTAGAAGTTGAGGAAATACTCCTTGATGATGCCGCCCTTGTAGCCCAGCGCGATGATGAACTCGCGGATGCCGCCGGCGGCCAGGATCTTCATGATGTGCCACAGGATCGGCCGCCCGCCGATCTCGACCATCGGCTTGGGCCGCAGCGTCGTTTCCTCCGACAGGCGCGTGCCGAAGCCGCCGGCTAGGATCACCGCCTTCATCGCTCGCTGCCTGCCGGCGCTCGGAAGATCGCGCCCTGGGCGGCCGCCCTCCGCGGCATCATCGGGCCGCCGCCGGTGCCGCGGGGAAGCGCTCGGTCTGCTCCGCCCGAAGTGCATCCACCAGCCGCCCCTCGGGCAGCCGCACGTCGGCGTAGCCGAGCACCGCATCCTGGGCCACGGCGCGCGTGACGGTGCAGCCCTCCGCGACGCCGATCGGGAGCAGGCCGTCGCGGGCGGTCGCCTCCGCCGTCTCGCACTGGCCGTAGCTCAGGTAGCCCCCCAGGCCGTCGATGCGCTCCCCGGGCTGAAGGTCGCGCTTGGCGGTGGCCACCACCTCGACGCGCGGTGCGCCGTCGGCGGCCATCACGGCGTCGCCGAAGAGCGCGGCGCGGGCCAGCGAGGTGGGCGCCTCGAAGTGGCACAGGTGGTAGGGCGCGTAGAAGCTGTAGAGCGGGCCCTCGCCGAGCTTGTAGAGCTCGAGGTAGTGGCGCTGGCGGGCGTCGTCGTGGGTCGCGAAGACGAACACCCCCGGCGCCGGCGCGGCGCCCACCACGTAGTCGACGATGCCGCCGAGGCGGCGGAGCTCCTCCACCTGGTAGCGGCGCACCGCGGTGTCGATGTGCTCGCGGTGTTCGAAACCGTTCATCCCGCGGCGCGCGATGGTGAATCCGAAGGCGTTGGCCACGATCGCCTGTTCGAAGCTGATCTTGGTGCCGTCCGCGAAGCTGGTGACCATCGAGGCGCTCTGACCCCAACGGCGCGCGAAGGCCTCCTGCGTGGTGGGCGTGCGGTACGGGTCCTGCAGACCCTTGATGTTGCCCGCCACGAGGGGCTCGAGGCCGATGCCCCGAACGAAGCGCAGGAGGTTCGCCTGCACCCCGGGCTGGTCGCCGTCGGAGGCGCCGAGCACCACCTCGGATCGCCGCGCGTAGGTCTGCAGGATGGGCCCCACGGTGCCATCGAGCTCCGCGTTCATCAGCACCACGTGCTTGCCGCAGCGCAACGCCTCGAGCACCACGTGGGCGGCGTACTCGACGGCGCCCGTGACCTCGATGAGGGCCTCGACGGCGTCGGCGCGCGCGAGCAGCAGGGGGTCGTCGGTGACCACGGCGCGCCCGCCGGCCACCGCACGCTCGAGCTGCGCGGCCGTGGAGGCGCGCGCCACGTCCTCGACGCCCGCCTCGGCGAAGGCGCGTTCGGCGTGTTCCGGGGTGCGATTGGCGATGCCGACGAGCCGCATCCCGGGTGTGCTGGAGACGATCTGCTTGGCGATACCGCGGCCCATGAAGCCCGCCCCGACCATGGCCACGCGCAGGGGCCGCCCCTGTGTCGCCCGCTCCTGGAGCGCACGGTCGACCAGGATCATGGGGCCACCGCCTCGGGGTCGAAGCGCGGCCAGGCCCGGTCCTTCTCGCTCATCAGCGTCACGGCGAGGGGCCACGCGATGGCGAAGGCAGGATCGTCGTAGCGCAGCCCGCGCTCGGCGCCCGGGGTGTAGAACTCACCCACCTGGTAGCTCACCTCGGCGGCGTCGACCAGGGTCTGGTAGCCGTGCGCGACGCGCCCCGGCACGTACAGCGCGCGGCGGTTCGAGGCGCTCAGCTCGACGCCGTAGTGCTGAAGGTAGCTCTTCGATTCCGGCCGCAGGTCCACGATGACGTCGTGGATCGCCCCGCTGGTGCAGCGCACGAGCTTGGTCTCCGCGGCGGGAGGGAGCTGGTAGTGCAGGCCGCGCAGCGTGCCGGCGCGGTGGTTGAACGACACGTTGCACTGGGCGACCGCGGGCTCGAGCCCGTGCTCGGCGAACTCGCGGGCGCAGAAGCTGCGGGCGAAGAAGCCGCGGTCGTCCGCGAACGGCTCGAGCTCTATGACGTAGGCACCGTCGATGGGCGTAGGGTTGAAGATCACGTCGCGACCTCCTGTGGCACCCGCAGCGGCGTCCAGTGGAAGGCCTCGTCGATCTGGCCGGTGGCCAACAGGTGCTCCAGCGCCTTGAGGCGCGTGAAGGGGCGTGCCGTGAAGTGCTCAAAGGTGAGCTGCACGCGCTCGAACACGGCGCGAAGCTGCCGTGCGCCGCGCTCGGCGTCCCAGTGCGTCTCGAAGCCGGGTAACCCGGTGGCGATCTTGTCGAAGTTGACGCGGTAGCTGCGCGTGTCCCCGCCGCTCTCGCCGAGCTCGACCGCGCACCCCGGGAAGACCTCGGCGATGCGGCGGGCCAGGTCCCCGATGCGGTAGTTCTCGCGTGTGTTGCCGACGTTGAATACCTCGTTGCACACGCGATCCTCGGGCGCCTCCAGGGTGCAACGCACGGCCTCGGCGATATCCAGGGCATGGACCAGGGGACGCCACGGTGTGCCGTCGGAGAGCATCTTGATGCGGCCGGTGGTGTGCGCCCACCCCGCCAGGCTGTTGAGCACCACGTCGAAGCGCATGCGCGGCGAGGCGCCGTACGCCGTGGCGTTGCGCAGGAAGGTGGGTGCGAAGCCGTCGGTGGCGAGTGCCGAGACATCTCGCTCCACCAGCACCTTGCACCGGGCGTATTCCGTCTGGGGGTTCACCTCGGAGGTCTCGTCGACCTCTGCCTCGCTGGCCACGCCGTAGACGCTGCACGAGGACATGTACACGAAGCGCCGCACGCCCGCCTCCCTGGCGAGCCGCGCCAGGCGGACGCTCCCCTCGTGGTTGATGGCACGGGTGATGTCGGGCGCCAGCGCCCCGGTGGGGTCGTTGGACAACTCGGCCATGTGGACCACGGCATCGAAGCCCGCGAGGTCCCCGGGCTCGAGCGCGCGGAGGTCGCGCAGCTCCGTGCGCGGCGAGCGCTCGACCCCGTGGTACAGCCACCCGTCGAGGTAGAAGCCGGTGTCGAGCCCCGCCACCTCGTGGCCACGGTCCATCAGCCGCGGCGCCAGCAGGCTGCCTAGGTACCCCTCGTTTCCGGTGACCAAGATGCGCATCAGCTGGGCCCGCGAGAAGGCTGTTCGGGACGTCTGGGGGAGCGATGTCCATCCATGGGTCCACAGTAGTACGCACCCCCGCGGCCGTAGCAGAAGGCGGTCACAGCCCGGGCGCGGGGCGCCGCCGGGTCCCGGGCGGCGCCGTGACGGCTGTCGGCGCCCCGAGGTCCGCGAACGGTACAGTTGACGGCATGCCGTGGCGTGCGGGGGCCCTGGGGGTCCCGTGCCGTGCGCACCACAGCCCAGCTGGAGGCGGGTCCGCCCCGATCCTCGGAGCGGGGCGTCTACGTGCATCGGAGCACCGCGGCAGCCGCGGAGGGAGTCCATGGTGATGGGGACGAGACGGACAACAGCGATTCGGTGGCGCGGGTGGGCGCGCCTGGCGGGGCTCGCCGCCGCGCTTGCCCTGGTCTTGGCGGCCTGCACGCAACCGGGTGACGGCACCAACCCGCCGCCACCGCCGCCGCCTCCACCCCCCGTCAGCGGCAACGTGGTCACCGCCGTCATGGCGTCGGCGCCCGCGGCCGCCGCGCGCGTGCAGCTGAGCTACGACCCCGCCGTGCTCACCTTCCTGGGGCTCTCCGACGGTGCCGATACCGTGCTGGTGCGCGCCCAGGACGACCCTTCGGCCGGCACGTTGGTGCTCTCCTGGGTCGGTGCCGCCGACCAGTCCGGCGACCTCGTGCACCTCCACTGGGAGGCGGATCCCCTGGGGAGTCAGCCCACGGTGGGCGCCGCCGTGGCCTACGCGCGCGACGGCTCCGACGGGACGGCCGACCTGACGCTACTCCAGCCAGCGAGCAGCGGGGCCGTGGAGGATGCCTCCTACCTGGTCGGCGCGTCGTTCGGCAGCCAGGTCGGCAGCCAGGTGCTCGTCGAGGGGGAGGTGCCGGACCTGCGGGCCGCCTACGCCGACCACGAGCTCGGCGACCTCTACCCGCCGGACACCACCAGCGCAAGCGTCTCGGGAGACGGCGTGCTCGACCTGCGCGACGTGCTCGCCCTGATGGAGCTCGCCGACTCCGGTAGCGCAACGGGCTACCAGGGCTTCCATGGGGACCTCGTCGAGGACGACCTGATCGACGCCGCGGACGTCGAGCAGCTCCTGGCCAAGATCGCCGATCCCGCCACGGAGGCCGCCCTGGTGGTCAAGCCGCGGCGGCTGAGCTATGCCGCGTTGGCGAGCGGCGTACCCGTGCTGGTGGGGAACGCGGGCAGCGCGGCCCTGCCGGCGCTGAGCCTCGGTGGTGCGACCGGCGGCCTGAGCCAGACGAACCCGTTGGGCGCCGAGCGCGGCGCGGTGCTCAGCTACGCCGACGCCAACGCCGCCTTCGGGACGCTGACGGTGGCCGCAGGCGGCGCCCAGGAGCGGGTGGTCGTCGGCAACGTCGTGGTGCTCGTCGCCGGGCAGTCGAACGCCTCCGGGCGCGGCGACCCCTACCCGCCCGCCAACGCCCCCCCGATCGCGGCGGTGCGCATGCTGGGCAACGACTACGCCTGGAAGCTGGCGAGCGAACCGCTGGACGACGGCACCGGCCAGGTGGACACCGTCAGCGCCGAGGTCGCCGGGGACCCGCCGGCCAACAGCCTGGGGGTGGCGCTCGGCACCCTGCTGCACGACGGGGGTACCGGCCTCCCCGTCGGCGGACGCTACGTCTACCTCATCCCCACGGCCAAGGGGGGCACGTCGCTGGCCGGCAACGCCAACGACCCCAACGGCTGGCTCCCCGGCGGCACCTCCCTCGCCGACCGCACCTACCTCTTCGGCAGTGCCGTGTTCCGCGGCCGCACCTCCGCCGGCCTCGAGGCTGGCGCCCCGGCCTCGGCCGTTCCCGCTCAGGGGGGGCCGGTCAACGTCGTCTACTGGTACCAGGGCGAGTCCGACCGCGACGCCAGCCGCCGCCCGTCCTTCGCGGGCAACACCGCCAACGTGTTCGACGGCTTCACCACCTCCGTGGCCGGGGGCGGCCTGGGATCGCCTCTGGTGATCTTCGCGCAGCTCGCCTCCCGCGGGCTCGATGGGACCGAGACCGACTCGCTCAGCCGCCAGAAGTACCTCGAGCAGAGCGACGTGGCGGAGCGTCAGCGCCGCATGGCCGACGGCGCCCGGGTGCCGAGCTTCGCCTCGAACGGCGACGCCCTCGATCCCGTTCCCAGCACCCCCATCGCGGCCCGCGCCGACACCTACATGGTGGTGACGCACGACCTCGCGCGCAGCGACCACGACCACCTCAGCGCCGCCGCTCAGGCCACCCTGGCCGAACGCGTGGCGCGCGTCATCGACCGGCGCCTGCTGGGCGACACGGGCGTCGACGACACCGGGCCGAGGCTGGTGGGGATCGACATGGTTCCCGGCACGCCGTTCAGGGTGCGCGTGCGCACCGACCGTGCCGTCACCGACTCGAGCGGCGACTACGCGGGCTACTTCCAGGTGTGGGACGGCGCGCCGTCCCCCGGCTCGGTGGATCAGGACCTGCAGAGCTACGGCACCAGCAACGACGTGGCGGTCACCGACGCGCGCCGCGATCCCGCGGACGACACGGCCGTGCTCCTCACGCTGGCGGCCCCGGTCTCCGGTACCGCCTACGTGAAGTACGCCCGCCCCTTCCTGGCGCAGGAGAGCCTGCCGTTCGAACCCGACGTGGTACGAGACGCCGCCTCCGGGCTTCCGCTGCCCGCCTTCGGGCCGCTGCCCGCCAACGGCAGCTACCCGGCGCCGTGAGCGCGCGCCGTCGGCGGGCGCCCGTGCTCGCTGTGACGAAGGGAAACGGTGCACGACCGGTGGTTGGTACAGTGCGGGCGATGATGCCACCAACGCGCGTACGCCAACCGGGGGGCGGCTGAGCCGCCATGCAACAGGACATCAACATCTCCGTCGGCTCGCTGCTGCGGTTCATCCGCCGTGGCCTCCTTCCGGCCCTTCTGGTGGCCGTGCTGCTGGGGTACGGCGTGTACCGCTTCACCAACGCCCGGCCGCGCGTGTACCGCGCCGAGGCCACCGTGGTGGCGGCCGAGACCAACCCGGACGTCAGCCGCTTCGGCGTCTCTCCGGTGGTGGCGCCGCCGCTCGACGTGACCGCCTACATGGTGGCCGCGCGGAGCGACACGGTGCTCGACCAGGCGGTGGCGACCATCAACGCCGCGGCCGGAGGCGCCGCGCTCGACTCCCGCCAGCTCCGCTCGGAGTTGTCCGTGACCACGCAGGACACGCGGACCTCCAGCCTTCTCAGCGTCGCCGTCGAGGGGCAGAGCCCGGAGCGCGTGGCCCTCATGAGCAACGCCGTCGCCTCGGCGCTGGTGGCGTGGGACAAACAGCGGGCGACGGCCAGCATGCAGCAGATCGTCACCTCACTGCAGCAGCAGGTCGACTCGCTGGCCGAGCAGATCCGGTCGATCCAGGCGCTCGATGACCCCGCGCGCCAGTCCGAGGTCGATGGGCTCATCACGTTGCGGGCGCAGCAGCAGCAGTCCCTGTCCGTGGCCCGGGCGCTCACGGCATCCACGATCGGCAGGCTCGAGGTGCTGCAGCGCGCCGGTACGCCGGTGTCGCCCATCGCGCCGCGGCCGCTGTTCAGCGCCGTGCTCGCCAGCGCCCTGGGGATCGCCATCAGCTACGGTGTGTTCCTGCTTCTGATGGCGCTCGATACCCGCGTGCGCGACTCCGAGCGCCTCGCGCACGTCACGGGGCTCAGCATCCTGGCCGAGTTCCCGCGGCTGCCGAAGGGGATGCGGCGCCTGCCGCGCGAGTCGGCCGGTTACCTGCGCACGCGACTTCAGTTCGCGACCGCGGACGCCAATCCCAAGATCATCGCCATCACCAGTCCGCGCGACGGCGACGGCAAGTCCAGCGTTGCGCTCAGCCTGGCGGAGGGCTTCGCCCGCAACGACTACCGCACGCTGCTGGTGGATGCGGACCTGCGCCGGCCCGTGATGCACGCGGTGTACAACATCAGCCGGGTTCAAAGGGGTTCGCTGGTGGACTACCTGGAGGATCCGGACGGGCCGTTCCAGCCCGCACGGGTGCTGTTGGGCGCGAAGAAGCAGCTCCACGTGGTGCCGTCGTATCAGGACGCGAGCCAGGCGGGCGAGCTGCTCGCGCGCGGCTTCGAGGCCTGCCTCGCGCGCTGGGCGCGGGACTACGACGTCATCATCGTGGATACGCCGCCGCTGCTGGCCGTGGCCGACGCGCTCACGCTGGCGCCGTTCTGCACGGGGGCGGTGCTGGTGAGCAACGTGGGACGTGCCGACCGCCGTCAGGTGCGGTTGGCCCAGGAGTACCTGGAGCGCGTGGGCGCCCGCGTGCTCGGGGCGGTGGCGACCATGGTCCCGGACGGGCGTCGGTCCCGACCCGAGGCGGGCTACGGCTACGCGGCCGAGAGCCACGAGGACCTCGAGGGACCCACGGCGCGCCCGAACGCGGTGCGCGCCACGGTGCGCCAGCGGACCCGTCGTAGCTGAGCGATCAGGGGGAGTGAAGAGCGATATGAGCCTCAATGTCACCATCGTCGGAACGGGCTACGTGGGCCTCACCACGGGCGTCTCGCTGGCCTACCTCGGGCATCACGTCACCTGCGTCGACAAGAACGCGTCGATCGTGGAGCGCCTGCAGCGCGGCGAGCCCACCATCCACGAGCCCGGCCTCGCCGAGCTGCTGACGGCGTCGACGCTGGCGCGCTTCACCACGGAGATCCCTGAGCTCCACGGCGACGGCGTGGTGATGATCGCCGTGGGCACGCCCAGCAAGAGCAACGGCGACGCCGATCTGCAGTACGTCGACGCCGCGGCCCGGGAGCTCGCCGACCGCATCGTGGACGGAGCCCGCCTGGTGGTGGTGAACAAGTCCACCGTGCCCATCGGGAGCGCGCGCCACGTCGACGGCATCATCCGTCGTCAGCTCCAGGCGCGCGGCATCGACGCCGAGGTGCACGTGGCCTCCAACCCCGAGTTCCTGGCGGAGGGGCGCGCGGTACACGACACGCTCTACCCGGATCGGGTCGTCATCGGGGCGGAGGAGCCGTTCGCCGTCGGCATGCTGCGCGAGCTGTACGCCCCCATCCTGGAGCAGGTGTTCGAGGCGCCCGTCGGTAGCCCGCGTCCGGAGAACCTCGAGCTCCCCTCCCTCATCACCACCACTCCCACGAGCGCGGAGCTCACCAAGTACGCCGCCAACTCCTTCCTGGCCACCAAGATCAGCTTCATCAACGAGTTCGCGGGGCTCGCCGAGCGCGTGGGAGCCGACATCACCGAGGTGGCTCGGGCCATCGGCCTCGACAGCCGCATCGGCAGCAAGTTCCTGCACGCAGGCATCGGTTGGGGCGGGAGCTGCTTCGGCAAAGACACCCGCGCCATCCTGGCGTTGGCCGGCAACTACGACTTCCCGATGTCGGTGGTCGAGGCGGCCGTGACGGTGAACCGCAGGCAGCGGCAGTTCGTGGTGGAGAAGCTGCAGCGTGAGCTCAAGGTGTTGCGCGGCACCACCATCGGCCTGCTGGGACTGGCCTTCAAGGGGAACACCGACGATCTGCGGGACTCGCCCGCACTGACGCTCGTCTCCGCCCTGTCCGAGCTCGGCGCGGTGGTGCGGGTGCACGATCCGGTGGCGATGCCCAACGCTCGCCGTCTCCACCCCGACCTGCCCGTGGAGTACTGCGACGACGAGGCCAGCCTGGCCGCGGGGTGCGACGCCCTGGTCGTGGTGACCGATTGGCCGCAGTACCGCCACCTCGATTTCGCTACCCTGCGCGAGCGGATGAAGGGGGACGTGCTCCTCGACGCCCGCAACCTGCTGACGCGATCGAACGTGGAGGCTGCCGGGTTGCGCTACATGGGCATCGGGCGCTGAGCCGCGGCGTGCGGCCGGGCCGGGCCGCCACCGCCCGTTCGCGCCGCGCTCGAAACGGTGGATATCGATACGCTTACGGAGAGCCCCAACCAGGGAAGGTGCCGCCGGCCGGGACCAGCACGGCCGTGACGTGCACGGACAAGGGGTAGTACTGGGTCAGGTCCGGGCGCTGCGACGGTAGGTTGGCCGTGTAGCGGTCGTCGAGCGGGGCATCGTTGTCATTGCGCAGAACCAGCAGGATCTGCTGCAGGCCGCGATGCCAGTTGACCGTCGCCGCACCGTCGAAGGCGCTCAGCGGCTGCGCCATCTCTACCGACGCCTGGTCGGTCACGCGCAGGCGCCCGGGGTCGCTGCAGGCGGGCCGCACCGTGATGGCGTCGTCCGGGATGAGACAGAGTTGGTAGCGCAGCGGCGCCGCGCTCGGCTTGTCCTCGATCTCCAGCCTGACGTACACCCGCCCCCCGGCGTAGTCCACCGGACTGCTCAGGTCGATGGCCGTCGAATCGTCGGCGTTCAGGAAGGTGAACGCCCCGCTGCCGCCATCCTGGGGCAGGCGGTGCGTCAGGCGCGCGTCGAGCAGGGTCAGCAGCTTTGGACGCGAAGCGGGCGCGGCGGCGGCCGGCGCCGCGGGTCGTGGCGTCGGTGTCGCGGTGGCTGCGGGGGGGGCGGGTGTGCTGGCCGCGGGTGTGCTGGCCGCGGGTGTGTTGGCGGCCGGCGTGCTGGTAGGGGGCGGCGCGGCCGCGGCGGGCGCCGTGGTGGTGGTCGCGGGGGCCCTGGGGGGCGGCGCGCTGGCGGCGGCCGCCGCCGCCGCCGCGTTCTCCTGCTCCAGGCGGGCCTCTGCGGTGGCCAGCGTGTCCCGCGTGGCCGCATCGGTCGGATCGAGACGGACGGCATTGCGCAGCCGGCGGACGGCCTCCTCGAGGGCGTCGTCCTGGAGGGCCAGTGTGCCCAGGGCAGCCTCGGCCGGTGCCATGGACGGATTCTGGGCCAGGGCAGCCCGGAACGCTTCCGCACCAGCCGTGCGATTGCCCGTGCGCAGGGCCTCTCGCCCTCGCTCGTAGGCGGCGGCCGCGGCCGCACCCCAGCGGGCCGCGAAATGCGTCCGATCCAATCCCGACCGTGCCTCGCCGTCCGTCGGCGCCAGCGCAAGCACACGCTGCCAGTAGCCGGAAGCCAGGTCCGGGCGGTCGGCGGCCTCGGCGCTGCGGGCCGCGAGGCGCAGCGCGAGCACGTACTCCGGGGCCTGGTCGAGCACCTGCTGGAACATGGCCAGGGCCTGTGCGTGCTGCCCCTGCACCCGCATGTTCTTGCCGGCGATGAAGGCGTCCGCGGCCGAAAGCCCGATGGCGTCGGCGAGGGTGGCGCGTTCCAGCAACTGCTGATAGCGCGCGTCCCCGTCCGCGGCCGTGCGCAGGTAGGGGACCGCCGCGGCGGCGTCGCCACGGTCGAGCAGCGCCTGGCCCAGCAATGCGTTGGCCGCCACGGCGTCGGGGGTGAGGTCTACGACGTCGCGGAGGATCGTGATGGCCTCGTCGGGGCGCCCCCCGCGGATGGCCGCCTGGGCGAGGTCGGTGCCGCTCGATGAGGCCGCGGAGCGGGCGGACGCATCCATGGCACCACCGGCATCACGATAGGCGAGCCAGGAAGACCAGGCGCGGATCGTCCAGCCGGTCTGGGTGTACGCCTGCGCCAGGAACCGCAGCGGCTCCGGCCGGTCGGGGGCGAGTTCGTGGGCCCGATTCCCGAGATCGAACGCTTCCTTCCACAGGGGTTTGTCCGGGTAGGGTATGGGGTAGCTCGCCAGCGCTTCCGACGCGCGCGCCTGTGCCTGCCGAAGGGCGGTGGCGGCGGCATCGGGGAGGGGTGTCTGGGCCCAGGCGAAGCCGAGCGTCAGCAACACCGCCAGCGGCCACACGATACGGTGCCGGAGGCGGTGGTGGGGGTGGCGATGTGGCGGAGCGTGTGGCACGAGATCCTCGCGTGTGGGACAGAGACGATACCCCCATTATGCGCCGCGGGGTGGGGCGGGTATGCGGGATGCAGGCGGCACCCGCACGTTGGCGGGTGCGTCGAGCGTACTGCCGGCACCGGTGGCCGCCACCGCCTACAATGGCACAGACGCATGGAACGCGATGGGATGGCGGTGACGCGATGAAGCGAGTGATGTGGTTCCTGGGCCTGTTGCTGTTGTTGTCGATCGGTCTGACGCAGTCGGGGGGCGACGCCTGGAAGAGGACGGCGGTCGGCGATCTCTCGGATGCCGGTGTGGACGTTGGTTTCCCCGACGGGTCGTTCCTCGGAGATCAGAGCCTGACCGGGTATCAGGCGGCGGTTCTGGTCGACCGGTTGCTGCAGCATGTGGACCAGACGACCGGCTGCACCGATGCCATGGCCGGTTTGCCCGACCCCGGGTTCACGTTCGATGACGTCCCCCAGGATCATTGGGCGTACGGTGCCGTGGAACGGGTGGCCCAGCTGGGCGTGCGGGACGCATTTCCCGATGGCGCCTTTCACGGCGATCAGTTCCTCACCGGATACCAGACGGCGTACCTGCTGAGTCGCGCGGTGGATGTGGTGGATGCCAAGACGGCGTGCGGCAGCGCGAGCCTGCAGGAGCGCTTGGGCGCCATGGCCGACGAGGTCGCGACGCTGCGGGCGGAGATCGCGTCCGGGGCCGTCGCCGGGCCGCAGGGGCCGCAGGGACCGGTGGGTCCCGCTGGCCCGGCCGGACCTTCCGGACCCAGCGGCGCCGACGGCGCCACAGGTCCCGCGGGTCCGCCGGGACCGCAGGGGGAGCGCGGCGTGGCCGGACCTCCGGGGCCGGTGGGCGCCGTGGGTCCCGCGGGATCCGCGGGGCCGGCGGGTCCGGCGGGACCCGCCGGGGAACCCGGCCCGAGCGGCGCGGACGGCCTGATGTGTTGGGACGCCAACGGCAACGGCATCGGCGACGTGCAAGAGGACATCAACCTCGACGGAACGGTCGACGTCCAGGATTGCGCCGGCCCGGCCGGACCTCCGGGACCGCAAGGTGCGCAGGGGCCAAAAGGGCCCGTGGGTCCCCAGGGGTCCACCGGATCGCGTGGCCCCGAGGGGCCACGAGGGCCGCAGGGTCCGCAGGGCCCACAGGGACCCCCTGGGACGTGCAACTGCAATTGAGCCTCTCCGTCACGGATGGGCCGCGGCGAACGCCGCGGCCCATGTCATCGCGGGGGTACCTCCAACGCGTTGGCGCCGACGCGGCTCGGGGCGTGGTGAAGGTGGCGGCGACGCTCCTGGCGGCGTCCATGGTCACGACGTTGCGGGTGAGGCTGGTGCCGCTGCGGCCGAGGCTGCGGCCGTCCTTGGGTCTGGGGTGGTCGGGAGGTGCGTGGACGGCCACCGGTTGGCGTCTCCCGCACGCGTGGTGCGCGAAGACGATGGGCGCTGACGGGTCGAGACCGTTTGCGGCGGCCCGTCACGGCCCCGGGTCGAAGGTCGCACCGACGCTGCGGTCCTCGTCGAGGAGCACCTGACACGTCGCGGTGTCCGCCGGCAGGCAGTTGGTCCAACTCGTGAACGCGCTGCCGACGGCGGCGGCGGCCGAGAGCGTGACGGTCTCCGCCTTGAGGAACTGGGCTTCACAGTTGCCGGTGCCGCTCGTGGCGCAGTCGATGCCCGGCGGGACGCTGGTCACGCGACCCTCGCCGCCCCCTCCGATGCCCACAGTCAGCGCTTGCACCGGCCCGTAGTTCACGCTCACGTACGTGTCCGCGACCATCGTGACGGTGCAGGACTTCGACTTGGTCGAGGTGCCGGTGCAGGCTCCGCCCCAGCTCTTCAGCTTGTGCTCGCGGTCGGTCAGGGCGGTGATGACGACCGCGGTGCCGAGCGCGTACTCGCCGCCATCGGGGGCGACGGTCACGGCTCCATCCCCGTTGACGACGACCGACAGCAGCAGCGGCCGGACGGTGATGGCGAAGGCTTGCGGTGCGGAGGCGTCCACGCCCCCGTCGGCGGTGCCCCCGTCGTCCTCGAGCACGGCCATCGCCGTGGCCGTGCCGTGGGTACCCGGGGTGGCCGCGTAGTGCAAGATGCCGTCCGGATCGATCGCGGGCGGCTCGTCGAAGGCCAGGGTGCCCGTCGTGGATTCCACGGTGAGCGAGAACCGCAACTGTTGGCCCGCCTCGTCAGGACCCCCGCCGGGACCGAGGTTGGTGGCGAATGCGGGGATCCGTTGCGGGCCCGCACCATCCTTGACGGTGGGCGGGTCGGCCGCGATGGTGACGGTCGGCGGGTCGTTGCGTGGCGCGACCTCGAGCTGCACGGTCGCCGGCTCGGAGCGGTTGCCGATCGCGTCCCACGCCCAGTAGCCGAAGCTGTCGGGACCCCCGTAATCGGCATCGGGCAGGTACGTGAAGCTGCCGTCACCGCGGAGCACCAGCGTGCCGTGACTGGCGGATCGGGTCGGATCGAGCGATGCCCGCAAGGGATCGCCAGGGCTGTCGGAATCGTTTTCCAGCACGCCGGGTGGCGCGACCGAGAGGGGTGTGTCCTCGGGGGTCGTGGCGCTGTCGGCTGCCGCGGTGGGCGGGTGCACGACCACCTTCTCGATGGTGGCCGGGCCGTCCAGCTCGAGGTAGCAGAAGGTGGGGGAGGAACCGTCCGGGCAGCCGGTCCAGGCGCCCACCTGGCTGCCGCTCTCGATGTCCTCGAGGTTGATGCTGACCGAGACCCTCGCGTCGTACCAGGTCGCGCAGCGACGCTCGCAGCTGAGGCTATCGAGCCCGTCCGGCCCCGGCGTGATGACGGCCTTGACCGCGGCGTCACCGTCCAGGGTCAGCGTGAGCACGTGGACCCGGAACCTGGCGGACACCGACCGGTCGCCCTCCATGTTCACCTTGCAGTCGTCCACGCCCGTGCATGCCTCACCCCAGCCGGCGAAGCCGAGCCCGGGTGCCGGGGTGGCGGTGAGATCCACGGACGCCCCTCGGGGGAACGCCACGTCGCACGCGTCCGTGCACGTCACCACGGTCGTGGCCGACGCCGCACGGATCGAGCCGGCGCCGTCGAGGGCGAGCGATAGCGTACGGGTGGTTTCCGAGGTGGGCGCCGACGCCTCCGGCCCGCCGGTGCAAGATGTCAGGCCGAGCACCAGGAGCGCCGTCGCCATGACCATCGTCACCATGGCCATGCCGCCGCCGCGGTGAGAGCGCGGACGGCTCCGCCAAGCCTTGCCTCCAGGGAACGGCACTGCGACGTCCCTCCCCCCAAGCGATCGGACCCGCTCGCCGTTTCGCGCGGGCAACGCCGGGGTACCGAGGAACTCCAGCGTACGCCAGCGGGCCCGCTCGTGCCGTGATGGCGGCCGGGCCGGAAACGGTCCGCCCGGCCACGCGGTCGGCCCGGCGCGCTGTGGCCCCTGCCGAGGCGGCCCACAACGTGCCGGAGCCGACGCGGCTCAGGGCGTGGTGAACGTGGCGGTGACGCTCTTGGCGGCGTCCATGGTGACGTCGCAGGTGGTGGCGGCACCGGTGCAGCCGCCGCCGCTCCAGCTGGTGAACGTGCTGCCGGTGAGGGCGGTGGCGGTGAGGGTGACGGTGGTGTTGTAGGGGTAGTCCTGGGTGCAGTCGTTGGTGGTGCCGGTGCCGCAGTCGATGCCGGTGCCGGTGATGGTGCCGCTGCCGGCGCCGCCCTTGGTGGTGGTGAGGGTGTAGGTGTCGATGGTGAAGGTGGCGGTGACGTTTGCGGATTTGGGTCATGGTGACTTGGCAGGTGCCGGTGCCGGTGCAGTCGCCGCTCCAGCCGGTGAAGGTGCTGCCGGCGGCGGGCGGTGGCGGTGAGGGTGACGGTGGTGTTGTAGTCGTAGTCCTGGTTGCAGTCGGTGCCGCAGTTGATGCCGGTGGGGGAGCTGGTGATGGTGCCGCTGCCGGCGCCGCCCTTGGTGGTGGTGAGGGTGTAGGTGTCGAGGGTGAAGGTGGCGCTGACGTTGCGGGCTTGGGTCATGGTGACTTGGCAGGTGCCGGTGCCGGTGCAGTCGCCGCTCCAGCCGGTGAAGGTGCTGCCGGTGGTGGGCGTGGCGGTGAGGGTGACGGTGGTGTTGTAGTCGTAGTTCTGGTTGCAGTCGGTGCCGCAGTTGATGCCGGTGGGGGAGCTGGTGATGGTGCCGCTGCCGGTGCCGGTCTTGCTGACGTTGAGCGCGTAGGTGTCGAGGGTGAAGGCGGCGCTGACGTTGCGGGCTTGGGTCATGGTGACTTGGCAGGTGCCGGTGCCGGTGCAGTCGCCGCTCCAGCCGGTGAAGGTGCTGCCGGTGGTGGGCGTGGCGGTGAGGGTGACGGTGGTGTTGTAGTCGTAGTTCTGGTTGCAGTCGGTGCCGCAGTTGATGCCGGTGGGGGAGCTGGTGATGGTGCCGCTGCCGGTGCCGGTCTTGCTGACGTTGAGCGCGTAGGTGTCGAGGGTGAAGGCGGCGCTGACGTTGCGGGCTTGGGTCATGGTGACTTGGCAGGTGCCGGTGCCGGTGCAGTCGCCGCTCCAGCCGGTGAAGGTGCTGCCGGTGGTGGGCGTGGCGGTGAGGGTGACGGTGGTGTTGTAGTCGTAGTTCTGGTTGCAGTCGGTGCCGCAGTTGATGCCGGTGGGGGAGCTGGTGATGGTGCCGCTGCCGGTGCCGGTCTTGCTGACGTTGAGCGCGTAGGTGTCGAGGGTGAAGGCGGCGCTGACGTTGCGGGCTTGGGTCATGGTGACTTGGCAGGTGCCGGTGCCGGTGCAGTCGCCGCTCCAGCCGGTGAAGGTGCTGCCGGTGGTGGGGGTGGCGGTGAGGGTGACGGTGGTGTTGTAGTCGTAGCTCTGGTTGCAGTCGGTGCCGCAGTTGATGCCGGTGGGGGAGCTGGTGATGGTGCCGCTGCCGGTGCCGGTCTTGCTGACGTTGAGCGCGTAGGTGTCGAGGGTGAAGGCGGCGCTGACGTTGCGGGCTTGGGTCATGGTGACTTGGCAGGTGCCGGTGCCGGTGCAGTCGCCGCTCCAGCCGGTGAAGGTGCTGCCGGCGGCGGGGGTGGCGGTGAGGGTGACGGTGGTGTTGTAGTCGTAGTTCTGGTTGCAGTCGGTGCCGCAGTTGATGCCGGTGGGGGAGCTGGTGATGGTGCCGCTGCCGGTGCCGGTCTTGCTGACGTTGAGCGCGTAGGTGTTGATGGTGAAGGTGGCGGTGACGCTCTTGGCGGCGTTCATGGTGACGTCGCAGGTGGTGGCGGCGCCGCTGCAGCCGCCGCCGCTCCAGCCGCTAAAGGTGCTGCCGGTGGCGGGGGTGGCGGTGAGGGTGACGACGGCGTTCTCGAGGAACTCATTGCTGCACGTACCAGAGCCGCCGGCACCGGCGCTCGCGCAATCGATCCCGATGGGGTCGCTGGTCACGGATCCCGCGCCGTCTCCGGGTAGCGTGAGGTCAAGGGTGTACACGGGCGCGTAGTTGACGCTCACGGTGGCGTCCGCCGTCATGGTCACCGTGCAGGTGTCCGTGTTGGCGCGCGTGCCATCGCATGCGCCGCCCCAGCTGTTCAACTTGCTGCCTGGATCGGGCACAGCGGTCACCACGACGTCCGTACCGTACGCGTACGCCCCGCCAGCCGGCGTCAATGTGGCGGAACCGGCACCGTTCACCGTGAGCGACAGTGTGAGCGGCTCGACCGTGATGACGAAGGCCTGGGCGGATGAGGTGTCCGATCCGCCGTTGGCCGTCCCGCCATCATCGCTCAGGACGGCGGAGAACTCGGCCGTACCGAAGGTGCCGGTCGTAGCCTTGTAGCCGAGCGTGCCGTCCGGGCCGAGCGACGGTGCGGTGGCGAACGTGAGCGTGCCCGTGACGGGGCCGGCGGTGAGCGCGAAGTCCACGGTCTGCCCCGCCTCGTCGCTGCCGCCGCCGGGATTGATGCTGGTGGCGAAGTTGCTCACCGATTGCGCGCCCGCGCCGTCCTTGACCGCGGGGGGGTCTGATGCGAGCGCGAAGGCCGGTGGATCGTTGACCGCGCCCACGGTGATGGTGACGCTCGTCGTGCCGGAGACATTCCCCGCGGCGTCACGCGCCGAGTACGCGAACGTGTCCGTGCCGACGAAGTTGGAGTCGGGCGCGTAGGTGAAACTGCCGTCCGCCTTGAGGTCTAGGGTGCCGTGCGCCACCGCGGTGGTGGGATCGAGGACCGCCTGCAGAGTGTCGCCGGCGCTGTCCGAGTCGTTCGCGAGGACGCCCGGTGCGGCCTTCACGAGCGGGGTGTCCTCGAGCGTCGACTCGGCGTCGGGCTGCGCCGTCGGGGGGTGGACCACGGATTTGCTCACGGTCATGGGTCCAGACACGTCGATGTAGCAGAAAGTGGGGGCCACGTCGTCGGAGCAACCGGACCACGCCCCGACGGTGCTCCCGGTCTCCACGCTAAGGACGATGCTGGCGCGGAGCGGCGCGTCGTACCAGACGGCACACGTCCCCCCGGTGCAGGTCTCGCTGCCGCTCCCTGCGTTGCCCGGGGTGATGACCGCTTCCACCGCGGCGTCGCCCTGCAATGCCAGGGTCAGCACATGGGTCCGGAAGCGCGCGGAGACGTTGCGCTCCGCGTCCATGGCGAGCGAACATGTGCCGGCGCCGGTGCAGTCGCCGGACCAGCCGGCGAAGCCGAGGCCCGAGGCCGGGGTCCCCGTGAGGGTCACCGTCGCGCCCTCTGCGATGTCGAGCGTGCAGTTCCCTGTGCAGGTCGTGACGTTGCCGGCGACGTCGGCGCCGACCGTGCCGTTGCCATCGAGGACGATGTTGAGCGCCACGGTCTTGGCGGGCGGTGGCGGGTTCGACGGCGTACCGCAGGCGGCCAGCGTCAGGGCGAGAACGAGCGCCAACGCTCCGAGCGCCCCTGTGCCTCGACGGAGGGGGGCGAATGGCCCACGGGGTGTGGCGTTACCCATGTCGTCCACGCATCCTCTCGATGCGGCGCGTCCGCTGGACCCCATGCCCTGGGGCCGAGACCGCGCAGCGCGTGCTCCAGCCTACGCCGACGGGCGCCCCGGGACCGTGATGGCGGCACCGACGGGCGCCATGCAAAACGCCAGAATGCGCGTTGTACACGTGTCTTAGGCGATGTTACTCGAGCCCCAGGCGCTCGCTCAACATGGAGCGCACGAGATCGGGCTTGGCCGTGCCGCGGCTGGCCTTCATGACCCGGCCGAGCAGGGCGTTGACGGCCTTGGGGTTGGCCTCGATGCTCGCTATGATGTCGGGATTCTCCTCCAGGACCGTGTCCACCAGCGCTGCCAGGGCGCCCTCGTCCGCAACCTGCGTGAGCCCACGCGCGCCGACGAGCTGCGCAGGATCGGCACCGTCCAGCACCTCGGGGAGGATGCTCTTGGCGATCTTGCCGGAGATGGTGCCTTCATCGATGAGTCGCAACAGGGACGCCAGCGCGGCGGGGGTGAAGGCTTCGGTCCCGAGTCGGCCGCCGCTGGCGTGGAGGTGGCCGGCCACGTCGCCGTTGAGCCAGTTGGCCACCGTCTGCGGCGGGCCAGCGTACGCCGCCATCGTCTCGTCGAAGAACGCGGAGGCGGCGACGTCGAAGGCCAGCAGGTCCGTATCCGCCTCCCGCACGCCGAGCGCCAGGTAGCGCTCGCGCTTGCGGGCCGGGAGCTCCGGCATCGAGGCGAGGACGGCGTCGATGCGCGCGCGACCGATGCGCAGCGGCGGGAGGTCCGGCTCGGGCATGTAGCGGTAGTCGGCGGAGCCCTCCTTGCTACGCAGGAGGTACGTCTTCTGCCCCCCCTCGTTCCAGCCCCGGGTCTCCTGCACCACGGGACGACCCGCCTCCAGGAGCAGGGTCTGCCGCCGGATCTCGAAGCTCAGGGCGGAGGCGACGCTCTTGAAGGAGTTGAGGTTCTTCACCTCCACTTTGGTGCCCAGCGGCTCCCCCTCCCGGTGGAGCGAGACGTTGACGTCGGCGCGCATCTTGCCCTGCTCCGGGGTGGCGTCCGACACGCCGAGCGCCTGAGCGATGGCGCGAACCTGCTGCAGGAAGTCCCGCGCCTCCTCGGGGGTGCGCACGTCCGGCTCGGTGACCATCTCGATGAGCGGCGCGCCGGCGCGGTTGAGGTCCACCAGGCTGTGGTCGGCGTAGCCCGGGTGCACCAGCCGGCCGGCGTCCTCCTCGACGTGGCAGCGTGTGATGCCGATGCGGCGCCCTCCGGGGAGCTCGAGCCAGCCGTGTTCCCCCACCGGCCGCTCGTACTGGCTGATCTGGTAGTTCTTGGGCGCGTCCGGGTAGAAGTAGTGCTTGCGGTGGAACTGGGTGTGCTCGGGGACGGTGCAGTGCAGGGCCAGGCTGAAGCGCAGCGCCTTGTCGATGGCGTCCCCGTTGGTCACCGGTAGGCTGCCGGGGAGGCCGAGGCACACCGGGCAGGTGTTGACGTTGGGCTCGAGACCGAAGCCCTCCGCCGAGCAACCGCAGAACAGCTTCGTGCGGGTGCGCAGAGCGAGGTGGACTTCCAGGCCTATCACCGGCTCGAGCATGCCCCGCAGTCTACCAGGGGGGTGCCGGGCCCCGGCGCGCCGATCCACGGGGGCGCCGGCCCGGGGCCACGAGGAACGCTCCATCGGGTACGGGCGGGCGGCGCCGTGCGCGGGTTGCGGGTGGCGCCCGGGCGGCGCGGGGCGCTGCGGTACAATCGCGTCATGGTCGAGGCCGAGCTCGAAGACATCGCCGTTTCGGGCGACGAGAATCAGTTCTTGGTCTTTTGCGGCGCAAGGACGGTGGCGACATCCTGCCGATCCACATCGACGCCATGCAGGCCATCTCCATCGCCGCCGGCCGCAGTGCGGAACGGCTCGAGCGGCCGTTGACCCACGATCTGATGATCTCGGTGCTGGAGATGCTCGGCGCGACCGTCGCGCGCGTCGAGGTCACCGACCTGGTGGACGGCACCTACTACGCCATGCTGATCCTGGAACGCTCGGGCGTGCGCTTCGAGGTCGACGCTAGGCCCAGCGACGCGCTGGCGCTGGCGGTGCGGGTGCACGCGCCGCTGTTCGTCGCCGAGCACGTGTTCGACCAGAACGCCCTGCGCGACGACGACTACGAGGGTGGTGGCGGCGCCGAGGCCTGAGCCGCGCGGTGCCGGTCGCGGCGCGCCCCCCGACCGCCGAGGCGGTCGGGGGGCGCGGTCGTACTGGGTCGCGCGGCTTCAGGCGCCCTGCAGGTGGGACTCCACGAAGTACAGCTGCAGGTCGACGGCGCGGGAGACCTCCGTGAAGAGGTCGGCCGTCGTGGGGTCGCCCAGCTCCTCGGAGCGCCGGATGGCGCCGCGTGTGCTGCCGGCGTAGCGGGCGAGCTGGTCGCGTACGGCGTCGAGGTGTGCCCTGGCATCGACGCGGTCGAGCGGATACTCCGGCATGCTCGACGCCTCGGCGGCCAGGCGCACGGTGCCCATGGCCGTGCCGCCCAAGGTGGTGGCGCGCTCGGCCAGCATGTCGACGTACGGCGTCACCGCAGCGTGAACGCCGTCGAACAGCTCGTGCACCTGCTGGAAGTGCATGCCCTTGACGTTCCAGTGGGCCTGCTTGAGCTGGCTCGCCAGGTCGCTGGTGTCGGCGAGCTGTTGGTTGAGCAGCCCGACGAGCTCCTCGCGGGCGCTCTGGGGCAGGTCGATGTGGGTGGTGTGCATGCGGGCACGGGCGGGCGCGGTCGCGGTGGTCATGGATGATCCTCCTCGCGGATCGATGGGGGGTGAACGTGATCAAATGCTCGCGTCCGATGGCGACACCGGACGGGCGGGCGCCGGGGCGCCTCCGCCGATGCCCGAACCGTAGCGTATCTCGGAATGGTTCCGAGTTTCTTGGATGACGTGCCCGTGCGCCGACGAGACTAGCGACCCACTCGAAGGGCGTCCAGCGCCGCGTCGAGCGCCGCCTCGACGGCGTCCACGGCGGGGCCCGCGCCCTGCGCGCGCTCCGGGCGGCCGCCACCGCGACCGCCCAGCACCGCCAGCGCCGCGCGCAACGCGGGTCGGACGTCCACCTCCGTGCCTGGCCCCGCGCAGAACGCCAGGCGCCCGCGCTCGGGCTCCGCGGCCGCCAGCAGTGCGACCACGCCGCTGCGACCCTGCAGGTTGTCGCGCAGGGGCTCGAGCAGCGCGGGTTCCACCACCGCCCGCACCGCGCGGTCCCCGGCCGCCGCCGCCCGCGCCAGCAGGGCGTCGGCGGCCGCCTCGGCGCGGTGGTGGAGCTCCCGCTCAAGAGCGGCCTGCGCCCGCGCCAGCTGTTCCTGCAGGGCCACCACCCGCTCCGGGAGCTCCGGCAAGGGGGCGCTGAGGCGCCGTACGATGTCGTCGCTCACGCTGTGCTTGAGCTCGTAGTCCTCCAGCGCCTCCCAGCCGGCACGGAACGTCACGCGCAGCAGGCCGCCGCGGATCCGCTCGCTCCCCGTGAGCTTGATGGGCAGGGCCTCGCCGGTGTTGGCGAGGTGGGTCCCACCGCAGGCGGAGACCTCCACGTCCCCCATGGCGACCAGCCGGACGGCACCGGCGACCTTGGCGGGCCGGCGCAGCGGGTACTCGCCCAGGCGGGATTCGTCGACCTCGAAGGAGGTGATGGGGAGGGCGCGGTAGCCATATTCGTTGACCAACCGCTCGGCCCGCGCCAGCGACCCGGTGCCGGGGGCGCCGGCGAGATCGACGGTGCAGTCGGGGCCGCGAAGGCTCACGCTGCGAGTGGCGAGGGTCGGATCGATGCGCACGAACGCCTGCGACAGCAGGTGCTGGGCGGAGTGCCGCTGCATGTGGTGGTAGCGCCGATCCGCGTCGACCGCGCACGCCAACTCCGCGCCCGCCTCGGGCGCGGTGCCCTCGAGCCGGTGCCACACGACGCCGCGCTCGATGCGCACGTCGATGACGCGGGCGTCCCCGATGCGCCCGGTGTCATGCGGCTGGCCGCCCGACGTGGGGTAGAAGTAGCCGTTCTCCAGGGAGACCCAGCGCCCGCCCTCGCGCACCTCGAGGACGCGCGCGTGGAACTCGAAGCGGTAGCTGTCGCGCTGCTCCGGACGCATCCGCGAAGTCTACCAGGCCGCCTCGGGAGGGGATCCTCGCCTCCGCGGAGGTGCCCGCGTGGGGCGGGGCCGCGCCGGCGAGACCGTCGGCAGCGATACGGTCGCGCACGCGGCCAGGCGCCTATCCTTTGCGAGCATACGGCGGCGCGCCCACGCGAAGGCGGCGGAGGTACGCCCTCCCGGTGTGCGGCGGCCCAGGCGGGCCGGCGTCGGAAAGGGTTTGTCATGCGAGACGTCAGGCATCCTACCGGAGGCGCTCGGGTCGACGCGGGCGGAGCGGCGCACGGTCCGGACGTGTCCGCAGCACACCGGGCGCAGCGCGTGCGCGCCGCCCCGGCTTCGCCTACACTGGAAGGCGACGTGCGATCGAGCCCTCACCTGGTCAACCTGACGGGCCCCGAGTTCGACGAGGTCGGCGAGACCAGTCTCGACCACCTCGTCGCCGAGCTCAT
The DNA here is from genome assembly GCA_963739805.1 of uncultured Trueperaceae bacterium. Taxonomy (GTDB): domain Bacteria; phylum Deinococcota; class Deinococci; order Deinococcales; family Trueperaceae; genus CAVUBJ01. Next base: position 255,986 of record CAVUBJ010000006.1, read on the forward strand.
TACGGGACTCGGCGAGGACGTGACCCGCGAGGGGCTGGTGCGGACTCCGCAGCGCGTGGAGCGCTCCCTGCGCTTTCTCACCAGCGGCTACCAGGCCACGGTGGAACAGGTCATCAACGATGCCCTGTTCACCGCCGAGGGCTCCGAGATGGTCGTGGTCAAGGGCATCGAGTTCTACTCGCTGTGCGAACACCACATGCTGCCGTTCTTCGGCACCGCGCACATCGCCTACATCCCGGATCAGCGCATCCTCGGGCTCAGCAAGTTCGCGCGCGTCGTCGACGTCTTCGCGCGACGCATGCAGGTGCAGGAGCGCATGACATCGCAGATCGCGGACGCCCTCGTCGAGGTGCTGCGACCCGCGGGGTTGGCCGTGGTGACGGAGGCCAGCCACCTGTGCATGATGATGCGCGGGGTGGAGAAGCAGGGCTCCACCACCCGCACGAGCGCGATGCGCGGCGTGTTCAAGACCGACGCGCGCACGCGCCAGGAGTTCCTCGAAGCGATCCGTTGAGGCCCGAGCCCCGCTCGGCCCATCGCGGGCCCGTCGCGGGCGCCACAGCGGTGCGCGTCGGCGGGAGCGCCGACCCTGGCGGGTGCGCCGCCAGGCGGGCTCAGCCCAGATTGGTGGCGAGCCAGGTCCGCACGCCGCCCTCCTCGGGCGGGGGGATGTGCTCGCGAGCGATCGCGATGACCTCGGGGTGCGCCTCCGGGCCCACCGCCACCGAGTGGCCGGCCCAGGACAGCATGCTCAGGTCGTTGAGGCCGTCCCCGAAGGCGACCACCTGGTCGCGCGGCACGCCGAGACGGCCGGCGATGTAGGCCAGGGCGGTGCCCTTGTCGGCGCCGGTGGGCACGATCTCGAGGAAACCGTCGCCCCACAGGTAGCGCAGCAGCTCGGGGTGGCTCCGGGCGATACCGCGGTCGACGGCCTCGCTGCGGCCGTTGGCGTAGAACACCACCTTGTCGGCGTCCAGGGCCAGGCCGGTCCGGAAGCGATCGATCGCGCGGTTCTGGGTGTGTGCCCAGCTCCAGCGCTCGTGGTTCGGATCCCTGACCCACAGGGTGTCGTCCACCACGCAGCTGAACTCCACCTGGGCGTCCTCGAGATAGTCCTTCACGAGCCCGTCCACCATCGCCGCGGCGATGCGGCGGCGGCGCAGCACCGCGCCGCCCCGATCCATGACCAGGGCGCCGTGGTTGACGCTGAAGGGGCCGCGCAGGTCGAGCTGGTCCAGGAAGGGACGGGCGGCGCGCAGCGGGCGGCCGGTGAGCACCGTCACGTGGTGCCCGGCCTCGCGGACGTCGCGCAGCCCCTGCTCGATGTCCTCCGGCAGGACGAAGTCGTTGGTCACCAGGGTCTTGTCGAGGTCGAAGGCCAACAGCACGGCGTCAGCCTACACCGAGCGCGGCCGCTCCACCGTCGCCCCGCGCGTGCGGCGCGCCCGCGGCGCCGCACGCCGTACGCGATCTCCACCCGTGTCGCCAAGCATGCGTGGGGCACCCCCGGCCTCAGGGGGCCCACAGAGAGGCCTCGAGCGCGAAGCGCTGCACCGTTCCATTCGCCAGGCCCGCGTAGAGCGCCAGGCCCCCCTGCCGCCGGGCGGCCGCCAGGTTGCTGCTGAGGGGTGCGTCCAGGGCCAGGTCCAGGACCGCCCGGCAGCCGGCGGCCCCGCAAGCGACTACGCGCACGCCGCGGCGGTCCGGCGTGGGGAGGGCGAGGAGGTCGCGCTCGCCGGCCGCCCCCTCCGGCGCCGGCAGCAGGACGCCGAGGTCGAGATTGCGGGAGCCGAGGCGGTGGTTCGTGACGCCGAGGTCGTAGCGCTCCACCCGCAAGCCACCGTCGAGCCAGGCATAGCGCTCGAGGGGCCCGCCGAGATGCGGCGTGCGCACCGCGTAGGCGTGCCCGTCCCGAGCGGCGAAGAGGTTGAGCCAGCGCTCGCCGGCGCCGATGGGCGCGGTGGCGCCCACCTCGCGGAGGGCTCCGTCCACCAGGGCGAGTGCCACCACCCCCGCCCCGGACGCGGCGGAGGAGCGCGTCAACAACATGCCGGCCGGCCCCGCGGCGGGGAAGGCCAGGACCCGGCGTTGCTCGATGACGGCGGGGCCCGCGACCTCGTAGTTGCCGAGGGGGTGAAGATCGTGGGCGTCGAGCAGCGTGACCGCCCCGGCCTCGATCTCGTCCCCCAAGACGCCGTGGCGGTAACGTTGTGTAGGCGTGGCGAGGAGCGCCACGGCCCCTCCCACCTCCACCGGATCGCCGTCGGGCAGGGCGTCGACCTCGCGCCGCTCGCGGGGCGCCAGGTCCGGCCCCAACAACAGCACGCTGCGGGCGTCGGCGCTCAGGGCCACCACCCCCCCGTCGGCCAGGCAGGCCGGCCGGCTGTGCGGGCTCACGCGCGGCCCCACGGCGCCACCGCGCACGTCGAGCAGCCTGCCGTCGGCGCCCACTGCCAGCAGCTGGGCGCCGCACGAGCGCATGGCGTCGCTCTGCACGCCACGCGCAAGCACCCTCGGTTCGCCCCCGGCGTCCGCCATCCAGCGCACCGTGCCGTCGGCGCCGAGTACCGCCAGGCCGAGCGGTCGTGGGCTCACCCACAGGATCGGAGAGGCCGCCCGAGCGCCCGGCACGACCAGCAGGGCCGGCGACAACGCCAGCAACGCCACGAGGGCGGCCACCGCGCGGCGCGGCCGCCCTCGGGCCGGTGCCCGGGGCGGCTCACTGCGGCGATGGCGCGTAGCGTGTCCCACGCCCCGACCCTACCAGCCGCCAGGGCGCCCCCGGAGCGCGCGAGCCACCCGCACGGTGGAGTCGGCGGGACCCGTGCCCGTGTCGGGACGGAGGCGGCCGGTGATACAATCCCGTGGACGAAGCGGAACCACTCCCGCTGGACCCCAGGAGGTCGTCTATGTATCGAGGTAGAGAGGGTCAGTGGGCCTTCGCGCTCCACCGGGTCACCGGGATCGCGCTGGCGCTGTACCTGCTGCTCCACGTCTTCGACATCAGCCTGGTGATGTACGGGCCGGACGGCCCGTTCAACGCGTTCCTGGTGTTCTACCACCAGTGGCCGTTCCGCATCGGTCTCGTCCTGGTGATGGCCGCCGTCATCTACCACGGCCTCAACGGCCTGCGCATCATCGTGATGGACTTCACGTCCTGGGGCGTGCGCTACCAGCGTGCGATGTGGTACGGCGTGCTCGGCCTCACCACGGTGATCGGCATCCCCATCCTGGTGAAGGTGCTGCCCGAGATCGTGGGGCGTGCCTGATGGCCGTTCGGCCCAGGACCCTCTCCGAGGCCCGCACCACCTACAGCACCAACGGCGAGCTGCTGTGGTGGGTGTTCATGCGCGTCAGTGGCCTGCTGCTGGTGTTCCTGGTGTTCGGGCACATCTTCTTCAACAACATCCAGATCAACGTCTCCACGGTCGACTACAGCTACGTCGCCGAGCGCTTGTCGAAGGCCTGGGTGAAGGTGTACGACTCCTTCCTCCTGGGATTCGCCATGCTCCACGGCGTCAACGGACTGCGCTACAGCATCGAGGACTACGTCCGCCGCCCCGGGGTGCGCTTCGTCACCAAGGCGGTGGTGTTCACGGTCGCGGCGCTGCTCTTCGTGGTGGGCGTGATGACGCTGTGGGCCTTCTCCTTCGACCAGATGGGCGAGGCCGTGCGCAACCTCAGCACCGGGAGCTAGGAAGGACGCGATGAAGCGAGCACACAGGTATGACGTGATCGTCGTGGGAGCCGGCGGTGCCGGCCTGATGGCGGCACGCTACGCGGCGCAGAACCCGAACGTGTCGGTGGCGGTCCTCTCCAAGCTCTACCCGACGCGCTCCCACACGGGCGCGGCCCAGGGCGGCGTGGGGGCCGCGCTCGGCAACATCAGCGAGGACCATCCCGAATGGCACGCCTTCGACACCGTCAAGGGCGGCGACTACCTTACCGACCAGGACGTGGCGACGACGTTTGCCGAGGAGGTCATCACCGCCGTCTACGACCTCGAGCACATGGGCCTCCCGTTCAGCCGCACACCCGAGGGCAAGATCGCGCAGCGCAAGTTCGGCGGGCACACGCGGGAGCACGGCAAGTCGGCGGTGGAGCGCGCCTGCTACGCGGCGGATCGCACCGGCCACATGATCCTGCAGACGCTGTACCAGCAGTCGATCAAGGACAACGTCACGTTCTTCAACGAGTTCCACGTGCTCGACGTCATCATGGTCGATGGCGAGTGCCGCGGGGTGGTGGCGTACGAGCTGGCCACCGGGGAGCTCCACACCTTCCACGCCAAGTCCACCATCATCGCCACCGGCGGCAACGGCCGCATGTTCAAGGTCACCTCGAACGCCCACGCGCTCACGGGCGACCTCATGAGCATCGTCTACCGCCGCGGCATCCCCATCGAGGACCCGGAGTTCTACCAGTTCCACCCGACCGGCCTGTACCGCATCGGAGTGCTGCTCACCGAGGGCGCCCGCGGTGAGGGCGGGATCCTGCGCAACAGCGAGGGGGAGCGCTTCATGGAGCGCTACGCCCCTACCATCAAGGATCTCGCGCCGCGTGACATGGTGAGCCGCGCGATGTACCTCGAGGTGCGCGAGGGGCGCGGGGTGGGCGAGGAGAAGGACCACATCCTGCTCGACCTCACACACATCGATGCCGAGATCATCGAGACGCGCCTGCCCGACATCACGGAGTTCGCGCGCATCTACCTGGGCGTCGATCCCCTGACCCAGCCCGTGCCGGTGAACCCGACCGCCCACTACGCCATGGGTGGGATCCCCACCACCATCGATACCAACGTCATCCGCGACGGCGATAACACCGTCGTGCCGGGGCTCTACGCCGCGGGCGAGGTGGCTTGCGCCAGCCTGCACGGGGCGAACCGGCTGGGCACCAACTCGTTGGGTGACCTGCTGGTGTTCGGACGCCGCGCGGGCATCAACGCCGCGGCGTACGCCGCCTCCACCGGCTACGGCGATCTCCCGGCCGACAACCAGGACCTCGCGCGCGAGCAGCTCGACGGCGCGCTAGGCGGCAGCGGCAAGGAGCGGGTGTCGCAGTTGCGGCGCGACCTGCAGGCCAGCATGACCGACAACGCCTCGGTGTTCCGCACCGAACAGACGCTGACCCAACAGCGCGACGAGGTCGCAGCGCTCCAGCAGCGCTTCAAGGAGATCGGCGTGGAGGACAAGGGCAAGCTCTTCAACACGGAGCTGATGGAGGCCCTCGAGCTGGGCTTCCTGCTCGACAACGCCGAGCAGCTGGTGCACGCGGCCCTCAACCGGCAGGAGTCGCGCGGCGCGCACTCCCGTGAGGACTTCAAGGAGCGCGACGACGGGACCTGGCTCAAGCACTCCCTGGTGTACCGTGAGGACGGCAAGATCCGCATCGACTACAAGCCGGTGACGCTCGGCAGCTACGAGCCGAAGCCTCGCGTCTACTAGGGACGGGCAACCATGGACGTCACGGTCAAGATCAAACGCTTCAACCCGGAGAGCGACCGCCGGGCCCACTGGCAGGAGTTCAAGCTCCAGGCGAGCGCCATGGACCGCGTGTTGGACGTACTCAATGTGCTCAAGTGGGAGCAGGACGGCAGCATCACCTACCGCCGGAGCTGCGCTCACGGCATCTGCGGTTCGGACGCCATGGTGATCAACGGCGTGAACCGCCTGGCCTGCAAGGTGCTGGTGAAGGACCTGGGGCCCGACATCACGGTGGAGCCGCTGCGCGGCCTGCCGGTGCTCAAGGACCTCATCGTCGACATGGAGCCGTTCTTCGACGCCTACAAGGCGGTGCTGCCGTACTTCATCAACGACGATGCGCCGCCCACCACGGAGCGCTACCAGAGCGTCGAGGATCGCGAGCGCTTCGACGCGACCACCAAGTGCATCCTGTGCGCCGCCTGCACCACGAGCTGCCCGGTGTTCTGGACCAACGGTCGCTACATCGGCCCGGCGGCCATCGTCAACGCCCACCGCTTCATCTTCGATTCGCGGGACACCGGCGCCGAGCGGCGCCTACAGGCGCTCAACCAGGCCAACGGCCTGTGGCGTTGCCGCACGGCCTACAACTGCACCGAGGCCTGCCCGCGCGACATCCCGGTGACGCAGGCCATCCAGGAGGTCAAGCGCGAGGTGCTGTGGCGGCAGGCCTGAGCCGCCCTCGGTGACCTCGACACCTTCGGGGGGCGGCCGCGGCCGCCCCCCGTTGTCGTGGCCGCGGCGGGCGGGGGCGCCTCCGCCCGGGCCGCGGCCGGCGCCGGCGGGCGCCCCCGGACCGGGCGCGGGGACGGTGCCGCGCCGCGATCCCGGCGCGCCGAGATGCCCCGCGGGCGCGCCAAGGCGGGTGGTAGGCTGACCGCCGTGAGTTACGTCTACGTCGTGATCGGGATCGTGTTGCTCTACGCCGGGGGCGAGGCCCTCGTGCGCAGTGCCAGCGGCCTGGCCGCGCGGCTCGGCGTACGCCCCATGGTCATCGGCCTCACCGTGGTCGCCTTCGGCACCAGCGCTCCGGAGCTGGCGGCCAGCCTCACGGCCACCCTGACCGGCACGCCGGAGATCAGCATCGGCAACGTGGTGGGGTCCAACATCGCCAACGTGGGTTTCATCCTGGGCCTCACGGCGCTGATCTACCCGATCTCCAGCGACAGCCGCTTCGTGCGCCGCGAGCTCCCCCTGATGCTCGGCATCACCCTGCTGCTCATGCCCGTGCTGTGGGGAGGCGCCATCCTTCGCTGGGAGGGCGTGCTGCTGCTGGCGCTGCTGGCTGGCTTCCTGTGGTTCATCACGCGCTCCGGGTCGGTGGTGCTGGGAGAGGTGGAGGAGGCAAGCAGGGCGGGCCGCCTGCCGGTGGGTCTCGCACTGGCCGGCACGGCCGTGGGCGTCTTGGTCCTGTGGCTGGGTGCGCGCTCGCTGGTGACCGGCGCCGTCACCATCGCCACGGCCCTGGGGGTGCCCGAGCGCGTGATCGGGCTGAGCCTGGTAGCGGTGGGTACCAGCCTACCCGAGCTGGCCAGCAGCTTCGTGGCGGCACTGCGGCGCGAGAGCGACCTCATCCTGGGTAACATCATCGGTTCCAACATCTTCAACCTGCTGGCCGTGCTCGGCGTCACCGCGGTGACCAGGCCCATCCACTTCGACGGCCGCGGGGTCACCGTCGACGTGGTGGTGATGGTGCTGTTCAGCCTCGCGCTGTTGCCCCTGATGTGGCGCCGCCAACGCCTCGGGCGCAGTGCCGCGGTGGCGCTGCTGCTGGCCTACATGGTGTACCTGGTGGCGCTGTACGCCTGATCGGCTCCGCTCACAGCGCCGCGATGGCCTCGATCTCGATGGCAACGTCCTTCGGCAGCCGCGCCACCTGCACGGCGCTGCGGGCCGGGGGCTCGTCGCCGAAGTAGCTGCCGTAGACCTCGTTGACGGCCGCGAAATCGTCCATGTCCGTCAGGAAGCACGTGCATTTCACGACGCGGTCCAGGCTCGAGCCCCCGGCCTGCAGGACCTGTGAGAGGTTCTCCATCACCTGGCGCGTCTGGCTGCGCACGTCGCCGTCGACGAGCGTGCCGTCCGGGCGCAGCGGGATCTGCCCCGCGGTGAACAACAGGTCGCCGACGCGGACGGCCTGCGAGTACGGTCCCACGGCGGCGGGTGCCTTGTCGGTGCTCACGATGCGTCGCATGCCCCCAGGGTAGCAGGGCGCGACCGCGCCGCGCGGGGTCAGCCGCGCCAGAGGCTGAACAGTAGGAACAGCAGCAGCAGGTAGAGCGACCCCAGCAGCCACACCCGGTACGGATACCAGGGGTGCTTGCGCAGCTTTCCGAGCGGGCCGTTCGAGGGGTACTCCTCCTCGATGCGCCGGATGCCGCTCATGGTGTCGCCGATGTCCACCGATTCGGCCTCCTCGGCCGAAGCCGGCAGGGTGTAGCGCTTGGCCCGCGCCTCCACCTCGTGCACCTCGATGACCACGGCCGTCACGTTGTCGGGGCTGCCGCGGTCGTTGGCCTCCACGACGAGCTGCCGGGCGGCCTGTGCGGGTGGGGACTCCCGCGCCACCTGGGCCATCATGGTCTCGGACAGCAGCATGCTGACGCCGTCGCTGCACAGCAGCAGGCGATCGCCGGGGCGCACCGCGAAGTGCAGCACGTCGAGTCGGAAGGTGGCGGTGGCGCCCAGGGCGTTGGTGATGACGTTGCGCCAGCGGTGGCGGCGCGCCTCGTCCTCCGTCAACAACCCCTGGCGCACGCGATCGGCGACCCAGCTGTGGTCCGCGGTGAGCTGACGGATGGAGGAGTCGCGCACCAGGTAGGCGCGCGAGTCGCCGACGTGGCCGACCAGCCCCACCTGATCGTCGAGCAGCACCGCCGTGAGGGTGGTGCCCATGCCGCGGTGTTCCGGGTGCTCGAGCGCGAAGGAGTAGATCTCGGCATTGGCGCTCTGTGCGGCCTTGGCCAGCGCCACCGGGGGGTGGGCGCGGCTGCGCTCGAGCTCACGACGCAGCGCCGCGACGGCCTTCTGGCTCGCCACCTCGCCCGCCTTGTGGCCGCCCATCCCGTCCGCCACGATGGCGAGATAGCCGCGCCCGGGAACGGGACCCACGAAGAAGCTGTCCTGGTTCACCGCGCGGACCTTGCCGGCCTCGCTGTGGCCCGCGCCCTGGATGCGCGTTTCGGCCGGGGGCGGGCGTACGGACTCCATGCCCACCCATTATATCCGTAGCCCATACCACGGGTGTCATGAAATCGGGCACTCGAACCGCGTCCCAGACGGGGCTCCCGGATACCCGGCCGGCTCTGGTATGCTCCGGAGCCATGGATACCGCCCGAACCATCGCACGCTCCGTGCGCGAGGGCGCTCAGCGCGCCGAGGACGTGGTAGGCGCCGCGCTCGAGCGCGCCCGGTCGATTGCGCCCCTGGGTGCGTTCCTCACCCTGGCCGACGAGCGGGCGCTCGAGCGGGCGCGTGCGCTGGACGCGGCGCGGGCCCGCGGGGAGGCGCTCGGGCCGCTCGCGGGCGTACCCGTGGTGGTGAAGGACAACCTGCTGTTGGAGGGCGTCCCCGCGACGGCCGGCTCACGCAGCCTGGAGCGCTTCGTGCCGCCCGCCAGCGCGACCACCGTGGCCCGCCTGGAGGCGGCCGGCGCCGTCGTCATCGCCAAGGCGAACATGGACGAATTCGGCATGGGGTCGAGCAACGAGAACTCCGCTTTCGGCCCGGCCCGCAACCCGTGGGACCCAGGGCGTGTGCCGGGCGGCTCCTCCGGCGGTTCGGCGATCGCCGTGGCCGCCGGCGTGGTGCCGTTGGCCCTGGGGACCGACACGGGTGGGTCGGTGCGCCTGCCGGCGTCGTTCTGCGGCACGCTCGGCTTCAAACCCACCTACGGACGGCTGTCGCGCTACGGCGTGGTGGCCTACGCCAGCTCGCTCGACCAGGTCGGCGTGCTGACGCGCGACGTCGGGGACGCGGTGGCGGCGTTGGCGGTGATGGCCGGGCACGACCCGATGGACGCGACCAGCCTGGAGGTGGAGGAGGGCGCCTTCGCGCCCGCCTTCGCGCCGGTCGCGGCACGCGACGTGGCAAGCGACTCCGCCCTGTCGGGCCTGCGCGTGGGCGTGGTGCGCGAGCTGGCCGGGGAGGGCAACGCTGCGGAGGTGCGCGAGGCGCTGCAACGCAGCATTCATGCGCTGCGCGCGCTGGGCGCGGAGGTGCGCGATGTGAGCGTGCCCAGCGTGCGGTACGCCGTGGCAACCTACTACCTGGTGGCGACCGCGGAGGCGAGCAGCAACCTGGCGCGCTACGACGGCATGATCTACAGCGCCCGCGTGGGTTCCGACGGCGACGGGCAGGAGGCCGTGATGATGCGCTCGCGCGGCGCCACGCTCGGCCGCGAGGTGCGCCGGCGCGTGCTGATGGGGAGCTTCGCGTTGTCGGCGGGCTACTACGACGCCTACTACGGCAAGGCGCTGAAGGTCCGGCGGGTGATCGCGAACGACCTGGCGGCGGCGCTGAGCGACGTCGACGTGCTGCTCACGCCCACCGCGCCGACCGCCGCCTACCGGCTGGGCGAGAAGCGCGACGACCCGCTGGCGATGTACCTCGGCGACGTGTGCACCTGTCTCGCCAACCTGGCCGGGCTGCCGGCCGCATCGGTGCCTGCCGGCCGCACGCCGTCGGGGCTGCCCGTGGGCGTGCAGGTGCTGGCGCCCGCACTGCGTGACGATGCTGTGCTGGGTGTGGCGGCGGCCCTTCAGAGCCTCGCGGGGGAGGATTTCGCGCCGGTCGCACCGGCGCCCGGCTGAGCGCCCGCGCCGCCCGGCCGGCGCCTGCTCGCGCCTGCCCCGCGCGGGGCTCCGGCCGGGCCTACGCTCACGCCTCGAACAGGCGCCTGGGGAAGCGCGTCAGCACCTCACAACCGTCCTCGGTGACCCGCACCGTCTCCGTGCAGCCCATTCCGCCGGCTTCGCCGAGCTGGACCCAGGGGAGTAGGTGGAAGGTCATGTTGGGCTCGAGCAACCGCCCCTCGCCGGGCTTCATGCTCAGGATCTGCCCCTCCCCCCAATCCGGAGGTACCGCCAGGCCGATGGAGTACGCGGTCCGGGAGGACTGATGCTCCCCGAAGCCCTGCTCCGCGATGTACTCCCGGCAGAGCCGGTCGATCTCGCCGGCGGCCACGCCGGGGCGGATGCTGCGCACGGCGAGGTCGAAGGCGCCATCGACGACCTCGAAGGCCGCCCTGCGATGGTCGTCCACGGGGCCCACCACCACGGTCCGCATCATCGCCGCGTGGTAGCGATGGCGGCAACCGCCGATCTCGAGGAACACGCTGTCGCCCCGGCGGATGCTGCGCCGAGCCCAGGTGGCATGCCCGATGGCGCCGCGCTCGCCCGATGCCACGAAGGGCACGATGGAGGGCCAGTCGCTGCCGCCGCGCACCATCGCCTCGAGCATGGCGGCCGCCACATCGTTCTCGCTGGCGCCCTCCGCCACCGCCCCGACGCCCGCCTGCATGCCGGCCGCGGCGGACGCGCCGGCCTCGCGGATGAGCGCCACCTCCAGCTCGGACTTCACCAGCCGCATCCCCTCCACCAGCCCCGAGACGTCCCGGAAGTCGCAGCCTGGGAGGGCGTAGAGCAGGCGGTCCTGCTGCGAGGCGGTGAAGAACCAGCAGTCCTTCTCGTAGCCGATGTTGGCCTCGCCCAGGCCGTGCTCCAGCAGGCGGGTGGCGAGGCCGGCCATGGCGTCGTCGCTATCGTGGTAGCCGTAGTTGAGCTCCACCCAGGTGAGGGCCTGGACCCCGCTCGTCTCGAGCAGGCGCGAGAAGGCGAAGGGCTCGCCGCCTAGCGGCACCACCAGGCCCTGGAACCAGTAGTGTCCGGGGCTGTGGAACCCCGTGAGGTAGGTGATGTTCTCCGGTGTCGTGGTGAGCAGGGCGTCCAGCCCGCGAGCCGCCATCCGCTCGCGCAGCCCGGCCAGGCGGCGCTCGTACTCGTTCATCGGGAACACCAGATCGCTGCGTCGACGCATCCGTCGCCCCTTTCGCGCTCTCCGGAGTTGACAAGCTACCGGGGCGCCGCGTACACTTCCGATGTCTACAAGTTGTATACAAGTGCTCCGCTGACCGCATTCTAGTCCCACAGAAAGCACCTGGTCAAGACGAAAACGCCCGATACGAGGGCCCCGTCGGACCGACCACGGAGGGAGGCGATTGGAAGTCTATGCAACGACCCACCGGGGGCGAGCGCGCCCGGGGAGCCGACGGCATCTACCTCGCCCTGCGCGACCGCATCTGCCTGCTCGACTACCCACCCGGGGCGATGCTGAGCGAGAACGCCTTGGCCCAGGACTTCGGGGTCAGCCGCACCCCCGTCCGCCAGGCGCTCCAGCGGCTCGAGTTCGAGGGCCTGGTGGTGAGCCGCCACGGCGTCGGCACCATGGTCACCACCGTCGACCTCCAATACCTGCGGGAGGTGTACGCCTTGCGCCTGAAGCTCATCGACGTGATCGGGGATATGTCCGCGGGGCGCGTCAACGACGACCACTTGGGGCTCCTGGCGGCCCTCGGCCTGGAAGCGGCGGAGCTGCGGGAACGGCGCGACCCACGTGAGCTCGCGCGCATCTACATGCGATTCAACGAGGAGCTCTCACGTGCGGTCGGCAACGAGCCGCTGCGGGAGATCGCCGACCGGCTGTTCTACCAGACCTCGCGCGTATGGCTTCAGATCCTGCCTGAGATGGAGTGGCGGGCCGAGGTCGACGCCATCGCCGATGAGATCGAGCACGTCGTCGCCGCGCTGCGCGACCGCGACATGCGTGCCATGGCCGCGGTGCGCCGCGGACACATGCGGCTGATTCTCAGCCGCCTCAACGACTACCTTGGCAGCCCCGTGCTGTCCGTACGGTGAGCTTTCGGGGCGCGCCCCGATTCGAAGGAGGAACGATATGAAGAGCGATCGTCGCGACGCGACGCTGGAGACGCTGGCCGTATGGGCCGGGGAGGACGAGACGTGGATGGGGCGGGCCACCCAGGTGCCCGTGGTCCACAGCGTGTCGTTCGGCTACGACGACATCGACGTGTGGCGAGAGGTCGCGCTCGGGGAGCGCCCCGGGCACATCTACGGCCGCAACACCAACCCCACGGTGACCGTGTTCGAGGAGAAGGTGCGTCAGCTCGAGGGGGCCGAGGCCGCCACAAGCTTCGCCACCGGCATGGCGGCGATCAGCAACACGCTCTTCACCCTCCTCTCGCCGGGGCAGCGCGTGGTGTCGGTCAAGGACACCTATGGGGGAACCAACAAGATCTTCTCGGAGTTCCTGCCGCGCTTCGGGATCCTCGTCACCCTGTGCGATACCGAGGACGAGGAGGCCATCCTGGCGGCCGTCGCGGAGGGTTGCGACGTGCTCTACCTCGAGAGCCCCACCAACCCCACCTGCAAGGTGCTCGACCTGGAGCGCCTGGCCAAGGCCGGCCACGAGGTGGGCGCCACCGTGGTGGTGGACAACACCTTCGCCACGCCCATCAACCAGAACCCGCTCCGGCTCGGTGCCGACCTGGTCGTGCACAGCGCCACGAAGTTCCTCGGCGGGCATGCCGACGCCCTGGGCGGCGCGGTGGTGGGGCCCGCCGGCACCGTGGCGGACATCTACCACTTCCGCGAGATCAACGGGGCCACGCTGCATCCGGAGGCGGCCTACCTGCTGCTGCGCGGCATGAAGACGCTGGCGCTCCGCGTCGACCGGCAGAACCGCAGCGCCCAACGCATCGCGGAGCATCTCGAGGCGCATCCTGCCGTGGAGCGCGTGTTCTACCCGGGCCTCCCGAGCCACCCGGGTCATGCGGTGGCGTCGCGCCAGATGCGCGGCTTCGGCGGCATGCTGTCGTTCGAGCTGGTGGGCGGATTCGCCTCCGTACGGACCTTCCTCCCGGCGTTGCGGTTCGCGCACCGGGCCGCCAATCTGGGCGCCGTCGAGACGGTGGTGGCGCCGCCCGCGACGGGCAGTCACGTCGAGTTGACGCAGGCCGAGCGCGCCGCACTCGGCATCCCGGAGTCCCTGGTGCGCTACTCGGTGGGCATCGAGGACCCCGACGACCTGATCCGGGATCTCGACGAGGCCCTGGAGGGAGTTGCGGCGGCCCGGGAGCGCGAGCCGGCGTGAGCACGGTGCGCATCGCCGTGATCGGCTTCGGTACGGTCGGGCGGGGGTTCGCGGAGATCCTCGCCCGGTACGGCGAGGGGCTCCGGCAGCGCTACGGCATCGAGCCCGTCATCACCGCCGTGAGCGATCTGCGCCTCGGCGGCGTGCGACGCTCCGAGGGATGGCCGGCCGACACCCTGCTGCGGGCCGCGGAGGCGGGCGGATTCGACGGCCTGGAGGCCGATGCCCGGGGCCTCGACGCGCTGGCCACGATCCGCGAGGCGGACGCCGACGCGGTGGCGGAGCTGAGCTTCACCGACCTGCGCACCGGCCAGCCGGCGCTGGACCACATGCGCGCGGCCCTGGAGCGCGGCCTCGACGTCATCACCACCAACAAGGGGCCGGTGGCGCTGCACTTCGCGGAGCTGACGTCGCTGGCGGCGTCGCACGGCGCGGCGCTCGGCATCGAGGGCACGGTCATGAGCGGGACCCCGGTGTTGAGCCTGGGACGCGACCAACTGGCGGGCGCGGTCGTACACCGCATCCAGGGGATCCTCAACGGCACCACCAACTACATCCTCACGCGCATGGAGGGCGGCCTCGGCTTCGACGAGGCGCTGGCCGAGGCGCAGCGCGAGGGGTACGCCGAGGCCGACCCCAGCGGCGATGTCGACGGCGTGGATGCGGCCGGGAAGGCCGTCATCCTGGCGAACGTGGTGATGGGCGCGCCACTCACCATGGCGGACGTGCCGCGGCGCGGTATCCGCGAGCTGGACGCGGCGGCCGTGCGTGCCGCGCTCGACGCCGGCGAGCGCTGGCGACTGCTGGCCACCATCGAGCGTGGCACCGAGGGCGTCACGGCGAGAGTCGCGCCGGAGCGTCTGCCCGATAGTCACCCGCTTGCCCAGGTGCGCGGCGCCACCAACGCCGCCACCTTCGCCACCGAGCTCCTCGGCGACGTCACCCTCATCGGGCCCGGTGCGGGTCGGCTGGCGACGGGCTACGCGCTGGTCGAGGACCTGCTGGCGCTGCGCCGCGGGAGGGGGTGAGCGCGGGTGCAGATGCTTCTCGATGGGCGCTGGACCGAACGACGTGAGGTCATCACGGTGCGTGATCCCGACGATGGCAGCGTGGTGGACACGGTTCCGCGCGGCGATGCGGACGATGCCCGCTCGGCTCTCGAGGCCGCGGCCCGCGGTGCCGAGATCGGCCGGCGTTGGCCCGTCCACCGGCGCATGGCCGCGCTGCAGGCCGCGGCGCAGGCCGTCGAGGGGGACCTCGAGTCCTTCGCGCGGCGGATCGCGCGCGAGGGCATCAAGACCATACGAGAGGCCCGGGCCGAGGCCGCGCGGGCCGCGGACACGCTGCGCCTCAGCGCGGAGGAGGCCCGCCGCATCCACGGCGAGACCGTGCCCTTCGACCAACGCCCGGGGCACGAGAACCGCTTCGGGTACTACCTGCCGGAGCCCGTGGGCATCGTGGTCGCCATCACGCCCTTCAACGACCCCCTCAACCTGGTGGCGCACAAGGTGGGGCCCGCCCTCGCCGCCGGCAACGCCGTGGTGCTCAAGCCGGACTCCAAGACGCCGCTCTCGGGCGTCGCCCTGGTGAGAACGCTCCTCGAGGCCGGCGTGCCCCCGGAGCTGCTGCAGGTGGTGACGGGGCCGGGCCGTGAGGTCGCGGCCGCGCTGGTCGAGGACCCGCGCGTGCGGCTGGTGTCGTTCACCGGCGGGCGGGAGGCCGGCCTGGCGATCCAGCGTGCCGGTGGACTGAAGCGCTACAGCATGGAGCTCGGCAGCAACGCCCCTACCATCGTGATGCCCGATGCCGACCTGGACGGGGCGCTGCCGCGGATCGTCTCCGGCGCGTTCTGGGCGGCGGGGCAGAACTGCCTGCACGTCCAGCGACTGCTGGTGCACGAGGCGGTCTACGACGAGGTGCGCGAGCGCTTCACGGCGGGCGCGCTCGGCGTGCGCGCGGGGCCGAAGTTGGATGAGGAGAGCGACATGGGGCCCCTGATCGACGAGGCGAACGCGGAGCGGGTCGCGGGCATGGTACAAGAGTCGCTGGACGCCGGAGCCCGCCTGTTGATCGGCGGTGCGCACCGGGGTACGCACTTCGAGCCGACCGTCCTCGAGGGTGTGCCCGTCACGAGCCGTCTGGCCCGGGACGAAGTCTATGGACCGGTCACCGTGCTCCAGCGCGTCACCGGTCTCGATGAGGCCGTGAACCTGGCCAACGCCGTGGATACCGGCCTTCAGGCGGCCATCTTCACCCGCGACCTCGACGTCGCCCATCGCGCGGTGCGCGAGCTCCGATACGGCGGCGTGATGGTCAACGACAGCACCGACGTGCGTATCGACGCCATGCCCTTCGGCGGCGTCAAGGCGTCGGGGCTAGGACGTGAGGGTGTACGCTTCGCGATCCACGAGATGACGGAGCTCAAGCTGGCGAGCTTCCGCTTCGCATGAGCCGGGCCCGGTGGGGCTCCAGGAGGAGGTACCCGTGTCGCTGAGCAGTTCCAGTTCACCGCCCGATCGATCGGCCGCCGCCAGAGCCGAGGCCCTGGCGCAGGCCGAGCCGATGGTGCGCTTCGAGAAGGTGCGCAAGGCGTTCGGTTCGCTCACCGTGTTGGACGATCTGGACTTCACCGTGTCGACCGGCGAGAAGGTCGCCATCATCGGGCCCAGCGGCTCGGGCAAGACCACCATCCTGCGCGTCCTGATGACGCTCGTAAAGCCCGACTCCGGCAAGATCCACGTCGGCGGCGACCCGCTCTGGCACCGGGAGGCCAACGGCAAGGTGCTGCCGGCCACCGAGAGCCACCTGCACCGCGTCCGCAACCGTATCGGCATGGTGTTCCAGCACTTCAACCTGTTCCCCAACATGAACGTGCTTCGCAACGTCACTGAGGCACCCATCCACGTCAAGGGGCTCCAACGCTCCGAGGCAGAGGCACGCGGACGCGAGCTGCTCGACATGGTCGGGCTTGCTGACAAGGCCGAGGCCTTCCCGGCGCAGCTCTCAGGCGGACAGAAGCAGCGCGTGGCTATTGCCCGGGCGTTGGCCATGGACCCCGACCTGATGCTCTTCGACGAGGTCACCTCCGCGCTGGACCCGGAGCTCGTCGGCGAAGTCCTCGGCATCCTGCGCCAGCTCGCCCACGAGACCAACATGACGATGCTGATCGTCACGCACGAGATGGGCTTCGCCCGCGACGTATCCGACCGGGTCGTGTTCTTCGACGCCGGACGGGTCGCCGAGGAGGGCCCGCCGTCGAAGATCTTCAGCCAGCCCGAGAACCCACGCACCCAGAGCTTCCTCAAGGCGGTGCTGGAACACTGAGGTCGTCCTCGATCCCGTTCGAGGAGGGGAGGGAGAGCATGCATCACCCCATCACGTTCGCCGCAGTCGGCGCGGGCGGCCCGCCGGGCCGGCGCCGGCCCGGCGAGGGGACCGGATTGGCGCCACCGGGCGCCGTCCGGTCCGTCACGGGGCACGCGCGCCGCAACGCGCCCGAACCCCTACGCATCCAGGTACAGAAACCGAGGAGGTTTCCATGGCCAACCGTCTGATCCGCACCTTGTCGCTCGCTGTTCTCGTCGCATTGGTGGGCGCCCTCGCCTTCGCTCAGGGCACCACGCTCGACCAGATCCAGCAGCGCGGATACGCCCGCATCGCCACCGCCAACGAGATCCCGTACGGCTTCGTCGACGCCAGCGGGGATGCCAAGGGCATCGCCCCCGAGGTCGCCACGGCCGTGCTCAACAACATGGGCATCACCGACATCCAGTGGGTCGTGACCGAGTTCGGCTCGCTCATCCCGGGCCTCAAGGCCGACCGCTACGACCTGGCCGCCGCCAGCCAGGCGATCCTGCCGGCGCGCTGCCAGCAGGTGGTGTACTCCAAGCCCAACTCCAGCTACGGCGAGGGCCTGCTCGTCAAGGCGGGCAACCCGGATGATATCCACGGCTACGAGGCCTTCGTCCAGGACAGCTCGCTGAAGATGGGGATCGTTTCCGGTGCCGACCAGCTCGACATGGCGCACGCCATGGGCATCCCCGACAACCAGCTGGTGGCCATCCCGTCGAACACCGACGCGCTCTCCGCGGTGGAGACCGGTCGCATCGACGCCTACGCGGCCACCGGCCTCACGGCCGCCCGCCTGGCCGAGAACTCCGACAAGGTCGAACTCGCCGAGCCGTTCAACGACCCGGTCATCGACGGCAAGCCCGTCCGGAGCTGGGGCGGCTTCACCTTCAACATGGGCTCGAAGGATTTCCGCGACGCCTTCAATGCCGAGCTCGCCAAGTTCCAGCAGACCGACGCCTACCGCCAGATCCTCACGGGCTACGGCCTGAGCAATCAGGACGTGGACCTGGCCCTGGCCAAGACCACCGAGGAGCTGTGCTCGGCGCAGTGACTCGCGATCGCCGGGGGGGCGCCGCCGAGCGGCGCCCCCGCCCCCGGCGGATAGGCCGACCCCGCAGCGCGCGCCGATCCCATTGGGCTGCCGCCCGCGTGCGGGGCGGCGATTGGGGACAGGACACGGAGGAACGACCATGGAGACCCTGACCACGCTGCTGCCACCGCTGTTGCGCGGGGCGCGAGTGACGGCCGAGTTGGCCGTGGCGTCGACCGTGCTGGGCGGGCTGCTGGCGTTCGCCGCCGGGATCGCCAAGCTCTCCCGCCTGTGGCCGGCCCGTTGGCTGGCCGTGGTGTATATCGAGGTGTTTCGTGGCACCAGCCTGCTGGTGCAGATGTTCTGGCTATTTTACGCGTTGCCCTTGTTGGGAATCCGGTTGAGCCCCATCTCCGCGGGCATCCTGGCGCTGGGGCTCAACATCGGCGCCTATGGCGCGGAGGTCGTCCGTGGGGCCATCCTGGCGGTGCCCAAGGCCCAGTACGAGGCCGCCGTGGCCGTCAACTTCACGCGGCGCTATACGCTCTGGAACGTGGTGCTGCCGCAGGCGCTGGTCGAGATGATGCCGCCGTTCGGCAACCTGGTGGTGCAGAACCTCAAGGACACCGCCCTCGTCTCGCTCATCACGCTGTCGGATCTGACCTTCCGTGCGCAGAACCTGCGCAACATCACGCTCGACACCGTGCCCATCTATTCGCTCACGCTGCTGCTGTACTTCGCCATGGCGCTGGTGTTGATGGCCGGCATGCGCTGGCTCGAGGCCAGCATCGCGCGGCGCGTCGGCGTCGCCGCCGCGAGGGCACGCTCATGATGTTCGGAATCGCGTGGGACCTGAGTTCCAACCTCGGGTTCGCGCTCTCCATCATCCCCATCCTCCTGCGCGGCATGATCATCACGCTGGAGGCCACCGGCCTGGGCTTCGTCATCGCCCTCGTCCTGGGGCTGATCTTCGCGCTGCTGCGCTCGTTGCCCTTCAAGCTCATCTCCTGGCCCACGGCGGTCTTCATCGAGTTCGTGCGCGACACGCCGCTGCTGGTGCAGCTGTACTTCCTGTACTTCGTGTTGCCGAACTACGGCGTGATCCTCCCGGCCTTCCTGACCGGGGCGATCGCGCTGGGCGTGCAGTACAGCGCCTACACCTCGGAGGTCTACCGGGCGGGCCTGGAGGCGGTCCCGCGCGGACAGTGGGAGGCGGCGCTGGCGCTCAACATGCCCGCCTTCCTGACCTACCGCGACGTGGTGGTGCCGCAGGCGGTGCCGCGCGTGATCCCCGCGCTCGGCAACTACCTGGTGTCGATGCTGAAGGACACGCCCATCCTGTCCGCCGTGACGGTGCTGGAGATGCTCAACCTCGCCACCATCATCGGCGACCGAACCTTCCGATACCTGGTGCCGCTGAGCATGGTTGGGGGCCTGTTCCTGCTGCTCACGCTGCTGTCGTCGTGGCTGGTGCGGGTGGTGGAGCGCCGCATGCCCAAGGACGGCATCCCGCTTCGGTAGCGTGCCATGGACGGCGCCCCCACCCTTCGCGACATCTACGCGGCGGCGGCAGCGATCCGCGGCGTGGTGCGGCGCACCCCGCTGGTCGAGAGCGCGGCCCTGAGGTCCGCGGCCGGCGGGCGCGTCCACCTGAAGCTGGAGAACCTGCAGGTCACCGGCGCGTTCAAGGCGCGCGGCGCCGCGCACGCCCTCAGCGCCCTCGACCCCGGGGCGAGGGCGCGCGGTGTGGTGGCCGTTTCCACCGGGAACCACGGGCGCGCCGTCGCCTGGTGCGCGGCCCGACTCGGGATCCCGGCCACCGTGTGTGTTTCCGAGCGCGTGCCCGCGGACAAGATCGACGCCCTGCGCGCCACAGGTTGCACGCTCGAGGTCGCCGGCCAGAGCCAGGACGAGGCCGAGGTGCGCGCGCGGCGGTTGGTCGAGGAGCGGGGGCTCACGCTCATCCACCCCTTCGACGACCCTGCCGTCATCGCGGGGCAGGGCACCATCGGCCTCGAGATCCTCGAGGAGCTACCCGAGCTGCGCCGGGTGGTCGTTCCGCTGTCGGGTGGGGGGCTCGTCGCCGGGGTCGCGCTGGCGGTGAAATCCGCCGACCGCAGCGTGCGCGTCGTCGGCGTGTCGATGGAGAGGGGGGCCGCCATGGCGCGCAGCCTCCATGCCGGCCACCCCGTCCCCACGAGCGAGGAACCAACGCTGGCGGACAGCCTCCAGGGCGGCATCGGCGAGCGCAACCGCTACACCCTGGCGATGGTCGCCGAGCTGGTCGACGAGGTCGTGCTGGTGGGGGAGGGCGCCATCGCCCGAGCCATGGGCTTCGCGTTCGCGCGCGAACGGCAGGTGCTCGAGGGTGCCGCGGCCGTGGGTATCGCGGCGCTGCTCGAGGATCGGCTGCCGGCGTCGGCGGGGGCGACGGCCGTGGTGTGCTCTGGCGGGAACATCGACGCCGAGCGCTTCCTCGGCATCGTCGGCGCGGCACGGCCGGCGGGCCACGGCGATGACGGGTCCGGCGAGGAGGGGTCGGCATGAGTGGCGCGAGGGAGGGCGGTGGCGGCCGACGGCGCGCCCGGGTCCTGTACGAGGACGACATCCGAGCCCTGGTCGACCTCGACCACGAGGGCCTCGACGCCGTGCGGGAGGCGTTCCGCCGCCTCTCGGCCGGGGAGGCGGTGCAGCCCCCGGTGATGCGCATCGACGTGCCCGAGCACCGGGGGGAAGTGGACGTGAAGGGCGCATATCTGCGGGGGCTCGACAGCTTCGCCGTGAAGCTCTCCACGGGCTTCTTCGGCAACCCCGAGCTGGGCCTGCCCACGGCGAGCGGCCTGATGGTGGTGCTCTCGGCCCTGACGGGCGTGCCGCGCGCCGTGCTGCTCGACAACGGCTACCTCACGGACGTGCGCACCGCCCTGGCGGGCGCCGCCGCGGCGGACGCCCTGGCGCGCGCCGATGTCGGCACGGTGGCGGTGCTGGGGGCCGGAGCCCAGGCGCGCTGGCAGATGCGCGCCCTCACCCTCGTGCGACGCCCCACGAGGGCGCTGGTGTGGGCGCGCCGCCCCGACGCGGCCGCGCGCCTGGCCCGGGAGATGTCGCCGCTGCTCGGCCTGCGAGTGGAGGCGGTCGGCGAGGCGGAGCGCGCCGTGCGGGAGAGCGACGTGGTGGTGACGACGACGCCCGCGGAGGAGCCGATCGTGCAAGCGGCATGGTTGCACCCCGGGCTGCACCTCACGGCCATGGGCTCGGATTCCGAGCACAAGCAGGAGCTCGAGCCCGCGGTGCTCGAGCGCGCCGACGTGGTGGTGAGCGATCGCCGCAGCCAGGGGCTGGCGATCGGCGAGCTGCGCGCCGCGGCCGCGGCCGGGGTGGACGTGGGGGAGGCGCGCGTCGCCGAGCTCGGCGAGGTGCTCGCCGGGACGCGGGCCGGCCGCACCAGTGACGACCAGGTCACGGTCTGCGACCTCACCGGCACCGGCGTCCAGGACACGGCCATCGCCCGCCTGGCGGTATCTCGCGCGGCCGGCGATCGGTGACGCGAGGGCCGCCTTGGGCGAGGGGTACCTTGGCGTAGGGCCGTCTTCCTGCGCCGCCCGAAGGCGCCCACGTGCACGCCGCGGGCGGGCGACCAAGGGGCCCGGGTGGCGGCCGGTCCGCCGCGTGCTGGCGCCGGCCGGAGCCCTGTGCTATGCTCTTACGGCTCGACTGCGAACGGCTCGGTCCGCGGGGCCGCGATGTCGTATCCACGACGAGGGCTCCCGCCGCGACCGATGCTTCCCGTGCCTTGGCCGGGTCCCGTAAGGAGAACGTGAATGAAGCGTACGTACCAACCGAACAAGCGCAAGCGCGCCAAGACGCACGGCTTCCGCGCCCGCATGAAGACCCCCGGCGGTCGCAACATCCTCCGGCGGCGGCGCGCCAAGGGCCGCAAGCGCCTGTCGGTATCGGATCGCTGACGCCAGCAACGGTCCTCCGTTCACTCAAGGGGGATCGAGCCTTCCAGCGCTTACGCAAGGGGCGATCGGGTGGCGCGAAGCATCTCAGCCTGCGCTGGCGCCCCGCACAGCATGGGGACGTGCGGGTGGGCATCGTGGTGAGCCGCAAGGTGGGCAACGCGGTCGTGCGCAACCGCGTGCGGCGGCGGCTGCGCGATGGGGTGCGCGACCTGCTGCGACAGGGCGTGAGCGCGGAGGCGTGCCACGCCGGCGCGCCGTCGTTCGATCTCGTCATCATCGCGCGCCCGTCGGCGGCCACGGTGAGCTACGCGGAGTTGCGGAGCTCGCTGGAGCGCGCCCTGGCGCGGGGGCGGTTGCGGTGAGGCGGGCGATACGGGCGATGGTGGTGGCGCCGATCCGGTTCTACCGGCGGGTGCTGTCCCCCCTCAAGGGGGCGCCGAGCTGCCGCTTCCACCCCACCTGCAGCGCCTACGCCATCGAAGCGATCGAGATCCACGGCGTCCTGGCGGGCGGCGTGCTGGCGCTGAGGCGCGTGTTGAAGTGCCACCCGCTGCACCCCGGTGGCTTCGATCCCGTGCCGCCCAAGGTGCGGCCGGCCGGGAGCGACGCTCCGCGGCGCGATTCCCCCACGGAGGCCTCGTGAAGATCCTGCGTACCATCGTGTTGGCGCTGCTCGCCCTCGCGCCGCTCGCCCACGCCCGCATCGTGTTCGGCGTCAACGAGTTCCCCACGAGCGACTTCCGAAACCTCGACAAGGCGCTGGCCAGCTGCGACGGCGCCACGCCGTCGTTCCTGTGTGGCCTGCAGGACGCGACGCTGACGCGCATCCCCACCAAGGGCACCGACTACTTCTTCGACGCCTCGGGGGAGCTCGTGGCGGCGTTCGCCAAGGTACAGAAGGGGCAGAACTACAAGGATTACGCCATCGACAACCGTGTCAACCTGGTACCGTTCGAATCCGCGGTGCCGGGGGCGGCGCTGCTGATCGACGGCGACTACGTCGCCCCACAAGACGTCGCCGGGAGCTGGGCGCAGACGGGCGAGACCGAGATCACCGGGACCTTCCGGTTCCGCCTCGGCGACCGCTCGGTGGAACGGACGGTCGTCGTCAGCGCCGTGCGGGAGACGCTGCACGTGTCGGTGACGGTTCAGCCCGGCGCGGCGAGCGGGCCGGCCGCGGCGGCGAGCGCCGCAGCGCCGGCCGCCGACGCAGGCGCCCCCACGCTGTCGCTGGCGGTGCCGGGCATCGGGCGCAGCGAGAGCCCGGTGGTGAAGATCGGACACGGCAGCGACTTCACGCTCAACCCGCCTTCGCAGCTCTACCCCGACCCCAGCTACGCCGCGCTGCAGAACAACAACAACAACACCGCCGACGCCATCATCCTGCTTCCCGATGGTGACGTCACGGGGGTGCAGGCCGAGTACCTACGGCCCAATCGCGTAGCGCTCACGACCGCCCTCGACGGCGCCGGGCCGACCACCCTCGGCGCCGCCATCTACACGGGGCGCAACGAGCTGGTGCGCTACTACCAGGAGGGGTACCTCGACCTCCCGGGCCTGTTCCGCCCCAACATCCTCGGGCGGTTGTCGCTCGTCATCGTGCAGCTGCTGGTGTTCATCCACGGCTACGTCGGGGGATGGGGGCTGGCGATCATCGTGCTGACGCTGATGTTCCGCGTGCTCATCTGGCCGCTCATCAGCACCCAGACGAAGTCGATGTTCGGCATGCAGAAGCTGCAGCCGAAGATCCAGGAGCTGCAGAAGAAGTACAAGGACGACCGCGAGAAGCTCACGCAGGAGACGATGAAGCTCTACCAGGAGGCCGGCGTCAATCCGGCCGGTGGATGCCTGCCCATCGTGTTGCAGATGCCGCTGTTCATCATCCTGTGGCGCGTGTTCGTCAACTTCGAGTTCAACCAGGGCTTCCTGTGGCTGCCCGATCTCGGCCAGTCCGACCCCTTCTACATCCTCCCTGCGCTCTACGTGGCGGTGATGGTGGCGACCTCCTGGTTCTCTGCCCGCGGGAACCCGCAGACGCTGCGCCAGTCGATGCTCATCAACCTCGTCTTCGTCATCGTCATCATCAACTTCCCCGCCGGGGTTCTCCTCTACTATGTGGTATCCATGCTCGTGCAGGTGCTGCAGTACTGGTTGTTGAGCCGCGACCGGCCCGCCACGGCGGTGCCGGTGAAGCGGGCGAAGTGAGGCGAGGGGGCCGATGAGCGATTCTGATCTCGACAAATACCTCGAGGACCTCGGCATCAACATGGACGAGGAGGAGCCGCAGGAGACGCTGCTTCCCGACGAGGAGACGTTCGACGCCCCCATGGCCATCGCGGGCGTGGCGCCGCTCGAGGGCGACGCGGCGGTGCGGACCGAGACATTCCTCGTGAACCTGCTGCTCAACATCGATCCCAGCTACGCCGTCGAGGTGGAGCCCGAAGACGACGGCGAGATCCGCGTCGAGGTCTACGGCGGTGACCCAGGCAAGATCATCGGCCGGGCCGGCCGCACGCTGGCCGCCCTGGAGTTCATCACCAACGCCGTGATCAACCGCGACGAGGAGGAGCACCTGCGCGTGTCCATCGACGTGGGGGGCTACAAGCAGCGGCGCGACGAGCGCCTCCGCGGTGAGGCCCTGAAGGCGGCAGCGCGCGTGCGCAAGACGGGCCGCGCCGTCGAGCTCGATGCCATGAGCGCTGCGGAGCGGCGCGTGGTCCACATGGCCCTGGCCGACGAGCCGGACGTTCTCAGCGAGTCCTCCGGCGAGGGCAAGGGGCGGCGCGTGGTGGTCAAGCCGGCCTGACGGTCGGAGCCGCAGGCCGCGACGCGGCCGCGCGACGACCCGGCGTGGCCGTGGATAGGGCGTCGGAGGCGTACAATGTGCCATGCTGGAGCGCGTCCGTGAGGCCTGCGCTCGCGTGGCGGAGCGCGCCACCTTCGTGCGCCCCGATGGCGACCTCGAAGCGTACGTCGCGGGCTTCGACGTCGCCGAGCTCCATCGACCTCGCTACGACACCGAACACCACTACGTAGGGGAGCCGGAGGCTCGCGTGGCCTACGTGCTGGTGCTCGACGCCATCAACTTCGGGTCCGGCTATTTCCCACGGCTGAGGACGGTGGACGGCCGATCCGGCTACCGGCTGGTGGCGTCGGCCCTCACCCGCTGGTTCGAGGCGGAGGGGCCGCCCCCGCCCGAGGCGCTGCGGGTGCTCGACGCCCCGGCGGTGGCCGCGCTGCTCGGCCAGGACCTGGACGACCCCAGGCGCGCGGAGCTGATGGAGCTCTACGGGGAGGCCCTGCGCGAGCTCGGGGCATACGTTGGGGAGCGCTTCGGTGGCCATTACGACGCCCTGGTACGGGCCTGCGGGCACAGCGCCGAGCGGCTGGCCGCGCTGCTGGCCGAGATGCCGTTGTTCCGCGACGTGTGGCCCTACGAGGGGTGGGAGGTGCCGTTGTACAAGCGAGCGCAGATCGCCGCGTCCGACCTCGCCCTGGCCTTCGGGGGTCGGGGATACGGCGCCTTCCACGACCTCGCCCACCTCACCATGTTCGCCGACGACCTGGTGCCCCACGTGCTTCGCAGCGACGGCCTGCTGCGCTATGCCCCGGAGCTGGCACACCGCGTGGACCTCGGCGAGCTCCTGCCGCCCGGGTCGCCGGCGGAGGTGGAGATCCGCGCGGTGGCCGTCGATGTCGTGGAGCGCATGGTGGCGCTGCTGCGGCGGCGCGGGGCGGTGGTTACGGCGCGGGAGCTGGATGTGGCGCTGTGGAATCGGGGTCAGCAGGCGCGCTACGCTGCGCGGCCCGCGCACCGCACCCTGACCACCGCCTACTGAGAGGCCACCCTTCGCGGGCGCCACCGGCCCCACCATGCCGCGGGCACCAGCAGTGCCCACCACGCCGTCGCCAGCGCCGGAGAGACGAATGCCAGCGGCAGGCTCGAGGCGAACACCAGCGGCGAGACGAGCGAGCGAAGCGTCTCGGCGCGCAACGTCCGCGTCTGCAGTCCGGGGCGCAACAGCGCGGGGACGCGCAGCGCGTGCTGCCACATGCCGGCGCGTGCGATCCCGAGGACGGTCACGTTGAGCGCGTAGAACACCACCGTGAACCGTACCGGCCCCACCTCTCCCAGGAGCGAGGTCGAGAATGGCAGGAAGGCCGCGAACAGCAGGAACAGGAGGTTCAGGCGGGTGATCATGCCGTCGCCGCCGCGCAGCAGGTCGAACATGCGGCGGTGGGCCGTCCAGTGAGCGCCCAGCACCAGGAAGCTGATGGCGAAGCTCAGGAACTTGGGCCAGAGGGCGCCGACCGCGCCCCCCATGGCCAGTGGGTGCTGGCGGGGGAGCGGCGCGACGGCCGGGCGAGCCGCACGCACGCCCAGGGGTCGTGCGGTGACGGGCGTACACTGGCGGGCGATGCGCGAGGCGTGTTCTGACACGGAGGGCGGGCGGTGAACGGCGCGGCGGCCGGAACCCTGACGGTCGCTGAGGCGCGGGCGCTGATCACCCGGCGCCTGCAGGGGGCCGGCGTGGCCAGCCCGGAGGCCGAAGCCGTCACCCTGTTGGAGGCGGTGACGGGCCTGGGGCGCGCCGCGCTCCTCACGCTCGCCGAGCGCCCCCTGGCGGCGTCCGAGCGCCTGCGTTTGCTGCGGGCCCTGCGCCGGCGCGCGGCACGCGAGCCGCTGCAGCACATCCTGGGCACCGCCCCGTTCTACGGATTCGAGCTGGCGGTCGGGCCCGAGGTCCTGGTTCCGAGGCCGGAGACCGAGCGCCTGGTCGAACTCGTCCTGGACGCGATCCGAGGCGTTCGGCAGCCGGCCGTGCTCGACGTCGGCTGCGGTAGCGGTGCCATCGCGCTGGCCGTCGCGCGGGAGCGTCCGGACGCGCGCGTGCTGGCCTCGGACGTCTCTCCGGAGGCCGTGCAGATGGCGCGCGCGAACGTCGCCCGGTTGCGGTCGGCCGTCGAGGTCCGCCGCTCGGATCTGCTGGCGGACGCCGACGTGGCGGCATTCGCTGCCTCGGCGCACGCGCTGATCGCGAACCTGCCGTACCTTCCCGCCTCGGACCTCGAGACGCTGCAACCGGAGGCCCGGGCGGACCCCGCCCTGGCGTTGTTCGCCGGTGACGACGGATTGGACGTCGTGAGGCGGCTGCTGCGGCAGGCGGCGCGGCTCCTGCCCGGCGCTGCGCTGCTGGCTCTGGAGCTCGATCCCCGTAACGTCCGCGCCGCGGCCGCGCTGCTGCGAGGCTGGTCCGATGTGACGCTGGAGTGCGACATGGCGGGGCGCGAGCGCTTCCTGCTCGCCCGCCGCTGAGGGCGGCCGGCAGGAACCTGGCGGGAGGATGTGCCGTCCCGCACGGTGGCGCCCACGGTCGCCCGGCGACCGCGGCCGCGTAACCCGCGGGTCCTCGCGGGGGTTCGCTCAACCCTCGGGCTGTGGATCGTGCTGTGGATCGTGCTGTGGTGCCGGTCGCGGGGAACCGCCGCGGCCCGTGTCGGACACCAGCGTGTCGCTGACCAGGACCACCGTGTCCCGCAGCCCGGCGGTGTCGCGCACGAAGTCCACCTGCGCCTCCGGCGTGAAGAACGCCGCATCGAGGTCGGCCCGGGAGGCGAACACGGCCCGGGTCATGTAGCGGAACGGCGGCGCGCCCAAGGGGGTGTCCTGCGCCACCGCGAAGGTGGTGTACAGCACGCCCGGGGCGGCCGCGTTGGCGGTCTGGTGTGCACCCAGGCGCCAGCGAAGGAAGGCGTCGTGATCGGCGCCCTCGGGCAGGTTGTAGAGCACCGTGAGGGTCACGCGGCCGGCCACCGGGGCGCTCACGGCAACCGCCCCGGCGCGCCCTCGTCGCGTTCGCGACGCAACGGCGGGATGTCCGGGAAGTCGGGCTCCGGCTCCCCCTCGCGCGGCTCGCCGGGCCGCGGCGACGCCTCGGCGGGCGCGTCGCGCCCGCCCCCGGACAGCAGGCTCGCCAGCACCAGCAGGCCCGCACCCACGACCACGCTGGCGTCGGCGACGTTGAACACCGCGAAGTCGAAGGCGCCCACGCGGAAGTGCACGAAGTCGACCACGTAGCGCAGCCGCAAGCGGTCGATCATGTTGCCCACCGCGCCGGCCAGCACCAGCGCCAGGGCGACGCGCGGTAGCGCCGGCAGGCGCCGAGCGTTGCGCGCCAGGTACGCCACCAGCACGAGCGACACGATCAGCGACAGCAGGCCCAGGAGCAGGGTGCCGTCCAGCGTGATGGGGCCGATGGGGAGGTCGAGGTTGCGAAAGATGCCGAAGGCGGCACCGTTGTTGTGGGTGTTCACCAGGCGGAAGCCGAGAGCAAGCGGAATCTCGCGACCGTCGAGCGGCAGCGTGTGCGAGATCCAGGCTTTGCTGAGCTGATCCACCGCGACGAGCGCGGTAGCGAGCAGGAAGACCATCCCGGCCAGTATACGTCGGGGTCGCGCAGCACCGTGGGCCGGGGTGCGTGGCCGCCGCCCGTGTCCCCCACCGTGCCGTCTCCGGGCGGTGCGGGTAGTGCCTTGGGTATCATTGGGGCGCACTTTCGGGACCATCGGCCGGCCGCGGCAGGGGGATCTGTACGCGCCGGCGCGCGGAGAGGCGGACCTCATGCCGGCGACGCTGGAACAGGTACGGAAACGCATCACTCGTTCGGACTCCGACCAGGCCGCGGCGTTGAGTCGATTCGCCGAGGCGCTGTTCGAGAATGCGGACGAGGGCTTCCTGGAGCAGTTCGACAGCGACAGCCTCTTCGCCATGGCGGTCGACGGGGTGCGCTTCATGCGGGGCGCCACCATCGAGCCGCCGCGCGTCCAGGTCGTCAACCCCAGCTTCGAGGCCGACGGCTGGGAGGCGCCCTACACGGTGCTGCGCCTGCTGCTGCCGGACCGGCCCTTCATCGTCGATTCGGTGCGCGCGGAGTTGCGGCGCTTCGACCTCGAGCTGTTCCACCTGCTGCACCCCATCGTGGCGCCGGTCCGCGACGACGACGGTGCCGTGATCGACTTCGATCCCAAGGGCACGCGCTCCGGACGCGAGGCCTTCGAGATGTTCTTCCTCCAGCGGCTCGACGACGCCGCGCGGCGCGCCAAGCTCGAGGCCGCCGTGCGGCGCGTGCTGGAGGACGTGCTGCTCGCCACGGGCGACTACGCCGCCATGCGGCAGCGAGCGCTCGATCTACGCGATTACGTACGCGGCCTGCGGCAGAAGAGCGCCCAGGGCTACTTCCGCGATCGCGGCGAGGAGCTCGAGGAGTACGGCGCCTTCATGGAGTGGCTCGACGACGAGAACTTCCTGTTCCTCGGGTACCGCGAGTACGACATCAAGGCCGTCGGCGGCGTGCGCTCGTTGCAGGTGACGCCCGACAGCGGACTCGGCATCCTGCGCAAGGTGGACACCAGCGCCTACCGCGAGCCCGTGCCGCTGGCCGAGCTCTCCGAGGGGCTGCGCGAGCGCGTGACCGGTGGCCGCGTGTTCACCGTGACCAAGGCCAACGCCGAGGCGACGGTGCACCGTCCGGCGAGATTGGACTACATCGGCATCAAGAAGCTGTCCGAGTCGTGGCAGGTGCTGGGGGAACACCGCTTCCTGGGGCTGTTCACCTCCAAGGCGCACTCCACCCCCGTGGAACATATCCCCATCCTGCGGCGCAAGCTGCGGCAGGTGCTCGAGCTCGACGACGCCATCCCCGGCTCCCACGACTACAAGGGGATCGTGTCGGTATTCAACTCGATGCCGCGCGAAGAGCTGTTCTGGTCCGACGCCGCGCAGCTCCAATCGGACATCCGCACGGTGCTGGGGCTCGAGCAGGAGCGCGGCGTGCGGCTGACGCTACGGCCGGACCCTCTCGGCCGCGGCATCGGCGTGATGGTCATCATGCCCCGTGAGAGCTTCAACGCCGAGGTGCGGCGCGCCGTTCAGGCGCTGCTGGGTGAGAAGCTCGCGGCCCGCCACGTGGACTACAACCTGGCGATGGGCGAGGACCAGTCCCAGGTGCGCTTCCACTTCTTCTTCACCACCGACCTGCGCCCCGCGGACGTGGACATCAAGGCGCTCGAGCACGAGGTGGCCGAGATCGCCCGCACCTGGCAGGACGAGCTCCGCGAGCGCCTCGTCGGGGCGCACGGCGAGCGCGAGGGGCGCCGCCTCGCCGAGCGCTACGCCGGCGCCTTCGAGCCGCGCTACACGGCCGATACCGGCGCGGGCCTGGCCATGCGGGACATCGCCAATCTGGAGCGGCTGGGCGACGCCGGGGCGCGGGTGGACCTGCTGAACCCGGTGGAGGAGCGCGTCGAGGACGGCGCCACCCTGGTCCGCATCTACCACCCCGGCCACGGCATGGTGCTCTCCGACGTCCTGCCGTTGCTCGAGAACCTGGGCTTCCGGGTGCTCGAACAGATCCCCTACCTGCTGGGCGTCGAGGACCGCAGGTGTGGCATCGACGTGTTCAGGGTGCAGGACGCGAGCGGCAAGCCCTTGGATGTGCGCGCCCACCGCGAGCGCCTGGTGGAGGCCCTGCAGGGCCTACTGGAGGGCCTCGCCGAGAACGACCGGCTCAACCGGCTGGTGCTGTACGGCGGCCTGGGCGTCCGGCAGGTGGCCCTGCTGCGGGCCTACCAGATGGACTACGCGCAGCTCAACGCGGTGACGAGCCGCAGGTTCGTCAACGACACGCTGCTGGCGCATCCGGACCTGGCTGCCGCGCTGGTGAGCTACTTCGAGACCAAGTTCGACCCCGCCTTCGAGGGAGACCGCGAGGGCGCGCTGGAGGAGCGCCGCGCGACCGTGCTGGAGGGCCTGAGCGGCGTGCGCTCGCTGCCCGAGGACCGCGCGGTGCGCGGCCTGCTCGACCTGATGGAGGCCACCGTCCGGACCAACTACTTCCTCGAGCGCCCCTACATCTCCTTCAAGCTCGCCTCGGCCCGCGTCGCCAGCATGCCGGACCCGCGGCCGATGTTCGAGATCGCGGTGGCCGCGCCGGGCGTCGAGGGGATCCACCTCCGGGGCGGCAGGGTGGCGCGCGGCGGGTTGCGCTGGTCCGACCGGCCGGACGACTTCCGCACCGAGATCCTCGGCCTCATGAAGACGCAGATGACCAAGAACGCCGTCATCGTTCCGGTCGGTTCCAAGGGCGGCTTCGTGCTCAAGGCGGCGCCGGTCGAGCGCGAGGCGTTGCGGGCCTACGTGCGGGAGCAGTACCAGGTGTTCATCCGCGGCCTGCTCGACCTCACGGACAACTTCGTGGGCGGCCGCGTGGTGCACCCGGCGGGCGTGGTGGTGTACGACGAAGACGACACCTACCTGGTCGTCGCCGCGGACAAGGGCACCGCCACCTTCTCGGATCTGGCCAACGAGACGGCCGCGGAGTACGGCTTCTGGCTCGGGGACGCCTTCGCCTCCGGCGGCTCTCAGGGGTACGATCACAAGGCCCTGGGCATCACCGCCAGGGGCGCCTGGGAGTGCGTCCGGCGCCATTTCTGGGAGCTCGGCGTGAACGTGCACGCGGACCCCTTCACCGTGGCCGGCATCGGCGACATGGCCGGCGACGTGTTCGGCAACGGCATGCTCTACACGGACCGCATCCGGCTGCGGGCAGCCTTCAACCACCTGCACATCTTCCTCGACCCCGAGCCCGACGGCAAGGCATCCTTCGCGGAGCGCAGGCGCCTGTTCGAGCTCCCCCGGTCGTCGTGGAGCGACTACGATGCCGCCCTCATCAGCGAGGGGGGCGGCGTCTTCGACCGCAGTGCCAAGAGCGTCCCGCTGAGCCCCCAGGTCCGCGCCATGCTCGAGGTCGAGGAGGAGGCGTTGAGCGGTCAGGACCTGGTGCGCGCCATCCTCCGCATGCCGGTGGACCTGTTGTGGAACGGCGGCATCGGCACCTACGTGCGCGCCGGAAGCGAACGCGACGCGGACGTGGGGGACGCCACCAACGACGCGGTGCGGGTGGAGGCGGGGGAGCTGCGCTGCCGCGTCATCGGCGAGGGCGGCAACCTGGGCCTCACGCAGCTCGCGCGCATCGAGTACGCCCGCCAGGGCGGCCGCATCAACACAGACGCCATCGACAACTCGGCCGGAGTCGACACCTCGGACCACGAGGTCAACATCAAGATCCTGCTGCAGCCGCTCGTCACCTCCGGGGAGCTCAGCTCCGCGCAGCGCAACCGCCTGCTGCGGGAGATGGCCGCCGAGGTCGCCTCGCTGGTCCTCAAGGACAACGACGATCAGTCGCTGGCACTCAGCCTGGCGGAGGGGCGCAGCCGTGAGGACCTGGGGCTGTTCACCAGCCTGCTCGCCGAGCTCGAGCGGGGCGGGCTCAACCCGCGCGTGGAGTTCCTCCCGACCCGGGCGCAGCTCACCGAGCGCGGCCGCGCGGGCGAGGGGCTGGCGCGCCCCGAGCTGGCCGTCACCATGGCCTACGTCAAGATGGGCCTCTACGGTCGCCTGCTCGAGACCGACTTCCCGGACGAGCCGCACTTCCTGCACTACCTCTTCGACTACTTCCCCAAGCCGCTCCAGAAGCGCTTCAAGGACGCCATCAGGCACCACTCCCTGCGCCGCGAGATCACCGCCACGCAGTTCACCAACACCGTGGTCGATCTGCTCGGGCCCAGCTTCGTCCACCGCGCCATGCGCGACAGCGGCGCCGGCGCCGTGGAGGTCGTGCGGGCGGCCCTGATGGCCCTCGAGATCCTCGACGTTCACGCGCTGCACCACCGCCTCGAGGCGCTTGCGCTGGAGCTCCCGGCCGAGCCCTACTACGAGGCGCTGCACCACCTCGTGCAGTCCGTGGAGGGGGTGGTCAGCTGGATGCTGTTCAACGACCTGGCGCACCGCGAGGTGAGCGGCTTCGTCAACACCTACCGTGGCCCGCTCAAGACACTGCGCAGCGGCATCGAGGGCTTTCTCCCCGGCGCCGAGAGGCGGCGCTTCCGCGCCCGCGTCAGGTCGCTGCGCAAGCAGGGCTTCCCGGAGGAGCTCGCCCCGGAGGTGGCCAGCTTCGACTACCTCCCCAGCAGCGTCGGGGTCATCGAGGTCAGCCGCAACACCGACCTGTCGCTGGAGGAGGCCGCCACCCACTTCTACGCGCTCGGCGAGCGCCTGGCGCTCGGCTGGTTGCGCGACCGCCTGGCGACCCTGCCGAGCGAGGGGAGCTGGGAGAAGATCGCGGCGGTCGGCCTGGTCATGGACCTGCGCGAGGCCCAACGTCAGCTCGCCACGACCTACGCGCAGGCACGCAAGGCGCGCGGAGCGCTCACGCTGGAGGACTTCCTCGGGAGCTTCCCGCACCTGCTGGCACGCTACGATCAGGCCCTCGCGGAGCTGCAGGAGCCGGGCGCGCTGACGCTGGCGGCGGGCGCGGTACTGGTGCGGCTGCTGGGCCAGGCGCAGAGGGCGGGCGTGCCGGAGGCGGCGTAGCCCGCGCTCACGCCTCGCGGGCGTAGGCGCGCAGCAGGGCGTCGAGGCGTACCAGGCCGGCCTCGGTCGCCCGCAGGCGCGCCCCCTCGCGGCGCAGCAGGGCGTGCCTCAGCGCCGTGCCCAGCCAGCGCGGCGCCAGCGCCTCCAGGCTCAGGCCCGTGCGGGCCTCCAGGGCCCCCAGGTCCACCCCCTCCCGGGTCCGGAGCCCGGTCATGAGGCTCTCGAGCACGACGTCGCGGGCGCTGAGGCGGTCCTCCTGCGGCGCCGCCGCCTCCAGGTAGCCCCGCATGTCCGGATTCCGGAGCCGGCGGCCGAAGGGGCCCGGGTCGGGCAGATAGGCGGACGCCGAGGGCCCCAGGGCCAGGTAGCTGCACCCCCTCCAGATCGCCAGGTTGTGGCGCGACTCCTCGCCCGGCACGGCGAAGTTCGATACCTCGTAACGCTGCAGCCCGTACTCCGCCAGCACCGAAGCCGCCAGCTCGAAGTCGTCGGCCTCGCGTTCGGGGTCGATCCGCACGCCCCGCAGGGCGAACGGGGTGTGCGGTTCCACGGTGAGGGTGTAGACGCTCATGTGGCGCACGCCGAGCTCCGCGACGGTGCGGAGGTCGCGCGCGGGGTCCTGGCCGGGCACGGCGGTGATGACGTCGGCGTTGACGCGGAACCCGGCGGAGAGGGCCCACCGCACCGCCTGGATCCCCTGACGGCCGTCGTGCGCGCGACCAAGGAAGCGCAGCACGGCGTCCTGGGTGGACTGCAACCCGATCGACAGCCGGTCGAAGCCGAGGGCCCGGAGGTGCTCGAGCCGAGCCGGTGTGAAGGTGCAGGGGTCGGCCTCGAGCGTGGTCTCCTCAGCGGCCGGGAAGCCCCAGCCGCGCTCCAGCAGGGCGACGACGCGCCCGAGCTCCGCGTCGCTCAGGTGCGACGGCGTCCCACCGCCCAGGTAGACGGTGTCGAGCGGGCCCTGATAGCGCGCGGACAGCGCCTGCGCCTCGCGCTCGAGCCGGTCGAGGTAGCGCTGTACCAGCGAGGCGTTGCGACGCATCTTGTGGAAATCGCAGTAGGGGCAGATGTGGGGGCAGAACGGGACGTGGAGGTAGAGCGAGCGGACCACGACCCCAGCGTAGCCGCTGCGCCGTGCAGCCCACGTGCGTCGAGCGCAGCGCGCCCGTCCGAGACGGCCGCGGGGGGCCCGGGGCGCGGCCCGCACGCCGTGCCCGCAGGCGCCTGCGTGCCCGGCCGCGGGCGTGCCGTCACCCGCCGGCTCCGGCGTCCCGCGGCGACGACCACGCGGCGACGACCACGCGGCGACCATCACGCGGCGGCGGGGCACCCTCGGGTGCCCCGCCGCTTGCTGGCGTCACGCCTCGCGCGCGCTCAGCTCAGGGATTCAGGTCCTTGAGCTGGTCGGCCAGGATCTCGTTGGCCGTGGCGTTGGCGGTGTCGAGGGTGCTCTGCACCGGCGCGCCGTCGGCGATCGCGGCCATGTCGGCGGCGATCTCGTCGCGCACGAAATCGTAGCCGGGGACGGGCGGCTCGGCGATGCCGTAGGGCAACAGGTCGAAGGCGGTCTTGTAGGCGGGGTTGGCGTCGAAGTAGTCCGTGAGGCTGTTGGCGACGCTCTGGCGTACCGGGAAGTACTCGCTGGCCTTGGCCCAGGTGGCCTGCACGTCGGGGCTGGTGTAGTACTTGATGAACAACCAGGCGGCCAGGTCGGCCTCCGGCGAGTGGCCGCTGGCGATGCTCACGCTGGCGCCGTAGATGTTCATGACGGGGTCCGGCGTGGTGTGAGGGATGGCGCCGACGCTCCAGTCGAAGGCGGCGCCCTCGTTGACCGCCGTCTTGTAGAACGGCAGGCCCGACGAGGAGCCGACGGTGAACAGGGTGCGGCCCGCGCCGAAGTCGGTCTGGTCGCCGTAGCTCTCGGTGACGATGCTGGCGCAGCCATCGTCGAACAGACCCTGCAGGAAGGTCATCGCCTGCACCGCGGCGTCACTGTTGTAGGTGAACTCGTTGGCGGCGTCGTCGAAGATGTTGCCTCCGAAGGCGAAGGTCCAGCTGGCGAAGCGGCTGGCGTCGAGGGAAAGCTCGTAGCCGATGGCTCCGTTGCTGGTCGCGCCGCTGAAGGGGTTGGCGGTCGCGGCGCAGGCCGCCTGCTTGAACTGCTCGGGCGTGGCGGGGGGCCCGTCGAAGTCGATGGCCCCGGCCGCGCGCAGCTGCGCGAGCCAGTCCGCGTTGTAGTAGAGCATCTCCATCGAGCGGTTGGGCGCCAGGCCGAGGCGCTGGCCGCCGAAGCTGGGGAAGATGTCGGCGTTGAAGAAGCCGGGGAAGAAGTCCGCCTTGTCGGCGTCGCTCAACCCCCACTTGGCCGAGTTCACCAGCGGGCGCATGTCGATCAGGCCGTCGACCAGCTGGTAGGTCGCCGCCTGGTTCTGGTAGGCCACCACGATATTGGGCGCGTCGGAGGTGCCGAGGATGGGCAGCATCTTCTTGAAGATGTCACCGTAGCCGCCCTGGTACTCCGCGTCCACGGTGATGCCGTAGGGGTTGGTGTCGTTGAAGTCGGCGACGATGGCGTTGATCGCATCCTCGCGCTCCTGGCTGTGCTGGTGCCAGAACACGACCGTCTGGCCGCTCGGGTCGACGTTCTCGTAGCTGGTGGCCTGCGCAAACGCGGGGCTGAGCAGCGCCAGGATCAGCACGGCGCCGAGCAGGGTGAGAAGGCCTCGTTTCATTGCGTCTCCCTTCCTTCCGGGTGGTGCGGGGTGGGCCGGCGTGAGCGCCGGCGACGAGCGATGCATGCACGGGATCGCGTCCCGTTCGATGCCGATCGGGGGGCCCGGGCGCGCCGCGGTCGGGATCTCCGAGCCATGGCGTCAGCCCTTCAGGCCCGAGGTGGCGATGCCCTCGGTGAACTGCTTCTGGGTGACGAAGTACACGACCAGCACCGGCAGGATGGTGATCACGGCGCCGGCCATGAGCAGGTGCGTCTCGGGCCCGGCCTCGCTGATGAAGGTGTACAGGCCCACGCCCAGCGGTCGCCAGGTGGCCGTGGTGGTGACCAGCAACGGCCACAGGAACTCGTTCCAGGTGCGCACGAAGGTGAGCAGCGTGGCGGTCATCATGACGGGCTTGCTCATCGGCACGACCACGGCCGTGAGGAAGCGCAGGTGGCCCGCGCCGTCCATCCGCGCCGCGTCCCACAACTCGTCGGGTATGCCCATGAAGAACTGTCGGAACAGGAAGATGATGAAGGCGGTGGAAAGGAACGGTAGCGTGAGGGCCGGTAACTTGTTGATCCACGAGCCCCACGGCAGCACATCGCCGCGCACCATCAGGAAGTTGGGGATGAACGTCACCGTGCTGGGGATCATCAATGTGGCGAGCAGCACCAGGAAGATGAGCTCGCGCCCGGGGAACTTGATCTTGGCGAAGGCGTAGCCGGCGAGCGTGCAGGTCACCAGCACCCCGACGATGATCACGGCCGAGATGACGACCGTGTTGCGGAAGTAGAGCGCGAAGTCCGCCTCGGTCCAGGCGTCGCTGTAGTTGACCCACTGCGGCGTGGCGGGCAGCAGGCGCCGATTGATGGTCTCGCCGAGCGTCATCAGCGAGGTCGAGATCATGTACAGGAAGGGTGTCACCGACACCAGTGCGCCCACCAGGAGCAGGAAGTACACGGGCAGGTGCGAGACCCTGAACTCGTACGGCTCCCGCCGCGGGCGCGGCCGCCGAAC
This sequence comes from uncultured Trueperaceae bacterium, assembly GCA_963739805.1. Lineage (GTDB taxonomy): Bacteria > Deinococcota > Deinococci > Deinococcales > Trueperaceae > CAVUBJ01. Next base: position 293,146 of record CAVUBJ010000006.1, read on the forward strand.
CTCGCCCATCGCGGCCGGCGCCGGCACCGCCGTGGGTTGGGTGCGGGGTCCGATGCTATCCATTGCGGGCCCGTTGGCCGAAGAGGCGGTTCTGGTAGAGCGTGAGGATGAGGATGATGCCGAACAGCACGACGGACTGGGCCGCGGCCAGCGACCAGTTGTTGCGCTTGTAGAAGGTGTCGAAGATCACCACACTGGCGGTGTCGACCGCGTCGCGCACCGCCGCTTGCCGCATCACGTAGATGTGCGTGAAGGCCTGGAAGGTGCCGATGAAGCCCAGCACGGTGAGGTAGAAGGTCACCGGTGAGAGGAGCGGCACGGTGATGTGCAGGAACTGCTGCCGGCGGCCGGCCCCGTCGATGGAGGCGGCCTCGTAGAGCTCCTTGGGGATGTTGCCCAGGCCGGCCAGGAAGATCACGGCGTTGTACCCCGTGAACGTCCAGATGCCGAAGATGATGATGGTCACCAAGGCCAGGCTCGGTCCGGCCCAGAACCCGCTCAGGTGCGTCACCCCGACGCGCTGCAGCAGGCCGCCGAAGAGCACCTCGAGAACCGGGCGCGTCTCGAACAGCCACTTCTGCGGCGCCACGTGGATCCAGCTCAGCACCGTGTTGGCGAGGAACTCGGGACGGGGGCTGAAGATGGCTCGGAACACCGCCGCACCCGCCACGGCCGGGGTCACGTAGGGCAGGAAGTAGAGCATGCGGAAGAACTCCTGGCCGCGGATGCGCTGGAACAGCAGGCTGGCCAGCACCAGGGCCAGCGCGATCTGCAGCGGCACGCTGCCGAAGCCGTAGTACACGGTGCGTTCGAGCCCCATGAGGAACGAGCGGTCGCCGTTGGCCATCATCAGCCGCCAGCCGAGGGCGAGGCTCACCCCGGCCCCGACCAACACCAGGGCGGCCACAGCCTGGGCCGTCCGGCGCGTGCCGGATCGCCCCCCCTTGAAGGCATCCGTCCACAGCCAGTGCGCCACCAGCACCGCGACCAGGCCGGCGAAGAACGCCAGCGCCCCCCAGCCGTGGCCCAGCGTCCGGGCGTAGTTCTCCAGCCCGACGAAGGCGCTACGCCGAATGCGCCAGCGGTACAGGCTCATGTAGATCGAGTACACAATCGGGAACAGGCCGAAGATGCCGATGATCACCACGGACGGGAGGATGAAGAGGTACCCGGTCATCCACTCCCCGAGCTGGCGGCGTTGGACGCCGCGTCGCGCGGTGGTGCGCCGCGTGTTCCGGGAGTCGGGCACTGCCGCCATGATCGCTCGCCAACCAACCTCTCCGCGCGCACCCACGCAGCCCCGAACGTATCTCAGGTACGTCAGTTCCGGGTCATGGCGAACCCGGTCCGGCCGCGCGGGCGCGGCGGAGGTGTGGGTACGACCCGGCGTGGTCTCACGCCACCGAGTATACCGGCCACAGGCGACGCGGGGTAGAGTGCGGCGTGCAGGACGAGCGTTCCGAGATCCGAAGCGGGCGCCGGCGCGGGCGCCCCGAGGGCGCGCCGGCCGGCCGGCGCGCGCGTCACGAGGGGCGTGACGGCGGCCGCGATGGCGCCCGGGGTCGCCGCCCGACGGCGGGCGCGCCGGGGGGCGCCGGCCCCGGCACGGCGCCCGCGGTGGAGTTCGAGCTCGAGGCGCTCGAGGGGCTGGCCGACGTGGTGGGGGAGGAGGCGCACCGGGCCGGTGTGCGGGTCCTGGCCCGGCACGACGACGGGGTGCGCGTGCGGGCGGCGGCCGACGCTCGCGCCCTGCTGGGGCTCCGCACCGCCTCGTCGGTGTCGCTGCGCCTGGGCTTCGGCGTGCCGCGACCCAAGGCGCTGCTGGGGGACGAGCACCTGCGTCGCCTGCTGGCGGGCATCGAGGAGGTGCGCACGCGCGCGCCAGAGCCCTTCGACGGCTTCCGCTTCGCGGCGGCGGGGCGCGAATCCCCGGTGTTCGGTCGCCTCGCCGCCGCGGTGGCATCCTCCACCGGCCTGGACCACCGCCCCAAGGACGGCACCCTGTTGCTGCGCGTCCGACCCGACCCGCATGGCCGTGGCTGGGAGGCGCTGATCCGGCTCACGCCGCGGCCGGCCAGCGCCCGCCCGTGGCGCGTGTGCAACCGCCCGGGCGGCCTCAACGCGGCGCTGGCGGCCGCCATGGTGCGGCTGGCCGGTGTGGGGCGTTCGCAGCGGGTGCTGAACCTCATGTGTGGTTCCGGGACCCTGCTGGTCGAGCGCGCGTTGGCCGGTCCCGCGGCCCGGTTGGCGGGGGTGGACCTGGACCCGGCGGCCATCGCCTGCGCGCGCGAGAATCTGGCCGCGGCCGGCGTCGATGCGGAGCTCTCCTGCGGCGATGTCCGCGCGCCCGGCCTGGAGCCCGCCTCGTTCGACCTGATCCTGGCGGACCTACCCTGGGGGGACGCGGTGGGCAGCCACCGCGCCAATCGGACGCTCCACCCGGAGGTGCTGCGGAGCGCGGCTCGGCTGTGCCCCGCGGGGGGGCGCCTGGTGGTGCTGACGCACGAGTTGAGGCTCATGGCCGCGTTGCTGCCGACCCAGCGCGCGTGGCGACCGGAGGCCGACCGTCAGGTCGCGCACGGTGGCCACCATCCGCGCCTGCTGCTGTTGCGCCGCACCGCCGAGCCGGCCGACGCCGGCCTCGACGCGTCGGACGGGTGATACACTTTTCGCGTGAGAGCCGCGTCTAGAGCCCTTTCCCCCGCCTCCGACGCACGCCGGGCGGGCGGACCACGCCCGTGCTGAGGCGCGTGCGTCCCGGCTGGTACGTCCTGCTCGCGCTGGTCGCCTACGCGCTCGTCGTGACGCTCATGCTGCGTGCCAGCCAGGCGCAGGTGCGCGACATGCGCATGGCCCAGGCGGGCGCGCAGCAGAGTGCGGCCGCGCCCGTGCCCGGCGCGCCCGCCGCGGCGTCCGGCGAGGGCGCGTCGGCGACCGGCGCCCTGGCGGCGACGCCGGCGGACGGCTTGTGGTTCCCGCTGCCCGGGGCGCACCTGCCGTCCGATGACGGCAACCTCCCCGGGGCGCCCCGCGACTACCGCAACGGGATGAGCCAGGGCTTCGACTTCTACGACGGCGACTGCGCCATCCCCGTCTCCTTCGGCACGCCGGTGATCGCGGCCGCGGGCGGCGAGGTGGTGCGCGCCGACACCGCCTACGTCGAGATGGACGAGACCACCTGGACCCAGCTGTTGAGCAGCGTGGCCAGCGACGGCGCCGACGCAGGGCAGCTCGACAGGCTGCGCGGGCGCCAGTTGTGGATCCGCACGACCGACGGGCGCGTGCTGCGCTACGGCTTCCTCTCCGGGATCCGCGAGGGCGTGACCCAGGGCCGAAAGGTATACCGCGGCGAGGTCATCGGCTTCGTCGGCAACTCCGGCACCGGCGACGGGGTCGCCGGCAGCACCCGCAACCCCCGGCTGCACTTCGAGGTGTGGCAGGGAGACACCTTCTTCGGCGAGGGGCTGACGCCCGACGACGTGCGTCTGCAGGCCTCCTCGCTGTTCTCCGGTCCCTGATCGTGGGCGAGGATCGGCGCGACCTTCCATCGTCGCCCGAGCGCTCCCCGGGCGCGCCGTCCGGGAGCGCGGCTGGCCCTGCCGCGGACGCGCCCGCGGGGGCGCCGTCCGAGGCGGGGCGCCGGCGTGACGTGACGGCGCTCGAAGTGGTGTGGCGTAGCGTGTGGGTGCGGGCGGTCAGCTACGTGGTGCTGGCGGCGCTGCTGGTGCTGGTGCTGTGGCGCCTGCGGGGCGCCTACGCCTTCGCGCTGCAGGTGGGCGTGATCGGTTTCGTCATCGCGTACATCCTCAATCCTGTGGTGGAGGCGCTGCAGCGCGTGCGGGTCCGTCGCTCCCTGGCGGTCGTCATCGTGTACGTGCTGGTGCTCAATCTGCTTGCGCTGGGCTCGGTCCTCATCACACAGGTGGTGACCGAGATGGGGCGCTTCGTGAACCTCATCCCCACCGCCTTCGACAACCTCAGCTCGCTGTTCGCCCGCTTCCAGGCCTGGTCCAGCGGCGTCATCGCCAACCTCCCGTCGGTGCTCTCGGGGCGCTTCGGCGTCCAGGGTACGGAGTCGCAGATCAGCCAGCAGATCCAGGACCAGATGGTCGCGTTCCTGACGCAGTTGGCGCAGAGCATCAACCGCCTGCTCGAGCACGTCATCGCCGGCGGCCCCAGCCTGCTGGTGACCGGCGCCACCGCGGTGATCTCCACCACCTTCCAGGTCGTGCTCATCTTTCTGGCGAGCGCCTACTTCCTGTACGACTTCCCGCGCTTCACCGCCAACTTCCGGCGCTTCGTGCCGGTGCGCTGGCGCCCGCTCTACGAGGACCTCAGCGACAAGGCGGACCACGCCGTCGGCGGATATCTGCGCGGCCAGCTGCTCATCACCGCGCTCCTGGGCGTGCTCATCTGGATCGGCCTGACCGTCATAGGGGTGCCGCTGGCCACGGCGATCAGCTTCCTGGCGGCCATCTTCAATCTGGTGCCGTACCTCGGGCCCATCATCGGGGTGGTCCCCGCCGTGCTGCTGGGGCTCACCGTCAGTCCCCTGACGGCCGTGCTCGCGATCGGCGTGTTCCTGGTGGCCAACCAGCTCGAGGGGCACGTGTTGTCGCCCATCATCCTGTCGCGCTCCACCGACCTCCACCCGGTGACGGTCCTGCTCGCCATCATGGCCGGGCTGGGGTTGATGGGGCTGGTGGGGGCGTTGCTGGCGGTGCCCGTCGTGGCGCTCATCAAGGTGTTGCTGGAGGACTACCTGTTGGTGCGCCCGGCCTACGACACGGTGCCGCCACCCCTGGCCGAGGATGGCGAGGGTCCGACCTAGGGCTCAGCCGGCCGCGCCGGGCTGGCCGGACTGCTTGCGGCGGTACATCAGGTCGTCCGCGCGGCGCAGGAGCGCCTCCCGGTCCTCGCCGTCCTCCGGGTAGCTGGCGATGCCGACGCTGGCGCTCAGCGGCAGGCCGTCGACGGTCACGCCGCAGATCCGCTCGGCGAAGCGTTGCGCCGCCCGCCGGGCCGCCGCGCGGTCGAGCTCGGGCAGCAACACCACGAACTCGTCGCCCCCCCAACGGAAGGCACTGTCCGAGGCGCGCGGCTCACGCCGCAGCACCTCGGCGACCTGGACCAGCGCTGCGTCCCCCCGCGTATGGCCGAGACGGTCGTTTACCGCCTTGAAGTTGTCCAGATCCAGCAGGGCCAACGACAGGGGGTGGCCGTAGCGGCGGGCGCGTTGCAGCTCGAGGTCGAGCCGGCGATGGAACCCCTCGCGGTTCCCCAGCCCGGTGAGCGTGTCCGTCACGGCCGAGTGGCGCAGCGATTCGCGCGCCTGCGCCTGGCGCACGATCACCGCCACCTGCTGGGCGAAGGCCTCGGCCAACCGCAGTGCGGAGCGTCCGAAGGCATCCTCGCTCGACATGCTGTCGACGTTCAGGACGGCGACGACGGTGCCGTGGTCGGAGATGGGGACGCAGATGTTGGCACGGATCTCACGCACGCGCGCCGCATCCAGGCCGGCGGGCCCGAGCTCGCCGGCGGACGCCGCGCTCAACGCGGCGATCTCCGCGCCCCGCGCCAGCCGGGGCACCCCGCGGCGGTACGCCTCCTCACCGTTTCGGTACCATACGCGCTCCTCCTCCTCGCTGATGGGGTCGACCTGCGCCAGGGCACGAAGCTCGTACCCGTAGGCTCCCAGGTAGCGTAGGCCGTCGGCCTGCCGCACGAGCACCGAGGCCGCCTCCGCCCCCGGAACGATGCGCACAACGGACTCGGCGGCGCGCGCGTAGAGCTCGTGCGGCGCATCGGCGCGGGCGAGCCCCCGCACCACCTCCAGCATCGCCACCAGCTGCTGGTTGAGCGTTGCACGGTCCAGCACCACGCCCAGCGAGGCCGCCACGATGTCGATCAGGCGCCGGTCGGCCTCCGACCAGGCCCGCGCATGCCGCGGGTCGGCAAGCAGCATCAACGCCTGCACCTCGCGCGCGGCGTTGGCGATGGGCACGATGGCCAACGCCCGCACGCCGCTGCTCCGCGCCAGCGACCCGCTCCTGGGATCACGCAGCGCGTCGTCCAGCAGCTCGGCCCGGCAGCGGCTCCACGACGCGCGGAGCAGCCCCTCGAACGGCAGACCCGTCTGGAGCAGACGCCGTAGGCCCGCCGGCACCGAGCCGCCGACCGCCAGCGGCTGCAGCTGGCCGCGGCGCAGCGACACCACCGCCGAGGCGGGCAGGTCGAGGACGCGGGTCAGCTCCGCCAGGGCGATGGCCGCGGCCTCGCGGGCGCCCTCGGCCCGCAGCAGGTGCTGGTTGAGGCGCGCGACGGTCTCCTGCTCGGAGATCTGGCGGCGCGTCTCCTCGATGCGGTCGAGGCGCTCCAGCACGTCGGCCACCATGTGGGCGAACGCCTCCAGCACGCGCCGGTCGGCCGGCGCGAAGGCATCGACGGCGAGATGCTCGACGTTGAGCACAGCGCGCACGGTGTCGTGCACGATGATGGGCACGGCGAGCTCGCTTCCGGTTGCGTGGGCGTGGGGCGCGGCGCGGTAGTCCGGATCGAGGCGCACGTCGGGGATGAACTGCGCGGTGGCGCCGCGCAGGGCGCGGCCGCACACCGACGTCAGGGGCAGTCGGTACCCGGGTAGCACGTCCCAGCCCCGCGACGCCCGCAACACCAGCGCGTCGCCGTCGGGGGCGAAGACGGCGGCGTGCGTGAAGCTGGTGATGTCGGCCAGCAGGCGCGGCGCCGCCTCGAACAGGGCGGCCTCGTTGCCGGCCTGTTGCAGTTCGAGCGCTGCCTCCATCAGCAGCCGTGCCCGCCGCTCGTTGCCCCGGGCCAGCCGCTCGGCGGCGTGCCACAGCGAGAACAGGCTGTGCCCCGCGGCGGTGGCGAGCGTCATGGCGAACGCCAGGCCGCCGAGCTCGATGGGGCGCGGCGCCTCGCCCTGCAGCCATCGGCCCGCGGCCAGAAGTCCGATGCCGAGCGGCACCAGCGGCGCCCCGGCGCGCCAACCGAGGCCGGCCGTGGCGAGCATCAACGGCACCGCCAGCAACAAGCCGAGGCCCACCGCCGACGCCCCGAGCGCCAGGCCAACCAGGAACAGCGCCGTGGCGAGGAGGCTCCACAGCGCCGGCCGGCTGCGCCACGGCAGCCTTCGCCTCCCGGCAACCGGTGGGCGGGCGGTGGGGCGCGCGGGCAACCCGCGAGGAGCGCTCTCTTGCATCGAGTCCTTGCGCGGGAGCGGGTCGTGGGGAGCCGCTTCCCTCGGTCGGGCGGGCGCCCGGCCGGTGTGATGTCCCGATTCTCTCGTGCGCGCCGAGGTGCAAGCGATAAACTACCTCACGTGGCCAAGGGTAAGAAGGACAAGCGTGCCGGGCGGCGTGCGCCGCTCGATCTCGAGGCCATCGGGCTGGTGGTGCTCGCCGCAGGCATCTTCCTGCTGGGCGTGCTGCTGCCGGCGCTGCCGACCGGTGCTCTGGGTCGCAGCGTCCGCGAGGCGATGACGCAGCGGGTCGGATGGGGTGCGTATGCCGCCCCGCCGCCGCTGCTCGTGCTGGGCGGGCTGTTCCTGCTGCGCCGGAACCCGCGCTGGTGGCCGCGAGTGCTGGCCGGGTACCTCATCCTGGCCGCCGGCGCGTGGGGCGTCCTGATGATCGTGCAACCCGCCTGGGCCGGGGGCTATGGATCGGCCCTGCGCGGCGCGCTGACCGGCGCCTGGGGCACGCTGGTCGTGGTGCCGGCGCTGCTGCTCGCCTCGCTGGGGCTCGAGCTGATCCTCGGATGGACGCCGACGAGCCTGCTGCGCGGCCTGTTGCGCGGCGTGGTGCAGGCGGTACGCTCGCTGTTCCGGGGCCTGATGGCGGCCCGGCGCCGCGCCCGCGAGCGCGCGGCGTTCAACGCCGACGTGGCTCTGGCTCGCCGCTCGCTCTCCGATCTCGACCGCGACCTGCAGGCGCTCGAGGCGCTCTACCCGGGCAGCGCGGAGCTGGCGGGGTGGCGCCGGGAGGTCAAGGCCACCACCCGGCGCCTCGCCCAACCCTCACCCGAACATCTCCAGGACGCCCGCGCCGACCTCAAGGCCTGGCAGGCGGCGGTGCGGGACTTCGCGCGCGACCGCGCCGGGGAGATGGCGAACGTGCTCGGGGCGGAGGGCGCGCGCGCCCCGGACGATGGCGCCCCGGGCGGCTTCGACTCCTGGGTGCGCGGCCTCAAGCCGACGCTCGACGACCCGGTGGCGGGGCGCTTCGCCGCGGCACAGGCGCTGGACCGGGTGCGCAAGGCGCTGGCCCTCGACCTCACGGGGCTGGCGGACCGGCACCGGCGCATCACGCGCGAGCGGGACCTCGATGGCCGCGCGCTGAAGCAGATGAGCCCTCGGCGGCTCGCGCAGGCGGTGCGTGACCACGGGGCGCGCCTGGAGGGGTACCGCGCGGTGGAGCGGGACGCGGCGGCGCTGCAGGCCGATGCCGACGCCCTCGAGCCGTGGCGCGAGCTGAACGGCCAGCTGACCGGCGTGCTGGAGCGCTTCGGCGACATCGACGAGGTGCGCGAGTACGACGGCACGCTGGCGTCCGAGTTCGAGGCGCGGGGGCGTGCGGTGCTGCCGCGCTGGGAGTCGTGGCATGAGGCGCTGGTGGCGGTCGCGGCGCGGGCGCAGGAGGCGGTGGAGGAGCAGCTGCGCGCGACGGCCGAGCGCGCCGATCTCGAGGCGGCGGCCGCGCCAACGTCGGGTGCGGCCGCCGCGGACGGCCCGGCCGGCGTGCTGCGCCTGCCCGCGGACGCCACCGCCGGCGCCCCGGCCGACGTGCCGGAGCCAGAGCAGCTCGACGAGGACGACCTTCCCCCGTGGCTCGAGCCCGACGAGGACGACGCCTTCCGGGAGTTCGAGAAGCGCGCCGGGGGCCCGGTCGGCCGCGGGGCCGATGTGGAGGCGGCCCTGCTCGACGACGGCGCGGTGCCCGAGCCCGTGCCCGCCATGGCGTTGGAGTCGGGGCGCGGCGATGGGCCGGGGGCGCGCGGGGCGGCGGCCGCGCCGGCCGACGCGAGCGGCGACGAGGCGGACGCGGCCGTGCCCGAGTACGGGGGCATCCCCATCCAGCTTCCGCCGTTGTCGCTGCTCGATGCGCCCGAGGCGGCGGTGGAGGATCGCAACGAGAACGTGCGCGAGCATCGCGACCGGGTGCGCAAGATCGACGAGACGCTTAACAGCTTCAAGCTCGAGGGGCGGGTGGTGGCGGCGGTGCGCGGCCCCACGGTGACGCGCTTCGAGGTGGAGCCGGCGCCGGGGGAGAAGATCGCACGCTTCGCTAACCTGTCCGATGACCTGGCACTGGCGATGGCGGTCGGGAGCGTGCGCATCGAGGCCCCCATCCCGGGCAAGAGCGTCATCGGGCTGGAGGTGCCCAACGCCAACCGTGAGCTGGTGCGCTTCCGGGAGGCGGCGGAGTCGCCCAGCTTCCGCCGCGCCAAGGCGCGGCTGCCGATCATCCTGGGGCGCTCCATCGACGGCGAGATGGTGGTGGGGGACCTGGCGAAGATGCCGCACCTGCTGATCGCGGGCTCGACCGGCTCGGGCAAGTCGGTGGCGGTGAACACCCTCATCGGGAGCCTGCTGTATCGCTTCCTGCCGACGGAGTTGCGGCTGCTGATGATCGACCCGAAGATGGTGGAGCTCACGCCCTTCGATGGCATCCCGCACCTGCTCCGGAACGTGGTCACCAACCCCACCGACGCCGCGGGTGTGCTGTTGGGTGCGGTGGCGCACATGGAGCGGCGCTACAAGATGATGTCGAAGCTGGGCGCGAAGAACCTCGATCAGTACAACGAGAAGGCGCGCAACCTGGATCTGCCGGAGCTGCCCTTCATCGCGGTGGTGATCGACGAGCTGGCGGACCTGATGATCACCAGCCCCAAGGAGGTGGAGTCGGCCATCATGCGCCTCGCGCAGATGGCGCGCGCCACCGGCATGCACCTGATCCTGGCGACGCAGCGACCGAGCGTGGATATCCTGACGAGCCTCATCAAGGTGAACGTGCCGGCGAGGATGGCCTTCGCGGTGTCGAGCAGCCACGACTCGCGCACCATCCTCGACAGCATGGGCGCCGAGCGGCTCATCGGCATGGGGGACATGCTGTTCTACCAGCCGGGGCTGGTGAAGGCGGTGCGACTCCAGGGTCCCTACATCAGCGAGGGGGAGATCGCGGAGCTCAGCGGCTTCCTGCGGCGGCAGTACTTCGACGACGACTTCGTGGAGGCCTACGGTCCGGACTTCGATCCGCCGTCGTCGTTCGAGTCCGACGCCAGCGGGTTGATCGACTGGAACGACGACAAGCTGCGCGCCGCCGCCGAGCTGGTGGTGAACGAGGGGCAGGCGAGCGTGTCGCGGCTGCAGCGCCGGCTGTCGGTGGGGCACGCCCGCGCCGGCAAGCTGATGGACTCCCTCGAGGCGCTCGGCGTGGTGGGCACCCACCAGGGCAGCAAGCCGCGCGAGGTCCTCGTCGCCTTCGAGGAGCTGCCCGACGTGTTCGGAAAGTAGCGCGCGGCGCCCGCCTGCATAGCGCCGCCACCAGGGCGCCCGCGTACCCCCGCCGGCGCTGGTCTGGCGGCGTGTACACCGCCGAGACGCGCACGCCGTGCGGGGTCGGCCCGCTCCGCTCCAACCGGCCATGGACCGCACCGCGCCGCGGCGGCGGCCGGAACGGCGCTACAGAGGTTCCACCACGATCCGGGGGAGCAGCTCCTCGAGGTCCTCGGGGTGGCACAGCTCGGTGCCGGGAGTGAGGGCCGTGGCGGTGCCGCAGGCGACCCCTAGGCGGAGCACGTGTTCCCATGGGCGGCGTTCGACGAGGGCCACCAGAGCGCCGGCCAGCATGGCGTCCCCGGCCCCCACGGCGGAGTCCACCCGGACCCGCGGCGCGAAGGCGTGCAGCGTGCACTCACGCGTCGCCAGCACCGCCCCCTGCGAGCCGAGACTGCACAGCACCGCTTCGAGGCCGTCCTTGATCAGCGGCTGCGCCGCGCGCGCGGCGTCCTCACGGGTGCCGACGGGGGAACCGGTGAGGCGCTCGAGCTCGTACCGGTTCGGCTTGATGATGGTGGCTCCGGCCGCGATGCCCGCGAGCAGCTCGGCCCCGTCCGCGTCCACTGCCACCGGCACGCCTTCGGCGACCGCGCGGCGGGTGATGGTCGCGTAGAAGTCCTCCGGCATGCCGGGCAACACGCTCCCGGAGACGGCGAGCATCTCGGGAGCGCGCAGGTGGAAGAGGCTCTCGACCAACCCCTCCACCTCCGCCGCCGTCACGGCCACGCCGGGGCCGGACACCCGGATCTGGTGCCCGGCGGCATCCTGCACGATGGCGTTGGTGCGTGTCTCGCCGGTGGCGTGGGTGAACCAGGTGCGCACCGACTCGGCCTCGAGGTGCTCCCGCACCTCCTCGCCCGTGCGGCCGCCCAGGAACCCCATCGCCACCGTCGGGTGCCCCAGGCGTTGCACCACGCGGCTCACGTTGATCCCCTTGCCGCCGGCGGCGCGCAACACCTCGTCGGCACGCACCGTGTCGTCGAAGCTGATCTCCCGCACCCGATACGTGAGGTCGAGAGCGGGGTTCACCGTAAGCGTGTGGATCACGCATTCACCATAGCAACGGGCGCCGGCTCGCTCCAGGGACGTTCGCCGCCCCGTCGCCACCGGCCGGACGCGCGCCTACCCCCCGGGCAGCGATCGGATGCCGGGCTCGCGCGAGACGGTCGCGAGGCGCACCGGGCCGCGGCGGAAGGCGACGGCCATGGCGCGGGTGCTGTGGGCGTACACGGCGAGCCCCTCTACCGTCACCGCGATCATGCCGCCCGCGCCGCCGAACCGCGTCACCTCGTCGAGGGCGGCGCGCACGGCGGGCTCGAGCGCACCGCCGTGGGCCAGCGCGTCCGCCAGGGCCTTGCCCGTCACGGCCCGCAGGAACGCCTCCCCCTTGCCGGTGCACGACACCGCCAACCAGGGACAGGCATAGGTGCCCGCACCCAGGATGGGCGTGTCCCCCACGCGTCCGCTGTACTGCCCCAGCACCCCGCCGGTGCTGGTGACGGCGGCCAGGCGGCCGTCGGGAGCGCGGGCGACCGCCCCCACCGTCGCGGACCCGCTCGGACCTTCTTCGCGCGCCCGCCAACGATCCAGGGCGGCCCGCGTCCGTGGGGTGAGCAGCCGTTCGTTGGGGATTGGATCGCGGACCAGCGCCTCGGCACCGTGGGCCACCAGCAACGCGTGCGGCGTGTCGCGCCGCACGCGATCCGCGAGACGCGCGGCGTGGACGGTGTTGCGGAGCGCGGCCACCGCGCCGCTGCGGCCGTCGGACGTCATCACGGCGGCATCGAGCTCCACCGTGCCGTCGCGGGTGGGCGCACCCCCGATGCCGGCGTTGAAGGCGTGCTCGTTAGCCTCCATGGCGCTCACCGCCGCAAGCGCGGCCGCCAGGGCCGGGTCGTCCCCCCCGAAGGCGGCGTAGCCGACGTCCAGGGCCCCTTCGAGCCCCGCCCGGTAGGCCGTCTCCAGGTCGTCTTGGATGGTCCCAGCGCCGCCATGGAGCAGCAGGAGGGGGGTTGTGGGCGGGATATCTGCCTTGGGCATGGCCTTCAGGGTACCGCTGTCTCCGGGCGGCGGCGCCAGGAGACGGCGGCGGAGCTTGTCATCGCACGCTCAGCTCGCGGCGGGGGCGCGACGGTACACTGAACGCCATGCGGCTGGTCTTCTTCTACCTCGTCCTGGTGGTAGCCCAGGGATTCCTGTCCGCGCTGTTGGCGCCGGTCCCGGCGCCGGATCTGTTCCTGATCGCCGTGCTCACGCTGCTCTGGCGCATCCAACCGTGGCAACTCGTGCTCGTCGCTTACGGTGTCGGACTGCTGCAGGACATCATGGGTAGCGGGGTGCTGGGGATGCACGCCCTCGCGCTGGCCGCCGCCGCCCTGGTCGCGTCGGTGGTCCGCGCCCAGCTCACGCAGTCGGGCCTGTTCGAGCGCATGCTGGTCGTGCTCGCGGCGGTCGCAGCCAAGTGGGTCGTGGTGGGGGCGCTGCTCGCCTGGCTCTCCGGCGCGCCCGAGCCGTTGATCCGCACGGTCGCCGTCGCGTCGATCGACGCAGCGCTCACCGTCGCCGCCGGCGTCGTGTTGTTGCCGTGGGGGGCGGCCCTGCTAGAGCGCAGCAAGATCCTGCGTAAGGAGCTCTTGTGACCCCGCGCATCCGGCTGCTGCTGGCGCTGATGCTGAGCGTCATGGCGGTGTTCGCGGCCCGCCTGATGGTCCTGCAACTCGGTCGCGCCCGGGAGTTCACGGCCAAGAGCGAGGAGAATGCCACGCAGCAGCAGCGCATCGCGCCGCTGCGCGGCCGCATCCTGGCGCGTGACGGCACGGTGCTGGCCGACGACCGCGTGGCCTACGACCTGATGTACCGCGGTGGAGAGGTGGAGGACTGGCCCCGGTTGCGCGACCTGCTCGGTCTGCACGGCGACCCGGTCCCCCCCGACCCCGCCAAGCCCGAGGAGGTCGGGAACGGCGCCGTCCTCGCGTGGAACATCCCTGACGCGCTGGTGGCGGCCGTGGAGGAGCGGGTAGCCGGGCAGCCCAACCTGGACCTGCGGGAGCGCGTGGAGCGCACCTACCCCACGAACCTCGCCGCCCAGGTGGTGGGCTACACCGCGCTGGCCGATCCCACCCGGGAGCCGAGCTACGGCCCGGACGACCTGGTGGGAGTGATGGGGCTGGAGGCCGGGTATGAGCACGTGCTGCACGGCAGCGCGGGCGCGCGTCTGGTCGAGGTCGACAACCGCGGGGCGCAGCTCCGCGCGCGACTGCTGTGGCCCGCCACGCCCGGCGAGGACATCACCCTGACGCTGGATCCGAAGCTCCAACGGCTGGCCGCCGACGCCCTGAAGCACGCGCTGGTCTACGTCAACCGGGACCGCGAGCGCGTCGGTCACCCGCTGGCGAAGCAGGTACACGGCGCCCTCATCGCGCTCGATCCCAACAGCGGCGAGATCCTCGCCATGGCCAGCGCGCCGAGCTTCGACGAGAATGTGTTCAGCCACCGCCCCTCGGACCCGGCGGCGGTGGATGCCATCCTCCAGGACGACGCCGATAAACCCCTCAGCGACCGGGCGGTGGAGGCCTACCCGCCGGCCTCGACCTTCAAGATCATCACCTCCTCGACGCTGTTGGAGGACGGCTTCATCACCCCCACGACGCGCTACGACTGCTCGGCGCGCTTCCGCTTCGGCGGCGTGACGTTCGAGAACTGGGCGGGTTACGACAAGGGCCTCTACGACGTGCGGCAGGCCATCGCGGACAGCTGTAACACCTTCTTCTGGCGGGCCACGGCCGCTACGCCGGACTTCGGGCACGGTTGGGCGCCGTTCATCCAGGACGAGGTACGGCGGGCGCGCGCCCTGGGGTACGGGCGGGCGCTGGGCGTGGGGCTGCCCCAGGAGAAGGCCGGGCGTGTGCCCGACCTGGCCTGGGTACGCTCGCAACCGCAATACCGGCACGGCTGGCTGCCCGGGTTCACGCTCAACACCGTCATCGGGCAGGGGGACGTGCTCGCCACGCCGCTTCAGGTGGCCCAGCTCATCGAGACGGTGGCCATGCACGGCCAGCGCGCCACGCCTCATCTGGTTCGGGCCGTGGGCGGCGCACCCGTTCCGCGTCGTGTGAGCCTCGTCGAGGGGCACGCCTGGGACACGCTGATCCAGGGGATGCGCCTGATGTTCACCGACTTCCCGTCCAAGCGCTTCATGGGGCCCGGTGTGTTCCCGGTCAGCGTCGCGGGCAAATCCGGAACGGCACAGACCACGCGGGGCAAGGACTGGACGCACGCCTGGTTCATGGGCTTCAGTCCGGTCGAGGACCCGCAGATCGCCGTCGTGGTATTCATCGAGTACGGAGGATCCAGTTCTCGCGTGTCCGTCCCCGTAGGGCGGGACTTCCTGGCGGGCTACTGGAAGATGCACGGCATGGAGGTGCCCGAGACCCCATGAAAGCACGAGGTACGCGCGGAGGCATCCTGCTGAGCCTCGAGGCCAGCGACACCATCGAGACGCTCGACGAGACGCTCGACGCCCATTCCGACCTGCTCAGGGATCGGGTGGTGTTGGAGGTGAGCGACAAGATCCCCTACGCCCTCATCGAGCGCACCGCAGAGAAGGTCCGCGAGGCCGGCGGCGCGATCCACGACGTGCGCCCCCCGACCGCCGTGATGCAGGCGAGGGGGGAGACCGTCATCGTCGCGCGCACCGTGCGCAGCGGCGGGCGGATCGAGTCGACGGGCTCCGTGGTGGTGCTGGGCGACGTCAACGCGGGGGCCGAGATCATCGCCAACGACGACATCATCGTGGTGGGTGCGCTGCGGGGCCTGGCGCATGCCGGGGCGGGGGGCAACGAGAAGGCGGTCATCTGGGCCGAGCGCATCGTGAGCCCCCAGCTGCGCATCGGGAACGCCCTGGCCCAGGCCGGGGAGGTCAGCGGCACGGGCGAGTCCGGCCCCGAGGTGGCCCATCTCAAGGAGGGGGTCATCGTGCTGCGGCCCTGGAACAGCTGACCCGCGGTGGCGCGCGTGGACACCGGCCTCGTCGACGCGTGGCGTCGGCACGACGAGCTCAACCGCTTCCTGTTGGCGGGCGTCCCGGAGGGCGGGATGACCGCGCACACCTTGTTGAAGGGCGGGACGCCGTCCACTGGGCGCGACGTCACCGCGGTGTTCGCCCATATGGTAGCGGTGCGAGCCGATCACGTGGGGCGCTTCGATCGCGCCGCCGGCAAGGCGCTGCCGCATTGGACCAAGGCCGACCGGCCCGATCGGATCGCACTCGAGGAGGCCCTGCGCCGGTCCGGCGAGGCGGTCGCCGCCGTGCTCGAGGGGGCTATGGCCGGATCGGGCGCCTTCGATGCGCGCCGCTACGGGCCGGCCGTATGGATGTCGTATCTCATCTCCCACGAGTCCCATCATCGTGGCCAGATCGCCCTGGCCCTCAAGCAGTCCGGTCTGCGGTTGCCCGGCGAGGTCGCCTACGGCCTGTGGCAGCGGTGGCTCGCGTGAGCCCGCGCCCCGTTCGATGGCCGATCCAAGGGCAACCCGTCGGCAACCCGTGAGAGGGAGGCATTCCGTGCGCGACGTCGTCATCACGACCGCCATCCGCACCCCGGTGGGCCGTTCCCACAAGGGGAAGCTGAAGGACACCCGACCCGACGACCTGGCAGCCCTGGTGCTGCGCGAGGCGCTGGTGCGCACCCCGGGGCTGGCGGTCGAACGGGTAGACGACGTGCTCCTCGGCAACGCCCACCCGGAGGGCGAGGCGGGCTACAACATGGCGCGCATCGCCAGCCAGATCGCCCGCTGGCCCGATCACGTGGCGGGTGCCACCGTCAACCGCTTTTGCGCCAGCGGGCTCCAGGTCATCGTGCAGGGCGTCCACGCGGTGGCGACGGGCATGAGCGACGTGGTCTTCGCCGGCGGCAGTGACTGCACCAGCCGGGTGCCCATGGGCGGACACCACCTGGCGCTCAATCGCGCGCTGGTGAAGCGCAAACCCGGGGCATACCACAGCATGGGGCAGACCGCGGAGGCGGTCGCGCGCCGCTTCGGGATCACGCGCGAGCGTCAGGACCGCTTCGCCCTGGCGAGCCACCGCAAGGCGCTGGAGGCGCGGGCGGCGGGGCGCTTCGAGGACCAGGTGGTGGCCGTACCCACGCGCGTCCGGGACGACGAGGGCGCCTGGCACGAGGTGGTGCTGACGCAGGACGAGGGGCCGCGTGAGGGTACCAGCCTGGAGGCGCTGGCGGGGCTGCGCACCGTCTTCGCCGAGGACGAGGCCGCAACCGTCACGGCCGGCAACAGCAGCCCACTCAACGACGGGGCGGCCATGACCGTGGTGATGACGCGCGAGGAGGCCGCGGCGCTGGGCCTACGCCCGCTGGCGGTGTTCGTGCAGGCAGCGGTGGCCGGCGTGCCCCCGGAGATCATGGGGATCGGTCCCGTGCCGGCGGTGCGCAAGCTGCTGGCCAAGACCGGCATGCGGATCGAGGACGTGGACCTGTTCGAGATCAACGAGGCCTTCGCCAGCCAGTGCGCCTACTGCCAGGAGGAGCTGGGGATCCCCGACGAGCGGCTCAACGTCAACGGCGGCGCCATCGCCATCGGTCACCCTTTGGGCGCGACCGGCGCACGCATCGCCGCAGACCTGTTCGCGGAGATGCGCAGGAGCGACAAGGAGCACGGCATCATCAGCATGTGCGTCGGGGGCGGCCAGGGGATGGCCGCCCTGTTCCGCTTGCCGGGGTGAGCGCGGGGTGGCGGGCCGCGGCGGGAGCCGCAGCCGAGGGCCGCCTCAGCCGCCGATGGCCACCATCGTGCGAGGACGATCCGTGGGCGCCGTGACGCCCGAGGCCACCTTGCGGTGGGCGGCCTCCAGGAAGCGGTCGATCACGGCCGCCTCCGGGTCGCTCGCGCGAAGGGCGTCGTGGAGCGGCAGCTCGCGGTCGGTGAGCAGGCACGGGCGCAGCATGCCGTCCGAGGTCACGCGCATGCGGCTGCAGGCGCCGCAGAACGGCTCGGACACCGGGTTGATGAAGCCGATGCGGCCCGGCCAACCGGGCACGGCGAACAGGCGTGCGGGGGCGGACGGGTCGGTGTCGACCGGCGACAGCGGCCCGAGCGCCGCTTCCACACGGGCGCGGATCTCGGCGCCGGGCATGGAGTGCGCCCGGTAGCTCTCGGGGTCAGAGTTGTTCAGGTGCATGTACTCGATGAATCGTACGTGGACGGCGCGCTCCTCCGCGAGCCGGGCGAGCGGGACGATCTCGCCGTCGTTGACGCCGCGCAGGATGACCGCGTTGAGCTTCAGCGGCAGCAGGCCGGCCGCCTCCGCTGCATGAATGCCCCGCCACACGCGCGTGATGTCGCCTCCCTGGGTGGCGCTCCGGAATACCTCGGGGTCGACCGCGTCGAGCGAGATGTTGACGCGATCCAGGCCGGCGTCGAGAAGCGCCGGCAGGCGCGCCTCGAGGGCGGTGGCGTTGGTGGTGAGCGCGACGTCCGTGATCCGCAGCTCTCTCTTGGCGATGCGGATCATCTCGGGGAGCTCCTTGCGGAGCAGCGGCTCGCCCCCCGTGAAGCGCACCGAGGTCAACCCGAGCGCCGCCGCGGCGCGCAGCACCACCCCTACCTGCGCCACGCTCAGGGTGCCCGGTGGCTCGGAGCCACCGACGCCGAGCGGGTCACAGTAGCTGCAGCGGAAGTTGCAGCGCGGCGTCACACTTACGCGCAGGTCGCGCACGACCCGCCCGTGTTGGTCCACCAGTACCCCCGGCGCTTGAGGCATGGCGCCAGGATAGCGCGCATTCTTCTGGACATGTATCCCTGGAGCGTCACGCCGCTCCGGGGCGGCCGGCGCGCGGCGCGCCGGTCAGGGTTCCGGCGCAGGACCCGGGCGCCACCCGCCCGACGGCCCTCCGCTCCAGTGGGCCGGGGCGGCGGGCCGGTTGGACACGGCGTGGACCACGGCCTCGAAGGGCACGCGGTAGGCGAAGCGGGTGCGCAGGTACCACACCTCGAGGGCAGTGCGCTGCCAGGCGTCGCCGGTGCCGCGCCCCAGCCGATCGGCCACGCGGGCCGCCCGGTTCACGGCCAGGTCGAACAGCGCGTCGCGCGCGGTGCTCATCCGCCCTGGCGGTCGCGCACCTCGTAGCCGGCGGAGGCCAGGGCCCGCTTGCCACGCTCGAGCGCCTCCGCCGACTCCACGGCGATGCGCACGGCGCCGCCCGACTCGCGGATCCCCAGGACCTCGAGGTCCTTGATGTTCACGCTCGCCCGCCCGAGCGCCTGCGTGATGCGCGCGAACTCGCCCGGTCGGTCGGCGACGGCGATCACCATCTCGAAGCGCGCGGGCAGCAGGCCGCGGCGGACGATGGGGATGCTGTCGCGCGTGCGCTTGGCGCGCTCCGCGCGTTCCAGGAGCGCCGCGTCGTCGTCCAGGATCGCCTCGAGCGCCTCCAGCTCCCCCCGGAACGCGGCGACCGCGCGCCGCAGCGCGTCGCGGTTGCCCGCGACCATGTCGCGGCTCATGCGTGGGCTACCCGACGCGACCCGCGTCAGGTCCCGGAACCCGCCGGCGGCGAGCAGCATCTGCAGCTCCCGCTCCTCGCCCTTCTCCACCAGCGTGGTCAGGGCCACCGCGGCCAGGTAGGGGAGGTGGCTCACGGTCGCGACCAGGCGATCGTGGCGGTCCGGATCCACGCGGATGGGCCGGGCTCCGAGCGCCTCCACGAAGGCCTGCACACGCTCCAGCGCCACCGGGTCGGTGTGGGAGTCGGGCGTGAGCACCCAGACGGCGTTCTCCAGCAGCGCCGCGTCGGCGTGTAGCACGCCCGCCTTGTCGCTGCCCGCCATCGGGTGGCCGCCCACGAAACGCAGCCCCCTGAGCGCGCGCACCACGCCGCCCTTGACGCTGCCGACGTCCGTGACGATGGCCCCGTCGGCGAGCAGGGGCGCCACGTCTCGGGCCAGTCGGACCAGCGTCTTGGCCGGCGTGGCGAGCACCACCAGATCGGCCTCGGCCAGGTACGGACCGGGGCCCAGGTGCGCCTCGTCGATGATGCCGAGCCCCCGCGCCGCGTCGAGCACGGCCGGGTCCTGGTCGAGCCCGACGACCCGCTCGGCCAGGAAGCGCTGATGGATGCCCAACCCCACCGAGCCCCCGATGAGGCCGACGCCGGCCAGCACGACGGTGTGGAACATCGGCGCCGGGCGCACCTACCTCAGAGCTGCTTCCCGAGGGCCGCCACCACGCCCCGCAGGCGGCCCATGAGCGCCGCGAACTCGCCGTCGTCGAGCTGCTGCGCGGCATCGGAGCGGGCGCGCTCGGGGTCGGCGTGCACCTCCACCAGCAGGCCGTCGGCGCCCGCCGCCGCCGAGGCGAGGGCCAGCGAGGGCACCAGCGAGCGGCGCCCCGCGGCGTGGCTCGGGTCCACCCAGACGGGCAGGTGGGTGAGCTCCTTGAGGACGGGGACCGCGCTCACGTCCAGGGTGAAGCGCGTGGACGTCTCGAAGGTGCGGATGCCGCGCTCGCACAGCACCACGTTGGGGTTGCCCTGGCTCAGCACGTACTCGGCCGCCTGCAGGTACTCCGCGATCGCGGTGGACATGCCGCGCTTGAACAGCACCGGCTTGCCGCTGCGCCCCACCTCGGCGAGCAGGGCGAAGTTCTGCGTGTTGCGCGCGCCGATCTGGAGCATGTCGGCGCTGGCGGCCACGAGCTCGACCTGCTCAGGCGAGGTGACCTCGGTGACCACGGGCATGCCGGTGGCCTCGCGGGCGGTCTCCAACAGGCGCAACCCCTCCTCCCCGAGCCCCTGGAACGAGTACGGGCTTGTGCGGGGCTTGAAGGCGCCGCCGCGCAGGATTCTCGCACCGTGACGGTGGGCGATGGCGGCCGCCGCGAGCAGCTGCTCGCGGCTCTCCACGCCACACGGTCCGGCAGCCACCACGAAGGCGCCGTTGCCGATCTTGACGTCGCCCACCATCACGAAGGAGTCGTCATGCCGGAACTCCCGCGAGGCGAGCTTGTAAGGCTTGGTGATGGGTACGACGGTTTCCACACCGTGAAGCGCGCGCAGGTGCTCCCTAACCTCCTCGGTGGGTGCCGGGCCGATGGCGCCGATGAGGGTGCGCGATTCGCCCTCGCTGATGTGGGAGGTGAAACCGAGCGCGTGGATCTCGCTCAGAACGTGGTCGAGGTCCGCCTGCGCGGCGTCCTTGTGCATCACGACAACCATGGGTGCTCCTCGTATGGGGTTGCAGGGGGGGCGCGGTTCGCTGCGAGCCGTGTGGGCCCGATGTCGGGCGAGCACCCTGGTCGTGCGGGGGCGCGCTGGCCTCAGCACACCCGGGTCGACGGGGCGTCGCGCGTGGCGACGTAGCCATAGCCATCGTCCACGCCACCACCTCCCGTCGAGCCGAACGTCATGCGAAGGAGTGTACCAGACGGTACGGGGCTGTCAAGCGGCGCTCCTGGCGGCCTCCACCAGGAGCCGGAAGGGTGCGAGGTATGAGGGGTGGTCGCGCCAGCTCATCTCGGGGTGCCACTGCACGCCGACCAGCAAGCCGCCACCGGTTCCCTCGACGGCCTCGACCAGGCCGTCGCCGCTGCTGCCGACGGCTCGCAGTCCGTCGGGCACGGCATCGAGGCCCTGGTGGTGGTAGCTGTTCACGCGGATGTCGGTGGTGCCGTAGGCCATCTCCAGGCGGCTGCCCCGCTCGAGCCGCACGGCGTGCGACGGCGCGCCCCCGAGGTCCACCTGCCGGTGTTGGAACAGCCCGGCCACGTCGGGCAGGTGCTGGTGCAGGGTCCCCCCCTCCGCGACGTTGATGAGCTGGATGCCACGACACACACCCAGGATGGGTCTGCCGGCGGCGCGGAAGGCGCGGTAGAGGGCGAGCTCGAAGGCGTCTCGCTGGCCGTCGACGCGCCCGAGCCCCGGCCGCGGTGGCTCGCCGAAGTGCACCGGATCGACGTCGACGCCGCCGGTGAGCAGCAGGGCGTCGGCGTGGGCGAGGTAGGCGGGGGCGAGCGAGGCGTCCACGGTGGGTGCGAGGAGCGGCAGCCCGCCAGCGGCGACCAGGGCCTGCGCGTAGTTCCTGCCCGTCACGGTGTCCTCCCGCCGCAGTCCATCGCTTCGGGGGTCGGTCGACGTGGTGAGGAGGACTACGGGCGCGGACTCAGCAGATGGGTCAGGCACGCTGTATAGGTTACCCCTTGCTGGAAGTCGGCGGCCAGGTCGGCGGCCGTGACGTCGGCCAGGACGTCGAGCAGGCGGTCGCGCACGCGCAGCCACACCCGGCCCCGGGCGTGACAGCGCGCCTGCTCGGGGCACTCCTGATGCCACCGCAGGCTCACGCACGACAGCGGCGCGACCGGTCCGTCGATGGCGCGCATCACGTCGCGGAGATTGATGTCGCCGGCCTCGCGCGCGAGCGCGTAGCCGCCGCCCGCACCCTTCTTGGATACGACGATGTCGTGCGCCGTCAAGGTGGCCAGGATGCGCACCAGGTAGGGGCGAACCACGCCGGTGGCCGCGCTGATGGCGTCGCTGCCGACCCAACGGTCCCGCGGTTGCGTGCCGAGGAAGGCCAGTGCCTGGAAGGCGTAGATGTCGGTTGCGGAGAGCCGCATCGGTGACGCCCAGTGTAACAGCCGCCGACGCCCTGCGGGACGGCGCGGAGTGCCTCGGCCCCGCGGGGTCCTCGGCTGGGCGGTGCCGGTGCGGACCGCCGGGGAACGGACGCTGCGAACGCCGGTCCGCGGCCCGCGTCCACGCGGTCGCAGGGGGCCCGGAGCGTCCGGGTGGCGTGCTGGGCGTGTGTCATACTGACGCCTGGCCGGGGGCTCGCCTGGCCCGGAGGATGCATGCCAGGAGTCGCGATCATCGGCGCCCAGTGGGGCGATGAGGGCAAGGGCAAGGTGGTGGATGCGTTGGCCGCCGAGGCGCATCTGGTGGTGCGCTATTCCGGCGGCGCCAACGCCGGCCATACCGTCGTGGTGGGCGGCGACGTGTTCAAGCTCCATCACCTGCCGTGCGGCACGCTGCACGACGGGCCCGTCTCGGTCCTCGGCGGCGGCATGGTGGTCGACCCCTGGGCCTTCATCGAGGAATACGACGCCATGCGCGCGCGCCGCGATCCCGGTCCGGTGTGGCTGTCGCACGAGGCGCACCTCGTCCTTCCCCATCACCACAAGAACGACGAGGGAGGCGGCTTCGTCGGCACCACCGGGCGAGGGATCGGCCCGGCGTACAGCGACAAGGCGCGGCGCGTCGGCCTGCGGGCCGGCGACCTGGTGGACGAGGCGGTGCTGCGCGAACGCCTCCACCGCCTGCTCGAGGCCAAGCCGAACTCCACCGCGCGGGTGGGGTGGACCGACGTCGACGTCGCCTTCGCGTCCCTCGCCGAGGTGCGTGAGCGGCTCCTGCCGATGGTGCGCGACACCGGGGCCATGCTACGCGAGGCGCTGCGGGAGGGGCGGCGGGTGCTGTTCGAGGGTGGCCAGGGGACGATGCTCGATCTGGCGTACGGCACCTACCCGTTCGTCACCAGCAGCCACCCCACGGTGGGAGGCATCGTGGTGGGTGCGGGCGTCAGCCACAAGGCGCTCCACGGCGTCTACGGGGTGGTCAAGGCCTTCACCTCGCGCGTGGGGCACGGTCCCTTCGTCACGGAGATCGCGGACGAGGCGATGGCGCTACGGTTGCGCGGCAGCGGCTCCAACCAGTGGGACGAGTACGGCACCACCACGGGGCGTCCGCGCCGGGTGGGCTGGCTGGACCTGGTGCAGCTACGCTACGCGTGCGAGATCAACGGCTTCGACGGGCTGGTAGTGACCAAGCTGGACGTGCTCTCGGGCCTGGAGCGCGTCAAGGTGTGCGTGGCCTACGATGGCGAGCGGCCGGTATACGAGGAGGTCCCCGGTTGGGGTGAGCTGGCGGGCCTCGGCAGCCGCTCGGCGCTGCCGCGCGAGGTGCTGGACTACCTCGAACTCATCGAGGACGCCACCGGGACGCCGGTCGCGATGTTCTCCACCAGCCCGACGCGGCGCGACACCTACG
Organism: uncultured Trueperaceae bacterium; assembly: GCA_963739805.1. Taxonomy (GTDB): domain Bacteria; phylum Deinococcota; class Deinococci; order Deinococcales; family Trueperaceae; genus CAVUBJ01. The sequence continues at coordinate 316,780 of CAVUBJ010000006.1, forward strand.
GCGAGGTGCGCTGGGGGTCCTGAGCGCCGCCGCCGGCCCTGGGCGGGCGGGGTCGCCGCCGGCGCCGGACGCGGCCGAACGCACCCGGCGAGGGGCGGGCGCCCTGTGCGGGCCCGCCCCCCGCGAGTTCGCGGCATCCGTTCGGCTCAGCGCTGATCGATCGGGCGGAAGCTGCGCCCCAGCGGGCCGTCGTAGGCCAGTCGTGGCCGCATGATGCGGTTCTCCGCGTATTGTTCGAAGAGGTGCGCCATCCAGCCGCTGATGCGGGAGACGGCGAAGATCGGCGTGTACATGTCGCGTGGCAGGCCGAGCATGCGATACACCGAGGCCGAGAAGAAGTCGACGTTGGGGCGCACCTGCTTGCCGCGCTTCTCCATCTCGCGGTCCATCACGCGCTCCATCTCCAGGCTCATCTCGAACCACTTGCTGTCGCCGGACTCCTCGGCGAGCTTGCGGCTGACGTTCTTGAGGATCACGGCGCGCGGGTCGAGCGTCTTGTAGACGCGGTGGCCGAAGCCCATCACGCGCCCGCCGGGCTTGGCGAGCATCGCCAGTACGTGGGGCTCCACGGCCTCGACGCTGCCGAGATCCTCCAGGGTCTTCATGACGGCGGCGTTCGCGCCCCCGTGCAGCGGGCCCTTGAGGGAGGCGACGGCGGCGGTGATGGCGGAGTAGGCATCGGTCAGGGTGGAGGCCGTGGCGCGTGCCACGAAGGCGCTGGCATTGGAGCCGTGCTCGGCATGCAGCACGAGCGCCACGTCCATCACCCGCGCGGCCGCGGCCGAGGGCTTCTCGCCGCTCAGCATGTAGAGGAAGTTCTCCGCGACCGACAGCGCCGGATCGGCCGCGACCGGGTCGGCGCCGTTGCGGATGCGTTCGAAGGCCGCCGTGAAGGTGGCGAACTGCGCCAGCAGGCGCAGCCCGATGCGGCGCACGTTGGCGTCCGACACGTCCTCGGCCCCGGGGTCGAAGGCGCCCAGCATGGACACCGCCGTGCGGATGGCGTGCATCGGGGCGGTGTCGCTGGGAAGGCTACGCAGTGCCTCGAACACGGCCTCCGGAACGGCGAAGTTCTCCGCCAGCTCGGCCCGGAAGGCGTCGAGCTCGGCGCGGCCGGGGAGGTCCTCGTGCCACAGCAGGTAGGCGACCTCCTCGAAGCTGGCGCGATCGGCCAACTCGCGGATGTCGTATCCGCGGTAGATGAGCTCGCCGCGGGCGCCGTCTATGCGGCTGATGGTGGTGGTGTCGATGTGGACGCCTTCTAGGCCGCGATAGATCGTGTGTTCCATCAGTCCTCCGATTGGTGTCTGCGCGGACCCGCAGGTCCGCGTGTCGCGGGGATCAAGCGGCGTACGCGCGTCGGCTCTGCGGGCGGAGCAAGGCGTTGCGTCGTCGTTCCCTGATTGTACCGAATCGCGGCCGCCCGGCCGCGTCGCGCGGGTGCCGGGGCGCGCGCCTCACAGCAGCGGCACGAACCAGGCGGTGGCCACGCAGGCGACGGCCGCGATGAGCAACGTCGTCAGCACCCAGCGTCCGAAGAGCGGGCCCCCCAGCCACACCGCCAGCACCCCCTTGAAGAGGCTGTTGCTGGCCGCCGCCAGCGCCAGCCCGCGGGTGGCCACGGTGAGGTCGAGCCCCTCGCGAACCTGGTGTGCGAGCGTGAGGGAGATGGCATCGAGCTGCGTGATACCGGCCAGGCCGCTGGCCAGGTACACCCCCCGGGTGCCGAGGTAGACCTCGGCGGCCTTCGCGACCAGCAGGATGACGGTGAACAGGGCCGCGAACTGCAGCGCGGTCTTCAGCTCGAACGGGTTGCTGATCTTGGCGCCTGCGATCTGGTGGCGGGCGCGCTGCCGCAGCGCCAACAAGCCGCCCGCGGTGGTGATGGCGAACAGCACCAGGAGCGGGATGATGGCCGGCAGCACCAGGCGGGGCTGCACGATGCCGAGCAGCACGATGAGGCGCGGCACCATCACCGCGGAGGCGGCCAGCGCGCCCACGGCGTACACCACGCCGAGCCCGGGCGTGCGCTTGCTGCGCTCGCTGAAGCTGAGCGCCACGGCCGTGCTCGAGGCGAGACCGCCGAGCAGGCCGCTGAGGCCGATGCCGCGCGTGGGGCCGAGCAGCTTCGAGGAGATGTAGCCCACGAAGGAGAGCCCCGAGATGAGGACCACCAGCAGCCAGATGGTGCGCGGGTTCCACACCCCCCACGGCCCGAAGGTCTCGTTGGGAACGAGTGGTAGCACCACCAGCGAGACGACGGCGAACTGCACGATGGCGAAGAGGTCCTCGCGGGTGACGGCGCCGGCGAGGCGCCGAAGCTCGGCGCGCAGCGACAGGATGCCGGTGGTGAGCACGCTGCCGGCCAGTGCCGGCAGGAAGTCGCCGTGCCCCGCCACGACGCCCAACCCGAAGGCGACCAGCACCGCCACCTCGGTGGTGCCGCCGACCTTCTCGCCCACGGTCTCGCGCCAGTACGCCAGCGCCACCAGCACCGCCAGCGGCAGGAAGCTGCCGACCAGGACCCAGGGGCTGATGGCGGCGGTGAGGACGCCGATCACGGCGCCGAACAGCGCGATCAGGGGGAAGGTGCGGATGCCGGCGAAGATCGAGCCCTGCTCCTCGCGCTTCCGTTCGCGCTCGAGCCCGATGAGGAAACCGAGGAGGACGGCGACGAGGAAGGAGAGAATGACCTGGGTCGAATCCACGGTTCAGCCATTGTACGCCCGCGAGGGCGTCACCTTCCCGCGGAGCGCCGTGCAGGTCGACAGACCGGTGCCATGGTGGGGGGTGGGGGCGGCGCGCGCCGCCCCCGGGTCAGCCGCGCCTCGACAGCTCCAGCAGCGCCTCTCCGTACCGCTGCGACTTGACCGGGCCGATGCCCCACACGTCACGCAGCGCGTCCAGCGTGGCGGGTCGGCGCGCCGCCAACTCCTCGAGGGTGGCGTCGGGCAGCACCAGCGCCTCCGCGCGCCCCTCCTCGGCGGCCGTGCGGCGGCGCCAGTCGCGCAGCGCATCCAGCCGGGCCGCCTCACCGGGGGACGGTGGCGGGCCCGCGGACCCCGCCGCGGGGGAGGTGCCCGCGCCCGAGGGCCCGGGGCGCGCCGCGGAGCCGGTCGCCGACCCCGCCGCCGGCGGGGGCGCCGGTGGCTCGGGCCGGAGCGGAGCCGGAGCGGCGCCCGGCGAGGCTGGCTCCGGCGTGGCCGGGTGGCGGACGTCGGGGGGCGGGGTGGCGCCGGGGGTGCGCCCCCGCCACACCAGCACGGCGCCGGCGACGATGAGCAGCACCGCCACCACCGAGGACCCGAAGACGCCGGCCTGGTCCAGGGCGCTGACGACGCCGAGCAGCGCCAGCAGCCCGCCGAGCCAGCGCGGCCAGCGGTTGGCGCGCGGCTCCACCAGGTCGATGGCGGCCGTCGCCACCCCGAGGCTCACCAGGAAGGCGCCCGGCCAGTTCCAGTTGCCCTCCAGCAGGATGCCTAACGAGAGGCCCGCCAGCAACGCTCCCAGCACCAGGAAGGCGTAGGTGCGGGTGCGGGCGTAGGCGGCCAGCAACCCCACGGCCACCAGGCCGATCCACAACCACCCGGCGTCGGCGCTCAGCCTCGTCAGCAGGCCCACCGCGCCGATGGCGATGAGGGCGTAGGCGATGGCGCGCGGCTTGTCCATGGCGGCGTGTCTCCTCTCGAACGTGGCTCGGTGTTCCCGCGGGCGGCTTCGACGTCCAGTGTAGCGCCCGGCCCGGCCGAGCCCCCCCGACGGGGTGTCCCGGCCTATGCAGCGGCTTACAGGCGGCTCATGAGTGGGGTGCTATCCTGTCCGCGAATTCGTAAGGTTCGCCGCCTGCGGGGTCGCAGCGGCTCGAATGGGATCTCGCCATGACGACACGCTCTGAAGCGAAGCTACCCAGCCCGCTCGTTGGCGGCGGCGTCGCCGCCGGCGCCCCGGTGTCGCTGCACCGGGGCGTGGTTTTGACCCTGGGGCCGGTCGTGCCCGGCCGCGACGGCCACCGATGCGCCGCGGCAGGACACGATGCCGAAAGGGGGCCCGCGTGATCCGTGAATCGCAACTCTTCCAGCCGTTCACCGACAAGCCCATCTCGCTGATCTCCGATGCCGGCGAGTGGACCGGCTCCTTCGACTGCGATCTCGCCCCGGAGGCGCTGATCGCGCTCTACCGGGACCTGGTCCTGGCGCGGCTCGCCGACGAACGCCTCGGGCTCCTGCAGCGCCAGGGCAAGCTCAGCTTCGTCGCCCCCAGCGCGGGTCACGAGGGTGCCCAGGTGGGCGTGGCGCATGCGCTGAAGCGCGGCCAGGACTGGCTCTTCCCGTACTACCGCGATACCGGCATGGTGCTCTCGTTCGGCCTGCCCTTGACGCAGCTCTTCGCGCAGGCGATGGCCACGAGGGCGGACACGAGCCGCGGGCGCCAGATGCCGGCACACCCGGGATCGCGCGCGCTCAACATCTTCACCGTGGCATCGCCCATCGCCTCGCACATCCCGCCGGCGGTCGGCACGGCCATCAGCATGAAGATCCGGGGCACCGGCCAGGTCGCGGTGGCCAGCTTCGGCGACGGAGCGACCAGCGAGGGCGACTTCCATGCCGCACTGAACTTCGCCGGCGCGCAGGGGGCGCCGATCGCCTTCGTGTGCGAGAACAACCGCTACGCCATCAGCGTGGACCTCAACCACCAGACGGGCTCGGACACCATCGCCGTCAAGGCCATGGCCTACGGCATGCCCGGCTACTACGTGGACGGGATGGACGTCCTGGCGTCGTACTACGTCATGCGAGAGGTGATCGAGCGGGCGCGGGAGGGGATCGGACCGGCCCTGGTGGAGATGACGGTGTACCGCTACGGCGCCCACTCCTCGGCCGACGACGACAGTCGCTACCGGCCCAAGGAGGAGGTCGCGGCGTGGAAGCGGCGCGACCCCCTGCCACGCTACCGTCGTTTCCTGGAGCGCCGGGGACTGTGGGACGAGGAGGCCGAGCGAGCGCTTCGCGAGGAGCTGCAGGGCGCCCTGAGCGACGCGGCCAAGGAGGCCGAGTCGGCCGGTGCGGTGCCCACCGAGTGGATGTTCGAGGACGTCTTCGCCGAGGTACCGCCCCATCTCCAGGAGCAGCGCGATGGTCTGCTGGGCTGAGCGCATGTGGGCCGGGTGCCCGCGCCGCACGACGGAGGGGACCTGACATGGCCGTCCAGACGATGGTGCAGACCATCGCTCGCACGCTCGACGATGAGATGGCTCGCGACGATCGGGTGATCGTGCTGGGGGAGGACGTCGCCAAGCGCGGCGGTGTCTTCCTCGCCACCGAGAAGCTGTTCGACAAGTACGGGCCGGACCGCGTCATCGACACCCCACTGTCGGAGGCCGCCATCATCGGGGCCGCGCTGGGCATGGCGGTGCATGGGCTCCGACCCGTCGCCGAGATCCAGTTCTCCGACTACGTCTTCCCTGGCTTCGACCAGCTCGTATCGCAGGTGGCGAAGATGCGCTACCGCTCTGGCGGGGCGTTCGACGCACCGATGGTGATCCGGATGCCCGCGGGGGGCGGGGTCAAGGGGGGCCACCACCACTCCCAGAGCCCCGAGACGCACTTCGTGCACACGGCCGGCCTGAAGGTGGTGTTTCCCTCGACGCCGTCGGACACCCGGGGGTTGCTACGCAGCGCCATCCGGGACGAGGACCCCGTGGTGTTCCTCGAACCCAAGCGGCTGTACCGGGCGAGCAAGGAGGACGTGCCGGACGATCCGGACTTCCTGGTTCCCCTGGGGGAGGCCGTGGTTCGGCGGCAGGGCGACGATGTGGTGCTGGTGTCGTACGGCGGCAGTATGGCCGAGACGCTGAAGGCGGCGGACGCCCTGAGCGAGCAGGGGGTGTCGGCGCACGTCCTCGACCTCCGCTCGCTGATGCCCTGGGACAAGGGTGCGGTGCTGGAGGCGGTGGCGCGCGTCGGTCGCGTGGTGCTCGTGAGCGAGGCGCCGCGCACGGTGGGATTCATGAGCGAGGTGGCCGCGACCGTGGCCGAGGAGGCGCTCGATCTGTTGCTCGCGCCGCCGCTGCGTGTCACGGGCTTCGACGTGCCCTACCCCTATGCCCAGGAGCGCGCCTACATGCCGGGCACCAACCGCATCCTCAGGGCCGTGCAGCGGGCGCTGGAGTATTGAACACAGCGTCCGTGGGCGCGCCGGGCCGGGTGGCCTGGTAGCGTGAGCCCAGAGCGTGGCGGCGCCGGCGGCGTCGCATGAGGAGAGTCCATGCCTAGAGAGTTCCGCTTGCCCGAGCTGGCCGAGTCGGTGGTCGAGGGCGAGATCGTCCGGTGGCTCGTCGCCGAGGGCGACCCGGTCGCCGAGGATCAGCCCATCGTCGAGGTGATGACCGACAAGGTCACGGTGGAGTTGCCCAGCCCCTTCGCCGGCGTGTTGCGCCGGCAGCTGGCCAAGGAGGGGGACGTCGTGCCCGTGCACCAGCCGATCGCCGAGTTCTCCGACGCCGGCGGCGAGGGGTCGGCCGGCGCCGCCCCCGCCGGGGGCGGATCCTCGGCCGCGGGTGCCGCGGCGGCGGGAAGCGTCCAGGCCGACGAGGAGCGCTCGATCGTGGAGTCCGGCGGAGCGGAGCAGGAGGACGACGGCTCGAGTCTGACCCTCTTCACGCCGAGTGCGGATGACGACGCCGAGCCGCTGCACCAGGTTCATCGTCCCGCAGCCGCTCCGGCCGCGGGGGCGGCCCGGGGTCCGTACGGGCGGGTGCTGGCGGTGCCGGCGGCGCGCAAACTGGCGCGCGAGCTCGGGGTCGACATCGAGGCGGTGGCGGGCAGCGGGCCCAACGGCCGCATCCGGGTCGACGACGTGCAACGGCACGCCGAGGGTGCCACCGGCGGCGCCGGCGCGGCGGGCGCGCGCAAGCCGGCGCCCTACACGTCGCCGGCGGGCTATGCGGACCGCGAGGAGCGCCTGCCGCTGCGGGGACTTCGACGCGCCATCGCCCATCAGATGGTCGCCTCCCACCTGCAGGCGGTGCGGACCCTGCACGTCGACGAGGCGGACGTCTCCGGCCTCGTCGCCCTGCGCCGCCGGCTGAAGCCCGAGGCGGAGGCGCGCGGCGTGCGGCTCTCCTACCTGCCGTTCATCATGAAGGCGGTGGTGGCCGCCCTGCGCGCGTACCCCATGCTCAACGCCAGCCTGGACGAGCCGGCCAACGAGATCGTGCGCAAGCACTACTACAACCTCGGCATGGCGGTGGCGACCGACCAGGGTCTGGTGGTGCCCGTGGTCCGCGACGTCGAAGCGCGCACCATCCTCGAGGTGGCGGACGAGGTCCAGCGGCTCGCCGCCGCTGCGCGCGAGAACAAGCTCGTGCCCGAGGACGTGAAGGGCGGGACCTTCTCCGTCACCAACATCGGCAGCCTGGGCGGCCTGTTCAGCTTCCCGATCATCAACGTGCCGGAGGCGGCCATCCTCGGCGTGCACTCGATCAAGCGCCGCCCGGTGGTGCTGGACGACGACCGGATCGTGGCGCGCGACATGCTCTACCTCAGCCTGTCGTTCGACCATCGCCTGGTGGACGGGGCGGAGGCGGCGCGCTTCACCAGCCGCGTCATCGCTCTGCTGGAGACGCCCGAGACCATGATGCTCGACCTCTGACCAAGGTCGCCGCGCGGGCGTCCGCGCCTCAGGCCGCAAGCGTCGTATCGGCACAAACGTGGAGGGTGTCGCCCCCGATGGGCGACACCCTCCCTCCGTGGACGGTCGGTCCCTGGATCAGGCCGGGACGGGCTCCCGTGTGGGGGCGTCCTCGGGCTTCGGCGCCGGCTTCCGATCGCCGCGGCGCCCGTACTTGAGGGCCGCGTGGGCCGCCGCCAGGCGCGCGATCGGCACGCGGAACGGCGAGCAGCTCACGTAGTCGAGCCCAAGCTCGTGGCAGAGGTGGATGGATGCGGGGTCCCCGCCGTGCTCGCCGCAGATGCCGACCTCGATCTCGGGTCGGACGCCGCGTCCGAGCTGCGTTCCCATGGCGATGAGCTTGCCGACGCCGTCGGGGTCGATGCTCGTGAACGGGTTCTCCTCGAGGATGCCGTGCTCGAGGTAGTGCATCAGGAAGCCCTTCTCCGCGTCGTCGCGCGACACGCCGAAGGTGGTCTGCGTGAGGTCGTTGGTGCCGTAGCTGAAGAACTCCGCCTCCTTGGCGAGCTGATCGGCGATCAACGCCGCGCGCGGGACCTCGATCATGGTGCCGAAGAGGTACGGCACCTGCATGTTGAGCTCGTCCATGACGGCCTTGGCCTCGGCCTCGAGGGCGCGCTTCTGGGTGGTCAGCTCGTTGACGTGGCCCACGAGCGGGATCATGACCTCGGGATGCACCTCGACGCCCTCGCGCTTGACCGCGCAGGCCGCCTCGAAGATCGCGCGCACCTGCATCTTGGTGAGGTCGGGGATGAGGATCCCCAGGCGTACGCCGCGCGTGCCCAGCATGGGGTTGGTCTCGCGCAGCTCGGTGACGCGCTCCAGGTGGTCCTGCTTGAGGCGGATCTCCGCCAGGGCGGTATCGACCTCGGAGAGGGTGTGGAAGTGCTGGAGCTGCACCTTGAGGTCCGCCAGGTCCCGGACGAGCTCGTCGTGCGAGGGGAGGAACTCATGAAGCGGTGGATCGATCAGGCGGATGATGACGGGCAGGCCGTGCATGGCGCGGAACAGCCCCTCGAAGTCCTTGCGCTGCATCGGAAGCAGGGCCTCGAGGGCCTCCGAGCGCTCCGTGCTGTTGCGGGCCATGATCATCTTCTGCACGATCGGAAGCCGCTCGGGCTCGAAGAACATGTGCTCGGTGCGGACCAGACCCAGCCCCTCGGCGCCGTAGCTGCGGGCGCGTTCGGCGTCGGCCGGGTAGTCGGCATTGGCGCGCACGCCCAGGTCGCGGATCTCGTCCGCCCAGCCGAGGACCTTGGCCAGGTAGGGGTTGCTGATGTCGGGGATGACGGTGGGCAGCTTGCCGACGTAGACGTCGCCGGCGGTGCCGTCGAGAGAGATGTAGTCGCCCTCCTTGACCACCAGATCGCCCAGGCTCATCTCGCGCGACTCGAGGTTGATCTCGAGCGCGGCGATGCCCACCACGGCGGGCTTGCCGAACTGGCGGGCGACGAGCGCGGCGTGGCTGGTGCGGCCGCCGCGGCTGGTGACGATGCCCTTGGCCGCGAGCATGCCGTGCACGTCGTCGGGCTTGGTCTCGGGGCGCACCATGATGACGTCGCGCCCCTCCTCCTTGGCCCAGCGCTCCGCGGTGTCGGCGTCGAAGGCCACCTGTCCCACCGCGGCCCCGGGGCTGACGTTGAGCCCGCTGGCGATCTTCGTCGCGCTCTTGCGGGCCACGGGCTCGAGCTGCGGATGCAGGAAGAAGTCCACCTGCTCGGGCTTCACCCGCTGGACGGCCTCCTCCTTGGTGATCAGGCCCTCCTCCACCATGTCGGTGGCGATGCGCACCTCGGCCTGCGCCGTGCGCTTGCCGTCACGCGTCTGGAGCAACCACAGCTTGCCGTGCTCGATGGTGAACTCCATGTCCTGCATGTTGCGGTAGTGCTTCTCGAGGCGGTTGGCGATGGCCTGGAACTCGTCGTAGGCCGCGGGCATGTCGCGCTTCAGGTCGTCGAGCGTCTGGGTGGCACGGATGCCGGCCACCACGTCCTCGCCCTGGGCGTTCACGAGGAAGTCACCCTCGAGCTCCCGCTCGCCGGTGGTGGCGTTGCGGCTCATCGCCACGCCGGTGGCACAGTCGTCGCCCATGTTGCCGAACACCATCGTGACGATGTTGACGGCGGTGCCGAGATCGTGGCGGATGCCGGCGGCGTTGCGGTAGTCGATGGCGCGCTTGCCGTTCCAGGAGCGGAACACGGCCTCGGTCGCCAGGCGCAGCTGGTCCACGGGCTCATCGGGGAACTCGGTGTCGGTGTAGGTCTTGACGATCTCCTTGAACTTGCGCGTGACTTCCTTCCAGTCGTCGGCCGCGAGTTCGGAGTCGACCTGCACCCCGGCGCGGTTGCGGCGGGCCGTGATGACGGCCTCGAAGACCTCGTCCGGCACGCCCAGCACCACGCTGCCGAACATCTGCACCAGGCGGCGGTAGGAGTCGTAGACGAAGCGCGCATCCGACGTCAGGCCGATGAGTCCCTCGGCGACCTCGTCGTTGAGCCCGATGTTGAGGATGGTGTCCATCATGCCGGGCATCGAGAACTTCGCACCCGAGCGGCACGACACCAGCAGCGGCTTGGCGGGGTCGCCGAAGGTCTTGCCGGTGGCCTGCTCGACCTTACGCAGGGCCGCCAGCTCCTGCTCCCACATCCCCTCGGGGAACGCGTTGCCCTTCTCCAGGTAGGCGTTGCAGGCCTCGGTGCTCACCGTGAACCCCGGGGGCACCGGCACGTCCAGCCGGGTCATGTCCCCGAGGTTGGCGCCCTTGCCGCCCAGCAGGGCGCGGACGCCGTCCCACGAGCCGACCTTGGCTTCCGCCTCGCCCACCTCGCCGAAGAGATACACCCACTTTCGTTCCATACGGACCGACCTCCTTATGCGGGTCGCGCGCCGACCGTCCGGCCGCGCGCCCGCCGCAGGTGGGAGCCCACGCCTACCCCCTGGGGCTCCTGTGCCGCCCGGGTAAGTTTCGTGTGCACGCCGCACCTCCGTTGCTCGCCGTTGAATCAACGTACAGGACGAGCCTAACGCCGCTTCCCGGGGCTAACTAGTGGCGAACGTCCCGTGCCGAGGGAGGGCCGGGGCACCCAGGAGGGGTGGGGTCGGGGCGGGGCGAACGGCGGACCGCCCAGGGCGACGACCTGCGCGCTCCCCCGGCGGTAGAGTACGCGCGTGACCCGCGGCGATCTTCCCGAGCTCCCGGTACAGCCGGGCTGCTACCTCTTCCACGACGAGCACGGCACGGTGGTGTACGTCGGCAAGGCCGTCAACCTCCGCAGCCGGGTGCGTTCCTACTTCGGCCGTCACGGCGGGGCCAAGGCGCGCATGATCGTCCGCGACGCGGAGCGGCTGGAGTTCATCGTGACCAGCAGCGAGGTCGAGGCCCTGGTGCTGGAAGCCAACCTCATCAAGCGCCACAAGCCGCACTACAACGTGCTGCTCAAGGACGACAAGAGCTACCCGTTCCTCAAGCTGACGGCGGAACCCTACCCCACGCTGGTCTTCACGCGCCGGGTGGTGAAGGACGGGGGCCACTACTACGGCCCGTATCCCAATGCCGCCGCCGTGCGGCGGGTCCAGGAGCTGATCTACAGCATCTTCCCGTTGCGGCGCAACAGCGGCGTGCCGATGAAGCCGCGCCGCAAGCCCTGTCTGCGCTACCACATGGGCCGCTGCCTCGCGCCCTGCGTCCAGGAGGTGGATGCGGAGGTGTACGGCAGGGTGGTGGCGAGGGTCCGCGCCTTCCTCGAGGGGCGTGTGGTGGAGACCGCCAGGGCCCTGGAGGGCGACATGCGCGGCGCGGCGGCGCGCCGCGACTTCGAGCTGGCGCGGATGTACCGCGACCGGCTCGATGCGCTGCGTCGCCTCACGGGCTACGACAGCACGGTGGCCAACGCGCGCGGGGAGGACCTCGACTTCCTGGGCCTGGCGCGTGCGGGCAACGTCGCCATGGTGCAGCTGTTCCAGATGCGCGGGGGCCGCGTGGTCGGTCGGGACAAGCGGGTGCTCACCAACGCGGCGCAGGCCGGCGACGAGGAGATCCTCGAGCGCGTCCTGGCGGACTACTACGGCCAGGCCATGCAGGTGCCGCCGCTGGTGTTGGTGCCCGAGAGCGCGCTCGACGCCGGCGTGTGGGAGGCGTACCTCGGCCAGAAGGCGGGGCGCCACGTGGAGCTGCGTACGCCGCGGCGTGGAGACAAGGTGGAGCTCGTGGCGATGGCGCAACGCAACGCCGTCACCGGGGTGGAGGCCGAGATCGCCCTGCTGGAGCGCCGCGGGGAGGCGCCCGGCGTCAGCGAGCTGCAGCAGCTCGTGGGGCTCGCGACCCCACCCTGGCGCATCGAGGGGTTCGACATCTCCAACCTGATGGGCACCCACACGGTCGCCAGCATCGTGGTGTTCGAGGGTGGGCGCAGCAAGCGCAGCGAGTACCGGCGCCTGCGCGTCCGGGATCTCGACAAGCCCGACGACTTCTTCAGCATGCATCAGGCGGTGTTGCGGCGCTTCACCGGCTCCCTGGCCGACACCCTGCCGCCCCCCGATCTGCTGCTCATCGACGGCGGGAAGGGGCAGATGTCGGCCGCCCGGAGAGCGCTGGACGAGGCCGGGCTGGACCTCCCGCTGGTGGGGCTGGCCAAGAAGCAGGAAACGCTGCTGACCGAGGACGGTCGCGACCTGCTGGTACCGCACACCCACCCGGCGCTGCGCCTGCTGATCAACGTGCGGGACGAGGCGCACCGCACCGCGGTCGGCTACAACCGCCAACGGCGCGGCAAGGCGATGACGCGCAGCGTTCTCGACGACGTGCCCGGCATCGGGCCCAAGCGCCGTGACGCCCTGCTGGCCCACTTCTCGAGCATCGATCAGCTGCGGGCGGCGGGGCTCGACGAGATCGCCAGCATCCCCGGCGTGGGACCGGCGGCGGCCGAGGCCGTCAAGAGCTACTTCGAGGGGGATGCGCCGGCGTGATGAGAGCCGGAGGGGGGCCGAGGGCGGCGGACCTCCGGCGGCGCCGCCGGCCTCAGCCGAGGCCGCTCCCCGCGGCGCTCCGCGGCGTCGCCCCGGACCAGGCGCCCCGGCCCTCCAGCCAGGCCCCGCGGTAGAGCTCCATCTGCACGTCCGTGCGTCCGCCGGCCGTGCGCACCCGCCGTACCTCCCGGAAACCCACCTTGCGGAAGGCGGCCTGCGCCCGAAGGTTGTCGCCGAAGGTGTTGAGGCGCACGAGCTCGAGCCCGAGCTCCGCGAAGGCGTGGCCGAGCACCGCGTGGATGGCCTCCGGGCCGTAGCCCTGCCCCCAATGGCTGCGCTCGCCGATGATGATGCCCAGCGTGGCGCTTCCGCCGCGGATGTCGTAGAGCTCGATAGTGCCGATGTAGCCGTCGGCCTCGTCGAAGATGCCGAAGGTGGCCCGGTCGCTGCGACGCGCGTCGGCCTTGAGGATGCGCTTGAGCAGCCACAGGGGCATCCGGTTCGGCGGCGTGCCGTTGAGGTGCGCGATCTCGGGATCGCGGAAGTGGCTCTGGATGCGCCTCCAGGCGACGTTGTCCAGGTCGGCCAGGGGCAGCAGCGTGACCCGGCCGTGGCGGAGCCTCATGCCCGACAGTGTACTCCGCTGACCTCCGGTGTTCCCGCGTGCCCCACACGCGGCCCGCCGGCCGGGCGCAGGGGCGCCGACCTCTATACTCTGGGTATACGACCACCACCGAGCACGAAAGGACGGCGATGGATTCCAGCGACGCCCCACCGACCCCTGCCACCTTCCAAGAGAAGTTCGCTGCGTTGCGCGACGCCATCCAGGGCGTCATCCTGGGTCAGCAGCAGGTGGTCGAGGACCTCCTCATCGCGGCGCTGGCGCAGGGCCACGTCCTCGTGGAGGGCGCCCCGGGCCTGGGCAAGACGCGCCTGGTCCGCGCCTTCGCGGACGCCACCGAGCTCCACTTCGGGCGCATCCAGTTCACGCCGGACCTCATGCCCGCCGACGTCACCGGCACCACCGTGTTCATCGAGGGGCCGGAGGGTGGGCGCTTCGAGTTCCAACGCGGGCCGGTCTTCACGCACGTGCTTCTGGCCGATGAGATCAACCGCGCCACGCCCAAGACGCAGTCGGCGCTGCTCGAGGCGATGCAGGAGCGGGCCGTCACCGCATCCGGCACCCGCTACGCGCTCGAGGAGCCGTTCATGGTGCTCGCCACGCAGAACCCGCTGGAGATGGAGGGCACCTACCCCTTGCCGGAGGCGCAGCTCGACCGGTTCCTCTTCAAGGTGCTCATCAACCGCCCCAGCCCGGACACCCTGCGCCGCATCCTGGTCACCACCACCGGACCCGAGCCCGAACCCCTGTCCCCCATCTTCCGGCGCGAGGAGCTGCTCGAGCTGCAGACCATGCTGCGCGCCGTGCCGGTGGCGGACGCCGGGCTCGAGTACGTCGTGCGGCTGGTGGAGGCCACGCACGCCCACCCCCTGGTGCGCCTCGGCGCCAGCCCGCGCGGGGCGCAGGCCATCACGCTCGCGGCGAAGGGTTACGCGCTCGCGGCAGGGCGCCCGAACGTCGAGCTGGAGGACATCCGCCGCAGCGTGCCGGCGGCGCTGCGTCATCGCCTGCTGCTCAGCTTCGAGGCGGAGGTCGAGGGGACCGACGCCGATGCCGTCGTGCAGGACGTGATCAAGACCGTCGATCGCGGCCGCTGAGGGGAGCGGCGGGGTGCGCCCATGATCACCGCCCGCAGCCGAGCGCTGCTCGACCGCTACGCCCTGGCGTCGCGCGCCCTGAGCCGCGAGTCGGGCGAACGCATGGCCACCGAGCCCGGCCAGAGCGTCGAGTTCCACGACTTCCGCCCCTACCAGTTCGGCGACGAGCTGCGCTACGTGGACTGGCGCGTCTACGCGCGCACCGGTCGGCTCTACACGCGCCTGTTCCAGGCCGAGCGTGCCATCCGGCTCCATCTGGTGCTCGACACCAGCGCCAGCATGAGCCTGGGCCACAAGGCGCGCTACGCCCGGGTGGTGGCCCAGCTGCTCACCTACGCCGCGCAGCGCGACGCGCCGACCCAGCTCCACCTGCTCGACGGCCGCAGCAGCCCGCCGCAGCAGGGGCGGGCGGGCGTGGGGACGAGCTGGCGCTTCCTGGAGGAGGCCGCCCCGCTGTCCGGTCCGGGACACGCGCCGATCGCTGCGCTCACGCGCTTCGCGCTGACGTTGCCGCCCCAGCGCGGCGCCGGCCTGGTGCTGGTGGTCTCCGACCTGCTCGAGGATGCCGCGCTCCAGCCCGCGCTGGCGGCGTTGCGCGCGCGGCACGTCGACGTGAGCTTCCTTCAGGTGTTGGCGGAGGAGGATCTCGATCCCGAGGAGGGGCAACTAGAACTCCGCGACGTGGAGTCGGGCGAGCGCCTGCAGGCGGGTCCCGCCGAGGTGCGGGCCTACCGCGACGAGGTGCAGCAGTTCGTGCGGCGGACCCGCTCGGCGGTGTTGCGGGCGGGCTTCCGGCACCTGCTGTTGCGCGTGCCGGCGAGCGCGCCGGAGGCCACCATGGAGCGCGAGGCGTTCGCGGCGCTGGTGCGCGAGGGGGTGCTGGTCCGCCGCTGAGTGCCGCGCCGTGCGTGGGACGCGGAGTAGCAACCCTCGCAGCCGCGACCCGGGCAGCGGGCTATCCTGGTGGGACGTGGACGTCATCGGGACGCACTTCGGTTCCGGCTTCCAGGTGCTCCGTGAGATCGGCCGGGGTGCCGTGGCGTGGGTGTTCCTCGCCAGCGACGGGCGTGCGGTAAAGGCCCTGAAGCTCTTCCCGCCGGAGCATCGCGCGCGCGCCGCGCGTGAGCTGGACGTGGGGCACGGGCTCGAGCACCCCCACCTCAACCCGGTCGAGGCGCTGGTGGAGGTGGCGGGGTACCCCGGCGTGGTGATGCCGCTGGTGCCGGGCGTGCGCCTGGGCGGGTGGTTGCGAGCCCGGCCCGGGCGCGGCCCTTTCATCGACACCATGATGGGCGTGCTGGACGGGCTGGACTCGCTCCACGGCAGCGGCGTGGTGCACCGCGACGTCAAGCCCGAGAACATCCTGGTGGAGGGGTCCGGCCACGCCCGCCTGCTGGACTACGACCTCTCGGTGCGCGTCGGCGACGCCCGCGAGACGCGGGCGGTGGCCGGCACCGTGGCCTACCTCAGCCCGGAGCAGACACGCGCGCAGGCGGTGACGCCCGCCAGCGACCTGTATGCCGTGGGCATCCTGCTCTATTGGGGTCTGACCGGCCAGGTGCCGTTCACCGGCAGCGTGCAGGAGGTGATCGAGGCGCACCGCAGCGAGCCGCCGGTGGCCGCCTCCCGGCTCGACGCCGGTCTGGCGCCCTTCGACGCGCTGCTGCGGCGCCTCCTGGCGAAGGACGCGGCCGCGCGCTACCAGCGCGCGGGCGAGGTGGCGCAGGCCCTCGGCGCCGCCCGGCGCGAGGCCGGCCTCGCTTGAGGTCGGCACCCCGGCGGGGTCGACGCCCGCGCTCCCTCCCCCGGGTGCTCCCCGTACAATGACCGGGTGAGTGAACGTCTGGCCCTCCTCCTGCTGGCCGCCCTGGCGCTGGCCGGCGTGTTCTTGGCTCCCTGGGCGGCGCTCAACCGCGAGACGGGCGCGCGCAGCACGGTCCTGCTCCTGCCCGACCGCACCATCGATTTCACCGGTCGTACCGACCCGGTCGACGTGCCCGGCCAGGGCGCCGTGCTGGTCCTGACGCTCGCGGGCCTGGTGGCCGTGGGTGGCGGGGCCGTCATGGGGCGCCGCGCGCGCCACGGCGTGTGGCTCGTCGCCGGCGTGCTCCTCATCGGCACCACCGCCTGGGGGCTGGGTCGCTTCAACGGCGCGGTGCAGGGGGCACGGCTCGACGCCTTCAAGGGCGAGGTGCAGCGCGCCATCGACCGGCCGCGCCCGAACCAGGACGTCGCGGGGTTGGAGCGCGTCCTGGCCGGCGCGGACGGGCGGAGCCTCGACGAGAACCTGGCGGAGGCGCGCACCGCACAGCTGATCGTGCGTCGCCTGCCGTACGACAACGCCGACTTCGGCCTGGCCGCCTTCCTGGTGATGATCGTGGGGGGCTTCGCGGTGCTCTTCGGCCTGCGGCTGCTGCCGGCGGCGTCCCGCACCATCGACTCCGTGCTGGAGGCGGCCGCCGTACCCGCGACCGCGATCCTGCTGGCGCTGCTCGCCGCCGCGGTGGTGATCCTGGCGCTGCAACCCACGCCGTTGGGTGGCGGCGTGGTCGTCGGCAGCCCCTTCATGTGGCTGGTGGGGCGCCTCGACACGCTCTGGTACGCCTACTTCACCATGTTCCACGACTCGCTGGGGACGGTCACCGGCTTCGCCGAGGCCCTGAAGTTCACCACCCCTTTGATCTTCACGGGGCTGGCGGTGGCGTTCGGGTTCCAGGCCGGGCTGTTCAACATCGGGGCACCGGGGCAGATGGTGCTGGGATCGATCTTCGCCATGTTCGCGGGCGTGTACCTGCCGGGTCCCCGGGTGGTGGTGTTGCCGGCGGCGATCCTGGCGTCCGCCATCGGCGGCGGCCTTTGGGGGGCGTTGCCGGGGTGGCTCAAGGCGCGTTTCGGGGCCAACGAGGTCATCAACACGATCCTGCTGAACTTCGTGGCGGCCTCCATCCTGCTGTTCATCCTCTCCTCCAACCCGGTGTTCTCGGCGGCGGCGTTGCGCGTCCTCACCTGGCTGGGCGTCGCCGTCGTGGTGTTGATCTTGGCCCTTCTGGTGCGGCCCCTGCGCGCGCGCCTGGGCCGTTCGCCGCGTCTGAGCTTCGCGGTGGTGGCGGTGGTGTTGCTGGCTGGCATGGTGGTCGCCGGCCTGCCGCGCCCCGGGGACGCGCCCGTGGTGGTGAACATGCCGTTCAAGGTGCCCGGCTCGGAGCCCAAGTCATCGGAGCTGAGCATGGGTGCGCGCCTCCCGCAGCTTCCCGCCATGCTCGGCATCGATCTGGCCCAGACGCCCGGGGAGAACGTGGTGCCGGTCAACTATGCCCTGCTCCTGGCGCCCTTGCTGGCCGTGGTGGCCCTGGCGTTGCTGCCGCGCCTGCACACCCGCTTCCGCGCCTGGACCTGGCGCCTCGGCGGCGCGGCGGTGGTGGCGGCGGTGGCCTACGGCGGTTCGGCGTTGCTGCGCCTCGATCGCGTGGCGACCGCCATCCCGCCCACCAAGCTCAACCTCTCGTTCCTCCTGGCGCTGCTGATGGCGTTGCTGTTCTACGTCTTCCTGTGGCGTACCAAGTGGGGCTACGAGCTGCGCGCGGTCGGGCTCGCCCCACGGGCGGCGCAGTACGGTGGCGCGAGCATCGCCCGCAACACGGTGTTGGCGCTTGCGATCAGCGGCGCCCTGGCCGGTATGACCGCCACGCACTACGTGCTGGGCGGCGCGCTGGAGGACTACTCGTTGCGCCAATCGATCCCGACCAACGACGGCTTCGACGGCATCGCGGTCGCGTTGCTGGGCAACAACGGCCCGATCGGCATCGTGCTCTCGGCCTTCCTCTTCGGTGTGCTGAAGAACGGTGGCTCGGTCCTCAACATCACCTTCACCAACCTGACCCGCGACGTCGTGTCGATGATCCTGGCACTGGTGGTGCTGTTCATCGCGGCCCGGGGCTTCCTACCCGAGCGCCTGGCCGACCCCCTGAAGCGCGCCGCGGCGCGCGCGCGCGCCGCGGCGGACGGGCCCCCGACGGAGGGCGGCGGCACCACCGGCGACGACGGCGGCGCGCCGCCGGCTCCGGCGCCCGGCGGGGAGGGCACCTGATGTCGACCGTCGTGCTGCTGACGCTCATCGCCTCGATGCTTCGCGCCACCACCCCGCTGCTGCTCGCGGCCCTGGGGGGCCTGTTCAGCGAGCGCTCCGGTGTGGTGAACATCGCGCTCGAGGGGATCATGCTCTTCGGTGCGCTGGCCGCGGCCGTCACGGCTCAGCTGGTGGAGGCGCCCGCGGTCGCCAGGGACCCCAACGCCGTGGTGCCGTACGCCCCGTGGATAGGGCTGCTGGCGGCCATGGTGGCGGGGGCCGCGGTAGCGTGGATCCACGCACTGGTGTCGATCCGCTACAAGGCCGACCAGATCATCTCGGGGACCGCCATCAACCTCATGGCCATCGGAATCCCGGCCGTGGTGCTGACCGGGCTGTACCACAACTCGTCCACCAGCCAGCCCATCCAGAACCGGCTGCCGCAGTGGGGGTGGGGCCCGCTGACCTTCAGCCCGCTCGTCTACCTGGCCTTCCTGCTCGTGCCGCTGGTGTGGTACGTCGTGTTCCGCACCCCCTTCGGCCTGCGCCTGCGTTCGGTGGGCGAGCACCCGGAGGCCGCCGACAGCGTCGGCATCGACGTGCGTCGCATGCGCTACGCGGGCGTCATGCTCTCCGGGGTACTTGCCGGCCTCGGGGGGGCGTACCTCAGCATCGGGAACCTCAACCAGTTCATCACGGAGATGTCCGGGGGCAGGGGATTCATCGCGCTGGCGGCGTTGATCTTCGGCAAGTGGCACCCCCTGGGCGTGCTGGGCGCGACGCTCTTGTTCGGCGCCTTCCAGGCCACCGAGACCCTGCTGGGGGGCGCCAAGCTGCTCCCGCCCACGCTGGTACAATCCATCCCCTTCATCCTCACGATGCTGGTGTTGGCCGGCTTCGTGGGGCGCTCGATCGCGCCCAAGGCGATCGGCAAGCCGTTCGAGAAGTGAGGCCGGCGCCAAGGACGCGGCCGGCGCGGAGCCAACGCGCCCGGGTCCACCGGGCGCGTGCGGCACGCAGGTAAAGGAGTCGTCGATGGCATTCGAGCGCAGCGCAGGCATCCTGCTCCACCCCACGTCGCTCCCCGGACCCACGGGGATCGGCACACTCGGCGACGCCGCCTACCGATGGGTGGACTTCCTGGAGGCCGCCGGTCAGCGCCTGTGGCAAGTGATGCCCCTCGGGCCCACCGGCTACGGCGACAGCCCCTACCAGTGCTTCAGCGCATTCGCGGGCAACCCCTACCTCATCAGCCTCGAGCGCCTCGCCGGACAGGGGTGGCTGGAGGGCAGTTCGCTGCTGCCGCTTCGCGACCTGCCTCGACGGAGGGTGGACTACGGCGCCCTCATCCCCCCGGTGCTGGCCCTGCTGACGGAGGCCGCGGAGCGCTTCGAGGCCGGGGCCGGTGAGGAGGCGCGCGCGGCGTTCGAGGCCTTCCGTGCCCGCGAGGCGTCCTGGCTGGACGATTTCGCCCTGTTCATGGCGCTCAAGGAGTCCCACGGCGGGCGGCCATGGAACGAGTGGGAGGAGCCCGTGCGGCTGCGCCGGGCGGAGGCGCTCGAGGCGGCGCGGCGCGACCTGGCGGTCGCCATCCGGCGACACGAGCTGTGGCAACACTGGTTCTACCAGCAGTGGACCGCCGTGAAGGAGTACGCCAACGGCAGGGCCATCCGCATCATCGGTGACATCCCCATCTTCATCGCGATGGACTCCGCCGACGCCTGGGCCAACCCCGAGCTGTTCCACTTCGACGAGCACGGTCAGCCGACCGTGGTCGCGGGCGTGCCCCCGGATTACTTCAGCGCCACCGGCCAGCGCTGGGGCAACCCGCTGTACCGCTGGAAGCGCATGCAGGACCAGAACTTCCGCTGGTGGATCGAGCGCTTCCGCTCCACCCTGGATTTCTTCGACATCATCCGCGTCGACCACTTCCGCGGCTTCGAGGCCTGCTGGGAGATCCCGGCGAGCGAGCCCACGGCGGTCGAGGGGCGCTGGGTGCGGGGGCCTGGCCAGGCGTTCTTCGACGCGCTGCACGGGGCGCTCGGGACGCTGCCCATCATCGCCGAGGACCTGGGGGTGATCACGCCGCCGGTGGAGGCGCTGCGCGACGACAACGATCTGCCGGGCATGAAGGTGCTGCAGTTCGCCTTCGCCGGCGACGCCGCGGATCCCTACCTGCCGCACAACTACGTCCGCAACAGCGTGGTCTATACCGGAACCCACGACAACGACACCAGTGCCGGTTGGTACGACACGGCGCCCGAGGCGGAGCGCGACTTCGTGCGGCGCTATCTCGCCCGCGACGACCACAACCTCCCCTGGGAGTTCATCCGCCTGGCGCAGGCGTCCGTGGCGGACATCGCCGTGGCGCCACTGCAGGACGTGCTCGGCCTCGGAAGCGCGGCGCGCATGAACACGCCGGGCAAGGCCGAGGGCAACTGGAGCTGGCGCTTCACCTGGGACGACGTGCCGTACTGGATCGCCCCGCAGCTGCGTGATATGGCCACCCTCTACGGACGCGTGCCCGGCGAGGCGGCACAAGATACCCCCTACCGGCAGTCGGCCACGGTCTCGGACGTCGAGGACGACTGAGGCGCGACGCGCGCGCGGCTCGGGCCGCGTCGGGCCATCGCGGCTCGCGCGGCGTGCGACCTTGCGGGTACCGGCCGTGCCCGGGGGGGCCGTGCGGAGTCGAGAGGGCCCCCGCTCCGACGTGGCATGATCGGGCGGGTGAGCAACAGACCCGCCGAAGCGCCGCGGTTGCGAGAACTCGTGCTGCTGCGCCGCGTGCGCGACCGGATCGATCGGGAGTACGCGCGGCCGCTGGACGTCGCGGCGCTTGCCCGTGGCGTGCACATGTCGGCCGGGCATCTCAGCCGCAAATTCCGGCTCGCCTACGGCGAGTCTCCGTACGCCTATCTGATGACGCGGCGCATCGAGCGCGCCATGGCGCTGCTTCGCCGCGGCGATCTCAGCGTCACCGAGGTGTGTTTCGAGGTGGGTTGCTCGTCGTTGGGCACCTTCAGCACGCGTTTCAAGGAGCTCGTCGGGATGCCGCCCAGCGACTACCGCCGCTCCCAGGCGAGCGCGACGGCGGGGATGGCGCCATGCGTGGCGAAGCACGTGACCCGACCGATCAGGAATCGAGAAGCGCGCGTGGCCCAGTAGCGCTAGCATGACGGCCATGGACATCACGATCTTTCAGGCCATGCTTCCACACGACGACCCGGCCGCGTCGCTGGCGTTCTATCGCGACGCGCTGGGTTTCGAGGTCCGCAACGACGTCGAGTACGGCGGGTGGCATTGGCTCACGGTCGGCCCCGCCGGTCAACCCGGCACGTCCATCGTCCTGTACCCACCCGCCGCCACCCCCGGCATCACCGACGACGAGCGCCGCGCCATCGCCGAGATGATGGCCAAGGGGACCTTCGCCAGTATCAACCTCGCCACCACCGACCTCGACGGCGCCTTCGAACGCCTTCAGGCCAGCGATGCCGAGGTGGTCCAGGAACCCACCGATCAGCCGTATGGGGTGCGTGACTGCGCCTTCCGCGACCCCGCGGGCAACCTGATCCGCATCCAGCAGCTGCGCTGAGCCGTCCGGCAGGGTTAGCCCTGACCGGCACCGGAGGCGCCTTGGAGGAGGCCACGATGGCGGAGAAGAAAGCGTCCAAGACGGCCAGGCACGCATCTCGCGAGGGCGGCACTGCCGAGGCGTCCACGGGCTTCACCGACGAGGAGAAGGCCGCGCTGAGGGAGCGCGCCCAGGAGGTGAAGAAGGCGGCGCGCCGTGGCTCCCGCCCGAGCGAGACGGACGGCGAGAGCGACGTGCTCGCCAAGATCGCCGAGATGCAACAGCCGGATCGCGCCATGGCGGAGCGGGTTCATGCCATCGTCAAGGCCGCCGCGCCCGAGCTCTCGGCGAGGACCTGGTACGGGATGCCGGCGTACGCCAAGGGCGGCAGCGTCATCTGCTTCTTCCAGAGCGCGCAGAAGTTCAAGGCGCGCTACGCGACGCTCGGTTTCAGCGACAAGGCGAGCCTGGACGAGGGCGACATGTGGCCGTCCTCCTACGCGGTGAAGGCGCTGACCCCCGCCGTGGAGGAGCGGATCGCCGCGCTCGTGAAGGCGGCGGCGGGGTGACGGCGTAGGCTGACCTCGGGTCGCACCCGTTCCGTCGACGCGGCCCACGGGGGGCCGACCGAGGCTCGGCGGGCGCTCCCGCCCATCCGATGGAGGGACGACGAGCATGGCCACCAGGAACGACGCGGAGGCGGCTGCGCCGCACGTCGCCGACGCCCACGATGCCATCGGCGTGCACGGCGCGCGCGTGAACAACCTCAAGGACGTCAGCATCGAGATCCCGAAGCGCCGGCTGACGGTGTTCACGGGCGTCTCCGGCTCGGGCAAGAGCTCGCTGGTGTTCGGCACCATCGCCGCCGAGTCCCGACGCCTGATCAACGAGACCTACAGCGCCTTCGTGCAGGGGTTCATGCCGATGCTGGGGCGACCCGATGTCGATGTCCTCGCGGGTCTGACCACGGCGATCGTGGTCGATCAGGAGCGCATCGGCGGCAACCCCCGCTCCACCGTCGGCACGCTCACCGATGCCAACGCCATGCTGCGCATCCTCTTCAGCCGGCTCGGGCAACCGCACATCGGCCCGCCCAGCGCCTTCTCCTTCAACGTCGCCTCCGTCCGCGGCGGTGGCGCGATGACCATCGACCGCGGTGCCGGCAAGACCGTCAGCCGTACCTTCTCCCGCGTCGGGGGCATGTGCCCGCGATGCGAGGGGCTCGGGCACGTCTCCGACATCGACCTGGCCCAGCTGTTCGACGCCTCCAAGACGCTGGCCGAGGGCGCCATCACGGTCCCGGGCTACAGCGCCGACGGCTGGTTCGGGCGGATCTTCGCCGCGGTGGTGCCCGACGACGTCCCCATCGCCGAGTTCACCAAGAAGCAGCGTCAGGAGTTCCTCTACGGCGAGGCGCGCAGGATCAAGGCCAACAACGTCAACCTGACCTACGAGGGGCTCGTCCCTCGGATCCAGAAGTCGATGCTGTCCAAGGACGTCGACGCGCTGCAGCCCCACGTCCGCGCCTTCGTCGAGCGAGCGGTGACCTTCACCACGTGTCCGGACTGCGGCGGCAGCCGGCTCGGCGAGGCGGCTCGGTCGTCGAAGATCGA
Source organism: uncultured Trueperaceae bacterium (assembly GCA_963739805.1). Classification (GTDB taxonomy): domain Bacteria; phylum Deinococcota; class Deinococci; order Deinococcales; family Trueperaceae; genus CAVUBJ01. The sequence goes on from CAVUBJ010000006.1 coordinate 340,406, forward strand.
GGGGATCAGCATCGCTCAGGCCTCCGCCATGCAGATCAGCGACCTGGCCGATTGGGTGCGCGACCTCGAGGCGCCGACGGCTGGGCCGCTGCTGAGAGCACTGCGGGAGACGCTCGACGCGTTCGTGCAGATCGGGCTCGGCTACCTCTCGCTCGAGCGGCCGTCGGGGACGCTGTCCGGTGGCGAGGCGCAACGCACCAAGATGATCCGTCACCTCGGCTCCTCGCTCACCGACGTCACCTACATCTTCGACGAGCCCACCACGGGCCTGCACCCCCACGACGTGCAGCGCATGAACGACCTGCTGTTGCGGCTGCGCGACAAGGGCAACACGGTGCTGGTGGTGGAGCACGAGCCTGAGGTGATCCAGGTCGCCGACCACGTGGTCGATCTCGGTCCCGGCGCGGGGACGGCGGGCGGCACCGTGTGCTTCGAGGGCCCGGTCGAGGCGTTGCGCGCCTCGGGCACCGTCACCGGCCGCCACCTCGACGACCGGGCCACGCTCAAGGGGAAGGTGCGCGAGCCCCGGGGCCGGCTGGAGATCCGCGGGGCCACCACCCACAACCTCCGGGATGTCGACGTCGACGTCCCGCTCGGCGTGCTGGTGGTGGTCACCGGCGTCGCCGGCTCGGGCAAGAGCTCGCTCATCCACGGTGCGCTGGCCGGGCGGGAGGGTGTGGTGGCGATCGACCAGGGCCCGATCCGGGGCTCCCGGCGCAGCTCCCCGGCGACGTACACGGGGCTGCTCGACCCGATCCGCAAGACCTTCGCGAGGGCCAACGGCGTGAAGCCGGCCCTGTTCAGCGCCAACTCCGAGGGCGCCTGCCCCACCTGCAACGGGGTCGGCGTCGTCTACACCGAGCTCGGCTACATGGAGAGCGTCGCCTCGATCTGCGAGGAGTGCGAGGGCAAGCGCTTCCAGTCCGCGGTGCTGGAGTACCGGCTCGGCGGCCGCGACATCAGCGAGGTGCTCGCGATGTCGGTGACCGAGGCCGAGGCGTTCTTCGGATCCGGCCCGGCGAGGATCCCGGCCGCCCACAAGATCCTGTGCCGAATGGCCGACGTCGGGCTCGACTACCTCAGCCTCGGCCAGCCGCTCACCACGCTGTCCGGCGGCGAGCGGCAGCGCCTCAAGCTGGCCACCCGGATGGCCGAGACCGGCGGCATCTACGTCCTCGACGAGCCCACCAGCGGCCTCCACCTCGCCGACGTCGAGAAGCTGCTCGGCCTGCTCGATCGGCTCGTCGACGCCGGCACGTCGGTCATCGTCATCGAGCATCACCAGGGGGTCATGGCGCACGCGGATTGGATCGTCGACCTCGGCCCCGGCGCCGGTCACGAGGGCGGCCGGATCGTCTTCGAGGGAACGCCCGCGGACCTCGTCGCCGCCCGCTCCACGCTCACGGGCGAGCACCTCGCGGCCTACGTCGGCGCCTGAGCACGGCCCCGGCGGGCGGCGTGAGGCGACGCACCCTCTGGTCCACGCCCACGCGTTCGATCCGACGTCCGGCGAGACGCATACGGCAGATGCGAGTGGGGCCTTCGATGGTGTCGCGGGGGGCTCAGGGCCCCGACGCGGCACTAGACGCGGAAGATGACCCCCTCGCGGGTGAAGTTGCGGTATGCGAACGCCAGCAGCACCACCACGACGACCGCCAGCACGGCCCAGGTGGTGAGCACGTGGGCGGCACTGACCGCCCCCTTGACGATGTCGTCCATCAGCACCAGGACGTTGAAGATGGGGATGGCATAGACCCCGTCGCCGAACCCCAGCAGGTCCTTGAATTGCAGGCCCACGCCCGGCAGGATGAACAGGAAGGACAGCGGGGCGATATAACTCTGCGCCTCCTTGTACGAGCGCGCGAAGAGGGCGACCCCGATCAGCAGGGCCGCCACGGTTCCGGCCAGCAGGAAGGCGCTGATGAGCAGCAGGGCGATGGAGGAGAGCGACAGCGACAGGCTCCCGCCCATCACGTGCACGATGTCGCTGGCGTCGCCGGTGAGGCGGGCGCTGAACACCGAGCGTAGGATGGTGCCCCCCACGATGTATCCGACGATCGCCATGAAGGCGGCGCTGAGGCCGAAGGTCAGGGTGGCGAGGAACTTGCCCACCACCACCTCGCTGCGGCGGATCGGCGTGACGAGCAGCACCTCGAGCGTGCCGCGCTCCTTCTCACCCGCGGTGGCGTCGATGGCCGTCATCTGGCCACCCGTGAGGGTCCAGATGGCGATGAAGAAGGGGATCAGCCAGGAGAGCTGCCCGCTGGAGCGCTCCGCCGCCGAGCTGGCGTCGACGTTGGCGACCTCGATGGGCTGGAGCACGCTGGGGTCGAGGCCGGCGGCCTGCAAGCGGGCGGCGACGAGCTGGTTGCGGTAACCGGAGACGGCCTGCTGGAGCTTGCTGGCGTTGAGCTCGCTCTTGAGGTTGCCCTTCTTGCTGTACACCGTCAGGGTGACGCTCTCGCCGGCCTGCAGGCGCGCGGGCATGTCCGCGGGGACGGCGAGCGCTACCGGGACGTCGCCATCGCGCACCGCCGCCTCCGGATCCCCCACCTCGGTGAGGGCCACGTTCTGACCCTCGATGGCCCGGCGGAGCTCGGGAGGCAGGGCGTCCGCGCCGATGATCCCCACCTGGGTGACGGTGGTCTGCTCGCGCTGGAACAGGCCCCCGAGGAGCAGCGGCAGACCCAGCATCATCACCGGGAGCACGATCAGCGGGATGACCAGGTTGGAGATGATGGCGCGCTGGTCGCGCAGCGTGGAGAGGATCTCCTTGCCGGCCACCCGCCGGATCATCGAGGGCCTCATGCGGCCACCTCCGCGCCCTCGCGGCCCAGGCCGCTGCGCTCGACCAGCCGGAAGAAGGCGTCCTCGAGGTTGGCCGCTCCGGCCTGCTCCACGAGCTCCGGCACGCTCCCCTCCGCGATCTTCCGTCCCCGATAGATGATGCAGGCGCGGTCGCACAGCTCCTCGACCTCACCCATGACGTGGGTGGAGTAGAGCACGCTGCGCTCCTGGCCCGGGTAGCGCTTGACGAAGTCGATGACGGCTCGGCGCGCCACCACGTCGAGTCCGCTGGTGGCCTCGTCGAAGAAGATGACGGGGGGGTCGTGCAACACCGCGCGCGCCACCACCACCTTCTGCTTCATGCCGGTGGAGAAACCGCCCGCCCGCCGGTGCAGCGTGTCGCCCAGCTCGAGCAATTCGTCGAGCTCGGTGATGCGGCGGTCGATGGCGGCGCGCTCCATGCCGTAGAGCTGCCCGAAGTAGTGCAGGATCTCGCGGCCGGTGAGGCGGTCGTAGAGGCCCATGCCGCCGTTGACGACGCCGATCGAGCGGCGCACATCCTCCCCTTGCCGGCGCACGTCGAAGCCGGCGACGGTGGCGCTGCCGGCGTCGGGCTCGAGCAGGGTCGCCAGGATGCGGAGGGTGGTGGTCTTGCCCGCGCCGTTGGGGCCGAGCAGCCCGTAGACCTCGCCCGCGGCCACCTCGAAGCTCAGCTCGTGAACGGCCCTTACGCCGTCGAAGGACTTGCTCAGGGATGAGGCGGAGATCATGACGTTCCTCTCGTGTCTGTGTCTCGTGTCTGTGTCTCGTGTCTGCGCCGGCCGGTGGCGCCCGGTCGCGTGTCGGCCGGATTGTAGGCGCGAGCGGCGACGACGTCAAGCCCTGGAACGGCCCACGGGCCACCCGCGCCCGGAGCCGGGCGCCCTGCCGCGCCTGCTATCATGAGCGGCGATGAACGAAAGCGAGAGCGCCGCCCTGGACGGCTATCAGCTCATCGCCAGGGGGCTTCACGAGGTCCACGAGGTGGACACCCGGACCACCCTGCTTGGGCGTTCCCTGGCCAGCCCCCTGTTGCCCCGGCCGCGAGCGGGCTCGCCGCTCGATCCCGGCACGCTGGCCGTGGTGGACGCCGAGGCGGTGCTTTCGGACCCGGCCCACCACACGCCCGCCGACGCGGTGGCGGTGCTGCCCCCGGCCAAGATGGGGGAGCTCATGCCGCGCGTGCGGGCACTCAGCGAGCGGGGTGTGGCCGCCATCGGCCTCGATCTCGCCCCGATGGCGGAGACCGCGCCCTTCGGCCGCGGTGCCTGGCGCCCCCGCACCCGCGAGGACCTGGCCGAGTTGCGGGCCGCGGCGTCGTGCCCGCTGTGGGTGTTCGGCGTGGCGGGGTCCGCGGACGCCGAGGTGGCCGCCGAGGCCGGCGTGGAGGCGATCGTGGTGCAGTCGGACCTGGGGCGGCATCTGGGTGGACCCGCGGCCATCGACGTCCTGCCCGAGGTCATCGACGCCGTGGCGGGCATGCTGCTGATCGTGGCGGGGGGGCTGGTGCGCGACGGGATCGACGTGTTGCGCTACCTCGCGGTCGGGGCGGAGGCGCTGGTGGTGGCCAGCGATCGGCCGCTGGCGAGCCTGGAGGCGGAGCTGCACTACGCCCTGCGGCTGACCGGATGCGCGGGGCTGGGAGACATCAGCTACGACCTACTCTTCGCCCCCCTCTTCGGGGAAGCGTGATCGCGTTCCTGGAGGGCACGGTGCGCGAGCTGCGCGAGGCAAGCGTGGTCGTCCAGGCCGGCGCCTTCGGCGTGGAGGCGTGGGCGCCCAAGGCCACCCTGGTGCAGTGCACCGTCGGCGCCCCGGTGGTGTTGCACACGCACCTCGCGGTCCGCGAGGAGACGCCGGTGCTGTACGGCTTCCATCACCAGGACCTGCTGCTGCTGTTCCGGCGGCTGTTGGAAGTGGGCGGCGTGGGGCCGAAGCTGGCGCTCGCGATCCTCTCGGCGCTCCCCACCGGCGTGATCGCGGCGGCCGTGCTCAATCAGGACCCGGGTCTGCTGACCAGCGCCCCCGGGGTGGGCAAACGTACGGCGGAGCGTATCGTGCTCGAGCTCAAGACGCGCCTGCCGGAGGCGCTCCTGGCCGGGCCCGGAGGCGGCACCGCGGCCCGCACGGCCGGCTCCGTCGAGGGCGCGGGGCGCGACGCTCTGGACGCCCTGCTGGCGCTCGGATACCGGGAATCCCAGGCGCGGAGCGTGGTGATCGAGATCGCCAACGCGGCGCCCGACGACCCGGCCGAGGCACTCATCCGCAAGGCGCTGGCTCGGCTGCGTTGAGCGCCGTGCGCGCGATGCGCACCGGCGTCCCCGCCCGCGCCCCGCGGGCGGGGACGCCAGCCGGGTCCTGCGCCGCTCAGGGGCGCAGCGGGTGCTGCTCCAGGGCCGATTCGGGCGGCACCGTGGGGAGCTCGAAGGCCGCACCCACCGCGGCGTAGGTCAGGCGCCCGGCATGGGTGTTGAGGCCGCGCAGCAGGGAGCGGTCGCCTCGCAGGGCGGCGGTGGGGTCGGCGGCCAGTTCCAGCACGTACGGTAGCGTCTGGTTCGACAGCGCCCGCGTGCTGGTGTTGGGCACCGCACCCGGCATGTTGGCGACGCCGTAGTGCACCACGTCGTCCACGACGAAGGTGGGGTCGTCGTGGGTGGTGGCGTGGATCGTCTCGATGCAGCCGCCCTGGTCGACCGCCACGTCGACGATGACGCTGCCCGGCTTCATGCCCACCAGCATGTCGCGCGTCACGAGGTGCGGTGCGCGTGCGCCGGGGATCAGCACGGCGCCCACCAGCAGGTCCGCACGCTGCGCCATCCGGGTGATGTTGGCCAGGTTGCTGGCGAGTGTCTGGATGCGTCCGCCGAAGACGTCGTCTAGGTACTGCAATCGGCCGTGGCTGATGTCGAGCAGGGTGACGCGCGCGCCCAACCCCATGGCGATCTTGGCGGCGTTGGTGCCGACCACGCCGCCCCCGAGGATGACGACCTCGCCGGCCTCGACGCCCGGCACGCCCCCCAGCAGCAGGCCACGACCCCCGAGGAACTTGCTGAGATAGTGGGCGCCGACCTGCGTGGCCATGCGCCCGGCCACCTCGCTCATGGGGGTGAGCAGCGGCAGGCTGCCGCCGTCGAGCTGCACCGTCTCGTAGGCGATGGCGGTCGTGCCCGCGGTGAGCAGCGCCTCGGTCAACGGCCGCGCGGCCGCCAGGTGCAGGTAGGTGAACAACAGCAGGTCGTCACGCAGGTACGCGAACTCTCTGGCGATCGGCTCCTTGACCTTGAGGACGAGCTGTTGCCCCCAGGTCTCCGCCGCGCTGTCCGCGATGTCGGCGCCGCTGTCGCGGAAGTCCTCGTCCGAGAAACCGCTGCCGATGCCTGCGTCATGCTCGACCACCACGCGGTGGCCGGCGTCCGCCAGCGCGTGCACCGCCCCGGGCGTGGCGGCGACGCGGTACTCCTGCGGTTTGATCTCCCTGGGGATGCCGATGTCCATGTCCGTCTCCTTGCCCATGGCAGGGCCACGGGCGTCAGCGTCGCGGTGCTCGCGTGCCCCAAGTCTACCGCCTGGGCGAAGGATCTCCGGGCGGCCGAAGGCCGGCTCAGGGCGTGTCGCCCGCGGGCCATACGCGCAGCAGGCGCGTCCGCCCCTGCGTCCGCTCGGCCAGCGCCACCAACTGCCCCCCGTCGTCGAGCAGGGCCACGCGCCCCTCGGCCGGCAGGGAGGGTCGCTGCCCCTGACGCACGCGGGCCGCCTCGGCGGCGTCGAGGGTGCGCTCGGGCAAGCCCAGCGCCTCCACGGGATCCACGGGGGCCGCGTCGGCCAGCGCATCCGCGGGCGTCGCGCGCTCCAGGCCGAGCGCCCCCGAGCGCGTCCGCAACAGGCCCGAGAGGTGCGCCGGCACGCCGAGCGCCGCGCCCAGGTCCCGCGCGAAGGCGCGGGCGTAGGTTCCGGCGCGCACGCGCAGGCGCAGCAGCGCGGTGGGCGCCGCCAACAGTTCCGGCGGCAGCGCCGGGGCGTAGCCACCGGCGGGTCCTGGCGCGGGTGCCCAGCGGCCCTCGGGGTCGCGGGCGACGCGGGCCGGGAGCGCGCCCCGCGTCGGCGCGAAGGCGAGCAGGCGCAGCGCGAGGTAGCCCGCCGGTCGTTCGGGCAGGTCGGGCGCCTCGCCCGCGCGAGCGAGGCGGTAGCTCGGCACGCCCTCGCGCTTCACGGCCGAGAAGGCGGGCGGGCGCTGCCGATCCAGCGCCAGGAACGGCGGCAGGGCCGCCGCGATCGCGGCCGCGTCGAGCCCGACCGCACCGAGCCCGACCGTGGTGGCGCGCTCGGTCACCGGGCCCTCGGCATCGAGGGTGGCGGTCGACGCCCCGAACGCGACCCAGGCGAGGTACTCCTTGTCGCTGCCGCTCAGGTAGGGGGAGAGCTTGGTGGCGCCCTCGGTCAGCAGCACCAGCACCCCCCCGGCGAGCGGATCGAGGGTGCCGGCGTGCCCCACGCGGCGCGTGCGAAGCACGCGCCGCGCGCGGGCCACCACGTCGTGTGAGGTCACCCCCAGCGGCTTGTCCACCACCAACACCGGCACGGCGGCGATTGTACCCGCCGACGCGGTGGTAGCGCCGCTCGCGGTGAGGGGCCGGGGGCAGCGGTAGCGTGGCCGGATGACGTGGGTGATGCTGGCCGTGGTCCTGGTGTGGTGGGGCCTGTCGATCGACTGGGCGGTGGGCGTGCGGAGCATGGCGCGCCTGCGCCCCGACCCGGCCGAGGTGGTCCTGGGCCCGGCCGGTGGTGGCGCCACGCCCACGCCGCGCCGGGACGCCGGGCCACCCGCCGCGGTGCCGACCGTCAGCGTGGTGGTGCCGGCGCGCAACGAGGCGGGCACGCTGGAGCGCGCGCTGCGCTCGCTCATGGCGCAGGACCTCCCGGGCCTCGAGATCGTCGTCGTAGACGACCGCTCCGAGGACGCCACCGGTGCGATCGCGGGGCGACTGGCGGCGGGGGACGCGCGCGTGCGGGTGATCACCGTGGAGTCCCTGCCCGAGGGGTGGCTCGGCAAGCCGCACGCCCTTCACGTCGGCGCGGCGGCGGCCCGTGCGCCGTGGCTCCTGTTCGCCGATGCCGACGTCCGCTTCGCCCCCTCGGCCGTGCGCGTGGCGCTCGCGTACGCGCGCGCACGCGCGCTCGACCACCTCGCGGTCCTGCCGCGCTTCGAGTCCAGCGGCCTGCTTCTGTCGTCGTTCGTGACCGCGTTCGCCCTGCTGTTCTCGGTCTACACCCGGCCCTGGCGCGCGCGCGTGCCCGGCAGCAGCGCCTCCATCGGGATCGGAGCCTTCGGCCTGGTGCGGTCCGTGGCGTACCACGCCAGTGGCGGCCACCGCGCCATCCGCCTGCGGCCCGACGATGATCTCATGCTCGGACGCCAGCTCAAGCGCGCCGGCTACCGCCAGGAGGCCGTGTTCGGTGCCGAGCTGCTGAGCGTCGAGTGGTACCCCAGCCTGCCCGCCGCCCTGCGCGGCCTCGAGAAGAATGCGTTCGCCGGGCTGGGATACTCGGCGCCGCGCGTGCTCCTGGTGGTCACGGCGCTGCTGCTCACCAACGTGCTGCCGTTCGCCGTGGCGCTCGTCGCGCAGGGGCCGGCGCTCGCCCTGGCCTGGCTCGTGGTGGCGACCGTGGCCGGCGTGTACGCCTTCGACGCCCGGAGGCTGTCGCACGCCTGGTGGCTGTTCGTGCTCCACCCCGTCGGCGTGGCGCTGCTGTGCTACGCCGCGGGCGCCTCCGCCACCAAGGCCCTGGTGCGTGGCGAGATCGTATGGCGCGGAACGAGCTACCGCCTGGAGGAATTGCGGCGACAGCCCCCGCCCGGCCCGTGAGCCTGCGCCGCAGGTGCGCCTCGCGCCGCGCGCGGCGCGGGGCCCCGTCCCGTGCCCCGCGGCCTGCCCCGCCGCGTGTTCCGTCGGCCCGGGCTATCCTTCCCGGGTGACCTGCCGCGCCCTCGCCGCGTTGGCCGCCGTCGCCCTGGTGGCGGCGCCCGCGGCCCATGCCTCGCAAGTCGTACGCGCGCCCCACGTGCTCGTGTGGTTCGACGACCCGTCCCTGGCCGGGTACGCGCAGAACGTGGCCGACGCGGCCGAGGAGCAACTCGCCGCCGTATCGGCCCTCTTCGGGCTGCCGCCGCGCGACGTCACGGTGCGCCTGGCCGACGACAGCGACGTGTTCAACGCCTTCGCGCTCCCCCTGCCGCGCCCCACCGTGACGCTGCGCACGCTGTTCCCGATCGGGGGGGAGGTCGGCTTCGCCGCGGGGGACACGCTGGCGATGGTGCTGCGCCACGAGCTGACGCACCTGGTCCAGCTCACGGACACGCGCCTGCCCCCGGACGCGGCGCCCGTCCCCCGCGTCGGGCTGGTGGGCGAGGGGACGGCGGTGCTTCCCCCCGCCTGGCTGCTGGAGGGGATCGCCACCTGGATCGAGTCGCGGCCGGGTCCCGGGGGACGCCTCGACGACCCCGACACGCGTGCCCTGCTCTACGCTCTCGCTGCGGGGGGCACCCTGCCGTCGCTGAGCGACGTCAGCCTCGCGACCTTCGACGCGTGGCCGGGGGGGCGGGCGCGCTACCTGCTCGGCGCCTCCTTCCTCGATGCCCTGATCCGCCGCCATGGCTTCGCGTCGCTGGAGGACGCGCTCCACCGGTTCCAGGCCGGCGGGCGCCTGCGCTCCTTCTCGCAGGCCTGGAGGGACGCCGTCGGGACCGACCTCGGCGCCGAGTGGAACCGCTGGGGCGCGGAGCTGGCGCGCCAGGCGGCCACCCGCGGCGCGACGCCCGCCGCGCCGGCGTGGGGGGACCGGGAGGGACCGCGCTGGGCGCCGAGCGCCTCACCGGACGGCGGCCGGCTGGCGTGGGCGGAGCCCGACGGCGTTCACCTGGCCGAGGTGGCGCCTCGCGGGCCGGAGCGGGCCCGCCTGCTGGCGCCGCTCCGAGGGGTGGAGGCCCTGACCTGGCTCGACGGCGACACGCTGGTGGCCACGGCGGTCGCCAGGGACCCGGGCGCGTCGCCCTCGGAGCTGTTCGCCGTGTCGGTGGAGGACGGCTCCCGGCGGCGCCTCACCCACGGCGCGCACGCCCACCTGGCGCGCGCCACCCCCGCGGGGTGCGTGCTCTACCTGCGTGACACCGCCGCGGACGGCGCCTCGCTCCGGCGCCGCTGCGGCGCCAGCGACGTGTCGGTGTACCGACCGCCGGCCGGCACGCACCTGGTGGGGCTGGCCGTGTCGCCTCGGGGCCGCGTCGTGCTGGCCGCGTACCGCGCAGGGTCGGTGCGGCTGATGCTGCGCACGGCCGAGAGCTGGCGACCCCTGACGCCGGAGGGCGGCGTGGCGCTCGATCCCACCTGGTGGGGGGAGGGCACACTGCTGTACGTCGCCGAGGTCGACGGCGTGCGGCAGCTCTTCGGTCTGGAGCCCGACGCTGCCACCGCGCCCGTGCGCCTCTCCGACCTGTTGGGCGGGGCCGCGCAGCCGGTGGTTACGGCGGCGGGGGTGCTGGTGCGCAGCTACGCTTCCGCGGGGCAGGGCTTCGTGCGCCTCGACGCGCACCCGCTTGGCGCGGGTGACGCCGCGCCCGTCTCCGGGGCGCGGCGGGGTGCCGAGGCGGGGCGCGGCGGGGCGACGCAGGTCGCCTACGCGCAGGTCGCCGAAGCGCGGGCCGTTGAGGCGCGGGCCGTTGAGGCGCGGGCCGCCGAAGCGCGGGCCGTTGAGGCGCACCCGGGCTCGGAGGGCGATGGGGCCGCGGACGCGGGGGAGGTCGGACCGGGCGCGTACCCCGTCGAGCCGTACCGCCCCTGGTCCAGCCTGGCGCCCTACGGGTGGGTCCCGGTAGGCGGCCGGCTCTCCCTGGACCCGCTCGGCGCCGGCCTGAGCGTGCGCGTGCCGGCCGAGGACCTCAGTGGCCGCGTCGGATGGTCCCTGACGGCCGGTTACGACACCGCCCTGCGCGGGCCGCTGGCGGGCGCGTATGCGATCCTCACGGCCGGTTGGCGGCTGCCCGGCCTGGTGCCCGACCTGGGCCCGCCCGCTCCCTTCGGGGTCGGTGTGAGTGTGGGGCTGTGGCCCCACGAGGTGCACCTCGAACCCACCACGGGCACGGCCTTCGGGGTGCGCGCCGAGGCCCTGTTGCGCGCCCCCTTGCTGGGCGCGCGCGGCGCGCTCGACGTGCGCCTGGGGCTGGTGCGCCCGGTCGGGTCCCCCACCTGGCGCGCCGAGGCCACCCTGGATGGGACCCTCGACGGCCGCCGCGCCGACGCCTTCGGGGCCATCACGGCGGGGGAGAGGTGGGCGCTACGGGGGCGCTGGACGCCCATGGCCACGGGGGTTTCGGCCGGACTGTGGGGCGAGGGGGAGGCGTGGGGGCCGGCCGCGCCATGGCCCGGCGCGTGGCGTGTGGCGCTGCGGGCGGGGTACCGCCCCGCGCCCCCCGTGCCGTTGTCGCTGCCGGACCTGGCGGCGGTTGCGACGATCGGCGGACGCGTGGAGGTCCCGATCCGGTGGCGCTGGCAGGACGGGCTCTACGCCCTCGAACGGCTGGACGTCGAGCCCTCGCTGCATGCCTGGGGAGGCGTTGGCGCTCAGGCGGCGGCGCTGGGGGCGGGCGCCGACCTGGCCCTCTGGGCGGACACGGTGCTGGACTACCAGGCCCCGGTCCGCTTCGGCGTGCGGGCGGGGTACGCACAAGGGTGGTGGGCGGCGCTGGCGCTCGATTGGCCGTTCTGAGAGGCGGTCGTCACAGGCAGGCGCTGGCGTTGCGTAGCGAGCGCAGGTAGTCGAGCGACGGCTGCAGCGCGCCGCGCGCCGCGGTCGGCGCCCCGGGATCACACCACAGCTCGACGGCGCCCGCGGCCAGGAACGCCTCGAGCAGCTCGACGCGGGCGCGCGGGTCGTCGGCGCCGGCGCAGCGGGGCGCGACGCCCCTCGGCGCCCGCCCCGCCCACAGCCGCGCGCGCTCGAGCTCGCCGAACACCGGCGCGACCCGGCCGCCGCTCGCGGTGGCGGATAGCGTCAGCACGTCCAGCACACCCGGAAGATCGCGCCCGAGGTAGTACAGGGGTCGGTCGAGGTCGACGGCCAGCACGCCCCAGGCTACGAGGTGGGGCCGACTCAGTGTAGGAACAGGCTACGTGCCCAGGGGCTGAAGGCGACGGCCAGCACCAAGCCCACGTGGAACACCAGTTGTGCCACCAGCGGGGTGATGCCGTTGGAGCGCCGTCGGTAGACGGCCGCCAGGGTGGCGCCGATCGCGAACAGCAGCAGCACGGGCGTCACGAGCACCAGTGCGTAGAGGCTGGCCGATCCCGTCACCGCGATGGCCGCGTCGTAGCGACGCGTGAGCGGCGGTATCACGAAGGCGCGGAAGAACAGCTCGCACAGGGGGAGGAGGACCACCGCCGCCACGACCAGCGGCGTGAGGCGCGAGAGGTCGAGGTAGAAGGGGCCGAGGAAGCCGCCCAGCGGAAGGTACGCCAGGTAGGCTAGCGTCGCCACCAGCAGCAGCAAGCCGAGGCCGATGCCGGCGAGGGTCTGTTCGCCGCTGCCGAGCAGGCGGTCCATCGGATCCCAGCCGTTGATCGCCACGCGGCGCCAGGTCAGCAGTACCAGCAGTACGGTGAACACCAGAAGGAAGACGGCTCGCACGTCGGTCTGCTGCAGCGGCGTGAGGATCGCCAGCACGTTGTCGTACACCACCAGGCTGAACACCAGCGCTGCCAGGGCCGCCATCAGCAGGCTGGCCACCAGCACGCCGTAGACCTGCCCCACGCTCCAGGGCTGCGGCCCCTCGACGACCTCGAGCGTCGAGGTGTTGGCGATGCGGCTCTCGCCCACCAGGTGGACCGCGACCAGCAAGAGCAACAGAAGCAGCCAGAGCAGGGCATTGCTGAACACGAAGGTCTGAAGGTTGCCGCGGCGCATGGCCTCGCGCAGGGCCAGACCACCGGACTGCATGTCACCCTCGGCATAGTAGATGACCGCTAGCGTGCGCAGGTCGCGTGCCTGAGCCACCGTGTCGCGGGAGGTCCGCAGCGCCAGCGCGGTCTCCAGCTGGTCCGTGGCGGCCCCGCGGTCGCCGAGCGCCCACTCCACGCGCCCGAGCAGGGACCGCACCTCGGGGTTGTGGTCGTCGCCCGAGAGCTGCACGTACGACTGCAGCTGGTCGCGGGCGCTCACGGCGTCGCCCAGGCGGAAGCGCAGGCGCGCCTCGGCCAGCCGGTACTCCAGATCGAGGCCATCGGCGTCGATGGCCCGCTGGTAGGCGGTGAGGGCCTCGCTGTAGCGCCCCCGGTGCTGGGCGAGCTGCCCCTCGATGAGGCTCACCTGGCCGTTGAGGTCTCGGTTGGGCTTCTCCGACAAGCGCGTGCGCGCCTGCTGCAGCAGCGCGTCCGCCTCGATGTAGCGCTCGCCGCGCACGGCCACCTCGGCCAGCAGCACGAGGGGCTCGGCGGTATCGGTGGCATCGCGGATGCGGTTGAGCTGCTGCTCGGCACTGCTCGTCTCGCCCAGTGCGAGCTCGATGCGGGCGAGCGCCAGCCGCGCATCGACGAAATCTGGCTTGACCTGAAGCGCATTCAGGCAGCTCTGCCGCGCGGTCTCCAGGTCCCCCCCGGCCTCGAACCGCAGGCACTGCTGGTAGTAGCGGTTCTCGTCGAAGCTCTGGGCCATCGCCGGCGTGTGCGCCAGCAGCAGCCCCAACAGCAATGCCGCCCACGCCATGCTCGCGGGCCGGGTGCCTCGGCGTCGTTTCCAGGCCAGACCGGAGTGGATGCTCATCAAAGACCCCTTCGTGTGTCGTGCCGCTTGCCACGCCCCGCGCTTCACCGCCGGTCTCCGGCGCGGATGCGGCCCGCCGCCTCGTACACGATTCCGGCCCCATGATGACCGACGGCGCCGGTGCGTGGGGTTAGGTCGTTCACTTCCGCCCTGCGGGACGCGCTCGACGGCCCTCCCGGGCGGGCGGGATCGGCGCGCTGCAGCCGGGTGCGCGCCCGCCATGGCCGGCGCTCGTCCCGGGCGGAAAGCAGGCGCATGAAGGTTCGCTTAATCCGCTCCTGCACGTGTTTCAGGTGGCGCTGGTAGCATGCTGCATGAGTTCGCCCAGGTTCGACCTCGGGGGCCGCGGATGAGCGCGGGCATGTTGCTGTTGCTCGCGCAGACGGTGGCGGGCCTGCCTGCGCTGCCCGCCGGCACCGAGGTGCGGCTGGTGTCGCCCGACCTGCTGACCGTGTACGCCAGCGCCACGTTGCAGCGCGGCGAGTTGACGTTCGTCGGGGTGCCGCCGGCGGGTACCGAGCTGCGGCTGCTGTTCTTCCCGCCGGACGCCACCGTCGAGGACCGGGTGGCCGCGCTGAGCGGCGCCCGCGTGCTGAGGGGGTTCGTCAGCGGGGACGCCAGCGACATCATGCTTCAACTCCCCGATCAGCCGGAGCCCGTTTCGCTGCGCCAGCTCCTGCACGACGGTCGCGGCATCGGGCTGCTGCTGGTGCCGGCGCAGGGGGTCTAGGTGGCGCAGAAACGCATCCTCATCGTGGAAGACGACGTCGACATCCTGCGTCTGCTGACGCTCGAGTTGCAGGAGGCGGGCTTCGAGGTGCTGGGCTTCGAGACCGGCATCCGCGGCCTCTCCGCGATCCGCGAGAGCGACCCGGACCTGGTCATCCTCGATCTGGGCCTGCCGGACCTGAGCGGCCAGGAGATCGCGCGGCGCGTGCGACGCACCGGCGACACGCCCATCCTCATCCTTACGGCCGCTGCCGAGGTGGGCACCAAGGTGGAGATGCTCAACGCCGGGGCCGACGACTACCTCGCCAAGCCCTTCCACGTCGAGGAGCTCATCGCGCGCGTGAACGTGCAGCTTCGCAAGCGCAGCCTCGGGGCGGTGCGCAAGGTGGGGGAGATGACCATCGACCCCGTGCGCCGGCAGGTCCATTGGGCCGAGGACGAGGTCAAGCTCAGCCCACGCGAGTACGAACTGCTCGCCTATCTCGCCAGCCAGCCCGGGCGCGTGTACAGCCGCAAGGAGATCGAGACCAACGTATGGGGGGAGGATCTACCTCCATCGAGTAACGTGGTGGATGTGCACATCGCCAACATCCGCGGGAAGCTCAGGGACGTGGGCGGCTACGGGGTGATCCGCACCGTCCGTGGCATCGGGTACGCCCTGAAGTCCTGAGCGTGGCCGGCGCCCGTCGTTCACGCGCCGCCGGCCGTGCGCGGCGCCGGGGCCCGCCGTGAGGCGGGCCGGGCTCGGCGTGGTGCCGGTGCGCACCGGCGGTCTGCCCCTGACGTGGCGCGTGGCCGCCCTGGCCACCCTCGCCATCGCCGTGCTGTCCGTGGTGGCGGCGATCGCCGCGTTCCTGGTGGTGCGCTCGAGCCTGCATGGCGATCTGCGCCGGGCGCTGCGCGAGGACGCCGCCACCGTCGCGGGGTTGTACCGCGAGGGGGGGCAGGGGAGCGCCCGCACGCGCGTCACGGGCCCGACGGGAGGCGTGGTGGTGCAGGTCTACGACCCCGCGGGATCGCTGCTGGTGGCGTCGAAGCCCGCCTTCGAGACGGCGCAGGCCGCCATCCCGCCGTCGGACGTGGTGCAGGCCTCGAACGGCACGCTGCTGTGGACGGGCACCCTCGCGGGTAGTCCGATGGAGGCCGCTCTCGCCCCCTTCGACGTCGGTGTGGTCGCCGTCCTGGCCGACACGAGCTACATCGGCTCGGCGTTGCGGCAGCTCGGGCGGGCGCTGCTATGGACCGCCCTGGGGCTGGTGTTGCTCAGCGCCGCGGTCGGATACGCGGTCGCCAACGCGGCCATGCGGCCCATCTCGCGCCTGGCGCAGCTCGCCTCCGACCTCGGGCCGGAGCGGCTCGAGCCCATCCCCTATGACGGTCCAGGCGACGAGGTCGGGCGCCTGACGCAGGTGCTGAACGGCCTGTTGGTGCGGCTGGGCGACGCGCTGGAGGCACAGCGCGCGTTCCTGGCCGAGACCAGCCACGAGTTGCGCACGCCGCTCACCAGCCTGCAGGGCTTCCTCGACCGCGCGGCGCGGCGCGCGGGGGAGGAAGCCCAGGTGGACCTGCGCGACGCGCGCCGGGTCTCGGGCACCATGGCGCGCCTGGTCGAGGACCTGTTGCAGCTCTCCCGCGGCGAGCTGGTGCGCGATCTCGAGCCGCACCTGGTCGACCCCTACCAGGACGTGCTGGTGCCCGTGGCCGACGAGTTCCCCGGTGTGCGCGTCGACGGTGCCGAGGGCACGCTGCTGCTGGGGGATCCGGAGCGGTTGCGGCAGCTCGTGCGCAACCTCACGGCCAACGCCGTGCGCGCCGGCGGCGGCGCGCACGGCGTGCAGCTGACGCATGTCCCCGGGGACGGCGAGTCCGTGCTCCGGGTGGAGGACGACGGCCCCGGTATCAGGGCGGAGCTGCTGCCGCACATCTTCGAGAAGTTCTACAAGGGTGCCGGCGGCGGAGCCGGCCTCGGGCTCGCCATCGCGCGCCAGATCGCAAAGCAACACGGCGGCGACGTGACGGTGCAGAGTCGCCCCGGGTACACGGTGTTCGAGGTGCGGCTTCCCGCGCTGGGCGACGACGTCGAGGCTTGAGCCCGCGCCGCCCGCCTCACAGGCGCGGCAGCGTGACCCCCCGTTGCCCCTGGTACTTGCCCTTGCGCTCGGCGTAGGTCTGCTCCGGACGCTCCCCCTGGAAGAACAGCAACTGGACGATCCCCTCGTTGGCGTAGACCTTGGCGGGGAGGGGGGTGGTGTTGGAGAGCTCGAGCGTCACGTGCCCCTCCCACCCCGGCTCGAGCGGCGTCACGTTGGCCACGATGCCGCAACGCGCGTAGCTACTCTTGCCCAGCGCGATCACCATCACGTCGTCGGGCACGCGCAGGTACTCCACCGAGCGCGTCAGCACGAAGCTATTGGGGGGGATGATGCACTCCGCGCCGTCGAACTCCACCAGGCTGCTGGTGTCGAAGTGCTTGGGGTCGACCACGGGGTTGAAGGCGTTGACGAAGATGCGCCACTCCGGTGCCGCGCGCAGGTCGTAGCCGAAACTGGACAGGCCGTAGCTGATGACTCCCTCACGCACCAGCCCGTCCTCGAAGGGTTCGATCATGCCCCGGGCCGCCTGCTCGCGGATCCACCAGTCGGGTTTGACGCTCATGGGGCGCAGTCTAACAGCCCCGCGCGCCGGCGGCCCGCGCGGGGCAGCCGTGCGCTGGGGCGCGGGGTCCTAGAGCAGCGCCGCGCGGCGGCCCGGCGCGACCCGGTGGTAGACTCGCGCCGTGCTCCTGGCCGTCGACGTCGGCAACACCAGTACCGTCCTGGGCATGTATCGCGGCGGCGACCTCGTGGCCCACTGGCGCGTCGCGACCGAGCGCATGCGCATGGCCGACGAGTACGCGGTGTTGCTCGATCGATTGCTGGCGATGGACGGGCTCGAGCCGCCCACGGAGGCGATCGTCTCCTCGGTGGTGCCGCCGGTCGGGCCGGAGCTGGCCGCCGCGCTGGAGCGACGCTGGGGCGTGCGCACGCGCACCGTCACGGTGGATCTGGTGGCGCCCTGGCTCGAAGTCGATACCGACAACCCGCGCGAGGTCGGCGCCGACCGCATGGTGAACGCGGTGGCCGCGTTGGCCGGGGAGGGCCGGTCGTTCATCGTGGTGGACTTCGGCACGGCGACGAATTTCGACGTGGTGGTGCGGCCCAAGCGGTTGATCGGCGTGGCGCTGGCCCCCGGGCCGGGGGTCGCCGCGGAGGCGCTCTTCGCGCGCGCGGCCAAGCTCCCCCGGGTGGATCTGGTGGCGCCGGAGCGCGCCATCGGACGCAACACCGTGACCGCACTGCAGTCGGGCCTGGTGTTCGGCTACGCGGCCTTGGTGGACGGCATGGTGGCCCGCCTGGCGCGCGAGTTGCCCGAGGGTCAGGGCCCGCCCACGGTCATCGCCACCGGGGGATTCGCCGAGGTGGTTCGCGGTCATGCCCTTAGCATCAGCCGCGTCGATCCCCTGCTGACGCTCAGGGGCCTGCAGCTGGTGGCGGGGGCGCGCCCGCCCTCGGGCGCCTAGGTCGCCCGCCCGCCGCCCGCGGCAGGGCCGATGATCTGCTATTGCATCCATAGCAATGTGATATCATTTCGCTTACAAAGGAGGCCCCATGATCCGGGTTCAGGAGAAGAACGCCTTTCGTCTCAACGGATTCCTCGCGCTGGTGGTCGAGCTCGCCCTCGCCGCCGTGGCCATCTGGCAGTTCGTGCTCGGCGCCAGCGCCGAGGCGACCGTACCGTTGGTCGTCGGCCTGTTGCTGGGAGCGGTGGCCGTGCTGCTCGCTTCGGGTTTCTTCACGGTCCAACCCAACGAGGCCCGAGTGCTGGTGTTCTTCGGGAGCTATACCGGCAGCGTGCGCGTGCCCGGCTTCGGTTGGACCAACCCCTTCACCAGCAAGCGCCGCGTGAGCCTGCGGGTGCGCAATTTCAACAGCGACAAGCTCAAGGTCAACGACGCCGACGGCAACCCCGTGGAGATCGCGGCGGTCGTGGTGTGGCGCGTGGTGGAGTCGGCCAAGGCGGTGTTCGACGTGGACGACTACGAGGAGTTCGTCGACATCCAGGCGGAGACCGCCATCCGCAGCCTCGCCACCCGCTACCCCTACGACGCCAGCGGTCAGCCGCGCGCCAGCCTCCGGGAGAACCCCGACGAGCTCGCCACGGCGCTCAAGGAGGAGCTCGATGCCCGGCTCGACGTGGCTGGGGTGGACGTGCTCGAGGCGCGCCTCACCCACCTCGCCTACGCTCCCGAGATCGCCCAGGCGATGCTGCGGCGCCAGCAGGCGCAGGCCATCGTGGCGGCGCGCAAGCTCATCGTCGAGGCGGCCGTCGGCATGGTCGAGGACGCGCTCGACGGCCTCTCCAAGCGCGGCGTGGTGGAGCTCGACGCCGACCGCCGCGCGGCCATGGCCAACAACCTCATGGTGGCGCTGACCAGCGAGCAGGCCAGCACCCCGGTCATCAACACCGGCACCCTCTATGCCGGCTGACGGGAAGGGTCCGGGTCCCATGACACGATCGCTCCTCGCCGTGCTGGCGGCGCTCGCGCTGGGCGCGGCCTGTGCTCAGAGCTACGCCATCGAACAGGCCGGCCACGCCATCGGCAGCTTCGAGCTGCGGCTCACGGCGGGCGCCGACGGATGGGTGAGCACCTCGAAGCTCGAGCTCACCCAGCTCGCCTCCATGACCGACCGGCTCACCACCGACGCCGCGGGGCACGCGACGGACTACCACCTCGAGGGGACCGCGCGCGGCGCGCCCATCACGATCGACGCCGCGATCGGCACGGACGCGGCCACCCTCACGGTGGTGCAGGGCACGCAGACGGTGCGGCCGGAGGTGGCGCTCCAGGGGCCCGTGTACGTCATCGACAACAGCATGCTCGACGGCTGGCAGGTGGTCGCCAATCGCCTCGGCGTCGACGCCGACGCGCCGTTGACCGTGGACGTGCTGGTGCCCCAGGTCGCCCAGGCCGGCAGCCTCACCCTGACCCCTGGACCCCGTGAGACGGTGGAGGCCGACGGCGGCACCGTCGACGCACGTCGGGTCGACGCACGTCTTTCGGTGGGACCCCAGGTCGTCGCGCTCCAGATGTGGCTCGATCCCGATGGGCGCATCGTCGTGTTCGCCCAATCGAACGCCCAGCTCCGCTACGTGCGGCAGCCCGCCGGGCAGGTCGGCGGAGCCCCCTCCGCCGGCGACGCCGCGCGACGGGCGCTGGAGCGCTCCCTCGACTCCCAGCGCGCCTGCTTCGAGGAACGCGACGTCGAGGTGCGCAGCACCGGCGAGACGCTGGCCGGATCGCTCACGCTGCCCACCCCGGGCCGCCCCGTGCCCGCGCTGCTGCTGCTGCCCGGTAGCGGCCCCGTCGACCGCAACGGCAACGAGCCGCCGCTCATCACCAACGGCATGTACCGGCAGCTCGCCTACGCCCTGTCGTGCCAGGGGTATGCGGTGCTGCGGGTCGACAAGCTCGGCATCGGCGCCAGCGCCGGCGACGGCAACGCCGTGACGCTCGACACCTACGCGCGCAACACGGCCGACTGGCTCGACCTCCTGCGCCACACCGACGGCATCGACCCACGCCGGATCGGGCTGATGGGGCACTCCGAGGGCGGGCTCGTGGCTTTGTACGCGGTGGCCCATGGCGTCGCGTCCCCGGCCGCGGTGGTGCTGCTGGCCGGGCCCGGGCTGCCGCTCGGCCAGGTGGTGGCCGACCAGTTGGTGGCGCAGGCGCGCCGTGCCGGCCAGTCGCAGGAGCAGATCGACACCCTGTCGGCGCAGACAAGCACCGCCCTGGACGCCATCCGTGCGAGCACCGGGGTACGCCTTCCGCTCGAGGGGGCCCTGGCCGACAACCCCGTCGCCCAGGCGTTCGCGCACGCCGCCGGGCTGCTGCGCAGCGAGATCGACGTCGACCCGGCGGATCTGGCCGCGCACGTCGACGTACCGTTGCTGATCGTGCAGGGGGGCAAGGACCTGCAGGTGGACCTGCGCAACGGCCAGGCCCTGCACGCCGCCGCGCCGGGCGCCACCTACCTGGTACTGCCCGAGATGTCGCACATGCTCGCCCGGGTGACGGGCCCCGCCGTGTCGGGCATGCTTCCCGATGCCGGCACGCCGCTGTCCACCACCCTGCTCGACGCGTTGCACGCATACCTGGCGGGGCATCTGCTGGCCGGGCGCTGAGCGCGGCTTCGGAGGGTCGACGATGGCCGAGCGCAAACGATTCCTCCTGCGCGTCGATCCCGCGGTCTACGCGGCGGTGGAGAAGTGGGCGGCCGATGATCTGCGCAGCGTCAACGCGCAGATCGAGTACCTGCTCATGGAGGCGCTGGGCCGGGCCGGTCGCGGGGCGGCGGCCAGCCGGCGGCCCGGTCCGGGTGGAGGCGATTCCGACCGCGCCGAGGCCGCGGACGGGGGTGGGGGCGATGGCTGAGTTGCGCCTGAGGCAGGAGCGCCCCAGGCTCTGGCCCATCGCGATGACGGTCCTGGTGGGCGTGGGCGTCGCGGGCACGCTGGTGTGGGCGGCGGTCGCGCCCTCACCCGGCGAGCGCCTCGCGGCCGACCGGACGGCCGCCGTCGTGGCCTTCGAGCTCGCCGCCGTCGCGGTGGGCGCGACCTCGCTGTACGCCGCCCCGAGGCGGCTCGGCTACACGTTGCGCGGTTCTACGCTGGAGCTGTGCACGCTCACGGGCACGGTACGCCTGCCGGCCTCGGCGCTGCGCGGCGCAGAGCGCATCGACTTCGCGCTGCGGTTGCCCTGGGGCGCCCGGCTGGGTTGGCCCCAAAGCCACCTCCCCGGGTACTACGTGGGCCTGTTCAACGCCGGCGGCGCCGGCCGCGTGCGCGCCTTCGCCGGGGAGCGCAGAGGGAGCGGCGTGCTGCTGCGGCTCGAGCGCGGCGCCCCGGTGTTGCTCACGCCCCGGGACCCCGAGGCCCTGCTGTCCTGGGCGGAGCGCTACGGCCGCGGCTGACGGCGTCCGGGATGCCGGCGCCCGCGGGCGCGAAGCCGCGCGGCCCCCCGCCACCGCTCGGGCCCGGTAGCGTGGCGGGGCCGGGTCGCCCGCGCGCCCCGAACCGCCACACGTAGACGCGGGGCCGCCCGAGGGCGGCCCCGCACGCTACGGTCGGAATCCGAGGCTCAGCGGAAGTGGTAGTTGAAGCCGAGGGCCGCACCGAAGGTGGGGACCTCCGCGGTGCCGCTGCTGAGCCCGATCGAGCCCCCCAGCGTGCCCTCGAGGAAGAGGCCCAGCTGAGGCGCGCCGAGGTCAGTGAAGCGGAACTCGCCGCCGAAGAGGCCGTGCAGGTCGAGCCAGGCGCCTCCGCTACCGAACTCGATGGCCGGGCCGGCGCCCACGTACACGTCGAAGGGCGGCGTGGAGGAGACGGTGGTCATGGCGTCGAGGCCGAGCCCGACGCGGGCCTTGCCGCCGTGGGCGACGACCCGGCCGCTGACGCGCAGGTCGGCGCCGCTGCCGAGCGCGCCGGCGATGCCGTAGTGGACGGTGACCCCCAGCGGATAACCGGAGCGCACGCCGAACCAGTTCTGGGCGCTGGCGTTGGCGATGCCCATGGCCGTCAGCACCACGAGCACCACCGTCAGGATGCGTCGTCGGGTGGGTCGAATCATGCCCGCCATTCTAGCCGGGCGCGGGCCCGCCACATGAGAGACGAGCCAAGGGGCGCTCACACCAGCCTCCCGCGCAGCCACGAGGACGCGAAGTCGATCACGTTCACCACCAGCACGATGGCGATGATGGCGATGATCATCTGGTCGTACTTGCCCGAGGACATCTTGTCCTGGATGAAGAAGCCGATGCCACCGGCACCCACCAACCCCAGCACGATGGAGACGCGGAAGTTGATCTCGAAACGGTAGAGCGTCCATCCCAGGAACAGCGGCGACACCTGCGGCAGGATCGACCAGCGCACCACGTTGCTGCCCGACGCGCCCACCGCCTCCAGGGCCTCGATGGGGCCGCGGTCGACGTTCTCGATGGACTCCGAGTAGAGCTTTCCGAGATCGGCGATCGAGTGGATGGCCATGGCCAGCACGCCCGCGAATGGGCCCAACCCCACCGCCGCCACGAAGATGAGGGCAAGGATGAGCGTATCCACGCCGCGGTCGAGGTTGAAGAAGCCGCGCGTGAGCGCGAACACGACGCGCATCAAGGGGTTGCCCTGCGTGAGGTTGCGGGCCGCCAGGAAGCTCAACGGGACCGCGAAGATCGCCCCCAGGAAGGTGCCCACCAGCGCGATCTCGAGCGTGATGAGCATCTGGCTGGCGACCTCCTGGAGCGGGAAGATGCCGAACTGCCCGTAGCTCGGGTCGGCCAGCAAGGGGGGCCAGGCGCGGTCGAGGAACTTCACCAGGAACGGCCACCCCTCCACCAGCTTGCCGAGGCTGAACTCGGTGGAGGCGAAGGCCGGGGCGAGCGACACGATGACCGCCGCGTACAGGACGCCCGCGCCCGCGTCGCCCCGCCCGTGCAGGTGGGGGCGCCAGGCCAGCATGCCGCCCGATCCGAGCAGCAACCCCGCCAGCAGGAAGGCCACCCACACGCCGTAGCCTCCCTCGCCGGGCTGCACCAGGCGGTAGCCCGCCTTGGAGGCGGCCTCGGGGAGACGGGCCTGCGCCAGCTGGGCCGCGGAGGCGATGGGCTCGAGCGGCTTCAGGCCGATCCTCTGTCGCTGGGCGTTGATGGTATCCAGTTCGGCGTTGTACGACGCCACGATGCCCTGCTGCGTGGCCAACGAGGTGGGGCGCACCAGCCGGTAGTAGCCGTCGGCGTTGGGGAACAGGCCGTGCCCCCCGGGGGACGCGAGGAAGGCGAACAGCGCGCCGCCGAGCACCACGCCCGCGACCAGCATGGGGAGGCGCAGGCGGCGCGAGCCCCAGCCGAGCAGCGCCACGACCACCGCCACCGCGGCGCCGGTGAGGGCCTCCATCAGGCCGGGCAGCGGCAGCAGGCGACCCAGTTCCGAGGGCTGGGTACGCCAGAACATCACGGCCACCAGGGTCAGGACGCCGCCGACGGAGCTCATCCACCCCCCCAGGCGGCGCGGCAGGAAGGCGCCCGCCATCCCCACCAGGGCGGCGACCAGCACCAGCAACAGGGCCGGGTCGAGGACGGTGAGGCCGAACAGCGTGGGCTGCACGGTGTCGCGACTGACGAAGCCGACGGCGGTGGAGAACGGGAATGCAAGATAGGTGACGAGCAGCGCCACGCCCCCGGCGATCACCAGGCGGCGCATCGAGACGTTGGCCAGCCCGGCGAGGACGGCCACGGCGACGCCGAGCGCGAAGGCGGCCCACATCACAGGGCCTCCAGGGAACCGGCGTAGATGCGGCTCTCCAGCGCGTCGTCGAGCTCGGACACCGGGCCATCGAACACCAGGCGCCCCTTGTTGAACGCCAGCACGCGTTTCGCGTAGCGCTTGGCGAGCTCGATGACGTGGATGTTCACCAGCACCGTCACGCCGCGCCGCTCGTTGACGTCCTTGAGGATGCCGAGGATGACGTCGGCGAGGCGTGGGTCGAGGCTGGCCATGGGCTCGTCGGCGAGGATGAGCTTGGGCTCCTGGGTCATGGCGCGGGCGATCGCCACGCGCTGCTGCTGCCCGCCGGAGAGCTGGTCGACGCGGGTGTCCTCCCTGCCCGCCAGCCCCACCTCGCGGATGGAGGCGCGGGCGAGCGCCACGTCCCGCTCGCTGTACAGGGCCAGCATCCCGCGCCAGGTGGGGTGATAGCCCAGCCGGCCCGAGAGCACGTTGTCGAGCACCGTCAGGCGCGTGACGAGATTGAACTGCTGGAAGATGAAGCCGACCGTCCTACGGTAGCGCTGCAGCGCCCGCCCGCGCAGGCCCGCGACGTCCCGCCCGTCCACCACGATGGAACCCCCGCTGGGGTCGACCAGGCGATTGAGGCAGCGCAGGAAGGTGGACTTGCCGGCACCGGAAAGCCCGATGACCGCCACGAAGTCCCCCTCGGGGATGGACACATCGACGTCCGCCAGCGCCTGGGTGCCGTCGGGGAAGACCTTGCTGAGCTTGGAGACGTTGATCATGGTGGCCTTCGAGCACGGCCGGGATGAACGTGGCCCCCGGAGCGGTCCCCCGGGGGCCACGTTGCGGCCCGGGCGCCTACTGCTGCTGGTCGAGCCCCAGGATCTGGCGGGTATCGCGCACCACGGCGTAGTCCGCGCTGTCGGCGGGGATCATGTAGTCGATGCGGTACAGATCGGTGAGGAGGTTGTTCTCCGGCGCCTTGATGGCGGCGATGGCGGCCGCGATCTGGTAGGTGAGCGCCGCGTGATCGGTGGCGAACTCCTTGGACACGCTGAAGGTGTCGCCGGGGATCGGCCGGCTGTAGAAGATGGCCTTGATCTGGCTCGCCTGGTCGGCGTCGAGGAACTGCGTCCAGGCGCCCGACTTGTTCTGGTCGTCGTTGGCGAAGGTGGCGGCAGCGTCCACGGAGCCGTTGGCCACCGCGAGCACGGCCGCGTCATGACCGCCGGCGAAGACCTGCTTGGAGAAGAACTCGTCCGGATTGATGCCGGCCTTGATCAGCTCCGCGCGGGGGAAGGTGTAGCCGGCGGCCGAGTTGGGGTCCACCCAGGCGATGGACTTGCCCTCCAGGTCGCCGATGCTGTTGATGCCGCTGTCCTTGCGCACCACGATGGCGGACCAGTAGTAGGGGTTGCCGAAGCGCACCGACTTCAACAGCACCTGCGCGCCGACCTCCCGGTTGGCCACCACGAAGCCGTCGGGCGGGAAGAACGCGAAGTCCAGGTTGCCCGAACCCATGGCCTCGATGAGGCCGCGGTAGTCCGTGGGCATGAACACCTTGACCTCCACCGCTCCCCCGAACTGCTTCTCGAGGTAGCTGGCGATGGCGTTCGCCGCCGCGCTGAGCTGATCCGAGTTCTGGGTCGGGTTGAAGCCGATCCGCACGGTGATGGGCTGTTGCGCCGCGGCGAAGGCCAGCACACCGGCGACGGCCAACACCCCAAGGCTGCGAAGTAGCGTCTTGAACACGGGTCTTCCTCCTGACGAGAGATGGTTGGGTTCGGTTTGGATCTAGCGCCCGGGGGGGATGCTACCACGCGGAATGTCCTGGCTCGATGAGCCCATCGTCCCCCCTCCGGGTACCGTACACAAGCGCATCCGCGGCCCGCGCTGCACCAATCCGTATACTGGTGTCGGCTCGAATCCAATTTGAGGTTAGCCTGCACTGGAGGTAGGCATGAAGCGTCGTGATTTTCTGAAGAAGGCTGGCGTCGTCGCGGCAGGTGCGAGCCTGTCGCCCCTGATGTTCGCCAAAGCCCAGAACGCCAAGTACCGCTGGAGCATGGTGACGTCGTGGCCCACGGCCCTCGACACCATCTACGGTGGTGCGACCAACACCGCGAAGTTCCTCAACGAGATCACCAACGGCGAGGTCGAGGTCGAGGTCTTCCCGGCCGGCGCCCAGGTGGGCGGCCTCGAGGTCTACGACGCCGTGTCCAGCGGCGCCTTCGAGTTGGGGCACACCGCGTCGTACTACTACATCGGCAAGGACCCCACCCAGGGCTTCTTCACGTGCGTGCCCTTCGGCCTCAACGCCCAGCAGATGAACGCCTGGCTCGAGACCGGCGGCGGGCAGGCGCTGTGGGACGAACTCAACGCCAAGGACAACCTCATCGCCTTCGCGGCCGGCAACACGGGCGTGCAGATGGGCGGCTGGTTCAACAAGGAGATCTCCAGCGCCGACGACCTCCAGGGGCTGGTCATGCGCATCCCCGGCCTCGGCGGCCAGGTCATGGCCGCCGCGGGCGCCAACGTGCAGGTGCTCCCCGGCGGCGAGATCTTCCTCGCCCTGGAGCGCGGCACCATCGACGCGGCCGAGTGGGTGGGCCCGTACGACGACGAGATCCTGGGCCTCAACAAGGCCGCCAAGTACTACTACGGCCCCGGCTGGCACGAGCCCGGCCCTACGCTCGGGACGTACGTCAACCTCGACGTCTTCAACAGCGTGCCGGAGTACATCCAGAACGCCATCCGGACGGCGTCGAAGGCGGCCAACCTGCAGATGCTGGCCGATTACGACACCAAGAACGGCCCGGCGCTCGGTCGCCTGGAGGCGGCCGGCGCCCAGGTCCGGGTGTTTCCCAACGACTACCTCAAGGCGCTCGAGGGGCACATGAACGACATCCACGCCCAGAACGCCGCCAACAACGCCTTCTACAAGAAGGTGCTGGACGCCTTCACGGCGTTCCGCGACGACGTGCGCGCGTTCCACAAGATCAACGAGTACGCGTACCAGCAGTACGTGTACGAGAGCTAGGACCTAGCGAGCGCCCGCCGAGCCCGAATCGCCCCCGCGTGGTAGGCACGCGGGGGCGAATTCGTGCACGGCGGGGTGCCGGTGAGGCACGGCGCTTCGGGGCGCGCGTCCGCGGCCAAGAAACGGGGCCCGTCATGTGACGGACCCCGGGGCATACATGTGGGGCGCTGGCGTCAGGACCCGGCGGCCGCCGACAGCGACGGCAGCAGGTTGACGATACCCGGGAACAGCGCGATCAGCAGCACCGCGATCATCTGGATGATGACGAAGGGGATGATGCCCCGATAGATGTCCATGGTGCGCACCGACGACGGCGCGACCCCCTTGAGGTAGAACAGCGCGAATCCGAAGGGTGGCGTGAGGAACGATGCCTGCAGGTTCATGGCGATGAGCACGCCGAACCACACCATCATGTCGTGGCCGAAGTGGTGCACGGCGATGGGGGCGAGCAGCGGCACCACGATGAAGGTGATCTCGATGAAGTCGATGAAGAAGCCGAGCAGGAAGATCACCAGCATGGTGAAGAAGATGAAACCGACGTTGCCGCCGGGCAGATTGAGCAGGAAGTCGTCCACCGCCCGATCGCCGTGCAGCGCGCGGAACACCATCGAGAACGCGGTCGCCCCCACCAGGATGATGAACACCATGGAGGTGAGCTTGAGGGTCTGGTCCATGGTGTTGAGCAGGTTCCTCAGGGTCAACCGCCGGTTGAAGGCGGCCAGCAGCATGGCGCCGACCGCTCCCATGGCTCCCGCCTCCGTCGGCGTGGCGATGCCGAAGAAGATGGTTCCCAGTACCAGCACGATGAGAAACAGCGGAGGGATGAGGTTCTTGACCACCTTCAGCGCCAGCTGGCCGCCTGTCAGGGTGCGCGCCTCCTTGGGCAGCGCGGGCGCCTCCTTGGGGCGGGTGAAGGCGACGAACACCACCCACAGGATGAACAACCCCGAGAGCATGAACCCCGGGATGAACGACCCGAGGAAGAGGTCGCCCACCGAGACGCCGATCTGGTCGCCGAGGATCACAAGCACGATGCTCGGCGGGATGATCTGCCCCAGGGTTCCGGAGGCCGCGATGACGCCGGTGGCGAGGGGCTTGCTGTAGTGGTACTTGAGCATCACGGGCAGGGCGAGCACGCCCATGGTGACGACCGAGGCGCCCACCACACCGGTGGACGCCGCGAGCAGGGCGCCCACGGCCACCACGCTGATGGCCAGACCACCGCGGAGGCTGCCGAAGAGGATGCCCATGGTCTCGAGCAGCTCCTCGGCCAGGCCGGACTTCTCCAGCATCACGCCCATGAACACGAAGAATGGCACCGCTACCAGCGTGTAGTTGTCCATGATCGTGCCGAACATGCGCTGCGGCAGGATGTTTAGGCGCGCCACGCTGAAGATCGGTTCCCACGGCCAGCCGAAGCCGAGGAACTTCTCGACGAAGTCGCTGCCGATGACGGTGAAGAGCACCGCCGTGCCCCCCAGGCTGAACGCCACCGGGTACCCGATGAGCAGCAGCACCACCGCGGCCGCGAACATCCAGAGGCCGAGCATCAGGCCGCCTCGGCCGTGGTGTCGCCGGGGGTGGCGTCGTCACCGCCAGCATGGATGCTGCCGGACTTGGGGTGGCCGCGCAGGAAGGCGACGTTCTTGATGGTCTCGCTGATGCCCTGCGCGATGAGCAGGGTGAACGCCACGACGATGACGGTCTTGATGGGGTAGCGCGCCAGGCCGCCGGGGTTGGGGCTGATCTCGTGGGCACGCCACGAGGCCGACACGTAGCTGTGGCTGAAGAAGATCCCCATGGCCGAGAAGGGCACCAGGAACAACCAGGTGCCGAGGATGTCGATGATCGCCTTGTAGCGGGCTTGCAGCGTGGAGTAGATGATGTCGACCCGCACGTGGCCGTCGGCGTGAAGCACGAAGGCCGCGCCCAGCAGGAAGACCAGATCGTAACTGTAGGTCTGCAGCTCCAGGTAGACGTTGCCGCTGAGTTTCTCGGCGATCGCGTCGCCGAGCAGCGTCTGGATCACACCGTAGGCGTAGCGGGTGATCACGTTGTAGGCCCCCACCAGCACCATGAACAGGGTGAGCCACCACATCACCCTGCCGATCAGCGCGGTGATGGCGTCGATCCCTTTCGCCATCGCGAGGAAGAACTTCAAGGTCGCGCTCCTTCGTGGTTCCCCATTGTTCGAGGTCCGTATGGGAGCATCCTAGGCCGGGCGCCGCGGACCCGTCAACGACGGGGTCGGGCAGGGACACAGGCGGTGGCGGTGCGACGGGACGGGGTACACTCCGCGGCCGGTCGGGTTCGGCGTGCCACGGCGAGGCCCCGCCCAAGGGGACCGGCGGGGCCGAACCGTCGAACGAACGCTCGTCCGTGACCAGCGCCACCATGCCACGGTCGCGCTCACGAGATTCTTACGGCGCCGGCTCACGGCGCCTGCCCCTGCAGGTAGCGTCGCACGTCGCGGTTGTGGGCGGCCAGGCTGGTGTTGGGTCGGAACACGGGCACGCCCTGGTCGCGGCCGTGGAGGAAGTACAGGTACGCGTTCCCCGTGCCGTCGCGACGGACCGGGTCCAGCACGGCGCGCAACGCATCCTCCCCGGGGTTGCCGATGGGTCCGCGGGGCAGCCCGGAGCGGGTGTAGGTGTTCCAGGGCGTGTCCTTGCGCAGGTCGCCGGCCCCGACGCTCAGATCCGGCAGCGCCTTGTCCAGGCCGTAGGCCACGGTCGGATCCGATTGCAGGGGCATGCCGAGGTCGAGCCGGTTGAGGAACACGCCGGCGATGACGGGCATCTCGCCCGGGCTGGCCGCCTCCGCCTGCACCATGCTGGCCAGCGTCACCCAGGCGTGGATGCTCATCCCGCGGGCCCGCAGGCGTGCCCGCGTCGCGTCGTCGAGCTCCCCCGCGAAGCGCTCGAGCATGCGTCCCAGCACCTCCCCGGGGTTCTCTCGCACGGGGATCAGGTAGCTCGCCGGGAAGAGGTAGCCTTCCAGGCCGTCACCGGCCTCGACGAAGTCGGGCCGCAGCGCGCCCGGTCGCGCCACCAGGTCCCGGTAGCGCGCTGCGCTGCCGAGGCCCGCCGCCTCCAGCCGCGCGGCGATGGCGTCGGCGCGCCAACCCTCCGGGATCACCACCGTGATGGTGCGTGGCCGTCCGCCGCGCCCGAGGGCCGCCGCGATCTCGGCCGCGGACATGGCTGGGGTGAGGTCGTAGAGGCCCTCGCCGATGCTGCGGTCGACCCCGCGCACCCGCAGGTACAACGAGAACAGCGCGCCGTTGCGTACCAGGCCGGCGGCCTGCAGCGCCCGGGCCACCCTACTCCCGCCCCAACCGGGCTGGACCTCGAAGACCACCGGGGTCGGCGTCGCCGACACAGGGGTGAGCTCGTAGGCCACCACCAGGGCGGCGCTCGCCACCACCAGGAGCAGCGCGAGCAGCACCAGCACCAGGCGCCGCGCCCGTCGCCAGCGCGGGGGAGGCGGCGGGGCGCTCACGCCCCCTCCTCCCGGGCCGGCGCGGCGCGGCGCGCGAGGTAGCTCTCCAGGATCGCGACCGCGGAGGCCTCGTCGACGCGCCCCTTGTCGCGACGGCGTCCCTTCGTCAGGGGCGCGTCGCGCAGGCGGCGGTCGGCGAGTTGGGTGGTGAAGCGCTCGTCCTCCAGCACCACCTCCAGCCCGGCCTCGCGGAGCGCATCGGCGAAGGCACGGACGCGTCGGGTCTGCGGCGAATCGTCGCCCTGCGTCCGCCGCGGGAGCCCCACCACCACCAGGCTCGCCCCCTCGGCGGCCGCCAGCCGCCGCACGGCCTCGACGTCGTGGCGCGTACCGCGCCGCTCGAGGGCGCCGCGCCCGAACGCCAGGCGGCCCCCCAACTCCCCGCGGGCCACGCCGATGCGGGCGTCCCCGACATCGAGGGCAAGCACCGTGCCCGCCTCCGGGCTCATCCGGAACCGGTGCCCGCCAACCAGGACTCGAGGACCCTCGCGACGCCCTCCTCGTCGTTCCCGGCCGTCACTTGGTCGGCGGCGGCCCGCGCCTCGGGGCAGGCATTGGCCATGGCCACCCCGGTCCCCGCCCAGGCCAGCATCTCCGTGTCGTTGCGCTGGTCCCCGAAGGCCGCCACCTGCTCCCGGGTGAGGCCCCGCTCGCCCGCCAGCTCGGCCAGGGCGCCCTGTTTGTTGACCTCCGGATGGAGTAGCTCCAGCAGGCGGGGCGAGCTCCAGGTGCGGTACAGCGGCAGGTCGGCCAGGGGCTCGGCGAGCGCCGCGGCATCGAGCTCGGGATGGCGGGCGAAGAGCTTGATCGGCCGCCTATCGAGGAACGATTCCACTGGCCCCACGCCGTCGGGCTCCTCCGTCCCCAGGCGCGCCTCGGAGACGCGCAGGGCGTGCAGGGCGTCGTCGAGGTACCACCCCCGCTCGGTCTCGAGGCCCGCCATCACCCCCGGTCGGTCCCGGCGCAGGCGGAGCAGCGCCTCGCGCGCGGGCGCCTCCGGGAGATGGTGCCGGACGCGCACCGTGCCGAGGGCCGGGTCGAACACGGCGGCGCCGTTGTAGCAGATGAAGGGGTGCTGCAGGCCGAGCTCGCGGGCGATGTGCTGCGCGCTCCTCGGCGGCCGGCCGGTGGTGATGACCACGTGCACGCCGGCTCGGCTCAGCGCCGCCAGGGCGGCGCGCGCCCGCGGCGTCACGCGCCTGTCGCTGGTGAGCAGCGTGCCGTCGAGGTCCACGGCGACCAGCCGGGGGCGGTCGGGCGCCGGGCGCGCGGCGGAGGCCATCGTCAGCTCGCCAGCACCTCGCCCACCGCATCGAGCGCGAGCGAGAGTCCCGAGGCGTCCTTGACGCCGGCCTGGGCCATGTCCGGGCGGCCGCCGCCCCCGCCGCCGCCTCGCTTGGCGAGCTCGCGGATCAGGCGGCCGGCGTCGGCCCCCTTGGCCCGCCCGGCGTCGCTGACCTTGGCCACCAACAGCGTTCCGCTCCCGAGCACCACGACGTCCGCGCCGCTCTTGCCCAGCAGGGTGTCGGCCGCATTGCGCAGGGCGCCGGCGTCGAGTCCGTCCAGCAGGGCCGTCGCGTACTGCACGCCGCCGGCCTCGCGCACGTCCGCGGCGGCCGAGGCGCCGGCGGTCTGCGCCGCGGCCAGCCGGTCGCGAAGCCGGCCCGCCTCGCGGTGCGCCTCCTTGAGCTCCGCCTGCAGGCGCGTCACGCGATCCTCCAGCTCCTCGGCCTTGCCGCCGAGCCGCTGGGCGAGCCGCCCCGTGACGTCGCGTTGATGTTGGGCTCGGTGCACCGCGGCCATCCCGACGTGCGCCTCGACGCGGCGGACGCCGGCCGATACGGCCTCCTCGGCGGACACGGCGAAGGACCCGATCTCGCCGGTGCGGCGCACGTGCGTGCCGCCGCACAGCTCGATGGACACCGCCGGGTCGCCCGCGTCCTGGGGTGGACCCATGCGCACCATGCGCACCTCCTGGCCGTACTTCTCGCCGAACAGCATCATGGCTCCGGCCGCCCGCGCCTGCTGGATGGGCACGATGCGCCAGTCCACCGCGAGGTCGGCCTGGATCCAGCGATTGACGAGCTCCTCGACGCGCGCGATCTCCGCGGTCTCCAGCGCCTGCCCGTGCGAGAAATCGAAGCGCAGGCGGTCCGGCGCGACCAGCGAGCCGGCCTGAGCCACGTGCGTGCCCAGCACGCTGCGGAGCGCGGCGTGGAGCAGATGGGTGGCGCTGTGGTGCTTCTCGGTCTCGCGCCGGCTCGGGTCCACCCGCGCGGTCACGCGCTGATCGGCGCGCAGTCGGCCGCGGACGACGCGCGCGGCGTGCAGGACGAAGCCGTGGCTGCTGCGGGTGGTCGTGCTCACCACCGCCGCCCCCCCGTCCCATTCGAGCTTTCCGCTGTCGCCGATCTGTCCGCCCCCCTCGGCGTAGAACGGGGTGCGATCGAGCACGACGGTCGCGGTCCCCCCCTCGTCCACGCTGTCGACGCCGTCCCCGTCCACCACCAGCGCACGCACGGTGGCCCCGGACTCCAGCGCGCCGTACCCCAGGAACTCGGTCTCCGGCAGTCCTTCGGCGAGCCGCCCCAGCGCGTCCTTGGCGGCGGTGAAGAGCGCCTTGCCCTGGGGCTCGCCGCGCGAAGCATCGCGGGCACGCTCACGCGCCTGCTCGTACCCGTGCTCGTCCACGCGGATGCCGCGTTCCGCCGCCATCTCCTGCGTCAGGTCCAGCGGGAAGCCGTAGGTCTGCCACAGATCGAAGGCGGTGGCGCCGTCGAGGATCTCCCCCTCGAGCCCGTCGAGCAGGTCCCCGACGCGCTCGATGCCCGACGCGAGGGTGCGCAGGAACTGCTCCTCCTCCGTGCGCAGGATGCCCTGCACCCGGTCGCGGCCGTCGACCAGCTCCGGGTAGGCCTCGCCCATCGCATGGATGACGTCGTCGACGAGGGTGTGCAGTACGCTCTCGTGCAGTCCCAGCAGCCAGGCGTGGCGGGAGGCGCGGCGCAGCAGCATCTTCACGACGTACCCCGGGCCGTCGTTGGCGGGTAGCACGCCGTCCGCGATGGCGAACGACACGGCGCGCACGTGGTCGGCGATGACACGATGCGAGACGCTGTCGACGCCACCGTAGGGGACTCCGGAGAGCCGCGCGACGTGTTGGATGGTGGGCTGGAATAGCGCGGTGGCGTAGGCGTCCTCGCTGCCCGTCATCACCGCCACCAGGCGCTCGAAGCCCAGGCCGGTGTCGATGTTCTGCTGCGGCAATGGCTCGAGCTCACCGCCGTCGCGGCGGTCGAACTGCGTGAACACGAGGTTCCAGAACTCGATGTAGCGATCCCCGGAGCCCGTGTTGGGACCGGTCTCGTCGGGGCTGCCGAACTCGGGGCCACGGTCGTAGAAGATCTCGGAGCACGGGCCGCAGGGCCCGTTGGGTCCCTCGCTGACGGCGTTCGCCGGCCAGAAGTTCTCGTCCTCGCCCCAGCGGGAGACGCGCGAGGGGTCCACCCCGACGTGCTTCGTCCACACCTCGAAGGCCTCGTCGTCATCCTGGTAGATGGTGACGTAGAGGCGATCGGGATCGAGGCCCAACCACTCCGGCGATGTGATGAACTCCCACGCCCAGCGGGCGGCTTCCTCCTTGAAATAGTCCCCGAACGAGAAGTTCCCCAGCATCTCGAAGAACGAGTGGTGCCGCAGCGTCCGCCCGACGTTCTCGATGTCGTTGATGCGCAGGCACTTCTGCGCCGTGGCTACCCGGTGCCACACGCCGCTGACGCCGGCGAACTTCGGCGTGGCGCCGAGGAAGTACGGCTTGAACTGCACCATGCCTGCGCTGGTGAACATCAGGCTGGGGTCGTCGCTCTTCACCGACGCGGACGTGTAGACCAGATGCCGGCGTTGCTCGAAGAAGCGCAGGTACGCGGCCCTGAGCTCGTTGATGGTTGCGACGTCGTTCTCCACGGTGGATCCTCCTACCTACACTGCCCGGCAGTATACCCGTCCCAAAAGGGCGTTCCCGCTCGGCCGGGCGGCCGTGGCCGGGCGTACAATCGAGCGCATGCTGCGCGGACTCTTCGACACCCGGGAGCGCCGGCTGCTGCTGGCCACAGGGGCCCTCACGTTCCTGTCCATCGGCGCTGTCCAGGCCATGTACGGCCCCGCCTTCCCGGCCCTGCTGGGGCGGTACGCCATCGGCATCGGCCAGGTGGGTGCGGTGGTCAGCGCGCACTTCCTGGGCTCCTTCGTGACGATCGCGGCCAGCGGCGTGCTGCTGGCGCGCTTCGGCTACCGCAACCTGATGACCGTGGGTGCCGGGGGTCTGGCGCTGGGCGCGGCCGGTGTCGCGCTGAGCCCGGTGTGGTCGGGCACCCTGGCCGCGGCCTTCGTGGGCGGTCTGGGGTTCGGCCTGCTCGACGTCACCGTCAACCTGCTCTTCGCCCGCTCCTTCGGGGGGCACTCGACCGCGGCGCTCAACCTGCTCAACGCGGCGTTCGGCCTGGGTGCGGTGGCCGGACCGGTGCTCGTCGGTGCCCTGGCGCCGCGCATGGCGCCGCCGTTCCTGCTGCTGGCGGCGCTCACCGCCGTGGCGGGGGCGCTGATGCTGCGCGTGCCCGTGCCCCGACCCCTGACGCCGCCGACCGGAGCACCCCGGGCCCCGCGCGGCCCGTTGCTCGGCTTCATGGTCGTCTACTTCCTCTACGTCTCGGTGGAGGTGGGGGTGGCGAGCTGGGAGCCGACCCACCTGGCACCCGTCGTAGGGGAAGCGCGCGCGGCCTTCCTCACGGGCCTGTACTGGGGTGCGTTGACCATCGGGCGCTTCGTCGCGGTGGGCGTCAGCTCCGCGGTGCGTCCCGCCGACATGGTCTTCGGGGCGGCGGTCCTGGCGACGGCCGGCGCCTGGCTGGCCGGCGTGCCGGGTTGGGCCGCGCCCGCCTACGCGCTCGTCGGCTTCGCCTTCGCCCCCATCTTCCCTACGACGCTGGCGTGGCTCCAGGAGGTGTTCCCGCAGCGTGCGGAGCGCATCGCGCCCCTGGTCATCGCCGGTGCCAACCTCGGCCCGGTGCTGAGCGCGCCCGCGATCGGCTGGGTGGTCGCGGCCACGGGGAGCGGGAGTATCCCACTGGTGCTGGCCGTGCTGGTAACGCTGCTGCTCGTCTCGGTGGCGGCCCTGTGGCGCGGTTCGCGTGGGGTGGCCCTGCCCGCGCGCCGCCGATGATGGCGCGCCCCGAGGCGTGTGCGTTGCGGGCCGTGTGCGTCCGGCCGGCGCCGCTGGGCCCGTCCGTCGTATGCTGCACGCAACGTGTACGACACGTCCGCGGGTCTGTATGACCTGATCTACCGCGACAAGGACTACCGCGCGGAGGCCGGCGCGGTGCTGTGGCTCGGGGCGATCCGACGTCATCACCTGCCTCTTCTCGGCCATCGGCTACGTCCCCCACCTCGGCGACCTGCACCGCGCCGTGGTCCGCATGGCCGCCCACCTGGAGCCCGGAGGGGTGCTGGCGGTGGAACCGTGGTTGTGCCCGGACCAGTGGGAGGTGGGGCGCGTCAGCATCCAGACGGCGGCGGAGGACGGCCGCGCCGTCGCGCGCATGACGTCTCGGACATCGAAGGGGAGGTTGCGGTCATGGACATGCACCATCTGGTCGGCACGCGGACGGGCGTGGAGCGCGTCGTGGAGCGGCACCGGCTCACGCTCTTCCGCCACGAGGCGTACCTCGCGGCGTTCGAGGCGGCCGGGCCGGCCGCGCATCACGAGGCGCACGGCGTGAGCGGGCGCGGCGCCTACATGGGCGCCGGCGCGACCACGGGCCACACCGGAGGGATCGCATGAGCGCGGGCGGGGAACGCGCGCTGCTCGCCAGCGTGCGGCAGGCGTTCCATGATCAGAAGGTCCTTGGGGACCGCGCCCTCGCCCAGCTCGAGGAGGCCGACCTAAACCTGCGTCTCGATCCCGAGGCCAACTCGGTCGCCGTGCTGGTCAAGCACCTGCTGGGCAACATGCGCTCGCGCTGGCGCGACTTCCTCCACAGCGACGGCGAGAAGGCCGATCGCCGACGGGACGAGGAGTTCGAGGTCGACCGGGCCTCCCGCTCCGAGGTGCTGGCGTGGTGGGAGGAGGGGTGGGAGATCACCCTGAACGCGATCGATGCGCTGCGTGAGGAGGACCTGGAGCGGACCGTGACCATCCGCGGGGAGCCGCACGGCGTGCCGCAGGCGCTCCTGCGGCAACTCACGCACTACGCCAACCACGTCGGGCAGGTCGTCGTGCTCGCCAAGCACGCGCGCGGGGGGCGCTGGCGCACCCTGTCGATCCCGCGGGGCGGCTCCGGGGCCTTCAATCGCGCCATGGGGCACGCCGACGGCGACGAGCGCTGAGGTGCCGTTGCTCAGGTGCCCTCGGGAAGGCCGAGTCGCCGTGTCAGCTCGCGCAGGAAGGCCGACTCGTCGTCGGAGATGCGGCGGCCGAACAGGCCGGAGCGGGACGCCTCCGCGACGCGTTGCGCCAGTTCGAGCAGAAAATGTTTGAAGGCGCGGCCCTCGTCGTCCTCATGGACGACGGCGGCAACGGCCTCGATGCGCTCGAGCAGGCGCGCCTGGGTGACCTCCTCGAGATCGACCTCGCGCGACTCGGTGTGGCGGAACAGGTCCTGGACGAGTGCGTTGTCGCGATACCGCCGGCGGGCGTCGAAGAGGTAACGACCCGCCGCCAGGATCTCGCGGAAGTAGGCGATGGGGCCGGTGCGCTCGGCGGCCACGGCCGCCACCAGCACCTCGGCCGCCGCGTCCATCAGCAGCGCGTGCTCGGAATCGCTGTAGCTGCTCATCTCGCCTCCGGGTCCGCGGCGCCAGGCCGTCGGCTAGGCGTTCAGCCTACCGCACCGTCGCTGCCCGGAGCCGCCGGTACACCGATGCACCGTTCGGGCCGTCCGCCGCCCGGGCGATGGTGGCAAGTTGGGCCCAGCGCACGCGAGCAAGGGCCGCGCGCGCGGCCGGTCAGGAGGGAGGTCCGGTGAACGCAAGAATCGCGCGGGATCGGCACCTGGGCCCGTGAGCTTCATAGGCATGAGTAGCGTCGTGCCGGTGCTGCTCGCTACGGCCGCGATGGCCGCGGCGACCGTGGGTCTTGCGCGGCGCCGCGCGCCGGGCTGGCTGCCCTTCACTTTGCTGGCCGTGGTGGTGGAGGCGTGGGTCCTGATGGCGTTGCTCGACGCGCCGGCGGCGCCCGCGATGGGCGGCCAGGCCGACCGATTGCGGCTGGTTGCGGCGGCCCTGGCCCCCGCGCTGTGGCTGTGGTTCGCGCTTCGACATCGCGGCCGCGAGGTGCCCGTGCCGGCCGCGATGGGACTCCTGGTCCCGGCCGCGGCGCTGGCGCTGGTATTCGTCATTCACGGGCTCGGCAGCGGGGGCATGGCCGTGGCGGGCGAGGCCATCGCGTGGCTGGCCGGCGTGCTGGTGACGACCGCGGCCGCCGTTCTCGTGCGCCGCCGGGAGGGCGTCGATCCGGGCGAACGGGGGCCGCTGATGTGGTTGGCCGGGGCCGGCGCCTTCCCGTGGCTGGTCGCGGCGTTGCCGGTCCTCGGCGTTCCCGCCGGGCCCGGATACGACCCGATGCCAGTGGCGCTCGCACTCGCGGCGTTGGTGGCCGCCGTGGCCCTGGAGCGGCAATGGATGGAGCGGCGCGGTCCGATGGCCTACCGGGAGGCCTTCACCGACCTGTCGGACGGAATCCTTCTGGTGGAGGAGCGCGGTATCGTGCTCGACATCAACCCCGCGGCCGAGCGTGCCCTGGGGCTGACGCGCGCCGGGGTGCTTCGGCGGCCCCTCTCCGGCCTTCGACCGGATCTCGCCGCGCTCGGGCGGGATCCGATCGACCTGCGCCCGGCCGAGGACGACGGGGCGCCCGTGTTCGAGGTGCGCGCCCACCGGCTGTCGACAGGCCGGGGCAGCATGGTCGTCATCCGCGACGTGACTGGGGCGCGCGCTGCCGAGGAGGCGCTGCTACGGCGCGCCGCGGTGCTGGCCGCCCTGGAGCGGTCGAGCCGCGATTTCACCGGAGGTGCCGGCCTGGGCGACGTGCTCGACCGCCTCCTGGCGGAGTTGGGGAGCGCGGTGGACGCGAGCCGCGTGGTTCTGTTGGCACTGCCCGCCGGGTCCGGCGTCCGCCCCGACCAGCCACGCGGTCGCTCGCGGCCTACGGTCGTGCGCCGCTGGGAGAACCTCGAGGCGGGCCCGTGGCCCTCGGGGAATCCGCCCTACTCGCAGGCGCTGCTGGCGAACGCCGTGGAGCCGCCCGGATTCGCTGGGGAGCTGGCCGAGCTCCCCGCGGCGGATCGCAACCTGCTAGAGGATCTCGGCGTGGGGTATGCGGTGGTGATGCCGGTACGACCGGCCGCAGGGGAGTCCCACGTGCTCGCGTTCGAGTGGCCGGCCCCGCCGGCGCTGTGGCTGCCCCTGGTGGTCGATGCGCTGCGGGCGGCGCCGGCGGCCCTCGAGGCGGCCTTCGATGCGGAGCGCGCCGCGCGACAGGCGCGGACCGCGCACGGCGTGCGGGCCGCCCTGCTCGAGCTCACGCGGGAGCTGCTGCAGGGGGAGGACTCTCCCGCCTTCTTCGCGCGCCTGCTCGAGCTCGCGGTGACCGGAATCCCGGGTGCCCGCAGCGCCACGCTGTGGCTGCGACGCGAAGACGGCACCTTCGAGCGCGCCGCCGCGCTCGGTAGGGGCAATGAGACGGGGGCGCGCGTGGATGAGGCCGGGTTGCGCGCCGGGGAGGATTCGGATCCGACGCGGGTGGTGGTGCTGTATCCCGCCGACGGTGTTATGCGGGGTGTCGGTGAGGAGCGGGGCGAGGTGCAGACCGGCCCGCTCCCCCGGGAGGGCACGCCACCGGAGGTGCGTGAGCCCACGCTGGCGGTACCGGTGTGGCTCGACGGCCGCCTGGAGGCGTCGTTGCGTATCGGCGGCGACGACGCCGTAGCCGACGCGACCGAGCTGGCCGAGGCCTTCGGGGCGCAGCTCGGTGCCTGGGTCCAGCGCATGCGGCGCGAGCGCCGGCGGGAGGCCGCGGCGAGACTCGATGGCCTGTTGGCCGAGACCGAGCGGCTGTTGTTGGTGAACGACCGGGTGGCCGGCTCCTTCCCGCTGCTGGCCCGTCTCGTGCTGGCGCACGCGGAACTCTCCGCCGACCACATGGTGGTGCTGCGGGCGGTCGGGACGCCGCGGTTCGAGACCTACGACGCCGCCGGCCAGCGGCAGCCGGAGCTGGAGGCGTGGCTCGCCACGGCGGGCGCGGACGCGCCGGACGGCGGCCTCGAGGGGGTGTTGGCGCCGGACGGTGGTCCGTGGTTCCAGCGCGAGGGCCCGGGCGGCCTGCCGGCGGCGGCGTGGTCGGCCGTGCCGCTGCGTCTGCGCGATCGGTCCTGGGGCGTGCTGGCGTTGCTGCACCGGGAGCCCGTGCCGGGCCCGACCATGGTGCTGGGGGCGCTCGAACGGATCGGCGGGGGGATCGAGCTGGCCCTGCTGCGCCAGGACGATCGCGAGCGCCTGGAGGGCCAGCTCGCGCGGCTCGACGCCATGGTGCGCACCAGCGAGGCGTTGCGGTCGGTGACGCGACGACGCGACGCCGTCCTGCGTTCGCTCGATGCCGTCCTAGAGATGATCGCCGCCGACGCCTGCACGCTCCTGCTGTTCGACGCCGAGCGCGACGCGCTGCGGGCCGTCGCGTCGCGCGGCCGCGGCGCCCGGGCTTCCGCGCTCGGCGCGGAGGTGCCGCGCGACGCATCGGCCCCATGGCGCGTGTTCGCGGGCGGGGGGCCCGTCATCGAGCAACCTCCCGCGGCGGGCCCGTCGGCGCCGGGCGAGGCGCCCGGGGCGGGCCCGGCGGGCTTCCTCGGTGCCCCGCTGCGCAACGGCGAGGGCACCGTGGTGGGCGTCCTGGCGGCAACGATCAAGGCGCCCGGGCGGACCTTCGGGGAGGCGGATGCGGGCATGCTGGAGGCGATCGCCCTCGCCTGCGGCGCGGCGCTCGACCGCCTCGCGCTGCTCGACCGGACGGCGGGCCGGGCCGACCGCTACCGCGAGTCGTACGACGGGGCCGAGCGGCTCACGCACGAGCTGCAGCTGCTGGAGCGCATCCGCGCACTCACCGCCACGGAGCTCGACCTCGATCGCCTCTACGGTGCGACCGCGAGGGCCATGGCGCGGGTCCTGGGGTACGGGTCCGTCGAGCTCTACGGCGTCGCCGGGGAGGAGCTGACCCTGCTCCACCGGGCTGCGGCGGACGGTCTGCCGCCGGTGGGCGGACCCCGCCCGCCAGGGGAGGCCGCGTTGCGCAGCGCGACGGAGGCGGGCCACGCGGTCCTGCTGTCGGAGCGGTCGGAGGTGGACGGCGTCACCGGCGGCGCCGAGGTGATCGCGCCGGTGCGGGTGCGTGGCGTCACCACCGCCCTCCTGCGCGTGGGTGGCGGCGGCCAGGCACTCGACGACGACGACCGCCGCGTCGTAGGTGCCGCCGCGGAGCAGCTGGGCGCCGCCGCCGAGCGGGCGGAGCTGCACGGCGTCGTGAAGCGCAGCGAGGAACGCTTCCGATTGCTGGCCGAGCACATGTCCGATGTGGTGTGCCTGCACCACGCGGACGGGCGATTCCGCTACATCAGCCCCTCGGCGTTGGCGGTGCTCGGCTACCGGCCCGATGAGCTGGTCGGCCGGGACCCGTTCGAACTCAACCACGACGAGGACCGCGAGCGCGTGCGGGAGGGGCCGTTCCGCCGCCTACTCGAGGGGGCGACGGCGCTGCGCTACTCGGTGCGGTTCCGTCACCGCGAGGGCCACTACGTGTGGCTCGAGACCATAGCGAGCGCCGTGGTGGGCCCCGACGGTACGGTCGAGGCCCTGGTGACCGCGTCGCGCGACGTGGGGGAGCGCAAGCGCATGGAGGAACGCCTGCTCCACGGGGCGCTCTTCGACGGCCTCACAGGGTTGCCCAACCGGGCGCTGCTGTTCGACCGGCTGGAGCACGCGCTCGCGCGCGCCGCGCGCGACGATAGCGCGCGCTTCGCCGTGCTGTTCCTCGACCTCGACCGCTTCAAGGTGGTCAACGACAGCCTTGGGCACCATGCCGGGGACGAGCTCCTCAAGGCGCTCGCCGCCCGGCTTCGCGCATGCGTGCGCGGCAGCGACACGGTGGCGCGGCTCGGCGGCGACGAGTTCTGTATCCTGCTCGAGGACGCGTGGCGCGACGACGCCACGGTCACCGCCACCCGCATCCAGCGCTCGCTGGCCGACGCCTTCCACCTCGGCGATCACGACATCTTCACCAGCGCCTCGATCGGTATCGCCTTCTCTGCGCCGCACTACCGCGAGCCCCAGGAGCTCCTGCGCGACGCCGACATCGCCATGTACAGCGCCAAGGCCGATGGCAAGGCGCGCTACGCGGTGTTCGACGAGGGCATGCACGCCCAGGTCTT
Organism: uncultured Trueperaceae bacterium; assembly: GCA_963739805.1. Taxonomy (GTDB): domain Bacteria; phylum Deinococcota; class Deinococci; order Deinococcales; family Trueperaceae; genus CAVUBJ01. The sequence goes on from CAVUBJ010000006.1 coordinate 382,103, forward strand.
CAGCCAGATGGAGCTCGAGTCCAGCCTCCACCGCGCGGTGGAGCGCGAGGAGCTGTTCCTCGAGTATCAGCCGGTGGTCGACCTCGCCAGCGGCCGCATCCTCGGCGTGGAGGCCCTGGTCCGTTGGCGGCACCCGACGCAGGGCCTGGTGCCCCCAGCGAGCTTCGTGCCGCTCGCCGAGGAGACCGGCCTCATCGTGTCCATCGATCGCTGGGTGCTGCGCAACGCGCTCGCGCAACTCGAGCGCTGGGATCAGCAGGACCCGGAGGCGCCGCCGCTGTTCCTGAGCGTGAACGTGTCGGCTCGCCACCTGTCTCTGGGCGACGTCGAGGCGCTGCTCGGCGAGGGTGCCGAGCACCGCGCCGTGCCGGCCGGGAGGCTGAAACTGGAGATCAGCGAGAGCGCGCTCATGGGCAACCCGCTGAGCGCCGGTGAGGTCCTGGTGGAGCTACGTCAGCGCGGGGTGCTGGTGCAGGTCGACGACTTCGGCACCGGCTACTCCTCGCTGAGCTACCTCAATCGCCTCCCCATCGACAGCCTGAAGATCGACCGCTCCTTCGTCCAGCGGCTCGACCAGGATCGCACCAACCACGCCATCGTCAGCACGATCCTGCGCCTGGCGGATGCGCTGGGCATCGGTGTGGTGGCCGAGGGCGTGGAGCGGCCGGAGGAGGCCGCGGCGCTGGTGGCTCTGGGGTGCCGGCAGGGGCAGGGGTTCCTGTTCCATGGGCCGTTGCCGGGGGACGCCGTACCGGGCGCGCGACTCGATCCGGTGCGCGGCTGATGCGGGCACGTGCGCCGGGCGCGCCGCCTCCCCCGGATCGGCCCCCCTTGCCCGCCCCTGACGGCTGTGCTACCGTTGTCGCAACCGGTTGCGAAAGGAGCCCGCGGGCCCCCGAGTCACGCCGACACGCGGCGTGCGGGCGGTGCCGACGGTCGTTCGAGGTGAGGCGGAAGCTGACGCTGAGAGACCTTGCGGAGCAGTTGGGGGTGTCGCGCTCGACGGTGTCACGCGCGTTGCGGGACGATCCTCAGATCGCCGTGGGCACGCGCGAGCGGGTCCGAGCCCTGGCGTCGAGCCTCGGGTACCTGCCCGACGCTGCGGCGCGCGCCCTGACGCGCCGGCGCGCGCAGGCCGTGGGCCTCATGCTGCCGCGCAGCTCCGAGCTGGTGTTCGGCAACCCCTACTTCAGCGAGCTGCTGTTGGGCGTCTCTCTCGAGGCCGAGGCGGCCGGCTACCCGTTGCTGCTGTCGACGTCGCCGGAGCCGGATTTCGGCGCGTGGTTGCGTGAGGGCCGCGTCGACGGCCTCATCCTGCTCGGCTCCAGCGTCCAGGGCCGCGACGTTCCGGAGCTCAACCGGCTGATCCGGGCCGGGTATCCGGTGGTGGCGATCCATGCCGCGCCGCGCGCGCTGCGCGCGGTGAGCATCGGCAGCAACGAGCGTGCGGGCGTGTGGCAGGCGCTGGCACACCTGCAGCAGAGCGGGCACCGCCGCGTGGCGTTCCTGGCCGGCCCACGGGGCTCGCGCTATGCCGAGCGCCGCGTGCGGGCGTTCCGGACCGGCCTGGAGGCGTTCGGCCTCGAGGTGGATGACGCGTTGCTGGTGCCCACCGATGACAGCCGGGCCGGCGGAGAGCGCGCCACCGCGGAGCTGTTGCGGCGCGGCCACGGCTTCGACGCGGTCCTCGCCGACAACGATCTGGTCGCCCTGGGAGCCTACCGCGCGTTGGCCGGCGCCGGCCTGCCCGTGCCGGAGGCGGTGTCGGTCATCGGCTTCGACGACACCCCGCTGGCCTCGGTCGTCCGGCCGGCGCTCTCGTCCGTGCGGCAACCCACACGCCGCCTGGGGGAGCTGGCGTTCACGGCCCTGCTCACCCTCATGGCCGGGGGGACCGTGGCCTCGACCCGCTTGGCCACCCGCCTGGTGGTGCGGGAGAGCACCGCCCCGAAGTCCGTCGTGCGGGGGGTGGCGTGAGCCCCGCCCGCACCGAGAACCGCACCATCGCGTGCAAGGAGGTAAGCATGAATCGATTCACACGACTCGTCCTCGCCCTCGCCCTCACGGCGGTCGCCGCCGTCGGCCTCGCCCAGGTGAACCTGACGGTGTTCATCGGCGGGCAGCAGCGCCCGGACGTCATCGGGCCGCTGCTGGAGAAGTTCAACGCGGAGAATCCCGGCATCAACGCCACCTTCGAGGTCGGTGGGGCCACCAGCGACGTGCAGCAGCAGTACCTCAGCACCGTGCTCACCAGCAAGTCCAGCGACATCGACCTGATGCTCATCGACGTGGTGCGCCCCGCGCAGTACGCCGCCTCCGGCTGGGCCCAGCCCCTCGACGGCTTCTTCGCCAGCGCGGCCGACGAGGCGTCCTACCTCGACGCCTTCCTCCCCGGGCCGGTCACCGCCGACACGGTCGACGGGACGCTCTACGCACTGCCCGCCTTCACCGACGCGCAGTTCCTCTACTACCGCAAGGACCTGCTCGACAAGTACGGATTCCAGCCCCCCAAGACCTGGGAGGAGCTCAAGCAGCAGGCGCTGACGATCATGCAGGGGGAGAACGACCCCAACCTGCAGGGCTTCAACTACCAGGGCGCCGCCATCGAGGGCACCAACTGCACCTTCCTCGAGGCGCTGTGGACGGCCGGCGGCAACTGGCGTGACGCCGACGGCAACATCACCATCGACACCGCGGCCGGCAAGCAGGCGCTGGACTGGTACGACGAGACGCTGTCGTCCGGCATCACCATCCCCAACATCGCCGAGGTAGCCACCGACAACTCGCGCCAGATGTTCCAGGCCGGCAACGTGGTGTTCATGCTCAACTGGGGCTACGCCTGGGCGCACTTCCAGGGCAGCAGCCCGCAGGCCACCAACGTGGCCGGCAAGGTCGGCGTGGCGCCGCTGCCCGCCTTCGCGGGCAACAGCTCCGCGACCTGCGTCGGCGGCTGGCAGTGGGCCATGAACCCGTACAGCGCCCATCAACAGGAGGCCTTCAAGCTGATGCAGTTCCTCGCCAACGAGGACAGCCAGCGCACGCTCGCCGTGCAGGCCAGCAACATCCCGGCCCGCAAGAGCCTCTACAGCGATCCGGCCGTGCTCGAGGCCGCGCCGCAGTACGCCCAGTTCTACGACGTCATCATCAACGCCCGCCCGCGCCCCATCACGCCGCTCTACCCGGAGGTCAGCGACCAGATCCGTAGCACCATGAACGCCTTCTTCGCGCGTTCCATCTCGGCCGAAGAGGCCCTCGGCCAGATGCAGACCGGGCTCGAGGACATCCTCAACCCCTAGGCGGCCGACACGGTGGGGCGCGAGTGCGCCCCACCTATCTTGCCCCCCTATCTGACATGGCTCGCACCCCGCCCCGCACCCCCTATCGCAGACCGGGATTCTGGCGGCGCCTGCGCCGCGGGAACCTCTCCGAGCCCCAACTCGCCGTCGTCCTGCTGCTGCCGGCGTTGCTGACGCTGGCCGTGGTGATGCTCTACCCCGTGCTCACGGTGGTGTGGCAATCGCTGCACTTCGAGCGCCTCAACCAGCCCTTCCGGGGCACGCCCTTCATCGGGCTGGACAACTTCGGAAAGCTCTTCGGCGGGAGCGACCTGCGCTGGAGCGTGCGCCCCCTGTGGTGGCTGCGCCTCGCCGGGCTGGCGACGCTGGTCCCGTTGGTGCTGTGGGCGCGACGCGGCACGCTCGGCCGCGCCACCGCCTGGTTGCTGGCCGTCCTGATCGTGCTGGTCTTCGCGCTCTGGATGGGCGTGCACCCCGGACCGGACGGGCGCTGGGGCGACGCGCGCTTCTGGAACTCGCTGCGCATCACGCTGCTGATCATCGCCCTGAGCGTGGGGGGCTCGTTCCTGTTGGGGCTGCCGCTGGCGCTGCTGGCCAACGTGCCCTCGCGGCTGCGGTGGCTGGGGCGCGTGGCCCTGCTGCTGCCATGGGCGATGCCCCGCGTGCTGGCCGGCCTCACCTTCGCCTGGCTGTTCCAGAGTCAGTACGGCGTCGTCAACGACGTGCTGCGCCACCTCGGCATCCAGGCCCCGCTATGGCTGGCGCGGGTGACCCCCGCCATCGCCGCGGTCAACCTCACCATCGTCTGGAAGACGTCGTCGTTCGTGGGCCTGATCCTGTTGGCGGGGCTGCAATCGATCGACGAGAGCCTCTACGAGGCGGCGGTGGTGGACGGCGCCAACGCCTGGCAGCGCTTCTGGTCCATCACGCTGCCGCTGCTGCGGCCCTCGATCGCCGTGGCCCTCATCTTCCGCACGCTCACCGCCATCCAGACCTTCGACATCCCCTTCGCGATGACGCGCGGGGGGCCCGGCCGCAGCCTCGAGACGCTGGGCGTCTACATCTACAACACCACGCTGGCGCTCAACATCGGCTACGCGGCGGCCCTGTCCGTGGTGCTCTTCCTGCTGAGCCTGGCCATCACCGTGTTCTATCTGCGATGGATCTACACCGAATGAGCGGCCGCAAGCGCTTCAACTACGTCACCGTGCGGCTGGGGCTGCTGCTGATGATCCTCAACGGGCTGTTCCCGGCGGTGTGGCTGCTGCTCACCTCGCTCAAGCCCGAGGACGAGCTGACGCACCTGCCCATCACCTACTTGCCGCACACGCTGACATTCGAGAACTTCCACACGGTGTTCACCGAGAACCCCTTCGGGCGCTTCCTGCTCAACTCCGCGGTGGTCTCCCTCGGGGCCACCCTGCTGTGCGTCCTCTTCGCCGCCCTGGCGGGGTACGCGCTGGCGCGGCTGCGGCTGCCGGGTCGGCGCCTCATCCTCACCGCCATCGTGATGACCAGCATGTTCCCGGCGCTGGTGCTGCTGGTCCCCCTCTACCGGCTGTTCGTCGGTGTCGAGGTGCCGCTCCTCAGCCCCTTGGTGGGAGCGCTGTCCGGCCTGGGGCTCGGCTTCCTGCCCGACGCCGTGTTCAGCCCCAACCTGCTCAACACCTACTGGGCCCTCATCATCCCCTACGTCGCCCTCAGCCTGCCCATCACCACGCTCATCCTGACGAGCTTCTTCCAGCTCATCCCGTTCGATCTGGAGGCGGCCGCCACGGTGGACGGCACGTCGCGTGTGGGTGCGCTGTTCCGCATCATCGCGCCGCTGTCGGCGCCGGGCCTGGTGACCGCCGGCATCATCGCCTTCGTCAACTCCTGGAACGAGTTCCTGCTTGCGCTGACGTTCAACACGCAGCTGAGCATGCGCACCGTGCCGGTCGGCATCACGCTCTACCAGGGGGAGTTCGCCTTCCCCTGGGCCGTCATCTCCGCCGCCGTGACGCTGGGCATCGTGCCGCTCGTTCTCCTGATCCTGTTCTTCCAGCAACGCATCATCAGCGGCCTCACGGCCGGGGGGGTCAAGGGATGACCGACCACACACCGAACGCCACGCGGCCGCGCATCGGCTTCGTATCCGTCACGCGGCCGGCCTTCAAGGGCGACACCGCGGCAGCGCGGCGCCGAAGCCTCGACGGGCTGGCGGCCCTAGCCGACGCCTGGGACTTCGAGCTGATCGTCTCCGAGGAGGCGGTGGCCGACGCGGATCAGGCCGAACGTGTCGCCCAGACGCTGCGGTCGCGCGAGCTCGACTACCTCCTGATCCAGCTCACCACCTTCGCGACGGGCGAGGTTCCCGCGCCGCTGCTCCGCGCCGCGCGCCAGGTCGGTCTGTGGGCGTTGCCGGAGCGCGCCGGCGGCGGCAACGGCCGCGGGCCGTTGCCCCTGAACTCCCTGTGCGGCGTGACGATGGCGCTCTCGACCCTCGAGCATCCGGCCGTGGACCGACGAGGGCCGGTGAAGTGGTTCTACGGCGAGGTGCGCGACCACGCCTTCGAGCGGCGCTTGGCGGCCACCGTCGGCGCCCTGCGCGGCCTGGGTGCGCTGCGCGGCGCGCGGGTGCTGGCCATCGGCGGCACCGCCCCGAACTTCTACGGCCTGGAGGAGACGCCCGACGCGCTGGCCGAGGGCGGTTTGGGCGTGCGCGTGGTGCGGCGCGAGCTCGCCGAGCTGTTCGACCGCGTCGCCGCGGTGCCCGAGGCGCAGGCACGCGCGCGTGCGCGTGCGTGGGCCGAGCGCGAGGCGAGCGACGTGTCCGAGGTGCAGTTGGAGCGGGCCGCCCGGGTGGACGTGGCGCTGGCGGCGATGGCCGCCGAGGTGGACGCCCAGGCGCTGGCGGTACGCTGCTGGCCCGAGCTACCCGATGCCTGCGGGACCATGGCCTGCGCCGCGATGGGCGACCGAAGCGGCGCGCACGTCCCGGCGGCCTGCGAGGGGGACGTCATGGGTGCGGTGTCGATGCTGGCGCTGCAGGGGGTGAGCGGCGCGCCCGCGCTGCTGATGGACATATCGGACGTGGACGAGGACAGCGGCAGCCTGCAACTGTGGCACTGCGGCAACGGTCCCATGGCGTGGGCGGCGCCGGCCAGCGACGGCGCCGGCGGCACGCGCCTCACCACCCACTTCAATCGCGACGGCGTCGGCGTGGTGCGCGACATGCGCCTGGCGCCGGGCCCCGTCACCGGGTTGCGCCTGCTCTCGGCCGGGCGCGCCGCGGTTGTGACCGGAGGCACGGTCCTGAGCCGGCAACCTGCCGGCTTCGATGGCGTCCGCGGCTTCGTCGGCGACCTGCGCTGGGCCGACCGGCACGTCGACGTCCACGGGTTCATCGCCAACCTGCTCGATCGCCGGCTGCCGCACCACCTCGCCCTGGGACGGGGCGAGCACCATGACGCCGTCATGGAGCTGTGCGCCCTCCTGGGGGCGGGCGTCCTTCCGGCGCTCGAGCCTCGCCCCTACCTGCGCACATGAGCCGGCCGCGGGTGCTGATGGTCGGGCTGAGCTGCCTCGATTACGTCTGGGGCGTCGAGCGCTTCCCGCCCACGAGCTCGCGCACCGACGCGCGCGCCTACCGGGTCCAGGGCGGCGGGCCCGCGGCCACCGCCGCGGTGGCCGCGGCGCGCCTCGGGGCCGAGGTGGAGCTGGTGGCCCTGCACGGCGAGGACGCCGCGGGGGCGGCGGCGACCGAGGAGCTCGAGCGCTGGGGCGTGGGGGTCGCGGGCGTCCGTACCGTGGCGGGCGCGCGCAGCTTCGTGAGCGCGGTGCTGGTCGATCCTAGCGGGGAGCGCTGGATCTTCCCCTATCGCGGCGAGGGGCTGGTAGACGACGACCGTTGGCTCCGGGGCGTCGCGGTCGAGGCGTTCGACGCGGTGCTCATCGATCTGCGGCACCCGCGCCTGTGCGCCGCGGCCGCCGACAAGGCGCGTGCCGCCGGCGTCCCCGTGGTGGCGGACTACGGCAACCTCCGGCACTGGGAGCTCGCCGGCCTCGCCGACCACCTGCTGGTGGCCCAGGAGTGCGCGCGCGCGTTGCTGGGGCGCGACGACCCCGAGGCCGCACTCGCGCACCTCCGGCAGCGCCCCGGCCAGGTCGTGGGCGTCACCCTGGGCGCCGACGGCGTGATGGTGGATCCGGGGGACGGGGCGCGGCACCTGCCCGCGCTACGCGTCCCGGCGGTGGACACGACCGGCGCGGGGGATGTGTTCCACGGTGCGTATACGGTGGCGGTGGCGCGGGGGTGGTCGGTGGTGCCCTCGGTGTGGTACGCCTCGGCCACGGCGGCGCTCGCCTGCGGCAGCTTCGGCAGTCGCGACGGCATCCCGGACGACGCCGCGGTTCGCGCGGCGTTGGCCGAGCACGCGCCCGAGGTAGACCTTCCCGCACCCTAGGCCGTGGGCGTGGCGGCGGTGCCGCCCGCCCGGACGAGGAGACCGCATGACCCGATCCCTGACCGCAGGCAAGCTTCGTGCGCTGTCCACGCTGGCCGACGACGACGGCGTGTTCCGCATGGTTGCGGTCGACCAGCGCCCGCCGCTGTTCGCCGCCCTCACGCGGCACGACGGGCGCGCGGCGCGCGACCTGCCCTTCGACGAGGTGGCGCGCGCCAAGCGGCTGCTCGCCCGGGTGCTCGCGCCCCACGCCGGGGCGATCCTCATCGATCCCGTGTGGACGCACGCCACCGCGCTCGCGGACATCCCGGGATCGACGGCGCTCCTCAGCACGCTCGAGGACTACGGATTCGACGCCGACGCCCGCGGCGAGCGGCGTTCGCGGCTCATCGAGGGGTGGAGCGTGGAGGCCATCCGCCGCAGCGGGGCCAGCGGCGTGAAGCTGCTGGCCTGGTACCGCGACGACCTCTCGGAGGCGACGCGGGCGCACCAGGAGGCGCTGGTCGAGCGCGTCGGGGACGCCTGCCGCGCCTGGGACCTGCCGTTCGTCCTGGAGCTCCTGGTGTACCCCCTTCACGGCGAGGATGTCGCCGATGCGCAGTACCAGCGCGCGCGCCCCGAGCGCGTGCTGGCCTCCGTGCGGCGCTTCGCGGAGCCGCGCTTCGGGGTCGACCTGTTCAAGCTCGAGTTCCCCGCCTCCCTGGCGCACTGCCGGGGCTTCAACGGGGGGGCCTTCGACGGGCTCGAGCGGCCCGCCCTGTTCGAGCCCGAGGAGGTGCGCGCCCACCTCGAGGCCCTGGACGCCGCCAGCCCCGTGCCGTGGGTGCTGCTGAGCGCCGGGGTCGGGCCCCGCGAGTTCGGGGAGGACCTCGACCTCGCGTTCGCCGCAGGCGCCAGCGGATTCCTGGCGGGACGCGCGGTGTGGCTCAGCGCCTTCGACGCCTACCCGGACCTGGGCGAGGTGGAGCGCCGCCTGCGCGGCGAGGCGGTTCCCTACCTCCACACCATCGCCGCGCGCGCCGAGCGCGCCCTGCCGTGGACGGAGCACCGCGGCATGCGGGGCGTCCGCGGCGCTGCCGAGGGGGTCGAGGGGTGGCACCTGCGTTACGGCGCGGCGCGGGGGCACGAGTGAGCCTCGGCGTGGCGGTGATCGGCGCCGGCGACATGGGTGCGCGCCACGCCCACTGGTGGGCGGTTGCCGGGGCACGGGTGGTGGCCGTCGTCGACCCCGACACGGCCCGGGCCCAGGCGGCGGCGCGCGGCACGGGGGCGGTCGCTCTGGCGGAGGTCGACGACGCGCTGGCGCGCGACGACGTCGACGCGGTGTCCGTGTGCACCCCCACCTTCCTCCACGCGCACTACACCGTGCGCGCGTTGCAGGCCGGCAAGCACGTGCTGTGCGAGAAACCGGCGGCGCTGCGGCTGTCCGAGGCGGAGGCCATGCGGCGTGCCGCCCGGGAGAGCGGGCGCACGCTGCGCATCGGCTTCATGCGGCGCTTCCATCCCGCCAGCCACCAGATCCTCGCCTTCTCGGGCGACATCGGTGCGCCGGTGCTCGCGCAGGCGACGCTCGCCGCCGGCGTCCGACCCAAGCTGCTGATGCACGACGCCGCCGCCAACGGCGGGCCCATCATCGACATGTGCTGCCACATCTTCGATCAGTGGGGGATCTTCTTCGGGGAGCAGCCCGACAGCGTGCGTGCCCACGGCTACACCTTCGGCGACGGCAAGCCCGAGCTCGCCAGCATCCGGCACAAGGCGCTCGACAGCGCGCACGTGACGCTCACCTATCCCAGCGGTGGGGTGGGGCAGATCCAGGTGTCGTGGGGGCTGCCCGCGGGCATCCCGGCCTTCGAGCGGCACACCTACATGGGGCCCGAGGGGCTCATCACGGTGGACTGGCCCGATCAGGTGCGGCGCCTCGGTGCGCGCGGCAGCCTGCTGTGGCAGCCGCCCCTGAGCGATCCCTGGCGCGACGAGATCCGCGCCTTCCAGGCCGAGTTGTGCGGGCGCGAGCATGCGCCGCTGGCCGACATCGAGGACGGCCTGCGCGCACTGCGGACCTCGTTGGCGGTCCTCGCGAGCGTGGCGGAGAAGCGCGACGTGGCCCCGGCCGAGGTCGTGGACGCCGCGCTCGAGTCGACGGGGGAGGCGGCCTGAATGGCGGTGTCCGGGGTCCGCGTCGGCCTCATCGGTGGGGGGCGCTGGGCCGGCATGCACCGCCTGGCGCTCGAGGCCGTGGGCGCCGAGCTGGCGGGCGTGCTGGTGCGAAGTCAGGAGAGCGCGCAGCGGCTGAGGCAGGCGTGGCACGTACCGGTGGCCACCGAGCTCGAGGCGTTCCTCGGCTGGAACATGGAGGCGGTCGTGGTGGCCAGCCCCAACGATCTCCACGCCGCCCACGCCGTGGCGGCGCTGGCCGCTGGGAAGCACGTGCTGGTCGAGAAGCCGATGGCCACGACGGTGGAGGATTGCGACCGCATGATGGCGGCGGCGCGCGCCGCGGGCCGTGTGCTGGCCGTCGGACACGAGATGCGGGTGTTCCGCCTGTTCGAGGCCGTGCGGCGCGAGGCGGACGGCCTGGGGCGGGCGCTCCACCTCGATCTGCGCCTGTGGCGCCGTCCGTACCGCGGTGGCTCCGGCGGCTGGAAGCGCGATCCGGCGAGGCTCGGCAGCACCATCCTGGAGGAGCCCATCCACTATCTCGACCTGGCGCGCTGGCTGCTCGGTGAGCCGCGCGCCCTGCAGGCGTGGGCCGTCAGTCGGCCCGGCCGGGAGGGAGCCTTCGAGGACCTCGATATCCGGTTGGACTTCGCCGGGGGCGCGCGGGCCATGGTGACCCGCTCGGTGGCGGCCTTCGGGCACCACGTGAGCTGCGACGTGACCTGCGAGCTGGGGGCCCTTCGCGCCAGGTGGGACGGCCACCAGGACACCGACGAGGATCCCGTGGTGAGCCTGTGGGTGGCGGACGACGACGGCCTCCGCTCGGCCGGAGTGCCCCGGCGCACGGGACACGCCTTCGACCTGCCGCGCCAGACCGAGGCGTTCCTGCTCGCCGCGGCGGGTGCGGGCGAGGTGCCGGCCGACGGCGCCGACGGACGCGCGGCCGTGGCGCTGTGCCTGGCCGCCGAGCGCTCGTTGCACGGCGGGTCCACGGTCGTGGAGTTGGGGTCGTGACGCGCGCCACGGCATCGGCCGCCGTCGTCCGCGGCGCGCGGCCACGGCGCCGGGCCGGGCGTGCGGGCGTGCGGCCGTGAGCGTGTCACGGGTGCGCGAACGCGTCCGCGAGGTCCGCGCCGAGCACGATCTCCCCGGGATCGCCGTCGGCGCGGCGGTCGGCTCCGAGGTGGTGCTGCTGGAGGCGCAGGGCGAGGCGGATCTCGAGGCGGGCGTCGCCATGACGGCGGAGGCTCCCTTCGAGATCGCCTCGGTGACCAAGCTCTTCACCGCCGAGCTGGTCATGCTTCTCGTGCAGGACGGCGTGTGGACGCTGGAGGCCGAGCTGGGCACGCTGCTCCCCGACCTCCCCGAGGCGTGGCACCGGGTCCGGCTGGAGCACATCCTGGCGCACCAATCGGGGCTGCCGAGCTACAACGAGGTCGACGGCTACTGGCAGGGCGTGGCGCTCGACCGCGGCCCGGACGAGATCCTGGCGTTGGTGACGGACCTGCCGCTGGCATTCGAGCCGGGCGAGCGCATGGCCTACGACAACACCGGCTTCTTCCTGCTTGGCCTGGCGCTCGAGCGTGCCACGGGCGCCAGCTACGGGCGCCTCATCGAGGAGCGCATCGCCGCTCCCTTGGGCATGCGTGCCACGCGCGTCAACGACCACGGCCGCCTGGTGCCCGGGAGGGTGCGGGGCTACGGGCGCGGCGACACGGGCGTGGTGAACCGCGGCTGCTACAGCACCGGCAACACCTTCTCGGCGGGCGTGCTGCTCTCGAGCGCCCACGACCTGACCCTGTTCGGCGCGGCGGTCGAGCGGCACGCCCTGCTCGACCCGGAGCTGCGCGACGCGATGCGCCGGCCGCGCCCGTCGCTCGAGCGCAACGAGGACGCGCTCGGTTACCGGCTGGGGCTCGCGTGGCACCTGCTGGAGGCGGAGGACGGCACCGTCTTCGAGGGGCACAACGGCAGCATCGTGGGCTTCGCCGCCGGGCTGTTGCGGCTTCCCGCCGCCGGCGTGAGCGTGGCGGTGCTCGCCAACGGCGACTGGTGGGGCGCGCCGCACCTGTTGGCGATGGAGATCGCGCGCGAGCTGGCGGGCTGAGGCCCGGGGCCGCGTCACCACGGCCGCCGGGCAGGCGTCCGGCGATCAGCCGGGGCGGGGTGCGGCGGCGGCGGCTCGCTCCCGGGTGGCGAGGGCCCGTGCGGCGGCGGCGGCCAGCAGATACGCGCCGACGCCGGCCCAGGAGACCCAGGGGTAACCCCACAGCAGTGCGATCGCCGTGGCGGCGCTGCTACCCAGCACCGAGGACACGCCATTGACCGTCCACGCCAGGGCGACCTCGGTCGCGCCGCGCCGGCCCACGGCGCGCAGGGCGAGCGGGAAGGGCATGCCCAGCGGCACCGCCAGGGGCGCCAGGGAGAGCGCGGCGAGCGTCGCGCGCAGCGCAGCCGGAGCCGCCAGGGTGAGGTCGGCGAGTTCCGGGAAGAGCAGCGCCCAGGCGGTCCCCAGCGCCGCGACGGCCAGCGCCGCCCCGCCGGCCAGGCGCCAGCTCGAGGCTCCTCCGCGGTCGCGCCGTCCGGCGTAGGCCGAGCCGATCCCCGCACCCACGAGCAGCGCGCCGAGCCCCACGCTCAGGGCCAGCGTGGGGTGCCCCAGGTAGAGCCGCAGGCGCTGCAGGGCGGCCACCTCCAGCAGCATGAAACCGGCGCCGAGAAGTGCGAAGAGCAGGGGTGCCGCCCGGGCCGGTCCCGCCACCCGCCGCTGCCGCACGGCCAGCGCCGCCGCGGCGAGCAACGCGCCCAGCGCCAAGAACCGCAGCAGGGGGCGCAGCGCATGCGGCAAGCCGCGCTCGAACTCGAAGAAGAAGGGGCGCGCGTCGCGCACCGGGGCGATGTCGGCGTCCGTGCTGGCGGCGATGAGCTGGGCCACGCTCTCGCGCCCGGACGCCACCGCATCGAGCGGTGGGGGCTCGAGCAACCCCGGCACGAACAGCAGGTTGAGCCCCGCCCCCTCCGCCAGGCGCGCGACGTCCACCGCAGCGTCACGCTCCAGCGGCCGCGCGAACACCATCAGCAGCGGGATGGGCCGGTCGCCGCGCGCGTCGAGCACGGCCAGCAGGTGCCGGCTGGCCTCGGCGGGCCCCGCGCCTCGCCGCCCGAGCGCGGTGAGCGCGGTGGTCAGCGCCCGTGTGAGCGTGAGCTCGTCGTAGAGCTTCATCGCCACGGCGCCGTCGGGTGTGAGGTGGTCGAGCGCCTCGCCCATCGCCTCGACCGTGTAGAGAGTGTTCTCCGCGAGCGCGTACGAGCGCGCCTCCGCGGCGTCGGTGACGACCTGGGAGAGCAGCACCAGATCGTAGCGCTGCGCGCTGCGCCGCAGCGCCGCGCGGCCGTCGTCGATGCGCACCTCCACCGGTGGCCCGTACACCGGCGTGCCGCCGAGCAGCCCGCGGCGGGTTGCCTCATCGGCGAGGGCGACGGCGGCGCCGTTGAGCTCGACGGCGGTGATGTCGGGTACCAGGAAGTGCCTCGCGAGCGCGACGTCGAGGCCGCCGCCGGGCCCGATCACGAAGGCGCGTTGCGGGCGCACGGCCGCGAATGCGAAGGCGCCGATGTCGTGGAGCCATCGCTCCGGGGTCGTCGGGTCCGCCACCAGGGAGCCGGCGCCGCCGTCGAGGTAGAGATAGAGGCTGCCGTCGGGACGCCGCACGAGGTCGCTGCGACCCACGGCATCCCAGCGGTGCGCCACGGGGCGCGCCCCGCTGGCCAGCTGGCGCTGCAGCGGCTTGGGAGCGTGCAGCCGTGCCAGGGGCGGCTGCGGCACACCGAGCACGGCCTGCGTGGCCAGCACCAGCACCGCCACCAGTGCCGTCGCGGCGGGCACCGCGCGTCGCGTCGGGGGTGCGAGCAGCAGCGCGGCCGCGCCGGCGAGCGCGCCTGCGGCAAGGCCCGCGCCCACCCCGCCGAGGGCGTCGAGAACCGGGGCGGCCGCTGCGGCCCCCAGGCCCGCACCCACCAGGTCGGCGAAGTACAGCCGGGGTGCGGAGGCGGCGCGGGTCGCGAAGACGGAGCTCAGGGCATGGCCGAGGCCGAGGAAGGGGAGCGTGACGAGGGCCAGGGCCACGCCGCGGTACGGCGTCGTGGCCAGGGCCAGGGTGGCGCCTATCAGGGCGGGGGTGGCCAGCGCGGCTGCCGCCGCGCTCGAGCTCCGCCCGACCGCGCCGCGGCTGGCCGGCCACAGCGTCGCCAGGGCCGCGCCCAGGCCCAGGCCGAGCACGGCCACCGCCAGCAACACGTAGACGAATGGGCTGAAGTACAGCAGCGACAGCACACGCGTGAGCGCGATCTCGAGGACCAGGCCGGCGCCCGCGAGGAGCGCGACGGCGACCGGCAGGGTGGCCGGCGGCCGGGCCCCACCTGCCGCCATATCGCCGCGCGCCGCCGTGTCGCCGCCGAGCGGCGCGCGGGGGTCGCTCACGCCCTGGTCACCGGGCGCTGCGCGGGTCGAGCACGTCGCGGAGCCCGTCGCCGAGGAGGTTGAAGCCGAGCACCGAGACCATGATGGCGAGCCCGGGGAAGATCCCCATCCAGGGAGCCTGGTGCAGGAACGACCGCCCCTCGGAGAGCATCCGTCCCCAGCTGGGGTCGGGGGGTTGCGTCCCGAGGCCGAAGAACGACAGCGCGGCCTCGGCCAGGATGGCGAAGGCCAGGCTCAGAGAGGTCTGCACGATGATGGGCCCCAGGGCGTTGGGGAGGATCTGCCGCAGCATGATGCGTCCGCCCCCCTGCCCCATGGCCACGGCGGCGGTGACGAACTCGCGCCCGCGCACGCTGATGACCGCGCCGCGGGTGACCCGCGCGAAGATCGGGATGTAGACGATGGCGATGGCGATCATGGCGTTGCCGACGCCGCGCCCGAGGATGGCCATCACGGTGATGGCGAGCAGCACCGCGGGGAAGGCGAACAGCACGTCCATCACGCGCATGATGAGTTCGTCCACCCAACGCCCGAGGTAACCCGCGAGCAGGCCCAGCAGCACCCCGACGGTGCCGGAGATGCCCACGGCGATGAAGGCCACCTTGAACGACACGGCGGCGCCGTAGAGCACGCGGGAGAAGACGTCGCGACCGAAGTCGTCGGTGCCGAAGAGGTGTTGCGGGGAGGGGGGCGCGAAGCGAGCGGAGAAGTCCATCCCGGTCGGGTCGAAGGGGGCCAGGAAATGGCCGAGGATGGCCACGAGGCCCAACAGGGCGACGATGAGCCCGCCCGCGACCACCAGGCGGTGGCGCAGCGCGCGCCGCAGCAGGGAGCGCCGCCCGGGCTCGCCCTGGGTCTCGCCGGCGTCGCGGACGTCGCCGAGGGCCGCGTCGCTCATGCGTAGCTCACGCTCGGATCGAGCAGCACGTACGAGAGGTCGGTCAGCAGGTTGATCACCGTGAAGGCCACGGCGAACATCAACACCGCCGCCTGCAGCACCGGGTAGTCGCGTTGAAGCGTCGCGGTCAGTGCCAGCGATCCCAGCCCCGGCCAGGCGAAGATGATCTCGACCACCACGATCGCGGAGAGCAGCGTCGCCATCTGCAGGCCGATGATGGTGACGATCGAGATGGCGGCATTGCGCATCACGTGCTTGCCCACCACCACGCGCTCGGCGAGCCCCTTGGCGCGCGCGGTGCGCACGAAGTCGTTGCCCAGCACCTCCATCATGGCGCTGCGCACGAAGCGCGCCATGATGGACCCGCTGATGACCCCGGCGGTGGCGGCCGGCATGAGGATGTGGCGCAGCCAGGGCCCGAAGCCCTGCGACAGAGGGGCGTAGCCGCTGGAGGGGAGCCAGTGCAGCGTCTCGGCGAACAGCAGGACCAGCAGGATGCCGAGCCAGAAGTCAGGGATCGACACGCCGACCTGGCTCATCACCGAGACGCCCAGGTCTCGGGTGCTGCCGGGCTTGAGCGCGGAGGCGACGCCGCTGGGGATGGCGATCAGCAGGCCGATGAGCAGGGCCGCGAAGGCCAACACCAGCGTGGCGGGAAGGCGCCGGCCCACTTCGCCGGCGATAGGCTTGCTGCTGATGAGGCTCTTGCCGAAATCGCCGTGCAGCACGATGCCGGTGAGCCAGCTCCAGTACTGGGCCGGGAGCGATCTGTCGAGCCCGAGGTCGTGCTCCAGCGCGGCCACGGTGGCGTCGGTGGCCTGCACGCCGAGCATCACCCGGGCGGGGCTGCCCGGGACCAGCGGGATGATGGAGAAGGTCAACAAAGATACGCCGAAGAGCACCAGCACCAGCGTGCCCAGGCGCTGCAGAAGATACCGGAGGGTCATGCGATCTCCCGCGATAGATAGGGGCGGGGGCGCCCGAGGCGCCCCCGCGAGAGCGTTACTTGTCGAGCCAGGCGCTCACGAAGCGGATGGCCTGATCGGAGCGGGCCGCGAAGCCCTTGACGTAGTCCCGGTAGGCGTTGATCTGGTCCGGGTTGTAGAGGTAGATGTACGGCGCGTCGTCCACGATCATCTTGTTGATCTGCTGGTAGATGGGGTAACGCGCGTCGAAGCCCTGCGTCTGGCGCCCCTGGTCGAGCAGCTCGTCGACCTTGGCGTTGGAGTAGCCGGTGAAGTTGAACACCTCGCCCGTCTTGTGTTGGGCGTAGAAGAAGTCGTCCGGGTCGACCAGCACGTTCCACGAGCACACGTAGGTGTCGTAGTTCCCGGCGCCCTCCTCCTCGAGCCACTGCGCCCACTCGAGCGTGCGGATCGTGACGTCGATGCCCACGGCGGCCAGGTCGGACTGGATCACCTGCGCCGCTCGCACGGATTCGGGGTACTGCGAGGTGGGCATGATCTCCATGCTGAAGCCGTCCGGGTAGCCGGCGTCGGCCAGGAGCTGCTTGGCCTTCTCGGGGTTGTACGCGTAGGGCGCGTAGTCGTATGCCCACGGGCTGGAGGAGGGGATGGGGTCCTGGGTCGGAGTGGCCAGCCCGAACTGCGCTGCGGCCGCGATGTTGTCGCGGTTGATGGCGTAGCTGATGGCCTGCCGCACCTCCTTGAGGCGCAGCGGGGAGTCGGCGTTGCGGACGGTGTTGACGCCGATGTAGTGGTAGGACCCGGCGGCCACCTCGTCCACCACCACGCCGGACTCACCCTTGAGCTGGTCGACGCTCTGGGCTGGGACGCTGATCACCCAATCCACGTCGCCCGAGAGCAGCGCCGTGCGCCGCACCGACTCGTCCGGGATGATGCGGATCTCCACCTTGTCGAGGTAGGGCAGGCCGTCCTGCCAGTAGTAGGGGTTGCGCTCGAGCGTGAGGCTGGTGCCGGGCTGGAAGTCCGTGATCATGAACGGCCCGGTGCCGTGCGGCTGGGTGTTGATGGTGCCGTCCTCGACGTCCTCCTTGGCGATGATGCCCACCGTCTTGTCGATCGCCAGGTGGCTAAGGAGCGACGCGTTCGGCTCCTTGAGGGTCATCACCACGGTGCTGGCGTCGGGCGCCGTCACGCTGTCGACGCCGCCCAGCTTGTAGGCGTTGCCGGAGCCGGTATCCGGATCGAGCATGCGCGTGTAGGTGTACACCACGTCGTCGGCGGTGAGCGCGCGGCCGTTGCTGAACTTCACGCCGTCGCGCAGGTGGAAGGTGTAGTTCAGGCCGTCGTCCGAGACCTCCCAGGAGGTCGCCAGCGAGGGCACGATCTTGCCGGCGTCGTCGGTCGTCACCAGCGTGTCGAGCACGTTCTCCAACACCTGGAAGCTGGAGTAGGCGCTGGTCTTGTGGGGATCGAGCCCGACGGGGTCCTGCGCCCAGGCGGCGACCAGGGTCCCGCCCGTGTTCTGGGCGAAGGCAAGCGCCATCACCGCGAAGGCGAACAGGATCGTAGCGGTCGTCATCAAGCGTTTCATGTGCATCAACTCCGTGTCGTTCGATTCGCGCGGCCCGGGGCCGGCGCCGGTGCGTTCGCGCCCCGGTCGTCCGCTTCGGTCGGCATCGGCCAATCCCAGACGCTCTTCTTGATCTTCACCACCTGGATGGTCTCGCAGTGGACGATACCCTCCTTCCCCAGCTCGCGCTGGATGAACTCGTGAAGGTCCTCGGCGCTGGCGTGCAGCGACTCGACCACGAGGTTGTGGCTGCCCACGCCGATCGCCAGGTAGCGCACCGATTCGAGGCGTGAGAGCGCGTTGGTGACGCTTTCGAGGGCGCTGGGGCTGACGCTGGCGTAGGTCGTGGCGACGATGGGCACGCCGAGCTTGAGCGGGTCGCTGATGGCGAGGATCCGCATCCAACCGGAGTCGAGCAGCTTGGTGGCGCGCTTGCGCACCATCGACTCCGACACCGCCAGGCGGCGCGCGATCTCCCGGTAGGAGAGGCGGCCGTCGGTGCGTAGGAGGTCCACGATCTGCTGATCCACCGGATCGAGCTGGTGATAGGTGCCAACCTTCATAGGCTTCCTCGGTCCTGCATGGAGTTTCAGGACGGTCCATTCTAGGCGCAATGCGTCCACCAGGTCAAGGAAATGGACGCAATGCGTCAGAGTCGGTGCAGTCGGTGCAGTCGGTGCAGTCGGTGCAGTCGGTGCACGGCGCGAGCAGGCCGGTGCCGGATCAGCGGGCCGGTGCCGGATCAGCGGGCCGGTGCCGGATCAGCGGGCCGGCGCGTCGTCGGCGTTGAGATGGCTCCACCCCAGCAGGTCGTCCACGACCTGGTGGGACGCCAGGTTGAGCATCGGGGTGGTGGGCGGGGCGTGCCCCGCCGCTCGGGCGCACGCCTCGAGGTGGGCGCGCAGCTCGAGCCGGAACGCCTCCGGGGTGAGCGCCTCCTCGCCGGGCGCGTCGCCCCCCGCGTGCCCCCGCGGCGCCCACGACGCGACGAAGCCGCCCCGGTCGCCCAGGCCCAGGCCACGACGGTCCACACGCACGCGGGCGGGGCCCAGGGGCAGGCGCACCAGGCGCGTGAAGGGCGAGCACCCGCCCTGGGACCGGTCCGCCGGCCGCGACTGGCTCACCGGTCCGAGGGCCTCACCCCGTGCCCGGCGCGGGGCTCAGCGGACGCTCGCCGCGTAGCACCCGCACGACGTCGCGGGCCACATGCGTGGCGGCGCGCAGCAGCGACGCCTCGGTGACGCCGGCGATATGGGGCGTGAGCAGCACGTTGGGCAGGCCCCGCAGGGGGTCGTCCGCACCGGGCGGCTCGACGGCCCGCACGTCGAGGGCGGCGCCGCCGAGCCGCCCGGCGCGCAGCGCGTCCGCGAGCGCGGCCTCGTCGACGAGGCCCCCACGCGCGGTGTTGATCAGGATCGCGCCCGCGCGCATGCGCTCGAGCTGGGGGGCACCGATCAGGTGGCGCGTGTCCGGAGTGAGCGGCACGTGGAGCGACACGGCGTCGGCACGCGCGAGCAGCTCCTCGAACGGCAGCAGCGGCACGCCGTACTCCTGGACCGCGAAGCTCGAGCCGAAGCGCACCGGGTCGGTGGCGACGACGGTCATGCCGAAGGCGAGCGCGCGCCGGGCGACGCGCGCGCCGATGTCCCCGAGACCCACCACCCCCAGCACGCGGCCGTAGGCCTCGACGCCGGTCGCGGCCCGGCGGTCCCAGCGCCCGGCATGCAGCTCGGAGGACACCGACTCGAAGCGGCGATACAGGGCCAGCAGCGCCCCAAGGACGTACTCCGCAACGCTCACGGCGTTGGTGCCCGGGGCCCAGGTCACGGTGACGCCGCGCTCGCGGAGGGCCGCCAGGTCGAGGTTGTCGAGCCCCACCCCGACGCGACCGACGGCCCGCAGGCGCGGTGCGGCCGCCAGCAGCGCGGCGTCGACGCGCGTCTGGTTGCGCACCACCAACGCCTCCGCCCCGGCGAGCGCGGCGTGGAGCGCCGCTGCGTCGGCGTGGAGGTCGTCGCGGTAGTGCAGCGGCCCGACGTCCTCCAGGAGCGCACGCGCCTCCGCGGGAAGCAGCTCCGACGCCACCACCCGGGCCGCGCCGGGCGCCGGCTCGCGGCCGCCGCTCACGGCGCCGCCGGGGGCCGCTGCGGCAGCGCGCGGAGCCCGGTGGCGAGTGCCACGGCGGCGCGGGCGAGCGCGTCGGTTGCGTCCACCAGCGGGAGCGCCAGGTCGTCCTGGCCCAGCACCAGGGGTACCTCGGTGCACCCCGCCACCACGGCAGCGGCGCCCTGCGCCGCCATCCCCTCCGCAAGCGCGCGCATGCCGCGCCGCACCGGCTCGCCCTTGTCGCCCCCCTTGATGCGGTACAGCAACGTCATGAAGGCCTCCCGGGCCGCGCCGGTGGGCACCAGCACGTCGATGCCGCGGCGTGCGAAGGCTTGCTGGTACAGCCCCGCGTCGAGCGCCCCGGCGGCGGCCAGCACACCGACGCGCACGCCATCGGGCGCGCGCGCGCACGCGTCCGCCACGGCCTCCTCGACGATGCTCACGAAGGGGATGCGCACGGCGCCCTCGATGGCGTCCTGGAAGGCGTGGGCGGCGTTGCAAGGCATCACCAGGAAGTCCGCCCCGGCCGCCTCCAGGCGGCGCGCCATGGCGGCGAGCTGCGGCCCCGGCGAGGGGCCGGTGCCCGCCACCGCCTCGTTGCGGTTGGGCACCGAGGGGTCGTTGTCGATGATGAGGTGCAGGTGGTCCTGGTCCCGCTCGGCGGGCGTGTGGGCGAGCACCTTGGCGAACAGGTCGAGGGTGGCCTCGGGCCCCAGGCCGCCGAGCACCCCCACCGTGAGCCGATGTGGCCCGCTCATGCCAGCAGCGTGTCCTGGTAGGCGTAGAGCGCGGGGGAGCCCCCGGTGTGCAGGAACAGCACGTGCTCGTCGCGGCCGAAGCGCCCCTGGCGCACCAGGTCGATGAGGCCCGCGGCCGCCTTGCCGGTGTAGACGGGGTCGAGCAGGATTCCCTCGTGGCGGGCGAAGAGGCGCACGGCCTCGATCATGCCCTCGGTGGGGAGCGAGTATCCCGGCCCGACGTAGTCGTCGAGCACGGTGACGGCCTCGCGCGGCACCTCGCCGCGCACCCCGGCCAGCTCGGCGGTGCGGCGCGCCAGGTCGAGGATCTTGGTCTCCTGTGGGCCCTTCTCGGCACGCACGCTGATGCCGGTCACGGGCACGTTGGCGTTGCAACCGCTCAACCCCGCCACCAGCCCAGAATGCGTGCCGCCGCTGCCGCTGGCGCTCACGATGTGGTCGATCCGCAGGCCGAGGTCGAAGGTCTGCGCCAGCAGCTCCTCGGCGCAGGCCACATACCCCAGGGCGCCGAGCGGTGTGGAGCCGCCGCCGGGGATGATGTACCCCTTGCGGCCCTCGGCCTCGAGCGCGTCGGCCTGCTGTTGCATCGCGGCCATCAGATCGGTGCCGGCATCGACCACGGCGATCTTCTCCACGCCCAACAAGCGGTACAGGAAGTTGTTGCCGCTGGCGTCGGGGTCGTAACTGCCGGGCACGCGCTGCTCGAGGACCAGGCGGCACGCCAACCCCTCGTGGACCGCGGCCGCCAGCGTCAGGCGGCAGTGGTTGGACTGCACGGCGCCGGTGGTGATGAGGGTGTCGGCACCCTGGGCGAGGGCGTCGGCCACCAGGAACTCGAGCTTGCGGGTCTTGTTGCCGCCGGCGGTGAGGCCCAGCAGGTCGTCGCGTTTGACGTACAGGGTGGGGCCGCCGAGGTGCTCACTCAGCCGGTCGAGGCGCTCGACGGGGGTGGCGAAGGGCGTGTAGCGGCGGCGTGGGAAGCGGGCGAGGTGCATGCAGGGCTCCCTTCGGGGCGACCGCGTCGGCGCCGGGGGACCCCTACGTGGTGCCCTTCGGATCGCGTGCCGGCGCCCCGTGAGTAGCCCCATCGTAGCTCACGGTGGGGACGGGCGCGCCGTCGGGGGCGCGGCGAACGCTTCGTCTCACGCCAACCGAGACGCTCTCGAGACGCTGTTGGTGCATGCTCGTGGAAAGGCGCAAGGAAGGGGTGTCGGATGGGCAGAGGCGAGCGTGGGTCGGCGACGGCCGTGAGCTGGAACGCGGCCAGGTTCGGCGGGCGGTCTCGGGAGGCCGCGCGGTACCTGGCGATCGCCGTCGTGGCCGGAGCCGGCGTCGCCCTCGCGCTCGACGTGGGCGACCCGTTCACGTGGTTGTCCTACCTCTGCTACGCCGGGGTCGGCGCCATCCTGGTGGCCCGACGCCCCGGAAACCTGGTCGGATGGGTCGTCTTCGCGCTTGCGTTCTCGTTCATCGGCACCTCGAACCCCTCGAATGTCGACGTGGCCGCTCTCCGGGCCGGCACGCCGTCGCTGCGCGACGGCGCCTGGGCCTGGGTAGGTTCCTGGGCCGGGAACGCCAGCTTCTTCCTGTACCTCGTGCTCACGCTGACCTTCCCCGAGGGGCGGCTCCCCACGGGCCGCTGGCGATCGGTGTGGCGAGGGGTGCTCGCGCTGGGAGCACTGCTGGTGGTCGTCGCGGTGGGGACCCCCGTGGTCTCGGTCGACGTCGGGCGGGGCGCCGTCGCGAACGTCCCCAACCCGCTCGCGATCGCGCCGCACCACCCGCTGTGGCACGCTTGGGACGCCACGGTCAGCGGCGTGCTGCCACTGATCGCGCTGCTCCTCATCGGCGTGGCCTCGATGCTGGTGCGGTACCGCTCCGCCCGCGGAGTGCTGAGGCTCCAGCTGAGGTGGCAGATCGCGGCGCTGGCCTTCGTCGCGGTCGCCGTCCTCCTGGGCTTGACGTCGCTGATCGTCTTCGGAGACGGCTTCGTCTACGCCTGGGTGCCCGCCATCGTTGCCTTCCCGACGGTACCGGTCGCGATGGCGTTCGCCATCCTGCGCTACCGCCTGTTCGATATCGATCTCGTCATCCGCAGGACGGTGGCATACGCGATCCTGTCGGCCCTGCTGGCGGCGCTCTACCTCGGCGTCGTGACGGCGATGCAGCTGGCGCTGCAGCACGTGACGCGCGGCGCGTCCGACGTCGCCGTGGTCGGCTCGACGCTGTTGGTCGCAGCCCTCGTGCTGCCGTTGCGAAGGCTGGTCCAGCACACCCTGGATCGGCGCTTCTACCGCTCGCGTATCGACGGCGAGCGGGCACTCCGCTCCGTGGCCGCCACCCTCCAGGGCGACGTGGTGCAGGAGCATCTCACGTCCGTCGTGCTCGACACCATCGAGCGCACCTTGCAGCCGAGGCAGCTTTCGCTGTGGCTGCGTGCCGGCGAGCCCAACACGGAAGCCGGAGCGAACGGAAGAAGGAACCGACCTTGAGGAGCCTCGGATCGACCACGGTGCACGACGCGCCCGGACCGCGGGGCGCCCCGCTGGCCGGCATGATGCCCGCCATGCTGCGCGATCCGCTCGGGATGCTCGAGCGCGTCGCGCGGGAGTTCGGTCCGGTCGCCCGCTACCGGCTGGCGACGCAGACCGTCTTCCAGCTCAACGAGCCGGACGCGATCGAGCATGTGTTCACCCATGCGCGTGTGTGGGACAAGGGCTCGTTCCAGATCGAGACGATGCGTCGGCTCGGCGGGAGCGGGCTGTTCATGGCCGAAGGCGGCGCCTGGCTCAGGCGCCGACGGTTGATGAACCCGGCGTTCCACCACCGGCGTCTCCCCGGCTTCGTCTCCGCGATGGTCGACGAGATCGAAGGGAAGGCCGCTTCCTGGGCGCTCGAGGGCCCCGATACGGTGATCGACCTGCGGGCCGAGATGATGCACCTCACCCTCGACGTGGCCGCGAAGACGCTCTTGGGCTCGACGGTACCGGGCGACGTGACGGTCATCGACCGGGCCATGCGGACCATCGTCGAGGACCTGTCGTTCCGCTTCACGGTGCCGCTGTACCCGCCACTGGTCGTTCCGACGCCCCGGAACCGGCGTTTCCTGCGCAGCCTCGACGAGCTCGAGCGGGTGGTGTTCGCACTCATCGACGAGCGCCGGAAGGTCCTCGGTGGAGCCGGCGAGCCTCCCGACGACCTGCTGACGATGCTGATGACCGCGACCGACGCCGAGACGGGGGCGGCCCTGAGCCAGCGAGAGCTCCGCGACGAGGTCATCACCTTGCTGCTGGCCGGGCACGAGACGACGGCGCTCACCTTGACCTGGTGCTGGTACCTGCTCGCCCGGCATCCACAGGAGCGCGAGGGGCTCGAGGCCGAGCTCACGTCGGCGCTGGCAGGGCGCACGCCGACGTTCGACGACCTGCCCGCGCTGCGGGCCACGCGCGCGGCCCTCGACGAGACGCTGCGGCTCTACCCGGCCGCCTGGATCACCTCGCGTCAAGCCCGGGACGAGGACGTCGTCGCCGGAGTCCGGGTGCCGAAGGGGGCGTTGGCGTGGATGAGCCCCTGGGTTGTCCAGCGATCCCCCGAGTGGTGGACGGACCCCGAACGCTTCGATCCGGAGCGCTTCCTCGGAGCTGGCGGCCAGCAGCGGCCGCGGTACGCGTACTTCCCGTTCGGAGGTGGCGGCCATCAGTGCATCGGAAGGGACTTCGCACTCATGGAAGCGACGCTCGTCCTCGCCATCCTCATGAGCCGGTTCCGGCTCGAGCTCGTCGACACCGCCGCCGTCGGGGTCCGGGTGGGCGTGACGCTGGGTCCCGATCGCCCCGTACTGGCGCGGGTGAGGGCGCGATGACGCGATCGCCCGCCCAACGTGCCGTTCGAGTGACCCCGACGCGCCCGTCGGTCCGGGGTCGCTCGTGAGGCGCGCCCTCGCCGGCGCCGCCGTGACGGCCGTCTTCGTCGCGGGGCTGATCGCGTCGGGAGGCGACTCCGCCGTCGTGGCGTACGCGGCCTACGCGGCCGTCGGCGGCCTGCTGATCGTCCTTCGCCCCCGCAACATCGTCGGCTGGCTGCTGATAGGGATCGGGCTCGGCATCCTCGGGATGACGCGCAACGGCGGCCTCGACGTCGAGGCGCTGGGTCGTGGCGCGGCGTCGTTCACCGACCGCGCGTGGGCATGGTACGAGGGCTGGTCGGGTCAGGGGACCTTCCTCGGATTGATCGCGCTGTTGACGGTGTACCCCGAGGGTCGCCTGCCCCCCCAGAAGGCGCTGGCGCGCACCCTCATCGGCCTGGCCGCCTTCCTCACGGTGCTCGCCGCCATCGCTCCCACCGTCAGCGTCGGCATCGATGCCGTCACCTTCGTGCCCGTTCCCAATCCCCTCGGGATCCTGCCCGATCTCGGAGCGGTGCGCTTCGTGACGACGGCCGCCGGCGACATCTACGGGCCGATCGGGCTGACCCTCGCGGCGGTCGTGCTGACGATCGCGCGCTACCGCCGGGCGACCGGCGCGCTCCGCCTGCAGCTGCGGTGGTTGATCGCCGCCATCACGGCGGTCGGCGCCGCGGTCTTCCTCGGCGCCGTCGTCCTGACCGCGGTGGGGGACGCGGCCGGGGACCTGGTGTGGATCCCGGCGCTCTTCGCCTTCCCGACGGTGCCCGTGGCGATCGCCATCGCGGTCCTCCGCTTCCGCCTCTACGACATCGACCTGGTCCTGCGCCGGACCGCCGCCTACGCGCTGCTCACGGCGTTTCTGGCGGGTCTGTATGCCGGCACCGTGGTCGTGTTCCAGCGCATCCTGCGCTCGCTGACCGGTCAGGACTCGGAGCTGGCGCTGGTCGCGTCGACGCTGCTCCTCGCCGCCGTGTTCAACCCCATGCGGCGCATCGTGCAGCGCTCGATCGACCGCCGCTTCGACCGGCCGCGCCTGGCCGCGGAGCAGGCGTTCCGGGCGCTGGCCCCGTCGCTGCGCACGGAGGTGGTCCCCGCGCATCTAGCCAGCGTGTTGGCGGAGGCCGTCGACCAGGGATTCCGCCCCGCGCACGTGTCGCTGTGGTTGCGGGAGGATGCGGTGGACGAGAGAGGAACGGCCGTGCCCGAGACGTTCCCGAGACGACGCGCCGATAACCTCGGGACGAGGAGTCCGCGATGAAGGATGAGCGCACGCGCTCGCGATGGAGGTTCGCGTGGTGGCAACGAGGCGGCGATCGGCGGCGCGTCGTCGACGACGCCACGCGCGTGGTCGCGGCGCCGGTCGACCTCGCCCCCAACGACCCGCTGTTCTACTACCTCCAGGAGGCGGGCGGCGTGGTCGACGTCGACGCGCTGCAACTCGAATCGCCGGCGTTGGCAGCCCTGCGCGGAGCCGGCGTGAAGCTGATCGTGCCGCTGGTGAGCCAGGGGGAGCTGATCGGCTCGATCAACGTGGGAGCGCGCCTGTCGGAGCAGGAGTACTCCAGCGAGGACCGTCGTCTGCTGGCCGACCTGGCCTCGCAGGCGGCTCCGGCCGTGCGCGTCGCCCAGCTGGCCCAGAAGCAGCAGGCGGCCGCTCGCGAGCGCGAGCGGTTGGGTCAGGAGCTCAAGGTCGCGCAGCTGATCCAGCAGACGCTGCTGCCGAAGAACCTTCCCGGTCTTCCCGGTTGGTCGCTGGCTGCCCACTACCAACCCGCCCGTGCCGTGGGAGGCGACTTCTACGACGCCGTCGTCCTCGACGACGGGCGCCTGGCGCTGGTCATCGGGGACGTCACCGACAAGGGGGTGCCTGCGGCGCTGGTGATGGCGACCACCCGCGCCATCCTGCGGGGTGCGATGCGGACGCTGACCTCACCTGGTGAGATCCTCCGGCGGACGAACGATCTGCTCCACCCCGACATCCCTCCCAAGATGTTCGTGACCTGCCTGTGCGCCATGCTCGATGTTGCCTCCGGTCGCCTGGTGTACGCCAACGCCGGGCATGACCCGCCGTACCGGCGCGGTGCGAACGGGGTGAGCGAGTTGCGGGCGACCGGCATGCCGCTCGGCCTCATGCCGGGCATGCGTTACGAGGAATGCGGGGCCACGATCGAGCGCGGCGACAGCGTCCTGTTCTACAGCGACGGCCTGGTGGAGGCACACGACGACGAGCGCGTCATGTACAGCTTCGATCGGCTGCAGCGCGAGGTGGGCGCCCACGCCGGTGGCGAGGGGCTGATCCCCCACCTGCTGGCCTCCCTCGAGGCCTTCACCGGGAACAAGCGCGAGCAGGAGGACGATGTGACGTTGATGGTGCTGAGCCGGGAGGCTGTTGCGGCGCCCGCCGTCGGGGTCGTGGCCACCGGCGAGCAGCGGGTGGGGTCGTTCGAGATCGCCAGCCGGGCGGGGAACGAACGCGCCGCCATGGAGCGCGTGGCCGACGCGATCGCGACGGCGCGGCTGCCGTGGCGGCCGAGCCCCGGACGCCTCGAGCGGCTCGGCACGGCGGTGGCCGAAGCAGCCATGAATGCCATCGAGCACGGCAACCGGAACGATCCGGAGGTGCCCGTCCGGGTGCGCGTGACGGCCACGCCGGAGGCGCTGACGGTGCGCATCACCGACCACGGCCAGCCCCACGACGCGGGCGCCGTGCCGACGCCCGACATCGAGGCGAAGTTGGAGGGCCTGCAGTCGCCGCGAGGCTGGGGACTGTTCCTGATGCGCGCCATGGTCGACGAGGTCAACGAGACGGCCGACGACGGGCTCCACGCCGTGGAGCTCGTCGTGCGGCGACAGGAGGGTGACACATGACGGCTGCAAAGGGCCCAGAGCCCCTCAGCGCCGAGGTGCGGCGCGTGGCGAGCGGTGCGGTGGTGGACCTGCGCGGCGACATCGACGCTGATGCCGAGGCCGCCCTGAACGACGCCTACGATCTCGCGGAGCGCACCGGTGGGACCTTGGTCGTGCTCAACTTCGCCGATGTCGGCTACATCAACTCCACCGGCATCGCGCTGATCGTCGGCTTGCTGGCGCGTTCGCGGGCCGCCGGCGGGCGCCTGAGCGTCATCGGTCTCAGCGAGCACTACCGCGAGATCTTCACCATCACGCGCCTGAGCGACTTCATGACCCTCTACCCCGACGAGGCGAGCGCGCTGGCGCCCGCCTCGGGGCGCTGAGGGAAGGAGAGGACGACCATGCACCAACCCAAGACGGTGATCGGCGTGCGCGACGGTGATGCCCGGGTCGGCGTGATCGCCATCGGAGGGGAGATCACCAGCGCCAGCGAGGAGGCGCTCATGTCGGCCTACGCCGAGGCCAACCAACCGGCGCCCGCGGGCGTCATCCTCGACTTCCGCGAGATGACGTACATGAACTCCTCCGGTATCGGCTTGCTGGTGACGCTGTTGATCCGCGCCAACCGCAAGGGGCAGCGCATCTTCGCCATCGGCCTCAACGACCACTACCGCCAGATCTTCGAGCTCACGCGGCTCGACGAAGCCATCCACCTGTGCGCCGACGAGTCGCAGGCGCGCGCGGAGATCGGGTAGCCGATGAACGTTCACGACGAGGGCGGGGCCTTGGGCGCGCCGGAGGCGGCGGTGGAGGCGGTCTCGCCCGAACGTCGCAGCGAGCAGGCGTGGGCACGCAACGGGAAGCATCTGAGGGTGGGAGGCGAGCGAGCGGGGGCGCTGAACCTCAACGTCGAGGGGCGCGACGTGACGGGGCCGCTGCAGGGTTTCGGCCGGCTGTGGCAAAAGACGTTCCGGGTGCGGCTCGAGGGCGTGGAGCTGCGCGCCAACGAGGTGATCGCGGTGTGGAAGAAGGAGTTCCCGTCGTTCCAGCCGCGCGACAACCAGTTCTACCCGTCGCTGTCCGGGATCACCCCGGGCGAGGTGGTGCTCATCAACGCCCGGACGCCGGCCGGCACCATCTCGACGGGCGTGATGGTGCTCTACGCCGACGACGAGTCGTTCTCGCTCATGACCCCACAGGGCCATCCGGAGTCGGGCTGGGTGACGTTCAGCGCGACCCCCGAGGACGGCACGGTGGTGGCGCAGGTGCAGACCATGGCGCGCGCCAACGATCCGATCTACGAGCTGGCGTACCGCCTCATGGGCTCGCGCACGCAGGACCGCATCTGGTCCCACGTGGTGAGCGCGCTCGCGGAGCGCCTGGGGGCGGAGCCGCACGTCGAGGTGACCCGCACGCTCGTCGACCCCAGGCTGCAGTGGCGCCGAGTCGGTAACCTCCGCCACAACGCCCAGATCCTCACCTTCCTCCACGCTCTCGGCGCGCCGTTCCGGCGTCGTCGACGGCGCGACGCGTGAGCGGGGGGCTCGGACCGAGCGCCTACGACGCCGTCGTCCTCGGCTCGGGCCCCAACGGCCTCGCCGCTGCCATCACGCTGGCACGCGAGGGGCTCGGGGTCGTCGTCGTCGAGCGCGCATCGGAGATCGGAGGGGCCGTGCGCACGGCCGAGTTGACGCTGCCGGGCTTCCGCCACGACGTGGGATCGGCCGTCTACCCCTTGGCGCTGGCCTCGCCCCTGTTCCGTAGTCTCGACCTCGAGGGGGCCGGCCTCCGCTGGCTCCACCCGGCCACCCCACTCGCCCATCCGCTCGACGATGGCACGGCCGTCGCGCTCGAGCGCTCGCTCGACGCCACCGCGGTCGAGCTTGGCGCGGACGGTGCGGCCTACCGCCGCATGCTCGAGCCGTTGGTGGACCGCTGGCAGGAGCTGATGGCCGATGTGCTGGGGCCGCTGCGCCGGCCGCGGTCGTGGGCGCCCGCCGTAGCTTTCGGACTGCGCGCTCCGTGGCCGGCGGCCGCCGCCGCCCGCGCCCTGTTCCGCGGTGAGCCGGCGCGCGCTCTGTGGGCCGGGTTGGCGGCGCACGCGGCGCAGCCGCTCGAGCGCGTGCCGACCAGCGCCTTCGCCCTGCTGGTCGGCAGCCTCGGTCACGCCGTGGGTTGGCCGGTGCCCAAGGGCGGTGCGGCGGCTCTGACGGCTGCTCTGGCCCGGCGCCTCCGGGAGCTCGGTGGGCGCATCGAGACCGATCGGCCGGTCTCGTCGTTGCGGGAGCTTCCCCCGGCCCGCGCGACCCTGCTCGATGTCGGGCCGCGGGCGTGGGCCCGCCTGGGCGGCGAGGCCCTCCCGGCGGGCTACCGAGCGGCCCTGAGCCGGTACCGCTACGGTCCGGGGGTGTTCAAGCTGGACCTGGCGCTCGACGATCCGGTGCCGTGGGCGGCGGAGGCATGCCGGCGTGCGGGCACCGTGCACGTGGGTGGGACGTTGGAGGAGATCGCGCTCTCCGAGCGCGCGGCCTGGCGGGGCGGTGTCGCCGAGCGGCCCTACGTGCTGGTGGCCCAACCGAGCCTGATCGACGCGACGCGCGCTCCGGAAGGGAAGCACACCCTGTGGGCGTACTGCCACGTCCCCCACGGCTTCGCGGGGGACCGCACCGAGGCGGTACTGGCGCAGATCGAGCGCTTCGCGCCGGGCCTCCGCGAACGCGTCGTGGGGCTGCGCGCCACCACCGCGCCGGAGTTGGAACGATCGAACCCCAACCTGGTGGGGGGTGACATCAACGGCGGCGTGCAGGGGCCGAGGCAGCAGTTCGCCCGGCCGGTGGCCCGGATCGACCCCTACGCCACGCCGCTCGACGGCGTCTACCTGTGCTCGGCCAGCACGCCCCCGGGTGGCGGCGTGCACGGCATGAGCGGCTACCACGCGGCGCATTCAGCCCTGCGGCGGACCTTCGGCGTGCGTCACCAGGCGTAGAGCTTCCACACCTCCGGGAACCAGGTGTCGGCGTCGCGAGCCACGTCGGCGTAGATCGCGGCGGCGGCCTTGAGGTGTTCCATGGCGCCTTCGGGGTCACGGAGCGCATGCAACAGGTCGGCGATGTTGGAGTGCAGGGCGGCCTCGCACGGTCGGTCGCCGAGTCGGCGGCACAGGTCCAGCGCCCGCCGAGCGAAGCTCAGAGCGCGCTCGCCGTCGCCCTCCGCCCCACACAGTAGCGCCAGGTTGTTGAGGATACCGGCCTCGAGGAGCGGCTCGTCGTGCGCCAGGGCGAGGCCGCGTTCGAAGTGCTCGCGCGCGGCGATCATGTCGTCGTCGGCACGCGCAAGGAGGCCCAGCAGATTGAGGGCGCGGGCCAGATCGCGCTCACCGCCGTTCACCCGGGCGTGCTCCAGCGCCGAGCGAGCGATCTGCGCTGCGCCGAGGCTGTCGCCCCGCCGGTGGAGCATGCGCCCCCAATCGGTGAGGAGCGCGGCCCGCTCCTCCTGCGCCACCGTGCTGCTGGCGCGTTCGAACGCCTCGTGGGCACGCTCCCACTCACCGAGCCGGCTCCACACCACGGCGCGCTTGCGCTCGAGGCGGGCCGTTGCGCTAGGCGTAGCCGCGGGGCTGTCTGCGACGGCGGCGGAGTAGGCCTGGAGAGCGGCGGTGTAGCGGCCGGCGAGCGTCCGAAGGTCGCCGACCGCTTCCTGGAGCGAGGCTCGATCGGCGTGGCCCAGCTCGAGGGCGGTCAGGAAGTGACGTTGGGCCTCGGCCAGGGCTGAGACCGACCAGGCGTGGCGTCCGGCACGCTCCGACCAGGCGGCGGCGGCGGGCAGATCGCCGGCCGCGCGCAGGTGGGTGACGACCTGACCGGCCAACCCACCGTCGTCGTGCGCACGAGCGGCCAGCGCGTCGGCGATGCGCCGGTGCGTGAGTGCCTGGCGGGCGCTGGACGCGCCCTCCGTCGCAAGATTGCGCAGCTTCTCGTGCGCGAACGCGACCGAGCCTTCGGGCGTCTCGGTCATGACGCCGTGCGCCAGCAGGGCCTCGATGGCCTCCACCGTCTCCTCGGGAGCGAGTACGGCGGCGTCGGTGAGCAGGCCGGCGTCGGCGGGCCGACCGAGCAGTGCAGCGGCCACCAGCAGCGGGCGCGCGTGGGCGGGGACGCCGTCCAGGCGGGCTCGCAGCAGGTCCTGGGCCGCCACCGGGAGGGGCCAGGGAGCGTCGGCCGCGACGCTCTGGGCCTGCGCCTCCCAGCTCGCCAGGTAGGCCACCACCAGCAGCGGCAACCCCTCGGTCTCGAGGTGGAGGCGAGCGGCCAGGTCGGCGGGGAACGCCGGCTGCTCGCTGGCCAGCTCCGCCACCGCCTCGAGTCCGAGCCGGTCGAGGTGGAGCACGCGGCCCACGCCGAGGCGCAACGCCTCGGCCACCAGCACCCGAGCCGCATGCTCGGTCGGGGCCTCATCCTCACGCCAGGTGGCGAGGATCAGCAGCGGGCGCAGTGCGAGGCGCCGCACGGCGTAGCCGAGCAGTTCCAGGGTCGGGCCGTCGGCCCACTGCAGGTCGTCGATGACCAGCACGCCGGTCGCCTCGCCGGCGCACAGCGCGGTGAGCGCCTCGATGGCGGCCTCGAAAAGCCGGCGCTGGGCACCCGGGCCGTCCGGCATGCCGGCCGGTTCGGCGGCTGCGCCGGCCGGCGCGAGGTCGCCGAGGGCGATCAGGCGCGCCAATTGGGCGCGGACGGCCTCCGGCAGCGCGGCCAGGCGCTGGCGCCCCTCGGGTTGTCGCAGCGCTGCCTCGAGCCCGTCGATCACCGTGCCGTACGCCAGAGCGCCCTCGCCCTGGTAGCAACGCAGCGTCAGCGTGCCCGCGCCGCTGCCCACCGCGGCGGCGGCGAAGGCCTGCGCCAAACGGGTCTTGCCGATGCCGCTCTCGCCCTCGACGACGATGAGCGCACCCTCCGTGCCGGCACGCGCATACGCCGCCTCGAGTTGCGCCCAGGCGTCCTCACGCCCTACCAGCCGCGTCGAACGCGCTCGGCCCGGAGGGATCCGTGGCGGCGGTGCGGCGGGCTCGAGCGCACCCTCCGCCACTCGGTCGCGCAACGCCTCCGTCGCTGTCTCGGGCCGCGCACCCACATCGACGGCCAGGCGCGTCGCCAACGCCTCGTACGTCTGCAGGGCCGCCTGCCGACGACCGCTGCGGCCGTAGCTCTCGATGAGTCGTCGCTGGTTCCCCTCATCGAGCGGGTCGAGCGCGACGAGACGCTGCAGGACGTCGATGGCGGGATCCAGGTCCCCCTGGGCCAGGTAGGCATCGGCGAGGCGCGCCAGCGCATCGACGGCGTCGCGCGATGCCAGCCGGCCGCGCTGCGCCTGCCAGGCCTCGAAGTCAGGGCTGTCGTCGAGAGCGAAGCCGTCCATGAACGGACCGCCCGCCAGACCGTCCGCTTGCCTGAGCCGCTCGAGGCAGTCCGGGCAGGCCACGTCGGCCGCATGGCCGTGGCCCACGGTCGCGTCGAGCAGCGCCCGCAGATCGCTCACGTCGACCTCGAGCGCGGCGCTGTCGAGCGCCACCGCTTCGCGGTCGACCTGCAGCGCGGCGTTCGGGAGCTCCCGCCCCAGCAGCCACAGCAGCTGGCGCAGGCCGGCGCGCCCACGCTCCCGGCTCGCTTCGGGGAAGAGCAGCGCCGCCAGGCGCTCGCGGGCGTGGGGTCCGGGCTCGAGCGCAAGATACGCCAGCAACGCGAGCGCACGGCGTGACGAGAACGATCGCCGGACGCCGTGGCGGAGTAGACGCGGCGGGCCGAACAGGCATAGCCGCGCCTCCCCCTCCGGCCCGGACGGGCTGCTCACGGGAACGTCACGCCGTGCACCCCGGCGTCACCCCCACCGGATAGCAGGTGCCCATCGGGCGATTCTAGCAGCCGTGTCGGGCGTGCACGATGCCGGCCCCGCCGCCAGGGACGGTACGCCGTGGTCCGCCCTTGACGCCACGCCGTGGTCTCTGAGTGCCACAGCGCTACGACGTACTCGCGCGCCGCCGGGCCATTCCGGCGCCGTGGAGAGCGGAGCCCGCCCATGTATGCTTGAAACACGTACCACGCAGCGTTCGGGGCTACTACCTTGGGTTCGCGGCTGGCGTGGCAGGGAGTCCGCATGACGACGCAACCACAACGGCACACCGAGTCAAGCGATCCGGCGGGTCCCGCGGAGATGCGGACGGTGCGCAACCCGGGCATGGCCCTCGAGCTCGATTGGGTCCGCGACGCCCGCGTCAACCGCAGCGCCGTCGAGCGGCGCGCGGCCACGCTGCCGGCGCGCAGGAGCGTCAAGAAGCAGCACCAGATCGCCTGGCTGCTGCGCGCGGTGCGGTTGATCGATCTGACCACGCTGGCGGGGGATGACACCGCCGGGCGCGTGCGCCGGCTGTGCGCCAAGGCCGTGCAGCCCGTGCGCCAGGACCTGCTGGAGGCCGTGGGGATGGGCGACGTCCGCCTCACGACGGCGGCCGTGTGCGTCTACCACGACATGGTCCCCGTGGCCGTGGACGCGCTGGCGGGGACCGGCGTGCCGGTGGCGGCGGTGTCGGCCGGGTTCCCGGCCGGGCTGTCCGCCTTCGAGACCCGCATCGACGAGATCCGCCGGTGTGTGGCCGCGGGGGCGTCCGAGATCGACATCGTCATCTCCAGGCGGCACGTGCTGACGGGCGACTGGAACGCCCTCTACGACGAGGTCCGCGCCTTCCGTGAGGCGGCGGACGGCGCCCATCTCAAGACCATCCTGGCCACGGGCGAGCTGGGCACGTTGCGCAACGTGCAGCGGGCCAGCCTAGTGGCCATGATGGCGGGCGCGGACTTCATCAAGACCTCCACCGGCAAGGAGGCGGAGAACGCCACGCTGCCCGTCAGTCTGGTGATGGTGCGCGCCATCCGCGCGTTCGAGGAGCGCACCGGCGTGCGGGTGGGGTTCAAGCCGGCCGGTGGCTTGCGGGTCGCCAAGGACGCGCTGGCGTGGCTGACGCTGATGAAGGAGGAGCTGGGTCGGCCGTGGCTCGAGCCCGGGCTGTTCCGCATCGGCGCCAGCTCCCTGTTGGCCGACATCGAGCGCCAGGTGGAGCACGGCGTGACCGGACGCTACTCCGCCGGCTTCCGGCACCCTACGGGCTGATGTTCCGCCTCCCGTTGGACGACGACCTCGACCTGGCGCTCCTCGAGGAGCGCCACGCGCCGGAGCTGGCCGCGCTCGTGGCCGAGAACCGCGCGCACCTGAGCCGCTTCCTGCCCTGGGCCGCCGAAAGCGACGAAGGAGCGACGCGCGCGTTCCTGCGCGGGGCGCTGGAGAAGTTCGCGCGCGGCAACGGCTTCGAGGCCGGGATCCGGCAGCGCGGCGAGCTGGCGGGGATGCTGGGCGTCCACTACCTCGACCGCGTCGTGGGGCGCACGGAGTTCGGCTACTGGATCGGCCGCCGGTTCTCCGGGCGCGGCCTCGTCACGCGGGCCGTGGCGGGGCTCAGCCGGGTGATGTTCGAGGTGTACGGCCTCAACCGGGTCGAGATCCGCTGCCAGCCCGACAACACGGCCAGCCGCCGGGTGGCCGAGCGGCTCGGATTCCGGCACGAGGGCACCCTGCGGGCCGTGCACCCGGCCGGCGGGGGAGAGCCCGCCGACCTCGAGGTCTTCGGCCTGCTCAGGAACGAATGGCAGCGTCAGGAGCGTAGCGCATGAGCAGCACCACGACACCGTCCGTGAAGGAGATCTACCACAGCATGGAGTACGGTCCCGCACCGGAGAGCGCCGCGCCCGCCGAGGCATTCCTGGAGCGCCACGGTCGGCGCTTCGGCCATCACCTGGAGGGGCGCTTCGTGGAGCCCGCCGGGGGGGAGTGGTTCGCCACCTTCCACCCCGGCGATGGGCGCGAGCTCGCCCAGGTGGCGCAGGGGGGCGAGAAGGACGTCGACCGGGCGGTGAAGGCCGCCCGCAAGGCGTTGCCGGGGTGGCAGGCGCTGACGCCGCATCAGCGGGCGCGGCACCTCTACGCCCTGGCCCGGCACGTGCAGAAGCACAGCCGCCTGCTGGCGGTGCTCGAGGCGCTGGACAACGGCAAGCCGATCCGCGAGACGCGCGACATCGACGTCCCGCTGGTGGCCCGCCACTTCTACCACCACGCCGGCTGGGCGCAGCTGCGCGACGAGGAGTTCGCGGGATACGCCCCGGTGGGCGTGTGCGGGCAGGTCATCCCCTGGAACTTCCCGTTGCTGATGCTGGCCTGGAAGGTGGCGCCGGCGCTGGCGGCCGGCAACACGGTGGTGCTCAAGCCAGCCGAGTTCACCCCACTGAGCGCCCTGGCGCTGGCGGAGGTGGCGCGCGAGGCGGGCCTGCCCCCGGGGGTGCTGAACATCGTGACCGGCGACGGGCGCACCGGGGCCGCGTTGGTGGCGCACCCCGACCTCGACAAGGTGGCCTTCACCGGCTCGACGGAGGTCGGGCGGGCCATCCGGACCGCGACCGCCGGGCGCGGCATCAAGCTCTCGTTGGAGCTCGGCGGCAAGAGCCCCTTTTTGGTGTTCGACGACGCCGACCTCGACAGCGCCGTGGAGGGCGTGGTGGACGCCATCTGGTTCAACCAGGGGCAGGTGTGTTGCGCCGGCAGCCGGCTGCTGGTGGCCGAGAGCGTGGCGCCCCAGATGGAGGCCAAGCTGCGTGCGCGCATGGAGACGCTGCGCGAGGGGCCGTCGCTGGACAAGGGGATCGACATCGGGGCGATCATCGCGCCGGTGCAGCTCGAGAAGATCAGCCGCATGGTGGAGCAGTGCCGCGCCGAGGGCGGGCGCTGCTTCCAGCCGTCCTGGGCCACACCGAGTGAGGGCTGGTACTACCCCCCGACGCTCTTCTCCGACGTGGCGCCGTCCGCGCCCATCGCTCAGGAGGAGATCTTCGGTCCCGTCATCGTCAGCATGACCTTCCGCACCCCCGAGGAGGCCGTGGCGCTGGCGAACAACACCCGCTTCGGGCTGGCCGCGAGCGTGTGGACCGAGAACGTCAACCTCGCCCTGGACGTGGCGCCGAAGCTCAAGGCCGGCGTGGTGTGGGTCAACTGCACCAACGTCTTCGACGCGGCCAGCGGGTTCGGCGGGTACCGGGAGAGCGGCTTCGGGCGCGAGGGCGGCCGCGAGGGGATGTTCGAGTACCTCAGGCCTGCGTTCGAGTCGGAGCTGCCCAGCTACGGGGCAGGGGAGCTGGTGGATCCGGCGGGCGGCGAGGCGCTCGGCGACGGGGACGCGGCGGCGTCCGCTGGCGTCGACCGGACGGCCAAGCTCTACATCGGCGGCAAACAGGCGCGCCCCGACGCGGGCTACAGCTACCCGGTGCTGGGCGCCAAGGGTGTGCACCTCGGCGAGGCGCCGCTGGGAAACCGCAAGGACGTCCGGAATGCGGTGGAGGCGGCTCGCAAGCTCGACGCCTGGAGCCGGGCCACGGCCCACGCGCGGGCGCAGGTGCTGTACTACCTGGCCGAGAACCTCGCGGCGCGGGCGCCGGAGTTCGAGCGGCGGGTCGCCGGGCTCACGGGGGCCGGCAAGCGCGCGGCCGCGGACGAGGTGGAGGCGTCGGTGCGGCGCCTGTTCAGCTACGCGGCCTGGGCCGACAAGTTCGACGGTGCGGTCCATCCGACGCCGTTTCGCAACGTCACCCTGGCGATGCACGAGCCCTGGGGCGTGATGGGCGTGGTGTGTCCGGACGAGGCGCCGCTGCTGGCGTTCGTGTCGCTGGCGGGACCGGCCCTGGCGATGGGCAACCGCGTGGTGGTCGTGCCGTCGGCCCGCTGGCCCCTGGCGGCGACCGACCTCTACCAGGTGTTGGACACCAGCGACCTTCCCGCCGGCGCGCTCAACATCGTGACCGGCGTGCGCGACGAGCTGGCCGAGGTGCTGGCGCGCCACGATGAGGTCGCCGCCCTGTGGTACGTGGGGTCGGCCGAGGGCAGCGCCATGGTGGAGCGCGAGAGCGTCGGGAACCTCAAGGCCACCTGGGTGAACGCGGGCAGGCGTCGCGACTGGCTCGATCCGGACCAGGCGGAGGGTCGCGAGTACCTGCGGCACGCGGTGCAGGTCAAGAACATCTGGGTGCCCTACGGGGAGTGACGCGGCCCGGGCTGCAGGAGCCGGTCCAGGGCCTCGCGCCAGGCGTGCAGATGATGCTGACTGATCAACGCGGCGCCGCGGGTGCGCTGGTAGCGGGCCCGCGTGGCGTCCCCGCGCCCCTCGGCGAGGCGGGAGAGGACGCGTCGGGCGGCCACCTCGTCGACCAGCACCTTGTGCTCCAGGGCGCGTAACAGCGCGTCCTGCGCCATCGTCTCCCCGGCCACCGGATCGCCGCTCCGGGCCACGGAGTGGCCCGCGAGCGCGGAGTGCGAGGTGCTCCCGAAGGGGATGCCGACGCGTCCGAGCCAGCGGTCGACCTGATCGGCTGCGGCCCGAAAGTGCTCCGCCGCCGCGGCGGGGTCGCGCTGCAACCCCAATGCGATGTAGCCGCGGGCGCCCAGCCGCACCGAGTCGATCCACGGTACGCCGCACGGCGTCGCGCCGTCACGGGCCACGAAGCGCTCCAGCCGGTCGCGGGCCGTGGCGCCCCCGTGACAGGCGAGCACCTGCGCCTCGACGGCGCGCACCATGGCGCGGGCCTCGCCGATGGCGATGGGGGAGGCGCGCTCATCCGCGGGGCCGGCCTCGTCGAGCAGCGCCAGCGCGTTGCGCGTGTACGGTTGGGCGGCGCGCGGCGTGCCGGCGAACAGCGCCGGCATGGCGCACACGTCGCCGAGGTACAGCGCCAGCTCGATGCGCCCGAGATAGCTTGCGCCGACGTCGGCGACGCGCTCCTGCACGCTGCGCCGGCGCACGTCGAAGCGCGAGGCGTGGTGCCAGCCGTGGACCGAGTAACGGATGAGCTCCGGCAGGGCGGGCACCTGCCGATGGTCGAGCTGCTGCGCGAGGATGGTGTCCAGCAGAGCGCCGGAGCGTTCCATCAACAACCCCCGGCGCTCCGCCGGCAGGGCCGGGTTGAAGGCCAGGTACAGCGGTCCCTCATAGAGGTGCCAGGCCCCGCTGGCACTGAGGGTGTAGCGTTGCAGCTCCGCCACCAGGCGCTCCGCGGCGCGAGCGATGGCGCGTGTTCCTCCCCCGAGCTCGATCAGGAAGCGGAGCTCGCGGGCGTCCTCGTCCTGCGCCGGCATCCGCCCCAGCGCCCGCTCGAGCAGGCGGGCCTGCGGCGCGCGGGTGCGACACCGGCGCCAGTTGCGCAGGGTGCTGGGCGAGGCGCCGAGCAGCGCGGCGAGGGCCCGGTCGGTCGCCTTGCCGGGCTGCCCGGGCGCGAGGTCGCGGCCGCCCTCGAGGTGATGGACCAACAGCTCGTAGGCGCGCCGTGCGGGGCACGGTGACGCCGGCGCCGCGGCAGCCGGGACCCGTTCCGGGCGCACCGGTGTGCCACGGAGATCGGCCGAGGAGCGCATACCGGATGATTTTACCCCGGCGTTCTACCCCCATGGGCGCGGTGCTAGGTTGGACCGAAGCAACGTAGGACGCGCCGGCCCAGAGCCGGCCCGCGCATGGTCCGTGACTGAAGATGCAGGCCCGTGCCGGCGCCTTGGCGCGTGGAAAGGGAGACGGTATGAAACGATCACTGACGATGTTCCTCGCCACCTTGCTGATGGCCCTCGTGGCCGGAGCCGGGTTCGCGCAGACCGAGGTCACGGTGTGGTTCCACAGCGGCAAGGGGCCCGAGCGCGACACCCTCAACGCCCAGGTGAAGGACTTCAACGCGCAGCAGAGCCAGTACAAGGTGGTGGCCGAGCAGCTCCCGGAGGGCACGTACAACGACCAGGTCCAGGCGGCCGCGCTCGCGGGCGACCTCCCGTGCCTGCTCGACTTCGATGGCCCGTACATCTACAACTACGTCTGGAGCGGCTTTCTGCAGCCCATCGACCGCTTCGTGAATAGCGATCTGCGCGCCGATTTCCTGCCGAGCATCATCGACCAGGGGACGTACAACGGCAAGCTGTACAGCCTCGGAACCTTCGACAGCGGCCTGGCCATCTACGGCAACCGGGCCATGCTCGAGGAGGCGGGCGTTCGCATCCCGACCGGCCTGGACGACGCCTGGAGCCTGCAGGAGTTCGAGGACGCCATGGCCAAGCTCACGGCGCTCCCCGATGTGGAGTACGCCCTCGACCTCAAGTTCAACTACGGGCAGGGCGAGTGGTTCACCTACGGCTTCAGCCCCATCCTGCAGGGCTTCGGCGGGGACCTGATCGACCGCAACGGCTTCCAGAACGCCGACCCGCTCACCAGCCAGGCCTCGATCGACGCCATGACGCACTTCCAGTCCTGGTTCCAGAACGGCTGGACCACCGCCACGCCCGCGGGCGACGGCGACTTCGCCGTGAACAAGGTGGCCGCCCTCTCCTGGGTCGGCCACTGGGCCTACAACGACTACGCCAAGGCCCTCGGCAATGACCTCGTCCTCATCCCGATGCCGGACTTCGGGACCGGTCCCAAGACCGGCATGGGCTCCTGGAACTGGGGCATCAGCGACTCCTGCTCCACCCCCGAGGGCGCCTGGGCCTTCCTCGACTACCTCATCCAGCCCGACCAGATCCTGCGCATGACGGACGCCAACGGTGCCGTGCCGGCCCGCACCTCGGCGATCCAGATGTCGGACCTGTACGGCGCCGACGGCCCGCTCAACCTGTACGTACAGCAGCTCCAGTCGATCGCCGTGCCGCGCCCGCAGACGCCGGCGTACCCGGTGATCACGCAGGCCTTCGCCCAGGCGGTCGCCAACATCGCCAACGGCGCGGACGTCGCGTCGGAGCTTCAGAGCGCGGCCGACACCATCGACCAGGACATCCAGGACAACCGCGGCTACCCCAACTGAGGATCGCCCCCCTGGGCGGCGCCGTAACGGCGCCGCCCAGGGCCGGCCCGCCCGTGCGCCGCCGGGAGCCGCTCCCGGGGCGCGCCGCGGGCCCGCCCCTCGCGCCCGCCGGAGGCATGCCATGACCACGAGGTCCGCGACCCGTGCGCCGCGCCGCGGCGCCATGGAGCGGCGCGATGCCCGCCAGGCCTGGCTCTTCACCCTGCCGGCCCTGCTGCTACTGCTGCTGTTCCTGGTGGTGCCGTTCCTGCTGGCCGTCGGGCTGGCCTTCACCGATCAGCGCCTCATCCCCAACCCGCGCCTCCCGACCGCCTTCGTCGGCCTGCGCAACTTCCACCGCATCCTGCAAGACCCGGTGTTCCTGCGCGCGCTGACCAACAACTTCGTCTTCGCCGCGGTCGTGGTGCCGGTGCAATCGGCGCTGGCGCTGGGCATGGCGATGCTGGTCAACCAGAAGATCCGCGGCACCAATCTGTTCCGCACCATCTATTTCAGCCCGGTGGTCACCACCATGGTGGTGGTCTCCGCCATCTGGTTCCTGCTCTACAACCCCTCGCACGGCTTCATCAACCAGTTCCTGCACACGCTCACCTTCGGGCTCACCGGGAACATCGACTGGCTGCAGAACCCGCGCACGGCGCTGCCGGCGATCATGATCATGTCCATCTGGCAGGGCGCGGGCTTCCAGATGGTGATCTTCCTGGCCGGCCTGCAGGAGATCCCGCAGACGCTCTACGAGGCGGCCCGCATCGACGGCGCCAACCGCTGGAAGTCGTTCTTGAACATCACCCTGCCGGGGCTGCGCAACACCACCGTGTTCGTGGTGATCTCCACTTCGATCCTGGCGTTCCGGCTCTACGACCAGGTCAAGGTGATGACACAGGGCGGACCGCAGAACGCCACGCAGACGGTCGTGTTCCAGATCGAGCGGGTCGGCTTCGGACAGCTCAAGGTGGGCTACGCGTCGGCGCTCACGGTGGTGTTCTTCCTCATCGTGCTCGTCATCACCCTGCTGCAACGCCGCCTTCTCCCCGAGGAGAGGAACGTCTGATGTCGCTTCGTCGCATGACGTCGGCGCTCGGCAGCTACGTGCTGCTGCTCGTCCTGGCCGCCTTCTTCCTGTTCCCGGTGGTCATCATGATCGTCTCGAGCCTCAAGCCGGACGACCAGCTCATCATCCGCGACCTGGGTTCGCCGATGGCGTTCGTGCCCAGCGTCGTGTCGCTGAAGAACTTCCGGGACGTGTTCGCGAACCTGCCCTTCGGCGTGGCGATGCGCAACTCGCTGGTGATCGTCGGCAGCATCGTGGGGATTGGGCTGTTCGTCAACAGCCTGGCCGCGTACGCACTGGCGCGCATGCGCTTCCGCGGCCGCGCCGTGGCGCTGGGGGTGGTGGTGGCCCTGATGATCATCCCCTTCGAGTCGATCTCGGTGCCGCTGTTGATGATGGTGAACCGCGTCGGTTGGTTGGATACGCTCTTCGTCCAGATCGTCCCGTTCATCGCCGATGCGTTCTCGATCTTCCTCTTCTACCAGTTCTTCATCAATCTCCCCAAGGACATCGAGGAGGCCGCGGTGGTCGACGGTGCCGGCCGCCTGCGCATCTACTGGAGCATCCTCCTGCCGCTGTCGCGCCCCGTCATCGCCACCGCCTCCATCCTGCTGTTCCTGCGGTATTGGGGGCAGTTGCTGTGGCCGGTGATGGTGGCCCGCAGCGTGGAGGTCCGGCCCCTGCCGCTCGCCATGCAGCAGTTCTTCGGGCAACAACCGCGCGAGTGGGGGCAGATCATGGCGTTCGCCGCCCTCATCACCGTGCCCGTGCTGATCGTCTACCTGATCTTCAACCGCTGGTTCGTGCAGAGCGTGGCCAGCAGCGGCGTGAAGGGCTGAGCGGGACGGGGGCCGCGCGCACCATGCCGCTCGTGGGGTGGCACTACCGGCCGACAGCCGGGCTCTTCGGCGATCCCAAGCCGATCCACTGGCGGGGATGGACCCACGTGTTCTTCCAGAACTCGCCCGGGGACGGCGCGTTCGATGGGATGCGCTGGGCACACGTGGCCAGCCGGGACCTCATCCGCTGGGAGCGCCTGCCGGACGCGCTCGTGCCGGAGCCCGCCGGCCCCGACGCCTTCGGGTGCTGGACGGGCTCGGTGGTGCGCGTCGACGACCACTTCGAGCTGTTCTACACGGGGGTCGGTGAACCGGACGGCCGCCGCCAGAGCGTGTGCCGGGCCACCAGCGAAGACCTCGTGCACTGGCGACGCGATCCCGCCAACCCGCTCCTGCTTCCCGGGGCGCCCTTCGCCACCGGGCCGGAGGCGGCCTGGCGCGACCCGCAGCTGGTGCGCGCCGGCGACGGCTATCGCCTGCTGCTGACGGCGGACCTCGCCGGGGCGCCGACGGCGCTGCGCGGCGCCGTCGCGCAGTTCCGCTCGACCGACCTGCGGACCTGGGACCCGATGGGGGTGCTGTACTACCCGGGCGACGTGCATCGTTGCGAGTGCCCCGACCTCTTCGAGGAGGGGGGCCGGACGACGCTGCTGTACTCGGACTTCGGGGTGCAGGTGCGTTGGCGCGATGGGGAGGGACGTTTCCGTCGAGACGACCCGGCCCAGCTCGACGACTTCCGCTTCTACGCGGCCAAGACGGCCAGGCACGAAGATGGCCGCCGCCTGTTGTTCGCGTTCCTCTTCGGGCGCAAGGCCGAGACCGGGCCGACAGGCGACAGTAGCCCGTGGGAGTGGGGCGGAGTGATGGCGCTGCCGCGCGTCGTGGAGACCTCGACCGACGGCCGCATGCGCCAGCGCCCCGCGCCGGAGCTGAAGCGCTTGCGGCGCGAGCAACTTCGCCTGACGCCGGAGGCCCTGCCGGGACGGGGCGCGTGGCGTTCGGATGGCGACGTCGCGGTCCTCTCGACCGCCCACGCCGTTCTCGGGC
Organism: uncultured Trueperaceae bacterium; assembly: GCA_963739805.1. Taxonomy (GTDB): domain Bacteria; phylum Deinococcota; class Deinococci; order Deinococcales; family Trueperaceae; genus CAVUBJ01. The sequence goes on from CAVUBJ010000006.1 coordinate 425,350, forward strand.
CTCCCGCGGACAGAGCAGACCTGAGATACCGATTGCTGGGACCGTTGCCCGCACAGGCCGAACTCGATCTCGAAGTGGCGGTCCGTCCCGGCGGCGACGATCGCCCGTACGGAGTCCTCCTGGGGTGCGACCGCGACCTCAGCGTCGGCTACGTGCTGGAGATCGATCCTGTTCAGCGGATGGTGGCGTTGCGGCGGTTGATGCCCGAGCACAACCCGTCAGAACTCGGCCTGCAGCGCGTCGCGGTACCCGAGGACGTCCTGGCCGGCGGGTCCGAGAATCGCCTGCACATCCGCCTGTTCCTAGACCACACCGTGCTCGAGGCATTCGTGAACGAGCGGGTCAGTCTGTCGGCGCGTCTGTATCAGCGAGCGGGTGGGCCGGATCGATGGTGGGGGGTCGTGACCCAGAACCCCCGACTCTCGCTGACGCGCCTGCGCGGCTGGCGCCTGGCCCGACCCGAACCGCACCAGCCCGCCGACGGTCGGAACGGCGGTGAAGGGCGCGCTGCCAGCGGGTGAGCGATGCGGAGGCGTGCGGTGCGGCCTCGACTCACCCCAGCAGGACGCGCGCCACCAGCGCCAGCGTGGCGTCACGCGCCCGGGGTGATGCCCCGACCACCAACCCCGCGAGGCAGGCGGCACCCAGGGCCGTCCATGGATGGGTGCGGGCCGCCTCGCGCGCCGATCGCACGGGCGCGCCGGAGGAGGAAGCGCCCCAGGCGCTACTACCGCCGCCCTCCACCACGGCACGCAGCTGCTGCTTGGCCTGGGCCACGCTCAGCGGTTGGTGCGGGCCGCGATCCACAGCACACCCCCCGCCACGAGCGCCAGCGCCGCGCCCACCAGGATTCGGGCCCAGGCGGGCGTCAGCGCGCTGGACAGCGCGGTCAGCAATCCCCACCCGAGAGCGAGCGCGGCGAACAGCAGCAGGGCCGCACCCACCGCGGCCAAGAGGATGGCGAGCGCGAGCCGGTAGGCCCCGCGCTTGGCGCTGGCGGCCTCGGCCTCGACCAGATCCACCGCGGCCAACAGCGTCTCGGTCATCGCGGCGCGCACGGGTCTACTTGCGCGACGCGATCCAGCCAACGACGGCGCCCACGCCGAAGGCGGTGAGCAGCGAGGTGATCGGCTTCTCGCCGACCTCCCGTTCGACCCCTTCCATCACGGAGCGCCCCTTCTCGCCGGCGCTGCTGGCGGCGCCACGGAGGCGTTCGAGGAGTTCCTCGGTCTCCGCCTCGAGGCGTTCTCGGGCGGCCTGGACGCCGGATTCTGCGGCGCTTCCGGAGGTCTTTGCGAGTTTGGCGAGGTCGCCGCGGACCCCGTCGAGGTCCTTGCGCAACTGCGCGAGTTCGTCTTGGAGCTCGTTCTGTGCCATGATCTCCCTTCCTCGTGGCGCTGCCACGAGCGTGCGGGAAGCGTGGTGCGGGGGGTGCCCGGTCTAAGCGACGCGGGCCACGCGGCTGGGGGCGCGGCGCCCTCGAGGGGCCCGGCCTAGGGGTCGCGGTTCCCGCGGGAACCAAAGCGCGACCGATGTGTCGCGGGGATGGCGCGGGACCCGGCAGAACTCCCGCCGCAGCCAGAATCACCGGAGGGCGGACGCCCAACGATGGTCTTCGACGCATCCTAGCACGGCGGGCATGGCGCCGGGTGTCGCGTGTGTGACGTGGTTCGGGGCGCCTCGGGCAGGGCGCGTTGGCGGCGTTCCGGGCGGGATCCGGGTCGGACCCGACGTACGCTGTGGCGCGGAGCGACCGGCGCTGCGGAGTGCGGCCCTGCACGGTCCCCGGTGAAGGAGGAGCGATGGACGTCACCCTGTTGGGCACGGGCGCACCCTTGGCCCCGGGGCGCGCGACGCTGGGGATGCTGGTGCGAGCGAACGGGGAGGCGCCCGTGCTGCTCGACGCATGTGGGGGCTTCGAGCTGACGCGGCGCCTGACACACCACGGAGTCCCGCTCGACGGCGTGGCGGACGTGGTGGTCACACACCGCCACGGGGACCACATCGGCGGTCTCATGGCCCTGTTCATCGCGGCGCCCGAGGTGCGGGTGCACGGCCCGCCCGATGCCCTGGAGGCGGCGCGGACGCTGTTCGAGGTGACGTACCCGCACTTGGCCGAGGCGCTCGCCCTGCGGCCGACCTTCCACCCGCTGGCCGACGGCGAGCGGCGCACCCTGGCGGGGTTGGAGATCGTGGGGTGCGCTGTCGAGCACCGGGTTCCCACCCTCGCGCTGCGCGTCGGCGGGGACGGCTGCGTGTTGGCGTACAGCGCGGACAGCCTCCCGTGCGCGGGGCTCGCGGCGTGCGCCCGAGACGCCGATCTGTTCGTGTGCGACGCGCTGTGCGCCGAGTCCGACGGGGCGGAGGCCGCCGCGCGTGCCGCCCGCCTGATGCACCCCACGGCGCGCCAGGCCGCAGTGCTCGCGCGCGAAGCGGGGGCGCGCCGCCTGGCGCTGGTGCACCTCGCTCGGTTCGCCTCGCCCGACCGTGTGGAGGCGGAGGCGCGCGCGGCGTTCGGGGCCGCCGTCGACGTGCCGGACGACGGCGCGCGCTACCGGCTGGGGTGACCCGCCGCCTCGCCCCCGCGTCGCCACGCGCGCGGGGGATCCTTAGCGCGCCCGGCGACCGGCGTGCGGCCGAGCGTGGCGCCTCGCTGCGCGCGCGGGATCCCCGGCCTCGCGGTAGCCTGGACGCGACACCATGGGCGCGGGCGCGCCCGCGGAGCCGGGCGCGGACCCGCCCTCCGTGCCGCCCGCCCCGAGCACCGTGGACCCTCGTCGAGAGCCACGTGGGAGGAGCGACATGGCACGCGCGATTCTGGACCACCTCCGGGCCGAGACCGAGACGCTGAGGCGCGACGGGCTCTACAAGGACGAGCGCATCATCCACTCCCAGCAACAGGCTGAGATCACCGTCGCGGACGGTGAGAAGGTGCTCAACTTCTGCGCCAACAACTACCTCGGGCTGGCCAACCACCCCGAGGTGATGCGGGCCGCGCAGCAGGGGATCGAGGAGCGCGGCTTCGGGATGGCGTCGGTCCGCTTCATCTGCGGCACGCAGGACATTCACAAGGAGCTCGAGGCGCGCCTCAGCACGTTCCTTGGAACCGAGGACGCCATCCTGTACTCGTCGTGCTTCGATGCCAACGGGGGCCTGTTCGAGGCGCTGCTCGGCCCGGAGGACGCCATCATCAGCGACGCGCTGAACCACGCCAGCATCATCGATGGCGTCCGGCTGTGCAAGGCGCGCCGGCTGCGCTACGCCAACAACGACATGGCGGAGCTCGAGCAACGCCTGCGGGAGGCGCAGGACGCGCGCTTCCGGCTCATCGCCACCGACGGGGTGTTCTCGATGGACGGGGTCGTCGCCGACCTGGCCGCCATCTGCGACCTCGCCGACCGCTTTGATGCGCTGGTGATGGTGGACGACAGCCACGCCGTGGGCTTCCTGGGCGAGCACGGCCGCGGCAGCCACGAGCATTGCGGCGTGCTGGACCGCGTCGACATCCTCACGGGGACGCTCGGTAAGGCGCTCGGCGGCGCCTCGGGGGGCTACACCGCGGGGCGCAAGGAGGTCGTGGCGTGGCTGCGGCAGCGCAGCCGCCCCTACCTCTTCAGCAACAGCGTCGCGCCGGCCGTGGTGGCCGCGTCGTTGAAGGTGCTGGACCTACTGGAGGGCTCGGGCGACCTGCGCCGCCGGCTGCGTGAGAACAGCGCGACCTTCCGTGAGGCCATGACCCGGGCGGGCTTCACGCTGGGGGGTGCCGGGCACCCCATCATCCCCGTGATGATCGGCGATGCGGCGCTCGCCACCCGGATGGCCGAGCGGCTGCTGGAAGAGGGCATCTACGTGATCGGCTTCTCCTACCCCGTGGTGCCCAGGGGGCAGGCGCGCATCCGCACGCAGATGTCGGCGTTGCACACCCCGGAGCAGATCGAGCGCGCGATTCTGGCGTTCACGCGCGTGGGTCGCGAGCTCGGGGTGATCGCGTGAGGGCACTGGGCAAGCTCGAGCCGCGCGACGGCATCTGGGCTATGGAGGTGCGTGAGCCCGCCGTGGGGCCGAACGACCTGCTCATCAGGATCACCCACACCTCGATCTGCGGCACCGACGTGCACATCTATAACTGGGACGCCTGGTCGCAACGGACCGTACCGGTGCCCATGGTCACCGGCCACGAGTACGTGGGCGTGGTGGAGGCGGTGGGCTCGGAGGTCCAGGGCTACCAGGTGGGCGACCGCGTGTCCGGGGAGGGGCACATCACCTGCGGCCACTGCCGCAACTGCCGCGCCGGCCGCCGCCACCTGTGCCGCAACGCCCTGGGTGTCGGCGTCAACCGGCCCGGCGCGTTCGCCGAGCGCTTCGTGTTGCCGGCCGGCAACGCCTTCAAGGTGCCCGAGGGCATTCCCGACGACTGGGCGGCCATCCTCGATCCGTTGGGCAACGCCGTGCACACGGCGCTCGCCTTCGACCTGGTGGGGGAGGACGTCCTCGTCACGGGCGCGGGCCCCATCGGCATCATGGCCGCCGCCGTGGCGCGCTTCGTGGGGGCGCGCTACGTGGTGATCACCGACGTCAACCCGGGCCGCCTGCGCCTTGCCGAGCGCATGGGGGTGGTGGACCGCGCCGTCGACGTGTCGTCGCCCGATGCGGACCTGCGGCAGGTGATGGCGGAGCTGGGCATGACGGAGGGATTCGACGTGGTGATGGAGATGTCGGGGGCGGCGGCCGCCTTCGAGCAGCTCCTCGCCAGCATCAACCACGGGGGCAAGATCGCGCTGTTGGGCATCCCCAGCGCGCCCATCGCCATCGACTGGAACCGCGTGATCTTCAAGGGCTTGGAGATCCGTGGCATCTACGGCCGGCAGATGTTCGAGACCTGGTACAAGATGGCCAACATGCTGCAGGCCGGCCTGGACCCCTCGCCGGTCATCACCCACCGTTTCGCGGCGCGCGATTTCCAGCAGGGATTCGACGTGATGCGCGCCGGCGAGGCCGGCAAGGTGATCCTCGACTGGACGGTGGGGGCGCCCGGGTAGGCCGCGCGGGCCGGCTGGCGGCTCAAGGCGCGGCGGCCGCGGCCTCCGCGCGGTTCGCGAAGTAGCCCAGCAGGAAGTCGCGCGCCGTGGGCACCGCCACCTCGGTGCTCTTGTTGCCGTTCTGGATGAACACCACGACCACGATCTCGGGATCCTCCACGGGCGCGAAGCCCGTGAACCAGACGTGATCGTAGCCGTCCCCCCGGGCGTTCTGCGCGGTGCCCGATTTCCCCGCCACGCTCACGGGCAGCCCGCTCCCGGAGCCCAGGTAGCGGTTGCTGCCGTGGTCGGTGACCATGTGCCGCATGCCGTCGCGCAGCACCCCCCAGTAGCGACTCTCGATCTGCTTCTTGGGGACCTCGACGGGGGCGCCGCCCACGGCGCGCACGAGGTGCGGCTGTACCTGCAGCCCGTCCATGGCCACGGTGGCGGCCAGCAGGGCGTCCTGCACGGGCGTCGCCAGGGTGTCGCCCTGCCCTATGGAGACGTTGAGGGAATCCCCGGGGCGCCAGGGCCAGCCGTGGTAGGCGCGCGACCAGGCGTCGTCCGGCACGCGGCCGGACTTCTCGTTGTCGAGCCCGATCCCCACCGGCCGGCCGAAGCCGAGGTCGCGCGCGCGTTGCGTCATGGCCGCGATGAACGGAGCCCAGCCGGAGCGGGCGTCCGGCGTGTCCAGCACGGCCTGCCAGAAGTAGGTGTTGCAGGAGTCCGCGATGGCCTCGACCAGGTCCTGTGAGCCGCGCGAGATCGGGTAGGACCAGTTGCGCCAGCGGATGCCGCCGAACTGGATGCTGGCCGCGCAGTTGTAGCTCGTGCCGGGTTGCACGTAGCCCTGCTCCAGCAGCGTCAGGCTGGTCACCAGCTTGAAGGTGGAGGCCGGCGGGAAGGCCTCGAAGGCGCGGTTACTCAAGGGGAGGTTGGTGCCGTCGGTGAGGATCGCCTCCACCTGGGCGGGGTCGCTCGGGCGGCGTGTGAAGACGTTCTGGTCGAACGACGGGGCGCTGGCCATCGCCAGGATCTCGCCCGAGCGGGGATCGAGCGCCAGCAGGGCGCCGCGGACCGCGCCGTCGGGCGGCAGGTCGTCGCGCGCTCGCTGCTCGTTGACGTAGGTGAGCGAGCCGGCGAGGACGTCCTCGGCCAGCCTCTGCAGCGCCGGGTCGATGGTGAGCACGAGGTCGCGCCCGGGGCCGGGCGGGGTGAGCACGGACTCGCTCAGGACGGTCCCACGGTTGTCGCTCTCCACCATCTTCTGCCCCGGCGTGCCGTAGAGCTGCGCCTCATAGCTAGCCTCGATACCCATCGCCCCCGCCATGTCGGTCGGGGCGTGGTCGGGCAGGCGCTCGGGATCGGCCAGGGTGGTGTACCCCACCACCTGGGCCGCCAGGTTCGTGGGGTAGGTGCGCTCCACGCGCTCGCGGAGGTAGAGGTTGGGTTGCCCCGCCACGCGCTCCTCGACGGCGGCCGTGAGGGCATCGGGGATGTTCCAGGCCAGGACGGCGCCGTCGCGCGCCTCCTCGGGGATGGTGGGGTCCGGCGCATGCGGTTCCCCCTGGAGGTCGAGGAGCAGGGCGAGCCGGTCCCACCCCTCGATGGCGCCGCCGGTGTACATCAGGTCGTAGGCGATGCGGTCGTCGGCCAGGACGGTGCCGTCCCGGGCGAGGATGCGCCCTCGAAGGGGGGCGATGCGCACGGTGTGCGTGAAGTTCTGGGTGGAGAGCTCGTTGTAGCGCTCCCCGCTGGCGAGCTGCAGGCTCATCAGCCGCGCGGCGAAGACGACCAGGATCGTCAGCATCACGGCCAGCACCACGCGGCTGCGGTTGGGGATGCCGCCGCGCTCGACCTCGCCGCGCTGGGCGCCCGCGTCCCGCGCGCCCGCACCCAGGCGATGGGGCCGCTGCGGGGTGGTCCGGGTGCTCACGGGGCCCCTCGGCCCTGGCGGCGGTCGAAGCTCATGCCTGAAGGTATCGCATACTCCGCGGCGGCGCGTGGTGCCCTGGCTCTCACCGGACGGCGCAACGACCGCGAACGGGCTCCCGACGCGCTTCCCCCGCATGCGTCGGTGGGCACGGGGGAGGATTGTCCCTGGGCTTCGCCCGCTCGGACGCGTACGCTGGTGGGTGAGAGGGTTCCTGCCGGGCGGGCGTACCCGCCGCACAGGCTAACGAGGCGCGTGGGAATGTGGAGCGCGTCTCGGGGCATGCGTTCCCCCGGAGCCTAACGATCGTTCGTTAGGTCGTCCCCAAGGAGCCTCCGCCGGTCTCCACAGGAGCCTCGCCGGACGGGGGCGAAGCGAGGTGGAGCATGCGTACGCTGGCGAAACACCGGAACCTCACCCGCATCGGCATCGTGGCGCTCACGGTACTCGCGCTGGGCGCCCGCGCGCAGAGCCCCGACATCGGTGTGGACCTCACCGCCGACGCCGTGCAACCCGCCGTCCTGTTCGTCACGCTCGGCGACCACTACTTCGCGCCGGCGTCCTTCACCGTGCGGGTCGGCCAGACGGTGCGCTTCGAGCTCACCACCGTGGGGCGCAGCTTCCGGCACGACTTCCTGATCATGCCCGCCGGGAGCCCGACGGTCCTGGCCGGACACCCCGCGATCATCCCGTTCGCCACCGGCGCCAGCGTGGATTGGACGCCCACCGAGGCGGGCACCTACCGCATCGCCTGCGCCGTGTGCCCCTGGATGACCGGCGTCATCCACGTCGTGGCCTAGAGCCAGCGAGACCCCCATCGAGCCGGCCGCGCCGGGGCGGCCCGCGCCGCGGTCGTGCGCCATGACGCCCGCCGCGCGCCGCGGCAGGGAACCTGGTAGACTCTCTCCATCTCACAACCTGGGGGAGAGGGAGAGAGAGTATGCGTTTGCGTTCGCTCGTCCTGTTCGTCCTAGGCGTGGGTCTGGTGGCGGTGCTGTCGGCATGTGGGGCCGCCACCGACGCCACCGCGCCCACGCTCACGCCGCAGATCACCAACGGCGGCGCCGACAACGGCGACCACCCGTACGTGGGGTTGATGGTCGCCCTGGACGCCAACGGCAACCCGCTGTGGCGTTGCACGGGCACGCTCCTCTCGGACACGGTGTTCCTCACCGCGGGACACTGCACCGAGGCGCCGGCCGCCCGCGCCACCATCTGGTTCGACGAGGACGTCGAGACGGGCATCCCGGCCAATGGCTACCCCTTCGCCGGTGATGTCTCCGGGACCGCGTTCGTGCACCCGCAGTTCGACCCTAACGCGTTCTTCCTGTTCGACCTCGGGGTCGTCGTGCTCGATGTCCCGTACCCCATGGCGGAGTACGGCGTGTTGCCCGAGCTTGGCGAGCTCGATACCTTCAAGTCCCGCAGAGGTCAGCAGGACAACACCGTGACCGCCGTGGGGTATGGGCTACAGGCAGCCAGCGTCAACGGTAAGAAGGATGCCGCGCAGCGGGTCCGCCTCCAGGCCGTCCTCGACATCGTCAACCTCACGGGCACGGCCGGCATCCCCGCCGGCACGTCTGTGATGGTCTCCGGCAACCACCACACCGGCGGCACCTGCTTCGGTGACTCCGGTGGCCCCATGTTCCTCAATGACACGAACACGGTCGTCGCCGTGACATCGTTCGGCCTCAACGGCAACTGCGCCGGCGTGGGCGGCGGCTACCGCGTCGACCAGGCGGACGACCTGGATTGGTTGGCCACCTTCTTCAATTGATCTAGGAGCCCACGTGAAGTCGGCGGGCCGCGGGCCGCACGGGCACGTGCCTGGGCGGCCCGCGCCGTCGCCTCGCGTGTTCGATCGACGCCCGCCGAGCGAGTAGGCCAGGCGCTCCGCTACCCGTCGGCCCGGCCGGTTGAGCGCCCACAGAGCGGGCCCCGCACTGCTCGGAGCCCGAGCGCGGGGCGGGTGCTCGGGCGGCGCGCCCGGGGCCCCTTCGTTGCCCGACCCGTGCGATACTCGCCGCCATGAGCGACGAGCAAATCATCGACATGATCCGCGAGGCGGGCCGCGCGGTCGACGCCGGCGCGGGGAGCGCGGCCCTGGTGATGATGCGCGACGGCGCCATCGTGTGTGAGCACGGTCTCGGTGTCGCCGATGCGGACACCGGGGCGCCGGTCGATGTGGGACGCACGCGCTACCAGCTGGCGTCCGTGAGCAAGGCCGTGGCCGCCTGGGGCGTGATGGCGCTGGCGCAACGGGGAGAGATCGACCTCGATGAGCCCGTTGTCCGTCGGCTCACGCGCTGGCGCCTGAGGGCCGAGCCGGGCACCGATCCCCGGCGTGTCGATCCCGCGCGCGTCACCGTGCGTCAGCTGTTGAGCCACACGGCCGGCCTCGACGACGACCTGGGGTATCTCGGGTTCGGCCCCGGGGAGCGGCCGCAGTCCCTGGAGGCGTCACTCGAGCACACTCGGGACGTGATGCACGGCGCCCCGCGCGGCGTGCGGGTCGCGCGGGAGCCCGGTACGGCGTGGCGCTACTCGGGGGGCGGATACACGATCCTGCAGCTCCTCGTCGAGGAGATCGTCGGTCGGCCCTTCGCCGAGGCCATGGCGTCGTTGGTGCTCCGCCCGCTGGGGATGGACACGGCCACGTTCTCCTTAGACGACCTGGTGGAGGGCGGACGCGTCGTCGACCTCGCGACCAGCTTCGACGTGGGGCGGGTGGCCACCTCGCCGCGGCGGTACACGGCGAGCGCGGCGGCCTCGCTGTACGCCACGCTCCGCGACCTGGGGCGGTTCTTGCAGGCGCACGTACGGCCCAACCCGGTGCTCGAGCCCGACACGCTCCGAGAGATGTGGGCGCCGGCCCCCGCGGCCACCGAGGACGGCCGGCCCGTGTGGGGCCTCGGGGTCAAGCTCTTCGCTCGCGACGGACGCGACGGCTTCGTGGTGGGGCACGACGGCCACAACGTCCCGGCGCTGTGCCATACGGTGCGGGTGTCCCCGGCCACGGGGCACGGGATCGCCGTCCTGACCTCGGGCGACCCGGACCTCGCCACCCGCCTCGCCGACGCCTGGCTGACGCGACACGGCGGCGGCCCCGGGTCGGCCTGATCGCCGGCCGCGCCGCCCCACGCGCGGGGCGTGGCCGAGCTACAACGACAGGTACGCCGCCCGCACCTCCGGGTCCTTCAGCAGCTCCGAGCCGGCCCCCTGCTTGACGATGTGCCCGTTCTCGAGCACGAAGGCGCGGTCGGCCAGGCGCAGCGACTGCTGCACGTTCTGCTCCACCAGCACGACCGTGACCCCCCGTTCGTTGATCGCGCGCAACGCGCCGAAGACGGCCTTGGCGAGGGCGGGGGAGAGCCCGAGGCTGGGCTCGTCGACCAGCAGCAGCCGCGGGCGGCTCATGAGCGCGCGGCCGATGGCGAGCATCTGCTGCTCCCCGCCCGAGAGCGTGCCGGCGAGCTGGCCGCGGCGCTCCGATAGGCGCGGGAACAGCTCGAGCACCTCGGCGCGCGTCTCGGGCGCCTGGGCGCGTGCGCGGGGGAGGTAGTCCGCGCCGCTCTCGAGATTCTCCGAGACGCTCATCAGGGGGAACAGCTGCCGCCCCTCCGGCACGTGCCCCACGCCGGCGCGCACGATGCGCGCCGCGCTGTGCCCCCGCAGGTCGTGCCCGAAGGCCGCGACGTGGCCCGCACGCGGCGCGATGAGCCCCGAGACCGTCCGCAGCAGTGTGGTCTTGCCGGCGCCGTTGGCGCCGATGATGGTCACGAAGGCGCCGTCCTCGACCTCGAGGTCGATCCCCCACAGCACCTGGATCTTGCCGTACCCCGCCTCCAGGCCGCGCACCTCGAGGGCCGGGACGCCCTTGGACGCGGCGGCCGCCCGGCTCACGACGCGTCCTCGCCGTCGCCCGGAGGGCGCCGCCGCGCCGCTTCGTCGCCTCGGTCCGCCCCGGAGCCCTGACCGGCGGCGCCGCCCGGGCCGGCGTCGTGCCCCGCGGCGGCCTCCTCGTCGTCGCGCCCGAGGTACGCCTCGATCACGCGGGGGTCGGCCGTCACCTCGGCGTAGGTGCCCTCCGCGATCCTGCGGCCGTAGTCCATCACCAGCACCCGGTCCGCCAGGTCGCGCACCACCGGCATGACGTGCTCGATGAACACCACCGTCACCCCCTGGTCGCGGACCGCGCGGATGAGCTCGACGGCCTGGCGCGCCTCGGCCGGCCGTAGCCCGGCCATGACCTCATCGAGCAGCAGCACGTCGGGCCCGGTGGCGAGGGCACGCGCGATCTCCAGGCGCTTCTCCTGCAGCAGCGTCAGCTCCTCCGCCGGCACGGCGCGCAGCCCGGTGAGGCCGCTGCGCTCGAGCGCCTCCCGGGTGCGCCTCACGGCCTCGGCGCGGCCCACCCCCGGGGTGCCGAACAGGGCGCCCACCATGACGTTCTCCTCGACGCTCATCTCCGGGAACGGCTGCACCACCTGGAACGCCCGCCCCAGCCCCGCGTGGCAGCGCTCGGCGCTGGAGGCGTGGGTGATGTCCTCGCCGTGCAGCAGCAGGCGCCCCTCGGTGGGCGCCAACAGGCCCGAGACCATGTTGAGGGTGGTCGTCTTGCCCGCGCCGTTGGGCCCGATGATGGCGAAGATCTCGCCCTCCTCGACGGCGAAGCTCAGGTCCTTGACGGCGTCGAGGCCGCCGAATCGCTTGGACAGCCCGTCGGCGCGGAGCATCATGGGGTGCCCTCGCGCGGGGCGGACGCGCCCGTCTCAGGGGGGCTCGGCGGGGGTGGAGGCGGCGCCGCGACGCGACGGCGGAACACGCGGGTGGCGAGCCCCACCAGCCCCCGCGGCATGAACAGGATCGACACCACCAGCACGATCCCGTACCCGATCAGGTAGCCGTCGGCGAAGGTGCGCTTGAGCGTCTCCTCGATGCCGGAGAGCACGCCGGCGCCCAGGATGGGCCCGAGGGTGGTGTAGAGTCCCCCGAAGATGGGGGTGACGAGGGCGAACACGGTCGTGGAGATCGCGAAGGTCCCGTCCGGGATCACGCTTCCGAGGCGGTGGGCCTCCACCGCCCCCAGCACACCCGCCAGGCCGCTGGAGAGCACGAACGCGAGCAGCTTCGCGCGCGCGGGACGCACCCCCATCACGGCCGCGACCTCCTCGTTGGTGCGCACGGCGGTGAAGGCGTGCCGCAGCCGGGAGCGCTGCACGATGATGGAGACGAGCACGGTGAGCAGCAGCACGCCGGCGTACACGTAGAAGTAGCTGCGGTTGCGGAGGAAGGCGATCTCCCATCGCTCCATCTGCCCGGGCACGAAGGCGGGTCGGAACAGCGGCGCCACGTTGAGGCCCGCCGAGCCCCCGGCGAGGGCGGTGGGCAGCTCCTGGACGACGGCCTTGAGGACCTCCGTGAACGCCAGCGTGGCGATGGCGAAGTAGATGCCCCGCAGCCGCAGCGTCACCGACCCCAAGCCCAGTGCGAGAAGGGCCGCGACGACGACCTCCGAGGGGGAGGCCGAGCGCCAGTGGCAGGCCACCTGCCCTGGCGAGGACGGCCGTGGTGTACGCGCCGGCACCGTAGAACGCGGCGTGCGCGAGCGACAGCTGCCCGGTGCGCGCCAGGATGTCCCAGGACAGCGCCAACACGCCCAGGCTGAGGGCGTTGATGGCGAGCGAGAGGTAGCTCACCGAGGCGCGGTCGAAGAAGGCCCGCAGCAGCGTGGGGAGGGCGAACAGCACCACCGCCAGCAGCGTGGCCCACAGCAGGTCACGGCGCGCGCCCGTCATGCCGTCCTCCGGGATCGCAGTACCAGCACCACGAAGATGATGGCGAAGAACACGGCGTTGCGAAGCGCGTCCCCGTTGGGTACCAGGGTGGCCACGAGCGACTCCGACAGGGCGACGGTCAGCGACGCCCAGACGATGCCGCGGATGTTGCCCAGACCCGCCAGCACGACGATGGCGAACGCCTTGAGGGTGAAGGCGAAGCCCACCGTCGGCGTCGGGGACTGGATCACGGCGATCATCACCCCGCCGATGCCGGCGAGCAGCGCCGACAGGGCGAAGGCCACCAGGTAGATGCGGTCGACCTCGAGCCCCACCAGGCTGGCCCCGATGCGGTTCTGGGCCACGGCGCGCATGGCGCGGCCCAGTGGGGTGCGGGCCAGCACCAGGTAGAGCGCCACGACCAGCACCAGCGAGATGAGGAAGCTCCCCAGCGGGACGAGGCCCACGCTGATGCCGCCGATCTGATACCCCACCGAGCGGTAGGGCACGTTGCTGATCGTGCGCGGATCCCCGCCCCAGATCAGCAGGGCGAGGTTCTGCAGGACGATGCCGATGCCGAAGGTGAGCAGCATCTGGTTGAGCTCCGGGGCCCGCAGCACGAAGCGGATGGTGGATAGGTAGATCACGGCGCCGATAACGAACAGTGCGGGCGCCACGAAGAGAAGGGAGAGCAACGGGTCGAAGCCGAAGCTCACGAAGAGTTGGTAGGCGAGGAAGGCGCCGACCATGAAGAACTCGCCGTGCGCGAAGTTCACCACGCCGATGACGCCGATGGCCAGCGCCAGGCCGACCGCGACGAGGGCGTAGAGCCCGGAGGCGAGGACGCCGGAGACGATCCCCTGGGCGAGCAGGGTCAGGTCCATGCGCGGCCCTCGGCCGGTGCTGGCGGGGGAACGGTGCTGGCTCGTGGAAGGGTCATGGGTGTCGTCCTGGGAAGGGGGGTCGGGTGGGGGTGGGGCGGCCAAAGCCCCACCCCCTGGTCGGATCGGCCTCGGATCAGGCTCGGATCAGCGGCAGCTCTGCAGCGGCGCCGTGGCCTTGGCCGTGGGCCAGACCAGCTCGCGCACGCCGTTCTGGTACTGGAACACCAGCCACATGTCGGCGCCGAAGCCCTGGTGGTGGGTGATCTGGGAGTCGTGGAACTTCCATGGGCCCATGGGAGAGTCGAACGTCAGGTTCTCCATCGAGGAGATGACGGCGGCCTGGTCGGTGCTGCCGGCGTCGTTGATGGCGGCGGCGTACGACCACAGCTGCGCGTAGGCGAGGGCGGCCATGTAGTTGTCGGGCTGCTTGTCGTACTTGGCCTGATACGCGTTGGTGAAGGCCATGGCGTCGGGCGTCGGGAGGTTGGGGAGGAAGCCGATGAGGCCGGTCACGCACTGCGCCTCGGGGGCCTGCGCGAACTCGGAGGGCCATCCCGGAGGGGCACCGAAGATCTGCTGCGGGGTGTAGTTGAGCTCGCGGACCTGGCTGATCATCGGCACCACGTCGGAGTCGTAGCCGATCCAGTAGAGCATGTCGGCCTTGGTGGCGGCCGCCTTGCTGATGGCGGCGCGGAAGTCGCCGGTACCGCCGAACAGGGTGGACTTGAAGGCCTCGTTGAGCGCCACGCTCAGGCCCGCGTCCTCGAGCAGGCCCTGCGCGGCAAGCGAGCCGGGGCCGCCGAACGCGGAGTCCTCGTGCAGCAGCGCCACGCTCTTCACGCCGCTGTCGACGATGAACTGGGTGCTGGCCTCGGTGTTCTGGTAGTCCCACGGGTGCACGTGGAAGAACCACGGCTCGTTCCCGAGGATCTCCTCGATGCCGTCGAAGCCGTCGATGCCGACGCCGGAGACGGCGCCGCCGATCCAGCTCACGATGGGCTGGAAGGTCTTGAACGACTCGGCCAGCGCCAGCGTCACGCCGGAGCTGTAGCCGCCGCCGATGAACTGGACGTTGTCCTCGGTCATCAGCTTCTCGAAGGCGGCCACGGCCACCTTGCCGTCGGCCTGCGTGTCGGCGTAGATGACCTTCATGGGCTGACCGAGCACGCCGCCGGCCGCGTTGATCTGCTGGAGGGCGAGGTCGAAGCCCTCCTTCTGGGCCTGGCCGGTGCCGGCGGCGCCGCCGGTGAGGGGCGAGAGGATGCCGATGGTGACCGGGTCGGCGGCGAACGCCAACGACACCATGACGGCGGCGAGCACGATGAGGATGCGTTTCATGCTACCTCCTGCTTGGGTGCGCGGCCCGGGCGGGCCGCTGGGCTTGGGTGGGTCGACCTCCGGGGTCGACGGGCGGTCGGGGAAAGGGAGCGGGCGGCGTCGTCAGGTCATGGGCCGCCCCCCCACGAACGCGTCGAGCAGCGTGGCGAAGCGCTCCGGGTCCTCGATCTGGGGGGAGTGGCCGACCCCGTCCCAGGCCACCAGCTGCGCGCCCGCGTAGGCGGCCGCGGTGGCCCTGGCCATCTCCTCGGTGATCAGCGGATCGAGCGCGCCCCGAAGCACACCCACGGGGCAGCGCACCGTGGCGGTGCGCCCCGTGAGATCCATGGCGGCCAGGGCGCGGGCGTTCCCGCTGTAGGCCCGCGGCGCCATGGCGAGCGCGTCGTCGAGCAGGGCCTCGAAGTAGGGCGGGGTGCGCGTGGGCGTCATCGGCTGGAGGCTGGACCGCAGCCCCTCCCGGTTGCCTCGCAGGCTCTCCAGCAGCGGGTAGTGCGCCTCCGGGGTCTGCAGGCCGCCCGGTTCCCCGCTCGATACCAGTAGCAGGGCCGAAGGGCGCGTGGCGGAGCCGGCCTCGAAGCCTCGCACCGCGTGCGCCTGCGCCACCGCTCCGCCCAGGCTGTGCCCGACCACGACGGGGCGCTCGAGCCCCAGGGCCGCGAGGAAGCCATCCAGCGCGTCGGCGTAGGCGTCGATGGTGAGCTCGCCGGTGAGCGGCCCGGAGGCGCCGAAGCCGGGGAGGTCCGGGGCGTACAGGGCCAGGCCGTCGGGCGGGGCCTGCAACAGATCGGTCCACCAGCGGCGGCTGGCGAAGTTGCCGTGCACCAGCACCACGGGGTTGCCGCGGCCGGCCTGCTCGAAGGCGATGGTGGTGCCGTGCACGTCGATACGGTTCATGTTTCGGCCTCCTCCTCGGTGGCGCGCGCCGCCTCGGCGTCCGAGAAGAACGGCAGCAGCAGCTCCGCCGCCGCGTCCGGGCGCTCGACCGGCGCGGCGTGCCCCGCCCGCGGCAGGTGGTGCAGGCGGCCGCGACCGGCGGCGGCGAGGATCTCCAGGCTGTAGCGCGGCGGGCTGAGCAGATCTTCGTCACCGACGGCGCACAGCAGCGGGCCGCGGTAGCTGCGCACGCCGGCCAGGGCGTCGCGCCCCTGCTCGCCGTAGGCCAGCGTGCCCTCGACGAGCGCGAGCACGGGGCGCGCGTCGATGGCCGCGGCGCCCTCCCTGAAGCCCAGCACGGTGGCCTCGTGCTCCTCGAGGAAGGCATGGCCCCACACCCACGGGGTGGCGACGTCGAAGCGTGCCGCCGAGCCGCCCAGGGCCAGCGCCGCGCGCCAGGAGCGCAGGATGGCGCGCAGCAACGCGTCGACCCGGGCGAAGCCGTCGAGCAGCGCGAGCGAGCGCAGGCGCCCGGGTGCGCGCGTCGCCAGCTCCAACGCCACCAGGACGCCATTGGAGAGCCCCACGAGGTGGACGGGGCCCGGATCCAGCGCCGTCAGCAGCGCCTCGAGGTCGTCGGTGTGCTGGTCGATGGTGTAGGGTCCGGCGGGTTTGTCGGACTCCCCCTGGCCGCGCCCGTCGTAGCGCAGCAGGCGGTAGCGCGGGCTCAGCAGCCCCGCCAGCCCGTCCCAGGCCGCCGTGTTCATGAAGATGCCGTTG
Source organism: uncultured Trueperaceae bacterium (assembly GCA_963739805.1). Classification (GTDB taxonomy): domain Bacteria; phylum Deinococcota; class Deinococci; order Deinococcales; family Trueperaceae; genus CAVUBJ01. Next base: position 441,956 of record CAVUBJ010000006.1, read on the forward strand.
ATCAGCACCACGACCGGGGCGTCCTCGGGACCGTCGAGCCGGTAGTGGAGGGTGATGCCGCTCGGGAGGCGCGCCTCAGCCATGGCCGTCCCCGCCGGCTCCCGCCGGACCGTCGCCCGCGGTGCCGTCCGCGTTCTTGCCTTCGCCGTCCGCGTTCGGGGCGCTGTTCGCCGGGGCGCCGCTCCCCGCTGGCGGTTCGTCCCCGAGCTCCCCGGCCTCGAAGGCCCGGGCCAGGTCGGTCTTGAGGATCTTGCCCGCACCGCTCTTGGGCAGCGAGCCCACGAACACCACGCGCTTGGGCACCTTGTAGCGCGCCAGGCGGGAGCGCAGATGGGTCCGTGCCTGGTCGGCGGTGAGCGAGGCGCCGGGGCGGCGCACGATCGCGGCCAGCCCGACCTCCCCCCACTGTGCGTCGCTCACGCCCAGCACGGCGCATTCGGCGATCGCGGGGTGGTCGTAGAGGGCGGCCTCGATCTCGGCGGGGAAGACGTTCTCGCCGCCGGAGATGAACATCTCCTTGCGGCGCCCGGCGATGCGCACGAAGCCCTCGGCGTCCATGCTGGCCAGGTCGCCGGTCCACAGCCAGTCGCCCCTCAGCGCCTCGGCGGTGGCCTCGGGGCGCTCGAAGTAGCCCTGGAACACGTGCGGCCCCGCCAGCGTCAGCTCGCCGACCTCGTCCGGGGCGCAGGGCGTGCCGTCGGGGCGGCGGACGGCGGCGCGTCCGTGGAGGATGGCCTTGCCCACGGAGTCGGGGCGCGCCTCGGCCTCGTCGAGCGTCATGCTGAAGCAGTTCACGCCGGCCTCGGTGAGGCCGTATCCCTGCTTGAAGCGCACGCCGCGGGCGCGGAAGGCGCGCTGCACGGGCTCCGGGCAGGCCGCGCCGCCGGAGATGGCCCAGCGCACGCCGCTCAGGTCGGCATCGACGAAGGCCGGGTCGTCGGCCACCATCTGGAACATGGTCGGCACCAGGAACAGCAGGGTGGCGCCGGTCTCCCGCACCAGCCGCAGGTAGTCGGCCGGGTCGAAGGCGCGCTGCAGCACGATGCGCGCGCCGAGGTGGTAGAGCGGCACGCTCACGGCGTTGTTGGCGGCGTGGAAGGCCGGGGTGGCCTGGATGGCGCAGTCGTCGTCCCGCAACCCCCAGGAGAACACCGTGTTGACGGCGTTGTAGAAGCCCTGCCGGTAGGGTTGCATGGCGCCCTTGGGAAGCCCCGTGGTCCCGCCCGTGAAGAGGATCATCTGGGTGCTCTCGGGGCCGAGTTCCGGCGCGGGCGGCGCGGGCGGCGCGGCCTCGAGGAGCGCGTCGTACGCGTCGTCGAGCCCGATCACGGGCACGCCGGTGGCGGCCGCCGCCTCCCGGTTGGGGGCGTCGGCGAACAGCAGCGAGGGCCGCACGTACTGGGCGATGGCGCGCGTCTCGGCGGGGGCCAGGCGGTAGTTGAAGGGGGTGTAGATGCTGCCCAGCTTGGCGCACGAGAGCAGCAGGTCGAAGTGGGCCAGGTGGTTGAGCGCCAGGATGCTCACGCGGTCGCCCTCGCGCACGCCGCGCTCGTGCAGCAGGCCGGCCATGCGCTCGGCGCGGCGGTCCATCTCGGCGTAGCTCCACCAGCGCCCGCGCCAGTGGATGGCGGGGCGGTCGGGCGTGAGCTCGGCGCGGCGGCGGGCGATATCGAGGATCACGGGCGGGCACCTCCCCCAGGGCGCGCCGCGCGCACCCCGCGCAGACCGTCGCCGGCGTACGCTCGGCCGGCGAGGGGTTCGCCCCAGCGCAGACAGAGGGCGTTCCACACGTACCCCACCCCGGCCGCGACGAGCACGACGAGGTCGCCGGGTTGCAGCAGGCCGCGCTCCTCGGCCAGGCGGAGGCTGAGGAGCTGGTCGACCTGGCCGAGGTGGCCGTAGTCCTCGAGGTAGATCGAGCGCTCCGGGGGAACGCCGAGCCGGTCGAGCAGGGCGTCGTGGGCGCTGCGCTTGACGTGCAGCATGGCCACGTAGGCGACGTCGGCCGGCTCGGCACCGGACTTGGCCACGGCGCGCCGCACGACCTCCACGAAGTTGTCCATGCTCTTGTCCTCGAGCCTGGCCTTCATGCCGGCCGGGTCGGGGACCTCGAGGCGGTAGTCCGGGACGCGTTCGGGGGTGAGCGGTGCCACCGTGCCGCCGACGGGGACGATCACGTCGAGCGAGAAGCTGCCGTCGGTGACGATGTGCGATCCGAGGATGAGGTGCCCGCCGGGGGCGTCCTCGGCGCGCTGCACCACCGCCGCGCCGCCGCCGGCGGCGAGGTTGTACATGAAGCGCACGTTGGGGTCCGCGAAGTCGATGAGGTCTCCGTTGCGGTAGCCGCCGGCCACCAGCACCGTGCCCGCCTCGGGGTCGGCGCGAAGCAGGTCGGCGGCCTGCTTGAGCCCCAGCACGCTGGTGCCGCACTTCTGTCCGATGTCATAGGCGTAGGCGCGGGTGGCGCCGATGTCGTAGGCCAGCTTGATGCCGGCGGTCCACACCGGGTACTCCTTGTACTCCTCGGTGATGGAGATGACGACGTCGACGTCCCGGGCGGCCACGCCGGCGCGCGCCAGGGCCTCCTCCGCCGCCCAGGCGCCCATGGCGGCCGGGTGGTCGTCGGGCCCCGGTAGGACCTTCTGATGGATGCCGAGTTTCTCGCGCACCACCCACTCGGGCAGGCCGCTTGCCTCGGCAATCGCGCTCGAGCTGAGGCGGCCGGCAGGCACGTAGGCGGCAACGCCGGTGACGGCGACGGATGCTGGCTTCATGCGGTCTCCAGGCCGTGGAAGATCATGTCGAAGGCGCTCCGCATGACCTCCTCTGGCGGCTTGCTCCGGTCCCAGATGGTGTAGCGAAGGCCGAGGAAGTGGGCGATGCCCATCAGCGCCCAGGCCTGCGTCTCGGGGTCGCCGGGACGGATCTCCCCGCGCCCCTGCGCCGAGGCGAGGCCGCGCGCGTACGCGTCGGCCAGCGTCTGGTAGTACTCGCGGTAGATGGTCTCGTCGACGAACTGGGATTCCATGACGACGCGGTAGAGGTTGCTGTGCGTGAGGCTGAAGCCGATGAACGCCTCGAAGCCGCGGCGCTCGATCTCCAGCCGGTGGTGCGTGCCGCGCGTGGCCACGCTCAAGGCGTGCCTCAGCTCCCGCCCCATGTGGCGCACCAGCTCGCGCAGCGCGTCCTCCTTGCTGGGGAAGTAGAGGTAGAAGGTGCCCTGCCCCACGCCCGCGCGTCGCGTGATGCTGGAGACCGACGAGCGGCTGAAGCCCTTCTCGCCGAACTCGGCCTCCGCCGCCTCCAGCAGGCGGCTGCGCGTGGCCTCGCCACGGGCGGTACTGGGTTTGGGCAGCTCCGTCACACCGCGCCCTCCGGGGTCGTGCCCGGCGTCCGAGCGCTGCGGCCGGGGCCGAACATGACAACTGATTCAGGTGTCAGAAGTGTACGGCCGGCGGTGGCGGGGCGTCAAGGTGGTGGCGGAGCCGGGGGTGCGTCCCGGGTCCCCGCCCACGGGCCCGGGGGCGGCGCCAAGCCTCCGCCATGGGTCTCGCGCCGGGTGCCGTTGTCGTGCTCCAGTTTCGCGAGCGCCGCATACTCCACCGCGCCGGATAGCACGGCGGATGGCGAGCGACGCGCCGCACGGCCCTCGCGCTCCGACGACCGCCTAGATAAGGCACGTGGAGGGGTCAGCGGGCGCGCCTCTCCGGCCAGCGGGTTTAATGCTATTATGCACGAAACATTGCCTCTGCGGGTTGGTCTTCGGCTTTCCGCTCCGCTCACCTTCCCGAATCGCAATGACTGTGGAGGTTGGTATGCGAGCAGCCATCGTGCAGGCCCCCGGCCAGGTGGAGGTCGCTGAGGTCCCCGACCCGGTTGTGCGTGCCGGTGAAATCATCGTGAAGGTCGGCGCATGCGGCGTGTGCGGAACCGATCTGCACATCGTAGACGGCGAGTTTCCCGCGGCCGTCTTCCCTCTGATTCCCGGGCACGAGTTCGCCGGCGAGGTGGTCGAGGTGGGTCCGGGCGTGGACGGCCTGCGGAGTGGGGCGCGCGTGGCGGTCGATCCGGCACTGTCGTGCGGCGCTTGCGCGTTCTGCCGGACTGGTCAGCGTCACCTCTGCGTGAACCGCGGCGCCTTCGGCGGAACTGCCGACGGGGGGTTCGCGGAGTACGTGCGGGTGCCGTACGAGAACGCATACCTGTTGCCTGACCACGTCACATATCAGGAAGGTGCCCTGGTGGAGCCGGTGTCCTGTGTCGTCCATGGCTTCCACGTCCTCAAGCCCAAACTCGGCGACACGTTCCTGGTCGTGGGTGCCGGTGCGGCGGGGCTACTGTTCGTCCAGTTGGCGCTGCGCGGGGGCGCTTCTACCGTCGACGTGGTGAATCGTTCCGAGCATCGCCGGGCACGCGCTCTACGTGTTGGCGCGACGCGCGTAGCCGGCAGCGTGCACGAGGTCCTCGAGCATCGGCCGTTGGGGTACGACTGTGTCGTTGAAGCCACCGGCGTGCCACGCATGCTCGAGACGGCCCTTGACGCCGTCAAGCCGGGCGGCAAGCTTCTCGTCTACGGAGTCGCTCCCGCGCAGGCTTCGGTGACGGTCTCGCCGTATCGCCTCTACCGAGACGAGATTACCGTTTTGGGGACGATGGGCATCCACTATGGGTATGCCCCGGCACTCGACCTCATTGCGTCTGGCGCGCTCGACACGGAGTTGATGTTGACCCACAGGTTCGGGCTAGGTGACTTCCCAAATGCACTTGATGCCGTGCGTCGTGGGGAGGGTGTCAAGGTACAGGTGACTTCCTGAGCGACACGCCGGTCGGTACCGGGTCTTGGAGATGACGCGCAGGGATGTGATGTCATCCATCGGCGACCTGGTGCACAACCTGTTCGCGACTGCGCCCGGCGGCCATGGCGTAGAAGCGACCAATCGACCAGGCTTCGTCGAGAGCGAGCAGCGCCGCACCCAATGCGCCCGCATGACGATCGCCGGACGCGTAGCGCACCTGGATTCGCGGTGACAATGCCGGGACCACGCGTTGTCGGAGCATGATCAGAAGATCCGCCAGGAGCGGATCTCCGGCGTGCCGGATATTTCCGCCTAGCAGAATGACCGTGGCCCCGCTCACGCTGATCGCGCTGGCCAGCGCCTTCGCGAGGTTCGTGGTGAATTCGTGGATCACCACCTGGGCTGCCTTCTCGCCTCTCCTGAAGGCATCGCAGATGGCTGGGAAATTGGCGTCACCCGGAGCCAGGGTCGTTGGTACACCTGACTCGATCAGCCTGGCATAGCGTTCCACGACCGCATCGCCGGACGAGGTCGCCTCGAAGCAACCGCGATTGCCACACTGGCACAGTGGACCGCCCTCCTCGACGACGATGTGGCCGACCTCGCCGCACAAACCCGATGCGCTTCGGAGCATCGCTCCGTTGACAAAAATCCCGGAACCCACGTTGTGCTTCCCAATGAACACGTACATCATGTCTGGCGCCCCGCGTTCGGCGCCAGCGTGGTGCTCCGTCTTCGCGAAGGCGCGGGACACGTCGTCGACCGCGGCGACGCAGCTCAGCCCTTCTGCCAGAAAGTCGCGGACCGCGAAGGGCTCGGGTGCCGCGTGGCCCCAAACCGACCACTCACCCTGGCTGGTGACCACGTCGTGGAGAGCGAGCCCCACGGCGCCGACATTGCGCCAATCCACTTCCGCCGCGGCAGCTACCTTCCTCATGGCGGCCATCACGCGACGTACCGTATCTTCGCTCGACACGAAGGAAGGCGGGGGCAGTTCGTTCTCGACGTGGACGATACCGCCCAGGGCGTCGGTGACGACGGCCGTTAGTACGCCCCGGCCAAACTCCACGCCCACTGCGTTGCCGGCGGTTGGCCTGAGTGTTAGGATCTCCGTCGGTCGGCCGGGGCGATCCAGGTCTTCCTCGGGGCGGGCATCGATGAGCCCCAGGTCCTTCAGCTCGGCGACCAACCGGATGGTCGAGGTCGGATTCAATCCCATGTCGGCGGCAAGATCTCCGCGCGTGGAGGACCCCTCCCGATAGATCTTCTCGAGCACGCGGATTCTCTTGATGTACCTCAGGTCACGGCGCCGCACGTTGACTCCGGGCGTAAAGGACCCATACAAGGCGTGTCATTTTATGAAATCTACCACGTAACGGTGGTGCCTTGGTGGTGGGACCTAGCGGGGCATCCTTCCTGCGCCGCAGGAGATTGGCGCCCACATGCCGAATCAGCATTGCAGCGCCACGCCCACCCACGTCCTAACTTTGGGATCCCATGTGCCGCGCTTGACGGCATCCGAGTAACATGGCAGGATGAACATAATTTGTGCCCGCGTGTCTACCGTGGCGCTCACCCCGTTGGCAGGGCTGCTTGGCGCCGCCGAGCATGTGTCGTAGGTCGCGGGTGGGGTCGCTCGTTCAGGGAGTGGAGGGTTCGATGTGTCTGACGCACCTATGAACAGGACCCGCGTGGCCGTGGTGGGGGCCGGGACCATGGGGACGATGTATCTTCGGGCCTTATCACAAAGCGCCAGGGCGGTGCCGGTGGCGGTGTGCGACCTCGATCTTGCCCGAGCCCAGGCCGTAGCAAACGAGTTCGGCGTGGAGCACACATACAGGGACCAAACCGAGATGCAGGAGCGCCATGAGCTCGACGCGGTGGTCGTGGCGACGCCGGACGCCCACCACCGAGGCCCTGTCCTCGAGGCGCTTGCCCACGGAGCCCATGTCCTTTGCGAGAAGCCGCTGGCCGTCACTGTGGAGGACTGCCTTGAGATGACTCAGGCGGCGAAGAGCCACGGTCGTCGGCTGATGGTGAACTTCGGCAACCGTCACAGGAAGGAGGTCCGGTTGGTCCGGCAGGAGATCGCCGAGGGCGCGCTCGGCGTAATCGGTCACGCCTACATGCGCCTCAACGAGCGTGTGGACAAGACGCGCACGTTGGGCTGGATCGGTAGCACGAGCCCGACCTGGTTCCTGCATTCGCATCTGGTCGACCTCGTCTGCTTCGTGCTGGGCCCGGACGTCGAGGAAGTGTTCGGGTACCAGTATGTGGGGCGCGTCGCGCGGGAGTCGGAGACCGACGTCCCGGACACGGCCGTCTATCTCCTCAGGATGCGTTCGGGAGCGATTGTCACGCTCGAGAGCAGCTGGGCGCTTCCCGAGTCGTTTCCCTCGGACGTCGACATCGAGCTCACCGTGGTCGGCGACAAGGGGATGCTGCGTACTCCGCTTTCGAGTGGCGTGGAGAAGTACGCGACGCGGCACGGCTCCGTTCGCTGGGATCTTGAAGCTCAACGGTTCGACGGCGTGGTCGAGGGGTGGTGGTTCACGTCCTGTGAGTACTTCCTGCACTGCGTGCAGACCGGCACGGAACCCCGCCCCAACGGCCAGGACGGTACGTACGTCACCAGGGTATTGGTGGCGATGTCCCAGTCCACATCCTCGGGGGTGCCGGTGCGGCTCGAACGCTAGCCGCACGTCCGCAACACGCAGTGGGGTCGACGGTGCCGGGCGGCTTTTCATGCCAAAACGAACCAACCATTGATTGCGGCGCGTTGTCGGGGAGACGGGCTCCCGCGCCCTGATCCACAACATGTAGAGACCACGGTTCAACACGAGTGGGGCGTTGTGGCGGCAGGTGGCCCGACACGGTTGGTGGGTGCCTCCCTTCCGCCCGCCCACCCCGGCTGGGCCGGCGCGATTGGGCCAACGGATCCGGACGGCGCCTTGATAGCGCCTACAGTTAAGTGCTAGTCTGGATCTTAAGGGGAAATCTGGAGCCACCGAGGCCCGCGAGCGGGAGGGAAGGGGGTTGATCGGCTGTCCTGAACATGCTGCCGATTGGGGTCGAGTCGACGTCGGACGGCCCGCCGTTGGCTTGGCGGGGAGTTGCCGATGCCTTGGGAACGTGTGAAGGGGTGGATAGAGGTGCGTCGCTTCATCTTGATAATGCTGTTGGTCCTGGTGCCGGTCGGGCTTGCGCAGTCCGTCACGGTCACCTTGTGGATGCATGATCACCCGCCTAGGATTGCCCTCGACAAGAGGCTCGTGGCGGAGTTCGAGCAAGCCAACCCCAACGTCAAGGTCAACTACGAAGTCATCCCGACCGCCGAGTTCGATAGTCGCCTGATCACGGCGCTCTCCGCCGGAGGGGGCCCCGACCTTTTCAACCAGTTCACCGGTGCCGTGGGCGACTTCTACGCACTGGGTGCCCTCGCGGAATACGACGGGGACGTCGGCGAGCTCGCCGCGACCTACGTTCCGGGAGCCTTGGACGGCGCGACCTTCGATGGGACGTTGTATGGCTTGCCGACGGAGCTCAGCAACTACGCCTGCTTCGTCAACAACACGCTGTGGCGCAACGCCGGGCTGGATCCGGTAGCCGACTATCCGCAAACCTGGGAACAGCTCGTGGACGTGGCGAAGCGTCTGACCGTGCGCAACGACGCTGGCGCGCTCGTGCAGCGGGGCTTCGACTTCAACTGGACCGCACCGATCTTCATGGTCCTGACATTCAACCCGATGGTTCGGCAGCTCGGTGGTGCGTTGATCGACGAGGCCAGCAACACGTCACAGCTCACGACGCCTGCCGTGGCCAAGGTGATGCAGTATTGGAACGATTGGGTGAATGTCGACCAACTCGGCGGACCGCAGTATACGGGATCGCGTGATGCGTTCCTGGCTGGCGAGCTGGCCATGGAGTGCTCGATGGGGTATCCGTTCATCCCGCAGCTTCGGGAGGCCGGCATCGACTTCAGCATCCACCCCCTGCCGAGGTGGCAGGGCGCGGTAAGTGACAACGGCTCGGATGTGTACGGCTACTTCATCATGGTGAACGCCCGCTCGAAACCCGACGTTCAAGCCGCTGCGTGGTCGCTTGCCCGGTTCTTGACCGATCACCCGGCCGAGTACTTCCAGACGGCTGCTCTCCTTCAGCCGAAGGCGGACTTCATGGCGTCCGACGTGATGGCCAACGACCAGCTCCTGCAGGTGTTCATGGCCGAACTGGAGAAGAGCAAGTTCATGCTCCGGTTCCCGGGCTTCAACGAGGCCTCGGACGCCATGGGGCGGGCCCGCGACCGGATTGTCATCGGTGGGGAGCCCATCGACGCCGTGTTGGCGGACGCTGACCGCGAGGTCAATACGATTCTCGAGAGGGCGCAGCGCGACGCCCAGCGATAGGTAGGGCCCGGCGCGCACGTGATCGGAGGTCCGCACCATCGCCCGAGCAGGTTGAGTTGCTGAACAGGGACGCCGCCGCGTCGCGTCCACGCATGGCCAAGGGACGGCTGATGCGCGGGCGCGAGCGGTGGGGTCTGGTCTTCGTGCTTCCGGTCGTCGTATTCTTCGCGATCTTCAGCGTCTACCCGGTGTTGAGCGGGTTGTACCTGAGCTTCACGGACTTCACCCTGCTACGCCCTCCCGAGTGGGTCGGGTTGCGCAACTTCCAGGACCTTCTCCAAGATCGCTTGTTCTGGAAGTCGCTGAGGGTGACCGTAGGTTTCGTCATCGGGAGTACCATTCCAGTTTGGGTGCTCTCCCTCCTGGCCGCCGTGCTCTTCAGCCAGAAGTTCCCTGGCCGCGAGATCGCGAAGGGCTTTTTCTTCGTTCCCGTGCTTCCCTCCCTCGTGGTTGTGGCCGTGATCTGGAAGGTGCTGCTCAACCCGAACGGCGTGATCACGGCGCTTGTTCGCCCATTTCTGGGCATCGCGGAGGTCAATTGGCTTTCGAGCATCGATCTTGCACCCCTCTCGATGATCATCGTGCACGATTGGTCGATCATCCCGTTCTATATGCTCATCTGGCTTGCCGGGCTCATGAACGTGCCCAAAGAGCTCCGCGAGGCGGCGAGGATCGACGGCGCGCACAGGCACCAGGTCTTCTGGCACGTGGATCTGCCGCTGTTGCGACCCACCGCGGTCCTCGTCGCGGCCATCTCGACCATCAACGCCTTCCAGGGCTTCATCCTGCAGTACGTGCTCAGCCCGGGCTTTGGCGGGCCGGCGGACTCCACGACGACGCTCGGTCTGCTCATCTGGAAGTACGGCTTCCAGTATTTCCGCATGGGCAATGCAGCGGCCATCTCGGTGATCCTCTTCGCCATCATCCTGGCGGTCACCGCCCTACAATTGCGCCTTGGGCATAGCGCCGCCTTGATGGAAGACAGGTAGATCCGCCGTGCAGAAGCGAGTACCCGCGCGACGCGTTGACGCCAAGTGGTTGTGGTTGGCCATCGCCGTCGTGGCCGCTGCCGCGTTTGCCTTCCCGATCTACTTCATGATCACGACCAGCTTCAAGGCGGAGAGCGAGGTCTTCGCCATGCCGCTGCATTGGCTGCCCCACCAGTTCCAGGGGTTGCGCAATTACCTGCGCGCGTTCGAGATCGCCCCGGTGGGTCGTTTCTTCCTGAATACGATGATGATTGCGGTCATCAACGTGACGTTCACCGTGTTCTTCTCGGCTCTCGCGGGATACGGCTTCGCGAAGTTCCGGTTCCGGGGTCGCCAATTTCTCTTCTACTTCGTCATCAGCACGATGATGGTTCCGTTCCAGATCCTGTTGATTCCCCTGTTCGTGCAGATGCGTGCGTTCCACTGGGACAACACCTATCTCGGCCTGATCGTGCCCGGGCTGCTCAACGCCTTCGGCGTGTTCATGATGCGACAGCTCGCGTACGCCATCCCCACCGAGCTGCTCGAGGCAGCGCGGATCGATGGTGCCAGCGAGCCCCGGATCTTCTGGCAGATCGTGTTTCCGCTCATGGCGCCGGCCGCGGCTGGGTTGGCGATCATCATCTTCATCTGGAGCTGGAACAACTTCCTATGGCCGCTCGTGATCGTGCAGAAGCAGGAACTCACGGTGCTGTCGGTCGGTCTTACGGCCTTCAGTCAACCGTATCAGCGGCAACCCATGTGGGCCGCAGCCATGGCTGTTTCTACGATAGCGACGATTCCTGTAGCACTGCTCTTCGTCTTCTTCCAGCGGTATTTCATCGAGGGCCTGACAGCCTCCGCCGTGAAGGGATGAATCGCCTGCGATCGAGCTTGGAGGTGGCCCGACCCTGTGGTCGAAGCCGTTCGAGAAGGGAGTTCGCGATGACCCTGGCGCCCGACGGCCGTTGCGCGACCCCACCTAGGTTGGAGGGATAACGATGCCATCGAAGAAGACGGACGACTACCTGCTGCCCTATGAGTGGCCGGGAAGCTACTTCATCGGTGAGGAGGAGCTTGCCAACGTCGCCAAGGTGTTGCGGGGCCGAAGCCCGTTCCGATTCTACGGTCATGATCCGCAGCACTTCGCGGATGATCTGGAGCGGGCGTACAGGGTGCGCCTGGGTCGAACCTATGCCCTGGCCGTGAGCAGCGGGACGGCCGCGTTATCCATCGCCATGGGCTCGCTCGGGCTTGGGCCGGGTGACGAAGTCCTGCTGCCCGGGTACTTCTGGGTGTCGTGCGTGTCGGCGGTCGTGCGGGCCGGCGCCGTGCCACGACTCGTCGAGGTGAACGACACCTTCGTGATGGATCCAGATGATATGGAGCGCAAGATCACGCCCCGCACGAAGGCCGTGTTGATCGTCCACATGAGTGGCGCGACGGGAGATCTGGACGAGCTGGTGCGGATTGCCCGGGAGAACGACCTTTACGTGATCGAGGACGTGGCGCAGGCCAACGGGGGTACGTTCCGCGGCAAGCCCTTGGGAAGTTTCGGTGACGTAGCCATCTTCAGCTTCCAGCTGAACAAGAACATCACCGCGGGGGAGGGTGGCCTGCTGGCCTTCGACGACGAGACGCTCTTCCAGCGTTCGGTTGCCCTCCACGACCTGGGATACCCGAGGAACCCCGATGGGCGCCTGGTGATGGACGACCCGTCGATGCAGATGTGGGGCCACGGCGCACGCATGAGCGAGATCGCCGCGGCCGTGCTCGTGGCGCAGGAGAAGAAGCTGGACACGATCGTCGACTCCATGCGGGCGGCCAACCACCGCTTGTACCGCGGTCTCGCGGGTCTCGCGGGCGTCCGCGTGCGCCGTGTTTCGGATCCGGAGGGAGATTGCGGCTCGTTCGTCTTGTTGATCTGGCCGTCGCGCGAGGTGTGTCTCGAGATGGTGAGGTTGACGCGGGAGCGTGGCGTGGTAACCGGTCCCAAGGGCATCAACAACATCCCGCTCAGCGATTGGGGTCTTCACCTGTACTACAACAACCGCAGCCTGGTGGAGAAGCGGGGGATCGCCGGCTCTGGTTTCCCGTGGACCGCTCCGGAGAACTCCTTCTCGGTGCCCTACACGTATGAACGAGGTACGTTGCCCACCACCGACGACCTCTTCGATCGCGCGAGCCTGATCGCGGTGCCGCCCACACTCACGGCCAGTGCATGCGACCGCATCATTGACGCTTATGCGCAGTGTGCCGAAGAGATCGGCTCGGTGGCGCCAGCGTCGTGAGCGACCAGCGCTGCCCCACACCTGTGAGACGGTAGAGAGCAGGCCTTGGCCATGTTGTCTGTTGGCGCCTCAAGCACAATGATCACGCCGCGCCTGGGCATCGAGCTCGCTGGCTACGGGCCGGACTTGGCGCGCCGGTCACGGGGCGTTCGGGATGGGCTATCGGCGCAGGCGCTCGTCCTCCGAGGAGGAAGCACGGAGGCCGCACTGATCTCCATGGACCTGTTCGGCGTATCCCGGGAATTCGTGGCTGCATTGCGCCACCGAATCTCCGAGGTTACCGGCATCCTGCCACAAAACGTACTCGTATCCGCATCCCACGTCCACACGGCGCCCACGGCCGTCGCCACGCGCGCGTGGGGGCAACCCGATCCGGCCTACCTCGAGCATCTCGTTGAACGGCTTGCCGATGTCACGTCGACGGCCTGCCGAAGGCTGACTCCGGTGGCCGTCCAGACGATGAGCGCCACGGTACCTGGCATCACCTACAACCGCGTCCAAGGGGTGCCGCGCGACCGGACCGACGGAGAGCTGACCGTGACGGCGTTCCATCGCCGGGACGGACCGCCTGGGTTCGAGGCGCTTGCCCTTTCGTTCGCATGCCACCCGGTCACGTTGGGACCCATCGACGAGGTCTCCGCCGACTTTCCGGGCGAGGTTCGCCGATTGCTTCTAGATCGGTTCCGAGACAGTTCCGTGCTCTACTTCTCGGGAGCATGCGGCGACATTGATCCCTCAGTGAACGAGGTCGCGTGGGGAAGTGGAACGATGGACGACGTTCGGCACATGGGCGCGCTGCTTGCCCAGGCTGCGGAGAATGCCCTCGACCAGGGGGCGCGAGACATTCCCGGCGACGATTGCGAGCTCGTGGTGCGGACGACCAACGTGGAGCTGAAGTATGACCTTCCCGCGCCGGAGACACTTGAGGAGAGTATCGCCGACCTCGAAGCGAGGCTTGTGGGTGGCGGGCCGGAGAGCGATCGACCGTTCGGCAACGTCAACGAACGGGCCGTTTTGCCGCGATTCTGGCTTGCCCACTACCGTGATGTCTTGACGGGCCTGCAGGATGGCACCCAGGCGTCCGGCGAAACGATCGAGGTGCAGAGCATCTGCCTCAGCCCGATCGTCCGGTTCATCGGGGTCCCTGCGGAACTTTACGCTGAGAGCGGATTGCGTATCAAGCGAGAGGGCAAACCGCATGCGGTTCCGATCTGCTATGCGAATGGTCTCATAGGCTACCTGCCTCCGCGACAGGAATACGATCGAGGCAGCTACACAAGCACGTTGGCGGCGGCCGTCAACCGGCGACCGCCCTTCGTGGCGGGGACTGCGGAGCAGGTCGAGCGAACGATTGCACAGCTGATAGCCGAGCCGACCTAGTCAGCAGATCCAGACTGTCCAGACGGGCCGCCTCAATTCGATCGTTGGCGGAGGCTGCGCGAGGGTGGTTGGCGCCAGCCTGCCGTGTAGCCTGCTGCCGGGCTGCGGCCGACCCCACGGGACCGGAGGGCGGAACCATACCAGCACGAGGTGGCTTTCACGCATGCCCGTGCCGGTAATCACCCGCGGACCTGGCGCCCGACAGAGCGCAGCCTGGGAGAGGTGGCCAGGCCGGGTTGATCCTCACCGGCTTCGCCTGGGTCGTGGGCCTGTTCTGGATGGGCGTGATCATCCCGGCGGTCCTCATCGCGCTGTGGCCGCTGGCTCGGAGGTCCATCTACGCACCCCGAGCGGGATCCTTCACGCCGTGCAAACAGCGGAAGGTTAAGGAGCAACGGCGGCTCCTGGCGCTGGCCCTCGCCGGCGCGGTGGCGCTGTGCCTCGGTGTCGCCGGCTTCGCGGACCTCTCGGGGCGGGGAGTGCCGCGTTCCGATTGGTTCCCGGTTCTCGTCCCCGGACTCCCTGGCTTCCTGCTCGCTGTCGGTCTCGGCGGCGTCGGCGTGGCTTTCGGCGTCATCCGATTCCTCGCCCATGCCGTGGTTCTGTTGGCCGGCGGGGCGTTGGCGGCGCTCGGGCTCTTCGATCCGGGGTGGACGTTCGTTCTTGGTGGAGCGGTGGTGGTGCTCTGGGGCGGCATCGTGCTCTTCCGCTTCCTGGTCTCCACCCCTCGGGCCGAGCGCACAGGCACGACGCTGGTGGTGGGGCAGAGCGTGCGGGCCGACCGCGACGGCCTGACTTCCGGCGTTTGCGTGCCTGTGGCCAGCGAGGTGGCCCTCCCGGGTCCGTGCACGGCGCCCGGTCGGATGGCGCTCGGTGCGCTCATGGAGGCGGCGTCCGGGCCTGCGGGCCCTGGCCGATCGCTTCGGGTCGGTGTCCGTCGAGGAACGCATCGGCGACGGCCAGGGGGTCGAGGGCCGAGGCTTGCGCGCCGGCGCCGCTCCGTCTCCACAGCCCCTCGGCGAGCATCGGGGCGATCAGGAACATGACCTTCTGGAGGGGGTCGCCCGGGCCGATCGCACCGCGCTCCTGGTGTGTGGCCATGACGCGGGCCGCGCGCTGCAGGTTGGGCATCAGCGCGGAGATCGCCGGCCGCAGCTCGGGGTGGCGAGGGATCTCCGTCAACACGGTCACGACGGCTTCGCCGAAGCTCTCGTTCGTGCGGGCGTACGCCTCCACGATCGCGGCGAGGTCCGCCCGGACATCGTCGCTCGCCACGACCCGGCCTAAGGGCGCCTCGGCGAGGACATGGCTCAGGGCCGCCGCGACGAGGGCGGCCTTGTTGCCGTACCGGCGGTAGAGCGTCACCTCGTTGACGCCTGCCCGGGACGCGATCTCCTGGGTCGTGGCGGCGTCATAACCGCGTTCGGCGAACACCCGCACCGTGGCGTGGAACAGGCGGTCGATGTCGATGACCTTGGGCATGGCCCCCCTCTGGCGATGCTACGACCGCCACCTTATTGTAAGCGACCACTTGCAATCGGGCACAGGGTCGCCTACATTGAGGCGTCGCGAGCCACCCCGCAACGGGGTCCGCGGGCGGGCGCGAGTCCGAACGTCCGCGGCGAGGTGCAGCTATGGTCGATGCCGAGGCGCCCAAGGGCGCGATCCAACACGCACGCGTGCCGCCGGAACACTCCCCGTTGTGGCGCATCAAGCTCCGCCTCCAGTTCACTGGATGGTTGCAATACGTCCCCAACGCCGGCGCGGCGCTGGCGTTCCTCCTGGTCGCGGTCCTGGCGTGGTGGATCGGCGTGGGACCCTCACTCCTGATCTGGACCCCTGCGGCCATCGGAAGCCTGCTGCTGGCCAACCTCGCCTTCGATCTCGTCACCGTGAAGCTGGGCGTTCGCCCCCCCGAGGCCGTGCCCGGCTCGAACGAGGCGCTCGATCCCTTCGACCTCATGCGCGCCCGACGCTCGTGCCGCTCGTTCCAGCACCGCGACCTCCTCGATACCCACCGCACCGCGATCCTGGAGTCCGTCCGCCGGCACACGGCGCGGGACGTCTTGCTGGGCGAGCATCCCATCCGCTTCGAGTACATCGCCGCGCCCCTCACCGTGTGGCCCACGGTGGGCGCCCATGAGTTCCTGGTGGCCATCGGCCCGCGCGCGTACGACCGGACGGCGATCGTCGACGTCGGTCGCAGCCTGCAACGCGTGGTCCTCGACGCGACGCGCATGGGCGTCGCCACCTGTTGGATCGGGCCCGGCGCCGACCACACGAGCATCCTCCAACACCTGGGGGAGCGCTTCGACCCTGAGAAGGACCACATCGTCTGCGTCTGCGCCATCGGCTACGCGTCGCGCTACGTACCGCTCACCGTCCGTTGGATGACGCGCTCCATGCACAACCGGCTGCCGCTTGCGTCGCTGTTCTTCGCCGATCCCGGGTTCTGCCGGCCGCTCGATCTCGCCACGCCCCCGTTCGCCGCCTTCGGGCGCTGCTACGAGGCGTGCCAGTGGTCGCCCTCGTCCTACAACGGCCAGACGACCCGCGGCGTGGGCGCCGCGACCACCAGCGACGGCGAAGTTCAAGGCGTACGGCTCGACTTCTACGCCGCCACGGCGTCGCGCTACTACGCACCGGTCGCACTCGGCATCTGGTGCGCCGACTGGGAGGCCGGCTGCGAGGCGCTGGGCATCGACGGGCACCTCGCCGCGTTGCCACCCGCGGCGCGCGGGACCGGGGAACAGGGCGGCGTTCCGCACTACGACGTGAGTTGGATCGCTGATGCCCCGAGCACGCTGGGGGCGGTCGGGTCGCGCGCCTAGCGGCCCCTGGCGCACCGCCGCGGTCGCGACCGCGTCACTCGGGCCGCCGGAAGCCGCGTGCCTCGAGGAGCCTCTGCCCTTCGGCGGACAGCACGAAGTCGACGAAGGCGTGGGCCAGCTCCTGCCGGGCGCTGCCTTGCACCACGGCGATGGGGTAGGTGGCGAGGACGTTGGCCGGGGCTGGGATGTCGATGACCCTGGTGTTCTCGGTCACGGCCGCGTCGGTGGCGTAGACGATGGCGGCGTCCACCTCGCCGAGCTGGACCTTGGCCGCGACCTGCCGCACGTTAGGCTCCTCGGAGACGACGTTGGCCGTCACGCGGTCGGCGAAACCGGCGCCGTAGGACGCGTTCATCTTCTGCAGGGACAGGCGTGCGTAGCCGCCCACCGGCACCTCGGGCGCGGCCAGCACGACCTTGGTGCCGGGAGTCGCGAGCCCCTCGGGCGAGGCCATGGTGGAGCCCTCGGGCACGATGATCACGAGGCGGTTGCCGGTGAAGGTGATGGGCTCCCCGGCCGTCAACCCCTCGTCGGCGACCTTCTGCATCTGGGCCGGGTTGGCGCTGGCGAACACGTCGGCCGGCGCCCCCTGGACGATCTGCAACGCTAGCGCCGAGGAGCCCGCGAAGTTCAGCAGCACGTGGACCCCGTCGTGCTCGGCCTCGAACGCGCGCGCGATGTCCTGGAAGGACTCGGTGAGGCTGGAGGCGGCGAAGACGGTGAGCTCCTGGGCGAGGGCAGCGGGTGCGGCGAGCAGGGTAAGGACGGCGGCCATCACGAGCGCGGGGCGGTGCAAGGGGGACTCCTCAAGGTGCGTGCAGGGTGGAGCGTGGAGGACGGATACCCGGCCGGGCCGATCGTGCGGAGGTGCTCGGGTCGGTCGGCGTCTCCTCTCGGGAGGACCCGCGGCCGTGGTGGCGGCGTCACGGGCCCGGCACCCCCAACGCCCAGCGTGCCGGCGCTCACGGAGGCGGCCGCGATGCACGGCCGTATGTGACCCCACAGTACCCATGCGGCGCGTACCCCATGAGGGACCATCGTCCCGGTGACGCGGTCCCCGGGCGGCCGACGCCACACTGCCGCTCGCGGAAGGCTAGCTCGAGCACGAGATCGTTGGAGCCCGTCGCGAAGGCGGCCGACGGGCTCGTTGTGCCGGGTGTTGCCCCGGGGACGCCTGTCCCTGGCGGCCCGGCGCCCGGGCACCGTAGCGTGGCTTAGCTGGCCATCGTTCCGAGCCGTGGCCTCGCTCCCGAACCGGGGCGCCGCGGCCGAGGTGCACGCTTAGGAATCGAGCGCCTCCGGGGCCATCCGGGTGACCGGGTGACCTGCCTAGACGCAAAGGGACTGCCTTCGAGGCAGTTCCTTGTTTTGTGGTTCCCGAGGGGGCCCGGAACGGCACGAGTCAGCGGACTCCAAGCAGGGGTGGCGGCCAAGGTCGACCGCGCCAAAGGGAGAGGTCATGAAGCGAGAAGCACATCCGGCAAACGCACGTTGGTGGTCGCGGGCGTTCGAGCGCCGCTCCGTCCTCAAGGGGATGGGCATGGCCGCGGCCCTGGGTTCAGTCGGCGCCACGCAGGTCGCGAGGGCCCAGGACATCTTCGGCGACAACCTCGACGCCTTCGACAAGTACAGCACCTCGCACTGGAGCAGCTTCGTCGGTCACGTCCGCGGCGGGCGCCTGACGCACGTGACGCCCATCCCGCAGGACCCCGACCCCACGCCGATGATCCAGGGGCTGCCTGACCTGCTCTACACGCCCAACCGCGTGAAGTACCCGATGGTCCGCCAGGGCTTCCTCAAGGACCGCCACAACAGCGACACCACCAAGCGTGGCGCCGAGCCGTTCGTGCGCGTCTCCTGGGACCAGGCGCTGGACATGGTGGCCGAGGAGATCCAGCGCGTCAAGGACACCTACGGCAACGAGGCCATCTACGCGGGGAGCTACGGCTGGCAGAGCGCCGGCAGTTTCCACGGCGCCAGCAACGCGCTCCACCGCTTCCTGGGGCTCGTGGGCGGCTACGTCGACGACCGCGGCAACTACAGCTGGGAGATCCGTCCCATCATCATGCCGTACGTGATCGGCGCCTCCACCCCGGACTCGACCCCGTGGCCCACCATCATCGACAACAGCACCCTGGTGGTGACCTTCGGGCTGGCCGGGATCAAGAACAACGAGATGAACCGCGGCGGCGCCAACTTCAACGCCGACTACATCCGCCAGCTCAAGGCCAAGGGCACGCCGGTGGTGTCGATCAACCCGCTGCGCGAGCAGTTCGACGACTTCCTCGGCACCGAGCAGCTCCGCATCCGGCCGAACACGGACGTGGCGCTCATGCTGGCCCTGATGCACACGCTCTACACCGAGCAGCTGCACGACCAGGCCTTCCTCGACAGCTACACGCAGGGCTTCGACATGTTCGTGCCCTACCTGACCGGCGACAGCGACGGGCAGCCCAAGTCCGCCGAGTGGGCCGCGCCGATCACGGATATCGACGCCGACGCCATCAAGCAGCTGGCGCGCCGCATGGCGAACAATCGCACCATCATCCTCACCGGCGCCTCGCTGCAGCGCGCCGACCACGGCGAGCAGCCCGAATGGGCGATCGTCACGCTGGCCGCCATGCTGGGTCAGGTCGGCCAGCCCGGCGGCGGCTTCATGTTCCCGGCCGTCCTCGCCTACGCCGTTCCGCGCGGCGTGGCGCCCGGCGTGCCCGGGCTCCCGGGCGGCAAGAATCCCCTCGACCTGTTCGTGCCGGTGTCGCGTTGGACCGACGCCCTCCTCAACCCCGGCAAGACCATCAGCTACAACGGGGGCACGGTCACGTACCCCGACATGAAGATGGTCTACTGGGCCGGTGGCAACCCGTTCCACCACCAGATGAACACCAACGTGGTGGTCGAGGCGTGGCAGAAGCCCGAGGTCACCATCGTCAACGAGTACTCGTGGACGGCGTCCGCCAAGCACGCCGACATCGTGCTTCCGGCCACCACCACCATGGAGCGCAACGACCTGCAGACCTCGCGCGACTCGCGCTTCATCTTCGCGATGCCCAAGTTCGTCGAGCCGCTGTTCGAGGCGCGCGACGACTTCCAGATCTTCGAGGCGCTGTCCGAGCGCTTCGGCGTCGCCGAGCAGTTCAACGAGGGCAAGAGCGAGATGGACTGGCTCCGTCAGTTCTACGAGGTGGCGCAGCAGCAGGGCAATGCGCGCGGCCTCGGCATGCCCGACTTCGACACCTTCTGGGAGCAGGGCTACCTGGAGTTCGACCTCGACCCCGCCCAGATGACCAAGACGGGTTACGCGGACTTCCGCGACAACCCCGCCCTCAACCCGATCGGCACGCCGTCGGGCAAGATCGAGATCTACTCCGAGAAGCTCGCTTCCTACGGTGTCGAGGACTGTGGGCCGCACCCGACCTGGTACGAGCCGGCGGAGTGGCTGGGCAGCGACATGGCCCAGAAGTACCCCTTCCACGTGCTCGCCGCCCACCCGAAGTACCGCCTCCACTCGCAGCTCGCCAACACCTACCTGCGTCACTTGCAGGAGGTCTCGCAGCGCGAGCCGGTGTGGATCCACCCTGACGACGCGGCGGCGCGGGGCATCGAGACGGGCGACGTGGTGCGGGTGTTCAACGACCGCGGCCAGACCCTGGCGGGCGCCTACGTCACGGACCAGACGCGGCCCGGCGTGCTCAAGATCTCCGAGGGCGGCTGGTACGACCCGCAGGAGCCCGGCGTCATCGGCACGCTGGACAAGCACGGCAACTACAACACCATCGGTCTTGACAAGCCGGCCTCCGGGCTGTCGCAGGGCAACTGCGGCGACACCACGCTGGCGCAGGTCGAGAAGGTCACGGGCGACATCCCGGCCGTGACAGCCTGGGACCCGCCAACCGGCCAGGTCTGAGCAGACCCCTGCTCAGGATCGGTTTGCGCGCAGCGAGCGGAGATCTCCGCTCGCTGCGCGCTCAACGTGGGGGAGTGGGGGATGGCTGCCGGTGGGCCCGCCGCGCAAGGTGTCTCTGTGATGCGACACGGAGCCGGCCGCCCGCCGGCGCGAGATCGAGCGTCTCGCCTTCAGCGACGACATCCTCAGGCCGTTCCCGTCAGCCGCCGGAGGTCCTCGAGCGTCGCTTCGGCATCGTCGACCGGGCAGTTCCGACCGAGGATGTTGCCCAGGCGCAGGGAACCGCGGACGGCGACGTTGCAGCGCGTGCGCGGGTCGACGCCGTGCGCCACGAGCACCTCCGCCGCCTCGGGATACGCCTCCAGCAGCTCGTTCATCGTCCACCGGGTGAGGGGTTTGGCCACGTCCATCGTGCCGTGCGCCTCTATTCCTGCCGTGTCGGTGCCTTCTTGGCGATGCGCACCCGCCACACCTCCGGCCCGGACTCCAGGGGTTCCCAGGCGAAGCGTCCCGCCTGCTCGGCGGCGAACTGGTAGTACAGCGGCTTGGGGTCGTGGTCGTTGATCAGGACGAAGGCCTGATCCACCCCCAGCGCGGCGTAGGTCTCGAAGATGCGCTCGTGCCGGCGAGCGGGCGGCAGCGGGCGGACGTCCAGCGGCGGGTCGAGCGGGGGCCGTGGTGCCTCGGGAGCGGTTTCCGGCGCCCCGCGCGAGGCGGTGGCGCGTCGAGGGGCGAGGCGGTCGCGGGTGAGGTAGTGGAGCGTGCCGTTGAGGCGCTGCCCGAGCTCGGGGTGCGCCTCCCTGAGCAGCACCCAACCCTGTGCGGCAAGCTCGCACGCCTCCTCCTTGCGCCCGGCCTCAGCGAGCGTCCGTAGCGCGGAGTCGAGGACGTGCACCAGTGCCTTGGTCAGCGCGGCGCCCGCCTCGCCTGCGGCCTGCGCGTCCGGTGCCGTGGGCCCGGGCCGCTGCGGGCGATCAGCCGGCATCGCCGTGCCTCCTCACGGCGATCCTCCACACCTCGGGTCCGCGCTCGAGGTACTCCCAGGCGTACCGGTCGGGCGCGAGCGCCTCGAGCTGATAGCGCAGCGGTTGCGGATCGTGATCCACCGACAGCACCAGGGCCTGGCCACCCGCCAGGCGGGGGAGCAGGCCGAAGATGGTGGCGTGACGCTGGGCGTGCGGCAGCGTGCGGACATCGAGGGGGACGTCCGCCGGCCTGGCGGCCCCCGTCGGCGCGGCCCCGTCGTGCTCGGCGTCGGTGTAGGCGCCGCCGTTGCGGGCGCTGCCCGTGAGCTGTTCGTCGTGTGTCATGGCTGTGATCTCCTCTCGTGGCGCTCCGGACGGGCGCCACCGGTTCGGGTCCGGCCCCGCTGATTCGCGGCAGACCGCTCAGTGGAAGCCGAAGTGACGCTTGGCGTCCTCGCTCATCATGCTGGGCGACCAGGGAGGGTCCCAGACGATGGTGACCTCGGTGGCCTCGAGGCCGGGGAGCATGTCGGCGCGCTGCCTCACGCCGTTCTCGATGGTTTCGGCCGCCGGGCAGCCCGGCGTGGTCATGGTCATGGTGATCGTGGCGCGCGTGCCGCTCACCGCGACGTCGTAGACCAACCCGAGGTCGACGATGTTGTAGCCGAGTTCGGGGTCGATGACGTCCTGCAGCGCCAACCGCAGCGTCTCGACGTCGACGTGGAGCTGCGCGGCATTCGTGGGCTCGCTCATGCCGGGTCCTCGGTGCGCCGGAGATGGAGCCGCACGCCCTGCTCCAGCGGCTCGCTGCGCACCTCGATGCCGCGTTGCGACAGCTCCGGGTAGAGGAACGCGGGCTCCCGATCGTTGAGGACCTCCAGCACGGCGCCGGCGTCGAGCCCCTCGAGGGCCTCGAGTACGCGCATCATGGGCTCCGGAGGGAGCAGGCCGCGGTTGTCGAGGGTCCGGCTAGCGGGCGGCCACACCCTTCGTGCGCCGGCGCGCGCGTCGCCGGGCGCCGCCTCGCGTGTGGGGTTCGGCCGCGCGGCGGTCGTATCGCACGGACGGAAGATCACCTCCCAGTCGTCCTCGGCGATGCGCCTCGCGTCGTGGGCGAGCCCCATCGAGCCCAGGACCCGGAACAGGGGGATCGGCTCGAAGGTCGCGCGCAGGCGCAGCTTCTGGCCGGGTTGCAGCTCCCTCGCGGCGGCAAGGATCTTGGCCATGGGCTCCCGGCCCCGGCGCAGATCGTCGCGTACGTCCAGGGTGACGGTGTCGGCAATCATGTTCGAGGCCCCCGATCGGCGTGTGTGGTGACCGAGGCGCGCGAGCGCGCCCCGAAGGCGGGCGGTTGCGTTGGGCCGGCGGGACGCATCGCGCCCGGTTGCGCGGGCCGCCGGCGGCCCGCGCGCCAGAGCTCGACGGTGATGCCGAGGGTGGCGGCGAGGACGCCGGCGGACGTCCACTGCCAGAATCGTTGGAAACCGAGAAGGCCGGCCAGGACGCCGAGCGCGACGGCCGCGAAGTAGAGCGCGAACCAGGGGCGCGCGGCGTTCTCGTCCACCAGGTCCTGTACGCGCGGCACGGGGCCCTTGCCGAGCGAGGGGCCGTAGCGTTCGATCCAGGTGAGGAAGGGCACGATCTTGTAGAGCTGGGTGAGCGCCAGCCCGGAGAGCCAGCCGAAGAGAAGCAGGTAGGCGATGGGGCCGGCCTGGGCGCCGGCGAACCCGAACGCCGTGCCCGCCGCCAGCAGGGCGATACCCGCGGCCAACGCCAGCAGCGCCGCACGCGCGAAGCCGGCGTTGAGCTCGAGCGCTCGGCGCCGCCGTTGGCGGTAGAGGCGCGTCATGTCCCCGAGGTAGGCCGTGAGGCCGGCGCCCACGACCAGCCAGGAGGCGCGTTGCAGGCTCTGCGCCAGCACCGGCGATACGGGGCCGCCGCTCGCGAGCAGACCGAAGAGGCCGGTGAGCCCCACCAGCGCCATGCCGCCGACGGTGAGCCCGAACACGGCGTGGCCCAGGGCGCCGCGCCCCTCGGGCGCGAGCGTGAACATGGGGAGGAGCTTGTAGCTCACGCCGATGGCGGTGAGCGTGAACCAGCCCAGCAGGCCGATGCCGGCGTGCAGCTCGAGCCCTCGCGTGAGCACGGCCCCGACCGCGCGGCCGCTCAGGAGGTGGGGCCGCGAGAGCGCCACGGCCATCGTCAGGCCCATCGCGATCGTGAGCACGAGGCAGACCACGCCCGCGGCGACGAAGCGCCCCGCCAGCGGCAACGGTCGCGCCTCGACCAGTGCGGCCCCGACCACCGCCGCGAGGAGGACGAGGCCCACGACCACGGCGCTGCCGCCGACGGGGAGCCACGGCAGGGACGCCCAGGCGTACGGCTGTCCGAGCGCCAGGAAACCGATCACCATCGCCGTCAGTCCGCCCGTGACCGCGATGAGCGCGGGGAGCGCGACGGCGTCCCCCTTGGGCCGGCTGGCGGTGATCACGGGCACGAACTGGCGCAGCGCCGCGAACATCAGCAGGGTCAGCCAACCGATGGTCAGCAGGTGCACCGCCGCGAGCGTGGCCGGCGCCTGCAGGGCCCCGCCGGCGAGGCCCCAGCCCCCCACCAGGACGACCTGCGCACCGACAAAGCAGGCGAGGGCCGCGGCGACGTACGCCAAGGTCCAGCGCGCGAGCCTAGAGGGCACGGTGGTGCTCCGCGGCGCACGAGGGCTCGTACGTCTCGATGCGTGGCCTCGGCCGGTGGCCGGACACGTGTACGTACCAGCCGCCGGAGTGCCGTTCGACACGGCGCACCAGCGTCTCGAGCTGCCCGAAGTCGATCGGCGGTGCGGCGAAGCGCGTCGCCACCATCTCGCAGCAGAACGGCCCCACGTCGCAATCGGTCTGACCCGACCAGGACGATGGACGGATGACGTCCCCCGGCGTGTCGACGGCCCGCCGGCGCCCGCCGTCCGGGACGTGCCGTTTCGGGTTGTTCATGGTGCCTCGCTTCCTCCGGGCGTTCGCCGGGCGACCTGGGGCCTGAGGGAATCCCGGATGTCTGGGTCCGAGATAGGCGAGGGTACGCCTCGGCTCGGGCGGCGTCCTTGACGTAGGTCAAGCGGCACCCCATGGCTGCGGTCGGGTGGTGTGGCGCTCGAGCGTTGGTGCGTGTACGTCGCGCCTACGCCGCGGTGGCGCTGCTGCGGTCGGTCGTGGTGGCGGAGCTCGTGGCCCGTGCCGGCCTCGCCGCTCATGAGGCGCGTAAGCGCGCGCTCCGGCCGGTCCTCGGCGGGGCGCGCCGGGCCGGCGGGGGTTGACGAGCGGCGCCCGGCCCCCTATAGTCGCTGTATTGAGTGGATACTCAATTGGAGTGCTGGATGTGACCCACGACCCGAACCAACCCCCCCGCCATCGCCACGAGAGAGCCGAGGTGAGGCGGCGGCAGATCGTGGAGGCGGCCCTCGAGCTCTTCGCCCGCCACGGCTACGCCGCCACCACCACCAAGGCGATCGCCCAACAGGTGGGTGTCACCGAGGGGCTCATCTTCCACTACTTCCCGACCAAGGCGGAGTTGCTCCGGGCCGCGGTGCGGGAACGACGCTCCTTCGTGGGGGAGGTGCAGGCGCTGCTCGTCGAGGCGGGGGACGCGCCCGCACGGGACGTGCTGCGCCACATCGTGATGGGCTGGGTGGAGGCCATCCGGCACCAGCAGAGCCTGGTGACCGTGTTGCTGGTGGAGTCCCAGGCCAACGAGGAGCTCGGGCGCGCGTTCCGCGCCGTGGTCGGCGAGCTGGTCGCCGCCATGAGCGGCTACCTCCAAGCCCGAGTCGCCGCCGGCGAGCTGCGGGAGGACCTGCCGACCACATCGAGTGCCATGATGTTCTTCTCGTCTCTGATGGTGTTCTTCCTGACGCACCGCCACCTGGATGAAGCGGCCTGGCACGATCGCGCCACGGCCTTCACCCGCGAGATGCTCGACACCTGGTTCCGCGGCTCGCTGGCGGGCGCCCCGGCCGCGGCGGACCGCCCGGCCACGGAGGTGCCACCCGCGTAGCCGTTCCGCGCGGAGCGCACGCGCGGGTGACCGTCGGTGCGCCGGGCCACCGCACGCCGACGTCTCGATCGAAAATTGAGTAAGTAACCAATCAATGTACACACTGCGATGGATGAGGAGATCCGATGCCAAGCGCCTCCACCACCACCACCACCACGACCACGACGCACGCCCCGCGGCCCCGGGCAGCAGGACGCCGATGAGGCGGCTGGCGGCCCTCGCGATCGGTCACAGCCGCGCGGTGGTCGTGGCGTTCGCCCTGGTCACGCTCGCGCTGGCACTGAGCGCCACGCGCACGCAGACCAACAACGCCACCGAGGCGCTCTACCCCGACCACTCGGCGGTCGCCGACCTCACCGACGAGATCGCTCGGTCCTTCGGTCAGCACGACCGGCTGCTCGTCGTGCTCGAGGGCGACATCTACACCCCCGCGTCGTTGACCGCGATCCGCTCGCTGACGCAGCGGATCCTCGCGCTCCCGGATGCCACGTACGTCAGCTCGGTCGCGACCGCGAAGCGCCTGGAGGACGACGACGGCTTCCTGAGCGTTGGCGAACTGCTCCCACCCGGCACGCCCGCCGCGGACGACATACGTGCGCTGAGGGCGTACCTCACCACCTCCCCGATGTACCGCAACGTCACGCTCATCGGCGCGGACGGCCGCGACGCCAGCCTCGTGGTGGAGTACCGCGACGGCATCGATGCCGCCGCCTTCGCCCGCTCGGTGGAGAGCGCGGTGGCGGACGGCTGGAGCGGCCCGCACGCCCTCGCCGGGCAGGCCTTCACCAGCATGGAGCTCCAGACCATCATCCGGCGCGATCTACCCGTGCTCGGTGCGACCGCGCTCGCCCTCATCGTCCTGCTGCTGTTCCTGAACTTCCGGACGGTGCACGGGACGCTGTTGCCCTTCGTGCAGATCGTACTGGGCGTGATCTGGGGCATGGGGCTGTTCCATCTGCTGGGGCATGAGCTGATGGCGCTCACCGTCATCGGACCCATCGCCGTGATGGCCGTTGGGAGCTCGTTCTCGCTCCACCTACTGGGGCGCTTCTACTACGAGCTCGCACGGGGTGCCAGCAAGCAGCAGGCGATCCACCGCATGCTGGGTGAGACCGGTGTGGGCGTGGTCATCTCGGGATTCGCCATCTCGGCGGCCATGAGCACCTTCCTGCTCTCCGATCTGGCCATGGTGCGCGGGCTCGGGCTGGTGGCGTCCCTGGGCGTGCTGGCCGCCCTGCTCGCCTCCGTGCTGCTCCTGCCGGCGCTCCTGAACATCCTGCCGGTCCCGCGGCGCGTCGACGATCCGGAGCAACCGGGGGCGCTGGGGCGCGGGCTCGGCGTGCTCGCGAACATCGTGACGCGGCGACGCCGGGCGGTCCTGGCGATCGCCGCGATCGTGGTGGTGGCCGGCGGCCTCGGCGCGACTCGCATCCACGCCAACACCTCCATCCTGGCGTTCTTCCCCGAGCATGGTCCGACACGCACCAGTGTCGGCACGGTCGAGCGGGTGATGGGCGGTTCCTCGAGCATCACCGCCCGCGTCGAGGGCGACCTCGGCGATCCCGCCGTGTTGGCGGCCATGGAGCGGTTCCAGCGGGATGCTCGCCAACTCGAGGGCGTCGGCGCAAGCCAGTCCATCGCCAACGTGCTGCGTGCGATCAACCAGACGCTCACGGGCGAGGACGCGCTGCCGTCGACGCGTCAGGCCGTGGCTCAGGAGCTCCTGCTGTACCAGTCGTCCGGCAGCCCCGCCGACCTGGCGCGCTTCATGACCCTGGACGGCCGGCAGGCGCTCGTGAGCTTCATCACCGCCTCGACGTCCACCGACCGCTCCGCCCGGCTGGCCGACGATCTCGCCTCGCTCGCCCGCCGCGACTTCGGCTCGAGCGCGCGCGTGCAGCTCATCGGACAACCGCTCATGGAGGTCGACATCGAGCGCTCCATGCTGCACGACTTCCTGCTGAGCCTGACGCTGGCGATCGGGCTGGTGGTGCTCATCGACTCCTTCGTGCGGTCGTTCCGGGCCGCCGCCGTCACCATCCTGGCGCTGCTCGCCACCGTCGCCCTTCAGTACGGCATCCTCGGCTGGCTCGGCCTGACGCTCAACCTCGCCACCATGCTCATGGGCGCGCTCGCCATCGGGGTGGGCGACTACGCGATCCACCTGACCGTGCGCTACATGGAGGAGCGGCGCCGCGGCCTCGATCCCGAGGCGGCGGTCAGCCACACGCTGCTGACCTCGGGGAGGCAGATCGTGTTCACGGCGCTCACGCTGGGGGCCGGCTTCAGCGCGCTGAGCTTCGCCAACTTCGTGCCCGTGGCCACCCTGGGCGGTCTGATGCTGCTCACGGTGGCGCTGGTCGGCCTCGCCACCCTGACGCTGCTGCCCGCCGCCAGCCTGACGGTCTTCCGCCATCCCCACACACGGTTCCAAGGCTCATCGGAGGTGAGTATCGATGCATGACCCCAGGTCGTCGACGGGAAAGACGGTTGCATCTCGTACACATGGGCGCCCCCCGTGCCCAGCGCACGGCCGCGGCGCCGTCCGACGCGAGGCTCGTGACGCGACACCTTCCGGTGCCCTCGGGCGCCTAGCCACCGGCCTTCGTGTGGCCGTGACCGCCCTCCTGGTGGCCCTTCCGCTGGGTCTCGGCGTGGCATCCGCCCAGGCGTACGACAACGCCCAGGACCTGATGGACGCCGTCGACGCGCGCCCGGAACCCGCCACCGAGCAGGCCACCCTGACGATGACCATCACCGGTGCCGGTGGTCAGCAGCTGACGCGTTCGATGACCATGTGGAGCGCGGGCGACGGCCACCGGCTGCTCAAGTTCACCGCCCCGGCCGACATCGCGGGATCGGGCTTCCTGATCCTCGAGAACCCCGACGGGAGCGACGAGAGGATGGTGTACCTTCCCGCCCTGGGACGTGTGCGACGCATCGCGGGCGGGCAGCAGGGCGACGCCTTCTTCGGCTCGGATTTCTCCTACGAGGACGTGACCGGCCTCGTGCCCGGCGACTACGACGCCACGCTGCTGGAGGTGAAGGAGGGGCCGGTCTACGTGGTGCAGGCGGTCCCCAAGCCCGACACCGGATCGAGCTACCAGAAGCTCGTGCTGGAGGTGCCGGAAGACACGCTCATCCCCAGCCGCGTGGAGTACTACCGCGGCGGCGAGATCGTCAAGGTGCTCACCGTCTCCGACGTGCGGCAGCAGGGCGACTACCTCCTCGCCACGAAGCGCACCATGCAGAGCATGTCCGGGGGCCAACCCACTAGCTCCACGGTGATCGCCGAGAGCGATGTGGTGCTCGACCGGGACATCCCCGCCGAGGTCTTCAGCGAACGCTACCTGAGGCGCTGACATGAGGATCCTGCGCTCATGGCTCATGATCCTCGTGCTGGCCGGCGGGCTCGGCCTGGCACAGCCCGGCGTGACGTTCGGTGGACGCACCCGCGCCGAGTTCGGGGTCGCGGTGGACGGAAGCCTCCCCGTCGCGGCGGCGCAACTCGAGCTCAACGTGAAGGGCGAGATCGGCAGCGGCCTGTTCCCGGACGCCGACTTCGCGGGCTCCATCGAGGCGAGCTACGACGCCGCCACGGGCGTGAAGCAGATCCGCCTCGGCGACGCGTACGGCACGCTCTACCTCGGCGACCTCGAGCTCTCGGCGGGGCAGCAGGCGGTGTTCTGGGGCTCCACCGACGCCGTGAACCCCGTCGACGTGCTCAACCCACGCGACATGACCTTCCCGCCCGACAGCCGCAAGCTGCCCGTGCCGATGCTGCGGGTACGCTACTACGCCACCGACGAGTTCCGCCTGGAGGCGGTGATCGTGCCCGTGTTCACGCCGTCGATACCGCCGGACGCGCAGTGGAGCTCCGCGCCCGCGCCGTCGATACCCTCCGGGGTGCGCATCGTGGGGCAGGCACCGGCCGAGGAGCGCCGCCCCGCTGCGGAGCTCGGCAACGTCCAGTTCGGCGTGCGCGCCACCGCAACGCTCCCGGGCGTCGACGTCAGCGGCAGCTACTTCCATGGGTTCCGGAGCACCCCCACCGTGCAAGCCACGCTCGAGCCCGCCGGCGAGCCGGGCGCATTCCGGGTGAAACCCGTGCTGCGCTACGACCGCATCGACCTCGTCGGCCTCGACGCCTCCGGCACGGTCGGCGAGGTGGTGCTCCGCGGGGAGGCGGCGTACACCTTCACGGCCGACCCGGACGGTACCGACCCGGCGGTGGGCAATCCATCCCTGCAGGCCGTGGCCGGAGGGGAGTACGTCATCCCCGGTGGACCCCGCGCGGTCGTGCAAGGGATCCTCGACGTCGTCGCCGCCGACGCCGGCCGGCAGGCGGACGTGCGCTTCGGGACCCTCACGGCGCTGAGCTACCAGGCCGGCACGCGCACGCAGCTCGAGCTCGGTTGGCGGCAGGACCTCGATGGCGGCGGGGCGATCATGCCCAAGGCGTCGTACACCCTCGCCGACGGCGTGCTGGCACACGCCGACGCCTACGTGTTCTATGGCGCCGACGGCACCCGCTTCCGCCCCTGGAGGGAGAACGCCCAACTGCGCGTGTGGCTCGAGTACGCGTTCTGAGCGTGCCGCCTCTCCCCACGCCCGCGCGATGCCCGCGCCGACCGCTAGGCGCCCGGCCCACACCCGCCCGGCCCACACCCGCCCGGCCCACACCCGCCCGCGCCGCACACCTGCCCCGCCCACACCTGCCCCGCCCACACCTGCCCCGCCCACACCCGCCCCGCCCACGGAAGCCCAACCCGCCGGTTACGCACCGACGGAAGGAAAGGAACCGACATGAAACGCATGCTCGCTGCACTCCTCGTCCTGGCGATGGTGGCCCCGGCCGCCCTGGCGCAGTCCGTCGCCTTCCCCGAGCCCGGCCCGATCCCGGACCAGCCATCCCCGGAGCAACTACGCGCGGCGTTGCTCGAGGTGCAGGGGAGCCTCTGCCGCGACATCCAGTACGCCGCCAAGATCCTCACGGAGACCGGGACGCTGGCCAGAGCCATCCCGATCGTGGTGCAGTCCACCGGGATGCAGCCCGGCGACATCGAGCAGAAGGAGGCCGCCGTGTGCCGCGGCGACAGCTCGAGCCTGACGCCGGTGCAGCTGCGGGCCAACAACCGGACGGCGGTGTGGCTCCTGGAGATCCATCTCGCGGCGATGAGCGAGGTCCTGACGGCGCCATGACCGCAACCCGACGGCCAGGCGAAGCCGGACGCGAGCGGGCGGGCATGCCGGCACCGCCGGCCCCGGGCCACCGTGGCCCCGCCGCGTGCGGACGCGCACGTGCGGTCTCCGCAACCGTCACGGTAGACACAGCGCCGCGTACACACCGCTGCCGAAGTTCCCGGCCACGCGCGCCAGGCCCCGAAGGGAGCCGAACCCCGCGTCCGCCGCCTCCCGCCGGAGGCGCGCCAGCGGCAGCGGGTAGGGCACCCAGGGGTTGGCGCGGCGGGTGTCGTACTCGATGACGACGAGCCGCCCCCCGCGCGGCGCGAGGGCCTCACGCAGGCGGGTGAGAAGCACGCCGCGCGGGGCCAGGGGAACATAGTGCAGTGCGTTCGCTGCCAGCACCCCGTCGGGGTGTCCGAGGTCGAGGGCACCGGCGAGGTCCGCGGCGCGCAGCTCGAGCCGGACGCCGGGGTGCCGCGCCTCCAGCACGCGACGTTGCTCCTCAGGGCCGCGCGGTCTCGGTCGATGGAGAGGATCCGCGCGCCTTCGCCCAGCCGGCCGGCCAGCGTCGAGGTGAACACGCCCCGGCCCGAGCCGAGCTCGACCCAGACGCCCGCTCCCGCGGGCACGGCCGCCTCGATGAGCGCGCGGCGGTCGTCCTCGCTCATGCCGCGAGCCCCCGGGCCGATGGCGGTGGGGCGGAGCTCAACCCGGGTGGTGGTCGATGCCCTCGTAGGCGTCGAGGAAGCGCCCCATGGCCTCGGCATCGAGCGACTCGAAGCGCTGGAGGCGCTGCCAGGCGGTGAGGGCGTAGGGGGTCGGCATCCCCTCGCGTGGTGCGATCACGACGCGACGGTAGCCGCGCGCGATCTCCTCCAGGGCGCGGAGGTTCCGCTCGTTCTCCGCCGCCGTGCCGAGGGCGTACCACAACACCACCCCGCCGTCCTCCATGTTGTGCACCACCAGCTCGTCGGGCACGGCACGGTCGTAGGAGCCCCACGGGGTGATGTTCTCGACGTGCCAGCCGGAGGTGGGCGGGTCGGTGTTGTACGGCGGGTGGTCGGCGTCCGGTCCCGCGATGTGCACGTTCCCCTGGCTGGCGTACCGCTCCCCGGGCAGCGAGCCCTGACGGGCGATGCGGACGCCGATGACCGTGACGAGCACGGCGGCCGCGGCGATGGCGATCCAGCGGCCGGTGGACCGTGGGCGGTTCCTGGTGCGGGATGTCGTTCGTGGCATCCTTGGGCTCCCTACCCTTCGCGATTCTCGAGCGGTGATGCTTGGTCGCCCAGTGTGCCAGATAGAACGGCGCCGCGCTGCGCGCTCCGCTACCGGGGGTCCTCCGGCGCCGCTCCGGCACCCGTCCTCGCCCGTGCCCGCCACGGCCAGGTCGCCGGCATGCGCCCGCACGTGCTCAGGGGCAGAGGGCCGGCGCCGGACTCCCCTGGAAGACCCCGTCGATGAGCGCGTACAGGGCGGGATCATAGGCCTGCAACTCGCCGCGCGTGTCGATGCCGTTGTGGTCGGCGTTCGCGGACTGGTTGGCGTCGAAGTAGCTCTGCACGCCCTCGGCCCAGTACTCCAGGTCGTCCTTCGCCGCGTAGGTGCCCTGCCACAGGCCGGCGTTCATGGCGTTGTGGTAGGCCGCCTGGACGCGCCCTGCGAAGGTGGGATCGACGGCGGTCATACCGAGGTCCATGATGGTGTGCGCGAACTCGTGGACCAGGATGCTCTCGCCGGCATACGGGTCGCTGGCGTAACACAGGACGTTCTCCTCACCCACCGAGGTGAGCGGGCGGGGCACGGTAGCGCTGACGCCGCGCGTGCGCGTGTCCCAGTCGGTGTTCGGGAAGGCGCTGTTGAGGTCGGCGTGCTCGGGCATGTCGGTGGTCACCTGCTTCACCCCGATCACCCCCACGCGGACATGGTCGGCGGCGATGGCGTCCACGGCCGCCGCGGGCACGTTCGCCGACATGGCCAGGACCACCGCCCGGGCTTGCCGCAGCGCGGCGTCGGGGACCACGTCGGAGGCGATGACCGGCAGCTGCCCGGCCATGCAGTACGTGGCGTAGAACGGGTCGAGGTGGATGTCGCTTGGGAAGGCGGGGGTGGCGGCGCAAGCAGGGGTGAGCGAACCGCCCGTGGTGGGCGTCTGGCTCCCTGGGCCCGCGCAGGCCGTCACGACGAGCAGCAACGATGCGAGCGCGAAGCGGTGGGCGGTTCTCATGGGGTCCTCCTGGTCGACGACGCAGCGGACGGGTCGGACGGCGCGCCCTCCGGGGCGCTCGGGCGGTCGCCCTACACGCGGGGCTGTGCACCGGATCGAGACCGGGGGCGGTTCGTTGGGCGCCGCGAGCATACCGGCCGGGCGGCCCACGCGCAACGCCGCGCCGCACCACCCGCGCCGGACTAGAACTCGTACAGCTCGGGCCGGAACCCGCGGAACACGGGCTCCTGGCGCCGCTGTTCGTCGATCAGCGCGAGGTCGAGCGTGGCCACGACCTCCTCCTCGGCCTCAGAGGAGGCTCGAGCCACCACCGTGCCGCGCGGGTCGGCCACCAACGAGCCCCCGCCGTAGGAGGCCGTCCCCTCGAGGCCGACGTGGTTCACGGCCGCCACGAAGACCTGGTTGTCCTGCGCCCGCGCGGGGGCGCGCAGGTCCTGCAGGTAGGTGTAACCCACCGGCACGGCGGAGGGGTTGACGATCAGCTGCGCGCCGCGCCGAGCCAGCGTGCTGAAGATCGCGGGGTAGGCGAGCTCGAAGCAGATCGCCACGCCGACGCGGAGCCCGGCCAGGGGGAACACCGGCAGCTCCCCGCCCGGTCGGAACCAGCGGTGCTCGGTGGGGTAGAGGTGGGTCTTGCGGTACCGACCCACCAGCCGGCCGTCCGCCTCGAGCAGCACGGCGGTGTCGTAGAGCAGCTCGGGCACATCCGGGTCGCGCTCCACCAGGCCCGCCACCAGGGCGATGCCGGCGCCGCGTGCGAGCTCCCCAAGGCGCTCGCTGGTCGGGCCAGGGATGGGCTCGGCGAGCTCGAACATCCGGTCCCCGACGCTCTCGGCGTCGTAGCCGAGGTCCATCGCCTCGGGCAGGCACGCCAGCTCCGCGCGGCCCGCCAGGCGTCTGACGGCCGCCTCGGCCCGGGCGAGGTTGTCGGCGCGATCCGCGGGGTTGCAGGTCATCTGCACCAGGGCGACACGCGCGCGCTCCTTCGGGCCCCGGCCGCCGGCTGCGATGGCTGTCATGCCCCCATCCTAGGTGCCGGACGCGGGCGTCGTGCCCGCGCATTGCGGAAACGCTCCTGCGGCCGGAAGGGCCCGGCCGCCGCCGCCGCCCGCGGCCCGGGGCTTGCGCGGCGCCAGGCTCAGAACTTCCCGCCGGTGCGGAACCCGCCCCGGCTCCGGCCCGGCGTCGCACCGCCGCCGCCGCCGCGGCCGGACGAGGGCCCGCGACCCCGCGGGTGGGAGCCGCCCCCCCAGGGGGAACCGCGCCCGAAGCCGCCCGAACCGAAGGTGGTGTCGGTGCGGGGCGGCTGGTAGCGGCGCTGTTGCTCGAGCACGCGCCACAGCGCGTCGCTGTTGAGGATGCCGCCGAGGACGTTGGTGACCACGCTCGACACCACGGGCCCGTCGCGGAACCCCTGCCCGGGTTGGTCGTACTGCCGGCGCTTGAACTCGACGGCCAGCGACTCGAGCCGGGCCAGGCGCTCGCGGCGCTCCCGCAGGGCACGGTTGAGTTCCTGGGCGCCGGTCTGGATCCGCTGCTGCTCCTCCTGCGCATCCGCCAGCCTACCGACGATCACGTCGTCCTCGGGGAAGGGGGTCGCCCGCGCCTCCCGCTGCAGGCCCTTCAGCTCCTCGCTGCGGAGCTGGCTGGCGAGCGCCTCCACGGCCTCGCGGGAGTGCTCGTCCTCGTAGGCGGCGAGCTGTTGCCGGCGCTCGATCAGCGCCTGGGACTCGTTCGCCAGCGCCTCCAGGCGCTGGTCGACGTCCTGGAGTGCCGCCCTCGCCTCGGCCTCGTCGGCCTCGAGCCTCGGGATCCCGTCCTCCTCCCGCGCCTGCCGGTCGAGCTCGTGCAGCGCCTCGTACGCCTCGTCCGCGGCCCGACGCTTGGCCCCGGCGTGCTCGCGCAACCGCGCGGGGATCTCGAGCAGGCGCGCGTAGTCCGGGCGTGCATCGAGGAAGTGCGCGTGGCGTGCCACCTTGTCGTCCAGCCACCGGAACAGCGGCAGGGCGCGGTACTGCGGCGTGCCGTAGTGGCGGCGCCACAGGTACACGAACAGCGGATCCTCCCGGTAGGCGCGGCCCTTCTCGTCCTGCTCGGCCTCGCTCATGGTGGCCTTGTCGTCGGCGTGCTTCGCGATGCGCTCCGCCTCGCGGGCACGCTCGAGCTGCGCCCGGTAGCTCGCAACGCCCTCCAGCCGGGCCTGGGTGCGGGCCTCCGCGGCGTCCAAGGCGGCCGCGGCCGCCTCCAGGGCGGCCGAGGCCGTCGCGCGGTCGGCCTCGAGAGACGCGCGCGCGTCCTCGGCGTCCGCGATGTCGTCGGCCACCTGCTGCACCGACGCCTCGCGGCTGCGCAGCAGGGCGTCCACGCGTTGCTCCGCGGCATCGAGATCCGCGCTCACGCGGCCGGCCGCCAGGGTCGAGACGCGCAGCCGCGCCAGCTCCCGGTAGTCGCCTGCCTGCGCCTTGCCGAGCTCCAGCAGGCGGGCGCTCCCCGCGGCCAGGCGTTCGTCCAGCTGCGCCACGGCCTGCCGCTGGCTGCGCAGCTCCGCCTCGATCGAACCCAGGGTCTCGCGTCCGGAGATCATGCGCCCACCCGCTTCCGCCCGCTACCAGCGGGTGATGGCCGCCCCGCTGGTGGGGATGGTGTAGCTCGGCTCGAGCTCGCCCCGACGCTTCTCGCCGACGCGGTCGTTCTGGATGATGCCGTCGTCCTGCTTGTCGCGGGCCACGGCCTGGTAGGTCGCCTCGTCCACCCGCACGCCCCAGCGCCGTACGGCCTCCGACCGGCCACTCTCCTCGTTGCGTACGGTGACCTCGACGGCCCGCCCGTCGATGGCCAGCCCCTCCACGATGAGGTAGTAGTTGCGGGCCCCGGTGTTCACGTCCGGCACGCGCCACACGCCCGAGGCCTCGCCGGGGCGGTTGACCACACGCACGGTGTAGGCCCGCGCGACGGTCGCCCGCAGCGCTGCGAGGGCCGCGAGGCCATCGCGGGCCGCCGCGAAGTCGCCCGCATCCAGGGCGCTCTGCGCCGCGGCGTACAGCGCGCTCGCGCGGTCGTTCGCCGCCGGCGTGGTGGCGATCTGGCTCACGGTGTCGCGGGCCGCGGCGAGCTCGCCCGGCAGGGCGGCCCGCGGGGCGATCACCTGTGCGAAATACACGCCGTACGCAACGGCCATCACGGCGAGGCCGGCGAGCAGCCACGCGCCCCAACGCCGGCGCCACACGTAGATCCGGGCCACGGTGGTGGCGAACCCCGGCGGCGCGGGCCGGTAGACGAAGCGCTCCTCCGCAAGCGCCGCCACGCCCTGGGCCAGGATGTCGTCCGGCACGTCGATCCCCTGGGCGGCGTAGATCTTGCGTAGGCGCTCGACGAGCGTAGATTCGCGCGACGGCGCGTCGAGCTCCTCCTCCACCAGCGCCTGGCGGTGCCGCAGCGTGTCCACCACGTCCATGGCCAGCATGACCTCGTCGAGCGGGGGGTCGGCCGCGGGTGCGGCCGGGCCGGTCATGCCCCGGGTTCGGCGGCGCGACCCTGCTCGGCGAGCCGAGCGAGGCGACGCTTGCCGTCCTCCACCGCCGCGCGGATCTCGTTGGCGTTGGCGGTGCTCTGCGCGCGCATCTCCTCGATCACGTCGCGGGAGCGCGTCTGGTAGGCCACCACGGACTCCACCAGCTTCTTCACGGCGTCGGCGCGGATGGTGGGGCCGTACCCCGCCCGCAGGGCCGCCTCCTGGATCTGTCCGCCGACGTCCGACAGGGCCTCGAGCGATTGGCTCACGCCCTCCTTCATGGCCTCCACGGTCCGGGTGCTCTCGTGCAGACCGAATAGCCCGGTGAACGATGCGCTCAGCGCGGTCAGCACGGTCTCGTTGGTGGAGAAGAAGCTCACGGCCTGGGCGTGCACGCGCTCCTTGGCGTTGGTGGCCTGCAGCAGGCGCATCATGATCACCTCGGAGGTGTGGTAGCTCACGGTGAGGTTGTCCGACAGGTCCTTGGCGATCTGGTAGCGGGCCTCGGTGGTCTGCAGCGCGCGGACCTCTTCGTCTCGTGCGAGCTCGAGCCGCGCGCGGGCGGCGAGATCCTCACCGGAGGCGGCCTCGACGCGGTCGACGGCGTCGGACACGGCCTGCTTGGCCGAGGCGAGCTCACCCTCCGCCGCCTCGAGCACCTCGATCGCCAGGATCTCGGCCTGCTTGAGGGCCCCCCGGTAGTCCTGGTACGCCTCGAGGATGCGCTGCTCGCGCTGGACCTGGTCCAGCGCGGCCCCGGTGACGTCGAGGTAGGTCCGCTTGATCTTGTCGAAGCGGGCCGCGACGTCCCCTCGCGTCACCTTCATCCACACGTTGGCGAGGCGTTCGAAAGTGTTGAGTTTGCCGTCCTCGATCTGGTCCACCATCCGCTTGGCGTCGTCGCGGATGCTGTTGAACGCGTTGGTGATGGCCTCGTACCGGTCGGCCACCTCCATGGCCGCGACCTGCTGGCGCACCACCTCGTTGAACAGCGAGGCCTGGTTGAGCGTGCGCGCGATCGCGACGACCTTGTCCTCGTCGAGGTCGCTGATGCGCTTGAGCAGCGCCGTGATGGGCGCCTCCTGGTTGTCGCTGGGCGCGGGCATCAGACCGAGCTCACGGATGGTGCCCAAGGCCTTGTCGAGGTACTGCAACGGGGTGGCTGTGGCGTCTTCCATGGTGTGGCCCCCTAGGTGCCCGCGCTGCCCCAGTGTAGCGGTTGCGCCGGCGCGCCGTGGCCGGCGGCGATCCGTCGGCGTCGGGAGCCGCGCCGGTCCGCCCGCGCCTCCCGGCCACCCGCCCGCACGCGGCGCCGCCCGGTGTCCACGTGCCGCCGCGGCTGCGCGCGGGCCCAGCCTCAGAGCACCTCGTCGAGCCTCCGGATCAGGGCGTCGATCTCATGAAGCGTGTTGTAGTGCACCATCGACACGCGCACCACGCCGTTGCGCTCCGAAAGGCCGAGCTCCTCGATGAGGCGCCGGGCGTAGAAGTCGCCGTAGCGGATGCCGATCTGGGCGCCGTCGACGTGCCGTGCGATGGCGGCCGGATCTCGGCCCTGCACCGTGAAGCTCACGGTGGGCACGCGCAGCCGGCGGTCGGGCCGCGCCTCGCCGAGGATGCGCACGCCTGGCTTGCCGCTGAGGAAGTCGAGCAGCCGGCGCGCCAGGGCCTCCTCATGCTCCGCCACGAGGTCGAACGCCCGCGCCACGCGGCTCCGGCGCGCCTCAGCCCGCGGCTCGCCGGAGCGCTCTGCCAACTCCTCGAGGTAGTCCACCACCCCGCCCAGGCCGTGCGCCAGTTCGTAGCTGACGGCGCCCGGCTGCAGCTTGCGCGGGAGCTCGTCGTCGGGCACGAAGTAGTGGTTGATCGTCGCCAGCTCGAGCAGGTGGGCGCGCTTCCCGAACAGCACGGCCAGGTGCGGGCCGTACACCTTGTAGGCGCTGAAGGCGTAGTAGTCGGCGTCCAGCGCCTGCACGTCGATCGCCCGGTGGGGAGCGAAGGACACGCCGTCCACCACCACGCGCGCGCCCCGCGCGTGCACGCGGGCCGCGATGTCGGCCACCGGGTTGACGGTGCCCAGGATGTTCGAGGCGTGCGTGAAGCACACCAGCCGTGTGCGCTCCGTCATGAGGGCCTCGAGGTCGTCGAGCTCCAGGGTCAGCGTGTCCGGCCTGAGCCGCCAGGTCTTGACCGTGACGCCGTGCTCGGCCAGCCGCACCCAGGGACCGATGTTGGCCTCGTGATCGCAGTTGGTGACGATGACCTCGTCCCCCGGCCGCAGGGTCGGGCGCATGGCCGTAGCCAGGTTCGCCAGCAGCTGGGTGGTGCTCGCCCCCAGCACCACCTCTTCCGGCGAGGCGGCCCCGATCGTCTCTGCCACGGCGCGCGTGGCCTCGGCCACCCGGCGGCCCGCCTCCTGCGAGACCGCGTAGCTGGCGCCGAGCTGCACGTTGCTGCCCAGCAGATAGTCGTGGACACGGTCGGCGACGCGGGCGAGGGTCTGCGAACCGCCGGCGTTGTCGAGATAGACCCAGTCTCCGGACAGCGCGGGGAACTGCGAACGGACGTAGGTGAGGTCGAGCATGGCGTGCATGGTAGCGCGCCGCGGCGGCGACCCCCTCACGCCGTGGCTAGTGCGCCCTTCCCGGCGACCTCACCGCCGGCGCGCGCGAGCTCGGCGCCGCGCCGGAGCGCGCGTCGGTTGGCGTCCAGCAGCGCCCGCTTCCGCTCGGGAAGGGCGTGCTCGAGGGTGGCCTCGACGGCCTCCGGCGTCAACAGCGGCAGGTGCACCAGCAGGGCGCCGAGCAACACCATGTTGCTCAGGCGCTTGTCGCCCAGCTCCTCGGCGATGGTGTCCGAGGGCACCCACAGCGTGGTGAGGTCGTCGCGGAGCGGCCGGCGCTCGACCAGCGATCGGTTCACCACCAGCACCCCCCCGGCGCGCACGCGCTCCCGGTAGCGCTCCATCGACGGCAGGTTCATCACCACGGCGGCCTGCGGGTTGCGCACCACGGGCGATCCGATGGGGGCGTCCGCCACCACCACCGTGCAATGGGCCGTGCCGCCCCGCATCTCGGGCCCGTAGGAGGGGAACCATGTGGTGTGCAGGCCGGCATCGAGCGCGGCGTGGGCCAGCACCTGGCCGGCGAACAGCACCCCCTGCCCGCCGAACCCCGCGATGATCACGTCGGTCTGCATCAGCGTCCCCCCGTCCCGCGGGCCGGCTCGATGCCGTCGGGCACCTTGAAGTCGCCGAGCGGGTAGACCGGCAGCATCTCGTCGCGGATGTAGTCAAGCGACTCCCGGGGCGTCAGGCCCCAGTTGGTGGGGCAACTCGAGAGCAACTCCACCATGGCGAACCCGAGCCCCTGGCGCTGCACCTCGAAGGCGGCACGGATCGCCTTCTTGGCGCGCTTGACGTGCACCACGTCGTGCAGGCTGCGACGCACGACGTAGGCCGCGCCGTCGACCTGCGCCAGCAGCTCGCTCATGCGCAACGGGTACCCCTGGGTGCGCGCGTCGCGTCCCAGCGGCGAGGACGTCGTCTTCTGGCCCACCATGGTCGTGGGCGCCATCTGCCCGCCCGTCATGCCGTAGATGGCGTTGTTGAGGAAGATCACCGTGATGCGCTCGCCGCGGGCTGCGGCGTGGAGGATTTCGGCGGCGCCGATCGAGGCGAGGTCGCCGTCGCCCTGGTAGGTGAACACCACCTTGTCCGGGTCGACCCGCTTGATGCCGGTGGCCATCGCCGGGGCGCGGCCGTGCGCCGCCTGCGCGAAGTCCATGGCGAAGTAGCGGTAGGAGAACACCGAGCAGCCGACGGAGGCCACGCCGATGGTGTTCTCGCGGATGCCCAGCTCGTCGACGACCTCGGCCACCAGGCGGTGGGCGATGCCGTGCGTGCAGCCGGGGCAGTAGTGCGTGGGCACCTTCGCCAGGGCCTCGGGGTAGCGGTAGACCGGATCTAGGACGGGCTCGGGGCCGGGGGCGATCATGCGGGCACCTCCAGGCGTTCGGGATCCGGCGCGAGCGCGGCGTGGACGCTCCGCAGGGCATCCAGGATCTCCTCGGGCATGGGCACGACGCCACCGGTACGGCCGAAGAAGGTCACGGGCACGCGCCCCTCCGTGACGCGCCGCACGTCGTCGACCATCTGCCCGGCGTTCATCTCCACCACCAGCAGCGCGTCCACCTCGTCGGCCAGGCGCCGCAGCCGTCGGTCGGGGAAGGGGAAGAGTGTGATCGGCCGAAGGAGCCCGGCCCGGATGCCCTCGGCCCGGGCGGCGCTCAGGGCGGTCTGGACCAACCGGCCCGCCGTGCCGAAGGCCACCACGCCGATGCGCGCGCCCTCCAGCCCCTGTTCCTCGAAGCGCACCTCGTGCGCGCGGATGGCGGCGTAGGAGGCCTGCAAGCGGTGGTTGGCGCGCTCCTCCTCGTCGGGATCGAGGTGGATGGAGGTGATGGCCCGCGGGTCGCGGCCCTTCGCGCCGCGCAGGGCCCAGGCCGGGCGGGCCTGCGGGGCGCGTGGCTCCCGCATCGGCGGCAGCTCGGCCGGTTCCATCATCTGACCCAGGCTGCCGTCGGCCAGGATCACGACCACGCAGCGGTAGCGCTCCGCCAGGTCGAAGGCCTCGACCGTCAGGTCGATGAGTTCCTGGACGGTGGCGGGGGCGAGCACCAGCATGCGCCCGTCGCCGTGGGGGCCGCCCTTGACCATCTGGTTGTAGTCGCTCTGTGCCGGGGCGATGTTCCCGAGGCCCGGCCCGCCCCGCATGATGTCGACGAGCACCACGGGCACCTCGGACCCGATGATGTAGGACAGACCCTCCATCATCAGGCTCACGCCGGGGCTGGACGAGGAGGTCATCACCCGGGCGCCGGCCACCGCGGCGCCGTAGACCATGTTGATCGCGGCCACCTCGCTCTCGGCCTGCACGAAGACGCGGCCCAGCTCGGGCATGCGGCGGGCCATGTGTTCGAGCGCCTCGGTCTGGGGCGTGATGGGGTAGCCGAAGTAGGCGTCGCAACCCGCCCGGATGGCGGCCTCGGCGAAGGCCACGTTGCCCTTCAGCAGTTCGCGTGCCACGGCGGACCTACGCCGCCGCCCGCGCGCGGAACACGGACAGCGCCGCCTCGGGGCACATGGTGGCGCAAAGCTCGCAGCCCGTGCAGGCGCCGTCGGGATCGCGCAGCTCCACCGGATGGTAGCCGCGCGGCGTGAAGCGTGTCCAGGCGATCGTCAGGAGATCCTTAGGGCACACGTCGGTGCAGAGCGCACAGCCCTTGCACAGTGCCTCGTCGACCGTCACGGTTCCTCGCATGCGGTCCTCCTTCGTGTGTTGCCCCAGGATAGGCCGAAAGGCTGGGGGTATTTGTCCCTGGCGGAGCGCGCTGCGTGGCGGCGCGTCGCCCCGAGCCGGCGGCGGTAGGCTGGCCGCACGCCCCGCGATGCGACCGGCCCGCCCGGGCGCTGGGAGGAGCTGGCCCGCCCGCCGACGGCGCGCGGCGGGGCCGACCGGCGCTGGGGCTTGTCGGCCTTTCGGGGCCCTAGGGAGGCGCGTGCGACAGGCGATCGTCGGATTCCACCAGGATGCGCAGGGGCACTGGGTGGCCGAGCTGGCCTGTGGTCACGGGCAGCACGTGCGCCACGAACCGCCGCTGGTGTCGCGCACCTGGGTGCTCACGGAGCGGGGGCGTCGCCGGCGACTGGGCGTGGAGCTCGAGTGCCGGCGCTGCGACGAGGGGGAGCCGGCGCGGTAGCGATCGGCCTCGGTGACGTGGTGCGGTCGTGCATGCGGCTCATTCCCGCCGCACCGGCAGGCGCAGGCCGGCCCGGCGGCTGCCAACGCGCACGCCCACCGTCACGGCCACGCCCGCGAGCAGGGCCAGCGACGGATCGACGCCCTGGAGTAGGTAGACGCTGATCCCGCCGGCGGCGGCAGCGGTTGCGTAGAAGTCCCCGGCGCGGAGGGGGGGCACCCGCGCGGTTCGGGGGGCACCCGCGCGCCGGAGCGGGCGTCGGCCCGCGTGCGTCCGGGAACATGCGCCGTTCATGCGGCGGCGGTACAAACGTGGAGGTGGCCGCCGCGCGCAGGCACGATGCGGTGCCGGCGCAGGTGGCGGCCGAGACCGGGAGGTCCCCATGATCGCCGTCGCCAACCGCATCCAGGTCGCCCCCGAGCACGCCGAAGCCTTCGAGCGCCGTTTCCAGGAGCGTGCGGGCCACGTCGACGACAGCCCCGGCTTCCTCCGCAACCAGGTCCTCCGCCCCACCCGCGAGGGGGACCCCTACGTGGTCTTGAGCCTGTGGGAGAGCCGCGGGGCCTTCGACGCGTGGACGCGCTCCGATGCCTTCCGCCGGGCCCACGCCGGCGCCTCCGGTGCGTCGGCCGGCTCCTCCAGCGCCCTGGAGATCCACGAGGTCATCCAGGACACGGATCAACCCGGACTGCGTCCGGCCCCCCTCGACGGCGCCGTCCCCCGCTGATCCGCCGTCCCACGGGCGCGCCTCACGCGTCGTCGAGATTCAGTGTCATCACCAGGTCGGTCTCCCGCAGGCCCAGCGCCTGCCACAGGGCGCGGGACGCCCCGTCGGCCCCCGCCGTGACCGCTCGCAGGCGACGGGCCCCGCGCGCCACGGCGGTGGCCGCCATGGCGTGGACGGCCGCCCCCGCGTAGCCGTGGCGCCTCTCGTCGGGGGCCACATGGAGCACCTCCACTACGGCCTCCGCCGGGCCCGAGCCGCTGCGCAGCGCGTACCACAGCACGCCCACGCGACGCGGTGCCCGACCTGGCCCACCCACCGCGATGTGCCGGAGCGCCTGGTCGGCGTGCTCCGGCGCCGAGGCGTCGAGCCGGCGCAGGGCCCGCCGCAGAGCGTCGGGTTCCCCGTGCTCCTCGGCCCTCCGCTCGGCCTCCTCGCGGAAGTCGGCCACCTCCGCCTCGCTCATCGGTTGCAGCGAGACGGCGGGGAGGGCGTGGGTGCCGACGGACGGCAGCAGCGGAAGCGGCGCGGACCACACCAGGGTCGACTCGCGGAAGCCCAGCGCGTGGTAGAGCCGGCGCGCGCCGTGGTTGTGCCCGAAGACGTGCAGGCCGAGGCGCTCGGCGCCGGCCCGGCGCGCCTGGTCCGTTAACAGGCGCAGCGCCGAGGAGGCGTGACCTCGGCGGCGATGCGGCGCGAACACCTCGAGATCGAGGATGAACACCTCGTCGCGGCCGCCGTTGTCGTGGCGCAGGCACCACAGCACGCCGACCGGCTCGGCCGCGCCGGCGGTCCGGATGTTCCACAGGTCGTGCCCGGGCGTGTCGATGCCGTCTGGCAGCAGCTCACGCGTGTCGCGCAACGCCCGCTCCACCGCCCCGTCCGCCGCCCAGTTGCCGGCCGCCACGTGGTCCGCGGCGTAGTCGGGCGCCAGGCGTTGCACGTAGCGCTCGAACTCGGAGCGCCCCATGGGCTCGAGCCGCGTGCCGTCGCCGCCGTCGCCGCCGTGGGTGCCCTGTCGCGGTGTCGCCGCGCGGCGCGTCACGCGGGCCCCCCCGGGGTGGGCAACGGCCGCAGGTCCGGCTCGAGGAAGCGGGCGCGGGCCTCGGGGTCGTCGAGGCGCGCCTCGGAGTAGTAGCGCCGCAGTGTCGCGGGGTCGCCGAGGAGGCCCAGGACCTGCTGCAGGCGCTCGAGCCGCGGGAGCGACGGGTCCTGCCCGGCGCGGGCCGCGGCCACCAGCCGCATCCAGGACACCGTCACCGTCTCGCGGTAGCGCACCTGGGCCGCGGTATCGTCCCCGAGCTGGCGCCGCAGGAAGTGCAGCAGTCCCTGCCGCACGCGGTCCACGGCGTCCTCCACGGGGTGGCGCTCGAGGTAGGCGAAGGCCACGGCCAGGTGGGCGGCGTGGTCGAACCCCCCGGGCGGCGGCTCGGCCCGCTCGAACGCGTCGATGAGGGCGTCGAGCTGCTCCTCGCGCGTGAAGCGCGGGGTCGCGCCTGCCGCCGTCACCGCATCTCCCCGCGGCTCGACGCGCCGCGGTCCGGGCGCAGGCGTGCGCCGAGCCGGGCCGCGAGCGAGGCCGGTGGCGCGACGGGAGCCTCGACGCGGGCGCCTAGGGCTGCGGCGGCACGGGGCCGCGTCGGCGTGCGGCGGCCGATCGGGGCGCGCGGGTCGGCGGGTGCGGGGTGCGGCATCGGGGTCCTCCGGCGCGAGCATAGCGGCTCGCCTCGGGCGCACACCGTGGCCCCGGCCGTGTACACGGCCGCTCCGCGCTCAACCCCCGTCGGGCTT
Source organism: uncultured Trueperaceae bacterium (assembly GCA_963739805.1). Taxonomy (GTDB): domain Bacteria; phylum Deinococcota; class Deinococci; order Deinococcales; family Trueperaceae; genus CAVUBJ01. The sequence goes on from CAVUBJ010000006.1 coordinate 486,747, forward strand.
GACGACCAGCACGGGGCAGTGGGCGAAGTCGAGCACGCGCTGCGTGACCGAACCCAACAACACGCGGGTGGTCCCACGTTGCCCCACGTGTCCCATCACGATCAGGTCGGCGCCGCCCTCCCGCGCGTGGGCCACGATCTCCTCGAACGGATCCCCCTCCCGCACGGCCGTCGCCACCCGGATGCCCAGCGCCGTCGCCTCCTGCTCCAGCATCTCCAGGTAGCGCCGGCCGTGGTCGCGCAGCTCCTCGTGTACCTCGGCCTCGCTGCGCTCCCCGAAGCGCCGCAGCTCGGAGAGCACGGCGCGGTCCACCACGAACAGCAGCGTCACGCGGCCGTCGCCCCCCCGCAGAAGGCGGAAGGCGAGCTGGGCGGCGCGGATCGAGCCCTCCGAGCCGTCGGTCGGCACCAGGATATGGTGGAAGGCGCTACTCGTCATCGCCCCGCTCCTTTCGCTCCTTGACGCGCTTGCTCCGCATGAAGCCCTCGCGCTCCTGCTCCTCGAGGGCGTTCTCGATGCGGTGGATGTCGGCCTCGAAGCCGGGGATGAGGAGCTTCTCCAGCGCGTTGACGCGACGCTGGGTGCGGGCCAGCTCGGCGCTCGCCCGCCACACCGAGCCGTAGGTCTCGGCCCACGGCCCCAGCAGCTCGCCTGCGGCCAGCCAGCGCTGCCGCGCGCGATCCATCGCCACGCTCGTCCCGAAGGGGCTGTACGGCATGGGCAGTGGCTCGAGCTCCAGGTGGACGAGCGGCAACGCCACGCCCATCACCGCGCGCATCTCGGTGGCGCAGCGGATCCGCGCCGCCGGCGCCAGGGCCGCCCACGCCACCCCCTCGCTGCCCATGCTGAGGCGCGCCTCGGCGAGTGCGTCGTAGGCGTTGCCGAAGAGCTCGCGGACCTGTACCTCGAGGTGCCCGAGCTCGCGCAGCAAGCCCCACACCTCGCGCAGCAATACCTCCCGCTTGCGCTCCAGCATGGCGTGCCCCTGGCGCGCCTCGGCCAGCAGGCGGCGCAGCTCGAGCAGCCTCGACCGGGTGGGTGCACCGGCCTGGTCAGGTCCCGGGGCCGCCATCGGCATCCGTCCCCGCGGCGTCGGACGTCTCCGTGTCCGATGTCGTCGCGTCCGGTGTCGTCGTGTCCGGGGCCGTCCCGCCGGCGTCCTCGGCGAGGGCCGTCGGCGGCGCGGCGGTCTCCGCGCCCTCGGCGGGGAGCTGTGTGGCCGCGCCGCGCCGCCCCTCGAGGCGCCCGCGGTAGTGCGTCCGCACCTCCTCCTCGCTGAGCCGCGTCAGCTCGTCGGCCGGGAGGGTGGAGAGCGCCTGCCAGCCGAGCTCCAGGCTGGCCTCCATGCTGCGCACCTCGCCGGATCCCTGCCGCAGCAGCTGCTCCTCGAAGGCGCGGCCGAAGCCCATGTACGTCCGGTCGAGCGGCGTCAGGGCGCCCTCGCCGATGACGGTCGCGAGGTTGCGCACCTCCTGGACGCGGGCGTAGGCGGCGTAGAGCTGCGTCGCCACGCCGGCGTGGTCGGCGCGCGTCCGACCCTCCCCGATGCCGTCCTTCATGAGCCGCGAGAGCGACAGCAGGACGTCCACCGGGGGGTAGAGCTCGGCCCGGTGCAACGCTCGATCCAGGACGATCTGCCCCTCCGTGATGTATCCGGTCAGGTCGGGCACGGGGTGGGTGATGTCGTCGCCGGGCATGGTGAGGATGGGGATCTGCGTGAGCGACCCCTGCCGCCCTCTCAACCGGCCGCAGCGTTCGAACAGCGTCGCGAGATCCGTGTACAGGTACCCGGGGTACCCCTTGCGGCCGGGCACCTCGTTCTTGCGCGCCGACAGCTCGCGCAAGGCCTCGGCGTAGTTGGTCATGTCCGTCATCAGCACCAGCACGTGGTAGCCGCGCTCGAACGCCAGGAACTCGGCCAGTGAGAGGGCGACTCGCGGCGTGACGATGCGCTCCATCGGCGCGTCGTCCGCCAGGTTGAGGAACAGCGCCGTGCGGGAGAGCAGGCCGGAGGCCTCGAAGCGCTCCCTGAAGAATGCCGCGGTGTCGTGGGAGCCGCCGAGCGCCACGAACACCACCGCGAAGCGCTCCCCCTCCTCGACCACCCGCGCCTGCAGCGCGATCTGCGCCGCCAGCTCGTTGTGGGGCAGCCCCGCGCCGGACAGGATCGGCAGCTTCTGCCCGCGCACCAGCGTGTTCATCAGGTCGATGGCGCTGACGCCGGTGTGGATGGCGTCCTGCGGGTACTCCCGGGCCGTGGGGTTGATCGGCGCGCCGTGCGCCTCCACCCTGCGCTCGGCGATGGGGGCGGGCAACCCGTCCCTCGGCCGACCCAGGCCATCGAACACGCGCCCGAGCATCTCCTCGGCCACGGCTGCCCGCAGCGTCTCGCCACGGAACCGCACGCGCAGCCGCTCCGGCGCCAGACCGGCGGTGTCGCCCCACAGCTCCACCACGGCGGCCTCCTCGGAGGAGGCCAACACCTCCCCGAGGTGCACGCCCAGGCTGCTGTGTACCTCGACCAGCTCGCCGTAGGCGGCGCGGCCGAAGCCCTCGACGACAAGCAGCGGGCCCTCGATGCGATCGGCGCCGAGGACGTCGATCATGGCGCCTGCCCCTTCTCCGCCTCGGCCGCCGCGCGCCCCCGCAGCGACGACGCCTTGGCGCTCAGCTCCTCCAGGGCCGCGTCGATCTCGCGCCCGAGGTCCTCCAGGCCCTCGGTGGCATCGTTGGGGACCGTCTCCTTGAGGCGGAGCAGCCGGCCCCACGGAAGCGCGTCGCGTACCCGCACCAGGGGCACACCCCGCTCGATGAGCGCGGCACCCGCGCGGTGCACGTGCACCAGCAGCGCCAGCAGGCGCGCCTGCTTCTCCGGCACGCAATAGGCATCGACCGGATGGAGGGCATTCTGGCGCAGGAAGCCCTCCTTGAGCAGTCGCGCCGACGCCAGCACCCAGCGCTGCCGGTCCGGTAGCGCCTCACTGCCGACCAGCCGCACCATCTGCTCCAATCGGGCGTCCTGCTCCAGCACCGTGGCCGCCTCGTGGCGCAGCGCGAGCCATCGCTCCCCGGTCGCCTCCTCCCACCAATCGCCGACCTGGTCGGCGTAGAACGAGTAGCTCGCCTGCCACCCCACGGCGGGGTAGTGGCGCGCGCTGGCGAGCTCGCGGCTGAGGGCCCAGAAGGCGCGCGTGAAGCGCTGGGTGTGCTGCGTCACGGGCTCGGTGAAGTCCCCGCCCGGCGGGCTCACCGCGCCGATGATGGTGACGGAGCCCGGCTCCCCGGAGGCCGTCTCCACCAGCCCGGCGCGCTCGTAGAAGGCGGCCAGGCGGCTCGGCAGGTAGGCAGGGTAGCCCTCCTCGGCCGGCATCTCCTCGAGGCGGCCGGCGATCTCGCGCAGCGCCTCGGCCCAGCGGCTGGTGGAGTCGGCCATCAGCGCCACGTGGTACCCCATGTCCCGGTAGTACTCGGCCAGGGCCAGCCCCGTGTTGATGCTCGCTTCGCGGGCCGCGACGGGCATGTTGGAGGTGTTGGCGATGAGCACGGTGCGCTCGAGCAGCGGGCGGCCGCTGCCCGGGTCGACGAGCTCGGGGAACTCGCGCAGCACCTGGGCCATCTCGTTGCCCCGCTCCCCACACCCCACGTACACGATCACGTCGGCGTCGGACCACTTGGCGAGGCTGTGTTGCAGCACCGTCTTGCCGGCCCCGAAGGGACCGGGGAGCGCCGCGGCGCCCCCGCGGGCGAGCGGGAAGAACGTGTCCAGCACGCGCTGACCGGTGATTAGGGGGCGCGCGGCCGTGAGCCTCCGGCGCACCGGCCGCGCCTCGCGCACGGGCCAGTGCTGGACCAGCGTCAGTCGCTCCTCGCGGCCGTCCGCGCCCGTCACGACAGCCAGCAGCTCGTCCCGGCCGAGAGGACCCTGCGGCGCGAGGTGGGTGAGGCGGCCGGAGACGCGGGGAGGCAGTCGCACGCGATGCTCCACCAGGCCGGTCTCGGGTACGGTACCGAGCAGGGCGCCCGGCTCCAGCGCGTCGCCCTCGCGGGCGGCGGGCGTGAAGGGCCACGAGCGGTCGGGCAGTGCGTTGGCGCGCGCGCCGCGCGCCAGCCCCACGCCGCCCTCGAGCAACCGCTCCAGCGGCCGCTGGATGCCGTCGAAGGTCTGGCCCAGCAGCCCCGGCCCGAGAGCCACGGTGAGCGACCGCCCGGTGCCCCATAGCGGCTCCCCGGGGCGTAGCCCGCTGGTCTCCTCGTAGACCTGCACCGTGGCGAGGTCGTGCTGGCTGGCGATGACCTCGCCGGCGAGGCGGCGCTCGCCGACCCACACCTGCTCCAGCAGGCCGAGCGGCACGTGCACCCGCGCGCGGATGACGGGTCCGCTCACCCAGTGGATGTGGCCGGCCTGGATCACCGGTCCGGCCCGCCCTGCAGGGCCTGCCACACCCGCTCGCGCAGGGAGGTGCGCGCCTGGCCGAGCCGCGTGTCGAATCTCAGGTCCGCCCGGAGCCTCCCGGCGCCCGCCTCCAGGCCCCCCCAGCCGGGCAGGGGTTGTGCGGCGAGCACGAAGCGGGCGGTGCCGCGGCGGGCCAGGCGCTCCAGGGTGGCCGTGTCGAGCAGCGCCGCGCCGGCCGCGTCGGTAGCCAGGGTGAGCGTCGGGCGCGGCACCTCTGGGCCCGGGGCGGCCGTGCCGGGGCGGGCGCCACGCGGTGCGTCGGGCGGGCCCTCCGAGGCGGGCGCGGCGCCGGCGGGATCCTCCGCCCGGTCCGCCGGCGCCACCAGCGTGTCGGCGGCCATCTGCGCCAACCGCTCGAGCACCGGACGGTAGGCCCCCGGCTCCTCCACCAGCTCGCGGAGGCGGGCCTCGGCGGCCGCCCACACGGTCTCGATGCGCTCCTCGCGGACGGACAGCGCCGCACGCTGGCGCTCCAGCTCGTGCTGGGCGCTCAGGCGTCGGCGGAGTTCGCGGGCCTCGCCGCGCGCCTCCTCCAGGCGCGAGCCGGCGTCGGCCTCGGCCCGGGCCTGCGCCTGGGACACCACCTCCCGCGCGCGGGCGTCGGCCTCCGACTCCCGCTCCAGGGCGCGTTGTTCGGCCCGGCGGTGCACCTCGGTCAGCAGCGCCTCGAGGTCCCCATGGAGGTCCATCACGGTCGGATCACTCCTCCAGACTCAGCCCCAGCACGCGCTCCACGCGGCTGCGCAGTGGGGTGCTGCCGCGGGCGCCGGTGGGGGAGGGGAGCTCCACCACCAACGGCATGGTGGGGTCCTGTGCGGCCGCCTCGAACAGGTCCTGCACGTCGGCGGCGTGGGCCTCGTCGACCAGCACCAGGGCCATGCTCCGGGTCTCTAGCGCGCGTTCCAATGCCCGGCGCGTCTCGGCGGCGTCCGCCACCGGCACGCCCTCGATCCCCAGCAGGCTGAGGCCCAGGACCGCGTCCGGGCCGCCGATGGCGAGGACGCCGCTGGCGTGCACCGCGCTCACCCCGCCCCGAGGATGATGAACGACACGATCAGGCCGTAGATCACGATGCCCTCGGCCAACCCCACGAAGATCAGGGTGCGACCCAACAGCTCGGGCTTCTCCGAGATCGCGCCGATGGCCGCCGCGCCGGCGATCCCCACCGCGATGCCGGCGCCGATCGCCGCCAGGCCGGTGGCCAGGGCCGCGGCCAGGAAGGGGCTGCCCGCGAGGCCCGCGGTGGCCGCCTCGGCCTCCCCACCCTGGGCCGCGGCCGCGGCTGCCAGGGCGAGGGCCATCAGCCATGGGGTGAGGCGGACGAGGGTCCGCCGCGCACGGCCCCGCCCGCCCGCGCCCGCGCGGGTGCACCCTCGCCTACATCCGGTACGCCACACGTGCATCCTGACCTCCCTGGAACGACAGGGGGACGAAGGGCGTGCCGTCCCCCCGGAAGAAGCGACCGAAGAACTCGAAGTACTCCAGGCGCAGCGCCTGGATGCCCACGACCAGCCCCTCGAAACCCACGATGAGCAGCGTGCCGCCCAGCACCACCAGCCAGCCCCCGCTGCCGCCGCCGTAGCGCAGCACCATGGCGGAGAGCCCCTCGTGGGCCACGGCGAACGCCCCTAGGCGCACGAAGCTGAGGCTGTTGCTGGCGTAGCCCAGCACGGCCTCGAAGAGCTCGAAGAAGCCTGTGACGAGGGTCTCGCTCCAGGGGCCGGGGCGCTCGCCCTCCAGTTTGGCGGTGATCGGCTCGCGCAACCACAGCAGCGCGCCAAGCACCAGCGCGGGCACCGCCACCAGGGCCACCGGCGCGCCGCGCAGCGCCACCGCCAGGCCGCCGCCCAGCAGCGTCCAGTACAGGGCCAGCCCCAGCACGCCGCTCTTGTCCAGCAGCATGCCGGCGAAGTCGCGCGCGCGGGCGCGCGTGATGATGTTGAGGACGAACCCCAGGTTGAGCACCACCACGCCCGCGGCGATGGCGGCCAGCAGCAGGGAGAAGATGCTCTCCAGCGGCCGCAGCCACAGCGGGGGGAACAGCCCTGCCCCGAAGGCGGTGCCGTAGAGCACGCCGAAGAGTGCGCCGCTGAGGCCCGCCGCGATCACCACCTGCGCCAGCGGCGCGCGCGAGCGCGCGAACCACAGGGCCCCGGCGGCCGCCAGCAGCAGGCCGTGTCCGAGGTCCCCGAACATCATGCCGTACATCACTAGGAAGGTCACGGCCGCCACCAGCGTGGGGTCGAGCTCGCGGTAGCCGGAGAGCCCGAAGGTGCGTACCAGCAGCTCGAACGGGCGCAACCAGCGGGGCGTAGACAGGAGCGTGGGGATGCCACGGCGGCTTCGTCCCGGCGGGACCGCCTCCAGCACCACCGGGCCCGTGGCGGCCGCCCGGACCTGCCGCGACAGCTGCGCGAGCACCCGAGCCGGCACCCAGCCCGCGATGAGGTAGACCTCCCCGCGGCTGGGGAAGCGGCGCATCGCGTCGCAGGCCACCGCCGCGGCGCCCAGGCGGGCGTGGAGGTCCGCCAGCTCGCCGCTCAGCGATGCGGCCAGGGCGTCGCGCTCCTCGGCCAGCACGCGGCCGCGCCGATGGGCCTCGGTGGCGTACTCCTCCATCCTCCGCAGCGCCTCGGTCGGTGGCCCGCGGGCCTCGTCCGGCAGCGGTGCGGGCTCGAAGAAGGCGCTTCGTAGCGCGCGGTCGAGGATCGCCCCGTCCTCCTCGGTGCTGGCGGCGGCCAGCAGGGCGCGGCCGCCGCGCACCTCGATCGGCACGAGCACGAAGGCGATGCTGAACAGGGCCGCGGACACCCGCGACAGGTTCTCCGCGGGCATGGTGCCGACCACCAGGTGCTGGTGCTGCAGGGCGCGCAACGCCTCCACCGGTGCGTGTAGCGGGCGCAGCACTTCGAGCTGCGTGCGCGCCAGCCGCAACGCGTCGAGCTCGCGCTGGTGGTGCGCCTGGCGGTCGCGCCAGTCCGCCAGCTTGGCCTCCGCGAGCGTCAGCCGCGCGGCCAGGTCCTCGAGCTCCACCGAGGGGCGCACCGGATCGGCCGGCGGCGCCGCCGGCGGCTCCAGGCCGAGGTCCTCGACCAGCGTCTCCGCCCGCCGCAGCAGCTCCGCGGCCCGGCGGGAGCGGTCCGCCCAGTCGGCACGAGGCGCCCAGGTCTCGCTCTCCACCTCCTCCAGATGGAGGGTCGAGGCGCGCAGTACCGCGTCGGTGACGGGTTCGAGATCGCGCTCGAAGACGAACAGGCTGACCTCGAGCAGGCGTTGAGGCGCCAGCATCCGCTCACCTTCCCATCCGCGCCGCGGGGCTCACCCAGCGGGCGCGCAGGGTCTCGTCGGCCACGCCGCTGCGGCGCGCCTCCACCAGTGTGACCAGGTCCCGAACCTCCGCCTCGCGCAGCGTGAGCAGCGCCAGCACCGCGCCGAGGTCGAACAGCACACCCTGGAAGGCGCGGGAGGCGGCGTCGCTGCGCTGGCGTGCCGCCGCCAGTTCGAGCAACGTCAGGGCGTCGTCCTCCGTCAGTCCGGGATCGACGCGCAGGCCCAAGCGCTCGGCCTCCTCCGCCACGCTGGCTCCGAGCGCCACCCGGCGCACGGCGTCGAGGCCGGCACCGAAGGCGCGGTGCAGCGTGTAGTTGATGGTCTCCTCCGGGGTGAGGCCCGCGAGCCGGCGGTAGCGGAAGGCCCAGGACAGGTTCTCCACGGCGATCCATCTCCCGAGGTAGCGTTCCGCCGCCCGGGCGTCGGCACCGCCGAGGCGCTCGATGCGGCGCACCAGTGCCTGCAGGTAGGCGAGGTCGAGCGCGACCTCGAAGGGGAACAGGCTCGCCTCGCCCTGCTGCTCCAGCACGGTATGCAGCGGCCGTTGGTAGGGCGTGCCGCCGAGCTGGTCGGCGACCCCCTGCAGCGATCCCGCGTCGAGCAGGGCCTGCCACTTCAGTGGTGAGTGCGGCAGGGGCAGGAGCAGGGCCGTGACGCGGGCGCGGGGGAGGCGGTGCACCAGGCCGCGAAGCACGATCTTGAGGTTGGCGAGCTCGAAACGGCGGGAGTAGGCGCGCAACAGCTCCTTGGGGTCGCCCCATTGGAGCGCCGTCATGCGGGCGGTCCAGGCGGCCAGGCGGCTCTTGAGGCGGCGCTCGAGGCCCGCGGGATCGAAGGGCACCTCGGGCCCGTAGGGTCCGTCCTCCAACCGGCGCGCGATGCCGGCGACGTCCTGCTCGCGCCGCAGCGTGCGCCAGGCGGCCGCCTGAAGCAGCTCCCCGTGCAGTGCGCGCGCCTGGGCATACGAGGCCGCGTGCCGCAGGACCCCGGTCACGCGGGGGGCTCCTCGGCGCCGTTGCCCGACGCATCGCCGCCCCCGCGGGCGCGCCCCGTCGCCTCGTCGGCGCCCGTGACCCAGGCCACCACCAGGGCGACGGCTCGCTCCAGGCCGGGCCCGGCGGCGCCGGCATCGGCGACGCCGGTGCCCGCCTCGGCGCCGCCCTCCGCGTCGCCGGCCGCCCGGGCCTCCGCCATCAGGGCACCCACCTCCCGCTCGGCGCGCTCCATGACCTCGCGGCGCCCCGCCTCGGCGGTGCGTGCCGCGTGCTGGAGGGCCGTCTGCGCCCGCGCCTCGGCCTCGTCCAGGCGATCCTGTGCCCGCGCCTCGGCCTCCAGCAGCCGCCGCATCACCTCCTGGGCGTGGGGTGCCTCGGCCATGGCGCTACCAGCGGGCCAATCCGGCCAGGCCGTCGAAGTCGTGATTGAGCCTCGTCTCGTTCTTGCCGTGGAGCACGACGAGCTCCATGCCGTGGTGTTCGGCGAGCGCGGGCAAGACGTCCGCCAGGGGTCGTTCCAGCGGGTCCGCGTCGGGGCACAGGTGGGCCGCTTCCTCCAGGCTCGCCACCACCCGGCCGCCGGCGCACCACACCACGCTGGCATCCAGGCGCCACGGCACGGCCAGCGTGTGTACGCGCCCCTCGTCCACGGCCCCGAGCGTCGGCCCGAACCCCCACACCCCCCGCTCGCGGATGCGGTCGAGCAACGAGCGCTCCAGCTCGTCCTCGACCCGGTCCATGGCCTCCAGGAAGAGCGGGCGGATTGCGTTGGCCGCCGCCTCGGGGTTTGCGGGCGGGGCGAGGCGTTCGCGCACGCGCGCCTGGAGTGTCGGGGGGAGGGCGGCCTCGAAGGCGTGGATATCGGCGTCGAGCCCCATCAGCAGCAGCCGGCACGGGTCGCGCCGCTCGACCTCCTGAGCCACACGCAGCGCGACGTCCTTGTGGAAGCGGCGGCGCCAGTCGGCCACGCGCTTGTCGAAGAGGTCCTTGCCGGAACCCCCGCGGGCGGGAACGCCCGGAGCGCCGGTGCTGTGTTCGCGCAGCGGGCGCCACTGGCTGTGGTCCAGCGGTTGGACCAGGGCCGGGAGCTCCTCGATCTCGTCGAGGAACAGCTCGAAGAGGCGCGCGCGGTTCGACTCCAGCAGGACGCCGAGGTAGCGTGGATGTTCGCCGAGCGCAAGCAGCAGCGGGGCCACGTAGGGCTCGCCCCAGCGCGCCACCACGCCCTGGTGGGCGGCTACCTGGGGGATCAGTGGCCGCACCATGAAGCTCTCGAAGAGGCGGTCGGGCTCCTCGCCGGCGAACACGGCCACCGTGCGGGCCTCGGGCACGCCATGATCGAGACGCAGGCGGGCGAGCAGGCTGCGGATGTAGCTCTTGGGCAGGCCGAGGGCGCGCAAGGCCGCGCGTGCCCGGAGGGCGTAGGCCTTGCGGGCGTTCTCGGGTCGCGAGGGGTCGACGTCCAGGTACAGGGAGAGCACGGGGAGCGGGTAGCGGGCCACCTCGTTCCGGAGCGTGCGGATCCGGTCCGTGCCGATCATCGTCGCATCCTCTCTACCGTGTCAGGCGGAATCGGATTCGGGCGAGGAAGATTCCTCGCAGCGCACCACCAGGTGCGGGCGACGCGAACGACGCAGCACCCCCTCGGTGACGGAGCCCAGCAGGACCCGGTCGACGCCGTGTCGCCCGTGGGTCCCGAGGACGGTGAGGTCGTGTTCCTGCTCGGCCTCGAGGATGGCGTCGATGGGGCGCACGTCGCGCCGCAGGACCGTGCGGGCGGCCACGCCGGCGTCGCTGGCGAGCCGCTCGGTGCGCGCCAATGTGACGCTGGCGGTCCGCTCGAGGGCCTCGTACACGTCGCCGTAGTAACTGATGCCCTCGGAGTAGCCGTACATGCCACGAAGCGGGTTGTCGATGACGGTCAGGACGGTGATCTCGGCGCCGAACACGGCGGCGAACCGCACGGCCTCCTGCGCGGCCCGGTCGCTGCACGCGCTTCCGTCCACGGGCACAAGGATTCGCCTAATGTCCATCGCCACCTCCCGTGTCGACGGGACGGGCGCTACACCCGACGGTGAGGACAGTATGGGGCCCGGGTGCTAGCGGGTCCAGGTGCGAATGTCCTGTGTCACACGTGCCGCGCGGGCACCGATACCCAGACCGCGGTTGGGGCGGTGGGGAGCGCCAGGCACGGCTCCCCGGCCCCCCGGCGCGGCGGGCTGCCGCAAGGCGCTCCCACCCGACGCTCGGGGGCGACCCCTGGGGGCCGCCCCCCGCGCGGCGGGGCGGGGTCACGCGCTGGGTTCGGGCGGCCGCGGCTCGAGCGCCGCGGCCTGGCTCAGAGTCCCGACAGCTTGGCGTTCTTCTCGATGAAGGAGGCCCACTCGGCGGGCACGTCGATCTCCGGGAAGATGGCGTCCACCGGGCAGGCGGGCACGCAGGCGCCGCAGTCGATGCACTCCTCGGGGTGGATGTAGAGCTGATCGTCCGCCTCATAGATGCACTCGACGGGACACACGTCCACGCAGGACTTGTCCTTCACTCCGATGCAGGGTTCCGCGATCACGTAAGCCATGACGTTCCTCTCCGGGCCGCACCGGCCGCACCGGGCCCGCTGTGCGGCACGACCGTGGGTTTTCGCCCGTCAGCCTACCAAGGGATGCCCCACCAGGGGCCCCGGGGCCGACGGGAAGTCCGACCCCCACATCGGAGTTGTATCAGGCCGCCGGGGTGCCCCACAAGGACGAATGTCCACGCCTCCGGCCGGCGCGGCCGCCGCCGGCTCAGCCGGGCGGCGTGCCCGCCGGGTCGGCGGCCCGCCACACCGCCCCGATGAGCCGCTCGCGAAGGGCGAAGCCGAGCCGGTGGTAGAGGGCCTGGGCGCGCCCGTCGGCATCGGCCAGGATCACGAGCAGGCCGGCACCCCGCTCCTCCACGGCGTAGCGTGCGGCGTCCGCCAGCAGCGCGCTGGCGATCCCGCGACCGCGGAACTCGGGGTGCGTTTCCACCGCCTGGTAGCGAGCCACGCCGTCATGCAGGTAGATGCCGAGGTCCGCGACGAGGGCGCCCTGTTGGAACGCGCCGTACCAGCGGCCGAAGCCGGCCTCGGCCATGGCGCGGTAGCCCGCCGCGCGCGCCGCGCGGAAGCGCCGGTAGGCCGCGCCGCCGTCGGCTCCCCGGTGCAATCGCCACCTGGAATTCGAGGGCCGCCGCCCAGTCTGCGTCGCCGTCGAGTGGCCGCAGCGTGATGCCCGGTGGGGCGTCCACCGCCCCTAGGGAGGTCGCGCTCAACACCTGAGTGCGCTCGATCTCGAAGCCCGCCGCCTCGAGGTCGGTGACCCCGTCGCTGCCCCCGGTGGGGTCGTCCCACGCCAGCGTCACGTGCCCCAGGTCGGCGTCTCCCGCAACGAGGCGCCGGAAGTCGTCCTGCGCGGCGGCGTCTCCGGGCCGCATGCCGCGCCGCAACACCAGCACGTTGCCCCAGCGGAAGGTCGGCAGGGCCGGCGTCCGCACGGCCAGGGCGCCCGGGGTCCCGAGCACCGTGGTGTCGTGTCCCAGCACCCACAGGTCGGTCCATAACCCCAGCGAACGGAACGCCCGTCGGTGCGGGAGCCCGAGGGGAACGATCGAGGTCACCGTCATGTCGGCCATGGTACCCACAACGACGAACGCCCCGGCGGAATCGGGGCGTGATCCTGTTTATCAGGGTGCCTGGTGCGTGAAGGGCAAGAAGCCGAGCAACCCTCCGTCACCTAATCGCGCTCTGTCGGTGCTCCTACGCTAGGAGTTACTCGGTCGAGCCTCCAGTGGGACGGGGGTTGCTCGAAGAAAAGTGGTCTTTGGCCTGGATAGTAAGACCTCCTTTCACCTGTGATGATAGGGCGAAGCTCGCGGGAACGTAGGGTCGCAAGTCATAGCGTGCCGAGTTGCCTGGCGCTATAATAAACATTTGGGGCGCCGACCGGGAGGTCGGCGTTCTTCGTGCCACGGGCGGGCCTGGAGTGCCGTCCGGGACGAGGCACTGCGTTCCGGTTCCGATGCCCCGACGGGCTGCGTGCGCCGCTCGCGGCATGCGCTCAGAGCAGCAGCCCGCCCAACCCCGCGATCACCGCGGCGAAGATGAGCGAGACCGTGTTGATGACCTTGATGAGCGGGTTGATGCTGGGGCCGGCGGTGTCCTTGTAGGGGTCACCGACCGTGTCGCCCACCACCGACGCCTCGTGCGCGTCGGAGCCCTTGCCGCCGTGGTGGCCGTCCTCGATGTACTTCTTGGCATTGTCCCAGGCACCCCCGCCGTTGGCCATCATCAACGCCATCATCAGGCCCGAGGCGATCACGCCGATGAGCATGCCCCCGAGCGCCAGGGGGCCGAACAGCATGCCGGTGACCAGCGGGGCCGCCACGCCCAGCACGCCGGGCACGGTCAGCTCGCGTAGGGCGGCCGCCGTCACGATGTCCACGGCCCGCCCGTACTCTGGCTTGGCCGTGCCGGCCATGATGCCCGGGATCTCGCGGAACTGCCGACGAACCTCCTGGATGACGCTCCCCGCCGCCTTGCCGACGGACTCCATCAGGAAAGCGCTGAACAGGAAGGGAAGCATGGCGCCGAGCAGCAGCCCCACCAGCACCACGGGGTCGTTGAGCCGGAAGGCGTTGTCGCCGTAGCGGACCGGGTCCACCAGCTTGAGGCGCTCGGCGTAGTCGGCGAACAGCACCAGCGCGGCCAACGCCGCGGAGCCGATGGCGTACCCCTTGGTGACCGCCTTGGTGGTGTTGCCCACGGCGTCCAGCGCGTCGGTGTGGGTCCGTACTTCCTGGGGCAGGTCGGCCATCTCCGCGATGCCGCCGGCGTTGTCCGTGATGGGGCCGTAGGTGTCCATCGCCACCACCATCCCCGTGACCGAGAGCATCGCGACGGCCGCGATGGCGATGCCGTAGAGGCCCCCCAGCAGGTACGCCAGGAACGTCGCCAGCACCAGCGCCAGCACCGGCATGGCGGTGGATTGCATGCCGACCGCCAGGCCGCTGATGATGTTCGTGGCGGCGCCTGTCTCCGACGCCCGTGCGATGCGCCTGACCGGGGCGAAGCGGGTGCTCGTGTAGTACTCGGTGATGATCATGATCGCCAGGGTCACGGCGATGCCGACCACGCTTGCGCCGAACATGTCGCCCCACCCCGCGGCCCGCGGAAGCACCGAAAAGTCGAAGCCGCGGAACATCAGGAGGCTTGCGACGAAGAAGCCGACCAGGCTGATGCCGGCGCTGGCGAGAACGCCGCGGTAGAGACCGGCCATGATGTTGCCGCTCTCAGGCAGCCGCACGAACCGGATGCCGACGATGCTGGCGAGGATGGCGATGGCGCCGAGCACCAACGGGAACAGCACCAGATTGGTGACCAGGCCCTGCGCCGGGAGCAGGTAACCGAGGAACACGGCCCCGATGGCCGTGACGGCATAGGTCTCGAACAGGTCGGCACCCATGCCGGCGCAGTCCCCCACGTTGTCCCCCACGTTGTCGGCGATGACGGCGGGGTTGCGTGGATCGTCCTCCGGGATGCCGGCCTCGAGCTTGCCCACCAGATCCGCGCCGACGTCGGCGGCCTTGGTGTAGATGCCGCCTCCGACGCGGGCGAAGAGGCTGATGAGGCTGGCACCGAAGGCGAAGCCCACGAGCGGTTCCACCGGATTGGGAAGCCCCAGCACGACGTGGAACAGCCAGAAGAAGCCGGAGACGCCCAGCAGGGCCAGTCCGGCCACCGCCAGTCCGGCCACCGCGCCGCCGTTGAAGGCGATCCGGAGTGCTCCCGCGAGGCTGTTGCGCGCCGCCTCGGCGACCCGTACGTTGGCCCGCACCGCCACGTTCATGCCGACATAGCCGCTGATGGCCGAGAACAGGGCGCCGAAGGCGAAGCCCACCGTGGTCCACCACCACACCGTGGCCGCGTGGCCCGAGCTGACCAGGGCCACCACGGCGAAGAGGCTCACCACCACGACCGCCACCACCAAGATGGTCCGGTACTGGCGGCTCATGTAGGCGCCGGCCCCCTGCTTCACTGCGTCCGAGATCTCCACCATGCGTGCGTCGCCGGTGGGCGCCGCGAGGATGCCGCGGGCCAGATACGCGGCCGCCGCGAGCGCCACGAGGGCGGCGAGGGGAACGAGGATGATCAAACCGTCCATGCTGCCTCCAGGTCCTGGCCCGACTGGGGGCGCACGCGTACGCTGCGGCGTGCCGCGGCCACCGGTCGAATGGAAGGGCGAATGCAGCCGGAGTGTACCATGCAGGCGCGCGCCTTCCGGGGCGCGGGGAGGGGCGCCGCGCGCCGAAGCGGGGGCCTCAGACCCGGCGGAAGACCTGGCTCCTCAGGGCGCCGCCGAGCAGCGCGCGGCGCTCCGAGCAGCGCAGCCCGAGGCGCTCGAGCCACGGCTCGGGATCCACCAACCGGAGCGTCTCGATGGCGGTCTGCCACCGGAAGAAACGGTAGAGCAGCCACAGCCCGGCCTGCGCCGCCGCCCGCGTGGCCCCGCGCTCGGGGACGGTGAAATCGGCGACCAGCCACAACCCGCCTGGGGCCAGGCGTTGCGCGAGCCTCTCGATGACCCGAGCCAGCGACGGCTCCGGGAAGAGGTCGAGGAAGAACATGGTGATGATCGCGTCGAAGGGGCCCGCCGGCAGCGGACCGTCCACGGCGTCGGTGATCACGAAGCGGGCGCGGTCCGCCAGGGGGCCGAGGCGCCGGCGCGCGCGCCGGGCCATGGCGGGGCTGTGGTCCACGCACACGGCCTCGACGCGTGGGTAGCGCTCCAGCAGCGCGCGCACGAAGCGCCCGTCCCCCTCGCCCACCAGCAGCACGCGCCTCGACCCCGCGAGTGCGTCGAGGTGGGCCGTGCGGGCGCGCATCAGGCTGCCGCCGAAGGCAAGGCGCTCGAGTGCCTGGTAGAGCCCGGACAGCCGATCGTAGCCACGCACCGCGGCCGCGTTCACAACCACCCCAGCAGCGGCAGCAGCAACACCAGGTCGGCGAGCACGCGCACCGCGTCCACGCCGAGTTGCGCCCGCTCCTGATGCAGCAGCAGCAGGGCGGCGGTGCAGGCCGCCGGTGCGAGGTAGTACGGGTCCTGCAGGCGCAGGGCGAGGGCGACCGCGAGGGCCACCCCGCCGGCCGCCAGGGCCGGCAGATGGGCGTGGCCGGCGCGGCTGGTGGAGAGGCTGGCGGCGCGTCCTCGCCCGTCGTCGAGGTGCCGCTCCCACTGGGCGATGAAGGCGGTGTTGAGCAGTGCCAGCAGCCCCCACGCCAGGGTGGGTGGGAGCAGCGCTCCCCAGGGCGCGCGGCCCACCAGGAACAGCGCGCTGCCGCCCGCCATCAGGACCGCGACCTGCACCTCCTTGGGCAGCCAGCGCCCGAGGCCCCGTCCGCCATGGGCGTGCACGAAGTACGCCGTGGTGGCGGCCAGGAGCACGCCCCCGGCGGCGAGCTCGTGCGGCCGGAGCGAGCCGAGCGCCAGCGCCAGGTCCAGCGCCAGGACGGCCAGCCACAACAACGCGAGCGGGCCGCGCCACGCCATATAGAAAGCGTGGCGCAGCGTCGTGGGGGCGCCGTTGCGGATGCGCCAGCCGTCGAGCCAGCGGTCGGCGGCGTAGACGAGCCAGACCGAAGCACCGAGCACGAGTGCGTGGACGGGCTGCAGGGCGAGCCCGAGATGGCGCGCGATGACGGCCTGCCACAACACCGCAACCAGGGGAGCGTCGAGCGACAACAGGTTGGGTAGGGTCCAGAGGGGGATCGCCAGCGTCTCGCGGCGGGTCACGCGGCCTTTGTACCACGCGGCCATGAGAAGGCGCCGAAGCGCCGCCGACGCGCGCCTCGGCGCGCGCGCGGCGCGCGGTGGCCGCGCGGTAAGGTGTGGACCACGCACGGAGGGAGGCCCGTATGAGCCCACACCGATTGGCCGGCAAGCCGGCTCCGGCCGACTCGCTGGTGTCGCTGCCGCGGCTGCTCGCCAGCTACTACACGCTGCACCCCGACCCCAACATTCCCGCGCAGCGGGTGGCGTTCGGGACCTCGGGACACCGCGGCAGCAGCGAGAACGCGGCCTTCAACGAGGACCACATCGCAGCCGTCAGCCAGGCGGTGTGCGAGTACCGCGCACGCCACGCAGTGGACGGCCCGCTGTTCCTGGGCGCGGATACCCACGCGCTGTCCGAGCCGGCGATCCGCACCGCCATGGAGGTCTTCGCAGCGAACGACGTGCACCTGGTGGTGGCCGAGGGTCACGCCCCGGTGCCCACGCCCGTGATCTCGCACGCCATCCTGACCCACAACGCCGGAGCGGGCCCGAGGGCCGACGGGGTGGTCATCACGCCGTCGCACAACCCCCCGCAGGACGGCGGCTTCAAGTACAATCCGCCGCACGGCGGGCCGGCGGGGACGGACGCCACGGGCTGGATCGAGGCCCGCGCCAACGCGCTCCTGGAGGCCGGTCTCGAGGGCGTGAAGCGCTGGCCGTTCGCACGCGCGCGAAGCGCTGAGGGCTGCGAGACGCGGGATCTCATCACCCCCTACGTGGACGATCTGGGGGCGGCGGTGGACCTGGAGGCGGTGCGCGACAGCGGGCTGCGCATCGGCGTCGACCCGCTCGGCGGCGCCTCGCTCCCGTACTGGGAGCCCATCGCGGAGCGCTACGGTCTGGATCTGCGGATGGTGAACGCGCGCCTAGACGCAACCTTCGGCTTCATGACCCTGGACCACGACGGCAAGATCCGCATGGACTGCTCCTCGCCGTACGCCATGGCCGGCCTGATCGGACTCAAGGACGACTTCGATATCGCCTTCGGAAACGACCCCGACGCCGATCGGCACGGCATCGTCACGCCCGCCGGTGGGCTGATGAACCCCAACCACTACCTCAGCGTCGCGGTGGACTACCTGTTCCGGAACCGGCCCGGTTGGCGCGCCGACGCGGCCGTCGGCAAGACCCTGGTCAGCAGCTCGATGATCGACCGCGTGGCCGCCGACCTTGGGCGCCCCCTGCGCGAGGTCCCGGTGGGCTTCAAGTACTTCGTCGACGGGCTGCTCGACGGCAGCTACGGCTTCGGGGGGGAGGAGAGCGCGGGCGCGTCCTTCCTGCGGCGCGACGGGAGCGTGTGGACCACCGACAAGGACGGCATCCTGCTCGGCCTGCTGGCGGCGGAGATGACGGCCGTGACCGGCCGCGATCCGGCCGACTCCTACCGGGCGCTGACCGAGCGCTTCGGCGCGCCGAGCTACGCGCGCAGCGACGCGCCCGCCAACGCGGCCCAGAAGGCGGCGCTCAAGGCGCTCTCGCCGGGCGACGTGCGTGCCGATACGCTGGCCGGCGACCCCATCACCGCCCGGCTGACGCGTGCGCCGGCTAACGACGAGCCCATCGGGGGCCTCAAGGTGGTCACCGCCCAGGGCTGGTTCGCGGCACGCCCGTCGGGCACCGAGGACGTCTACAAGATCTACGCGGAGAGCTTCCGTGGCGACGAACACCTGGAGCGCCTCCAGCGCGAGGCCCGCGATCTGGTGCAGGCGGCCTTCGAGGCGGCCGGTGTGTGAGGGCGCCGGAGCGCCACGGCGGGCGTGGATCCGGACGCTCGGGCCCGATCAGGCGGAGGGGCGCCTCGCGGAGCTGTACCGGCGGATCAAGGGACCGCGCGGCGAGATCGACAACATCCTGCGGGCGCACGCGCTGCGTCCGCACACTCTCGAGGGCCACATGGCCCTCTACCGCGCCACGCTGCACCATGCCCGCAACGCGCTTCCGCGCGAGCTGCTCGAGGCACTCGGCGTGTACGTCAGCGTCCTCAATGGCTGTTGCTACTGCGTCGATCACCACGCCACCGGGCTGGCGCGCCTGGTGGGGGAGGAGCGCGCGGCGGGGGTCCGGGAGGCGCTCGAGCGCGGCGCGCCCGAGGACGCCTTCGAGCCCCGCGAGGCGGCGGCCTTCCGCTACGCGCGGCGACTGACGCTCGAGCCGGCGGCGTTGCGTGCGGGCGACGTGGAGGCGCTGCGCGTCGCCGGCTTCGACGACGGCGAGATCCTGGAGATCAACCAGGTCACCGGCTACTTCGCCTACGCCAACCGCACGGTGCTGGGGCTGGGCGTGAGCTCACAGGGTGACGTGCTCGGTCTTTCCCCCTCCGAGACCTCCGACGAGGGGACCTGGGGACACCGCTGAGGGCCGTGCGTGACGATTAGTTCATTGCCCGAGGCCGGGGTGCGCCGTAGCGTAGCAGCATGGCGACCCGTACCCCCGCAAGCGCGACAGGCTCCGCAGGCCGCATGCGCGCGAGCGACATCGTGCTCGACGACGAACGACTCGGTCTGGCGGCCAAGGCCGTATTCTTGACCATCGGCATGGTCGGACCGGCCTGCACCGTCGGTGACATCGAGAAGCACTGCCGGGACGAGCACGCCGTCGTGCTCGCGGCCGTCGAGGAGCTCGTGGCCCTGGGGTACGTCACCCTCGAAGACGGCCGGGTGCAACAGCGCCCGGTGGCGGAGTTCGGGCGGGCCAACGCCTGAGGTGTGGGCGCCGGCCACCGCGCCGGCGGTCCGTGGGGGAGGGTGCGCCCGGCGTGCGCGCCACCCGCGTTGCGACCCGCTGCCGGGCTCAGTCGGGAATGTGGGGGACGCTCAGGATCGGTATGGCGCTGGAGCGGATGAGGGCGTCGGCGCGGCTGCCGAGCAGCAGGCCCATCGCGCTGCTGTGGCGCCGAAGCCCGATGGCGATCAGGTCCGCCCCGACCTCGCGGGCGGCGTTGGGCAACTCCGTGACCGGGTTGCCCTCGCGCACCACGTGGCGCTCGGCGTTCTCCCCGGTGAGCTGCTCGAGGGCGTCGGTGACCGTGCTCATGTAGTCCGGATTGTTCCTTACGCGGGCGTCGTCGAGCACATGCGCCACCACGAGCTTGACGCCGTGCCGCTGCAGGCCGCGACAGAACTCCCAGGCGCGGCGCGACGCCTCCCCGAAGTCGGTGGCAACGAGCACGCGCCGGATCGCCGTCGATTCGATCTCGGAGCGCACGGTGAGTACCGGAACCGTGCTGCGGCGCACGAGGCGCCCGGCGGTGCCGCCCAGGAAGAAGTTGTCGAGGCGGTTGGCGCCGTGCGCGCCCATGACCACGAGCTCGTACTTGCCCTCCATGTCGAGCAGCTCCTTCAGGGGCTCCCCCCAGCGGAGCTCGGTGGTGCCGTCGGGGGACGCGAGGTGCTTGAGCATCTCCTGCAGACCCTTGACCTCCGACTGCCGATCCTCTTCCACGCGCTTGGCGAGCTCGGGGTTCAGGCTGTCGAGCTGCGGCTGCAGGTAGGGGTGGCTGAGCCCCTGGTTGAAGCGCTGCTGGACGTGCACCACGTGGAGCTCCCCGGAGGTGCGCTGGCGCAGGTCGCGCGCCACGGCGAGCGCCTTCTCGGCCGTCTTGGAGAAGTCGGTGGGGTGAAGGATACGCATGCGCTACCTCCGTGTCCGCGGGGGGCCGCCCAACCGCGGAGCCGCGTCGGGCGCGGCGCGGCGTCGGTGCCTCCCGGGTGGTGCGATTGCCTCCATGCTAGCAGGCCGGCCGGCGCGGGCCGGCGCGGCCCGCGCCGCACGGCACCGGCCGCGTTCCCGACGGCGAGCGCCGCGGGGGCCCAGGCGACGAGGGCGCCGCCGCGCCGCGCGGTGTGCCCCACCTGATCGGCCGCGTGCGCAGCCGCTTCGTGGGCGGTGCGACTCAGGGCCGCCCGCGCGCGGCCTTGAGTCGGGTCAGCTCGTCGATGAGGATGCGCGTGATGGCCAGGCGGCAGGAGCCGCATGTGGTGGTCGCGCCGGTGCGTTCCGCGAGGGCCGCGACGTCCCACAGCCCCTGGTCGCGGGCCAGGCGGCGGATGTCGGCCTCGTCGACGGCGTGATGCTGGCACACCCGCTCCGCGCCCGCGTGCCCGGGCTCGACCGCGATCTCCCCGGTCGCCATGGCCTCGGCGTAGCGCGCCTCCCAGAACAGGCGCTCGAAGTCCAGGAGCCCGGTCTCCACCGCGGAGAAGTCGAACCCGAGGGCCTCCAGCGCCTCCTCACGCTCCAGCAGCGGCACCTCGTAGCGCAGCAGGTGTTCCAGAGCCCGTCGCCCGGCGGGATCGAGGGCGTCGCGCGTGTGCGCGAGCTCCTCGAGGCGGGCCGAGGTCCAGGGGTGCTCGTCGTCGCGCAGCGCCAGCAGCGGCAACAGGAGCCCGCGGGCGGTGAGGGTCTGGTCCTGCTTGGCCTCGATGAACTGGCGCAGGGAGGGCATGGTGGGTCTCCTAACGGGGGTTCAGGGAGATCGCGCCGGCGGGGCAGGCGCGTACACACACGCCGCAACCGGTGCAGAGGCTGGGCGAGATGTCGGGGCGTCCGGGGGCTCCGAACAACCGAAGGGCCTGGTGCGGCAGCGGGCAGGCGTCGAAGCAGGCCCGGCAGGCCTCCCCCGGCGTCGCCTCCGGCCCCCCGGCGGCCCGAGTCGGGCGGGGTGCGTCCCACGCCAGGCAGCGATCAGCCTCGATCTCCGCGAGCGCGATGCGCACGCGCCGCGGGTCCACCACCGGCTTCAGTGCGCCGCTCGGGCAGGCCCGGCTGCACGGCACGTCGAGACACAACAGGCACGGGTCGCCCGCAGGATCCACCCCCGGGCGGCCGTCCGCCAGCACCACCAGGGCGCCGTACGGGCAGGCGCTCAGGCAGGCGCCGCAGGCGTCGCAGCGCTCCACGAAGGCCGCCTCGTCCACCGCCCCGGGCGGTCGGATCAGGCTCCGGGGGACCGCGGGGTCGGGTGCCGCGGGCGGCGGCCGCCTGGAACCCTCCCCAGCTGGTTGCCGGCGCAGGAAGGCGAGGCTCAGGAGCTCGCGACGATCGATCTCCGACGCGGCCTGCCGGTCACCGGCCGGCGCGGGCGCGGGGGCCGGCGCGTGGGATCGCGCCGGGGCGTGGCCCGCGCCCTCGCGAGGGCGGTGCCCGTGGGGGCGGGGCAGGAGGCGGCTCCATCGCATGGCTCGCTCGCTCACTGGGTGGCGGCCCGACGCATCAGCAGATGCGCGGGAGCTGCTCCTCGATCGGCATCTCCAGCACGCGGCGGCTACCGTAGGCGGTCTCGATCAGGGCCATCCCCTCGGGCCGCACCACCACGTCCCCGACGATGGCGGCGGCCGCCCCGAGGGGGTGGCCGCGCATCGCGGCCAGTGCCGCCTGGGCTTCGCCGGCCGGCACGGCGGCCAGCAGCTTCCCCTCGTTGGCCGCCAGCAGCGGATCGATGCCGAGCATCTCGCTGTACTCGAGCACGTCCTGCTTCATGGGCACCTCGGCATCGAAGATGCGCACGCCGTAGGGGCGCCCGTGCACCATCTCATTGGTCACGGCGGCCAGCCCGCCGCGCGTGAGGTCGCGCATGAAGCGCACTCCGGGTGCCGCCTCCAGCAGGGCGTCGACCAGTCCGTTGAGCGGCGCCACGTCGCTCTGAAGATCCATGCCGATGTCGAACCCCTCGCGCTGCGACATCACGGCGATGCCGTGGTCGCCCAGCGTGCCGTTGACCAGCAGCACGTCGCCGGGCGCGAGGCGGTGCGGCCCGATGTCGCGCCCGGCGGGGAGGAACCCCACGCCCGTGGTGTTGATGAAGATGCCGTCACCCTTGCCGCGCTCGACGACCTTGGTGTCCCCCGTGACGATCTCGACCCCCGCCTCGTCGGCGGTGTCCTTCATCGACCGCACGACGGCGGCCAGGTCCTGCATCCGGAACCCCTCCTCCAGGATGAATGCCGCCGAAAGGTAACGGGCCGCCGCACCCATCACCGCCAGGTCGTTCACCGTTCCCGCTACCGCGAGGCGGCCGATGTCCCCGCCCGGGAATCGCCACGGCTTCACCGAGTGGGAGTCGGTCGCCAAGGCCAACCGACCGCCCGGGTTGTCCAGCACGGCGGCGTCGGCCAGTGGTGCCAGCGGCTCGGACGCGAAGGTCGCCAGGAACAGCTCCTGGATGAGCTCGAGCGTCAGCTTGCCGCCACTGCCATGTGACAGCCGCACGGTCTCATAGTTCGACACGGGCTACCTCGACCTTCATGCCTGGTGCGGACTCGCCGCGCGCTTTCACGCCGTGGCGCGCAACGGCCCGGGAGGCGGTCGCGGCCGGGTCGCCGGTCGCGACCGAATCTCCGGTCGCGGGCGGCGCGGTCTCCACCTCGATGTGGCCGTTGCCCATGCCGTATTGGTACCAGGCACGGCAGGTGCCCTCGTGGCTCACCATGCATGGCCCGTAGGGGTTGTCGGGCGTGCATAGCTTGCCGAACACCGGGCAATCGCTCGGGTGCGCCAGGCCGAGGGTGATGTCGGCGCAGCGGCACCCCTTGGGATGTTCTTCGGCGCTGCGCTCGCGGGGGGCGGCGAGCTCCGCTGCGAAGCGTTGGTGGGCGCTGTGATGGCGGTACGCGGCCCGTAGGCGGAAGCCGGACTCCGGAATGTCGGCGATCCCCCGCCAGCGCTTGCTGCTGCGCTCGAACACCTCGTCGAGCTCCGCCAGGGCGCGGGGATTGCCGTCGTATGCGATGACCCGACCGTAGGTGTTCTCGACCGCCGGGCGGCCCTCGGCGAGCTGACGCAGCACGCTGGCGATGGCGGCCAGCATGTCCACCGGATCGAAACCCGAGGCCGCGCACGCGATGCCGTACTCCGGCAGGTGTTCGTAGATGCGCAGGCCCGTGACGGCCGCGGCGTGACCCGGGAGCAGGAAGCCCTGCACGTCGAAGCCGTCGAGCTGCGGCAGCAGGTGCGTGGCGGGCGGGGTGTAGTAGTTGGCCTCGATGAGGCTGAAGTTCTGCGGCGCACCGCGTCGCAGCAGCGCGGCGGTGGCGACCACGGTGGTTTCGAAGCCCACGGAGAAGAACACCACCTGCCGATCGGGGTGCCGCCGCGCCAGCTCCGCCGCGTCGAAGACGCTGTAGACGGCGCGCACGTCGCCTCCGCGGGCGCGGGCGTCGAGCAGGCTCATGCGCACGTCCCCCTTGCGCTCTCCGCGCAGCGGGATGCTGCCGGGCACGGCCAGCATGTCGCCGAAGGAGGTCAGGATGACGCCGGGCGTCAGCGCCAGCGTGATGGCGGCGTCGATGTACTCGGTGTCGCACACGCACACGGGGCAGCCGGGTCCGGCCAACACCTCGACGCTGTCCGGCAGCAGGTCGCGCATGCCGAAGCGCCCCATCTCGTGCTCGTGGGTGCCACAGATGTGCATGATCTTCACGGGGCGGTCGAGGCGACGCGCGAGCGCGTCGACGCGCTCGCGCAGGCGCGCGACGAGCTCCGGGCTGCGATACAGCTCGGGGCGGAAGGCCTCGTTCACGGCCTGCCCGTGGTCTCGGCGTCCGGCGCCTGCGCGCCCGCGCGGGCGCGGGCCATCCCCTCGGTCGCCTGGGCGGCCAGGGCCTCCTCGTCACCGAAGATGTAGCGCGTGATGAGTTGGAGGTTCGCCCTCGCGTCCTCCGGCGTGATCCGCTCGACGGCGAAACCCGCGTGGACCACCAACCAATCGCCGGGGGCCACGGCGTCCACGAGCCCGGTGAAGCAGTGCTGCACGCCGCTGCCCACCTTCACCAGGCAGGAGTCCTGGTCCTGCACGTCCACGACCTCGTAAGGGATTCCAAGGCACATCGCTGGTCCTCCTAGCCCTGCCCGGCGACCGCCAGGGCCGCCTGACCCAAGGAGATGCCGCCGTCGCCCGGCGACACCTGCGTGTTCCACCACGGCTCCAGGCCGCGGGCCGTCAGGGCCTCGCGGCTGAGCCGGTGAAGACATCGGTTCTGCCATACGCCGCCCGACAGCACGACGGTGCGGGTGCCCAGGCGCGGCGCGAGCTGTGCGGCCGCCACGGCCACGCCCTCGGCCAACCCCCGGTGGAAGCGCAGCGCCGCCCGCGTCGCCGGCACGCCGGCCTCCAGGTCGTCGAGCACAGCGGACAGCAGCGCCCGCGTGTCCCAGCATCTTCCGTCGAAGGGCAACGGATACCCGTCGCCGGCTCGGCCAGGGGCGCCGGCCTCCTCGGCCCGCGCCAGGCCCTCGAGCCACATCGCTGCCTGCCCCTCGAAGGTCATGGGGCGGTGGAACCCCAACAGGGCGGCCACGGCGTCGAACAAGCGCCCGGCGCTGGTGGTCACGGGGGACCGTTCGCCGGCCTCGATGAGCGCCAGCGACAACCTCACCGCGGCGGGGGCGAGGCGGCCGCCCCAGCGCGCCTCGTCGAGCTCGTACAGGAAGCCGACCGCGGCCTGCTCGGGGCGCCGCGCGGCCGCGTCCCCGCCCGGGAGCCGGGCGGGTCGGAGGTGGCCGATGCGCTCGAGGCCGCCGTCGATGCTGCCTCCGAAGATCTCGCCCCCCCAGATGGTGCCGTCCTCCCCGAGACCGGTACCGTCGAAGCTGAAGCCCAGCACGACGGCGTCGAAGGCGGCGCGCTCGGCGAGAACGGAGGCGATGTGGGCGCGGTGGTGCTGTACGGCCAGCAGGCTCGCTCCCGCGCGGCGCGCGAGGGCACGGGCGAAACGGCTCGAGCCGTAGTCGGGGTGCAGGTCGTGCACCAGCCGTGCGCCCTCGGGATCGACGCCGTACATGGCGCCGAGGTCGCGCACCGTCTCCTCGAACGCCTCCAGCGCGTCGAGATTGTCGAGGTCGCCCAGGTGCTGGCTGGTGAAGGCGTGGCCGCCGGTCGCCAGCGTGATGGTGCTCTTCATACCCGCGCCCAGGGCCAGCACGGCTCCACCCGCGCCGAAGCGGGGGGAGCGTGCCACCGGCGCCGGGGCGTAGCCCCGGGCGCGGCGCAGGAACAGCGGGAGCCCGGCGTGCAACCGCAGCACCGAGTCATCGACCCGGCGCTGGATGGGGCGATCGCCGATCAGGAAGGCGTCCGCCAGGCCGTCGAGGCGCGTGAGGGCCTCGACGTCGCGGTAGGCGATGGGCTCCGACGAGCGATTGGCGCTCGTCATGACCAGCAGGGGCGGCGCCCCCGCGTCGAACAAGAGATGGTGCAGCGGTGTGTAGGGCAGCATCACGCCGAGCTCCGGGTTGCCCGGTGCCAGCGCATCGGGCAGCGGACGCGGGCCCTTGGGCAGCAGCACGATGGGGCGTGCTGGGCCCTCGAGCAGCGCGCGCTCGCCCGCGCCGAGGACGACGGCGCCCTGCAGGGCCGCCGCGTCCCGCGCCATCAGCGCGAAGGGCTTCTCCTTCCTGAACTTGCGCTTCCGCAACGCCTCCACGACGGCGGCGTCGGACGCGTCGCACGCGAGGTGGTAGCCACCGAGCCCCTTCACGGCCAGGATGGCGCCGGCCGCGAGCATGCGTGCCGCCTCCGCGATCGCGGCCCGCCCCGCGTAGTCCTCCGCGCCCCGTTCGCCGTGCGCGCGATCGCGCAGCGTCGCCTCCGGTGGTGCGCGCCCGGCCCGCACCAGGCGGTAGTCGGGCCCGCACCGCGGGCACGCCACGGGCTGCGCATGGAAGCGGCGGTCCAGCGGGTCGTGGTACGCCCGCGCGCAATCCTCGCACAGCGCGAAGCCCTTCATGGTGGTGCGAGGACGGTCGTAGGGCAGGCTCTCGATGATGGAGTAGCGCGGCCCGCAGTTGGTGCAGTTGATGTATGGGTAGCGGTAACGGGGATCGTCGGGGTCGAACAGCTCCGCCAGGCAGTCGTCGCACACGGCCAGGTCAGGGGAGATCAGCGTGGTGATGGCCCCGGGCGCCTGGCTGTCGCGGATGGCGAAGCCGGCGCCCAGAGCGCGTGGGTCCGCAGGGGAGCGGCTGCCGGCCTCCACCGCCTCGACGCGGGCGGCGGGAGGCGCCTCCGCCGCCAGGGCCGCCAGGAAGGCGTCGAGCTCCGGCCCCTGGCCGGAGGCCTCGAGCAACACGCCCTCGGGGTCGTTCAGCACCCAACCGGCGAGTCCGTGACGCTGCGCCAGGCGGTATACGAAGGGGCGGAACCCAACCCCCTGCACCACCCCGCGCACGCGCGCGCGCACGGTCTCGCTCCGGGTCGGGGCGTCGATCAAGGGCCGACCTCCTCCGGGACGGCCTGCAGGCGGCGCTCGAGCTCGCCGTACCAGGCGTCCATACCCAGGCCGGTGCGCGCCGACACCTCGAACACGGTGGCGTCGGGGGTGACGGCGTGGATGTTGGCCAGCGCGGTGACGCGGTCGAAGCCCGCGGCGTCGCTCAGGTCCGCCTTGTTGACGATGACGATGTCGGCGGTCTTGAACATGCGCGGGTACTTCAGGGGTTTGTCCTCCCCCTCGGTGGTGGAGAGCAGGACCACCCGCAGACCCTCGCCCAGGTCGTAGGACGCCGGACACACCAGGTTGCCGACGTTCTCGATGACGAGCAACCGGCGCCCGCGGAGGTCGAGGTGCTCAGCCGCGCGTGCCACCATGGCGGCCTCCAGGTGGCACACCCCGCCCGTCTGGATCTGCACGGTCTGCGCGCCGCTGGCGCGCAAGCGGTCGGCGTCGTTGTCGGTGGCCAGGTCGCCCACGATGACGGCCGCGTCGAGTGCGGGGTTGTCGGCCAGCGTGCGCGCCAGGAAGGTGGTCTTGCCGGATCCCGGCGAGGACAGCAGGTTGACGACCAGCAGGCCGTGCTCGGCGAATCCGCGGCGGTTCTCCTCGGCCAGCTCGCGGTTGCGCGCCATGACGCCCTTCTCCACCTGCAGCACCCGTCCGCGCTCGCTGGCCGTACCTGTAAGGACGCTGAAGCTGATATCGCGAGTGTCGGGCACCTAGAACACCTCCACGTAGCTGACCTGCAGCTCGGTGCCCTGGCGGATGTCGCCGCTGGGCACGTCGCACACGGGGCACAGGGCCACCCCGTAGCGGTTGTCGACCGGGAAGTCGAGGTCGCAGTCCCGGCAGTGGCACACCAGCGGAAGGCTCTCGACCTCGAGCACGGCCCGGGCCGCGGCGGTTCCGAGGCGCGCGACGTCGAAGGCGAAGTCGAGCGCCGACGCCTCGACGGCGGCCATCGCCCCGATGCGCACGCCGATGCGGGCGACGCCGGATGCGCCGTCGTCGCGCGCGGCCTGGACGGCGATGTCCACGATGCTCCGCGCGATGCCCAGCTCATGCATGGTGCGGCTCCCGGCCGGCCGTCACGAGTTCGTCGGCGTCGGGCACGCCGATGGGCCGCGTGCGCGGCTCGAGCAGGACCCCCGCGTCGGCCAGCTCGGCGAGCAGCACCAGCTCGAGCGCCGGCAGCCGCGCCTCGATGGCCGGGGACAACCCCATGGCGAGGCGGTCGAGGTGCAGCTCGGCCGGGTCGACCCCCATCGCGATGATGCACGTGGGGGGCAGGTCGCCGTGCATCTCCATGGCCCACAGCAGCTCCGGCACCTCCCACTCGTGCGAGGAGAGCTTGCCGTAGTGCACGCCGGAGGGGATCTCGTGGTGCCGGAAGCGGTAGATGGAGCCGACTTCGGCGGCCACCGCGTCCACGATGACGACGCGGCGCGCCTCGGCGATGTAGGGCACCAGGTGCCACCCCAGGGCGCCGCCGTCGAGGATCCGGAGCTGCTCGGGGACCCGGTAGTTGCGGCGCAGCTGGTGCACGACGTACACCCCGAGACCCTCGTCGCCGTAGAGGATGTTGCCGACGCCGAGCAGCAGCACCGGACGGTCGTCGGTCCCGGTCCCCGGTCGCTGCGCCTCGGCTGCCTTCGAGGGGCGGGTCCGGGGCGCCCTGGCGGCCTTCGGCCGAGCCCCCCGGAGGCGTGCGCGCCGGCGTGCCCGGGCGCGCGCGGCGCTCGGGCCCCGCCGGACCGCGCGGCACCGCCGTTGGAGGCTCGTGCGCGGGTGCGGGCCATGGCGCTACTCCTCTGCCTTGTAGCCCGAGAACATCGCCTCGAGCTCCATGGTGCGGCCGCGGACGCTGTTCCACACGACCATGTAGATGTGGAGGACGCTGAACCAGATGATCCCCCACATCAGCCAGTGGTGCACGCGCCGGACCATGGCCAGGCCACCGAGCCAGGTGCGCAGCGGATCGAGCCAGTGAGCGAGCGTGCCGGACAGCCCGGCGTCGAGGTACGGCGCGGCGAGCATGATGCCCGTGAGCGAGACGCCGACGAGGAGCAGGTAGACCACGAAGTACACGAAGTACTGGATGGGTCCGTAGTTGCTGAACAGGAAGTGCGGGTGATCGCGCCGCAGCAGCAGGTAGTAGGCCGCCTGGCCGCGCCACGCCCTGCCGTCGAAGAGCACGCGCCACATCCGCACCTCGCTCCCCAGGCCCAGGCCGCCGCCGCGCTTGACGAAGAGGAACTCGTAGATGCGCACCAGCGTCAGCGCGATCAGCACCCAACCGGCCAGCACATGCCACCCACGCATGTGCGCCTGGAGGAAGTTGAAGGCCGTCGGGGTGGTGACGCTCCCGATGAGGAAGGGATTGGCGATGTACAGCCCCGAGAGCACGAACCAGATGATCAGGCCGAACCGCAGCCAGTGAGCGGCGCGGGTGAAGGGCCCGAACACGTAGCGGATGCGGATGTCGGTGCTGGCATCGAAGCGGTTGAGCTCGGGGTGCATGTAGCGCACCCGGCCGGTCGGGCTCGCCATGTCAGACCTCCACCTTGACCTTCGCCAGCTCGGCGCCGTCGGCGTCGAGCAGATGGACGGCGCAGGCCATGCAGGGGTCGAAGGAGTGGATGGTGCGCAGGACCTCGAGGGGCTGCTCCGGGTCGGCCAGCGGCTGGCCGATGAGGGCGGCCTCGTAGGCGCCGATCTGCCCCTGGCCGTCACGCGGGCTGGCGTTCCAGGTGGAGGGGACCACCGCCTGGAAGTTCTCGATGCGGCCACCCTCTACTCGCACCCAGTGGCTCAGCGAGCCGCGCGGCACGTCGGTGAGGCTCCATCCCTCGCCGTCGCTGGCCGTGTAGTCGCTGAAGAAGCGCTCGTCGCCGCTGGAGACGTTGGCGATCAGCTCGTTGAGGAAGTCGTGCGCCTTGGCGGCGACGAGCTTCGTCTCGAGGCCGCGGGCGACGGTGCGGCCCACGGTGGAGTACCAGAACTCGAAGGGGAGGCCGAGGTCGGAGGCGAAGCCGTCCATGGCCTGCTTGATGTCGCCCTGGCCGCTGGCGTAGCCCACCAGCATGCGCGCGAGCGGGCCGACCTCCATGGGGAGGCCGTCGTAGCGCGGGGTCTTGAGCCAGGAGTACTTCCCGTCGACCTTCAGCGTGCCGTCCTCGTTGAGGCCGGTGTAGTCCGGGTTGGTCTGCCCCTGGAGCGGGTTGAGGGCCGTCTGGTCGCCGTCGTAGGTGTACCAGGAGTGTGCGACCTCCTCGACGATCTTGGTGGGGTCGACGTCCTCGACGGTGCCGAGGTCGCGGCCGCGGATGATGCCGCGGGGGAGGTAGGTGGTGCGGTCCTCCCAGCGTTCGTCGTCCAGTGGCAGCGAACCGAAGGAGAGGTAGTTGGGGATGCCCCCGCCGTGGCCCGCCAGGGCCTCGTCCTTGTACGTCTGCGCCAGCATCTTGAGGTCCGGCATGTAGGCGCTGTCGACGAAGTCCGTGACCTGCTTGAGGAGGAACTGGTACTGCCCCAGACGGTCGGCGTTGAGCGCGTCGCGCACCGAGGTCACGCCGCCCACCACCAGGCTCTGGGGGTGGGGGTTCTTGCCGCCGAGGATGGCGTCCATCTGGGCCGCGAGGCGTTGGATGGCGAGGTTGTCGAGGTAGTGCGAGGCCATCACCAGGTTCTGCTCGGGGCTGAAGCGGTATTTGGGGTGTCCCCAGTAGCCGCCGGCGAAGGGGCCGAGCTGACCGCTGGCCGCGAAGGCGCCCACCCGCTGGGCGACGCGTGTGTAGTGGCTCACGCCGGCGTTGTAGGGCGTCGGGTGGTAACGCGTGGCCATCTCGACCGCGGTCGCCGGGTCCGCGCTCAGCGCGCTGATGACGTCCCACCAGTCCATCGAGTGGAGCTGGTAGAAGTGCACGGCGTGATCCTGGAGGATCTGGCCGATCCACAGCAGGTTGCGTACCAGGCGGGCGTTGGGCGGGATGCGCACGCCGTAGGCGCGTTCTACCGCCTCGGTGCCGCGCTCGTAGTGGTGGTAGGTGCACACGCCGCAGATGCGCTGGGCGAACAGACCCAGGTCCCGCGGGTCGCGCCCCTTCATGATCAGCTCGACGCCTCGGAAGGCGGTGCTGGAGCTGAAGGCGTCGGCCACGGTGCCGTCGGCGCCCATCTCGAGCTCGATGCGCAGGTGCCCCTCGATGCGCGTGATCGGGTCCACGATGACCCGTCGCGGGTCGGCCATGGCCTACTCCTCGCCTTCCGCGTCGCCCTCGGCGGCGTTCGCTGCGTCGGCGCGGCGTTCGCGCGACGCCCGGATGCCCGTCAGGGTGGCGTGGGCGGCGATGCCTACGCCGGCCGCACCCAGGGCCCACTTGCCGATCTGGTCGGCGGTGGCGTCGGTCCCGGTCGGCGTGTTGTAGCTGAAATTGGCGGTGACCTGCTCGAAGGGTGTCATCGCGTCCCAGAAGGCCGGCTCGGAGCATCCGATGCAGCCGTGGCCCGATTGTACGGGCCACGAGGTGGCCTGATTGAACCGCACGACGCCGCAATTGTTGTAGGTGAAAGGCCCCTTGCAGCCGACCTTGTAGAGGCAGTAGCCCTTCTTGAGGCCCTCGATGTCGCTCCACCCCTCGACGAACTCGCCGGCGTCGAAGTTGCCGCGCCGCTCACACTTGTCGTGGATGCGCGTGCCGTAGGCCCAGCTCGGGCGGGAGAAGCTGTCGAGCTGCGGGACGCGGCCGAACATCACGACCTCCAGGATGGTGCCGACGACGTTGATGGCGTTGACCGGGCAGCCGGGCAGGTTGATGACCGGCGTCCGCACGCCCTCCTTGAGAAGGAAGTCCTTCACGCCCATGGCGCCGGTGGGGTTGGGGCGGGCCATCGGCAGGCCACCGTAGGCCGCGCAGGTCCCGGCCGTGAGGACGATCTGCGCGTTTGCGGCGATCTCGCGGGTGAGCTCGGCGCCGGTGCGGCCGGCCGCGCCGATGGTGAGGTAGCGGCCGTCGTCGGCCGTGGGCACGGACCCCTCGAAGATCGCCACGTACTGCCCCTTATGGGTCTCCATGGCGCTGGTGAGGACGGCCTCGGCCTGGTGGCCGGCGGCCGCCATCAGCACCTCGGAGTACTCCAGCGAGAGCAGCTCGAGGATGACGTCGTCGATGCCCGGATTGCTGGTCTTGATGAGCGCCTCGCTGTTGCCGGTGCACGACTGCAGCTCCTGCCAGATCACGGGCAGCCGCGTGGCGACCTCCGCGGCGCGCGCCACGCGCGGCTCGAACATGGGCGGCAGGGCCAGCAGTGCGGTGGTCACGCTGGTCCACTTGATGAACTCCCGGCGGGTGATACCCGAGCGGCGCAGGCCGGCACGGAGCGAGCGGTCCAGCAACGGAGCGCGCGCCTCCCAGCGCGCCAGGTTGCGGTCCGCCTCGGCCGCCAGCGCGGCGTAGGCCTCCTCGCCGAGGTCCTCGAACCCGACATCGGCATCGATGGGGCTCCAGGGAACGCGGTCGGCCTCGGGCCCTGCTCCTACGGGTCTGCCCATGGTTGTCACCTCGCGCCTCATGCTAGGTGTGCCGAAAATACCGGGTATAGGTATGAATGTCCTGACCGGGACGTAGGAGAAGGTCCCACATGCGCCTCGCGCAGCGGCTCGTCGCGTGCATCCATTCATGACGTTCCCGCTCCCGCCCCGCGGGTCCCCGCAGTGGAGTGCGACCTCCCTCCCGGCCGTGCTTCCTCGGCTGCTCGCGCATCCGGAGCGGCGCCACGCGAGACGCGGGCCGGCGACCGGCGTCGCGGGCCGCGCACGACGGTCGCGTGGCCCGTAGGATGAGGCCGGAGGTCCACCATGTCCCTGCCCGATCCGTACGTCAGTCTGCAATCGCGCCATCCGGAGCTGGTCGAGGCCTATGAGCGGTTGGGGGCGGCCGCCACCGAGGGGGGCCCGCTGGAAACGCGCGAGCTCCGCCTCGTGAAGCTGGCGCTGGCGGTCGGTGCCGGTCTGGAGGGGGCCGTGCACAGCCACGCCCGCCGGGCGCTGGAGGCCGGCATCTCGGGAGACGCCCTGCGTCATGCGGTGCTGCAGGCCACCACCACCCTGGGGTTCCCCGCGATGGTACGTGCCATGACCTGGCTGGAGGATGTCCTGGACCCCGAATGACGCCCCGCCCGGGCAGCGTCGGGCAAACTCCTACACTCCTGTCGGACGACTGCGGATAGGGCCCGGCGCGGTCGCGGCACTACCGTCAGGAGCGGGGGCGTGCTCCCCGCCCTGTGGGAGGTGACCCGTGCCGACGCTCATGGCGTACGCCAGCCGCTACGGCGCCACGCGCGAGATCGCGGAGGTGATCGGGAAGGTGTTGCGCGATCGGGGCCTGGCGGTGGATGTCCGCCCCGCAGGGGAGGTGGCCCGCATCGAGGCGTACCGGGCGGTCATCATCGGCAGCGCCCTGTACTCCGGCGGGTGGCTGGAGGACGCCACCGAACTGCTCGAGAGCTTCCAGGACGACCTGGCCCGGCGCCCGGTGTGGATGTTCTCGAGCGGGCCCACGGTACCGGGTGACCCTGCGGAGGCGCTGGGGGGGTGGACCTACCCGGAGGACCTGCGTTCGCTCGTGGCGCGCGTCCGACCGATGGACATCGCGCTCTTCGCCGGCAAGATCGATCCGGACGCGCTCAATCTGCAGGACTGGCTCATCAATCGCTCGATGCGCGGCGTGGCGGGGGACTTCCGCGCCTGGCCGCGCATCATCGCGTGGGCGGCCCGCATCGCGGATGCGCTGCTCTCGGGGCCGGCGGAGCCGTCGGAGGGGCCCGCGGCGGCTCCCGAAGGGAGTGCGGGCACCCGCCGGGTGTGATCCCGGGCCGACACGGCCGTGCGCCGGGGGGCGCCGGAGCGGGCGCCCCCGCTGCGCTGGCTTCGGAGTCAACCGGGTGCGGCCCGGGGGTGATCCTCGTCGGGCTCGCCCGCGTCCTCCTCGTCGATGTCGTAGGCGTAGACCAGCCGAGGCGGATCGAGCGAGGCCACTACCCACGCCTCGCCGCAGTCGGGGCAGATCACGCGCGCGTCGAGCCCGGGTTCCTCGACCTCAAGGATGCTCTCACAGATGGGGCAGGCGACGGCGATCATGCGGGCCTCCCGTCAACGCGTCCGCTCTCGCGGACGACCGAGAGCTCGGGGACGTGCGGGGTGGGGCGACCCCGGACCCGCTCCCCCGTCCCCGTGGGCCAGAGGGCCCCCGCCGCCCCCGGCGGCCGCGCTGCGACCGCCGGGCGTCCGGCAAGGGCGGCCACCGTGACCGCGGGTTGCCGGGGGTAGGTCACGGTGACCATGGCGAGGGGCGATGGGGCGTCGGGCTGTCGGGTGCGGCGCGGCCGCGCCCCTCGGACCACCCTCAGTCCACCACGCGCGGCCGGGGGGTCGCGTCGGGAAAACTCTGACACGACCGTCGGGCCAATGGGGATGCGTTCGCAGGAGGCTTGGGCTAGCGTGACCGTGAGAGCGGCCGGTGCTCGCTGGTCCGCGAAGGAGGTCTCGAGTGTATCGACGCATTCTGATGCCGACCGACGGCAGCGCGTGTGCCAACCACGCCATCGAGCAGGGGTTGGAGCTGGCCGGCAAGCTGGGCGCGGAGGTGGTGTTCCTCCACGTGCTGGAGAACCCGCTCACGTCGGGATACGCCACGCCCGAGACGCTGCCGTACTCGGCGCAGCTCTACCAGGATCTCAAGAACGCGGCAAAGGGCGTGCTGGAGGACGCGGCGGTCAAGGCACGGTCGGCCGGCGTGTCGGCGCAGACGCGCCTGATCGAGAACCGCGACCCGGTGCAGGCCATCCACGAGGCCGAGAAGGATTGCGATGCCGTGGTCATGGGGACGCATGGACGCCGTGGATTCAACCGCTGGATGTTCGGCTCCGTGGCGGAGGGTGCCCTGCGGCGCTCGAGCAAGCCCTTCCTGTTGATCCGGTCGCAGGACGACGAGGAGACCTGACGCCAGGTCTCGAAGGGAGGGTGACGGTGGGCAACACGACCGTTCTCGTTCCGCTCGACGGCTCCGACTTCAGCCGCCAGGTGGTGCCCGTGGTGCTGCGGCTCTTCGATCCCGGCCGCCATGACCTCACGCTGCTGCGGGTCGCGCCCACCCCCGAGGGGATCGGCACCCCGCCGCCGCGCGCACTGGTGCTCGACGGCTGGGTCCTAGGGGGTGCCGACGCCGCGGGCGGCCCCCACCCCATCTTCCAGAGCCAGGTGTGGGACGCGCTCAAGACCGACCTCGAGACGCGCCTGAGACCGGACGTGGAGACGCTGGAGCGGGCCGGATTCCCCGTGCGCACCTTGGTGCGCTTCGGCGACCCCGCCGAGGAGATCGTGGCGGTGGCCGCCGGGGAGGGCGTCGACATGGTTGTCATCGCCACCCATGGGCGCAGCGGCCTGCGGCGGGCGCTGATGGGAAGCGTCGCGGAGACGGTCCTGCGGCGCGTGGCGATCCCCGTGATGATGGTGCGGCCGCAGCCCTTGGAGGTGCCGGACACCGCACCCTCGTGAGCGCCGTGGCGTGGCGCGCGCGCCGCCGGACCCCGGGCACCCGACATCCACGCCGAGGCCGGGCGCCTATGATGGGCAGATGGTGCGCCGCCTGCTCCCCATGATGGACCTCCCCCCGATGGTGGACGAGGCGAAGCGCCGTACCCACGAGCTCGAGACGCTCCACCGGCTCGCCCAGCGGGTGGCCGACACGCTCGAGACCGTCGAGGTGCTCGAGCGATCGCTGAGCGCGCTGCTCGAGATGGGCTGGTTCGACTGCGGCGAGGCGTTCGTGCGGGACGGGCCGGACGCGCCGCTGCGCACGGTGGCGGTGGGTCTGTGCCCCTTCGACCCCTTGCAGGACTGCCCGAGGCTCCCGGAGCTGCTGCACTTCGCCCCGCAGGCGCTGGCCGACGGCGTGCCGACCGAGCACGCCGGCTGGAGGCTGGTGCCGGTGGACAACGAGGCGTTGCTGGCGCTGGCCGGCGGGGAGGACGTCTCCCCGTCGTTCCTCGGTGCCGTCACGGATCTGATCCGGGCCTCGCTCAAGCGCACCCACCTGCACCACCGCCTGGCGGACAAGGAGAAGCAGCGCTCGCGGCTCATGCAGGCCCTGCTGACCGCCCAGGAGGAAGAGCGCGGGCGCATCTCGCGGGACCTGCACGACCAGATCGGGCAGTCGCTCACCGCGCTCCTGCTCGGCCTCGACCGCAACATCGGCAACCCCGACCCCGATGCCCTCCAGCACCTCAAGGAGCTCACCTCGGTGACGCTCGGGGACGTGCGCCGGATCGCGCTCGACCTGCGGCCCTCGGTGCTGGACGAGCTCGGCCTGGAGGCCGCCGTGCGCCGCTACGCGCGCGACGTGCTGGAGCGCTACGAGGTGCCCGTGAGCGTGCTCGTCAACCTGCCGGGTCGGCTCGACCGGCAGGAGGAGACGGTACTCTATCGTGTGATCCAGGAAGGCTTGACGAACATCGTGCGCCACGCCCGCGCCTCCCAGGCCTCGGTCGTGGTGACCTCCTACAACAGCTACGTCCAGTGCGTCGTCGAGGACGACGGGATCGGGTTCGAGGCGGGCGCGCTGCTGCCGGCCGAGCAGGTGGGGCTGATCGGCATGCGGGAGCGGCTCGAGCTCCTGGGTGGCAGGCTGCGCATCGAGAGCGCACCGGACGCCGGTACGGCGCTCTACGCCCGACTCCCGGTGCGCTGACGTGGGGGCGGCCGGACGGGAACCGATCCGCCTGTTCATCGTGGACGATCATGCCATCGTGCGCGCCGGCGTGCGCATGCTGCTCAATGCCAAGGACACGCTGGAGGTGGTGGGGGAGGCGGAGAGCGCGGAGGAGGCGCTGGAACGGGCC
Organism: uncultured Trueperaceae bacterium; assembly: GCA_963739805.1. Classification (GTDB taxonomy): domain Bacteria; phylum Deinococcota; class Deinococci; order Deinococcales; family Trueperaceae; genus CAVUBJ01. The sequence goes on from CAVUBJ010000006.1 coordinate 523,477, forward strand.
CCCGGGCTCGATCCCCAGATCGTGCTGCTGGACCTGTCGCTGCCGGGCATGAACGGCATCGAGGCGGTGCGCGTGTTCAAGCGACTGCTGCCCGAGGTGCGCTTCATCGCGCTGTCGATGCACGAGGACCCGGAGTACGTGCAGGGGTTCCTGGAGGCCGGGGGCTCGGGCTACGTGCCCAAGAGCTCGCTCGAGACCCAGCTGGTGGATGCGATCCTGGCCGTGTCCCGGGGGGAGTATTACGCACCCGCGCGGCTGTTGGCGGAACTCGCCCGCGAGATGGCCAGCGGCGATCCGTACCGCAACGCCCGCCTGACGCAGCGCGAGCACGAGGTGGTGAAGCACATCGCCCACGGCAGCACCTACAAGGAGATCGCCGAGGCGCTGGGGATCAGCGAGAAGACGGTGGCCACCTACCGCGAACGGGCGTCGGAGAAGCTCGGGGTCAAGACGCGAGCCGAGCTGGTGCGGTGGGCGCTGGAGCACAACCTGCTCGATTAACGCAGCTTCATGATCCTGGCCGGCCGCGGGCGTCCGACGTGCCGGCGGTGATAATCGTGCCGGATATCAGCGTGAGGGAGGGGTGCCGGCCAACCTTAACGGATCTTCAGGGGATCCTGTAATGTTTCTCATGAAAGCCTCAGCCTTTCCATAAGGTAGGACCGTATCCTTCTGTCGGTGGCTGCCAACGAGCGTGGCAACCTCTCTTCATACCCCTCCTAAGGTGTGGATGGCGGACGATTCCGTCCCGGGCCCCCGCGAACGCGGGGGCCCTCCACTTGGTGGCGCCGCGGTGGCGACGACAGGGGCTCGGCCGAGCTGACGCGCGGCCCCGCGTGGTCTCGCGGGGCCGCGCGCGCCGGGCTTGCTGGCGGCTTGGCTTGCTGGCGGCCGGGTGGCGCCGCGTGCCCTACGGCGTGGCGGGGGGCGGGGGTGGGGCGTCGACCGACGGACCGCCGGGTGCAGGCTGGCCGAAGGTGGCGTGGTCGGCGCCGGGGCCCGCGCGTGCCGGGCCGCGCATCGGCCGCCCCGGGAGGGCACGGCCCGCCGGCCCCTCGCGGCCCTGGCCGCCGGGTCGACCGGCGTCGGCCCCGGGGCGAAGGGCGGGGTCACGCAGCAGGGCCGCGGCCTCGGGGTGGGCCGAGGCGAAGGCCTGGGCGTCGGTGCGCAGGGCGGCGGCCCGCCGGGCAAACGCAAGGCGTGCGTCCGCCGTGGCGTTCTGCGCCTCGACCCGGGCGACCGCCGGCGCGCTGCCCGTCTCGAGGGCGGAGACGTACGCCTCCAACCCCTGCGTGCGTAGGGTGGCGGCGCTGGTCCGCAGTGCCTCGGCGCGGTCGATCAGCGCCGAGGCCTCGTCGCGGAGGCCCGCCGGCAGGGCGTTGAGGAGCGTCAGGCGGCGCGCCTGCCGGCGCAACGCGGAGGTGTCGCCGGCGCCGGCGTTCGCGGGCGTGGTGGTCGCTGCCTGAGCGGAGGCGAGCGTGGGTAGGGCCAGCGTGGGTACGGCCAGTGCTGCGGCCAGCAGGACGTGGCGGAGGGTGCGTGGGAGGGGCATGGTGGATCTCCTTCCGGATGGGAGGGTGGCCGCGGCCCGCGGTCGCGACCACGGCGGGGCGCGCGGCGCCGGGTGGGTGGGCGGCTCTCGCCGTCGGCGCGCCGCGGGCCGGCGCGTTCCCAAGAGCATGCTTCGGTGACGTGCAGGGGCGCCGGACCGTGGATGCAGGGCCGGTGCAGGGGGGAAGCGCCCGCCGTGACCCGCACCCGGGGCTGGCGGTGGCGGCGGGGCGCGCCGGCGGGGTGTCGCGTGGCCTGCGCGTGGCCTGCACGCTGCCTGCACGTCCCGCCCGCGCCGCCTGCGCCTGCGGCGGCTAGCATGGGGCCATGGCATCCCGATCGACCCGAACGCCCTGCGTGCTGGTGGTGGAGGACGAGCCGGAGATCGCGGACACGCTGGAGGCCTACCTGCGGCGCGACGGCTTCCACACCGAGCGCGCCAGCGACGGCGAGGCCGCGCTCCGCCTGTACCGCGAGGCGCAGCCCGACCTGGTGCTGCTCGACGTGATGCTGCCGGGGCTCGACGGCCTGGAGGTACTCAAGCGCCTGCGCCGGGAGGGCAGCGGCACGCCGGTCATCCTGGCCACCGCGCGGAGCGAGGAGCTCGACCGGCTGGTGGGGCTCGAGCTCGGGGCCGACGACTACGTGGCCAAGCCCTACAGCGTGCGAGAGGTGGTGGCGCGCGTGAAGGCGGTGCTCCGTCGCGCCCGGGGAGCCGAGCCCGGCGACCCGCCGGCGCTGCGCGTGGGGACCCTCGAGCTCGACGAGCCCCGCTTCCAGGCCGCCCTGGCGGGCGCGCCGCTTGCTCTGACGCTCACCGAGTTCCGCCTGCTGGCCGTCCTGGCGCAGGCGCCCGGCCGCGTGTTCACGCGGCTCGAGCTGCTCGAGCGCGCCATGCCCGAGAGCAATGCCCTGGAGCGGACCGTCGATTCCCACCTTCGCAATCTGCGCCGCAAGCTCGCCGGGGCGGGCGGCGGCGCCGAGCTCCAGACGGTGCGCGGCCTCGGATACCGCCTGGTGGAGCGCCCGTGATGCGCGGCCTGGGGGCGAGGATCGCCCTGATCGTGGTGGCGGCGACCCTCTTCGCGGTCACCGCCACGGTGGCCCTGGAGGTGCTCGGGCTCCGCCGGGAGCTTCGGCAGCTGCCCAGCGCGTACCGTCCGAGCCCCGGGGTGGTGTGGTTGCTGCGGCCCCCGGCGCGGGCCGCGGACGGACGGCCCCCCATGCTGCTGGTGGATCCGGCGGGGAGCGCCGTCCGCCCCAGCGTGCCGGAGGTACGGCGCGCGCTGGAGCTGTTGCTGCGCCGCCGCAATCGCACGCTCGCCCTGGGCACGCTGCTCTCGCTGGGCGTCGGCATGGGGTTGGCGTGGTGGCTGGCGCGGCGCATCGGGCGCCCCATCAGCCAGGTGTCGAACGCGGCCCGCCGCGTCGCCGCCGGCGACCTCGGTGTCCGGGTGGACGCCCCGCCGGCGGGCGCCTCGGACGAGACGGCCGAGCTCGCCCGCAATTTCAACGCCATGGCGCGGGAGCTGGAGACCTCGGAGACCCAGCGGCGGCACCTGATCGCCGACGTGGCACACGAGCTACGGACGCCGTTGACCATCCTGCGGGCGCGTTTCGAGGCGCTGGAGGACGGCGTCGTGCCGCTGACGCGCGAGGAGATCACCGCGCTGCACGGCCACACGCTGCTCCTGACGCGCCTGGTGGAGGACCTGCGCACCCTCTCGCTGGTGGACGCGGGCACGCTCGGCGTCCACCCGCGCGAGGTCGACCTGGCCGAGCTCCTGCGGCGTGCGGTGGCCGGCTTCCAGGCGCGGGCGGAGGAGCGCGGTATCGCGCTGGTGCTCGAGGGTCCAGAGGCGCTCCCCGGCCGCGCCGACCCGGAGCGCCTCACGCAGGTGCTCGGGAACCTGTTGGACAACGCCCTGCGCGTCACGCCGCGCGGCGGCGAGGTGGCCGTGCGCGTGCGCGGTGATGCGCGCGAGGTCACGGTGGAGGTGCTCGACAGTGGGCCCGGGCTGCCGGCCGGCGAGGAGGCCCGCGTGTTCGAGCGCTTCTACCGCGCCGACCGCTCGCGCTCGCGCGCCAGCGGCGGGAGCGGCCTCGGTCTCGCCATCGTCAAGGCCGTGGTGGAGCTTCACGGCGGCGAGGTGCGCGCCGAGAGCCGCCAGCGCGGAGGGGCGCGCTTCGAGGTGCGCCTGCCGCGCGACGCCGCCACGTGATGCGTCTGCCGCGCTACGCCGCCACCTGATGCGCGGCGTTCTCCCCATCGGACGCCGCCGGACGCCCGGGGTCGCACCCCGCTCGCGGCCGGGTGCCCCGTTCAGCCCCCGGCCCCCGCGGCAGGGATCGCGGGGGCTCGTGCGGTCAGGATCAGCCCGAGGGCCAGGAGTGCCGTCATCACCGCACCGCCGATGCCGATGGCGCCGTATCCGGAGACGGCGAAGAGCATCCCCGCGCCCAGGCTCGCCGAGGCCGCGACGCCCCCCATCACCAGGTCGTTGACGCCCTGCGTGCGCCCCTTCTCCGCGGGCGTCAAGCGGTCGGCGAGCAGGGCCGAGCCGCCTACGTAGCACAGGTTCCACCCCAGACCGAGCAGGAACAGGGCCCCCACCAGCGCGGGGGTGGCATCGGACAGCGGCGCGGTGAGGCAGGCCGCGAGCAGCAACACGGTGCCGGCCGCGATCACCGGCCGGCGCCCGAAGCGGTCCGCCAGCCAACCGGTGGCCAGCGACGGTGCGAACATGCCGAAGGTGTGGGCGCTGAAGACCACCGAGATGCTCGCCAGGCTGTGGAGCGTCAGCTTCATATGCAGCGACGTGATGCCCATCAGCATCACCATCACGGCCTGCGAGGCGATCATCGCCACCATGGCCGCCACCACCCCGCGGTCGCGCAGCAGCGCGCCCCAGCGGCGCGCAGGGCCGGCGGCGCGGTGCGGATGCGGATAGCGCCGTTCGATCGCCTCGCCGAGCTCGCGGGGATCGGGCCGAAGCAGCACCCAGACCCCCAGGGCGCTGAGGAGGTACATGGCCATGCCCACGGCGTACGGGCCGGCCAGGCCGTCCACCCCGAGGCGGGTGAAGAGCGCCGTCGCGGGCGCGACCGCCGTGGGGCCCAGCACGGAGCCGACCGTGCCGCCGAGCACCACGGTCGCCACCGCGCGTCCACGCCAGCGGGGTGGTGCGGCCTCGGCGGCGGCGAAGCGGCCGAGGCGCGTGGCCGCCTGCCCCGAACCCATCACCACCAGCGCGATGACCAGCAGGGTGAAGGAGCCGGCGGCCACCGCGGCGATCGCGGCGGCGGCGCCGACGGCGCCGGTGAAGAGACCGAGGGAGAAGCCGCCGCGCCGGCCAAGCCGGTCCGACAGCAGCGACCACACCACCGCGCTCAGGGCCGCCCCCGCCTGGAAGGTGGCGCCCGGGACCCCGGCGAGCGCGGTGCGGCCGCTGAGCTCCGCCCCCGCGATGGTGGCCACCGTGGCGACCGCGATGACGCCCGCGGAGCCGAGGCTCTGCACGGCGAACATCACCGCCGTGGTACGACGCCCGGCGCGGGCGAGGGTGGTGTCGTCCATGCGCACCAGCCTACCCGGCCGGGCGCCTCTGCGCGCACCCGGGCGCGCGCCTCTGCTACCGCGGCGGCGGGTCGTCCAGCCGCACCTCGGCGTCCGCCGACCAGCTGCCGTCGCCGCGATGGAGGGTGAAACGCAGCCGCTCGTGCCCCTCGAGGCGCTCGGCGCTCAGCTCGACGCCATACAATCCGAACGGTAGGGCCTCCGCCTGGACGTCCTCTACCGCGCGCCAGTCGTCCCAGCCGAGGTGGAGCGAGAACGGTGCCGGCGCCTCGATGCGCAGGGCGCGGCCGGACGGCAGGGCATCGATGGGCGCGGCCTCGCGCCACAGCCAGCAACCGGCCTCCGGGCGGCGCGCGCCGTAGCGGCGCTGCACCACGTCGAGCAGCTCCAGTGGCCGCCCCCGGGAGCGGGCGTAGGCCAGCTTCAGGTACTCCGCGTGCGCCCACACCAGCGGCATGGCCGAACCGGAGGGGTGGCCGGGCTCGAGCCCGCGCTCGGGGATGGCGGGAGCGTCCCACACCTGCTCCGGGATCATGCCGCCGGGGCCGGCCATGGCCGCCATGGCGCGCATCGCGGGGAGGACGTCGCCCCCCTGCTGCAGGGTCAGGTGCGCGCGCTCGCCCGCCAGCAGGGGCCAGGCGCGCCCCACCCCGCTCCCCTGGAACGGCGCCCCGTCGGCCGTCTCGCCGTAGCCGTCCTCGTTGTAGCGGTGGTAGGCCGCCCCGGTGGGCAGCTCGACGCGCAGGATGCGGTCCACCAGCTCCGTGGTGGCGAGGATCCCGTCGTCCTCGGGCTGGCGCAACCCCATCCTCGTCAGCGCCAGGTAGTCCAGGCTCACCAGGGCCGTCGCCCGCGGGCGCTCGCCCTGGCGGTTGCGCAGGTCGATGCGACCGCGCAGCCCCCCGACGGCCGGGGGCGGCGCGATGCGCACGTAGTAGCCCGGCACGCCCAAGGCACGACCGAACGGACCGTCGGTGACGAAGGTCCACGCCTCGATCCGTTCGTTCCAGAAATCGGCCACGCCTCTCGCGTAGGCGGCCTCCGCCTCCGGCAGGACCTCCGCGGCGGCCACCAGCGCCACCACCTCGACCGCCAGCGTGAAGGGGTTGGCGCCGGCGTTCTCCTCCCAACGGTCCTGCGGCGTGAAGGGGCCGGACCGGAGCAGGTACCCGGCGGCCCGCCGGGCCATGCGCTCGACGCCCTCGAGCCCGTCGAGGGCGTCCGCCTGCCGCAGTGCGGCGGCGAGCAGCAGCGGAAAGCCCACCTCGTCGAGCTGGATGCCGGTCCAGAAACGGCGCCCGTCCGGGTAGGCGTTCTGCGACCAGTGGCCGTCGGGGTCCTGGGTCGCGATGAGGTAGGCGAGCATGCGCCGAGCATCGTCGGCCTGCCCCGCCGCGAGCAGGCCCAGGCCGGCCTCCACGGCGTCGCGCGGCCACACCAGGTGGTAGCCGCCGAGGTCGTCGCGGGCGTTGCCCCACGGGATGCTGAGGCTGGCCACCACCGCCCCGGGGTAGGCCTTGTCCTCGTGGACCTTGAGCATGGTGGCGCTCAACAGCGCCTCGTCGGCCAGCTCCGCGTCGAGGCCCGGCGGTGGCGCGAGGGTCCGGCCCCAGGCCTCCCAGGAGGCCGCGAAGGCGTCCCGGGCGCGCGGGAAACCGGAGGCCAGGCTGGAGCGGGCGCGGGTGCGCGCACCCACGACCGTGGACGCGAAGCCCAGGGCCAGCACCCCCTCGCCCGCCGCCTCGGCCATGAGGGCCACGTTGCCGTGCGGCGCCTGCCCGTAGGTCCACGTCATGGCGCCGTTGCGGGCGAAGTCCTGCCAGCCGTCGGAGCTGCCGACGTACCCCACGGAGGTGCGCAGGAACTCAGGCGCGGCGAGCAGCGCCAGGGCCTCGCCGCCTCCCTGCGCCAGCAGCGTGTCGCCGTCCGACCAGGCGCTGTTGTCGTGGCCGTTGGCGCCCAGGTGTGGGGCGAGCAGCGGGTAGAGCCGGGCGCCCTCCCCCTCCAGCCGATAGCGCACCAGCAGCACCTCGCGGTCGGGGTCCGGCACCACCTCCAGGGTCAGCACGTACCCCTCCCCCTCGTGCCGGATCGTGGGCAGGGGAACCGTGGGGGAGGGGGTGGACAGGGTGTAGCGCGCCACGCGTTTGACCTCCCACCACCCCGACGCGGTGGTGACGAGGAAGCCCAGGTCGCGGATCTGCGGTTGCCCGGTGGTGGGGAAGTAGACCTCGTTGACGATGCCGTAGCCCAGCGTCACCCACAGGCGCGCGGGTCCGAGGGAGGTGGTGACGAGGTCCTTGGCGCTGGAGGTCCAGGTGGGCGCGATGCCGGGGGAGCCGGGTGCCTGCACGGGGCTCACCCGCCGTGCGCGAAGTCCGGGTAGTCGGTCATCGCGCCGTCGACGAACACGGTCGTGCCGGTGACGTACCCGGCCACGTCGGACACCAGCACCACGGCCATGCGCGCGATGTCTTTGGGCTCGCCCATGCGGTTCAGGGGGATCTTTTCGAGCAGGTCGGCGAGGTCGTCCGGGTTGCTCCACACCTGCCGGTTGATACTCGTCTTGACGGCGCCGGGGGCGAGCGCGAGCACGCGGATGCCGTGGGGGGCTGCCTCCTGGGCGAGCGTGCGGGTGAGCATGCCGGCGCCCGCCTTGGCCGCGGTGTAGGCGCTGTAGCCGCTCCACGGGATCACCTCGTGGACCGAGGTGACCGTCAGGATGACGCCGTGGCCGGCCGGCACCATGCGTCTGAGGGCATGGCGGGCGCAGTCGAAGGCGCCGATCAGGTCGATGTCGATGACCTTCCGCCAGGCGTCGAGATCGGCGGCCCAGGCCTCGGCGCGCGCCCCGTCGATGCCGGCGTTGTTCACGAGCACATCGAGCCCGCCCCACGCCTCGTCGATGCGGGAGAACATGGCGTCCACGGCGGCGGGGTCCGCCACGTCGGCCCGGATCGTGAGGGGCTCGCCGCCGGCGGCGCGGATGCGCTGCGCGACCGCGTCGGCGGCGGCTGCGTCGTCGAGGTAGTTGACGGCGACCCGCGCCCCGGCTGCGCCGAGCTCCTCCGCGATGGCTGCCCCGATGCCGGAATTGGCCCCGGTCACCAGGCAGCGCTGTCCTTCAAGTCGGATGTCCATCAGTTCGGCCTCCTGATCGAAGGGGGGATCGGGAGGGCGCCGTTGCGGGGCGGGTCGACTGCGCGCCGGGCGGCGGCAGGCGGCGAACCCCGGAAAGGCTCGGTCCCGGTCCGGGTTCGGGGGCGGCGCGCGCCGGCCGCCTCGGGCGGTCCCGGCGGTGCGGTGCGCCCCACACCGCCTCGAAGGGTAGCGCCCTGGCGTGAGGGCCGTGTGACCGTCGGGTGACGTGGGTCGCGGCTCAGCGCCCGACGTTGTGCTGCGTGCCCACCCGTTCGAAGCCGAGCCGCCGGTACAGCCCCTCGGCCCCCTCGGCCGCGGACAACCAAGCCTCCACGGTGTCGCCCTCCGCGGCGGCCCCCAGCAGCGCGTGGCAGGCGGCGTACCCCAGCCCGGCGCGGCGCAGATCATGGCGTGTCCACACGCCGGCGAGCTCCGCCACCGCGCCGCCATGCCCCGCTACCACGCCCCCGCGCAGCAGGGTCGCCCCCGCCACCGGCCGGCCGTCCCGGCACCAGGCCAAGGCGATCAGGTCCCCGTCGCGCATACCGTCGCGCATGGTGGGGCGCAGCGCCCGGCCGATGGCGGTGGGCATGGCGAAGGCGTGGCCCTGGCCCTCGAGGAAGGCGTCGAGCAGGGCGTCGTCGTCGGGGCGCAGCAGGCGCGGCTCGCCGGGGGCGGCCGCGCCGGGGGCGAGCTCCCGCAAGGCCAACGTCATGACGGGGGCGGCGCTGTCGAGCCGCAGGCCGGCGCCCGTCAGCGCCTCGGTCAGGCCGGGGTGGAGCTCGGCCATGTACTCCAGCTTCGGGGCCGCGCCGGCATCGGCGAAGGCCCGCAGCATGGCGGTGATGGCCTCTCCCCGCAGAGCCTCGGGGCGCTCGTAGGGCACGGCGAGGTTGAGGAAGCGGTGCTCCCGGTCGGGAGCCAGGAACACGGCGTAGGCGCCCACGTCCGTACGCTGGCGGCTGCGTTCGGCGTAGCCGCGCATGGCGGTCTCGGCGCGGCGCAGTGCCGCCTCGTCGATCATGGCAGTCAATCTACGCCACGCGCCCACCGTTCCTCCAGCGGCTCAGGGCCTCCGCCCACCTCGGACCGGGAGGGTCGCGAGGCCCGGCGCGGCCCGGCCGCCACCGGGCAGGCGTACGTGCGGCAGGCGCGGTTCTCGCGCAGGGCCGCGGCGGGACCGGTGCCCGGGCCGGGTCCGGCCTCGCCGGCCCCTCAGAACAGCGCCCCGATGCGGCCGAGCGCGATCCCCAGGGCGAAGACCAGCCCCCCGCCTCCGATGACCAGGGCGATGGTGCGCCAGAGAGGGAACTGGAGGTAGCGGTAGCGGATGTAGGCGATGGCCAGCAACTCCACCGCCACGACGACGTAGGCCAGCGCCAGGGCTGCGCCGAGGTCCGCGATCAGGAACGGCAGCGTGTGGAACAGGCCGCCGAGCGTCGTGCCGATGCCGGTGGTGAGGCCCTTGGCCCACGGCGCCACCTCCATCTGCTCGTCGCTGCCGTGCGACAAGGCCTCGGCCAGCCCCATGCTGAGGCCGGCGCCGGTGGCCGCGGCCAGCCCGACGATGAAGACATGGGAGCTCTGGGTCATCTGGGCGGCGGCGAAGATCGGGGCGAGCGTGGATACCGAGCCGTCCATCAGCCCGAGCATGGCGGGCCGGACGTACTCCTGCCGGTTCCGCCGGCGGTTCGAGGATGTGGTTGTGGTCGCCACGATGGCCTCCTTCGGGCTCGTTTCTCCGCCCGTGGTGGCCTCGAGTGCCCACCGCGCGGTGCGTGGCGGCCGCGGGGCCGACCCACGGACACCCGCGAGTATGCCGCGGCCTCGCGCGGCGGCCGTGACCTGGACAACCTTTCCGTTCGGAAGCGTACGTGCGACTCATGCGACGCCGCGCACGTCGCGGCGTCGTATCAGTCCGCGGCTCAGGCGCCGCCCGCGCCGGCCCGATAACCCTCCAACAGCGCGTCCAGCACACGATTGGTGCGGCTCGCGCTGGCGCCCGTGCTGACGCAGACGCCCCGCCCGAGCAGGGCGTCCACCACCTGCTGGATCAGCGGCTGTTGGACGTGCGGCGGGTGCGGGATCTCCACGCGCTCCTCCGCGTCCGGTCCGAGCAGCGCCACCGGGGCCTCGTCGAAGATGGCGAAACGGATCGTCCCCTGCTCCCCGCGGACCACGACGCGATCGCACTCGGTGCCCGCCGTGAAGCTCCACGACCCCGTCCCCAACACGCCCGAGGCGAAACGGAAGGCCCCCACCGCGAGGTCCTCGGCGGGGTAGAGGCCGGAGCGGTTGGCCGCCCAGCCCCGCGTCGCCTCGATCGGTCCCAGCAGGTGGTCGAGCAGGTCCAGGGTGTGGCTGGCGAGGTCCATCAGGTAGCCACCCCCCGCCACCGAGGGGTCCACGCGCCAGCCGCCCCGCCCCGCCCGCTCGTCGTCCGTCGGGCGGCGCGCCAGCGCCACCTCGACGGCCAGCGGCGTGCCGATGGCGCCGTCGGCGAGCCAGCGCCGGACGTGCTCGAAGCGCGGCAGCGCGCGGCGGTAGTAGGCGACGTACAGCGGCACGCCGGCGCGGACGCAGGCCTCGGTCATGGCGTCACACTCCGCCGCGTTCATGGCCATCGGCTTCTCGACGTAGACGGGCTTTCCCGCGGCCGCCGCGGCCTCCGTGTAGCGCCGATGGCTCGAGGGCGGGGTGGCGACGTAGACCGCGTCGACCTCGGGGTCGGCGAGCAGCGCGTCGGCGTCGTCGTACCAGCGAGGGACGCCGTGCCTTCGGGCGTAGTCCTCGGCCAGGGCGCCGTTGCGTCGCATCACCGCCACCAGCGTCGAGCCGCGCGCCCGCTGCAGGGCGGGGCCGCTCTTGACCTCCGTGACGTCGCCGCAGCCGATGATGCCCCAGCGCACCGGCGCCGCCAACGGAGTCACGTCGTGCTCGTGGGTCACGGTTCCTCCCGACCGGTCGGGCACCCGGCCCGGCCTCGCCCAAGCCTAGCGCGCCGCGCACCCGCGGTGGGCCTCGGGTGGTCGTGCGGCGCCGGCGCGCTTGACGCCCCCGCGTGGTGTCCCTAGCATGGCTCCATCAACCGTGCGGCGGCGTCGGGCCCCGTGCGCGCGGCGGCCGCGGCCGCCGCGCGCAGCCGGGGTGCGGCGACCCCGCCGGCCGGAGGAGGGGACTATGCAGCAGCGCGTCCGGCCGCGGCGTCACCGTCGCGGCCCCGAGAATCCGAGGGCCGCCATGGGCGTGCGGTGCGGCGCCGCGCACATGCCCCGGCGGGTCGGGCCGCGCCCGGGCGTGGCGCGCGGCGCGGCGTCGCGCGCGCGCGGGTGGTGGGCCCTGGTCGCCGTTACGGTGCTGTTGCTGCCCGCCACGGCGCGAGCGCAGGAGCTCGCCTCACGGGTACACCCCGCCGTGTTGGGCAACGGCATGCGGGTGCTGATGGTGGAGCAGCACGCGGCCCCGGTCATCAGCTTCGACCTGATGTTCGACGTCGGCGGCATCGACGAGCCGCCTGGGCTCGGAGGCATCGCCCACATGGTGGAGCACATGGCCTTCAAGGGCACCCCCACCATCGGCAGCGCCGATGCCGCGGCGGAGGCCGACGCCCTGTCGGAGGTCGAGGTGTGGGCCCTGGCGCTCGAGCGGGCCCGGCGTCTCGGGGACGACGCGACGGTGGGCCGCATGCAGGCCGGTTTCGACGACGCCCGCGCCCGGGCGCGGGAGCTGGCCGCCACCAGCCCGCTGGACGACCTGTTGTCGGTGAACGGGGCGGTGGGGTTGAACGCGTCCACCGGCTACGACGCCACCCAGTACGTGGTCTCGCTGCCGTCGAACCGCGTCGAGCTGTACGCCCGCATCTACGCCGACGTGCTGGCCAACACGGTGTTCCGGTCGTTCTACGAGGAACGCGATGTGGTCCGCGAGGAGCGCCGGCAACGCAGCGAGGACGACCCGCAGGGGGTGCTGTTCGAGGCCTTCCTCGGGGCCGCCTTCCCGGCCAGCCCCTACGGGCGCCCCCTCATCGGCGCCCCGGAGGCGATCGAGGGGTACACCGCGACGGCCGCCCGCGCCTTCTACCGCGCGTACTACGCGCCCGACCGCGCGGTCCTGGTGATGGTGGGCGACGTCGACCCGCAACGCGACCTGCCCGTGCTGGAGCGCTACTTCGGCGCCCTGCCGGCGCGTCGAACGCTGCACACGCGGTTCCCCGCGCCGCCGCCGCAGACGGCCGAACGGCGCGTGGAGGTGAGCTTCGACGCCAGTCCGCAGCTCGCCATCGGCTACCAGAAGCCCAGCTATCCGGCGCGGGACGCGTACGTCCTGGACCTCATCGATGCCATGCTCACGGGTGGGCGCACGTCGCGGTTGTATCAGCGCCTGGTCCTCGACGACGGACTGGCCGCGAGCGTCAGCAGCAGCAGCGCCTTCCCCGGCATCCGCCTCGACAACCTCTTCCTCGTCTACGCCCTCCCGCAGGCGCCGCACGGACCCGCGGAGGTGGAGGCGGCGATCGAGGAGGAGCTGCAGCGCCTGGCCACCGAGGGGCCCGACGCGCGCGAGCTGCAGAAGGTGAAGAACCAGGTGCGGGCCGCCACGGTCCGCGGCCTCGCGTCGGACAGCGGCCTGGCGTCGAGCCTGGCCTTCAACGAGCTGTTCGCCGGAGGGTGGGAGCGCCTCATGGCCGACCTCGAGATCTACGACGGCATCACCGCGGACGAGGTCCGCGAGGTGGCGGCGCGCACCTTCCGCGCCGACCGGCGCACCGTGGCGGTGTTGCGTCCCGCCGGATCGGAGGCGCCGTGAGGCGCGCGCGCGCCGTGCCGCGGGCACGGAGCCTGGCCGTCGCGGCGGCGCTCCTGCTGGGGTGGTCGCTGCTGGTGCCGTGGCCGCGGGCCTCGGCCCAGGCGGCGGACTGGCCGGCGCCCGGAGCGCTGCGATTCGAGCCGCTCCGGTTCGACGCCCCGCAGCCGCGCAGGGAGGTGCTGTCCAACGGCGTCGTGGTGTACCTGGCCGAGGACCACGCCCTGCCGCTGGTGCAGGGGGTGGCCTACGTGGACGCCCCCGGAGTCTTCGACCCCGCCGACGAGACGGGGCTGGCCGCGTTCACCGCCGCGATGCTGCGCGAGGGGGGCGCGGGCGGGCGGCCGCCGGAGGACGTCGATGCGCAGCTCGAGTTCCTGGCCGCCTCGGTGGAGGCGGGATCCTCGGACGTCCTGGCGTCGGTGTCGTTCTCGAGCCTCAGCGACACGGTGAGCGAGGTCTTGCCCGTGTGGCGCGACGTGCTGGTGTCCCCCGACTTCGATCCCGGGCGCATCGAGGTGGAGCGTCAGCGCCAGCTCGAGGCCGTGCGCCGCGTGGCCGACAATCCGGTGCAGGTGGCCGTGCGCGCCTTCCTGGCGCGGGTGGCCCAGGGGCATCCTTCGGGTGCCTCGCCGACGGAGGCGACGCTTCGAGCCATCACCCGCGGGGACCTGGTGGCGTTCCACGACGCCTACTACCGGCCCGCCTCGACCGTGCTGGCGGTCACCGGGGACTTCGACGCCGACGCCATGCTGGCGATGCTCGAGGACGCCTTCGGCGGGTGGCGGCGGCCGCCGGCCACCCCTCCGGAGGTGCCGCCGTTCGATCCCACCCCCACCCCGCGGATCTACCTCGCCCACAAGGACCTTCAGCAGTCCATCGTCCTGGTGGGCCAACCCGCCATCCGCGCCTACTCGCCCCAGTACGCCGCCTTCACGGTGGCGGACCACATCCTCGGCGCGGGGGGCTTCTCGAGCCGCCTGTTCACCGACATCCGCACGCGGCGCGGGCTGGCGTACGCCACCGGATCGCAGCTGAGCCAGGCCTTCGACCACCCCGGCATCTTCCTCGCCTACGCCTTCACCCGGGTCGATGCCACGGGCGAGGTGTTGGGGTCGTTGCTGGACGAGATCACGCGGCTGCGCGACGACGGTGTGACGCAGGCGGAGCTCGACCAGAGCCGCGAGACCATCCTCAACCAGTCGCTGTTCCGCGACACCTCGGTGGCGGCGGTGACGCAGCGCACGGCGCGGGTCGCACTGCTCGGGCTCGAGCCCGGCTACTACGCCCGCTACCTGGAGAGCCTCCAGGCCCTCACCACGCAGGACGTGCACGCCGCCGTGCGGGACATCCTGCGCCCCGACGGCCTGGTGGTGCTGGTGGTGGGCGACGAGGCGGCCTTCGACGTGCCCCTCGAGCGCTTCGGCGAGGTGGAGCGGATCGGCCTGGAGTGACGAGCCCCCGCGACCGGGCGGCGCCGACGGGACTGCGGCGCCGCCCGGACCGCCCCGCTCGGCCGCCCGCTCAGCCTGCTCAGCTCGCCGCGGGGTCGCGGCGCAGGCGCTCGGTGTGTTGCTTGCGGAACTTCGCCAACTTCGGGGCGATGACGGCCCGGCAGTAGGCCTGCTCGGGGTTGCGCGCGTAGTAGTCGCGGTGATACGCCTCGGCCGGGTAGAAGTCCCCCAGCGGCCGCACCTCGGTGACCAACGGATCGGGATAGAGCCCCTCGCGCTCGATCTCCTGCAGGACCTCGTGGGCGACGCGGCGCTGTTGGTCACCGTCGTAGAAGACGACGGAGCGGTACTGGCTGCCGATGTCGTGACCCTGCCGGTCGCGCGTGGTCGGATCGTGGATGGTGAAGAACACCCGCAGCACATCGCCGAAGCTCACCACCTCCGGGTCGAAATGCACCTGCACCACCTCGGCGTGGCCGGTGGTGCCACGGCATACGTCCTCGTAGGTGGGGTTGGCGGTATGCCCGCCGCTGTATCCCGAGGTCACCTCACGGACCCCGGCGAGGTCGGCGTAGACGGCCTCGAGGCACCAGAAGCAGCCACCGCCGAGGGTGGCCACGGCGGTCGTGTCGTTCGCGGTGGCGTTCATGCCGCCATGCTAGGACGCCGGCCGTCGCGGGCGTGTCACGTGGCTCGGTGGACGGCGGCGGGCCGCCGCGGCGTCGCGTGCGTGCGGGCCGGCCCCGCCGCGGGCCTCAGGCCGTCTCGCCGAGACACACGCCGGTGTCGCGTGCGGTCTGCAACCAGGGGTGGTCGAGCGGCACGGCGCGGCGCTGGCCCACGACCTGCGCCAACGGCACCGCCTCGGCGCCGTCGCCTCGGGCCGCGACCATCACGCCGAACACGCCGTCGTGCACCAGGCGGGCTGCGGCCGTGCCGAGGCGGGTGGCCAGCAGCCGGTCGGCGGCCGAGGGGATGCCCCCGCGCTGCAGGTGGCCGAGGATGGTCACGCGCGATTCGAGCTTGGTGGCCCGCTCGAGCTCTCGCGCCAGGCGCATGGTCTTCTCGCCCAGGCGCGCTTCGGCCTCGCGCAGCGCACGCTTCGCCTCGCGCCGCGGCTCCCCCTTCTCGGCGGCCGCAACCGTATCCCGGGCCCGGGCGATGGCCTGGGCGTCCTGCAGGGCCATGGCGCCCTCGGACACGGCCACGATGCTGAAGCGGCTGCCGCCGCTGCTGCGGGCGCGGATGGCGGCGGCGATGGCCTCGATGTCGTAGGGGATCTCGGGCAACAGGATCACGTCCGCGCCCCCGGCCAGGCCCGCGCCCAGCGCCAGCCACCCTGTGTTGTGGCCCATCACCTCCACCACGATGATGCGGTGGTGGCTGTGGGCCGTGCTGTGCAGCCGGTCGATCGCCTCGGTGGCGATACCCAGGGCGGTGTCGAAGCCGAAGCTGATGTCGGTCATGGCGACGTCGTTGTCGATGGTCTTGGGCAGCGTGACGACGTTCAGGCCCTTCTCGACCAGGCGGAAGGCGTTCTTCTGCGTCCCACCCCCGCCGAGACACACGAGCGCGTCGAGTTGGTGCCGCTGGTAGGTCTCCACGATGGCGTCGGTCATGTCGACTTTCTTGTCGCCTACGCGCATCTTGTGTGGCTTGTCGCGGCTGGTGCCGAGGATGGTGCCGCCGGTCGTGAGGATGCCGGACAGCTCGACGGTGGTCAGGCGGATGGTGCGATCCTGCATCAACCCGCGGAAGCCGTCGCGGAATCCCACCACGTTCATGCCGAAGCTGCCGATGGCGGCCTTGCCGACGCCGCGGATGGCCGCGTTGAGGCCGGGGCTGTCGCCGCCTGCCGTGAGGATGCCGATGTATTGGGACATGGTGCCCCATGGTAGCGCCCCGCGCCCACGGGACGGCGCGATGGCGGAACGGTCCACACCATCACGCGCTGGCCGCGTACAGGGGAGTTCCCGCGTTCGGCGTCGACGTGGGCCCCCGCCGACGAGGCTGGATATGCGTGTATGCAATCACGCTTTCACCCGCTGTCGAGGGCGAGAGGAGGCGCCACATCGGAATAAAGATTGACAGGCATGCACCGGCGTATTATGGTGCGAACTAGTACCGGCATATGAAACGCGACGGCGAGGGGAGGACCTGTGGACAACCAGTACGTCATCAACTCGGCCTACCGCACGCTGCAGGTGCTGCTGGCCTTCGCCGCCCCGCCGCACCGCTTCTCGCTGGCCGAGCTCATCACCTCCATGGGCGTGGAGAAGGGGCAGCTCTACCGCTCCCTCAAGACCCTGGAGGAGGCCGGCTTCGTGCGCGTGGGCAGCGACGGCCGGTTCGTGCTGACCCCGGTGGTGAACGTGCTGAGCTCCGCCTTCGCCGGCACCAGGCAGGCCTCGCTGATGGACGTGGCGGGCCCCCACCTCGATCGCCTGGCGCAAGAGAGCGACGAGTCGGTCAACCTCTTCGTGCTGGCCAGCGATCGGGCGGTGTGCGTCGACGGCCGCGAGAGCCGGCAGCAGGTCCGGCTGGCGACGCCCCTGGGCGTCTCCGTGCCCCTGCACGCGGGTGCCGTGCCCAAGGCGATGCTCGCGTACCTCCCCGGTGCCACATGGGAACGGGTGCTGGGCCAGCTCGAGAGTCTGCCCAGGTACACGGACGCGACGGTGCTGCAACCCGCGAGGCTGCGCAGCGAGCTCGAGTCCATCCGCGGGCGTGGTTACTCCGTGAGCGACGAGGACTACGACGCGTCGGCCCGCGGGGTGGGCGCGCCGGTGTTCGATGCCTCCGCGCAGGTGGTGGGGGGGATCAGCGTGGGAGGGCCGTCGTTCCGCGTCGACGACGAGACCCTCGAACGATTCGGTGCGCTCATCACCCGGGTCGCCCGAGCGATGTCCAAGCAGCTCGGCTACCCGGGTTGAAGCGAGGAGAACAGAAATGAGGAGGACAGGAATGAAGACAGCCCCCCGGTGGACCTCACGTGTGTTGGCCCTGTTGGCCGCCTTCGCGCTCGTCGCGACGACGGCCGTACAGGCCCAGGACTTCGACCCCAACGGCACCCTCACGTTCGTGACGAATGCCGACCCTACGCTCAACCCCTGGACGCCCGGCGCGGTCATCGAGTCGAACCTCGTCAACACCATCCTCTTCTCGCAGCTCACCCGCTACTCCCCCGAGGACCTGACCCCCTCGCCGGACCTGGCGACGAGCTGGCAGGCGGCGCCCGACGCCATGTCGTGGACGTTCACGCTGCGTGAAGGCGTTACCTGGTCCGACGGCGAGCCCTTCACAGCCGACGATGTGGCGTTCACGTTCAACGACGTCATCCTGGTCAAGGACCTCGGCGCCAACAACCGCAGCGCCTTCTCGCCGATCGACCATGTCGAGGTCGTCGATCCGTTGACGGTCAAGTTCGTCCTCTCGAGCCCGTTCTCCTCGCTGCCGTACTACCTGGCGTACTTCGCCGGGATCCTCCCCGCGCACGTCCTTCAGGGCGCCGAGAACCCGCTCCAGGTGGCGAGCTTCAACAAGGGTCAGCCGGTCGTCACCGGCCCGTACAAGGTGGCCGAGTTCGTGCCGGGCTCCTACGTTCGTCTCGAGCCCAACGACCTGTACTGGGGCGGCGCGCCCAAGGTGCAGACCATCGTCTTCAAGGTCGTTCCCGACCCCAACACCCAGCTCGCGCAGCTCCTCGCCGGCGACGTCGACATGGTGACCGTGACCAACCCCACCCTGCTCGCAGGCGTGGAGCGCAACCCCAACCTCGAGGTCATCCGCCAGAGCCAGAACATCTGGTACTGGGTGGCGCTCAACCAGGACGATCCGCGCTTCACGGACGTGCGTGTGCGCCAGGCCCTGCTCACGGCCATCGACCGCCAGGCCATCATCGACTCGGTGCTCAAGGGGTACGGCACCATCGCCACGGGCCCCATCGCCCCGCTGCAGCAGGCCTTCTACGACGCCAACGTGCCCTCGTACCCCTTCGATCCCGAGCGCGCCAAGGCGCTGATGGCCGAGGCGGGTTGGACGCCGGGCGCGGACGGCATCCTGCGCAAGGACGGCGAGAAGCTCACCATCGCCATGCCCACCGGGCAGTTCGGCTACCTGGTCGACGCCACCCTGTTGGTGCAGCAGTACTGGAAGGACATCGGGGTCGACGTCCAGGTCAACGTCATGGAGTGGAACGCCTACATCCAGAAGGTCGTCGTCAACCGCGACTACCAGAGCACGCTGGCATGGTGGAGCACGCCCCCGACGACCGACATCACGCCGTACTTCGGTAGCGCCGGCGCCGGCGGCGGGAACAACATCCCCAACTACCAGGACCCCGAGCTCGACGCGTTGATGGCCGACGCCCGCCGGGCCACCAACCTCGACGACCAGGTGGCGGTGGTGAGCACCATCGAGAAGAAGGTCGCCAACGACCTGCCGTACCTCTTCCTGTGGTACCCCGACATGATCACGGTGCGCAACGACAAGATCGGTGGCATCGCGGACATCAACCAGTCCACCGCCTTCCAGTACTCCGTCGACTGGTTCGTCAAGCCCTGAGTCCGGGGAGGTACCCGCGTGACCGCCTACATCATCCGCAGGCTGCTGCAGGGCGTCGTGGTCCTGTTCCTGATCTCGGTGGTCACGTTCTTCCTCATCAACCTCGCGCCCGGGGGGCCCTCCTCGGCGGTGAGCTTCACCAGCACCGCCGAGGAGCGCGATGCGGTGCTCAAGCAGTACGGCCTCGACCAGCCCGTAATGCTGCGCTACGCCGACTGGTTCACCCACGCCCTGCGCGGTGACCTCGGGACGTCGCTCAACCAGGGGTTGCCGGTGTCGCGCCTGCTCGAGCAGCGCGCCGGGAGCACCCTCCAGCTCGGCCTCAGCGCCCTCCTGCTGGCCACCGTCGTGGGGGTCGGACTCGGCATCCTCGCCGCGAGCTACCGCAACCGCTGGCCCGACCACGTGGTCAGTACGGTGTCGGCACTGGGGATGTCCGTCCCCGGATTCTGGCTCGGCATCGTGGCCATCATCGTCTTCGCGGTGGAGCTCGGCTGGCTACCCTCCTCGGGCATCTTCTCGGTGGGTAGGCAATTCTCGCTCGCCGATCGCCTGCGGCACCTGGTGCTGCCGGCCTCCGTGCTGGGCTTCACGCTGATGCCCAACATCGTGCGTGTCACACGATCGGCGTTGCTGGAGGTCAGCCACTCCGACTATGTCCGCACCGCCCGCGCCAAGGGGTTGCGGCCCCGCACGGTGCTGCTCAAGCACACCTTCAAGAACGCGCTGGTTCCCGTGCTGGCGATCCTGGGCCTGGTCACCACGGTGCTGTTCTCCGGCTCCGTGGTGATCGAGAGCGTGTTCGGCTGGGCGGGTCTCGGCCGGCTGGCCATCGAGGCCGCCAACGGGCGCGACTACCCCGTCATCCTCGGTGTCACGCTGCTGGCCGGCGGCATCGTGGTGCTGGTCAACCTGCTGGTGGACGTGCTGTACGCCGCAGTCGACCCCCGGATCAGCCATGGCTGAGGTCCTGGGGGCTCCCCGCGCCGGCGTGCGCGGCGCGCGCTCGCGCACGCTGCGGCGTGTCGGCCGCCACCCCATCGGCATCATCGCCGCCATCGTGGTGGTGCTGCTGGTGCTCGCCGTCACCTTCGGCCCCGCCCTCTACGGTCAGTCGCCCGAGGCCACCAACCCGGGCTCCAGCCTCGCCTCGCCCGGCGCGGCGCACTGGCTCGGCACCGACGAGCTCGGCCGCGACGTGTTCGCCCGCATCCTGGCCGGCGGCCGCGTGTCGCTCGCCGTGGGCCTGCTGGCGATGCTGGTCGGGCTCTCGTTGGGCACGCTGGTGGGCGGGCTGGGCGGCTACTTCGGCGGCCGCACGGAGGCCGTGCTGATGCGTCTGGTGGACGTCTTCATGGCCATCCCCGCCTTCTTCCTCATCCTCGTCATCGTCACCTCCTTCGGCAACCGCCCCGCCACCGTCATCGTCACGGTGGGGCTGAGTTTCTGGGCTCAGATGGCGCGGGTGGTGTACGCCGAGTTCAGCAAGTATCGGCACGCCGACTTCGTCGAGGCCACCCACGCGCTGGGTGCCTCCCACCCCCGCACCATGCTGCGGCACATCCTGCCGCAGGTGGTCCCCCAGGCCATCGTCCTCGCCACGCTCGGCGTGGGCTGGTCGATCCTCAGCGAGGCGGCCCTGAGCTACCTCGGACTGGGCATCCAGCCCCCCCTGGCGTCCTGGGGCAACATGCTCCAGAACGCCCAGGCCTATCTGTGGGCCAAGCCCATGCTGGCCATCTACCCGGGGCTCTGCATCGCCCTCACCGTGTTGGCCTTCAACGTCATGGGCAACGCCCTGCGAGACGTGCTCGACCCGCACGACTAGCACGCTCCCCGCCGGCCGTGCCGGCGCAGACCGAAGGAGACCCTATGCAACGCAAGCGCTACGACGGCTACCGGTCCTTCCAGTACCTCGACGCCGGAACCGACTACAAGGCCTTCGACCTCGCCAAGGAGATCGACCGCGTGCCCAGCACGCCGGTGGGCGTCACGCAGGAGCAGGAGGCGCGCGTCGAGAGGCTGTTCGATGAGCACCTCATGGTGTCGCTTCACGACCACTGCTTCGTCGCCCCCGAGAACCTCGAGGAGTTCATGGAGTTCCGGCGCTGGGGGCGTGATTTCACGGGCTACGAGGGTCTCAGCGTCTCCGGGCTGGATTGCGTGTTCGACAACCTCATGGACGGCACGGCCATGGTCACCTCGCGCGGCGGCTGGAAGTTCGACGACGTCGTCTTCGACCTCGGCATGCGCCTGTCCGACATCGCCCATCAGGATTTCGTGACCATCGCGACCCGCACCGAGCACATCCGGCAGGCCAAGGCCAACGGTCAGGTCGCGATGGTGCTCTCGCTCGAGGGCGCGGCCATGATCGAGAACGAGCTCGACCGGCTCGACATCCTCTACGGCTTCGGCGTGCGCGCCGTCGGCATCGCCTACAGCGAGGGGAACGCGCTGGGTGCCGGCCTCAAGGAGCCCGGCGACGGCGGCCTCACGGTGTTCGGGCGCCGGGCGGTCGAGCGCATGAACAAGCTCGGCATCGCCATCGACGTCTCGCACTCGGGCGACCGCACCGCGATGGACACGATCCACGCGAGCAGCAAGCCGATCTTCATCACCCACGCGGGCGCCCGCTCGCTGTGGGACTCGCGCCGGCTCAAGCCCGACGAGGTCATCGAGGCGTGCGCCGAGAAGGGCGGCGTCATCGGCATCGAGGCCGCGCCCCACACCACCATCACCAAGAAGCAGCCGCGCCACTCCATCGATTCGTTCATGGAGCACTTCGCGTACTGCGTCGACCTCGTCGGCATCGACCACGTCGCCTTCGGGCCCGACGTGCTGTTCGGCGACCACGTGGGGCTGCATCGGGTGCTCTCGCAGGCGCTCTCCATCGGCGCCTCCCGCGGCCAGCTCGAGTACCCCAAGGTCGAGTGGGTCGACGGCCTGGAGAACCCCGGCGAGGCCTTCCGCAACATCGTTCGCTGGCTGGTCAAGCACGACTACAGCGACGACGACATCGCCAAGGTCGTCGGTGGGAACGTCATGCGGGTGCTGGACGAGGTCTGGGCCTGATGCCGCGCATCGGCATCAACGGCGTGGAGCTGGCCTTTGATGACAGCGGCGGCGATCATCCGGCCCTGGTGGCGCTCCACGGCGGGCCCGGCATGGGCAACCGGGTGGGCAACTGGCGCGCCTTCCAGCCCTTCACCGACCGCTTCCGGGTGGTGACCTTCGATCACCGCGGCTGCGGCGAATCGGAGGACGGGCCGCCCTACAGCCACGACCAGTTCTGCGACGATCTGGAGCAGCTGCGCCGGTCGCTCGACCTCGGCCGGATGGTGCTGGCCGGTGGTTCCTACGGGGGCATGCTCGCCCTGGAGTACGTCCTGCGTCATCCCGAGCAGGTGCGCGCGCTGGTGCTGCGCGACACCGTCGCCAACAACCGCTTCCACGACGTGGCCAAGGAGCGCGCCCTGGCCAGCGACTTCCCCATGGACGCCGAAGGGTTGGACAGGCTCTTCTCGGGCCGCACCACCAGCGACGACGACTTCCGCGCGCTGTTGCGCATGATCATGCCGCTGTACAACGTGGAGCGGGATCCCGAGCGCGACGCCCGGGCGGTGGCCGCCATGCAGCTGCACTACCAGACCCACAACTGGGCCTTCGGCCGCAACCAGGAGAGCTACGACGTCACCGACCGGCTGGGGGAGATCACGGTACCCACCCTGGTGACGGCCGGGCGCCACGACTGGGTGACGCCGCTGGAGGCCAACGAGGAGGTGGCCGCTGGGATCCCCGACGCCGAGTTGGTGGTGTTCGAACACAGCGGCCACTCCCCACAGGAGGAGGAGCGCGAGCGCTGGCTGGGCGTCGTGCGCGACTTCCTCGACCGGCACGTGCCGTCTTGAGCGCCGACGCGCCGGCGCCCATCGGCGCGCGCGAGCGCGCGGAGCGCTCGCGCCGCATCTTCGACGCGCTCGAGGCCGACGTCAGCGCGTTGGTACTGTTCGACGACCAGTACATCCAGTACTACGCGGGCTTCGTCTTCCACCCCACGGAGCGGCCCATGGCCCTGGTGATCGCGCCGGACGGCGAGCGCACCCTGTTCGTGCCCCGGCTCGAGCGCGAGCACGCGCAAGGCGCCAGCGACGCCGAGCGCGTCGTGGCCTACCCCGAGTATCCGGGTGAGGTCCACCCCATCGACCTGCTGGTGGCGTTGTTGCGCGACCGCGGGCTGGCGGGGGGCACCATCGGCGTGGACCACGACGGCTACCCTCCGGTCATGGGGTACGTCCCCGCGCCGCTGAGCGCGCGCCTGCCCGTGCGCTCGGTATCCCCCTCCTGCGACGGCCAGATGGCACGCAAGAGCCCGGCCGAGATCGCCCTCATCAGGGCGAGCGCTCGCTGGGGGCACCGGGCACACGAGCTGCTCCAGGCCTACACCCGCGTCGGTGCGCGCGAGCAGGAGGTGGCCGGACGCGCCACCGCGGAGGCCACGGCCGAGATGGGCGCGGCGATGGGGGCCGAGTACCGCCCGCGCAACCGCTGGATCCAGGGGGCGTTGGCGCTCTACCGCGGCCAGATCGGTCCTAACAGCGCACTCCCCCACGCCGTGACCCTCAACGCCGCCTTCGCAGCCGGCGACACGCTCGTCACCGGGGCCGGGGCGGACGTGTGGGGGTACCTCAGCGAGCTCGAGCGCACCATGGTGCTGGGCACACCGAGCACCGAGCAACGACGCTGGTTCGCCCACATGCGGGCCCTCCAGGACATCGCCTTCGACACCATCCGCCCGGGTGCGGCGGCGTGTGAGGTGGACCGCGCGGTGTGGGGCTACGTGGAGGCGCACCAGCTCACGCCGTACTGGCGCCACCACGTGGGGCACTCGCTGGGGCAGCGCATCCACGAGAGCCCGTTCCTCGATGTGGGCGACACCACCATCCTCGAGCCCGGCATGGTGCTGAGCGTGGAGCCGGGGCTGTACGTGCCGGGCCTCGGAGGCTTCCGACACTCCGACACGGTGCTGGTGACGGAGCAGGGGATGGAGCCGCTGACCACCTACCCGCGGGACCTGGAGAGCCTGACACTCCCCGCGTGAGCCTTGGGCTCCGCGCTCGCGCCGCGGACTGCCCGGTGTCAGGCCGGTGCGCCCGGCGATCGGCGCTAGACTCGCGCATGCCGGAATTGCCCGACATCGAGGCCTACCGCGCCGCGATCGACGCGCGCGTCGCGGGCGGCCGCCTGCGCGGCATCCGCACCCGGGGGGTGTTCCTGCTGCGTACCGTCGACCCCCCGCTGGAGGCGTTCGCGGGGCGTGCGCTGTCCGGAACCCGTCGCATCGGCAAGCGCCTCGTCCTCGCCTTCGAGGAGCGCGAGGAGCCGCCGCTGTTCCTGGTGCTGCACCTCATGCTGGCGGGGCGCCTGTCGTGGGGCAAGCCCGGCGCGGGGCTCCCCGGCAAGCGGGGGCAGGCCGCGTTCGACTTCGAGGCCGGCACGCTCCTGCTGACCGAGGCCGGCAGCCGCCGCATGGCCTCGATGCACGCCGTGGCGGGGGAGGAGGCCCTGGCCGCCTTCGACCCCGGCGGGCTCGAGCCCCTATCCGCCAGCCGCGCGGCGTTCGCCGAGGCGGTGCGGCGCGAACGGCACACCCTCAAGCGGAGCCTGACCGCGCCGCACCTGCTGGCGGGCATCGGCGGGGCCTACGCCGACGAGATCCTGCACGCCGCGCGCCTCTCGCCGGTGAGCCTCAGCAGCTCGCTGGACGAGGAGGCGATGGACAGGCTCTACGACGCCACGCGCTCGGTGCTCGGCGCATGGAGCGCGCGCTTGACCCGGGGCGTGAGCGAGGGGCGCTGGCCCCGCGTCACCGCCTTCCAGGAGGGGATGGCGGTGCACGGCCGCTACGCACAGCCCTGCCCGGTGTGCTCTGATCCCGTCCAGCGCATCCGGTACCAGAGCCGTGAGACCAACTACTGCGCGACGTGCCAGACCGGCGGCGTGGTGCTCGCCGACCGCGCCCTGTCCAGGCTGCTCGGCCGGGACTGGCCGCGTTCGCTGGAGGCGTGGGAGGAGCGCGTCGGGGGCCTCGGTCGCCAGGCCCCCGACGGCGGCTGAGACGGCTCGGGGACCCGCTCGTGGCGACCGGCGTGCCGCGAGGGGCGTTGCCCAGCGTGCTATCGTCCCCCTTGGGAGGCATCGTTCCCATGCGCCGACCCCCACGGGTGTCTCGGCACCCATCCCGCTCCGCACGCTCCGTTTTGCACCGGCCACGACGTCCGTGGCCCGTCCTGCTGGTGCTCCTGGTACTGGCCGCCCCCGCCGCCAGGGCCGGCGACCTGGACCTGGTCAACGAGGTGGCCGCGCGCGCCCGGGCGGTCGTGGTGGCAGTGCGCCCGCGGGCGGCGCTGCTCGACGCCGCGTCGGGCCCGCAGGACGCGCCGGCGCTGCGGCAGGCACTCGACGGCGTGGCCCTGTCGACGCAGCTCGACGAGCCGTCGACGGCGTTCGTGATCGGCATCCGCACGAAGGATGCGCGGCTGCTGGTGCTACGCGTCGAGGAGGGGCGCCTGGTGTGGTCGAGCACCACGCTGTCGAGCGAGATCCGACTGCTGCCGGGATTCCGCAGCGGAGAGGGACCGTTCCCCCCCGACTTCGACTACACCGACTCCGCCTACAACCGCGAGCGCTACGGCGACGCCCCGGCGGTCGACGAGCGCGATTACACCCTGCGCTGCACCTCGGCGCCCGACTCCAACGGCTCCACGCTGCGCTGCAGCAACGGCTACGGCCTGGAGGTGTTCGCCAGCCGCTGCTACCGGGCGCTGGACGGGGCCGTCACGTGCGAGCGGCCGACCGAGTGAACCAGCTGCGCGCGCCGCGCGCGGCGCCCAGCGTGCGGTAGCCCGCCCCGCGCCTCGGCGTGCCTCACCCCAGGTAGTGCCGGTAGAGCGCCCGCGCGACCTCGCTGAGCACGATCGAGCCGAGGTTGTCGGGGTGGAAGCGGGTGTCGGGGCACCCCCGCGTCATGATCGCCAGCACGAACGCCCCCCGCGGTCCCTCGATGACGCCGGCGTCGTTGCGCACGCCGCGGATCGATCCGCTCTTGGAGGCGATGCGCACGTCGTCCTGGCCGGTCTCCGTGCTGTACGGGTCGAATGGAAGGTAGCGCCCGAGCTGGTCGGTGAACTGCTGGTCACGGTAGATCGCCTGTGCCGTGGCGGTGAGGCGCGCGTCGAGCAGCTCGCCCGCCCACAGCCGCCGGAAGTAGTCGTGCAGGTCGCGAGGCGAGGTGACCGACGCGGAGGTCTTGTTGCCCTCCGGATCCGTGGTGCGCTGCAGCAGCCCGGCGAGGTGGCTGTCGCGCCAACCGTTCGATGAGATCACGGCGTTGACGCGCTCGAGGCCGACGGTGTCGATGAGCAGGTTGGTGGCGGTGTTGTCGCTGACGATGATCATCAGACGCGCCAGGTCGTGGAGCGTATAGGGGCGGTCGGGCGCGAGGGACTTCAACACACCCGAGCCGGTGACCTGGTCGTCGGCGCGCAGCACGCGCTCCTGCTCGAGTCGCAGCTCGCCGGCGGCGACGCGCTCGAACAGGGTCTGCAACACGTACACCTTGATGGTCGAGGCCGACGGGAAGGTCTCGTCGGCGTGGTACGTGACGGGATCCGAGCCGTCGGGGCGGCTGGCGTGGACGCCGAGGCGACCCTGAAGACGGCCCTCGGCGACGCGCAGGGGATCGAGTGGGTCGTGGGGATCGTCGGTCATGGTGGGCTCCTCGCGGTGCGCGACGCGGCGGCGCCCCCGGATCCTACCGCCGGCCGTCGTGCGGTGGGTCAGGCCGGCGGCCCGTCGTCGGTCTGGTAGCGCACGTCCAGGATCCTGAGGCTCCGATCTTGGCCGCCGGCCCGCAGGGGCACTACCTCTCCGACGTGCCGCCCGAGCAGCGCCGCGGCGATCGGCGCCGTGAAGGCCACGTGGCCCTCCAGCGGATCGGCCTCGTCCACGCCGACGATGTGCACGCGGCTCGGCGCTCCGGCCTCCCCCTCCGCCGGCGCCACCTCCACGGTGGCGCCGAGCCGCACCTCCCGGCTGCCGGGCGCGGGAGGGTGCACCACCCGCGCGCTGGCGACACGTTCCCGCAGGTCACGGATGCGCTGGTGCAGGACCGCGACCTCGCCGGCCGACTCCTCGCCCGCCTCCTGGAGCCGGGCCCGGCGCGCCACGAGGGCCCGGTGCTCGGTCTCCAGGGCCGCCAGCCCGGCGGGGGTCACCAGGTTGGGTACGCCCTCGGGTAGGGGCGCGCGCTGCGGTACCAACACCCGCTCCTGGTTGGCGTCGTCCTTGAGGAAGGCGCGGCTCATGGCCCGCCCGCTAGCCCGGCGCCAGGCCCGCGATGAGCGCGTCGAGGTCGGCCTGCGCTCCGCTGCGACGGCTCCGCAGCGCCTCGAGGTCCTTCTGCAGGCCCGCAAGCTCGTTCTCCTGCGATTCGAGATCCGACACGTAGCGACGGTACAGCGAGGAGTTGCGATCCAGGGCGCCCATGTTCTGCCGCACGCGGCTCTGCTCCTGGTGGATGGCGTCCACGCGCGCCTGGGCGTCCTCGATCTGCCGCGTCAGGTCGGCGATCTGCCGCTTGGCCTCCAGGATCCGTCCGAGCGTGGCGCGATCGTCCCGCGACAGCTCGACGTTCTCCAGGAAGAAGGCGATCTGCTCCGAGGTGACGTTGGTGACGGCCACGCTGCGGCTGTCCGTGCGTTCCTCCACCACCTCGAGGGTGCACGCGGCGCCGACGGTGCAGGTCACCTGGGTGGGGACCTCGGGGTCGGCTTCCGGAGCGCCGCCGTCGGCGGACCGCAGGGCCACGCCGAAGCGGTACCCGTCCTCGGTGCGCGCGGGTGCCGGGTCGGGAGCCGTGATGTCGTACCCGGCCTGCGCAGCGTGGGCGATCACCAGGAAGCGCGCGTCCTGCCCTTCGCTGGCCACGCGGTAGCGAGTCGTGAGGCGCTGCTTCACGGTGCTGACGAGCACGCCGTTGGCGAACGTGACCGCGGTGATGCGCTCGGGCCCGGTGTCTCGTTGGGGGTCGACGGTGAGCTCCAGATCGACGGCGTACGTGAGGATGCGGCTGTCGCCGGGGACCACGTCGCTGAGCTGCGCGTTGCCCGCAAACCCGCCGGCGTCGAACATCGACACCGGTCCGGCCGCGAGGTGCAAGCCCGTGTCGTTGACCAACCGCACGCTGGTGAGCGGGTGCCTCGGAAGCACCGCGGGATCGAAGAGCGACAGCGGCCGCACCTGGACCGCCTGCTGCACGATAGGGATCATGGCCGACTCATGACGGGCGATGGTGACGGGCTCGTCGACCTGGTAGGCGAAGGTGGCGCCGAGGTCCACCCCCTGGGCCATGGCGCTCACGCCCGCGCCCTGGAGCTTGGGGGCCTCGGGCGGCGCCGCGCCGGCGAAGGCGTCCGCCATGGCCGCGGGCGCGGTGGCCGATCGGGCGCTCTCCATCGCGGCGGGCGCGCTCGAGCCGCTGTCGGCGCGCGGCACCACCGACGGGGCGGTGCGCACCGCGACGTGCGGGCGAGCGACGTACACGGGGGCGTAGAGGTCGGTGACGAAGGAGATCGGTTGCCCGGCCACGAACGAGATCCGGACGTCGCGCAGGTCGGTATCCGTGGGGTTGTCCGCGATGGCCCAGGCCTGCAGGTCCGCCCGGCCGTCGCCCCCCAGCACCATGCGGTAGCTCGTCTTCCACACCGGCATCTCGCGGACGTAGCCGACCCGCACGCGGCGCTCGCCCTCGCCCGAGAAGCGCAGGCGCACGGGCTTGGCGTCACCGTCGCGGTACTGCTGGAGGGCGGCGAGGGCCGCCTCCAGGTCCTGCTGGACGCTCGCCCGCTCGAAGCGCAGGTCGCGCACCTCGTCGAGGGGCAGGCGCTCGAGGCCGCGTTCGGTGGACAGGGTGAGGAAGGTGCGGGGCGCCGCGCCGTCGGGCTGAGCCACCGACTCTACGTTGACCAACACCCCCCGCATCGGCTCCGCCGCGGTGAGCTGCACGGCCTCGCCACGGGCCTGCGCCAGCAGCTCGGCCAGGGTGGGGTCGCCGGAGAGGTCCAGCGCATAGCTACGGAGGATGCGGCTGAGGGGATCGCTCGAGGCGTAGCGCACCGGAGCGATGGTGCCGCCGTCGAAGTCCTGCAGCACCAGACTCTGCAGCAGGTCGTCCATCTGGTCGGTGGGGACGTCGAACCGCAGCTCCTGCGTGCCGCTGACCGTGCCGCTGTGCTCGAAGTACCCGACGCCGTTGGTGAACAGCACCAGGCGCGTGACCGGCAGGTCCGCGTCGCCGACCGCGGGCGTCGAGCCGGCGTCCTGAGCCAGGGCCGGGGCCGTCGCCGCCAGCAGCGCCACCAGCAACCCCACCGTACGCGTGCGCCAATCGAGGACTCTTCTCATGATGCGAGGGTACGGCATCGTGGCGCCCCGGCGCCGTGGATGATTCACGCTCGGGCCCTCCGTGGGCGCCTCGCGGGCCGCGCGCCCTGCGCGGGGCCTGGTGCCGCGGGCTGGCGTCGGACCCGGCGAGCGCCACGGCGCAGGGCCCCGGCCGGAGGTAGGACGAGCGCCCCCGAGAGCGTCCCCGACGCGTGGTAGCATGACCGCGCCATCCCGGCTATGTGAGGGTATTGCATGGACCCAGAGCAGGACCGATCGATCCGCCTGCTCCGTGAACGCACGATGTTCAGGGAGCTGAGCTCCGAGGCACTCGCCGAGCTGGTCGCGGGCACCGCTGAGCGCACGCTCGCCGCCGGCGAGCCACTGTTCGCCCAGGGTGACGCGGGCGACGCCATGTACCTGCTGACCGAGGGGGCTCTGGAGGTGCGGGTACGCCACGCGTCCGGTCGGCACACCACGGTGGACCGGCTCGCCGCCGGCGCCGTGGTGGGGGAGATGGCGTTGCTCACGGACCAGCCTCGCAACGCCACCGTGGCCGCGATCGAGCCGAGCCGGCTGCTGCGATTGGCGCGCGAGGACTTCGAGCGCGCGGCGGCGGCCTACCCCCAGCTGCTCGAGGTGGCCCACCGCAGCATGCGGCCGCGCCTGCAGCGCGCCCAGACGGCCTCGATGCTGCGCGACTGGTTCGGTGTGCGCGACGCCGACGAGGTGCTGGCCCTGCAACAGGCGGTCACCTGGACCGCGGTCCCCCGCGGCGCCGCGCTGTTCCGGCGCGGCGACGCCGCCGCCTCCGTGTACCTGGTCGTGAGCGGCCGCTTCCGGCTGCGATCGGCGGGGGAGGAGGCCGGCGCCGACGGCCGCACGGAGGTGGGGCGCGGCGAGAGCCTGGGTGGTGCGGCGCTGCTGCTGGGCGACGCCCACCGCGCCGATGCCGAGGCGATACGCGACAGCCACGTGATCGAGGTCCCCGGCGCGCTCGCCGAGGCCACGCCCGGCTTCCTCCACCGGCTCGCCCGCGACGTGATCGGGCGATCGGCGGGTGGGCGCAGCCGCACGCGCGGCAAGACCACCAGCATCGTGCTGCTGCCGCTCGACGGCGACGCGCCCGCCCGCGAGGTGGGCGACGCCGTGCTGCAGGAGTTGCGCGACTTCACCACGGCAACGCTCGTGAGCGCCGCGCAGGTCGACGCGCGCTTCGGGCGCGAGGGCGTGTCCGCGAGCCGACCCGGGGATCCCTTCGATCCCGCCCTCGCGAGCTGGGTCGACGAGCAGGAGCGCACGCACGCCCAGGTCCTGTACCTCGCGCAGCCGTCACTGGGCCCCTGGACCGAACGTTGCCTGGCCGCGGCGGACGTGGTGGTGCTGGTGGCCTCGTCCGATAGCCCCACTGCCGCGCGGTCGTGGGAGGCGGCGCTGGCCGAGCGCCTCCCCGGGGTGCCGCGGGAGCTGGTGCTGGTGCACGACGACGCGTGCACACTCCCCAGCGGCACACGCGCGTGGCTCGAGCCGCGCGACCTGCGCGCCCACCACCACATGCGCCTGGGGGTGCCCGGCGACGTGGCGCGGGTGACGAGGCGCCTGGCGGGGCGGGGGCTGGCGCTGGCGCTCTCGGGGGGTGGCGCGCGTGGGTACGTCCACATCGGGCTGCTGCGGGCGGCCGCCGAGGCGGGCCTTCCCGTGGACGCGGTCGCGGGGAGCTCCATGGGTGCGCTCGTCGGCGGGGTGTTCGCCCTCACGGGCGATCACGAGCCGTGCATGGACACGGCCGCCGCCTTCGGTGATCCGCGCAAGGTCATCGACTACACCCTGCCGATGGTGGCGCTCACGCGCTCCCGCAAGGTCACGGCGTTGATGCGGCAGATCTTCGCCGAGGTGCAGATCGAGGACCTGTGGATCCCCTTCGTGTGCGTGTCCGCCAGCCTCACGCGGTCGGAGCCCAGGTTGCATGAGCGCGGCAGTCTGTGGCGTGCCGTGCGGGCCTCCGCGGCCATCCCCGGCGTGTTCACCCCCATCCTGATGGACGGCGAGGTGCTGGTCGACGGCGGCGTGATGGACAACTTCCCGGTCGATGTCGCGCGGCGGCGATTGGACCGGGGCGTGATCCTCGGGTCCAACGCCTACGGCAGCGAGACGCGGGGGCGGCCGCTGACGTTCGGAGATGAGGTCGATGGCTGGGGGCTCGCGCTGGCGCGCCTGCTCCCCAAGCGCCTCAGGCGCACGCGGGCGCCCTCGATGCTCGGCACGCTGATGCGCTCGACCTCGCTGAGCAGCCACTTCCTGATGGAGGAGGCCGGCCGGCGTGCGGACCTGGTGGTGCGCTATCCCACCGAGGGCATCTCCAGCCTCGAGTTCGGCCGTTACCCCGAGCTGATCGCCCTGGGGTACGAGCACGGCCGGCGAGCGCTGGAGGGGTGGGACCCCTGGGGCGAGGAGCCCGACGGCGGCTGAGCGGTCGCCCGGCCCGGCACAGCGCGCCCTGCGCGGCGCGACTTCTGCTACACTCCCTCTCATACGTCCGCCATCGGCCGTTGCGATCGGGCTCGGCGCCCACGGCAGACCGCCGAGCGAGCCGGGATCGCACTCCGTACGCGCCACCGATCCACGGCGCCGGGGTCGCCGGCGTGTGTCGCGCGGTCGTGCGAGCCGTCCAGGAGGCTGTCATGCGTAGAACCCCGAAGCTGTTGCTCGCCCTCGCTGCGTCCCTGTTGCTGGCGGTGCTCGCCGGCTGCGCCCGGCTGGCGCCGCCGGACCTGTCCACCCCGGTCGCCACCCTCAGCCGCGGACAGATCTCGTTCAGCAGCGTCAGCTTCCTGGCGGTCAACAACGCCAGCTACACCGAGCTGTTCCCCACCGCCACGGCGGTGGCCAAGGGGCTCGGGAGTGACGAGTACAAGGCCACGCTCGGCGCGGACTGGGCGCTCGTGCTGGAGTGCACCAACAACGGGGCCAACGTGCCCAACGGCGCGGTCAACTACCCGCTGCTCTCGAACCTGACCACGGCGACGTTCTTCAACACGTCGCGGAACGGGACGCAGGACGTCACGCTCGACAGTTACCCCGACGCCGGTCCGAACGAGCGGCTGCAGCTCTTCTGGGATTCGATCAAGGGAGACATCCAGCCGGCCGACGTGTGCCCCAACGCGAACTACACCGTGGATCTGCTGGGCGCGCGCTACAACACCCTGACCATCGGCTTGTACGACAGCAGCGGCAACCAGGTGGACAGCATCAGCTACACCTGCTCCGACCCGGGTGACCCGACCACCTGCAGCCTGGTGAGCACCAAGGGCGGCGGCAAGAAGTAACCGCACCGCGCCGGCGCCGGCCACGGGCGGGCGCCGCGCCTCAACCGCCGCACTCGAGCCGCGCCACGTCCTCCAGCGACGTGGCGCGGCCGCGTTCCAGCGCGGCCTCCACGGCGGTGCTCTCCAGCGCGCCTCGGATCTCCTCGAGGACCATGGCGCCGTGCTGCTCCACCTCGGCGTCGCGGGCCGGGTGGGCGAGCGTCGTGCCGAGCAGCTCGGCGCCGCGCTCCGGCTCGCCGTCCCGGACCTTCGCCCATGCCAAGCCCCCCACCGCCGAAAGCACCAGCGGCAACGCCCCCAACGCCATCCCCTCGGACAACGCCCGCCGGTAGGCCTCGCGTGCTACTCCGGCTCTCCCGCGGCGCATCGCCAGCTCCCCGAGGTTGAGCACGTTCACCAGCGCCTCCTGCCGCGCGCCCAGCTCCTCGAACCACGCCAACCCCTCGCGGTAGTGCTGCTCGGCGGCGTCCAGGTCGCCGAGGTGTTCGTCCACCAGCCCCAGATTGGTGACGAAACGCGCCTTGAGGTGCCGGCTCTCGAGGCGCTCGGCCATCCGCAACGCGCGCTGGAACAGCGGTCGTGCCTCCTCGTAGTGCTTCTGATACACCTTCACCAACCCCAGGTTGCTGAGGCTGCTCGAGGCGCTGGGCTGGTCGCCGAGCTCCTCGGCCAGCGCGATGGCGCGGCCGTACTGCTCGGCGGCCTCGTCGAAGGCGCCGCGGTAGGCGGCCAGGATACCCAGCCGCGATCGCGCCCGCGCCTCGCCGCCACGGTCCGCCGTGTCGCCGGCGTGCGTGAGACTGCGCTGCGCGAAGGCCTTGGCGTCCTCGAACTTCCCCCTGCGCGTCGCCACCATGCAGAGCGTGTCCAGCGCCTGCGAGATCATGGCATGGGCTCCCACCGATTGCGCCAGGCTCAGGCCTTCCGACAGACGCTGCTCTGCGTCGTCGTAGCGGCTCAGGTGCTGGTGCACGGTGCCCAGCTGCACCATCAGCGTGGCGCGGCGTGCGGCCCACCGCGGGGCATCGGGGAGCAACGCCAGACCGCGTTCCGTGACCCCCACGGCGTCCTGGTAGGCGCCGAGCTCGATCAGCGTGCGCGCGAGCGCCACCTGCGCCTCGGCGGCGTGAGCCAGCAGCTCCGCCTCGTCGCTCCCGACCGCCGCGTGATAGGCGTGGTGCGCCAGGGTGCTGACGTCGCGCGAGCCCTGCGCGCGGAACCAGGCCGCCAGCTCGCGGTGGAAGGCGCGCCGCTGCGCGAACAGCAGGGTCTCGTACGCCACCTCCTGGGCCAGCGCCTGGCGGAAGCGGTAGTGGTCGTCCTGCAGGGCGGCGTCCACCAGGCCCCGCTCCGAGAGCATCCCGATGGACACGCGGGTGGTGCGTTCCGGCGTGCCCGCCACGCGCTCCAGGGCCACCCGCACCGGATCCACGGTGAAGTCCCTGCCGACCACCGCGGCCACCTTGAGGGCGAGCTGGACGCCCGGGTCGAGGTGGTCGATGCGTGAGAGCAGCAACCCTCGAAGCGTGCCGGGCACGGCGGCGAGGTCCTGCTTGGAGCCCTCGAGGCGGTACCTGGCGCCGTCTGCCCGCTGCTCGAGCCGCAGCAGCGACTCGCTCAGCAGGTGTTGCACGAGGCTCTCGGCCACCATCGGATTGCCGCTTCCGCGCTCGCTGAGAAGCGACCGGAGGGCCTCGGGGACCCCTTCCGCGGGGACGCCGAGCTGGTGCGCAACCACTCGGTCCAGGACGGCGCCGGGGAGAGGGGAGAGACCGATGTTCACGGCCTCGGCGATCGCGGGCTGTGCCTCGTCCGGGCGCCGGCCGATGACCACGGCCGCCGGCGTGGCGTCACGTCGCGTGCGCTCGATGAACGACGTCAACAGGTCCGCGGACAGCCCGTCGAGCCGGTGGCCGTCGTCTACCAACACGGCCAGCGGTGCGAGCCGCGCGCGCGCGGCCATCACCTGCATGACGGCCTCGGTCAGCAGGTTCCGGCGTTGTTCGCCCTCGAGGTCGACGGCGTGCGGGATGCCGAGGCCGAGGATGTCGTCGAGCACCGGCAGGTAACCGGTGAGCGCCGGGTCGAGTCCGGCGAGCGCGGTCTCGGCAGCGGTGGCGGATAGCTCCTCCGCGGGCAGTCCGAGCGCGTCGGTCACGAGACTCTTCCAGGCGCCGTACGGTTGCTCCGGGCCCGCGGCCCGCGCTGCGCCGCGAAGCACGGTCATCCCGAGGCGCTCGGCCTCGGTGGCCAGCGCCCCGAGCATGCGCGTCTTGCCGAGGCCCGCCTCGGCTTCGATGACGATCACCGGTGGCGCACCGTCGCGCACGTGGCCCAGCGCGTCGACCAAGGCCGCCAGCTCGGCTTCCCGGCCGAGCATCGGCGACGCCTCGCTGCCGGCGCCCAGCGTCTCGGCCACCGGGGCGAACACGGCCACCGGTTCCGCCACGCCCTTGAGCCGCCGCGAGCCGCGTTCCTCCATGCGGAACCGGCGCGCGGCCAGGCGCGCCAGGCTGGGGTTGCACAGCACCTCGCCGTCGCCCGCGGCCGTCATCAGGCGCGCGGCGAGGTTGGTCATGGGCCCGAGAACCCCATAGGTGCAGCGCCCGTGCGACCCGTAGGTGCCGGCGAACATGGCGCCGTGGGTGAGACCGATGCGCACCTCACGCACGGGCTCCACCGTGCCCGCTAGCAGAGCGCGCGCCGCGGCGACGGCGCGCACCGCGTCGTCCTCGTGCGCCACGGGTGCCCCGAACGCGGCGTAGAGGTAGCTCCCCTTGTCGCCCATGGTCAGCTGGACCAGGGTGCCGCCGTGATCATCGATGATGCGTTGGGCCCGACGCACGAAGGCGTCGAGCTTGGCCCCGGCCGCGGGATCGCCGTCGTAGTCGATTCCGCGGAATGAGAGGAACAGCGCCGCCGCCGGGCGGAATCCCGCCAGGAAGGCGCCCAGCCCGCGTTGCAGGCGCTCGCGCACGGCGTGTGGGACCCACGACGCCACGAGCGCGTCGATGTCCGGCACGGCCGGGGTCGACATGGGCTGCCGAACGACGGGTTGAGGCGCCACCACGCCGATCGCCAATCCGCTGTCCGGGTCGTGACGAATCTCGAGGAACGGCGGGCGGGTGTCGGAGGTGCACGCCATCACCACCTCGCCTGCCTCCGCCATGTGCTCGGCGGCGGCTAGCGCTTCCAGCGTCGCTCCCGCCAACACGTCCATCTCCTGGATGCTGGGATCGCCGACCACGAAGCGTGAGACCGCGCCCACGGCCACCGCCACCTTGACCTTCAGGCCGGTCGTGGTGCCGTCGGGCAAGGGGCGATTCCTGGCGCTCGCCATCTGCGCCTGCATGGCGTGCGCGGCGCGCAGCGCGAGGGTGCCGTCGTCGCCGTCGAGCCAACAGGTGATGGCGTCGCCGCTGAATCCCAGGACGCTTCCCCCGACGCGCTCCACCTCGGCGATGAGGGCCTCGTACACCTCGCGCAGCACGGCGCTGAGCTCCTCGGCGCCGCGCAGCGGGCCGAGCGAGCGCGCCAGTCGCTCGGTCAGACGGGTGAAGCCCGAGAGGTCGGCGAACAGCGCCGCGCCGGTGGACCGCTCGGGCAGCGCCCGAGCCTCCGCCAGCGCGCTGCGCCGGTCCTGCGGTACGAACGCGGCGAGGGCCGGCTCTACGGCAATCGCTGCCAGATACTCGCGCTCCACGGCCGCGCTCCTCTCCAGGGATGTCCGTGCTCCGTGCGTCACGCGAGTCTAGCGCGTTGAACGACTTCACGTCTGGGGCGGGCCCGTGTGAGCTAAGCTGGGGAATCTTAGGTCCCATCGCAGTGATCCGACGAAGCAGACTCGGGGCGGCGTGGCCCGCGGGCGGTGCCCGGGGGCGGGGCGGCCCCGGACGTAGGTCCCCGTTCGACGCCCACCGTTCGGACACCACCGTCCGCGGTCTGCGTTGCCGGCGGACGATTCCGTGACCGCGACCGAGGTTGCCGAAGCCTGCCGCGTCGCGCACGAGCGACTCACAGCCCTGCCGCCGGCGTTCCACTACCACGACGTCACCCACACCTTTCGCGTGGTGCTCCCCGCGGCCCGACGCTACGCGCGGGCCGA
Source organism: uncultured Trueperaceae bacterium (assembly GCA_963739805.1). Lineage (GTDB taxonomy): Bacteria > Deinococcota > Deinococci > Deinococcales > Trueperaceae > CAVUBJ01. The sequence goes on from CAVUBJ010000006.1 coordinate 560,437, forward strand.
GCGACTCGACGAGCGCGAGCAGGGGTTGGCGGTGGTGGCCGCCGCCATGCACGACGTCGGGTTCGTGGAGACGTACCAGGGGCACGAGGCGGCGGGCGCCCGCCTGGCCGAACGGACCCTCGGGGAGATGGGGGTCGACCCTGAGGAGATCGCGGCCGTCACCGGCATGATCCTCGCCACGCGCCTGCCGCAGCGACCGCACAACGCGCTGGAGCGCATCGTGGCCGACGCCGACCTCGATGTCCTCGGCCGCACCGACTTCCTTCAGCTGAACGGCCTGCTGCGCGAGGAGCTGGCCCTGCGGGGGCAGGCACTCTCCGACGCCGAGTGGTTCGGCCGGCAAGTGGAGTTCCTGCTGCAACACCGATACTTCACCGACAGCGCGCGACGGGCGCGCGGTGCGCGCAAGGCGGTCAACCTGGCTCGACTCGAGCAGCTCCTGAGGCGCGCCATGCTGTCGTGAGCCCGCGTCCCGCGGGCCGTCCTACGTGTGAGCGGTTCGTTGCTCGGCGCGGCCCCGCGTCGGGTAGCGTGCGGGATGATGCGTTCCCTGACGACCGCCACCCTGCTGGCGGCCGCGCTCCTGCTCGGTGGTTGCGCCGTGACCTATCGCCCCGCGACCACGGTGCAGACGCAGGCCGGCAACGACGTGCACATCCCCCCGGGTCATCTCCCTCCTCCGGGGATGTGCCGCATCTGGTATCCCGACCGGCCGCCGGGCCACCAACCGCCGCCAGGTGACTGCGCCGAACTGCAACGCCAGGTCCCCGAAGGGGCCGTGCTGGTACACGGCTGAGAGCGCGGAAGAGGGTCGGGCGTGCGTGCGGCACGGTCTACCGATGACGCGCGGTGGTGCTGGCATCGAGGTACCTTTCGCGTCCGGACGGGTCGGACGCGTTGCCCTCGTGGATCAGGCGCTCTCCGGCCCTTCGCCCGCGAGTATCAGGTCGCGTCCTTCAGCTCGACCGAGATGAGCTGAATATCGACGTCCCCGACGTTCTCGAGGGTGTGCGGCGGGAGGGGATCGGACCACAGGGTCTGGGGTGGGTCGGCCAGCGCCGGCACGGTCCGGGAGTCTACCGTGACCGCACCCTCGGCGTCGCGTCGCACGAATGGCGCCCAGCTCTGGATCACCATCGCGGCCGGCCAGCGATGGGTGTGCAAAGCCGTCGTCTCCCCGGGTGGAATGCGCGTCTCCAACACACGGACGCGTTCGTTTTCCAGCACCAGGGTGTGATGCCGTGGCGCTGCCCGCAGCGCGTCGAGGTGGTCGGGCCAGCGCTCGTCGGGGCTGTCGGATTCACGTGCGCCGACCTTGGCGGTGCTCGGGTGTTCCATGCAGCCAACCTTTCCTTCTGGATCGTGGTTCGGGACCAGCGTACGTCAATGGCGGCGCCGAGACGTGCCGCTGGTTGGCGTGGCCGGCCAACTCGGGCGCGCGGTCGGGCACCGAGGCGCCTCGCCGCGCTACCCTGGACGCGTGTCGCGGAGCGTGACGATGCGCGGCATGGTCGGGGTCGCGGTTGCGCGGGATTCAAGTGGGTCCCCTGCAGCATTCCGCCCGACCGGCCGCGGTCACCGAGGGAGGGACATCGCCATGATCGATCGACGGACGGTTCGACTAGGGGTCGTGTTCGCCGTGTTGGTGCTCGTAGCGGTCGCCTGCACCGCCAACCAGCCGGTGGTCGGCGAGGTGCCGGGGGCGCCCGGGTTCTGGCTCGGGTTGTGGCAGGGGTTCATCGCCCCGGTCACCTTCGTGGTCAGCCTCTTCAACGATGCCGTGCGCATCTACGCCTTCCCCAACGCGGGGCGCTGGTACGATTTCGGCTTCATGCTGGGCATCAGCGGCTTCTCGGGAGGCCTCTTCGCCGGCTCGCGGCGACGGCGTTGAGGCGCGCGCCGCGGCCCGCACGGCCGCCGGCCCCCGCTACCGTTCACTCCAGGACTCGGGCCACGATTCGCGCCCCGGAGCGCTTGGAGGCTCGATGAGCGAGCCCTGGTGGGCGTCGTGCGTCGCGTACCAGATCTACCCGCGGAGCTTCAAGGACAGCGACGGTGACGGCGTCGGCGATCTGCCCGGCATCCTCGAGAAGCTCGACCACCTCGCCTGGCTCGGCGTGGACGTGGTGTGGGTGTCGCCGTTCTACCCCTCGCCCATGGTGGATAACGGCTACGACATCCGCGACTACCGCGGGGTGGACCCGTTGTTCGGAACGCTGGACGACGTCGACCGCCTCATCGGGGAGCTGCACCGTCGCGACATGCGCTTGATGATCGACGTCGTGCTGAACCACACCTCCGACGAGCACCCGTGGTTCGTGGCCTCGCGGCGCGATCGCGATGCGCCGCGCCGCGACTGGTACTGGTGGCGGCCTGCACGCGAAGGCCGCCTTCCGGGAACGCCGGGTGCGGAGCCCACCAACTGGATGAGCTACTTCTCGGAGCCCGCCTGGCAGCACGACGAGGCGACCGATGAGTACTACCTCCACCTCTTCGCCCGGCAGCAACCGGACCTCAACTGGGAGAACGCGGACGTGCGGCAGGCGCTGTACGCGATGCTCCGGTGGTGGCTCGACCGCGGGGTGGACGGCTTCCGCATGGACGTCATCAACCTCGTGTCCAAGGACCTGCCGCTGCGTGACGGCGCGCCCATCCCGGGCACGGGGTTGGGCAGCGGCATGCCGTTCGTGGAGAGTGGTCCGCGCATCCACGACTACCTGCAGGAGCTGCACCGCGAGGTGATCGACGGCTACGACCGCCGTGTGCTCACGGTGGGGGAGATGCTCGGTGTCACGCTCGACGATGCCCGGCGCTTCACGGATCCGACCCGTCACGAGGTGGACATGGTGTTCCAGTTCGAACATGTGACGCTTGACCAGGATCCCACGGACCGCTTCATCCCGCGGCCGCTCGATCTGGTGGCGCTGAAGCGTTCGCTGGCGCGCTGGCAAGCCGGCCTGGCGGGGCGCGGTTGGAACAGCCTCTACTGGAACAACCACGACCAGCCGCGGGCGGTGTCGCGCTTCGGAAGCGACGACCCGGCGTTCCGGGTGCGCTCGGCGAAGCTCCTTGGCGCGGTGCTGCACCTCCACCGCGGCACCCCGTTCGTGTACCAGGGCGAGGAGATCGGTATGACCAACGTGCCGTTCCGGTCGTTGGAGGACTTCCGGGACGTGGACTCGCGCAACTACCACCGGCTGGCCACCTCGCGCGGGGTGCCCGAGAGTGAGGTGCTGGCGCGCCTGCGCGCCAAGAGCCGCGACAACGCCCGCTCGCCGATGCAGTGGGACGCCGGCGAGCACGCCGGCTTCACCGGTGGAACGCCCTGGATGGCCGTGAACCCGAACTTCGGGAGCATCAACGTGGCCGACCAGCGCGACGATCCCGATTCGGTGCTGCACTTCTACCGGCGGCTCATCGGCCTGCGGCACGAGCTGCCGGTGGTCGCGCTCGGGGACTTCGCGATGCTGCTGGAGGACCACCCGCAGGTGTACGCGTTCGAACGGCGCTACCGGGACGAGGCGCTGCTGGTGCTGGCGAACTTCGGTAGTACGGCGCTGACCGTGGCCGTGCCCGGAGCGGGCGCCTGGGAGGGTGCCGAGCTGCTGCTGACGAACGTGGAGCGGCGCACGCCGGCCGCGGCGTCGGGCCCCTACGAGCCCTGGGAGGTTCGCGTCTACCGCCGAGCGGGTGCGCTGGACGGCGAACGGTAGGTCGGAGGCCGGTCCGCCGGGTGTGATGGGTCCGGCCCCTTCACGCCGTACCCGCGCGGAAGCGACGCCCTGGCCGCACAATAGGCGCGGCGCGGTGACCCTGACGCCCAGTGAGCGCCGCAGCAGCAGTCGGCGCGAGCGCCGCGGAGCCCCCACCTCCCAATCCCACCTCCCAATGCGGTCGTAGCAAGGCGCGGCTGGCGATGGCAGGGGCGGTGTGGATCGCGGTGCTACACTCGGGCGTTGCGTCGAGTACTCCTGGAGGGGGTCCGCACGGCACGTGGCGTGCGGTCTCACGGTCTCTCCGTTCCAGTATGTCGGGTCGTGCCTCGGACCCGGGAAGGGTGGAGAGCGATGCAACCGATCGCCGCATTCCCGTAGCACCCCCGCGAGTCCCCGACGCGCCGGCGGCGCGCCTGCGCGCTCCGGCCGCCTCGCCTGGGTAGACCACGCCCCGGCACACCACGCGATTGACGAACCAGGGGGAACCATGCGGACGTTCGTTCGTTTCATCGGCCTCTCGGCCACGCTCGTGCTGATCGTCGCCCTCGCCGCCTGCGCCAAGCTCGACTCGGCGCAGGTTCCGGCCGCGCCACAGCTCCAACCCCAAGACGTGAGCTCCACCGCGGTGAGCGTGGGCAGCCCCGCCACACCCTTCGCGCAGAACAAGCAGAACGAGCCCGCCGTCGCCATCGATCCAGCCCACCCCAACGTCCTGGTGGCCGGCTCCAACGACGAGATCGACCTCGAGGCGTGCGCCGCGGGCGACCCCACCACCTGCCCCTTCACGCCCGGCGTGGGGGTGTCGGGGTTCTACGCCTCGCTCGACGGCGGCGCGACCTGGACGCAACCCACCTACACCGGGGAGAGCGCTCGCTCCTGCCTCGGCCCGGCTGCGTGCGTCACGACCAGCGGATCCATCGGGACGTTGCCGCACTACGACACGGCCGGCCTGGTGTCCGACGGCGACCCCGCGCTGGCGTTCGGTCCCCAGCCTGACGAGAACGGTGACTTCTCGTGGGGCAACGGCAGCAGGCTGTACTACGCCAACCTCACGTCCAACCTGAACGGCGGCGGCAACGAGACCTTCAAGGGGTTCGAGGCCATCGCGGTGTCGCGCACCGACGATGTGGAGACTGCGGCCTCTGGCGACGCCTCCGTCTGGATGGACCCGGTGATCGTGTCCAAGCAGAACGCCGCGCTGTTCTCCGACAAGGAAGCGCTGTGGGTCGACAACGCCGCCACCAGCCCGTACTTCGGGCACGCCTACCTGTGCAACGTGGCGTTCCGTGGCGCCGTGAGCTCCAGCCGCTTCGCCGCGCCCGAGCCCGTGCTGTTCGCGCGCTCCACCGACGGCGGCGACAGCTGGACCACCCGCCAGATCTCCTCGGCGGCCAACACCGGCCTCGGTCAGGGGCGGCAGGGGTGCGCCATCCGCACCGACAGCCAGGGAACCATCTACGTGTTCTTCGAGTCCGCTGCCAACAAGAAGAGCACCCCGCCGGTGTTCGACCAGGCCATCCTGATGGTGCGCTCCACCGACGGCGGGAAGACCTTCGAGCGGCCCCGCCCCATCGCCTCCGTGACCGAGTGCGGCCAGTACGACCCGGCGTTGGGCGACGTGTTCTTCGACGGCGTCGCGGGGGCGCGCACCGACAGCTTCCCCAGCGTGGACATCGCCAATGGCGCGCCCGACGGAACGGACGCCACCGACACCATCGTCGTGACCTGGTGCGACGCCAGCCAGGGGCTCAACAGCGAGCAGGCGCTGGTGACGCTGTCTATCGACGGCGGCGCCACATGGAGCACGCCGGTGAACGCGGCCGACACGAGCGTCCTCCCCGGAATCCGCGATCAGCCTGACCGCCCCGACTTCCCGTCCGTCGCTATCTCGCCCGACGGGTCCGACCTGTACCTGGTGTACATGGGCTTCCTCGATCCGTACCGCGCCGACACGGCGAGCCCGCGCCATGCAGGGCGTGGTGCGCCACGCCAGGCACGGAGCTCAACCCGACCGCCTGGACCACGCTCCATCGCGGCGACGTAGGCGACGCGCGCGCCTCCAGCGCTAACAGCCTGGCGGTGGAGTTCCTCGGGGACTACACCTACGTGGCCGCCACGCGTGACGGCGCCACGGCCGTTTGGACGGATGCGCCGGCTGACGGCGTGTGCGACGCCGTGAACGAGTTTCGGGGCTCGATCGAGTCCGGCGCGCCGATCGCGCCGGCCCGACGTTGGGGCCGGTCTGCGGATCGGGCAACACCTTCGGCAACACCGACATCGTGAGCTTCACCGCGCCGACGCCATAGGCGCCGGCGCGCCTCCGGGTGCGGCGCACGGGGTGCGGTCATGGCCGGCGCCGCCGCTCGTGCCGCACCACGCAGGACGGCCGCGGACCCCCAGGGGTCCGCGGCCGTCCCCTGCCGTGCGCGTCCGGCGGGCCTCCGGCGTCGCGCCGTCCCCGCCGTGGGCGGGGTGGCGGAGGATGAGCGCGCGTTCGACTGAGTGCGCCGCGATGGCTCGCTCGCGGCCGGTGGCTCGTGCCCGCGAGCGGCGTCCCGGTGGCGCCGGAGCGGCGCGGAGTGGTCGGCATCCCGCGGCGCTATCGCTCGCGGCCCGGGAAGGACGCGTGCCCGGCGGCTTGTCGGCGCCGCCTGCGGACGGCCGACCCGGTGCGCGGCGGTCGCGGTTCCCGTTCGCTTGCGAGGGGCTCGGCGCCGAAGCCCTTTGGGAGGGACATCATTGGCGGTAGACGGGGTTCCAGGGACAGATGCCCCTTGTACCGCCGCGTCGAATGGTATGAGCCTGAACGCATCATCCTGGGGAGATCGACGGCCCGATCGGGTGCACCTGAGTCTGGTGACCATCGGCGGACTGCTCGTCGTGTGGCAACGGAACCACAGGAACCTGCTCGGCTTCAGGCTCTGGCGCCGGTCGTACCTTCGAGGCTCCCTGCGCCCGTCCACCCCATGCGGGGGCGCTCTCAGCCGAGGCGCCGATGCGGATCAGGAGATGCGAATGATGATGATGCGTTCCCGACCCGATCGAGTCCGACGCCTCGCGGCCCTCGGACGGAGCGTGGCGATGCTCGTGACGCTGGCCGCCACGGCGTGCGGCGCCCTGGCGCAACCGGCCAGCGGCACGCCGCCCGCGCCCGGCGACCCTGCCTGGGGGGCGTACCGGTCGGGATTGGGGTACCCGGTCGGCAGTGAGGCCCTGCTGGAGCGGGCCGCCTACGAGGGCATCGATCCCCGTTGCCTCATGACGGTCACCGTCGCCTGGACCGAGAATCCGAGAATCGTCGCGAACGTGGCGGCGGGCCTGATGGTGCCGATCGTGGAATTCGTGCCGCGCGTCGAGGCCCAGGCCGCCTTGCTTGCGGAGAGCCCGTTCTTCAATGCCGACATCGACTGCGTTGGGAGCTGGGCCGGTTGGGGCGGCGGCGTGTTCGACACCAACTTCGGACCGGTCGACTTCGGAGACGGCCGCGGCGGACGCGGGACGTACGGGTCCTCCGGCGACAGCACCATCGTGTACACGCTCAGCGGTCACACGCTGACGGGCCGCTGGGTGCAGCCGGTCGCCGCCCGGCGTTGCAGCGGCGAGGCCGCCGGGAGCGAGTACTGGGGGAAGGTGCGCTTCGAGTTCAATGAGGACTTCAGTGCCTTCCAGGGGGCGTGGGACTACTGCGGAGATGGCGACGAGGCCCATTGGAATGGATCGCGGGTCGAGTGACGCGGGCCGCGGTTGGCAGGCCAAGCCCCTGGCCATGGCCGTGGGTTGGGGTCCGGCTCGTGCCCCCGCGGCCGGCGGGTGGGCGAGCGCTGCCGCGGCTCCACGGGGAGGCCTCGGATCGTGAGCGCCCGTTCTCGTCGTGCACCGGCCCGGCCGCAGGAGGAGTCCGTTGTCGCTGTCGCCGCGACGGCCTGTGTCCCGGTTCCCGAGGGGCGTCCTACACTGTGTGCATGATCACGATGTGGTCGGTGGATCCGCCGCGTTGCGCCGAACGCGACCGCGGCCGTGGCGCGGTGGCCGTTGTGAGCGCCGGGCCGCAGGGCCCGGTGGACGGCGTCGCCCGTGGAGGGGATGCGCGGTGCGCGCCGTGAGCGCCCAGAACCTCCGTCGCTGCGGTGCCCGCGTGTCGGCCGCGGTGTTTGCGGCGCTCGCGCTGTGCGCTACCCCTCTCGCCTTCGCCCAGTTGCTGGGAGATGAGGCGCCGTACTTCCTGTGGGCCGATGCCTGGACGGGGACGCTCGACGGAAAGGACCAGATCGAGCGGACGATGAACCAAGCGGGGGCATATCTGAAGACGGCCAGTACGGTCACGGCCCGTGCCAACGTAACCTTCGACCAGTCCAGTGGCCTGGGCTTCACCGCCTCCTGGAGCGGCGACAGACAACCGTGCGCAGGTGACCTACCACGCGGGCACCTTCCTGACGGCCGGCGGCCAGGCACGCGCGGTCGACAACAGGTCCGGCCAAGGGACGGTGGCGCTGGACGGCGTCTTCATCTTCAACGGCCTGGAGGTCGACGCGCTCGCGAAGACCTACACGATCGCGTTCAACACCTGCTCACCGGCGCTGTGCGAGCCCCTGACGGTGACCCGATCGGGGAGCATCACCGCTCCGGGCGTCAGCGTTCCATTGGGCGACACCGGCCCTGACGAGCAGGGGGTCGGCATCACCGTACAGGACGGCCTGCCGGAACCGGGTGGCGGCCTCCGGGGGGTGGTCGCGCCGCCGCCCGTATCCGTGGCGGGGAACCAGGTGACGAAGGTGCTCGACATCGACCTGAGGCCTCGACTTCGATATCGACGCCTGGGCCGCGAGGTACCGCGAGGCGTACTTTGCGGGGGCCGAAGGGAGTGGCGCACGCGCCGCGGCGGAGGGCGACGTCGAGGAGACGTGCACCGGCCCGGATGCCGCGGCGTGCCGCGATGCAAGAGCCTGGAGCATGAGCGCCGACGTCGCCAGCGCAGACTTCGCGCGCGTGGCTTCCGCCCTGATCCAGGTCGACTGCCCGGGCTTCACGCGCTCGCTCAACCTCTACCTGAGCCGGAGCAAGGACGTCGTCGTCGATGGCCCGAGTGCCACCTATGAGGCGGTTCGCGTGGTGCTGCGGGAGTCGATCACGCAGGACCTGTACGTGAGCTACGATCGCCTCCCCGACTTCATGAAGTGTCTGTACCCGTTCGACACCTATGAGCAGGTCGTCACGGTAGAGCTGCCGGGCACCGCGCCTTTCTGAGGGAGCGGTCTGCCCGGCTACGGTCGTGTCCTCGGCGGCATCGGTGCGACCTTCGGTCTGGGTCAGATCGTGTGGTTCGCGGGGCTCGGAGCGGTACTCGTGCGGGTCGCCGGCCACCGGGTGGCGCAGCCGGCGCCCACGGAGGGTGAGCGCCTCGCGCCGGCGCCACCACGCCAACGTTCCCTGTGGCCACCCGGTGTAACGGGTCGCATCCGGGAAGGGGGGACAAGCGCACCAGCCGCTCACCCCCCCGCCCCCTCCAAACACCCGATCGGCGCCGGGTTTTCGCTCGCTCAGTCCGCACGCACCTCGAACGCCAGGTGGAACGCCGGCAGCGCCTCGCCGGGGTGATCCCGGAAGTTCAGCATGGGGAGCTGGAGGTAGGTCGCGTTCGCATCCGGTGTCGAGGGACCGCCCGGCGAGACCACGCTCCCCTGGTAGATCGACGGGAACACGCTCAGGAAGTGCGTGCCCTCCTGGCCGGGTGCCTTGAGGTAGATGGTGACGTCGCCCTGGCTGTTGAACCCGCAGCCGTAGCCGATGTAGCCGTTGTCCATCAGCACCGTGTAGATGTTCGCGGTCGCCGTCCAACCCACGCCCTTGAGGGTGATGGCGATGTCCCCGCCGGGCGCCACGACAGCAGGCGTCACGGCCGTGATGCTGGGCGTCACGGTGTAGACGAGCGAGGCCGCGGCGTCGCCCGCCACCGCGCTGAGGCGGTGCCCACCCCCGAGGTCGTCGGGCGTGGCCAGGTCGAACGCGAAGGCGCCGTCCGCGCCGGTCATCACGGTGTCGACCACGCGCTCGCGCTCCTCCCAGCCGGCGCCGCTGATGCGGTTGCCCGTGACGGTCGTCCAGCGAAGCTCGACCTCGGTGCCAGCGGGGAAGCCGGCGCCCCTCAGGGCCACGGGGGCTCCGACCGGACCCGAGCCATGGTCGATGCTCAGCGTCGGGCCGTCCATGTCGCCCGCGGAGACGGCGGGATCGCGCGCCAGTGTCTGCGTGATCGGGTCGGGCGGCAACACGGCCGGCCCGGCCGTCACCTCGAACAGCGCGGCAAGCACCGTCGGGATCGCGGACTTGTAGTTGGGCGACTGCTGCTGGTTGAGGTAGGGGACGGGGTGTGTGCCCGAGAGGGCCTGCAGCGTGTGCAGACCCACGCCGCCGGTGGCCGGCAGGGTGATCACGGCCGTGCCCTTGCTGGTGATGGCCGACATCCAGCCGCTATGTGCGCCGTCGTACAGCAGGTGCCAGACCGACTCCCAGAAGCGGTAGCCGATGCCCGTCATGGTGATCGTGATCGGCGTGCCGACCGGTCCCGAGTTGGGGGCGATCGAGAGTTGCGGCACCAGGGTGAAGCCCTGGCGCGCGAGCTGCTCGCCGCCCGCCTCGACGAAGAGGTTGTGGACGTAGCCGTAGTCCTCGGGGGCCGCGAAGTGCGTCGTCGCGGTGCCGTCCGCGGCGACGGTGGCGGTCGCCACCACGGTGCGCGTCTCGGTCGCGTCGATGCCGTCGAAGGTCCCCTCGCCGACCTGCCACGAGGCGTCGGCGCTCATCCAGGCCAGCTCCACGGTCTGACCGGCGGGGAGTCCGGTGGCCGTTGCGGTCACGGCCGTGCCCACCGGGCCGGCGTTGGGCTCGAGTTGCAGCTTCCCGGTCTGCTGGGCAAGAGCGGAGCCCGACATCATCAGAAGTACAAGCAGGATGCGCTTCAACCTGTGCTCCTTCCACGCCTTGGTGGATCAACGGACACGACGGCGCCGCGCCGACGTGCGGCACGGCGCCTCGAACGAACGACCGTGGGTTACTGAGCGGCTTGGATCGTGACGGCGGTGGAGCCGAAGGCCTGGCCGAGGGGCTCGAACGTCGCCGTGTTGCCCTGCGCGTCCGTGACCTCGATGTGCCAGGTGTACATTCCCTCGGCAGCGTCGGCGGGAATGACGAACGGGCCGCGGAAGAACGACGGTCCGGGTGGCGAGTCGGGCCCGCCGGGGGGCGGGAAGAACATGCCGATGTCGTCGTGGCCCTCGAGCTTGACCACGGCCTGCACGCCGAGCGCCTGGATCTGGTCGATGGTCAGCTCCTCGCCCGTCATGGCGTCGATGACGGCGGCGCGGAACACGATCTTCTCGCCGGGAACGAACACGGTGTTGGGAACGCATACCGGCCCCATCGCGCCCTCCGCCGCACGGACCATATCGGCCTTCACGAAGTACGTCGGTGCCGCGGCTAGCGCGACCCCACCGGCGACCCACAGCAGCACCAGCAATAGAACACGTCTCATTCCCGCCTCCTAGGGTGAACCTCTGTGTTGAGGTTGCCGATAAGCATAGGGAATCGATCAGGATTCGGCAAGACCCCGGGTGGACGACGCGAGCGCAGCAAGGCCGTTGGGATGGCCGTTGTACTTTCGGCGGGTAGTCGTAGCGCCCGATGCGCCCGGCGTGTGCAAGACGACTGGTCGTGGCGCGTTCCGACGACCGGGCGATCGGTGTACGTACGTCGGAGCTGGGCCGTTCCCCTGGTGGGCCAACGCCCTCCGGCCAGGCCCGTAGTGCCGGTCACGGCTGCGGACCGGCGGATGCGCGCCGTCCGTGGCTGTGCGGCTCAGTCCTCGTCCGGCACGAACCTCAGGGCCACGCCGTTGCTGCAGTAGCGCGTTCCCGTCGGCTGTGGCCCGTCGTCGAACACGTGCCCGTGGTGGCCGCCGCAGTTCGCGCAGTGGTACTCCGTGCGCGGGTAGCCGATGTGGTGGTCGGTCTTGGTCTCGAATGCTCCCGGCAGCGCCTGCGAGAACGACGGCCAACCGCAGTGGGCGTCGAACTTGACGTCACTGCGGAACAGGGGGTGTCCGCAGGCGGCGCAGACGTACGTGCCCGCCCGCCACTCGCCGTTGAGCGGGCTCGAGCCGGGGCGCTCGGTGGCTTCGTGGCGCAGCACGCGGTATGCCTCCGGGGCGAGGCGGTCCTTCACGGTGGGATCGTCCAGGTCGACCTTGGGGGTCGCAGCGTCGTCGGTCACGCGTCAGGGTACGGCGGCATCGGCCGGACGAACGTCCTGCGGGTGACGCCATACCCGTCGGTTCATCGCGACACTCAGGCGTGCGCCTGCGGCGATCCTCCCTCCAATACGCGCTTGAGCGTGCGGAGGTTCTCCGCCATGCCGCGCTTGAAGAAGGTGCTTGCGAGTGGGGCGAGCAACGCCGCATGCCCCTTCAGGCCTTCGCCGGTGATGGTGCCCTCGAGGGTGAGGCGGGTGCCGCCGGGGGCGGGCTCGAGCGTCGTGCGGTAGGTGAAGGGTGTGGGCCCCTCGAGGCTCCGGAGGGTGACCCGCTCGTTGGGCTCGAGCTCGCTGACCTCGACGCGGTTCTCTGCGCGCCCCTGCGGGAGCTTGCGGACCATGCGGTAGATGGTGCCGCGCCGCACGGGCCCGGCCGTGAGCTTCTCGGCGCGTACGACGGCCTCGTACCAGCGCGGGGTGTTCTCGCTGTCGGCGAGGAAGGCGAAGACGGTCTCGATGGGGCGCTCGATGGTCGTGCTCAGCGTGAACGGGCTCATGGGGTACCTCCGTGTGGGTGGGGTGCGAAGCGGTCGTCGACCGGCATGCCGAGGGCGTCGCTGAGGCGCCCGAGGAGCGACGCGAGCTGGGCGAGCTCGCGGTCGGTGTAGAGGCCTCGGATGGCGGCGAGGATCTCTCCGACGACGTCGAACGCCGCGCCGGTGAGCGCGCGGCCGTGGTCGGTCCGCGCGATACGGACGCGCCGGCGGTCGCCGGGATCCGGCTCGCGGCGGAGCATGTCCTTCGTCACCATGCGGTCGATCAGGCGCGAGATGTTGCCCTTGGTGCAGACCAGTCGCTCCCCGAGCTCGCCCTGGCTCAGCGGGCCCGTCTCGGCGAGGATCTCGAGCACCTCCGATTGGGTGGCGGTGAGGTCGAGGCCGCGGCTGCGCAGCGCCTCGTTCAGGCGGCGTTCCCCCTCGGCCTGGACGGCGAGGATGAGGTAGCGCACGTGGTTGGCCGAGGGGTCAAGCGGCTGGGCGGACACGGCGCTCTCCGTTCAACGCGAGGATCTCGCGCGTGGTCGCTGGCCAGGTGACGGGATCGTGCCCGTATTGCACGATGGCCTCGGGCCGCGCCTGCGTGAATGCGCGCACGGCGGCGAGCGAGGCGCGCCCCTTGCCGGGTGCGGTCAGGCTGCCGGGCAGGATGCCCCGGGTCAGGGCGTCGCGGTCGTAGGCGATGTCGGCGGTGAGGAGGACGTCCCGTTGGGCGCGCACCAGCACGGACTGGTGGCCCCGGGTGTGGCCCGGCGTGGGGAGCAGGAGGATGCGTCCGTCACCGAGGAGGTCGTAGCCGCGGTCGAATCCCGGCACCGTGGTCATGGGGTGATAAGCGACGTCGCGGTAGGCCAGGGGCAGCCGGAACATGTGCTTGATGGTGAAGGGGCTGCGGTTGGCCTCGCGCCACTCGCCGGGGCCCAGGTAGACGGGGGCCTTGCTGCCGACCAGGTAGGGGAGGCCGGCGGCGTGGTCGGAGTGCAGGTGGGTCATCACCACGTGGGTGAGGTCGTCGATGCCGTATCCCAGGCGCTCGAGCTGCGCCGGCAGCTCCTGGCCGGGCTGCTGGCGGCCCTGGTACATGCTGAGCGCGAGGCGGTTGAGGGCACGCACGGGGTTCTCGCGGAGGATCTCGTGCCAACCGGTGTCGACCAGGACGAGGGCGTCGCCGGTGTCGATGAGGTGGGCGGGGACGGGCGCCCAGTACTTGTGCTCCTCGCCGCGGAACCAACCGGTGGCGGGCAGCGGGTGGTACCAGAGCCTCGTCTGGTGCGCGAGCGCGCGGTCGATGCGGACCTCTCCGGTGAGCAGCGGGTAGATCTTGGTGTGGGGCATGGTCTCTCCCTCCTCGCTAGTTAGATTACATAACAACTGATGCCATGTCAACCACCATTGCCCAAACCGACAATGGCGAGGCCGTGCCGTCCGCCACGCGGGAGACCGCCAGCGGGCCGTCGTGGTCGTGGGCGCCGCCCCGCTGCACGTTGGCTCGCGGGGTAGACACCGGGATATCATCCGGGTAATATTAGACGTCGAACGGAAGGGACGACCTCATGTCCGACCATCTCTCCAGACCATGCACCGCGTTCGTAGGGCACCGATGGCTGCGCTCCGGCCCCGTCGCCGAGGTCGCCCTTGCCGTCAAGTCGGCGGCGGAGGGGGGCGGCACCGAGACGATCCTCGTGTTCGACGATGCGACGGGGCGCGTGGTCGATCTGGACCTCCGCGGTTCCGACGCCGACGTCGTCGCGCGCCTGTCCCGGCAACCGTGGGCGGACGGTGGGCGCGGCCGGTCCGAACGGGACCACACGGCGGCATCCGTGGCGGCCGAGCCCGCCGGTCCGCGAGGGCCGGGCCGGCCGAGATTGGGTGTCGTCGGGCGCGAGGTCACCCTGCTTCCCAGGCACTGGGAGTGGCTGGCGGCGCAGCCGTCGGGCGCATCCGCAGCGCTCCGGCGGCTCGTGGACGAAGCTCGGCGGACCCACGCCCCCGCGCAGCGGCGGCGCGCCGCACAGGAGGCGGCCTATCGCTTCATGCTGGCGTTGGCCGGGGACCTGCCGGGCTTTGAGGAGGCCACGCGCGCGTTGTTCGCGGATGACCGGTCCCGCCTCGAGGAGCGCATCGCGGGGTGGCCCCAAGACGTCCGCCGCTATGTCGTTCGGTTGGCGTTCCCGCAGCGTGAGCGCCCCGCGCCGAACGAGCCCGAACCCCACGAAGCCACCCCAAAGAGAACCACCCTGCAAGGAACCTCCAACAACGGACAGGAGACCCCGTGACCGCACCCACATCCACCCGCTACCTCGAGCCCTCCCGCGAGGCCGGCGGTGCCTTCCTCCGCCGCGGCATCGAGGGGCCCGTCACCATGCTCAACCTGTTGCGCTTCCGCGAGGTCGCCGACTACACCGCCCACCCGCAGTTGACGCCCACGACGCCCATCAGCGGCGCCGAGGCCTTCGACCGCTATATCCGACACACGCTCCCCTTCCTGCGGGAGAGCGGCGGCGAGCTGCTGTACCTCGGCGCCGCCGGCCCCTACCTGATCGGACCCTCCGACGAGTCCTGGGACCTCGCCATGCTGGTGCGGCATGCCAGCACCCAGACGTTCCTCGCGTTCGAAAGCCACGAGCCTTATCTCGCCGGCATCGGCCACCGCACCGCCGCCCTCGCGGACGCGCGGTTGCTCCCGTTGACCGAGCGTCCCATGCCGGCGTGACGCGCGGGCGCCGGCTGCACAGGAGCGTCCGTCGCCAAGCGCTCCACCTTTGCGGATCTGCCGCCGTTCTGGGGTGTGATGGGGCGCTTCCTTCTTTTGGCCATTGTTCTTCTGGGCGTTCGTGCTGGTGCGCCGTACGCGGTTGGCCAGGGGGCGAGCGCCACGATGGCCGCGGTGGGACACGCGACCCTGGCGTCGGACCACCCGTCGTGGTGGAGTGAAGCAACGGCAACGTTCCCCCTCGAAGAGGCGGCCGCCGCGTGCCGGCGGACCGTCATGCAGGAGTCGAGCCCATGCGAATCCCCGTCGGCCGAGCGCAAGCCGGGACGCCAGCGAGGTCTTGGTGGCGCTCCCCGTTGGAGTGGGCGGCGCTCTTGTTGGCGTAGCCCTGGTTGGCGCACTCGATGGCGGTGTTCAACGGGGCGCCGTGAGGTAGGGGTAGACCCGGTCGATGGTTGGGGGAGAGAGTCGAGGCCGGCCATGCGCTATCGCGTTCACCAGCTCAAGGTCCACCCGGACACCGCCCACGAGGAGCTCGGGCGATTCGTCAATCTACTCGAGGGGGAGTTCGTGACCGTCGTGCCGATCGTGGTCCCCGTCTTCATGCCCTTCGGGGGAGCGGCGCGGACCAGGTACTTGCTCGTCGTCGAGAGGGTCGCGAAGACGGCCGAGGCGGCTTGAGGGGGGACCGACGCCGTCGCGGGCCGACGTGCACGGGGTGTAGAGCAAGACGTTGGGACCGTTGGCACCTTGCCCGGGCCACGTCCGTGCCGGCGGAATCGCGCCCAGGGTAGGCACGTGGCCAAGAGCACGTCCTGGGCGCCCCCACTGCGTCAGCCGCAGGCGCACCCGCCGCAGCCTCGGCCCTTGGCCTCGGTCAGCCGCCGCTCGATCGCCAGCGACGTCGGCGTGGCCGCGAGACCGCCGAGGGAGGTGCAGCGGTGCTCGCGCGGCATGCGTTCGGCCACGTTCTTCGCGGCGTCGACCACCTCGTCGAGGGGGATGAGCGGGTCGAAGCCGGCGAGCGCCATGTTGGCGCACGCGAGCGCGTTGCTGGCCGCCATGACGTTCTTGCCGAGGCACGGCGCTTCGACCCGGTTGGCGATCGGGTCGCAGATCAGGCCCAGCATGCTCTGCAGCGCCATCGAGGCCGCCGCCAGGGCCTGGTCGCGGGTGCCTCCGGCCAGGGTGACCAGCGCCGCGGCCGCCATGCAGGCCGCGGCGCCACCTTCGGCCTGGCAGCCGCCCACCTCGGCGGCGAACGTCCAGCGGGTGGTGAAGACGACGCCGATCAGGCCCGCTGCGAGCATCGCGCGCGCCATGTCCTCCTCGGTGCGGCCCATCGCCTCGGCCATGGCGATGACCGCGCCGGGCAACGCCGCGCACGCGCCAGCGGTGGGCGCGGCGACGATGACGCCCATCGAGCTCTTCACCTCCATCAGGGCGGTGACGTAGAGCACGATGCGGTTGAGCGCCCCGCCGTCGAGTAGGCGTCCGCCCTCCATCAGCTCGAGGAAGCGCCCGCTCTGGTGCCCGAGGACGCGGTCGTCGTAGCGCGTTCCCGCGATGCCGCTCGCGATCGAGCGCCGCAGGATGCGCACCACATCCACCATCTTGGCCACGATCTCGTCCTCGTCGAATCCGCTGCGCGCGGTCTCGTAGTCCACCGCCAGGCGCCACAACGGCGTGTCGCGCTCGCCGTCGTGCGCCAGGAGCTCGGCGCTGCCGGTGAACGGCAGCCGCACGTCCCGACGCGACGGCACGGGCAGCACGCGGCTCAGCCGCCGCACCCGCGTGGGCCGCAGCTCGGCCAGGGCGTCGTCCGGGACGAACGTCGACGCCTTCACCTGGACCAGCAGGCCGCCGTGGGTGTCGTGGATCAGTACCTCGTCGGCGCCCACGCGGGTCGCGAGCCGCTCGACCGCCTCACGCGACGCGCCGTCGAGCCAGAGCAGCGTCTCGGCGTAGCCGCCGTCCATGTGCAGCTCGACGCCGTCGAGCTCGAGGACCTCCACCATGCCGCCGCCGGTGGAGATCGCGATCAGCGTGTGCTCCTCGCGCGCGCTGCGCAGCGTGAGCCGGTAGGTGTTCGGGTGCGGGTCGCCCACGTCGACCGTCTCGATGCGGAGGCCGATGCCGGCGTCGGCGAGCGCCCGGGCCGAGTCGGGCAGGCGCTCGTCGTCCGCCTCCCACCCGAGCAGGCCCCCGAACAGGCCCATGTCGGAGCCCTGGCTCTCGTGGGTGGTCGGAAGCGACCCCTCGCGGTCGAACGCCACGAGAACGTCGGTGATCTCGCCCGCCATGACGTCCCGCGCCAGCCGCCCGATGCGCAACGCCGCGGCGCAGTGTGAACTCGACGGCCCGCGCATGACGGGCCCCACGACGTCGTTGAAGATGCTGATGGAGGGCATGCGACATCGTAGCAGCGCGTCGTCGGTCGGCCCCGCCGCAGCCGCGAGGAGCGGCGCATCCGCGAAGGGCGGCACACCCGCGGGGAGCGGCGCGACCGCAGGGCCGCGCCGCCCCGGTCCTCCGTCTAGAACCAGCGCGTGGGCGGACGCGTGACGCGGCGCCCCTTCCACGTCGTCCGGCGACGGGCGCCGTCGACGAACGATCGCATCGCCACCACCAGGAACACGGTCATCGTCAGCGGGTAGAGGAGGGCGGGCCAGGCCGGCAGGCGCAGGCGGGTGAAGGCGACCAGCCACTGGACGAGCGAGAGGGTGAGGGTCGCCACCAGCAGTCCGGGCTCGACCGGTACGCGAGCCGGCAGCGCCAGGTGCAGCGCCCACAGGACGATCGGCTCGAGGACCACGAAACCCAGCCAGCCCCACACGAACGCGTAGGGGACGATCGCGTACCCGAACGCCGCGAACAGGTTCTTGGCGAAGCCGTCGGCGGCCTCGCGTCCGCTGCGGTACATGCGGCAGGTGACGATTCCGGTCGCGTCCATGATGCGGCAGGCGAGGCCCGCGCGCGCGACGCGCCTGGCCAGGTCGATGTCGTCGACGACGCTGCCCCTGACGGCCGCGTGCCCGCCGACCTCGTCGTAGGCGGCGCGGCGGAACGCCATCAGTTGCCCGACGGCGCGCGCGAATGGTGCCCGGCGCCACAGGAGCCCCACGGCCAGCGGCGTGAAGGAGACCAGCGCCCAGTAGAACATCGGCACGAGCAGCGCCTCGCCCAGGGTCCCCAGCACCTGCCTCGGGAGGGCGGAGAGGAGGTCCGCCCGACGCGCCTGCAGCCCGCGGACGATCCCGAGCACGGCATCCGGCTCGACGAAGACCGTGTCCGCGTCGGCGAAGAGCAGGACCTCGCCGTGGGCCGCGATCGAGAGCTGATGGCACGCCCAGTTCTTGCCCGTCCAGCCGATGGGCGGGTCCTCGCCCGCAAGGACGATGAGCCGCCCGTCGCGCGCGCGCTCGAGCTCGAGCAGCCTCCGCGTGCCGTCCTCGGAGCGGTCGTCGAGCACGATGATCTCGAGGTGCGGGTAGCTCTGGGCGAGCAGCGACCGCACGCACGCCCGGATGTTCGCCTCCTCGTTGCGGGCGGGCACCAGGAGGGAGACCAGCGGTTTCGGGGCGCCGGCGCGGTCGCGTCCCGGTCGTCCCAGCACGACGGCGTTGCTGAAGACGATGAGCAGCACCACGACCTGGAAGGAGATGATGCCCACGATGGCGTTGCCGGCCAGGTGGTCGAGGACCATGGCGGTCATGGCGGCCGCGGCCCGGCCCGTCGGCGCCGCGGTGGCCGCGCGAGCTGCGAGCGGTGCTTCGTGAGGATGATCGCGGCCTGGAGGAGCAGCGCGACCACCGACCAGCCGCTCGGGACCCACAGCAGCACGCCGAGGAGCATGGCCGCGAGCGCGAGCGCCACCGCCCACCCGTCCGGCTCGATCAGGAGCGTCGCCGTCACGATCGCGACGAGCGCGACGAGCGGGATCGTCCAGATCGTCAGAGCGATCCAGGTGCCCAGCGTGACCGCCAGTGCCTTGCCTCCCCGGAACCCGAGGAACGGCGAGAACGCGGCGCCGGCGACCGGCAGGACCGCGACCAGCGCCACCGCCCAGCCGTCGAGGGCGAGCGCGTCCCTGGCGAGGACGACCGGCAGCACGCCCTTGGTCACGTCGAGCAGCAGCACGGCGACGCCCAGGAACGCGCCGCCCGCGCGGAAGGCGTTCATCGCGCCCGGGTTCCCGTCCCCGACCTCGCGCACGTCTCGCTTCGCCACGAAGCGCGAGGTCCACACGGCGAACGGCAGCGAGCCGCCGAAGAAGGCGACCAGCGCCGCGAGCGCGACCTCGATGGAAGGGTTCATGTCTGCCGCCTCAAGGCTGATGCTACCCCACGCGGACGCGAAGAACCCCGTCCCGCACGGAACCCGTGCGCTCGTTCGGTGCCCCGGCCCGGGTGTGCGGACGCGCCACGGAGGGGCCGCCGGACGGCACCCCGTGGTAAAATCCGGTGTTCCTCAGGTCGGCGTCGGCCCCTCCGTGCGCGCGGCTCCACCCGACGCCCTCGTTCCGGCGGAGCCGTTTCGCCGCGTTCCTGGAGGACGGCGGCTGGGCGTCGCCCAGGGGAGGCCTGCCATGGATGTGCTCTCCGTCGTGCTCGTCGGGTTCGGCGCGCTAGAACTCCTCAACGTCCTGACGCTCTACCTGGCGCCCGGGTCACGCAGGGGCAACGCGTTGGGTGTGTTCCGGGCCTACGAGCGCTCGAAGGACGATCCCGAGGTCCACGCCCTGGTGAGCTACCTGATCGACTGGGTGGCCGGCACCAAGCTCATCTTCATCGTGCTGCT
Organism: uncultured Trueperaceae bacterium; assembly: GCA_963739805.1. Lineage (GTDB taxonomy): Bacteria > Deinococcota > Deinococci > Deinococcales > Trueperaceae > CAVUBJ01. The sequence continues at coordinate 580,467 of CAVUBJ010000006.1, forward strand.
GATCGGCATCATCATCACCGGGTCGCCCACCACCAAGGTGTTCAGCGCCATCGCCCTGATCTTCTCGATCCTCACCTTCTACAGTCGGCTCTACCCGGCCATCACCAGGATGGACCGGGCGGGACAGATCGTCCCACGGGGGTACTCGAGGACCCTGGCCCTCATGATCGGGGCGTTCGTGGTCGTGTTCGGCGTCGCGGTCGTCGTCTACCTCGTGGGCTACGCCGCGCCATGAGCCTGAACCCGGACACGGTGCGCGAGCTGTGGTCGCGGACCTACAACACCCACGGAAAGCCGGACTGGTCGCACCTCTTCCCCCACTACCACGACGACATCGTCTTCCAGGACTCCATCCAGCGGGTCGAGGGTCGCGAGGCCTTCGAAGCCCTTTGCATCCGACTCGCGAAGCGCTGCCGCGAGCTGCGCATGGACATCCTCGATGTGTCGCAAACGGGTGAGATCATCTTCCTCGAGTGGGAGATGACGCTGATGTTCCAGCGCTTCCCCAGCTCGATCCTCCACGGCTGCACCAAGCTGACCCTGGACGACGACGGGCTGATCAGGTGCCAGCGCGACTACTACGACCTGTGGGGCGACATCTTCGACAACATCCCTCGCTTCGCCAAGGTGTACCGCCGGTTCATGCGCCGGAGGTTCGGGTAGAGCATGTCCCCGTACCTGAAGCAGTACCGCATGGCCGACCTTCGCGACATGCTGCGCAACCAGCGGGCGCCGCACGAATCCACTACGGCGTCGCTCGCGGGCAAGACGGTCGTGATCGCGGGGTCCACCTCCGGCGTCGGGCTGGCCGCCGCCCGTGAGGTCGCCCGCTTCGGGGGGCGCCTGGTGCTGCTGGCGCGCAACGAGGAGAAGGGGCGCGCCGTCCAGGCGCAGCTCGAGCGGGACTTCGGGGCGCAGGTCTCGCTCCACCTGGCCGACTTCGCGCGGCTCCCGGAGGTCCGCCGGGTGGCCCGGGAGCTGCTCGATTCCGCCCCACGGATCGACGTGCTCATCAACAGCGCCGGGGTCCACTCGACCCGCAGGATCACCACGGACGACGGCCACGAGCTCACCTTCTGCGTCAACTACCTCGCCCCCTTCGTGCTGACTCACCTCCTCATCCCCCGGATGAAGGAGGGCGGCGCCGGGCGTATCCTCCAGGTCAACTCGCAGGGCCACCGGTTCGGCGGCCTCGACCTGGGCGACCTGGCGTGGCGTCGGCGGTTCTACATCGGGCTGGGCGCCTACGGTGCCTCGAAGACGGCCCAGCTGTTGTCGGTGTGGGAGCTTGCCGACCGGCTCGAGGGGAGCGGCGTGACCATCAACGCGATGCATCCCGGTGAGGTCCGTACGGGGATAGGCAGCAACAACGGCCCGCTCTACCGCTGGTTCCAGCGCCGCGTGCTCGGCCGGTCGCTGAAGGACCCGAGAATCTCGGGGGAGTCGCTGCACACGCTCGCCGCCGCGCCGGAGCTCGAGGGGGTCAGCGGGCGGTACTTCAACCGGACCCGCCTGGAGAAACCCGCGCCGCACGCGCTGGACCGGGTCGTGGGCCGGACCCTCTGGGAGACGACCTTGGAGCTGACGGGGTTGACCGATGACCTCTGACGTCATCGTCGTGGGCGGCGGGGCCGCGGGCCTGACCGCGGCGGCGTACACCGCCCGAGCGGGCCGCTCCGTGGCGCTCTTCGAGCGGCAGGCCCGGCTGGGTGGGCTGGTGCAGTCGGTGGAGCGCGACGGCTTCGTGTTCGACATGGGGTTGCGCGCCGTCGAGAACGCGGGGATCGTCCTGCCCATGCTCGACGAGCTCGGCTTGCACCTCGATCGCGTCCGCAGCGCGGTGTCGGTGGGGATCGAGGACCGCATCATCCGGGTCGACTCGAAGGCGTCCCTGGCCGACTACCGCGACCTGCTGCTGCACTTCTACCCGCACAGCGCCGCCGGCATCGACCGGATCATGGCCCTGATCGAGAAGATCATGAAGGACATGGACGTCCTGTACGGGATCGACAACCCGCTGTTCAAGGACGTGCTGCGCGACCGCGCCTATCTCTTCGGCACGCTGCTGCCCTGGATGTTCCGCTTCGTCGCCACCATCGGGCGCATCAACCGCATGGCGGGTCCGGTGGAGGCGTTGCTGGACGAGCTGACCGACGACCCATCGCTGAAGAGCATCATCGGCCAGCACTTCTTCAAGGGGACGCCCGCCTTCTTCGCGATGAGCTACTTCAGCGTGTACCTGGACTACTTCTACCCGCGCGGCGGCACCGCGGCCCTGATGGGGCTGCTGGAGGGGTTCGTACGGGATCGCGGCGTGGACGTGCGGACCGAGCTACCGGTCCATGGCGTCGATCCGGAGGCGCGGACGGTCACCGACCGCGACGGCGGCGTATGGGGCTACCGGACCCTGATCTGGTGCGCGGACCTCAAGACGCTCTACCGCGCCATCGACACCGCGGCCATCGCCGATCCGGGCCTGGCTCGGGCGGTCACCGCGCGGCGGGCCGAGCTGGAGGCGAGCTCCGGGAGCGACTCGGTGTTGTCGCTGTTCCTGTCGGTAGACGAACCCCCGGAGGCCTTCCGGGCGGTGTCCGAAGGACACCTCTTCTATGCGCCCGACGCCCGCGGGCTGGGCGAGCTGCACACGACGGGCCTGGAGGAGCTGCTGGCGCGCTACGCCGAAGAGCCGCTGCCCGAGGGGCCCGTGAAGGCGTACCTGGAGACGTTTTTCGCCCGCACCACGTACGAGGTGTCGATCCCCGTCCTCAAGGACCCTGCCCTGGCGCCGCCGGGGAAGACCGGGGTGATCGTCAGCTGCCTCTTCGATTACCGGCTCACCCGCCGGGTCCGCGAGGCCGGCTGGTACGACGGGTTCAGGGAGTACAGCGCCGACGCCATGACGGCGGCGGTCGCCGAGCGTCTCTACCCCGGGCTGGGCGCGAAGGTGCTCTCGCGCTTCATGACCACGCCGGTGACGCTCGAGGCCTACACGGGCAACAGCGACGGCGCCATCGTCGGCTGGGCGTTCGATGGCGCCCGCATGCCGGCGGTGCACCAGATGCAGCGGGTCGCGCGCTCGGTCCTGACCCCCATCCCCGGCGTCCTCCAGGCCGGGCAGTGGGCCTACAGCCCCGGCGGCGTGCCCATGGCGTTCCTCACGGGCAAGCTGGCGGCGAACCGGGCGCTGAAGGGGCGCGGGCGCTGAGCGGGTGGTCTGCGCTCGGCGACGGTCGGTCCGGTGTGCGAGCTACGGGTGAGGGTGCTCGTGGCGCTGCGGTTCGGGCAACGAGGGGGTACGGTCGCCGCTCGTTGTGCCATGGCAACGCGCCACCCATCGGCAAGTCGTGCCGAGTAGGCTGGGGGCAACGCGCCCGGAAGCGTGTCCGGCTTCCGCCCGAGCGCGCGTGAGCGCACGCATCGGCAGCGCGCCAACGACAAGCAACCCGGGGAACCCTGTCCTGCCGCCGGCCGCCGCCGGACCGGCCCGCGGGCGCTCACCCGGGGCGCGCACGCGCGCCCGCCGCGTCGAGCACGATCCGCCCGAGGCGCTGCTGCCGGGCGACCGCGATCGCCGCGGCGATCGCCACTCCCAGCAGCAGGGCGATGCGAAACAGCACCCAGCCGTCGGCGTCGAGCAATCCCGGCACCAGGCTGCGTTCGAGGAACGCGCTGAGGCCATTCTGGGTGCCGTGGAGCAGTACCGGCAACAGCACGCTGCCGCCCGTACCGTTAAGGATCCAGGCGTACACGAAGCTCATCGGAGCGCCGAACAGCAGCAGCGCGGCCCCCTGCACCAAGGGGCTTCTCGACACCAGCACCAGCGGCAGGTGCCATAGCGTCCACACCACCCCCAGCAACGCCGCGGCGGACACGGCGCCCATCCGGGCCTGGAGCCGCGGCAGGGCGAACCCCCGCCAGCCGAGCTCCTCGCCGAGCCCGCCGCCGCCCAGGGTACGCGGCAGGAGCCAGCCGACCAGGGAGACCAGTGTCCCACTGCCGACGACCACCGCACCGAGCTCGCCCCCGAGCAGCGCGTAGATCCCGATCGCGCCGCCCATGACCGCCACGGGCAGGCCGAACGCCACCAGGTACCATCGGCCACCGACTCGCCACCGACCGAGCCGCCTCAGCAACGGTTTCACGCCGCCGCTGCCGGCCGCCACGATCACGGCGGCCAGGCTGGGCCCGAAGTCCGCCACGAGGTTGAGCAGACGCACGCTCCACAGCGGCGCGGCCAGCGTGCCAGCGAGCACACCCAGGTCGAAGGTCGTCTCGGCGCGGCCACTCAGGTCCTGCCAGCCCTCGAGGCCGCTACCGAGCGCGATCGCCTGAAGGGCACCGAGCGCCGTCCAGGAGATGGCGAACGCCAGTGCGAAGAAGACCCACAGGGGGCGGTCGGGGCCTCGGACGCATCTCTTGCGTGGGTCTGCGCCGTCCGGAGGGCAGCCGCGGCGCCCGAAGAGCGGGATCCCCGCAACGAGCCAACCACGGATCCCACGCCGCGCTGGATGCACGGGGACGGCGAGTGATCCCGCGCTGGTTCCCGGGCGGCGCGTGGAGGGGCGAATCCGTGGGCAACCACCATATCCTGAGAACCCGGAGAACGCGACGCCGGACCATGAGCAACGGGCGTGCCCAGTTTGCGTGAGGCACGCCCTTCACATTGTTGTGGGTGGTTTGGGGCTCGAGCCTAGGTCCCGCTGATGTCGGGTCGACGTCGAAGGACGGAGGGCAGAAGCCCGTGTCCGGGACGTGCTTGCTTGCGCGTGGCGGTGCGACCGACGGGTATTGGGTCGGCGGACCGCAACCGGGATCTAGCCCGCGGCAGGGTGCGAGCGGTCCAGGCACACGCAGGCTGCCGCGGGCTCATCTTCCCCAGGGCGAGAGCCCGCGCGACCGTTCTGGCGGGTCACCGTCCCCCCATCCGGGCGACCGGCTCGGCGGTGCATTGCAGCAGCGGGTTCCAGTTGGCGAAGAGGCCGAGCGGGTTGTACTGCCACGCCCAGACGTGCAGCGCGTAGAAAGGCTCGTCGAGCAGCGTGGTGTTGAGGGTGAACTCGCGGCCGAGCAGCGCGGGTGCCGCGGCGTTGCCCGCATCGTGCCACGCCTGCTGGAAGACCACGTACTCCGCCGCGGCGAGGCGCAGGCTGCCGTCGTCGCGGCGCTCGAACATCAGCAGCTCGGGAGCGTTCGGATCCAGAGCGACGTCCTGGATCAGCGCGTCGTTGCTGAAGTGGATGCCCTGACCGCCCTGGGCGCTGCTCATGCAACCGCCGAACTGGGCGTAGCCTGCGGCGAGTGCGTCCTCGACGTTCTCGAGACCGCCCAGGACGGCACGCAGCTGGAGGAGCTGGTCGACGGTGGGCTGAACGGCGGCCGCCTCGTTCACGAGGGACAGGGGGTTCGAGGTAGGCGCGGCATCGGGCGACTTGGCCTGGGCCAGCGCGACGTTGGCCAACAGGATGAGAGTCACGAGCCATCGGGTGTTCACGGTGGGCTCCTTCCGGGAGCGATCGTGCAGGGCCGTGGGACCTACGGGCGCTCGGCCTGCAAGGTGGCGTCAGTGATAGAAGTACGGGTCCAGCACGCTGACCTTGGTGATTCGGTGGACCGGGAGGCCGTTTCGCTCGGCGGCCTTCCGGATGGCCTCGGCATTGGGTCCGTCGTAGACGCAGTAGCTCGTGCCCTTGTCTTCCGTCACGTAGGAGTGGAGCCAGGTGACCGACAGATCTGCGTTGTGGCCTACGACGGCCAGGCAGGACTGCGCCCCATCGGGCGTGACGGGGATGTGCAACCCGTCCTCGAAGTCGCGTTCGACCAGGAATCGCGGCATGTTTCCCTCCGATCGAGTCTCGCCGGCCGGCGTGAGCGCATCATGCCGTGCGGCCGGCGCGGCCCGCATCGGAGGTCTTGCCTATGTGGCGGTGTCGTCCTGCCCATCTTGGGGTAGCAGGTTCAGGCGATGGGCCTCCGCGACCGCCTCCGTCCGCGACCGAACGCGGAGCTTGGCAAACAGGGAAGACACCTGATGATCGACCGTGCGGGTGCTCACGGCATGGCGCGCCGCGATCTCTCGGTTGCGCAGGCCTTGCGCGAGCAGAGCCAGGACCTGCCATTCGCGCCGGGTGAGCAGGGCCGGGTGGCGCAGTGTGGCGGGACGGGGCCCGCGCGGGACGCCGCGGACGCCGAGCTCGCGCAACCGCCTCGCCGCCAGCGCCGTGGCCGGTCGGGCTCCCAGCTCCGCGAAGGCATCCAGTGCCTGACGCACGATTTCGGGTCGGCCCGTCTCACTACGGGCCCGTGCCGCCTCGTAAGGGCAGCCGAGACTGTCCCACGCGAGCGCCGCCTCCGCCGCGCGTCCGTCGATCTGCAACGCGAAGGGCACGGCCGCGCCCTTCGGGGCGCCGTGCTGCTCGCCGATCACCCAGAGCCAGTAGGCCAGCTCGCCGGCCAGCCAGGGCTGGGGTGACGGGGCCACGACGGAGTTCGCCGCCGCGGCCTCCTCCCGGGCGCCGTCGGCATCCCCGGCCAGAACGGCCGCCTCGGCCCGCGCGGCGCGCACCGATAGCGCCCTCCACGGCGAGCCGTGCTGCAGCGCCAGCTCGAGCGCCTCGTCCAGGACCGTCGCCGCGTCGGGATCGCCCCGCCGGGTCCGGAGCCGGCCGAGCGCGCTGAGCGCCGCGATCCTTGCGTGCACCGACACGTGAGGGCGCGCCGTGACCGACAGCGCCGCATCGGCCGCTTCGTCCCAGCGCCCGAGGTAGAGCAGCGCCAGCGCCAGCGACGCCAGCGCGCTGTGCCGGATGTTGTCGTGATCGTGCTCGATCGCGACGGCGACCGCCGCACTCAGCTCGCGCACCGCATCCCCGAACCGGTGCGACGCCATGGCAGCCACGCCGGCGGTGGTGTGGACGTCCGCGACCAGCTCCGGGAGCTCCAGCTCCCGGCCCAACGCGAGGCTGCGTGCGAGGTGTTGATGGCCCGCCTCTCGACCGCTCGCGAGCAAGGCCCCCCCGACCACGTTGTGGGCGTTCGCCAGCATCGAGGGCTCGTCGAGAGAGCGACACAGCTCGATCGAGCGGGTGCCCCAGGTTGTGGCGGCCGTGGTGTCACCCTCGATGCCGTGGATGACCGCCGCGTACCAGTAGGCGCGCGCCAACTCCAGACTCGGGCCGCGGGGCTCGAGAATGCCGATCGCCTCTTCGTTCGCCGCCAGGGCCTCGGCCTCGCGACCCATCCCCAGCTCCGCCTGGGCGAGCAGGGAGAGGCCGAGGCCGGTGCGCTCCGTTCGCCCGAGGCGTCGCCAGAGCTCCACGGCCTCGCGCCGCACGCTCGCGCCCTCCGCGAATCGGTCGAGGATGGTGCACTCGGTGGCATAGGCGTCGAGAAGCTCGGCCCGGCGGTCGTCGGGCAGGCCACCGAGGTACGGGAGCAGGCGAGCGTACTGGGCGCGCGCCTCACGGTGTGCGCGAAGCGCGGCAGCGCGCCGCGCGGCCTCGGGCGCGTAGCGCAGCACCGCCTCCGCGTCGCCCGCTTCGGCGGCATGGTGCGCCAGCACCGACGCGTCGCGGCGGGCGAGGCCGGTCTGCGACAGCGTGGCCAGGACGAGACGATGCAACGCCACCCGCCGCGGCCCCGACATGGCGCGGTACACGGCGTCGCGAACCAACTGGTGCCGGAAGGCGAGTCGGGGGCCGGTGGCCCGCATCATGCCGGAGTCGAGCATCGCCTCCAGATCGTCGGGCGTCGCGCCCAACGCGGCGAGGACGTCGTGGTCGACCTCCACGCCGATGACGCTGGCCACGTCCAGCAGACGACGCGCGCCGTCGGGGAGCCGGGAAGCCCTGGCCGTGACGGCGTCCTGGAAGGTCGCGGGCACCTCCGGACCGCCCGCGGCAAGGACCTCGGTGACGATGAAGGGATTCCCGCCGGTCGTGCGGTGCAGCTCGTCGGCATCCACGCCGGACCCCTGCGCCATGCTCGCGACCGCCGCCAGGCTGAGTGCGGGCACGTTCATGCGGCCCACGGATGCGGAGGTGGTGAGGTCGCCGAGGACGGTCCGAAGCGGGTGACGAGGCCCGACCTCGTCGTCGCGGTAGGTCACGATCGCCAGCGCACGGGTCGATCCGATGCGCCGGCCGAGGAAGCGCAGCAGGTCGAGCGTCGCATCGTCGGCCCAGTGCACGTCCTCGATCACGAGCACCACCGGTCGCGCCCCGCTACGGAGCTCACGCAGGAGTCGTTCGAAGATCGCATCGCGGGCCTCGCTGGCCAGGGCCTGCGCGAACGCTGCGCCCAGCGACTCCTTCATGTCGAACAGGGGGCCGAGGGGCCGGGGCGTGGTCATCGCGTCGCAGGTGCCGACCAGCATCAGGGTGTTTTGGTCCAGACCCTCGCAGAACCGGTCGACCAGTGCCGTCTTGCCGATCCCCGCCTCGCCGCCGACCAGCACCATGCTCCCAGCCCCGCCGCGCGCGGCGACCCGGCGGGCATCCAGCGCCTCCAGCAGGCGCGCCCGTTCGAGAAGTGCACCCTCTCCTTCGATACGCCCAGCATAGCCGCGAGGTCGGCACGCAGGAGGGGGCGCCGCGGCGACGCCGCGTGGCGGTCGTGCGAAGCGGCCACGCCCGCACCGCGGCTCGAGAGCATGACTCACCTCGAGGATCGGAGACGCGCTCGCCCGCAGACGCGACCATGGCGAGCCCGTGTTGGAATCAGGGAGGTCGTGTAGCAGCGATCCGATCGCGTCGTGGTCGCATTCGCGACCCTCCCGCCGGAGTACCCATGGGTCGAGCCCGGAGGCGCCGAGCTAACGCCCGGCCTCGGCGTGGGACGGCGACGCGGGCAGCCGCACCTCGACGCAGGTACGTCCGGGCGTGGACTCGACGTTGATTTCTGCCCTGTGAGCGTGGACGATGCGCCGCACGATGTCGAGGCCGAGGCCCGTCCCCTGGCCCACGTCCTTGGTCGTGAAGAACGGCTCGAAGATCCGGTGTTGGAGCTCGGCCGGGATTCCGGCACCGTTGTCGATCACCTGCACGACGGCGTATCGCTCGTCACCCCGGGTCCGCACGACGATCTCTCCTCCCGTGGGCGCCGCGTCCAGCGCGTTCTCCAGCAGGTTCGTCCAGACCTGATTGAGCTCGCCCGGGTTTCCGGCGATGGGCGGTATGGAGGAATCGAACTCCGCCTTGATCGCGACCTCCTGCTGGCGCAACCGGGGTGCCAACATCGCCAGAGTGGAGCGCAGTCCGTCGTGGATGTCGATGGCACCCTGGTCGGGGGCCCGGTCCATGTTGGAGTACGACTTGATGGCCTGGATCAGCTCCGAGACCCGCCTGGCCGCCTCGCTGATCGTGGCGAGCAGGTGTTGGGCGTCGAGATCTGTCTCGAGCCAACGAAGGGCGGGCGCGATCGCGGCGCCGGGAACCTCCCGGGTGACCCGCTCAAGCTCGCCCTGCGTGACACCGGCGGCGACCAGCGTCTCCGCCGCCAGCCAGGCGTCCGGCACGCCTTGTGCGTCGAGCCAGCCGGCCATGGCGTCCACCGCGTCGGCTCGAGCCACGGGGTCGGCGGGGGCCGCGCCGCCCGCCTCGGCAAGGCCGGCAAGCCGTTCGAGGCCCGCCGACGTCGCTGCGGGCTCGAGCAGCGCCCTCGCCAGCGCGCTCAGGTCGCGCAGGCGCCGCTCCAGCTGGCCGGCCGTCCGCTGGATCGCCGCGGCGGGGTTGTTGAGCTCGTGCGCGAGGCCCGCCGACAGCTTCCCGAGGCTGATGAGTTTCGCTCGCTGCTCGTCGTGCCGGGTGTACTCGCGCGAGCGGTCGACCATGATCGAGGCCAGGAGCTCCCGCAGCACCGGGATGCGCTCCAGCATCTCCGGGAACAGCCCCGTCGAGAAGCAGGCAACGCGCGTGCGGACCGAAGCCCGGACCGTCATGGGGCTGTGGGTCAGCCGCGAGGACGGCAACATGCCCGTGATTGCGCCGGCGCGCCGCACGACGACACGGCCATCGGGCGGTCCAGTCTCGCGCTGAGCGCGGAGCTCGCCTTCCACGATGGCGACCATCTCTGCGGCGGCATCACCCTCGCGGAAGAGGGCCTCACCCGCTTCGACCGTGACCCAGCGGGCGCGCCCGGCGAGCCAGTCGATCTGGTCGTCGTCGAGGTCGACGAAGGCGTCGATACGGCGCAGGTCGTCGGCGGCGCTCATCGCGTCGACCCGGCCCGCATCGAGCGGTCCCGCTCGCAGGGACCACACGGCGACGCGTCTTCGCCGAGCGGAGTGGTCGGAGGGGGATCGCGTCGCTGGTGAGCTTCGCGGTCGCACGCGCCGAACGGGGCGCAGATCCTGCCGTTGCCGCTGTGACCACTACTGCGCAGTGGTCTCGTGGCTGGTACTGGATGTCGGCCAACCGACAACCGAGCCCGATGTCGCGCGGGCGGGTACCAGGGCAACCCGAGGTGGGGGTCGTTCACGCCTGAGACGGTAGCACGGTCCCCTCGGTGGACGTCCTGCAAGCCGTGCAGCCGGTACAGCGGCAAGGCCTGCGCGGGAGCGAGCGGGACGTCCCGGCAACGCGCGATGTCCCGCGGAACCGCGGTGCGCCTCGTAGCGTCGGTCCGCGCGTGCCTAGGGGTCAAGAATGGTGTCCGACATCGGCTCTGGCTCGGTGCAAACGCACACCTCGCTCGCCTGGGCGACCGCCACGCAACGCACGGCCGCACCCAACCACCGGGGGAGGGTGCGGTCGCGCGTCGATCCCTCCGACTCGATGCCGCGCGGGCGGACGCTGGGGACCGTGGTGCCAGGTCGTCACTCCCCGGGCAATGCGCGGATGAACTCGCTCACGAGGCTCAGGGTGGCGACCTCATCGTGCCAGGACGCGCCATCGTTGCGCGGCCCCGGGTAGTGGGGGTCGCTGGTGGCGACGACGACCATGTCGCTGTTGGGGATCAGGACGATGAGTTGCCCGCCGTGACCCCAGGCGTACTGGACGCGGTGGTGCCGGCGGTGGCCCGGCCACCACTGGTTGAACCGTCCCGGCTTCGATGGAGGCTCCGTTCTCGCAAGATGGGCGGGAATGGAGCGATGTCAATGGGTGTGGACCCGGAGACGAAGGAGCGTGTGGTTCGGCTCTTGGAGCAGCGTCGCGTCGAGGCGCCGGAGGAGTCGAAGTCGGCAGTCGTATCGGCGCGTGCACGACCGGGCCGGCATCCCGGTCGACGCCATCCGCGCCTGGGTGGACCGGGCACGCATCGATGTCCGGCAGAAGCCCGGCGTCACCACGTCGGAGCGCGAGGAGATCAAGGCGCTCAAGAAGGAGTTGGCGGAGATGAAGCTCGCCAACGAGATCGTTTAGACCGCGTCGGCGTTCTTCACGGCCGCGGAGCAGATGCGCAAACTCAGGTAGTCGTCGCGTATTTCGATGCGTACAAGGGAGTGTTCGGGGTCGAGCCGATCTGCCGCGTCCTACGGGACCACAACGTGTAGATCGCTCCGAGCACCTACTACGCCGCCAGGAACCGGCCACCGTCGGCCTGCGAGCGATCGGACGGGCGCCTGCTTGAAACCATCAAGCGTGTGTTCCACGAGACCTTCGCCGTGTACGGCGTTCGAAAGATGTGGCAGGCGCTGATCGCCGAAGGCCTCAGCGTGGGGCGGGACCAGGTCGCCCGACTGATGCGCCTGGCCGGCTTGCAGGGCTCCGTCCGGCGGCGCCGGGTGCGCACGACCTACCGTGATCCGGCCGCCGCTCGTTCGCCGGACCTGGTGAAGCGAGACTGGTCATGGGACGCTCCAGATCGGATCTGGGTTGCGCACTTCACGCACGTCGCTGCCCGCGAGGGCACGGTGTAGGTGTCGTTTCTCCGGGAAGGTGCTCGAGGCGCATGTCCATCGTTGTCCGCTCCGTCCGAGTGCGCCGTCCGTGCTCTTGCTAGCCTAGGACGCGTTCAGCGGGAGCGGCAGCACGTGCGTCGCGGCCGCGCCGGCCACCGGGAGGACGAAACGAGGTACCGGGAGCGCAACCGCCATGCCGGGGCCACCAGCACAACCGCCATGCCGTGACCACGGGCACAGGCGCCACGCCGGGGCCACGAGCCCGAAGGACGTCCACGGGCACGGGGTCACTCTCCTCCCGTACCCGCTCGCGCCTGTGGTAAAGCCAGTCATGAGGCGTTCCGAAGGTCGTTCCTCCCACCGGAGCCGACGGCGGCGGCTACGACAGCTCGACCCGCGCTTGGGGTCGCCGTCGCGTTTCATGGCGCTGCCCTTTCATTGGGCGTGGGCGCGACCGTTCTGGCGGCGCCTGGTGGCCGCGAGCCCGGCTGTGCAGATGCCGAGCGTCGCTGTCGCCGAACGCGGCGACGGACCCGTGCCCTTGCGTCTGTACCAACCGCAAGACGGGGCGACCGGCGGGTCCGATGCGGGGGCCGGTGGCGCGGCGCTGCTGTGGTTTCACGGGGGCGGTTGGATGTTCGGAGATCCTCGCATGGACGATGCGCGATGCTCCGCCCTGGTCCGAGAGACGGGGATGACGGTGGTGTCGCCGCGCTACCGCCTTGCGCCGGAGCACCGGTTCCCGGCGGCGCTGCAGGACGCGCACGCTGCGTGGACATGGCTGCAGGGCGTCGCCGAGGACTTCGGCGTGGACCCCTCGCGCGTCGCGGTCGGTGGTGCCAGCGCCGGGGCTGGCCTGGCCGCGTGTCTGGCGCAGCGGGTACGGGACGAGGGCGGGCGAGCGGCACGTGCGCAGGTGCTGCTCTACCCGATGCTGGACGATGCGACCGCGGCCCGGCGCGACCTGGATGGCGCGGGCCACCTGGTGTGGAGCAACCGTGCGAACCGCGCCGGCTGGCGTGCCTACCTCGGGACCGAACCGGGTGCGGACGACGTACCGGCCTACGCGGTGGCTCGCCGGTGCAGGGATCTGAGCGGCCTGCCGCCCACCTGGATCGGTGTAGGCACACTCGATCTCTTCCTGCACGAGTGCCGGGCCTACGCCGACCGATTGGAGCAGGCGGGATCACGCGTCGAACGCGTCGAAGTGGCGGGTGCGCCGCACGGATTCGACGCGCTCCGACCCGATGCCGAACCCTCGCGGTCGTTCGCCGCGTCGTACACCGACTTCCTGCGGCACGCGCTGGAGCTCGATCGCGGGACGCCGTAGCAGGCGGACCCATCGCGGGGCCCGACGGGGTTCCTGTCCGGCCGTGTGGACGCGAGGTCCGCGACCTGGACCGGCCGCCGTCGCGAGGCCACGGGCAGGTGCCACGGTCGGTCCAACGAGGCCCATCGGTCGCCATTCGTCGTTCCCGCGCTCAAAACGCCCCGTGGTCGAGGAGGGTCCCGCGAATCGATCGGGTTCGTGCACGGTGTCGCGCACGACGTCAAGCGTCTGCCGGTTGCCAGATGGGCTGACGTGTGCGGTCACGCAACAGCTTTGTAGCGCGTCCGTGCGCAGCGCGTGGCGCGCGGTGCACGGGTGGTGCCTGGGTTCGCGATCCGGCTTGCGGTTTCCCCTGCGTCGAGGTGGGATGGTGGTGGCATGAGGATCACCCAAGGCTTGATCGGACTCGTGCGCAGGCCGATGGCCGAGCGGCGCGCCCGCAGCAAGGCCATCGCCGAGCTCGCGGACGAACTCGAGGCCTCTGGCAAGGAGCTCGACCGGCGCATGCACGGCCGGTCCGACACGCCGGGACACCGCGAAGCCGTGGCGCACTGGATCGGCATCGAACGCTGGGGGCAGCGGCGCCTGCGTGTGGCACTGGGCGAGCCCTTCGTCGAGGACACGTATCACCCCTACCGGCCCGACGTAGGGGAGGGCTTCGAGGGACTGCGCGCGGCCTTCGCCGAGACGCGTGCCGCGACCGTCGCGCTGGCACGCCACCTGGACGAGCAAGGCATCGACCCCGCGACGATCGTGCCGCACAACGACTTGGGCGACCTCAGCGTCGGAGGGTGGCTGGCATATCTGATGCAGCATCCGGACCAGGAGTCCCGAGGGCGCTTGCGCGGTTGATGGGCCGGGGTCGGCCCATCCGCCCCCCCGGCAGGAGCCGGTTGTGCGGACGGCGAAGTACGTGACCGGCGCCGCGTCCGAGACACTCTGGAGCGTCGGGCACGGGTAGCGGACTCCGCGGCGCCGTGGCGAACTGGAACGAACGCGGTGTGGGTGCGGTGGTTCGACGAGCGGCGGCTGCACGCCGCCGTCGACCACCAGAGCCCCGGCGACGCCCCGGCGGCGTACGCGCGAGAACGTGTCCTGCCAAGGCAGGCTTCGTGAGAGAAGCGTCCCGACAGGACCCAGGTCGGTGCCCAGCGTGGTAGCTTCAGCGGATCGCCGTTGCATGGTTCCTCGGTTCCGTCCCGCTGTGCGCGGGTCGACCGCGCGAGCATTCACTCGACACGTCAGGGGCCAGAAGGGGAGCTGAATGGCGCAGCCACTGATCGAGAACGTATTCATCGAGTGCGGTCCCAGCACGGCCTTCGATCTGATGGCCGACGTCCGGAACGAGACGCGGTGGAACAAGGGCGTGTCGGTGGCGGAGCTCCAGGGTGAGGGTCCGGTGCGTGAGGGCTCGAGGTTTCGGACCGTGTACCGAGGACTGGAGAACGAGATCACCATCGCGGAGTTCGACCGGCCCCAACACTTGGTGGTCGCGTCGACCAGCAAGGCCATGGACTTCGACACGACGTACACGTTCACGGGGGTGGACGGAGGCTGCAGCCTGGTGGTGTCGACCGACGTTAGGCCGAAGGGATTCGTTTCGGTCCTGTCCCCGCTGCTCCGACTGATGTTGCGGCGTGAGCTGGCGAACAAGTACGCGACCGTCAAGCGGGCCATCGAGCGACCGTCCGACCCGTCCTCGGTCTGAACCGGCGACAACGCTCGTAGACCGTGGATCGTCCGCATCGTCGTGAACGGCAGGACGTAAGACCCGGGCGCCCCTTCGGAGACGTGGACCTGTACCGTCTTGAGCATGGCTCGTCGCGAGCAGTGGGGCGGTTCCCCGTGGCCGCGGTCGGCGCATCTGACGTGCCGGTTCCGTGACGGCCCAGGGCGGTGACGGGTGTCGACCCGACCGGCGCCTTGCGCTGGCAGCGGAGTCGTCGCAGGCGCTCTGTTGCCCCGCGGTATCGCGGAGTTGGGGTTGCCTGCGCTGGGATTCAGCGCTTCTCCAGGTGTCCCACCAGGTGTCATCGTCGGCTCGCGGCCGGCAAACGTGAGGGACGAGCCTCCAAGACGCCCGTCCCTCACTTGATTCTGGTGGTGGGTCGTATGGGACTCGAATCTAATGCCCACTGATCAAGAGACCTCCTGTGAGCTGAACCCCATCCACGAATCCGGAGCATCTCCAGTTCCTGGTGCGGCGCCCAGGGCAACGGGTCGGTGCGAGGATCATCTCTCCCGGCCCGGTAAGCCCGGTCTGGGAGTGCGCTCCGGCCCCGGAGCTGGGCGCGGGCAGCAACGCAACGTGTTCCCGCTTCTGGCCCGCCATGCTGAGTCCCATTACGCGGTGTGTGCGAGGCGCTCGGCCTCATCCGGGACCCCGAGCCGTGGACGCGCCAATTGCCGACCGCGGCAAGACCACTCATGGCCGCCCCCGTCCACGCGGTGATACGGTAAGTCATTCACGATGGAAGGAGATCGGGCGGATCCCATGTGCGTTAGTCCTCGAGCCTTCCGGACGTCTCGGACGACCGGAGCTGATGAAGTGTTGGTCGCACCCCGCGGGCCTCGACTCCGGGAGGGTCCGGACCCGCTCGCGGTGCGACCTTTGGGGGGAGACGAGACCATGCATCCACGTTCGTCGGTCCGGCCACGGTTCCATGGGTGGCTTGCCGTAGGCCTCGGGGCCGTGGTGGCCCTCGGAGCCTTGCTCTCGGGCTGTAGTGGCGGTGGCAGCAACATCCAGGTCTGCAGTTCCAACGGGCAGGGCGCGCTAGCGGTCACCATCGTATCCGCCGGCGGTGTCTCGCCCGAGGTCCTCGTTACGGGCCCCGGCAACTACCAGAAGACCTTGGGCGCCAGCACCACGCTCGCCAACCTGGGAGCCGGGACCTACCTGGTGGAGACCTTGCGCGTGGCCACGGCGCCGTCCGGCGGGTCGCCGGTGGGCACCGCCTACGGCGCGACCAGCGATCCCGTTGTGAGCGCGTGCGTGAAGGACGGCCAGACCGCCACGGTCATGCGCACCTACGCGCAGCAGCCGGGCTCGGGGAGGCTATGGAGCGCCAACGAGGTGGGCGGAGCCGTGGTGGCCTACGATGCCGTTGATCTGGCTGCGGGCGGCGCGCACGGTGCAGCAGCCGTCATCGACCTGACGCCCTCTACGTTGAACACGACCTTCGGCTTCCAGCTGGCGTTCGGTCCGTCCGGCTCTCTGTGGATCGCTGACCCGGTCGGGGGCAACAGCGGCAATGGCCAGGTGCTGCTCTTCTTCCAGGGCAAGCTCGCGAGCTCCGGGAGCCCGCCACCAGACCTGGTGCTCGAAGCCCCGGGATTCGACCGGCTCAGCCAGCTCGCCTTCGACTCCGACGGCGACCTTTGGATCCTCAACCGCGGTGCCGACCAGATCCTCGAGTACACGGCGGCTCAGGTACGCAACCTGCTGCGGGAGGCGGGCGGCGCAACCGTGAACACGGCGCCGGCCAACGTCTACGCCGGTAGCGGCACGGAGCTGCAGGGCCCACGCGGACTGGCATTCGACACGTTTGGGAGCCTCTGGGTGGCGGGCGAGGACCCAGATTGCGGCTGCTTCCGACTGCTGCGGTACGACGGCCCCTTCGGGTCCGGGGGCACGTTGACGGCCGCGTTCGGGTTGCGGACCACCTCGAGCCCCTTGATGTTCCCGACCGCCATGGCGTTCGATGCGAGCAACAACCTCTGGACGGTCGGCGGGGGGCTCGACCGTTACGACGCGAGCCAGCTCGTAGGGTCGGGAACGCTGTCCAACGCGACCCCGGCCTACAGCACGTCCGCCATCGGCGGCACGTCGCAGTCCCCGGGCATCGCGCTGGATGCAGCGGGGAACGTGTGGTTGTCCGGCGAGCCGTCGCACCTCGATCGCTTCCTAACGGGGACCGCGACCGTGCAATCCGATTGGCTCGCCTCCTCGGACCTCGAGTACCCCATGGGCATCGCGCTGTACCCCTCACCGCTCAGCGGAGCGCTGCCTCTGAGGTGACGTCCGTTAGGCCCTGTGGGCCGCTTGGCCGGCTCTGAGTGCGCGGGGCTCGAGCCGACCAAGCCGTGGACGGGGTCGCGGTGTGATGAGGGCGCTCGGTGTCAGCCGGTGTGGCTCCGTGCGTCGGTGGTGGCGGTCGCCGTCGTTGTGGCGGGCGTGCTCTCGCGCTATCCGAAGGACATCCATGTGCCCGTGTCTCGAGCGCTGCTGCTCTGTCCGGCGATCGGGCTCACCGCGGACGCCGTGTTCCGCCTCGTGCCCTTGGCGTGTCTACTTCCGGTGCTGGGTCCATCGTTCCGAATGGTTGCCGGGACCGCGTCACGTGGTTCGCACTCGCGTTGGGGCGGTCTCGGAGCCGGTCTTCCCGGTGGTCATCGGCGAGCTTGGATCGCCTGTCCCTCACGGCTCATCTGGTGGTGGGTCGAATAGGATTTGAAGCTATGACCCGCTGACTGGGAGACCTCCTGAATATCGGTCGACCCAACCATGCGCCACCAATCGGGATGCGGCGCGGCAGCGTCGCTGTCGGTGATTGTCGTCTTGCGGGAATCGTCGCCACGCTGCCCGAAGCCGCGCCGACCTGGTCGGGACAAGGTGCCAGCAAGGGTGTCAGGCGATCGTCGATGGGCGGGTACTGATTTCGCAGCGGCCTGCCCGCTTAGGCCAAGCTGCCGCATGCCTACCGGCTGGCGCACCAGGCCAATCGCATCATCAAGCAGAACCTGATCTTCGCGCCCGGGATCATGCTGGTGATGATCCTCACCGCGGTCTTCTTCTTCCTGCCGCTGCCGCTTGGCGTGCTCGGGCACGAGGGCGGCACCATCCTGGTGGTCGCCAATGGCCTCAGGCTGCCGGCCTTCCGGCCGTCGCCAGGCACGCAGGCGACCGCACCTGATAGCGGCGGCGCGGCCGAGACGGTGCCCGAGGCGTGGCGTCACGTGTCGGTCGCGCCGGTCGTCGGGAGCGTGCCGCTCATCGGCGTGCGGTGCCGTGTGTCCGCTCGTGGGCCGTGATGAGGTACCCATCCGGATCGCGGAAGACCAGCGTCGTGCCGAATGGGCTGGGCGCCGGGTCGGCGACGATCTCGGCGCCCGCGGCGAGGAGGCGCCCGCGTAGCGCCTGGACGTCGGGTACCCCGAGCCATAGGGCGACACCGCGGCCGCGCAGGTGGGGCTCGGGCAGCTCGCCGAGCGGCTCGCGCACCGCGAAAGCGATGGGCTCGGTCGCGAACAGGCACGCTGCCGGCGGGCTCTGGGGAGCCGGGGGAAGCTCGACGACGTCCCGGTAGAATGCCGCCGCGACGTCGAGATCGGGTACCTGCACGGCCACGAAGTCGATGCCGGGGGTGGTTCCCGCGGTGGCCTGCGTGGCGGCGTCGGTCCGGTCGGCGCGGCCCGAGATGGTGGAGTCGGTCATGGCGTTCGTCCTCTCCGCGCGGGCCCCGGACGGCTCGAAGGGGCGTCCGGCGGTCCCGTGCTGGACATCGGGCTCCTGGTATCAGGTTCCTGATATCCGTCCACAAGATATCAGGATGCTGATACAATGTCAAGCCATGGACTCCCTAGCTCCCGAAGGCCGCCCCTCCCCCGAGAACCGCATCGGCTACCTCGTGAAACGCCTGCAGCAGGCGCTTCGTCACGCCATGGAGCGTGAGCTGACCGGAAGCGGGCTGAGCGCGCCGCTGTACGCGGCGTTGGCGCAGCTCGCCGCCGATCCCGGGCAGTCGAACGCGGAGCTGGCGCGCCGCTCATTCGTCACGCCGCAGACGATGCATCAGATCGTCCAGGGGCTCGAACGCGCCGGTTGGGTCGAGCGCGAGGCGCATCCCGATCACGGCCGCATCCTGCGCATGCACCCCACGCCGGAGGGGTTGCGCCGCCTGGACGAGGCGGACGCCGCTGTGGCCGGGGTCGAGGGGCGCATGTTGGCTCCGTTGGCCGCATCGGAGGTCGCGGCGCTCGCCCGTGGGCTCGAGCGCTGCGCCGAGGCGCTCGAGGCCGGCGCGTGAGCGCGCGTTTGCCACGTCTGCCGGATGCGCATGTTCGCGCGAAACGACTAGAGGTCTGCTCCCTGGGCGGGGCTGTTGAACGTCGCTTTCAAGGGTGACCGCCGCTCGGTGGGTTCGAACCCCTTTACGATGAGCCACAGCGCCAGCACCATCTCCTGCAGGGCGAGCGGACCCATGAGGTAGTCGAACGACAGCCCGAACATCCGGAGCAGAGGTGCGCCGATGTAGAGCAGCGCTCCCAGGAGGCCCCACACGGAGAGCCACCGCGGTACGAGCCTCGAGGCGAAGAGCAGGTAGTAGAACATGAGCGCGCCGAGGACGAACGGAATCGCGCTCACCTGGTCCCACAGCACGCTCGTGCCGAGCTGCAGAAAGTCCGCGAGCGGGCCTGCTGTGGCCGCGGGCTGCTTGCTGAGAGCGACGAGCGTCAGCCATCCGCTGACGCCGATGATGGCGAGGATGGCCTCGAGGGCCCCGCGGAACACCACGTATCCCATCGCAAGGACTTCGCTGTACTTCCTTCCGACCGGGTAGAACACCACCGGCACCATGGAGAGCGCAAAGACCATGGCCAACACGAGGAGGGCCCCGAGGGCCATCTGACTCGGATGCGCCGCGATGCGGGCAAGGTAGTCGGGGGCGCTCAGGATCGGGTTCGTCGCCGCCACGCTGAGTACGCCCATCACCGTCCCGATGATGAACAGCACTCCGATGATCGTCGCTGTCTTGCGT
Organism: uncultured Trueperaceae bacterium; assembly: GCA_963739805.1. GTDB lineage: Bacteria > Deinococcota > Deinococci > Deinococcales > Trueperaceae > CAVUBJ01. The sequence continues at coordinate 600,394 of CAVUBJ010000006.1, forward strand.
TCCGAGAGTCCGGCGGTTGCTGTATGCACTCTGCCTGTGCTCATTTCCTGTCTCCTTGTGCGGCGATGGAGGCCTTGCTGCTGGACCAGCTCGAGCGCAGTCGCCAGTTCCGCTGGCATGCCGTCCGACACGTGCATGATTCGCTCCGCCGCGTCGAGTGTGGCGATCGGCGGGCGGGCGGCTGGGGCTACCTCATCGCCGTGCGTATGTCCTGCACGCACTGGGTCTCGCCCACCATCATCGGACCTGTGCCGGACCCGCGAGTAGTGCCAAAGGTCCTGACCTCCTCGCCGTTTCGTCGTTTGCTCACAAGATCATGGAACTCGGGAAGCGGGGAGCGAGGCGCATCGTCGTGAGGTCGTCGAGTTACACCGAAGACGCCGAGGAGCGGATCGGTTCGCCTTGAGTGAAGGAGGGCGAGTGTTGCGACTGGTCTTGGAGTCGACAACCTGTTTACTATTGGACCGGCCGCAACAGTCACCATCGTCGGACGTCAAGAAGACGCGCACCTGGCACGGCCCTGTGCAGCCCCTCTGTCGTGTTGCGCACTTACGCTGGCGCGCAACCTACAGGGCGCTACGCGCGGTTCCCGTCTGATGCAATCTTCCGAGCGCCATCCATGTGTTGGCGCGCTGGTTCGGTGCTCACTACGCGGCGGCCCGTTGTGAACCAGCTTCGGTTCGTCCTAATCCAAAGAGCCGTCGGGCGACAAGCACCAACCATAGCGTCGTGGGAATCAGGGAAGCAATGGAGAGAGACATGCCCAGGACCCCTGCGGTGGCCGGCACCAGCATCATCGTGTTCATCACGAGACCCGTGTAGGCGGTCAGCTTGGTGAAGACGGTACTCCGCAACATGACGAACGCGAGTATCAGTCCGACGATCCCGCCCAGGACGTAGTACACGTCATAGGCGGTGCCATGATACGTGGCGAGCAGCGCCTCGCTTGCCGCAAGAAGGCTGGCCCTCTGGACGTCCGTCACAGCGGCCGCGTACCGATGACTGAGCCAGAGCATGTCGAAAGCAACGTTCGAGGCAAAATAGACCGTCGTCGACACGATTCCTAGGAAGAGCGCAATGGCGACGTAGGACTGATGAGTCCGCCTGAGAGCAACGCACAGGGCGAGAGTCAGCAGACCCATGGGGAGCACCGCGAATACCGCATACTGAAGGTCGAGACCGAGGAGGCCCAGAAACCAGTTCTCCTGGAGCAGGTTCAGATGGCCGAGAGCTGTTTCTGGTGGTGGTGAGGCGATGAAGATGACCAGCTGGATAGGAATGAACGCGAGAGCAACCAGTGCAGCGAAGCCACCAATCCTGTAAAGAACGGTCCAAGAAGAATCGTTCTTCCAGCCAGCAGGTTCGCTTCGCGGCATTGGCCGCCCTCTCAATCGTCGCAACAGAGTTCACTCACGCAGGGATCTGGGGTCCCTTCGTTCAGCCACACCTAACCGTGTCCATGCAGTCCGCACAGCCACGCGTATATCAGGAGTATACGCACGGGACGGACCCACGTGCGCGCACGCACGTTGCTCCTGGCTCAAGCCCCGAAGCGTGTAGCTTGTTCGAAGAGCCTGTCGTCTGCTGAGGCTGCGAGCACCTTTATGTTCGGGTTGAGGGCGTGTCGTCGAGGGGGGCGGGGTCGAGGTAGCGCCTGCCGGCGAGCCACTCCTCGCTGTGCTCCAGGCACAGGCTGCTGATGAGCCGCAGGCGGCTCGCCGGATTGGGAAGGAGGCCAACGTCGCGGGTTCTGTGCTATCGATCGCGTCAGTCGAGGTTGCGCAAGACGCATCACATTCAGTGCAGCGGCTCCGCGGCTCGGGCCGAACGCCTCGTGCGGAACGGGTACCACCGTTGCCGCCGTCATCTCGGCACGATAAGCCACGACCGTGGTCCGTGCGGCCCCAACCGGGCTAAGATGCGACGTGCCGACCGAGTCGTCGTACCCCGTCGCGCCACTCAGTCCCGACACGTGGTCCGCCTTCGATGCCCTGGTGCAGCGGCACAACGGCACCCGTCGACTCAACGAGCGGCCCTGCTTCACCTACGACCGACCCACGGGGCCGTGGGATTGCGTCATGGTGAAGACGGTCGAGCCTGCATGTGGCCGGGTCACAACCAACGCCGGTCAACCGTGAAACGACACTCGCACGATGACGCGGCACAAGCGATGAGCGCGAGTGCTGCGGCCGATTCAGGGAGAGAGGACCCTCGCTTATGGACATGCTGAAGGGCGAACCGATCGCCGAGGCCAACCTGACGGACTGGCGCAAGCTGGCCCAGGGACTGCACGCCCGCTACGTGGTCGACAGCTTCGGCACCGCCGCACGGTTCGTCGCCGCAGTGGGCGTGGCGGGCGACGCGCTCGGCCACCACCCGCGCGTGGCGATCGGCCATGGCTACGTTGACCTCAAGCTGATCACCGACGACGCCATCTACCGCGACGACGAGGGCGCCGAACACGTCGTCGAATGGGTGACCCAGCTCGACGTCGACCTCGCGCGACGGATCACCGAGATCGCCGCCGACCACAAGATTGCCGCCGACCCGGCCTCGGTCAGCCAGATCGAGCTCGGCCTCGACACGGCGCGCTCCGCGACCATTGCCCCCGTGTGGGCGGCCCTGCTGACCGGGAGCGCCGAGGCCCAGGGCCACGGGTCCCCCAGCGACGAGATCCGGGACGCCACGGGACGCGTACCGAACCTGTGGTTCGGGGGCGCCGATGACCACGAGACCCCGCGTCAGCGGTTTCACCTCGAGGTCTACGTGGCGCCCGAGGTGGCCGAGCAACGGATCGCCGCCGTCCTCGCCGCGGGTGGCGCCGTCGTCGATGACAGCAACGCGCCCTCGCTCACCGTGATCGCCGACCAGGACGGTAACAAGGGAGTCCTATGCGTCGACGTGTCCGCTGCGAGGAAGGACTGAAGCGCCAACTCGGTCGACCTGTGCCGCGGGACACTTCGGCCCGCCGGATCGGATGCGGCGAGTGACGTCACCCTCAACAACCACCGCAGCCATTTCGAGATGGTGCTGGACGCCGCGCTCAAGCGATGCAACCGGACGCACTCGACCCTGACCGTCGTCCTCTTGAGCTGGAGCCGCGCCCGCAAGGGCTACGAACGGCGGGGCCTGCCGGTCGACGCCGAGGCGCTCGCCCGCGCCGAACGAGTGCTCGACGGTGCTTCGGAAGAGGCGGATGGTGGCCGGTCTGGCGCTCTTGTAGAGCTCGGCCTCGATGAAGGCCACGAATGCCTCATGGAAGGAAACCTCGTGCGCCATCGCGTACCCCTCCCCGTGGCCAACGGAACCACCATCTGACGGCCACGAAGGTCGCGGCCCATGCCAAGCCGCCCAGAACGGCTCCCCGAAGCGGAGCGTCAACGTATTGGACGGTAGCTGGTGGATCGTCACGAACTCGAACCTACAACCCGGTGATCAAGCGACCTCCCGCATGCTCCAGGCGTGACGTGGCGACGGTCGTCGCCACACGTGTTTCCCATGGTTCAGACGGTGATTCCGGCCTCGCGCAACGGTGTCGCAGTCGCCGCCTGGTGGCGCCAACCACGCCGCGGATACGGTGTCAGGAAGGGTGTCCGACATCGGCTCTGGCTCGGTGCAAACGCACACGTCGCTCGCCTGGGCGACCGCCACGCAACGCACGGCCGCACCCAACCGCCGGGGGAGGGTGCGGTCGCGCGTCGATCCCTCCGACTCGATGCCGCGCGGGCGGACGCTGGGGACGGTGATAACAGGTCGTCACTCCCCGGGCAATGCGCGGATGAACTCGCTCACGAGGCTCAGGGTGGCGACCTCATCGTGCCAGGACGCGCCATCGTTGCGCGGCCCCGGGTAGTGGGGGTCGCTGGTGGCGACGACGACCATGTCGCTGTCGGGGATCAGGACGATGAGCTGCCCGCCGTGACCCCAGGCGTACTGGACGCGGTGGTTGCCGGCGGTGGCCGTCCACCACTGGTAGCCGTAGCCGATGTTGCGGAAGGCGCCCACGTCCGGCCAGATGTGCTCGGAGTAGGTTCGCAGCGAGTCCCTCACCCACTCCGTCGGGAGGATCTGGCGGTCGTCGATCGCGCCGCCTTGCAGGTAGAGAAGGCCGAAGCGGGCGGCGTCGCGGGCGCTCAGGTGCAGGGTGCCGAGTCCGATGTAGTAGCCGTCGACGTCCTGCCACCACTCGCCGGGCTCGATGCCGAGCGGCCCGAAGAGGTGTTCCTGGGCGAAGCTCAGCAGATCGGTACCGCAGGCGCGCGCGACGATGTCGGCGAGCCACGCGGAGGTGAGGTTGCTGTACTGGAAGGTCGTGCCGGGATCGGCGCTGAGGGGGAACTCGCTCACCAGGCGGAGGTACTCACCGGAGGTCAGGCCGGCCCACAGGGTGTCGTCGGTTTCCTCCCACGGGTAGCCGGCACGCATCTGCAGCATCTGGCGCAGCGTGATCTGGCGTTTGCGGGGGTCGGTGACACGGTCGGCTTGGTCAGGGAAGTACTCGAGCATGCGCTGGTCGAGGCTCCTCAGGCACCCCTGCTCCCTGGCGAGGCCCACGAGGGCGGACGTGAAGCTCTTGGTCACGGATTGCGCCAAGGTCTTCTGGTCCATCGACACGCCGTTGAAGTAGCGCTCCGCGATCAAGGGGCCGCCCTTGACGACCAGCAGGCTGTAGAGGTTGTCCAGGGTGGCGGCGTTGAGGTAGGCCTCGGCCACGGGGGCCGGATCGAGGCCCTGGGCCTCCGGTGTCGAGACCGGCCACCCGTCACCCCGCGCCGGCGCGAACTCGACCGCTGAGAGCTCCTCGGCGCTTGGCCTCAGCATGTCCGCGATGGACGGGCGCTCGGCCGGGATGTGGGCGTAGTCGAGCACCTACCCGAGTGGGGCGAGGCCTCGGGCGATGTCGTCGTAGGCGGGTCTGAGCTCGTCGAACGGCAACGTCACCGACCCGAGAGCGGTTCTTCCGGCGTTGTTCCTGACGTACCGATCGGCGCCGTGGTCAAGGAGCGTGCGGACGATGGCGGTGCGGCCGAGGAAGGCGGCGATGTGGAGGGCGGTGGAGCCGTTGGCGTCGGTGAGGTCGGGGTCGGCGCCGGCGTCGAGGAGGGCGCGGGCTGCGTCGGCACGGCCGAAGGTGGCGGCGATGGTGAGCGGGGTGGAGCCGTAGGCGTCCCGCTCGTTCAGGTCGGCGCCGGCCTGGATGTGGCGCTGCACGGCGTCGGTGTTCCCGACGAGGACGGCCACATGGAGGCTCGTCTCGGGCGTGGGGGCGTCCTGAGCCCGCACCGGCGAAGCGCACAGGAGGGCCGCGAGGAGGGCCCCGAGCAGGGTGGCGGCGACGGTCGCGGCCGCTCCTCCAGGCGTCGTTGCATGCATGCTGGCTCCTTTCTGTCGTCGTGCCCAGGATGGGCGACGGGCAGCAGCCTGCCGGCCATCGTCATGCCGCCGACCTTGGCGGCGGCGAGTCGGCCGACCAGGCCGCGCTCGAGGCAGCACAACCCATCGCCCCGGAGGCGCGTCGCCATGCGGGCGACTGGCGGGGCGGAGAGGATGATCCTGACATCGTCCGTCGCTCGGGTGTCGCCGCCTCTCGCGACCGGTTTCCGCAACGGGCGCTCGAGCCAGGAGGTGCAGGACGCAACGGGCAGGGTACTGGCTGGCACACGGGACGACGCTCGAGGCCGCAAGGCCGAGCCCAACGTAGCCGGTGCACGGTCAGCGCGGGGTCGGTTCTCCGCCCACGATAGTGTCGGAGTTCTTCGCACACGCTGCTCGATGAGCTTCGGGCTGGTGGAGAAGGCGAGGGGTGCGCGCAACGACATCGCGCACCATGCAGCACGCCTCGACCAGGTGGTGCCGGGCAACGATGTTGGGCCGCCAGTTTGGCCGAACACCTACGCTCGGCACGTGAGCGTGCTGGGACGCGCATGCAACCCCTCGTCCGTGTGCGCGCATGGGTTCGAGGAGTGGCGGCCCTCCCCCCGGCTGAGGTCCGGGGCCACCCGGAGGGGCTCGAGGCTCGGATCGTGTCACCGTTGGCGCAGGCATGATCGCTCCCCTACCCCACGTGTTCGTCTCCGTGGCGACTGTGGCCAGGTGTCCCTCGCTGCGGTCGAGTTTGGCAACCGGGGCAGAGGGACGGAGGGTGGCACGTCTGCCCCGTGCGTCCGTCCCTCGCCTCGCTCGGTGGGTCGTCAGGGACTCGAACCCAGAACCCGCTGACCCAGAGACCTCGTGGATACTCCACGCGTGATGTGTCGGCAACCGTCGGCGCTCGCGTTTCACGGGTTTGAGACGGGGATTCTGGATCTGCGCAATGCCTTCGCACAGGCTGCTTGGCGGCGGTCGCGCGGGTCAGTCGGCGGGCGACCAGTGATGGATCTGATAGCGGAAGGTCTCCTCGAAGCCCATCTTCCGGTACACCCCGAGACCGAGGTTCGAGGATTGCAGGATGCCCACGGTGTAGTCGCGGTCGCGCGCAAGGTCGAGGGCGGCCTTGCTCACCAGGGCGCCGAGCCCGCGCCGCCGGTACGCCGCCAGCGTGGCGACGCCGTAGAGTCCGGCCACGTCGTCGGACATGGACACCGTCGCCCCCGCGGCGGGCGCGCCGTCGACGCGCGCGAGCACGTTCTGGACCGGCGCGTCCGGTGCCAGCCCGAGGCGCTGGAAGAACGCGAACCAGGCGTCCTCGTACTCCGGCATGCCGGTGCCGTGCACGATCGTCCGCGCGAACTCCCGCAGGACGCGTTCGTCGGCCACGCGTTCGACGGTGACGCCGGCGCCCGGCTCCGGTGCGACGAGCCGGTCGAGGCGAGCGGCCATCGCCGGCGTCTCGCCGGCCGGCCCGATGCCCGCCGCGGTCAGGGCCTCCGCAGCGTGCCCGGCGGTGGGGGAGAGCCAGGCCATCACGGGGGTGCCGAGCCGCATGTGGGTGGCCTTGACCTCGGCGATGAAGGCGTCCAGCGCCGCGCCCGAACGGCGCAGTCCGGTGACCATGTTGAACCAGAACATGGGAGAGGCGTTGGCCACCCAGGTGGCGCCGTCGTCGCGCCGCACCTCCGCGCCGTCCATGCCCTCCTGCAGCGCCAGGAAGGTGCCGAAGTTGGCCTCGTTGGCGGCGGCCAGGTCGATGTTGCCGTAGGGCCGGGATGCGTCCATGCGGTCCCCTCTCCGGCGCCCTCGGGCGCGCGGTCCACCGGGTCCGGTGGCGTCAGGTGGTACTCGGTCGGACGCCGTCAGCATACTGAACCGTACGGGTTTCGGTGGAGGGTTCGACTTCCGTTGGTGGCCCTGCGCGGCGAGGGCCGGCCCGTCGGGTGGCGTTGCTTCCGTCTTATGGACGCCGCCGCGCTTGTCGTTCGCCTCTGTGGGGCAGCCATGAGGTGTCAGCTAGGGTGTCAGCAAAGGTGTCAAAGGGGCTGCCAAAGTGCGAGCCGCGAGGGCGACGATCTTGTATCGCCTGTCCCTCACGGCTCTTCTGGTGGTGGGTCGTATGGGACTTGAACCTATTACCCGTTGATCAAGAGACCTCCTGCATACCCCACGCGTCAAGTGTCGGCAACAGTAGGCACTCGTGTTCCACGCGTTGGAGACGGGGATTCTGAATCTGCGCAACGCCTTCGGACAGGCTACTTGGCGGCGCCGACCACGACGGGGATAAGGTGTCAGGAAAGGTGTCCGACATCGGCTTGATCTCGACGCAGCCGCGGATCTTGCTGACCTGAACGTCCGAGCAACGTGCATGGAGTCAACGGGTGTTGTGTGAGCGTCCGTGACGTGGCGCTCCGGATCGCGCATGCGCCCGTGGGTCGAACGGCGCATAGCATCGGAATCAGTCGCAGGCGACCGAAGGGCACGTTCACGAGCCATCGGCACCATTCGCGGCGGGCTGCGGTGCCGCCCGGATCGGCAGCGGCGGAGAACCCATTCGGCTCTGGGAGATGTGCGGCCCAGGACCTACGCTCAGGGGATCTCGGACAGCCGAAGAGCTCCGAATCCTGACCCCAAGGCCGGAACAAGAACGGGGCGAAGCTCGAGACCTCCTTCGGCCCGCGCCGATACGTGGTTCGGATTTCCGGGATCAGATCAAGATCGCCTGCGGCAGCTCGAGGAATTGGTGCAAGAGTTCGACGTGTTCGTCGAGCAGCCCAACACACGAAGGGTGCTTTGAGCCGAGCAGGCCACGGCCGCCGCTCACAGGCCACCCCTGCCTGCTTCCTGGCCTTCTATCGAAGGCGGTTACGCGTGTTGGGGGTTGTAGACCACCTATGCTCCGCTGGCGGATAGTGGCGCCGTATGCCGATTGGGCGTCGACGCGGGTACGCCTTGCGTACCAGTGGTTGTTGGGGTGGGGTCGGATGAAGGGGATGCGGAAGGGGTCGGGGAAGCTGGCGTAGGGGGCCGACGAGGACGCTGCGGATGCCGATCTTGCAGGCGGCCATGACGCGGGCTTCGTCGAGTTGCTGGGTAGTCGTGCCGACGTTGCCGCGGTAGAGGGGCGCTTGTGGGTCGGGTACTGGTGTAACCGTTCCGGAGCTACCGAAGGCCCGTCGCCGATAGCGCTGCGTCGGCGTAGTCGATCGTCGGCCAAAAGCGCGAATCACCGCGGAAGACGTGCCGACAAGGTGTCAGGTGAGGTGTCTGTGCGCGTCAGGCTTGGGTGCGGCGCCGTCCGCGGGGGCCCGACCGTGATCTTTCCGTGAGGTACTGCGATGATTGGCGGACCCGATCTCTCCTACGTTGACAGCGAGCGCGAACCGGAGGGAGGTGCCGAACGCGCCCCCAGCACGCCTACGCCACGACCCGAACATGAAACCCAAGGAGGCCAAGGATATGCGTACGTTCCTCACGCTCGTAGCGATGACGTTGGTGACCAGCCTCGGAGCGGTCGCCGTCGCGCAGTCGGAGATGAAGGAGTCGACCCCGGCCGAGCACCTCACGGTCATGGACCACGAGGCGCTTGGGCCCTACCTGACCGACAGTCACGGCCGCACGCTCTACATCGTCGTCGGCGACGACGATCAGAGCGTCGCCTGCGCCGGCGAATGCGCCGACGCCTGGCCGCCGTTCACCCTGGAGAGCATCGACGCCATGATGGGCGACGCGATGATGGGAGAGTCGATGTCGGACGACGCGATGGCGATGGCCACGATCGACGCGGACCTCGTCGGTACGGTCGTTCGAGACGACGGCACGACGCAAGTGACGTACCAGGGCCATCCCCTGTACTACTTCGTGGGCGATGAAGACCCCGGAGAGGTGAACTGCCAGGCCATCGAGAACTTCGGCGGCACGTGGTACGTCATCGCGCCCAGCGGCGAGATCGTCAAGACGGCGCTCTGACCCGACCCTCCGCGTACCTCGGCCTTAACGCTGGGCCGAGGTACCGCCTCCCGTGGCCCAGTGAGCTCGGGTGCTGGCCCACGAACGGCGACGCACCCCCCCACGGCACCCGGAATGCCGCCAGCACGACCGGAGGTCGATCATGAAGGCGGCCCGTTGGGTCCTGAGCTCGGTCCTGCTCGTCCTGCTCGCGGCGTGCGCTCAGGTTCGACGCGACCGATGCGGAACTGACGAGCCAGGCGATGCCCACCTTCGACGCCGACCCGTGGGCGGTTCATCGTTCGTGCGGATCGAGGCGGCAGCCTCGAGATGGCCACGAAGCACGCTGTGGTTCGCTTCCGGTCCGACGTGCGCAACGCGCACGTTCGTGAAGACGGCGTCCAGCCCACACAGGTCCATCAGCGCCTCGAGGTCTCCTGCCCTGAAGGCCGCCTCGCATCCCTTGCTCGCTTGACTCGGTTTCCTTTCCCCGATGGGCGCCGCGCCCTTTCGGCCGAATCCGACGGCGCGTGGTCGGCGGCGCCTGCGTCGCCAGCATGTTGTTGCATCCGTCCTGCGCAAGCCAGCACGCGAAGACAGAGGTCGGTAGTCCGCACGATCGCGATCCTCTAGATGGCGCCGAAACCCGTTCCTGCTCACCGAGATGTGACTGTGTATCCGCACCACCATGGCGGCCAAGAACGGTCCCAAGGTGGCGATGGCGAACAACAGGCTCACGGGCAGCACCTGCGGACTTCCCTGCCAGAAGTAGATCTCGTTGTTGACGAGGACGTCCACGCCGAAACGGCTTGCTCGATACCAACCGCCCAACCAGAACAGATAGGAAGAGCCAAAGGCAATCCACAGATAGGTCCTGATGTGCCTGGGGAATGGCAGCATTGTCGTTTGTGGCGATGGCACGCAATTGGCGGGATGAATCGCCCCCGAGGTTGCCAACGATCCGAATCTGGGCTCACCGCGCCGCCATGCGAGATGCTCGGACCTACACTCCGCTGCGTTGGAGGAGGAGGTCTGCCCGACCGGCACCGGCGAGAAGGCCGACGTGATGAATGACCCTCGAACGGTGCGTCGGTGGCGGGTAGATTGCGATACCTGGCCGAGGCCGGCGCTCGACGCCGGACCCCACTGGGCACGGGAGGTCGGCATGCCAGCGAGCGTGACCGTGATCATCACCCTGGCGCTACTGTTCTATTCGATCGGCGTGTGGAGCGAGCGCATCGTCGGTCGGCTCCGCCCCTGGCATCTCGCGTTCTTCATCCTGGGACTCGCGGCCGACACGGTGGGCACGGGGATGATGTTCGAGTTCGCCGGCGGCATGACGACCGACGTCCACGGCGTGACGGGCCTCGTGGCGATCCTGCTCATGCTGGTGCACGCGGTCTGGGCAGCGGTGGTCCTGGCGCGTCGGGACGAGGGTTGGATCACCCGCTTCCACAGGTTCAGCGTCTTGGTGTGGCTGGTGTGGCTCGTGCCGTACTTCAGCCCGATGTTCTTCGCGATGGCGGACGGGGCGGTGTAGGTCGCAACCGCGGCGTGCGTGACGGGCCACCGAGCCCCGTCCACTCGGGCGATCTTGAGACGGGCGATCTTGAGAGGAATGACGCTCCTTCGACTCCGGTGCGACGACGGTGGAGACCCAACGAACTGCCACGCCTGCCTGAGCGAACCCTCATGGCAGTCCAGACGTCCGCAGTGCGCGGGCCGGGCGGAGCGAAGTGTCCAACGGACAGGTCGGAGGGACGGACGCCAGCCAGGTTACAGGCGGCGCACTAGGAGTCCGGTCGGTACGCCGTCATGCAAGACGCGGGGACGAGCTTTCCCGAAGCTCGTCCCTCGCCCGATTCCTGTGGTGGGTCGTATAGGACTTGAACCTATAACCCGCTGATTAAGAGTCCGATCTCGGCTCCTGGACGGAGATTCTCTGAGGTTCTGGAGGTATCTGGAGATGCCGACATGGCGTTTCTGACGCATTCCGCTTGTTGCCCGAGGTTCTTGAGGTTCGTGCCGTCTCGTGAATTCGCACACAACTGGCACACAGTGCAACCGACCATATCGAGCGCCGTGGTCTCGCCGAGCATGCGTTTCCGAGTCGCCTCCGCGCTCGGTTCAACGTAGCGAAGCTACCGGAATGCGGTACGGCTAGCTATTGGGGTTCCCTCATGGCGGTGTTGGGTTTAGTCGAATTCGGATTCCGTCAGGGCTGCCTAAGCATCTTGTCGATTATCGAGTTGAGTTGATCGAAGTTCTCCTGCATTCGGCTTTGGAATTCCTCAAGGTGCATTGGCGCGTGCACGAGCGGAAACCGGTGTTTTTGCGCGGGCAGGATCTATCCTCCACGCGAGATCCCTGTAGAGCGCAATGGCGACGTTCGCCAGCCCAGGGTGATGCGTGAGTTGCCGCGTGATCTCGTCCATTCTCTGAAGGTCGTATGAATAGGCTTCCGCTTCATCACCGTCGAGTCCCTGCTCTGAAAGTGCGCGAGTTGTCAAGTGATAAGCCTTCGACCGTAGTTCGCGCAACGCGAAGTCTTCACCGCGCCAAATGAACTCGCGCTGTGCTCGCACGGCATCGGCGCGTGCTTGGCTCGTCAGCTGTCTTGTCTGCCATGCGTAGTACGCAGTGATGAGGACGAGGGCGAACGTGAGCAAGAAGTTGGTTGCCCCTGCGTTGTGATCGAGCCACGCCACCGAAGCCGATACGGCTGTCCCAATGCTCTGCAGCACTACGATTACCTAGACTACCGTGGAGCGACCCCGAGGAACTGCGAGACGGGACCCTTCGTAACCCGAAGGACATTGCTGCAGGCTGGCGTTGCCGTTTCGGGAACCGGACACATGCAGCGAAGGTGTGCTCTCTGTGCGTGAGATTGCTTCGAGAGTCTGCCAGCTCGCTCTGGGTGGCCGTTCCAATCAATCTGTATCTCGGGCGCTGCAGGGCCGTGTTGGCGTCGATGTCGATGTCGGCGGCGTCCAAGCAGCGTTCCAGGATGGCGAACGAGGGTATTGGCGAGCATGCAGGCGGGCGCGAGGCGCCGGATGCCGGGTTCGCTGCTGTGGTGGTTGGGGGATGGGGCGTAGCTCCAGTGGCGTCTCGCGCTTGCGGCTACGAATCCTGCTCGAGGGCGAGCGTCCAGACGCGCTTGAGGGGCAGCTCGGCCTTGATGTCGTCGGGCAGCCGGTCGTAGTGCTCGAGCAAGGCATCGATGACGTCGTCGGCGTCCCACAGCCGGACCTCGAAGAAGAGCTCGCGCGTACGACGCAGCACGCTGGTCTTGTAGCCGCCCCAGCTCACGAAGAGGCCTTGGTTGGCGCCGAAGCGCTTCAAGACCCCTTGTAGCTCGCGTACGGGGCCTTCTCCTTCGGGCGCGTCGGTCGACTTCACCTGGACGGCGAGCCGCGGGCCGTCGAATCCCATGGGGCCGCGGCCGGCGACGATGTCGACGCCGCCGTCCGCTCCCTCGGTCGTCCGCTCGGTCGAGTAGCCCTGCGCGATGAGCAGCTGCTCGACGAGGCCCTCGAACTTGGGGCCTTTGAAGCGCTGGCTGATGCGCTCGCGGATGAGGTCCTTGCCGTACTGCGCGATGTCGACCTGGGCGCTGGCGGCGTCGGATTCGTCGTCGTCCGCGCTCGGCTGGTCGTCATGGTCGGCTTCGGGGCTCGCCCTTCCAGCATGGCCTTAATGCGTTCCTCGGCGTTGTTGCGCTTGATCTGGCAGACGGTCATGAACGCGCCGAAGGAGTACAGCAGGTCCTTGTCGAGAGCGCTGCGGGGAACGTCGGTTCGGAGCCAGGTCACGGGGCGGGTGTGCTGGGCGCCGGCGGGGTTGGAGGGTTCGTAGCTGTAGGGGCCCGTCACCCGGCCGAATGCGATGGCGGGCTGGCTCTTGAGCGGCAAGGCGACGATGTCGCCGCGCTGATGCGGTGCGTGAACGTCCAGAGCTGGCCGGCCCAGTGGATGATGGTGGCTTCGCCCTGGTCCGGGTAGGCGTCGCGCAACGCGGTCTTGATGTCGTCCCGGCTCTCGGCCGCGGGCGAGGTCGTGCGCCTGACGCCAGTCGACGAGCACGATGTTGTGCTCGAGCGCGTAGTCCTCGTGCTCGCCGTAGCTTCCTGCGCGAACCATCCACAGGGGCATGCTCACCGCTCCCTTCCGCGGGGGCCTTCTCGGGCAGCGCCGTGCCCGGCAGCGTGTACCGCATGCGGTCGCGAGCGGGTCCCCATCTCTCGTGGCAGGGATGCCACGAGTGCGCCGCTGCTGTGCAGGACGGCAGGTCATCGGCGCACCTCCTCCCCGCGGGCTCGCGCGGCGCCGGGTGGCGGGTCGAGCCGGCTGACGTAGCCGCTCGGGTCGGCGAGGAAGGGTTCCAGGTCGTCGTAGATCTCGAGGATGGCGTCCTTCGTGCGGTAGCAGCCGAAGGCTTCCTCGTCGTGCCGCTTGACGATGGGGAACGTGTCCATGATGTAGGCGGCGTCGTCGCGGGTGACGCCGTACTTGTGGAAGAAGAAGGCGTCCAGCTCGGCGCGGAGCCAGAACCTGCGTTCCGCGTCCCACACGACGGGCGGCCCCGCTCGGCCTACGGCCTTCGCAAGCGTGCGGTCCGTTGCCACGAGTTCTCGGGCGCGAGGCACGATGAAGGCGCGCTCCCCGTCGTCAAGATCACTTGGTGCGGGCACCGGCAACTGCTCGACGATGAAGAAGTTGAGATTCGTGCCACCGGCCTGCTTGCCGCGCCACGAAGTCGAACGCGAAGCTGGTCATTGAGGTTTGAAAGGAACAGGAGCATCTTCGAGCTGGGTCCGCAGCGGTCAGGAAATAGTGGACAGGTTGTCTGCCGACCGCCGTCCGCGGGAGGAGCGAGAAGATCGCCGTACGGACATCCGTAGTTCGGGCGACGTCCGCGGAATCCTAGCAGCCACTTCTCGTCCCACGTCCACTCGAGCTTGCCGCTCTTGTCCCGCTTCTCGAGCTTCCGGTCGACCTCGGCCTTCTCCACCCAGTAGCGCGGCAGCGGCTCGTAGGTCGGGTCGGCGTGCTCGCTGTCGGTGACGTCGCGGGTGCTGCCGTCGGACGTGTAGGTGGCGAAGCGGTGGTCGTACTGGTGGATCATCTTGGCTTCGTAGAGGGGCAAGAAGGTGTCCTTGCCCTTGACGAAGCGGTTGCCGTCCAGCGCGTAGCCTTGGCCCTCGAGGTCGTCGCGCGTGCGGAACAGGCCGGAGTCGCTGGTCATGTTGAACAGTCCTGCTTGAAGCGTGATGCCCCAGGGGTTCTCGCCGGTGGTGCTCGTTGATGAGGACGGGCACGCGGCGGTAGATGGCCTTGGTGATCTCGGCGTCGCGGCGGGTGCGGAAGACGGGGCAGGTGCGGGTGTTGGGGTTGAGGAGGGCGATGTCCTCGGGCGTGAGGGTGAAGCGCTTCTCGTCGTCGTGGAGGTCGCTGGGGTCGAGGGCGAAGAAGACGAAGTCGGCGCCTCGTTGACGGGGCGCTCGTGCCCGCTGAGGGTGAGCAGGCAGAACTTGATGCGGCTGTCGATGCCCGGGAAGATGCGCTTGCGGTTCTCGAAGTCGTAGAGGCTGACGAGGCTGCGGTGCTCGATCGAGGTCCTGGAAGAAGAACTGGGTGGTGGCGTCGGTGGCGATGCCGGTGGGGACGATGAAGCCGGCGCGGCCCGTCGGCGTTGAGGAGGTTGCGGTCGAGTTCGGCGAAGACGGCGTAGGTGTTGATGTCGCCGCGGCCGCAGAGCGGGTAGCGGCCGGCTGTTGCGCAGCGAGGTGGCTCTCGCCGTCGTGCCGTGCGCTGGTCGTCGAGGAACGCCTGCGTGGAGCGCGGGGTTCGTCGTGCTCGAGCTGCTTGATCAGCGCTTGCGGGCGGCGGCGTTGGGGGCGTTGGCGATGTCGGGCGTCGCGGCTGGCGAAGAACTCCTTCTCCTGGAGCTTGATGCGCTCCCACGGCGGGTTGCCGAGCACGACGTCGAAGCCGGGGTTGGGCCGGTCGAAGACGTCGGGGAACTCGAGGTGCCAGTGGAAGAAGCGGTACGCGTCGCGGAGCCGCGCGAGCTGGTCGGCGCGGTACACGTCGAGCGGTCTTGCCGTCGTGCAGGGCGTGCAGGTCGGCGGTGGTGATGCTTGCGGGGCGTCCGGCGCTTGGGCCACACGAAGGCGGCGCACCAGGCGTCGGCGATGGTGCGGGCCTGCTCGTACGCTGTGGAGGTTTGCAGGCGCTCGTAGAGCGCGCGCTTGGCCGGGCGGTGGCGATGTCGTCGTCGCTGGTGGCGTCGAGCGCTTGGAGTTGCTGCGCGAGCGCCTCCGTGGGGTCCTCGCCCGTGGCGCCGAACAGCGTGCCTGCCCGCCTCGCTCTTCGGCGTTCCTGCTTTTGAGGTCGCGGGTGACGGCCTTGTCGTCGCCCTGCGATGGGCTTGAAGGCGTCGTCGGGGATGCCGTCGCCGATCAGGCGGTGAGGGGCTGGTCGAGGGTGGCGCCGAGGAGGCTGTTGCCGGACTGGATGTGGTGGTCGAGGAAGGTGAGGGGCTTGCCGGGTTCGAGGGCTTCGAGCCAGAGGCTGACCTTGCAGAGCTCGACGGCCATCGGGTTGAGGTCGACGCCGTAGATGCAGTGGCCGATGACGTCGCGCAGGGCGTGGCGGATGGCGTCGGGGCTGGGTTCGTCGTCGCCGGTGCGGACGCGGCGAGGCGTCGGGCGATGCGGTGGGCGGCGGCGATGAGGAAGTGGCCGGTGCCGCAGGCGGGGTCGACGACGAGGTCGAGGATGGCCTGCTCGGGCTCGGGTTTGCGCGCGGCTTCGTCGAGGACGGGGTCGAGGGCGGTGTCGAGCAGCAGCGGTGATCAGGCTGGTGGGCGTGTAGTAGCTGCCGGTGGTCTTGCGTTCGTTGCCGGCGGCGGTGGTCGAGCTCGAAGGTGCGGGCGTCGGGGTCGACTCGGGGTGGAGCTCGAGGAGGCGACTCGTAGATGCTGCCGAGCTCCTCGGCGCCGAGGTTGCGGTAGTCGACGGCGCGGCGGCCGTCGTCCTGGGTGGTGAAGGCGAGCGCGCGGATGGCGTCGAGCAGGCGCGGTTGTGAGCTGGCAGGCGTCGAGGTCGGCGGTGGCGTCGCTGCGAGAAGAGGAAGCTGCCGAGCGCGGGCAGGGCGAGTCGGGCGCGCCGTCGTCGCCGAGCCAGCGCCAGATGACGCTTGAGGCTCTCGTACAGGTCGGCGTGGCGGCCGCCGCGGCACGGCGTCGGCGAGGTGCGGAGCCGGTTGGTGCCGTAGTAGCGTGTAGCGGCTGTTTGGCGTCGTCGTCGGCGTCGGGCGGGTGGAGCAGGTCGCGGTCCTCGGCGACGAAGAGGAACAGCAGCCGGTAGACGATGCGCAGCAGCTGGCGGTAGTAGTCCTGGGCGCGAGGTCGCCGTCCTGGAGCGCGTTCGCGCAGCGCGGTGTTGGCGGGGTGGGCAGGAAGCCCTGGCCGAGGGCGTTGATGGCGCGCTTCGACGCCGTCGCGCAGCTTGTCGAGGGCGCGGGTGCCTTGCTCGTGCGGCGTCCTGGGTCCACTGTTCGAGCAGGCATTCTCGGGCTGGTCGGCCTCGAACCGGGTCTGGTGGCAGGTGAGCCAGAGCAGCACGAAGTCGGCGTAGACCTCGCCGTCGAACATGGCTTCGAGGTCGAACTCGACGTAGGCCTGGCGGGTGAGGCAGGCGTTGTCGCGCAGGATGCGTAGGGTGAGGCCGTTGGAGACGATGCCCCAGAGGTGCTCGTCGCTGCGGTTCAGGTAACTCCTGGACCAGGCCGTGGGGGCTGTGCGTGGCGGCGCCGGCGACGCCGGGGGTGCGGCGGTCGAGATCGACGGTGCAGCCCACCAGGTGGATGGGCACGTGCGTCCAGCCGTGGCTGATGGGGTAGCTCTTGCCGTCGATCGTGTCGGCGTGCGGGTCGGAGGCGGCCGTAGCCGAGCACCTGGAACAGCGGCAGGAGCCAGCGTTCGCGCGTGACGGTGGTGCCGAGGTCGCCGGTGGGGAGCTTGGCGCGGGCCTCCTGGAAGGTGGCCCAGGCGCCTTGGAGCTGGTTCCAGGCCTCGGTGATGGCTTCGGTGAGACGGGTGTGGCCGACGAGGTGGTAGTCGTTCGGTGTGAGGCCGGGGAGGCCGCGGTCGCCGGCACGCAGGCGCTTGAGGAGATCCGGGGGGAGCAGTGCGCCTTCGGTTCGGATGGTGGTGAAGTCGGTGCGCTTGGCCATGGCTTACCCGGGGAGGTAGAGGTATGCGCCGAGGATGTCGACGGGGAGGAGCGGCGCGACCTGGTAGCGCAGGCCCTTGATGCGCGCGGCGCTGCGCACCCGGCGGTGCGCGTCGAGCAGCGCCTGGGCGCGGTCGTTGGCGACGGTCTCGAGGTGCGGCGTCAGGCGGCGACGCCTTCAGGAAGCGTTCGAACACGTGTTGCGCCTGGCCGGGGTCGATGTTGCCGCTG